>NZ_LN776183.1 GCF_000827595.2 Necropsobacter massiliensis | reverse complement strand
AAGAAGAGCCACAAGCAAGTGCTTGTGGTTTTTTTATGGGCGATAATTGGCGCCAACGCCAACGCCAACGCCAACGCCAACGCCAACATCAAACGATAAACGGCGTTTAGCCTTAATTGGAATATTCAATTCAATCTTAATGTCTATTCGAAAAATCCCACACCAGACAATCGCCTCCTCCGGCAAATCCATCAAACAATCGAAAAACGCACCGCACTTTTTACTCAACATAAAGTGCGGTGTGTTTTTAGCGAATTTTTATCTGTGGTACGATAACGCGCAATTGTGTATAACGATATTTAAATTAGTTAAATGTTAATGTATTGATGATATTTTTATATGTTTTTTAAGTTAGTTGATTTTTATATTGATTTTGTATTGTTTTGATTGACTGATATTGAATTTATATTAATATCGTCATTGTTATTTTAGCAATAGGATTTTATATATGTGTGGATTTATTTTTTCTTCAGCGGCGTATTCAGAGGATGTTAAACGCGGATTTGATACATTATTTCATCGCGGGCCGGATAATCAATATTTAGCTTCTGAAAGTAACGGAGTCTGGGGATTTCATCGTTTATCAATTATGGATTTAACGGATAACGGCAATCAACCTTTCAAACATAACGGTATTGAGTTGGTCTGTAATGGAGAAATTTATAATTATCCGCAACTGAAACAAATGCTGGAAAGCGATTATGATTTTCGTTCTGAGAGTGACTGTGAAGTATTGATTCCACTTTATCAGCGCCTTGGTATTGAAGTGATGATGAAGATGCTGGATGCAGAGTTCGCACTAGTCTTGGTGGATACTCAAAGCGGAAAAATTTATGCTGGACGCGATCCCATCGGTATTCGTCCAATGTTTTACGGCTATGATAAGCAAACTGGCGGGATTGCGTTTTCTTCGGAAGCGAAGGCGCTACAGCCGTTTTGTCGCGATATTAGCCCTTTTCCGCCGGGTCATTATTACGACGGCAGCCAATTTATTTGCTATAACGATATTGCAGATCCTAAAACGATCGTTGAACAGAATATTGATTGTATTGCGCGGAAGTTGCGTGAAAAGCTGGAAGCTGCTGTGATCAAGCGCTTGAGTGCTGATGCACCACTTGGCTTTTTGCTCAGCGGCGGACTGGATTCGTCGTTGGTTTGTGCTATTGCGCAGAAACATTCGGACAAACCGATTAAAACATTTGCGGTAGGGATGGATACCGATCCGATTGATTTAAAGTATGCCAAAGAGGTTGCTGATTTTTTAGGTACTGAGCATACGGAAGTCAGTATGACAAAAGATGAGGTAATCGGCTGTCTGGAACAGGTTATCTGGCATTTGGAAACGTGGGATATCACAACAATTCGTGCCAGTATTGGTATGTATTTGGTGTGTAAATATATTCGTCAGAAAACGGATTTAAAAGTGTTGCTAACCGGCGAAGTTAGCGATGAAATTTTTGGCTATAAATATACTGATTTTGCGCCGGATGCCGCTGCATTTCAGCAAGAAGCACAAAAACGAATTCGTGAACTGTATATGTATGATGTATTGCGTGCAGATCGTTGCTTGGCGGCAAACTCGCTGGAAGCGCGGGTACCGTTCAGTGATATTGCATTTGTCGATTATGCGATGAGCATTAATCCGGAACGTAAAATGAATGTGTATCACAAAGGAAAATATCTGTTGCGCAAAGCATTTGAAGGCTCGGGCTATTTACCAGACGGTATTTTATACCGTGAAAAAGCCGCTTTCAGTGATGCGGTGGGACATTCTATGGTCGATCACCTAAAAGCCTTTGCCGAAAGTAAATACGACGATAATGCGTTATTGCAGGCAAAAGAAAAATACCCGTATGCGACGCCATTTACCAAAGAAGCGCTGCTGTATCGTGACATCTTTGAGCAATTTTATCCGGGTCAGGCACACTGGATTAAAGATTTCTGGATGCCAAATAAGACATGGGAAGGCTGCAACGTCAACGATCCGAGCGCCAGAGTACTTGGTAATTACGGTGACAGCGGTAAATAATCTGCATCTTGACTTTTCGCCTTGTAAAACGTGTTGCCGTTGCCAACACTTTTTGCTTAGGAATCTTTGCTAAATGGCATATTTTCTTTGCCGCTTTACGATGCCGAAGAGTTTATTTTTCATAAAAAAGCGGTAGAAACTGTAAAAACTTCTACCGCACTTTTTATTGATTAATTATTAATTAAATCTTACATGCTCCGCCTGCGCAGCCGTCGTCCATGTCTTCTTGGGCATCTTCAGCGCCGTCGCGGGTATTTTGGTAGTACAGGGTTTTTAAGCCGTATTTATAAGCGGTCAGAAGATCTTTCAGCAACACTTTCATCGGCACTTTGCCATCTTCAAAGCGTTTCGGGTCATAGTTAGTATTGGCAGAAATGGCTTGATCCACGAATTTCTGCATAATCCCGACCAGATGCAGATAGCCGTCGTTGTTTGGAATATCCCATAACAATTCATAGTTTTCGCTCAGGTTTTCATAATCCGGAACGACCTGTTTTAAGATGCCATCTTTTGATGCTTTGATACTGACATGACCGCGCGGCGGTTCGATACCGTTAGTGGCATTGGAAATCTGGGAAGATGTTTCCGACGGCATCAAGGCGGTCAGCGTGGAATTGCGCAAGCCGAACTCCTGAATATCTTTGCGCAGGGTTTCCCAGTCGTAATGTAACGGTTCCTGGGTTAGGCTGTCGATGTCTTTTTTATAACTGTCGATTGGCAAAATACCTTTGGCGTAAGTGGTTTGATTGAAATAGTCGCATGCGCCGGCTTCTTTTGCCAGATTCATGGATGCTTTCAGCAAATAATACTGAATTGCCTCAAAGGTGCGGTGCGTGAGATCATTGGCACTGCCATCGGAGTAACGCACGCCGTTTTTGGCCAGATAATAAGCATAATTGATCACACCGATACCCAATGAACGGCGCGCTAACGAACTGCGCTGCGCCGCTTTAACCGGATAATCCTGATAATCCAACAACGCGTCTAAGGCGCGCACCGCCAGATCCGCCAGTTCTTCCAGTTCATCAAGGTTGTTGATTGCACCTAAGTTGAATGCCGATAACGTACACAGGGCGATTTCGCCTTCTTCATCGTTAATATGCGCCAGCGGTTTGGTCGGCAGAGCGATCTCCAGACATAAATTGGACTGGCGCACCGGTGCTACGGCAGGATCAAACGGGGAATGGGTGTTGCAGTGATCCACGTTCTGAATATAGATACGCCCGGTCGAGGCGCGTTCCTGCATCAATAATGAGAAAATTTCGACCGCTCTTACAGTCCGTTTACGAATAGTCGGATCCTGTTCGTATTTGAGGTAAAGCGCTTCAAATTTATCTTGATCGGCGAAGAATGCCTCATACAATCCCGGCACGTCGGACGGGCTGAACAGGGTAATCTCGCCGCCTTTGATTAAGCGTTGATACATTAATTTATTCAGTTGTACGCCGTAATCCATGTGGCGCACACGGTTATCTTCCACGCCACGATTATTTTTCAGCACCAGCAGGCTTTCCGCCTCCAGATGCCAGAGCGGGTAGTAAACCGTTGCCGCTCCGCCGCGCACGCCGCCTTGCGAACAGGATTTTACCGCGGTTTGAAAATATTTATAGAACGGAATACAGCCGGTATGAAAGGCTTCTCCGCCGCGGATTGGGCTGCCTAAAGCACGGATTGCACCGGCATTGATGCCGATTCCGGCGCGTTGAGAAACGTATTTGACAATCGCCGAGGCGGTGGCGTTAATGGAGTCCAGACTATCGCCACATTCGATCAGCACACAAGAGCTGAACTGGCGGGTCGGCGTACGCACACCGGACATAATCGGTGTCGGTAAGGAAATTTTAAAAGTGGAAGTGGCGTCATAAAAACGGCGCACATAAGTCAGTCGGGTTTCTGCCGGGTATCTCGAAAACAAACTGGCGGCGACCAACAGGTATAAAAATTGCGCCGATTCATAAATTTCGCCGGTTACGCGGTTTTGCACCAAATATTTGCCTTCCAATTGCTTTACTGCGGCGTAGGAAAAGGTCATGTCCCGCCAATGATCGAGAAAACCGTCCATTTCATCCCATTCTTCACGGGAATAATCGGTCAGCAACGCTTCATCATATTTCCCCATGCGCACCAGTTTTTTGACGTGATCATATAAACGCGGCGGGTCAAAATGCCCGTAGGCTTTTTTACGCAAATGGAATACTGCCAACCGAGCCGCCAGATACTGGTAATCCGGCGCTTCTTTGCTGATTAAATCCGCTGCGGCTTTAATGATCGTCTCGTGAATATCTGAGGTGCGGATGCCTTCGTAAAATTGGATATGCGAACGCAATTCCACCTGCGACACGGAAACATTATCCAGTCCTTCTGCCGCCCAAGTGATGACTCGGTGAATTTTGTCTAAGTTAATCGGTTCAAGTTTTCCGTCACGTTTAGTGACCATCAACGCTTTATTCATAAGTGATTTCCGGCTTGTTATCCTGATATTGAAAACACAATATATAGGTATAAGGTAAAATTCAGGCTACAAGATAATGTGTTGTCTGTAAAAGTTCAAGCACTAAATTTGAGGCGTGATTCTTGACAGTAAATAACTTACTTATAAATAAGAAAAAATTTATCAGTGAAAAAATCGACTGAATAAATTATGCGATGTAATAAAAAACTTGCGCTTTTTGATGAAGATCATAAAAAGTGCGGTCGATTTTTTCTCTGAATTTTGACCGCACTTGTGCGTTTAACGTGAACGAGGAGATAGCACCTTAGTGAAATCGCCTCAGCGGATGTTCAGTCCTTATAAATATCGTTATAAAGAGTACTTTCAAACTGGACTAACGGCGCACGTTTGGTTTTACTTTCCAAATCGCTGCCGGTGGAATATCCGTTGATAAACTGCACGAACGCCACCCGTTCGCCGCGAGCGTTAGTCATAAAGCCGGCCAGGTTGTAAACCCCTTTTAAAGCGCCGGTTTTTGCCGTGATGTTTTTTATCAGTGGTGCGTTAATCATGGAACCGCGTCCGCTCAGCGTACCATCCACGCCGGCGATCGGAAAGGTTTCCAGCAGATGCAGCTGTTCTTCGTTTCGGGCGATATATTCCAATGCTTGCAACATGGCTTGCGGGGCGATTAAATTGTGGCGGGATAAGCCTGAACCGTCAGCAATAATGCTATTGCCGAATTTCACTCCGGCTTTGGATTGTAAAATCTGCCGCATTGCCAGCGAGGCAAGCTGGAAAGAAGCCGGGCGTTTGTAATGATGATAGGCGATAGTGCGGAACAGCGCATCGGCAATCTGGTTGTCGGATTTTTTCATCATTTTTTTCAGCAGCTCCGGCAACGGTTTCGATAAATGCTGTGCCAGCAGGGTGCCTTGCTGCGGCTGATAAGGTTGCTGTACGCTACCGTTAAAGGCAATACCCAGACGTTTTAACTGGCGCTGGATAGTCGCTGCGGCATAAGCATCGGGGTCCTGTACGGAAAAACTCAGTCCAAAAGGCTTGCTTTGACGGGTTAGACAGCCTTTGATTTGATAGCGGTTGTTATCGTGTACTACGGCGTCAAGCTGGCAATAAGGTGCATCTTCCCTGCTGGCAACGCGTACCTGTCCGAATACTTGAATCGGGAATTGCGCTGGCACGTTAAATCTGACTAACTCACCGGCAGGCTGATTGGCGTCCAGTTCCACATAAAAACAATTGTTATCAATATTCACGGCGGCGGGTGGCGAGTTAAAACACATGGTTAGATCATTCCAGATCCAGCCTAAACCGCGGTCATGACCGACAAAAATCGAGGTGTCCAGAATCAGATTACCGGCAATTCGATTGATCCCCTGTTTTTTCAGTTCTCCCAACAGGTTATATAACTGTCCGCTGGTTAAATCGGGATCGCCGCTGAATCTGGCGATAAGATCACCGTTTAATTGACCGTTTTCTACTTTACCGTTGGTCAGCAGGGCGGTTTCAAAACGAAAGTCGTCTCCCAGCGTTAATTTGGCGGCAAGGGCGGTAAACACCTTTTGGGTGCTGGCAGGCAGCATAAATGTATGCGGATTGAACGCGGCGGTCAGTTGTTCCTGTTTTAAGTTTTTTGCTACAAAACCCAGACTGGCGCCTTGTGGTAGATAAGCGGCGATCGGCGCGACATCCACTGTGGCGACGGCGGCGGTTGAAAATGCGACACTTAGGGATAAAAGCCCGAGTTTTAATTGAGATGAAAATCTTGATAATTTGTACATAAACGGCCGTGTTTCGGTTGCTATTTTTTTTCAGACGAACAATAATAGTACCTCAATCGGCGAGAGTAAAACGATTTCTCGTTTATCGTGATATTTTATTAACTACGACAGGATGACGTGTTCTGCCGTAGTTTTGTTTTTACTTAAAAAAGGATAGCTTGAGAGTATGCAACAGATTCCTATGACCGTACGCGGTGCGGAGCAATTAAGACAAGAACTTGATTTTCTTAAGAATGTACGCCGTCCCGAAATCATTAAAGCCATTGCGGAGGCGCGTGAGCACGGGGATTTAAAAGAAAATGCGGAATATCATGCCGCTCGTGAGCAGCAGGGATTCTGTGAGGGGCGAATTCAGGAAATCGAGGGAAAATTATCCAACGGTCAGATTATTGATGTGACCAAAATTCCTAACAACGGCAAGGTTATTTTCGGCGCTACCGTGGTGCTGGTGAATACCGATACGGAAGAGGAAGTGACCTACCGCATTGTCGGCGATGACGAAGCTAATATCAAAGAGGGATTAATTTCCGTCAATTCACCGATTGCGCGCGGTTTGATCGGCAAAGAACTCGACGATACTGTCACGATCAGTACGCCGGGCGGAACGGTGGAGTTTGACATTATTGCGGTTGAATATAAATAAGTCGGTCGTCAAAAAATAGAGAAAGGACGCGATGTTTCGCGTCCGTCTGAGCAATTATTTACGCGGCAGCTGAATTTTTGCCTCTTCACTCGGGCGGTAAAGCACGAGAATGTGGCCAATTGTCTGCACCGCAAGAGCCTGTGTTTCACGGATAATCGCATCAATGATTAATTGTTTGGTTGCGCGATCCGCACCGGCGATTTTCACTTTAATCAGTTCATGATGATTGAGCGCGTTGTCGATTTCGGCAAGTACGCCCTCGGTTAGTCCGTTGCCTCCCAGCATCACCACCGGATTTAAGTGATGAGCCAGACCTTTTAAGAATTGTTTCTGTTTGGTTGATAATGTCATTAATAATGATCCCGATGAATAAAAAAGTGCGGTCGATTTTTGATAAAAATATCGCAATCGACTACTTGAACCGGGGAATTTTAACCTTATATTGAGAAAACTACCACAACATTTGAATGATTTATGGGAAAGAAAAAACGTTCGGCGAGTTCGACTCGCTGGCTAAATGAACATTTTAAGGATCCGTTTGTCCAAAAAGCGCATAAACAAAAATTGCGTTCGCGCGCTTATTTTAAGTTAGATGAAATTCAACACACCGATCGCCTGTTTAAACCGGGCATGACCGTGGTGGATCTTGGCGCGGCACCGGGCGGCTGGTCGCAGTATGCGGTCAGTCAGATTGGGGCGAATGGGCGTGTGATTGCCTGTGATATTTTGGAAATGGATCCAATTGTCGGTGTTGATTTTCTACAGGGCGATTTTCGTGACGAAAATGTGCTTAATGCGCTGTTGGAACGGGTGGGCGCAGCGAAAGTGGATGTCGTGATGTCCGACATGGCGCCTAATTTCAGCGGTATGCCGTCGGTGGATATTCCGCGTGCCATGTATTTGGTGGAGTTGGCATTGGATATGTGTAAACAGGTGCTGGCGCCCAAAGGCGGTTTTGTGGTGAAGGTTTTCCAAGGCGAAGGCTTTGACGATTACTTAAAAGAGATCCGCTCTCTGTTTAGTGTTGTGAAAGTTCGCAAGCCTGAAGCGTCTCGCGGGCGTTCCCGTGAGGTATATATCGTTGCAACGGGTTACAAATATTAGCGATGATTTGAGAACTTCAAATTCGGCGGTGGATGTAGTAAGCTTGTAACAATTTATTAACTCAAAAATAAACGAGGTCAAACCTTGAACGATATGGTAAAAAATCTGGTCCTGTGGATTGTGGTTGCCGTTGTGATGATGACGGCGTATCAGGGATTTAACGGGAATGCCAATGGCAGTTTAACCGATTATACGACGTTTATTACCGACGTCGGCAATGATCAGGTGCGTCAAGTGCGTTTTGAAGACAGCGAACTTGCTGTCACCAAGGCCGACGGAACAAAATATTCAACCGTGATGCCGATTTATGATGATAAATTATTAAATGATTTATTAAATAAGAAAATCAAAGTGGAAGGCACACCGCCGGAAAAACGCGGTTTTTTATCTCAAATTCTGATTTCTTGGTTTCCGATGCTGTTATTAATCGGCGTGTGGTTTTTCTTTATGCGCCAGATGCAAGGGGGCGGCGGCAAAGCCATGAGTTTCGGTAAAAGCCGTGCCAAAATGCTGACCAAAGAGCAAATTAAAACCACTTTTGCCGATGTCGCCGGTTGTGACGAAGCAAAAGAAGAAGTGGGAGAAATCGTCGATTTTCTGCGTGATCCGGGTAAGTTCCAGAAATTGGGCGGCAAAATTCCGAAAGGAATTTTAATGGTCGGACCACCGGGAACCGGTAAAACCTTGCTGGCAAAAGCCATCGCCGGAGAAGCGAAAGTGCCTTTCTTTACGATTTCAGGTTCTGATTTCGTGGAAATGTTCGTCGGGGTTGGTGCGTCCCGTGTGCGCGATATGTTCGAACAAGCGAAGAAAAACGCCCCTTGTCTGATTTTTATTGACGAAATCGATGCTGTCGGTCGTCAGCGTGGCGCCGGGCTTGGCGGCGGACACGATGAACGCGAGCAGACACTGAACCAAATGTTGGTGGAAATGGACGGTTTTGAAGGTAACGAAGGCGTTATCGTGATTGCTGCGACCAACCGTCCGGATGTGCTGGATCCAGCACTAACTCGCCCGGGACGTTTTGACCGTCAAGTCGTCGTCGGCTTGCCAGATGTGCGCGGTCGTGAACATATCTTGAAAGTACATATGCGCAAAGTGCCGGTGGCACCGGATGTGGATGCGATGACGTTGGCACGCGGTACACCGGGTTATTCCGGTGCCGATCTGGCGAATTTAGTCAATGAGGCCGCCTTGTTTGCCGCGCGTACTAATAAACGGGTGGTAACCATGCTGGAATTCGAGAAAGCGAAAGATAAGATCAACATGGGACCGGAACGCCGTACCATGATTATGACCGAGAAACAAAAGGAATCCACTGCTTATCACGAGGCTGGGCATGCCATTGTCGGTTATCTGGTGCCGGAGCATGATCCGGTGCATAAGGTCACCATTATCCCGCGCGGACGAGCTTTAGGGGTGACTTTCTTTTTGCCGGAAGGCGATCAGGTCAGCATTAGCCAGAAGCAATTGGAGAGTAAGCTATCTACCTTATACGCAGGTCGTCTGGCGGAAGATTTGATTTACGGTGAAGAAAATATTTCCACCGGTGCTTCCAATGATATTAAGGTGGCGACGAATATTGCGCGTAATATGGTCACTCAATGGGGCTTTTCGGAAAAACTGGGACCGATTCTTTATACCGAAGATGACGGCGAAGTGTTCCTTGGGCGCTCAATGGCAAAAGCGCAGCATATGTCGGATGAAACCGCCCATGTTATTGATGAAGAAGTTCGTGCCATTGTGGCGAGAAACTACGAACGGGCAAGACGCTTACTCACGGAAAACATGGATATTTTACACGCCATGAAAGATGCGCTGGTAAAATATGAAACTATTGAAGAGGTTCAGATTAAGCAATTGATGAACCGTGAACCGGTTACTCCACCGAGCGGTTGGGATGACGCTGGCGCATCCAAACCAGCGGCGGAAAGTACCGAAGCGAAAGCGAAGCGCGAGAAACCGGATGAAAGTGCGGTGGAAAATGCGGAGAAATCCGATAGCGAATAACTTTTTAGGGACATCTTCGGATGTCCCTTTTGTTTACTCTGACCGATGAATAAGATTGTTGAGGTAAAATCAAAAAGATTTTTTTATTATGTGCGATATTCCGTTATAATTAGCGCTACGTTTTTTATACGGAGAAGCCCGCTTTTAAAAACAGTGCGTTTTCCGACCGCACTTTTAGCAAATAAAATCAATATGAAGCTACAAGCCAATAACAAAGTGTTAGATCTCAATGTTCCCCAAATTATGGGGATTTTAAATTTCACACCCGATTCTTTTTCCGACAGCGGTAAATTTTTCACTTTAGACCGTGCCTTACGGCAAGTGGAAATCATGTTGGCGCAAGGGGCATCCATCATTGATATTGGTGGCGAATCTACCCGTCCGAACGCTGATGAAGTCAGTTCGGAAGAGGAATTGGAGCGCGTGGTGCCATTGGTAGAAGCCGTTCGCCAACGCTTTGATTGTTGGATTTCGGTGGATACCTCTAAAGCGCAGGTCATGGCAGAAAGCGCCAAGGCGGGTATGGATATGATTAATGATATTCGTGCTTTAAGTGAGCCGCATGCGTTGGAAACTGCGGTTAAACTGAACTTGCCGACCTGTATTATGCACATGCAGGGGCAGCCGAGAACCATGCAGGCAAATCCGCATTATGACAATGTGGTGGAAGAGGTGCTGGAATTTTTGCAAAAACGTACCGCACTTTGTTTGCAGGCCGGCATGAAAAAGGAAAATATCATTTGGGATCCGGGTTTTGGTTTCGGTAAAACTGTCCGCCACAATTATCAATTGTTGCGGCGATTGGCTGCATTCTGCGAGTCTTATCCTTTGCTGGCGGGGCTTTCGCGTAAATCAATGATTGGCGCGGCGCTGGATAAATCGGTGGAACAACGCGCAGTCGGTAGTGCCGCCGCTGCGCTGATCGCAGTGATGCACGGTGCGCGCATTGTGCGGGTGCATGATGTGGCGGAAACCGCCGATGCGTTAACGATCTGGCAGGCGACTATACAGGCATAATGGGCGTATTGGATACGCTCTAATATTATTCGATAATGAGGAATTAAATATGGCAGAACGTAAATATTTCGGCACCGACGGTGTTCGCGGTAAAGTGGGCTCTTCGCCGATTACGCCCGATTTCGTCTTAAAATTAGGCTGGGCGGCGGGTAAAGTGTTGGCGACACAGGGGTCCCGTACCGTGTTGATTGGTAAAGATACGCGCATTTCGGGCTATATGTTGGAATCCGCGCTGGAAGCGGGGCTTGCCGCTGCGGGATTGTCAGCCGCCTTTACCGGTCCGATGCCGACACCGGCGATTGCGTATCTGACCCGCACCTTCCGGGCAGAAGCCGGGATCGTGATCTCCGCCTCACATAATCCTTATTATGATAATGGTATCAAGTTTTTCTCAACACAGGGAACAAAACTGCCTGATGATGTGGAAGAAGCCATTGAGGCGATGTTGGAACAACCGATGGATTGTGTGGCATCCGCCGAGTTGGGACGTGCAAGCCGGATTAAAGATGCCGCCGGGCGCTATATTGAGTTCTGTAAAAGTACGTTCCCGGCGCATTTAAGTCTGGAGAATTATAAAATCGTGGTGGACTGTGCGAACGGGGCGACTTATCACATTGCGCCGAATGTGATGCGCGAGCTGGGCGCGGAGGTGATTGAAATCGGCACCGATCCGAACGGCGTGAATATCAATGAGAAGTGCGGCGCCACAGATATTAAAGCATTACAGGATAAAGTGCGGGAAGTTAAAGCGGATGTCGGGCTGGCTTACGACGGCGACGGCGATCGTTTGATTATGGTGGATCATCTGGGGAATAAAGTGGATGGCGATCAGGCGCTCTTTATTATCGCCCGTGAAGCGCTGCGCGCCGGTAATCTGAAAGGCGGCGTAGTCGGCACGCTGATGAGCAACATGAGCCTTGAGCTTGCCCTGAAACAACTGGCAATTCCGTTTATTCGCGCCAATGTCGGTGATCGTTATGTGCTGGAAAAAATGCAGGAAAAAGGCTGGACATTGGGCGGTGAAAATTCAGGTCATATTATTATTGCGGATAAAAACACCACCGGCGACGGTATTATTGCCTCCTTAGCCGTGCTTGGCGCTATGGTACAGCATCGATTATCCTTAAACGAGCTGGCAAGTGCGGTGAAATTATTCCCACAAGTATTGATTAATGTGCGTTTTGCCGGTGGCGATAATCCGCTGGAAAGTGCGGCGGTAAAAGCCGTTGCCGCCGAAATGGAACGCCGTCTGGCAGGTAAAGGACGCATTTTGCTGCGGAAATCCGGTACGGAACCATTAATTCGGGTGATGGTGGAATGCGAAGACGGCGAACTGGCGCAGCAATGTGCGGAAAATATTGCTGAAGTGGTACGCGCGAATTAATGCGTTGTGATTAACGGATCCGGCGCAGTCCGGTGTCTGTTGGTGAATAAGACGATATAGGCGGGCGGTGTTGAATCTCCGCCTATTATATTTTGAGGTGGTGATTGTTTGCCTTGCTATAAGGATTCAACATAATAAGCGCAGGGATTAATGCGCGGAGAAAAGGATTTATGAAAATAATTGTGATGCGTCATGGCGAAGCTGAAACGATAGCAAAATCCGATCAGGCACGTCGTTTAACCGCAAGAGGAAAAGCGCAGGCGAATGCGCAGGGGCGCTGGCTGAAATCTATCTTGCTCGAGCCGGATAATGTGTTGGTCAGCCCTTATGTGCGGGCCCAGGAAACACTGGCGCAGCTTGATTTAGCCTTTGCGCGGCAGTTGACGGCAAAACAGGAAATTTGGGAAGGCATTACCCCTTATGGTGATGCGGCAACCGTGGCGGACTACCTTGCCGTGCTTGCTCGCGCGGGAAGCCAATCCGTGTTGTTGGTTTCCCATTTACCGTTGGTGGGCGAAATTGTGGCGCAGCTATGTCCAAAAAGCCGAGTCAGCTTTTATCCGGCAACGATGGTTTGTCTTGAATGGGACGGCGAACATGCCGGCACCTTATCAGAAATTAAATACCCCGAATAATGTCGCGTAAATAGCAAAAGCAGCGTTGTGCGCTGCTTTTAGTCAGAGAATTAATTTAAATATTTGAAAACTTTAACGACTTTGCTTACGCCGGAGACGTTGCGCGCGACTTCGGCCGCTGCATTCGCTTGATCATGAGTCAGATTGCCCATTAAAAAGACTTCGCCGTTTTCGGTAATGACTTTTACGTCACTGGTTTTCACTGCGGCGTTAACCAGCATTTTGGATTTGATTTGGGTGGTGATCCAGCTGTCTTTACTGATTTGTCCGACAGAAATTGGCTGACCGACACGGATTTCATTATAGACTTCATTGACATTTTCGACGCCTTTCGCCAGATTGGTGGCAATCTCTTGCAGGCTTTCATTCGGTACTTGCCCGATCAATAAAATACGTCCGCTGTAAGACACGACGCTGACACGCGCCTCTGTTTTAATCTGTTCATCTTTTTTAATTGCCGATAAGACTTTTTCTTCCAGCGTTTCATCGTCCACCTGTGTGCCGATTGTTCTTGGATCCGTTCCGACTTTTGTTGCAACCGCCGCCGTTCCGGCTACGCCTGCCGCAATACAGCCTTGTAGTAATATTGCACTGCCTAAAATAACGGCTAATTTCTTAAGGTTATGAATTTTCATCGTTAAGCTCCTTTGTGTTACTGAATTGGATTTAGATTCATTCCACTACCCATGAGAGAATAATGTGTGATCAATCAGTTCGCAAATCACATTGACAATAAATAAATGATGCTCCAGAATCCGGCTTTCTTTTACCGCAGGTGCGGCGATTTCCAGATCATGTTCAGTTAAAAATCCTTGAATATGATCATTTCGTGCACCGGTCAATACTATGACATTGATTTCTTTATTTAGTGCGCAATTAATTGTATCTAGAATCGTTTCTTCGTTACCGAAAGGCGAAAAGACCACCAAAATATCGCCCTGTTGTGCAATTGCGTTAAATTGCCGTTGATATAAACCGTTTGGAGTGCTGTCAGAAATAATTGCCGAACCGATAGCATTATCCAAACTCAGCAGTACGGAAGGAAAGCTCGGTCGTTCCAGCTCATAGCGGTTAAGTAAATTAGCGACTAGAAACTGCGCATTGGCATAAGAGCGTCCATGACCACAGACAATAATCTTATTTCCGCGCAACAGACAGCTCACCATGGTTTGTACTGCCTGCACAATGGCGTCCGGCAGCAGTTTAGACGCCGAAATATGGGTTTGAATACTTTCGCTATAGAGGTCTTTAATTTTATCTAACATAATGCTTATTCTAAGAAATTGGGAATCCATTCGATATCGTCAAGGGTTTTTCCGAAAGCGACCAGATCAAAACGGCAATCTGTATCTTCCAGACTGCAATCCCGCTGCGCCAGCCAAAGATTCGCCGCATCCAACCATTTTTGTTGTTTAGTCCAATCTACGCTGTCAACGGCGGAACCGAAAAGATCGTTTTTGCGCTGGCGCACTTCCACAAAGACGATGGTCGTTCCCTCGCACATCACCAGATCCAGTTCACCGCATTTAAAATATTGATTGGCAGCGATAAATCGCAGCCCTTTGGATTCTAAGAAAAGGCGGGCCTGTCGTTCAAAGCCCGCCCCTTGTTGACGTGTGGAAGCAAACATCTTAATTGCTGAGTACCGTGATGCCGCCGTTTTGGTATTGGAACCATGTCATATCACGTTCGACATTACAATTCGGACCGGCACTCAAAATACCGGTTAAGCCGGTGACGCTAAAGCCTGGCACCTGGCGCAGTTCATTAAACTGGTTGATCAAAAGCCAAGCATCGGAACCCATGGCATACAAGCGCATCAATGAGTAATCGCCGTTGGTTAACGCTTCCACCTGTTTATATTGTTCGGACTCGGTGTCTTTAAAGAACGGAATATCGCTAAACTGCAACCCGTTCATCAGCAAACGGTATTCCGGACCGTTATTGGAGGAGTTACTACGTGAACTCGCATACAGTTTCAGATGGCTGCCGGAATTGTCAATTACGGTTTTAATCTCGCTTAATTGTTCGCTGGTCGCAACAATATACAGACCTTGCGCGTTTTCGCTTAAACCGGATTGCAGCGCAAAGCTAATATCGTCGGCTTTATTGTAGAATTTGATATTCGCATCGGTTGCGGCAAGTTGTTGCCAGCGCACATTAAAGGCAGAGGCGGTGCGCTGTCCCAAATCGCTTTGCGGTACGATAACCAATGGATTGCGGATTCCGTCGTTCCAAACTCTATTGGCAGCGGATTCCGCTTCGTCTTCCGGTGCCAGACCGTAATAGCACAGCTGACCGATAGCTCGGGCATTGGCGGTGGAATTCAGTGACAGCACGCTTAAGCCCTGAACCGCGGACGGATTATTTAAGACGGCGTCGACATTTTGTTTCAGTAGCGGACCGACAACGGTATTGATGCCTTGCTGTTTGACTTGCGCCAGAATACTGTCAATCGGTGTGGCAATGGTATCAAACACCTGCACTTGAACGGCGGAGTTGCCACGGGCATGATCAAAGCCTTGCTTAATGGTATTGCCGATCAATTGCGCATCACCACTTAACGGTAGTAATAAAGCGATTTGATTCAAGCTGGTTTGCTGGAAATTAAACAGCCCCTGTAATTCCGTCGGGAACAAATAAGCGGCCGTATGGTTAGGGTAGCTGTTTTTCCAGTTTTGCAGTGCCTGACTGAGTTGTGCTGGTTGATTTAGATTATCATTATAGGCTTTTGCCAGTGCCAGCCAGCCGCCTAATGCCGCATTACCTTCTGCCGCGGTATTATTGATTACGCCTTTATTGGTACTACGCAACAACGCCCAAGTGCGGTCGTTATTTGCCTGTTTTCTTTGTGTATCGGTTAAGTAACTGTCAATTTGAATCCGTGCTTTAACGGCATCAATCGGATCATTGCGGTTTTCGGCGATGCGAGCCACCACTTCATAATAACGGGATTTTTGGGACGGGCTCAATAGTGCCAGATTAATGGCGGTTAATTGGGTTTGGGCGCTTTTATTTTTGCCTTTGATTGCCGCGATATTGGCATCAATAATGGATTTGTCCAGCAGTTGCTCATCGTTTAGATCTTTCAGCTCGGCTAACAGCGCTTGGGCTTGCGGAATTTTGTTTTCCGTGACCAGAACCCGGGCGGCTAACAGTTTATAAGTCTGTTTATCTTCATTATCATTGGTTTGCTCGATTTTATTCATATAAAAGTCGGAATTGGCATTGGCATCGTTTTTCAACACGCCGGTGAAGCTGCTGCCGAATAAAGTGGTACAGCCTGCGAGCAAGAGGGCGAATAAAAAAGGCATTAATTGATTTTTAAAATTAATGCGTTGTAATAGAATAGTCATAATTACTCCGTTGTTCAAACAATCTGTACGGATCTTACTTATCTGAATAATTAAAAGCAAATAAAAGAAGTTAAAAAATGAATAATTTAGCCGGAATCCTATATATTGTCGCCACACCGATTGGTAATTTGCGCGATATTAGCCAGCGTGCGCTGGATGTGTTTGCCCAAGTGGATTTAATCGCCGCCGAAGATACCCGCCATAGCGGATTGCTGCTGGCGCATTACGGTATTAAAAAGCCGTTTTTTGCCTTACACGATCATAACGAACAGCAAAAAGCGGCGCAATTGGTGGAAAAATTACGACAAGGGGCGCATATCGCATTAGTTTCTGATGCCGGCACACCGTTAATCAGCGATCCGGGTTTTCATCTGGTCAGACAATGTCGCCAAGCCGGTATTCAAGTGGTGCCGCTGCCGGGGGCATGTGCAGCGATTACCGCGCTGTGCGCATCGGGCATCGCATCTGATCGTTTCTGTTTTGAGGGATTTCTGCCCGCAAAAAGCAAAGGGCGGCGGGATAAGCTGGAAGCCCTTGTCGATGAGGAACGCACGCTGATTTTTTATGAGTCTACCCATCGGATTACAGATTGTCTGGCGGATATGGAAATCTTGTTCGGCGCGACGCGTTATGTGGTGCTGGCGCGAGAAATCACGAAAAGCTGGGAAACCATTTATGGCGATACGCTTGCGTCGCTGCGGCACTGGCTGGCGGAAGATCCGAATCGCACTAAAGGCGAAATGGTGTTAATCGTCGAAGGTAAACCAAAAGTATCAGACGCCGAATTTTCCCCTCAGGCGGTCAAAGCCCTGAGGTTAATCGCCCGTGAGTTGCCGCTAAAAAAGGCAGCGGCAATTGTAGCGGAGATTTACGGATATAAGAAAAATGCACTGTATCAATTCGGCTTGGCGCAGTTGGAATAACGGTTAATTGAAGGCGCCGGGCATGATTTATTGTAATAAAACCATTATATAATCCCTTGGCTTTGTGTATAATTGCGCCAGTTTAGAGGAAGGACAGTCGTATGAGTCAGTTTTTTTATGTTCACCCAGAAAATCCGCAGCCCCGCTTGATTAATCAGGCGGTGGATATTTTACGTCGCGGTGGCGTAATCGTTTATCCGACGGATTCCGGCTATGCGCTAGGCTGTATGCTGGGCGATAAACACGCTATGGATCGCATTGTGCATATCCGACAGTTGCCGGAAAATCATAACTTTACGCTGGTGTGCAGCGATTTATCTGAGCTGTCGAATTATTCCGTGGTAACCAACAGCGCCTATCGTTTAATTAAAAACAATACGCCGGGGCGTTATACCTTTATTCTCACCGCCACCAAAGAATTACCGCGTCGGTTAATGACCTCCAAACGCAAAACCATTGGTATCCGCGTGCCGGACAATCAGATTGCGCTGGATTTATTGAAAGCGTTAGGCGAACCGATTTTATCCTGCTCACTGATGCTGCCGGGTGAAGAACATCTCACCCAATCGGATCCGGAAGAGATCCGTGAGCATCTGGAACATCAAGTAGATCTGATTATCCACGGCGGCTATTTGGGGCAAAAACCGACCACCGTAGTTGATTTGACCGAAGATACACCGGTGATTATTCGTGAAGGCAGCGGCTCGGTAACTCCGTTCATCTGAGTGCTGCGCCGATTATTTAACAAGACGCTTGGGAAAGCGACAAAGAGGAATTATGAAATCAAACAAGCTAAATTCTCGTTCAAATCGACCGCACTTTAATGCTGAAAAGCGTGATAAAAGTGCGGTCGATTTTAGCACCGTTTCCGCTACGGTAAAAAACAAAAAACCGGCGGAAGGGGAAAAACTACAAAAAGTGCTGGCACGCGCCGGTCAGGGATCGCGCCGTGAAATTGAGGCGATGATTGCCGCTAATCGAGTCAGCGTGGACGGCAAAATGGCAACGCTGGGCGATCGCATTGATGTCAATTCGGCGGTGAAAGTGCGCATCGACGGGCATATTATCAATCTGGCGCAAGCGCAGAAAGAAACCTGCCGTGTGCTGATGTATTACAAACCGGAAGGAGAATTGTGTACCCGTCATGATCCGGAAGGGCGCGCGACGGTTTTCGACCGGCTGCCGCGTTTAACCGGCGCCCGCTGGATTGCTGTGGGGCGGCTGGATATTAATACTTCCGGCTTATTGCTGTTTACCACCGACGGTGAATTGGCAAACCGCTTAATGCACCCGAGCCGGGAAGTGGAACGCGAATATTCGGTGCGCGTGTTCGGACAAGTGGACGATGCCATGCTGGCGCGTCTGAAAAAAGGCGTTCAGCTGGAAGACGGTCCGGCGAGTTTTAAAGTGATTAAGCCGGTGGGCGGGCAAGGCATGAATCAATGGTTTGACGTCACCTTGATGGAAGGGCGCAACCGCGAAGTGCGGCGTTTGTGGGAATCGCAGGGCATTCAGGTCAGCCGCTTGATTCGCATTCGCTATGGCAATATCAAACTGATGAAATCGCTGCCGCGCGGCGGATGGGAGGAAATGCCGCTAGACGAGGTGAATTATCTGCGCGATTTGGTCGGCTTGCCGCCGGAAACCGAAACCAAACTGGAGGTCGGTAAAGTGCGGCGACGCCCGAAAACCGGACAAATTCGCAAAGCGGTGAAACGTTACACGGAATTGAATAAACGCTATAAAAAATCCTAAAAAACATACCGCACTTTTCTCAGGCAACCATACAAAGTGCGGTTTATTTTGTGAGAATTTTATGAAAATACAACAACTGCGCTACATTGTCGAAATCGTCAATCAAAATTTAAACGTGACCGAAGCCGCCAATACGCTGTTTACCTCGCAGCCGGGGATCAGCAAACAGGTGCGCCTGCTAGAAGACGAATTGGGACTGGAGATCTTTGAACGTAACGGCAAACATATTAAAGCCTTGACCCCGGCGGGCAAAAAAATTGTCTCTATTGCACGCGAACTGTTGGTCAAAACCCAGAGCATCAAAGCGGTTGCCAATGAATATACCCAGCCCAATCACGGCGTGCTGCGCATTGCAACCACCAATACGCAGGCGCGTTACATGCTGCCTGCGGTGGTAGAGCGCTTTTCTAAACAATATCCCGATGTCAGCCTGCATATTCATCAGGGATCGCCGATGCAGATTTATGATGCCTTGCTGTCCGGCGAAGTGGATCTTGCCATTACGACGGAAGCGCAGTATTTATTTGATGATGTTGTGCTGCTGCCTTGTTATCTGTGGAACCGTTCGGTGATTGTCAAGCCGGATCACCCGCTGGCGAAATGCGACAATCTGACCATCGAAGAGCTGGGTAAATATCCGCTGGTGACTTATACATTCGGTTTTACCGGTGTCTCGGATCTAGATTATTCTTTCAACAGTGCCGGAATTTTGCCGAATATCGTATTTACTGCGACGGATGCGGATGTGATTAAAACCTATGTACGTTTGGGGTTGGGCGTGGGGATTATGGCTTCCATGGCGCATACTGCGGCAGATTCCGATTTGCTGGCGATTGACGCCGGTCACCTGTTCCGTGCCAGCATGACGCAGATAGCCTTCAAACATAGCGTCTTTTTGCGTAATTATATGTATGATTTTATTAATTATTTTTCACCGCACTTAACCCGTCCGATGGTGGAAAAGGCAGAACGCTTGCATGATAATAATGCGGTTAAAAAATTATTTGATAATGTCGAACTGGAAGTTCGTTAACATGCAACCTATTAAATGAAAACCCGCCGTTTCATGTTGTTCGAGACGGCGGTTTTTTATCGGCGGAATACGGATGCCCGCGGCGGCATTAGTTAATGCCGATCCAGTTCGGTAGCGCCAGTGAAATCGCCGGAATATAGGTAATTGCCAATAAGAAACTCAGTAGAATAAGCAGCCACGGCATCGCCGCGCGCACCACATCGGTTAATGGCATTTTTGATACGGCAGACGCTACAAATAAATTAAGTCCGATTGGCGGGGTAATCAGCCCGATTTCCATGTTTACCACCATGATGATGCCTAAATGAATCGGATCAATTCCCAGCTGGATTGCGATCGGAAACAGAATCGGAGCAAGAATCAGAATAATTGCCGAGGGTTCCATAAATGCTCCAGCGATCAGCAGGATAATATTCACTACGATGAGGAACGTCCATGGCTGTAAATCCCATTCAATAACATGTTCTGTGATCAGTTGCGGAATTTGTTCGGTGGTTAATACATGGGCGAACAACATTGCGTTGGCGATGATAAACATCAGCATGATGCTGAGTTTGGCGGATTCCAGCAATACTTTCGGGCAATCGCGTAGTCTGACGTCTTTATAAATAAATACCGCAACGAAAAACGAATACACCGCAGCGACGGCTGCCGCTTCCGTCGGGGTAAAGATACCGCTATAAATCCCACCAAGGATGATTACCATCAACAGCAGACCCCAGCTCGCTTTGCGCGCAGCGCTGCACCATTGACGCACACTGGCTCTGGGCTGTGCTGGTAGTTTTTTAACCCGCGCAACAAGATAAATTGCCAGCATTAACACTATGCCGAGCAATGTACCCGGTATAACACCTGCCATAAATAAACGTCCGACCGACGTTTCCGTTGCCGCGGCATAAACCACCATGACAACGGAGGGCGGGATTAAGATCCCTAAGGTTCCTGCATTACAGATAATACCGGTACCGAAGCCGACCGGATAACCGGAACGTACCATACCGGCGATGGCGATAGAACCTACCGCCGCGACGGTGGCAGGGCTTGAACCTGAAAGTGCGGCGAACAGCATACAGGACATGACGGCGGCAATCGCTAGACCGCCGCGAATATGTCCGACCGTGGCATTGGCAAAATCAATCAGTCGTTTGGCGACGCCACCGGTGGTCATGAATGCGCCGGCAAGTAAAAAGAACGGAATGGCTAACAGGGTATAATGTTCCGATGTTTCAAACAACTTAATCGCCAGTGAGCTGAGCGAATCCTGACTGAAAAACAGAATGGTTACTGCGCCGGATAATCCCAGCGATACGGCGATTGGAACGCCGATAAACATAAAGACAAATAACAGCAGAAATAATACCAGAATTGTCATTTCGCCTCCTTGCGGGTTAGCTTCAGCGCGTCTTCGCTTTCATCGGCAAGCCCCAAATTGCGTTGTTTGCCGCGTAAAATACGGATCAGAATTTCAATAAAACGGATTGCGATTAGTGCAAAGCCAAGTGGCATAATTAAGCCTGTTTGCCACAGCTGAATGTTGAAGTGATGTAAATCATCGGCGCCCACGCCGGTCAGATACATAGCGTGAATCCATTGGTAGCTTGCCGCGCTGATTAAAATACCATAAGTCAAACAACACAATCCGGCGATAATACTGACCGTTTTCTGACTTGAACGGGATAAATGTTTAACCAGAATATCAACACCGATATGACCTGCGGTACGAACGCCGTAAGACGCACCGAAAAAAATCAGCCAGCCGAAACAGACTTTGGTTACCGCGATACTCCAAGTCATTTCCTGAGCCGTCAGCATAATCAATTCTCCGACCGGTTCGGTAAATGGCGCGGTCACGGGGAAACGGTCAGCCAGATCAAAAAACACATTATAAAGATTGTTGAAGATGACATAAAAAAATGTCACTAATGTCATCACCATTAATAAAATTGCGATAAAACATTCCTCAAAACGCTCCCACAACCACTTTAGAGAAGCCATTTTTTACTCCTGCTGCAATAGATGATAAAAGTGCGGCATTAAATTGCCGCATTTTCATGATAGGCGATAACGTCGTTATTGAATATTGGAGGCTGCCGCCGCCTGAATCAGATCGGCACCGATAGCGTCTTCAAATTGTTTCCATACCGGTTTGACCGCATCGCGCCATTGGCTGCGTTGTTCAGCCGTCAGCGTGATAATCTGGCTTGAGCCGGAATCAATAATTTTCTGTTTATCGGCAAGATTCAGCGCATGAGATTGCTTGTTCACTTCAGTGGAAACCTCTGCCAAAATGGTGATTAATTCAGCGCGGATATCCTCGGGCACACTATGCCAGAAGTCTGTGTTGACGATAACCATGTAAGAGAGCAATCCGTGATTCGATTCCGTAATATATTTTTGTACTTCATTGATTTTCTGTGAAAAAATATTGGAATATGGATTTTCTGCACCATTAACCACACCAGTTTGTAATCCCTGATACATTTCACCAAACGCCATTTTACGCGGTACAGCTTTTAATGCTTTGAACTGCGCATCCAGTACTTCGGAGTTTTGAACGCGGAATTTTAAACCGCGCGCATCTTTCGGCAGTCTCAATTCTTTGTTCGCGGAAAGTTGTTTGAGATCATTATTCCAGTAAGCTAGCCCGGTGATGCCTTTATCTTCCATGGATTTCAACAGGGATTTTCCCGCGTCACTTTGTTCGAAGCGTTCTACTGCATTAATATCATCAAACAAAAACGGCAAATCAAACAGTTGAATTTTAGGCGTATATTTATCAAATTTGGCTAGAGAGGGAGCAAGCATTTGAACATTGTTCAAAAGCAGCGCTTCCATTTCCTTACCGTCGCCATAAAGGGAAGAGTTGGGATAGACTTCAACTTTCACTTTGCCTGCCAAACGCTGTTCAACCAGTTTCTGAAACATTAATGCGCCCTGACCTTTTGGCGTTTCGTTGGCGACAACATGTGAAAATTTAATAATAATCGGATCATTGGCCCATGCTGATAATGAAAAAGCGGCACTGAACGCAAATGCCGTGATCATGTTTGTTAGTTTTTTGTATAACATTGTGTTTACCTCACTCGATAGGGTTATAAATCAGAAGATTCGTCAGCTAATTTGCCTTGTTTTTTACAAAAGTAAACATTTTGTTAACAAAATTTTGACAAAGATCTCAAAAAATTTAATTCCCTCTGACCGGAGATGCCGAAATAAAAGAGTGAGTTTTCAATAGAAATATGATAAAAATAAACTCTTTTTTATATAATTTATAGGAAACAACTATGTCAGAGCTACAGAACATCATTGAAGCGGCATTTGAACGCCGCGCTGAAATTACGCCGAAAACCGTAGATGCGCAAACTCGCGCAGCGGTAGAGCAGGTTATTGACGGTTTGGACAGCGGTAAATACCGGGTGGCGGAAAAAATCGACGGCGAATGGGTGACCCACCAATGGCTAAAAAAAGCGGTACTGCTGTCGTTTCGGATTAGCGATAATCAGCTCATTGACGGGGCGGAAACCAAATATTACGACAAAGTGCGGTTGAAATTTGCAGATTATGATGAAGCCCGTTTTCAGCAGGAAGGATTCCGTGTGGTGCCGTCTGCGACCGTGCGTAAAGGTGCATATATCGCTAAAAATGCGGTATTAATGCCGTCTTATGTGAATATCGGCGCTTATGTCGGCGAAGGCACCATGGTGGATACTTGGGCGACTGTTGGTTCTTGTGCGCAGATTGGTAAAAATGTGCATTTGTCCGGCGGCGTAGGGATCGGCGGTGTGCTGGAACCGTTACAGGCCAATCCGACCATTATCGGCGATAACTGTTTTATCGGCGCGCGTTCAGAAGTGGTTGAAGGCGTAATTGTAGAAGACGGCTGTGTGATTTCCATGGGCGTATTTATTGGTCAGTCCACCAAAATCTACGATCGTGAAACCGGCGAAATTTATTATGGTCGCGTACCGGCGGGTTCGGTGGGAGTGTCTGGCAGCTTGCCTTCGAAAGACGGAAAATACAGTTTATATTGCGCGGTTATTGTGAAAAAAGTGGATGCTAAAACCTTAGGTAAAGTCGGCATCAATGAATTATTGCGCGCCATCGACGAATAGTCAGATTTAATAACATAAGCCAAATCACTGAAGGTTTGGCTTTTTTATTGCCCGTATAATTAAAAAACCGAATCGTTAATCTATTAGGCATTGTATGGCGAATGAACATTTAGTCAGATTTTATTATATTTTATTGATGGGAGTCGGTTTTCCTATTATGCGTTTTATGAGTATCCAATTTGATACGTTAAATAATAATGCAGTGCGGTTTCTTTCCGGTGGATTTTTATTTGTTGTAATATGTCTGTTTAAATATAAACATGAATTAAAGAAAATAATTGAAAAACCGAAGCACATTATCTATTTGCTGATGTTGGCGGTTTTTATGACCGGTAATATGTATTGTTTTATAAATGGTCTTAAATATACTTCCGCATTAGCCGGCAGTATTTTCGGTATATTAGCCATGCCGTTATCTGTTGTGATGGCATCGGTCTTTTTTAAGGATGAACGCACTAAAGCGGGACAACCGAATTTTTATATCGGCGGTTTCTTCGCCGTGTTAGGTTCGCTAATTTTTGTGCTTTATGGTAATCAATCCGACGAAGGAGATGATTTTATTACCGGTGCTTTGTTTTTGAGCGCCGCTATTGTTATCCAGTCGATACAAAATCTCATTGTTAAAAAAGTTGCCGAACAGCTAAATGCAATCGTAATCAGCGCCTCCACCGCCACCATATCCGGATTGATTTTCTTAATTCTAGCGATATATACCGGACAAATTCAGCATTTACGAGATGCAAGTGTTGGATTATTAACTGGTCTGGTTTTGGCCGGTATATATGGCATGCTGACGGGCATGTTATTGGCATTTTATATTGTCCAGAAACAAGGCGTCATCGTTTTTAATCTTATTCAGTTAACCGTTCCTTTATCTACCGCCATAGCCGGCTATTTGGTTTTAGATGAAGTGATTTCTATTTACCAAGGTATCGGCGCAATTATTGTTATTATCGGTTGTATTGTATCGTTGAGAAAGAATAGGAAAATATGATGTATTTAATATTGTCAATATCATATTAGTTTTATTATAATTTTTGATTAATAGATAAATTACGTATCTGCAATTGATTTATTTTTCTATAGATTATGAGAAACTATTTATGCCCATAAACGATTATTGTCTGATATAGTAAGTATTCATTTAATAGCAATAAGTTCTCAGAGTAGAATAAACCTTACTAAATAAACTATCTAAAAAGATACCCCTAGAAATTAAAATTTCTAGGGGTAGAGCTTTGCGTAATCTTTCGATCACTTATTGTAATAACGATCTATATTTCGCAGTGTCATCATTACGCGAGCTACTATATAATCAATTTAATTTCTAGTCAAATAAAAAAGGAGAAAATCATGACGTTGCGTTATATTTTAGGCTTGGATTTGGGGATTGCCTCTGTTGGCTGGGCTGTGGTGGAAATTGATGAAAATGGATACCCGATTCGGTTGATTGATTTGGGTGTGAGAGCTTTTGAAAAAGCAGAAACTGCCAAAGAAGGGAAATCGCTCAATGAAGAACGCCGTTTGGCACGTGCTTCTCGCCGTTTGATTCGCCGTCGTGTGCAACGCCTAAAACAGGCAAAACGTTTACTGAAAGAAAATGGCGTTCTGCTTCCCTCAGATTTTATCTCTTCTCAACTTCAACTTCCGATTAATACTTGGCAACTACGTGTAAAGGGGCTATCTGAAAAATTAGAACGTCAAGAGTGGGCGGTGGTGTTGCTCCATTTGATTAAACATCGTGGCTATTTATCGCAACGTAAAAATGAAGCCCAAACTGAAAATAAAGAGCTTGGAGCGATGTTAGGCGGTATTGCGGAAAACCAAAAATTATTACAATCTGCTGAATTTCGCACACCTGCGGAAATTGCGGTGAAAAAATTTGTGGTGGAAGCCAAACATATTCGCAATCAGCGAGGGAGTTACGCACACACTTTTAACCGCTTAGATATTTTGGCGGAAATGCAGTTGTTATTCCAAAAACAGCGTGAGTTGGGTAATCCTTTTACATCTGCAAATTTTGAGAAAAATATGACCGCTTGTTTAATGTTCCAAAAGCCCGCCCTTTCTGGCGAGGCGATTTTGAAAATGCTTGGACATTGCACTTTTGAAACCGACCAATATAAAGCCGCGAAAAATAGCTATTCTGCCGAGCGTTTTGTTTGGCTAACCAAGCTCAATAATCTTCGCATTTTGCACGAAGGCGAGGAGTTTGCTTTAACGGAAGAGCAGCGCCGTTCTATTATTGATGAGCCTTATAAAAAGGCGAAATTGACCTATGCGCAAGTGCGTAACTTATTGAAGCTACCCGAAACGGCGATTTTTAAAGGCGTGCGCTATCGCCAAGATAAAGTGGCAGAAAGTGCAACGTTAATGGAGCTAAAAGCGTGGCATGCCGTTCGCAAAGCCCTGGAAAGTAACAACTTAAAAACAGAATGGGAAGAGTTGAAAACTAAGCCTGAATTATTGGATGAAATCGGCACGGCATTTTCGTTGTACAAAACAGACGATGATATTCGAGCGAAACTGGGTGATAAATTGCCCGAAGCGGTGCTGGAATGCCTATTAGCACAGCTGAATTTTGATAAATTTATCAATCTCTCTTTGCAAAGTTTAGCCAAAATTCTACCGCTTATGGAGCAAGGCGTGCGTTATGACGAGGCTTGCCAACAGGTTTACGGCGATCATTATGGGAGTAAAACGAAGCAAAATGAGATTTTCTTGCCCAAAATTCTTGCCGATGAAATTCGTAATCCTGTAGTTTTACGCACACTCACGCAGGCACGTAAAGTAATCAATGCCGTGGTGCGTCGTTATGGCTCGCCTGATCGGGTGCATATTGAAATCGCACGCGAGTTGGGAAAATCTTTCCAAGATCGGCAAAAATTTATTAAGCAGCAGGAAGAAAATCGTAAAGCGCGAGAAAGAGCGGGTGAAAATTTTCGAGAAATATTTCCGCATTTTGTGGGCGAACCGAAATATAAAGATTTGTTGAAATTGCGTTTATATAAAGAACAAGATGGAAAATGTCTTTATTCTGGAAAAGCATTAGATTTGACACGTTTACTAGAAAATGGTTATGTTGAAGTAGATCACGCCTTGCCGTTTTCTCGCACTTGGGATGATAGCCAAAATAATAAAGTTTTGGTTTTAAAAGCGGAAAATCAAAATAAAGGCAATCGTACGCCTTTTGAATGGCTTGGCGGGGTTGAAAATAGCGATCGTTGGAAAATGTTTAAAGTGAACGTGGAAATGAGCGCATTTTCTTATGCGAAAAAACAGCGGCTTCTTACGCAAAAATTAGATGAAAAAGGTTTTAAAGATCGCAATTTAAATGACACGCGCTACATCAGTCGTTTTATGATGAATTGGATTGCGGATAATATGTTATTGAAAGGTAAAGGAAAACGGCAGGTTTTTGCACCGAATGGACAAATCACGGCATTGCTGCGCGGGCGTTGGGGGTTAACGAAAAATCGGGAAGAAAGCGATCGTCATCATGCTTTAGATGCAGTTGTTGTCGCCTGCGCAACGGTTTCGATGCAGCAAAAGATTACTCGTTTTATGCAATATGAAGCGGAGCATCCTTATAGACAAAATTTGGGACGTGTTGATGTTGAAACAGGTGAAATTATTCCGCTACATTTCCCAGCGCCTTGGGAGTATTTCCGTGAAGAAGTGATGATTCGCGTGTTTAGTGATGTGCCGAAAGAAGATTTAACTATCCAGCTACCTGCTCGCCTAGAAGCCAATCACGAGTTTGTGCAACCGTTGTTTGTATCCAGAATGCCAACACGGAAAATGACGGGGCAGGGGCATAAGGAGACAGTGAGATCTGCAAAAAGGCTAGAGGAAAAAATCAGTATAAAGCGTGTTGCTTTGACAGAATTAAAGTTAGATTTGTTAGAAAATATGGCTAATTGTGAACGTGAAGTTGAGCTTTATCAAGCCTTAAAAGAACGTTTAAATGCTTTTAAAAATGATCCTGTAAAAGCCTTTGCTGAGCCTTTTTATAAGAAAGGTGGGCAATTGGTGAAAGCCGTTCGAGTTGAGTTCTTACAAAAAGCTGGCGTATTGGTACATCAAGGAGCGGGTGTAACGGATAATGCAACAATGGTGCGGGTAGATGTCTTTAAGAAAAATGGCAAATTTTTCTTAGTGCCAATTTATACTTGGCAAGTGGCGAAAGGGATTTTGCCGAATAAGGCCATATATGGCAGTGATGAAGACAATTGGTTGGAAATAGACGAAAGTTATCAATTTTTATTTCCTATGTATCCAAATGATTTAATCAAAATTGTAAAACAAGAAGGAAAATTACAAAACGAATATTTTGGTTATTATAAGGAATTGGATAGATCCGATGCACGAATTATTATTTCTAGCCATGATAGAGATATTCGTAAAGGAAATGTGAAGCAAAAAGGGAGCGACAAGTTAACTGGAAAATTTAGGATTTCAACTAAATCAAAAGTAATTTCTTTTGAAAAATACGAAATCGATGAGTTAGGAAAAAATATCCATCTTTGTCGTTATTCAAAACGTCCTAATGTGCGTTAATTTTGATCCCTGTGTATGTTTATACACAGGGATTTTTTATATGGGAGAAAATATGAGCTGGCGAAGTTTATTAATTAGTAAAGGTGGTAAGCTTTCTTTAAAAAATAATCAGTTGCTGATTTGGCAAGAAGAGAAAGAATTTAGTGTACCCTTGGAGGATATTGCCATTATTGTGGTTGAATGCCGAGAAGTCGTGATTACTGCGCCGCTTTTATCAGCATTTGGATTATATGGAATTACTTTATTAACCTGCGATGAACAATGTTTACCTTGCGGACAATTTTTGCCCTTTAATCAGTATTGCCGACAATATAAAACTTTAAAGTTACAACTTGAAATGTCTCAGCCGTTAAAGAAACAATTATGGCGAAAAATTGTAAAACAGAAAATTTTACATCAAAGCTGGGTATTAAAAGAAATTGGTTGTGAAGCCGAAAGTCAGCGTTTAGAAAAGATG
This sequence comes from Necropsobacter massiliensis, assembly GCF_000827595.2. Lineage (GTDB taxonomy): Bacteria > Pseudomonadota > Gammaproteobacteria > Enterobacterales > Pasteurellaceae > Necropsobacter > Necropsobacter massiliensis. The sequence continues at coordinate 503,021 of NZ_LN776183.1, read as the reverse complement.
GCAAAGCAGGTTAAATCAGGCGATAAAGATAATTTAGAAGCACAAAGTGCGGTGCTTTATTTTCATACTTTGTTTGGTAAAAAATTTAGCCGTAAAACGGAAAATAATATAAACGCTCATTTAAATTATGCTTATATTGTATTACGTTCAGCGGTGGCAAGAAGTTTAGTTTTACACGGCTGGTTGCCGCAATTTGGGATTTTTCATTGCAATGAATTAAATGCCTTTAATTTAGCCGATGATTTTATTGAGCCTTTTCGTCCGATAGTGGATTTGCGGGTATGGCAACTTTGGGAAAACGGCACATTATCTGAGCATTTATCGCCGTCAACAAAACAGTCGTTGATTAAATTATTGCATTATCAAATGACCTTTCAGCAAGAAACATTAAGCGTACTGGCGGCAATCGATGGTTGTGTCGGTTCGCTACAAACGGCATTGCTCAACAAAAATGCGGATTGGCTAAAAATGCCAGAAATTCGATCGCTTGCGGAGCATTTTTATGAGTGAGGCAATATTTATGCGGATAATCGTCTTTTTTGATCTCCCCGTAACTACAAAAGCGAAACAACGAGCAGCCAACCAGTTTCGCCAATTTTTACGTAAAGATGGCTATCAAATGTTGCAACTTTCAGTTTATTCTCGCATTGTACGCGGACGAGATTCTTTGGAAAAACATAATAAGCGGTTAAGAGCCAATTTGCCCGAAGAAGGATCTGTTCGTTGTTTGGAAGTCACTGAAAAGCAATTTGCTTCAATGGCAATTTTACTTGGCGAGAAGAAAATCCAAGAAAAAACAGTGAATGCCGACCAATTTTTACTGTTTTAACGTGATTTTTTGCAATAAAAAACCGCGCAACGCCTTGATATATAAGGCTTTGCGCGGCTTGAATTATAACACTGCGAAATATAGATGGGAATTACAACTATGACCCCTTTATGGGGATTCTTAAGGGGATTATAACACTGCGAAATATAGATGGGAATTACAACTACTGCACACTTAGATAAGACGGCTTTTAAATTATAACACTGCGAAATATAGATGGGAATTACAACGGTGGTTGATGCTTATCGTGCAAACAAGAAATTATAACACTGCGAAATATAGATGGGAATTACAACTCAAAATTTTCACTTACGGCACGTTTAAATATTATAACACTGCGAAATATAGATGGGAATTACAACTAACGGCTTTTGCGTGCTACGCTCGGTTGGATTATAACACTGCGAAATATAGATGGGAATTACAACTTGTTGTGCCAACATGCCCACTCGGCTTAAATTATAACACTGCGAAATATAGATGGGAATTACAACCAAGGCACTTGCACAAAGCGATCTTCGGTTATTATAACACTGCGAAATATAGATGGGAATTACAACTTAGAAGTCCAATATTCCGATGAATTATTGATTATAACACTGCGAAATATAGATGGGAATTACAACTGCCGTCGCAACTAATCAAGCTGCCGACGTATTATAACACTGCGAAATATAGATGGGAATTACAACTGGATTCATGAGGCTATGTACGCCCTCATTATTATAACACTGCGAAATATAGATGGGAATTACAACATGGTGCCGGACGATATAGATGATAACCCCATTATAACACTGCGAAATATAGATGGGAATTACAACGATAAAATGCTTAGTTCCAAAGCAGTTGGAAAGTCGGTCAGCCCAAATCTGCATTCTTTGGCTGTCGCAAATGCAGATAAACTATATGAAAATGCGTTATATGGCCGGGCAAAACCCGACAGGTCAAATGATCCTAATATTACCGCTATTCATCGTTTATTCTTAGCGATTGAAGACGGTAACAATCAGTATTTGGTCAAGCTGACAGTCAAAGAGATCGCGCGTAAAGACCAAGCGAATAAACTATATACTCTTGAAGCAATAGAATTAAATGAAAAATCTCCCGCAGCTCAATGGGTTGACTCGACTATTCAAGCTGATGGGCTTGACCCGACTTCAATCCGCTCTACGGGAGATATTTGTAAGCTAGCAGAAAATGCACAAAAAAGCAATATCAGCGGTAGGCTAAATAGATTGCTGAAAAAGAGCTCAAGATAAAAGAAGGGAATCGATGAATTTACGCGAAATAGCCAATAGCGCGATCACAGCCGTGAATCCTAATGTCTTGGTTACACTTAAACTGAATGTGGGCTATGGAACTGATGACACTGGAAAGAGAGTTGCAAAGTTTGAGGATGTGAGTGTCGAAATTCAGCCTCAGAGCTTGTCAACGCAGGACTTGCAGTTATTTGATAGCCTTGCCCAGCAAGGGCAACTATTGAATGTATATGTAAGTGGACAAATGCACGCCTTAAGGCGAATCTCGCAGCAAGGTGCAGATAAGTTAGTGTTTAAGGCGTTCGGAGAGAAATCGGAATCAGAATGGTTAATTAAATCCATTACAGAATCATTCCCCGAATGGTGCAAGGTGGTTGTATGGCGACAGAATTAAATACAACGCATAATGATATTTATCGAGAAGTCCGAGAATTGTTGCTCGGGCTTTTTAATTTATCAGGGGAGCGAGTTATTCGTGGATATAGCGACAATGTGCCATTGCCAGAAGGTGGTTTTATCTTGATGAATATTATTCACGGGCAAGATCTATCAACAAATAGCCATAATTATTCCGTTGAACGGGGAAATGTAGAAGTCACACAAAGCGTTGAATTGCAAATGCAAATTGATTTCTATGGTGATCAAGTAAGGAATTTTGCTCGCACTTTTTACAAGCTGTGGCGAGATTTTTATTCCTGTGAGCTGCAAGCCGTTGTATTGCGATAATCCTAAATGCTTACCCTTTACGAATGAAAAGAGCCAGTACGAAGAACGATACCTTGTTACGGCTCACCTAACTTATAACCCCGCTATTACTCATGAACAGGCGTTTATGGACAAAGCGGGAGAAATTGAACTTAATAAACTATAAGAGGAAAACTTATGTTGAAATCCATTCCGGCATCAATTATAACCTGCGAAATATAGATGGGAATTACAACTGATAGATTATGATTACCCTATGCAAATATTGAGAAACTTATCATCTTTATGTACTGAAAACAAAAGGTATATAGAATAGTGAAATGGTAGTTATTTTATATCCTTGCATTGAATATAAGTTATAGTGAATGTTAATCAGAGTTCTGAGTAGATGATTTTTACATACATTATATCTTATTTCTTCCAAACGATATGATATTCCCGTTCTTCTTCACGGTGAGAGATTAAAAATTTAGCGAAAATATCGTCCATTTCGTCCTGTTCGTTGAGTAGACCGATCCAAACTTCGGCGTATGCTTCGGGGTCGATAAGCACACCGATTTCCTGTTCCCAATCTTCAGCGGTTTCGACGAATTCAACGGCGCCACGTTCTTCAAATTGGAGGTTAAATAGCATAATATCCGCCGGATCAAGATTTTCGCCCGCCATTTCAAGAAAAATATCGTAGGCGATGTCAATTGCGGTATCAGGGTCAATCGGTTGAATTTGAGTAGTCATGGTTCTTTCCTGTAAGGTTAAATTGGCGCTATGATAGCACAAAATAAAAAGTGCGGTTGATTTGCGCACTGAATTCAAGTTCGGTAAACACGGCTTAAGGCGTAGTTGGTTTGGGATAATATCATACAATCAACGATTTTTTCGTGCTCATTCCATAATGTCGCATTATTCAATGAGGGGGAGAAGATAATCGGCAAAAAATGGTGAATCTGAGATTCACCATTGCCGTCAGGGTTTATTTTTCTGCTTTTAGAATACCGGAAGAGCCTTCCGAATAATCCCGCGGTTGGTTGTCTTCGCTTGGATCGCCGTCAGCGTCTGGCTCGTTTTGGTGTGCGATAAGATTTTGCGCGAACAATTCCTTATCGGCCAGCTCCGGTAACAATGTATTTGATGATGACGCCAGATGACGATAAAGTTTCTGATAGTCTTGTGCCATCGTTTTCAACAATTCGGCGCTTTCGGCAAAATGTTTTTCCAGTTGTTGTTTTTGATTGCCGAGTTCATGTTTGACTTGCTGTAATTCCGCTTCGGTTTTCACTTGTTTTTTTACCGATCCTTTGGTGAAACGCAACAGCACGTAGCCGATAATTACCCCGACAACCAAACCGATAAGCGCGGCTTGCCACATTTCGGCAGTCCAATTTTGCATAATATACTCCTTAATAAGCTGTAAAGATCGTTTGTTATCATAACGTTAAATTAGGCATATTTCTTTGCGCCGGATCACAGTATGATAAATCGGCGCACAGTTTGACCTGACGCCGGTTTATGCGCAGTGCGGTTTATTGTCGGTGTTCGCGTTTGGCTTTTTGCAGTTTGGCATAGGCGGTAAGCAGTTTCTGATGGGCGTGGAAATGCTGTAACCGTTCGTCGTCGGCTGGCAAATCGTAAAACGGATTGCTGCCTTGTATTGCGTTCCAAGCAAACTCTACCGCAGTATTGCCGTACATTTTCTCAAATACCATGCGGTATTGTTCCGGCGTGCGTGCGCTATCGGAAAACAGCTCAAGAGAGCTGATTAAACAGCGGTAATAGTTGGCACGCGCTGGGCTGAAGACCGAAGCGCTCATATTTAATGTCCAAGTCGCCCATTCCAGTGCATTGTCCAGATCCTGAATCGCCAAATACAACATGGATTTCAGCTCGCCAATACGCAGCGTTGTCCAGCCTGATTGCGGCGGGGCGACAATGCCGATAAATTCGCGCACTCTGGTGGCGTCGTCAATGCCTTGTTCATCCAGTTCCGCCAACAATTCTCGGTAGGTTTCCTGCGTATGATGAAAATGCGGCAGATCGAGCAAAATTTCACGCCAGTCCATTCCCATGTTGTTATTGGCGTAAATCAGATCATCGGCAGGATAAATATCTGACATGCCCGGCACGATAATGCGGCAGGCATACACATCCAGATGAGTATAATCCATAATATAGACTTCTTTTTGCTGCGCTTGAAAGATCGCCATGAGATTCTCGTATTCTTGATGGGTATTGCCGGAAAAATCCCAATCGGCGAAGGCAAAATCCGCCTCTTGTTTAAATACGTCCCATGAAATTAAGCCGCTGGAATCAATAAAATGGGTTTCCAGATTGGCGTGATCGGCGACGTCATCATTATTAAACGACGGCGGGGTGAAAACATCCAAATCCTTTAAGCTGCGCCCTTGTAACAATTCCGTAACGGTGCGTTCCAACGCCACCTGAAAATTCGGGTGCGCGCCGAAAGACGCAAAACAGGTGCCGTTGTGCGGGTTCAGCAAGATAACGCAAATCACCGGGTATTGACCGCCCAAGGACGCATCATAAGCCAGAATCGGAAAACCTTCTTCTTCCAGTTTCCGAATTGATGCTTGCACCGAAGGATAGCGCGCCATCACATGTTCCGGGATCAACGGCAGGCTGATAGCCTCGGCGATGATTTTATTTTTTACATAGCGTTCAAACACTTCCGACAATCCCTGTACTCGGGCTTCATAGCGAGTGTTGCCGGCGGACATCCCGTTGGAGACATATAGATTCGCGATAATGCTTTGCGGAAAATAAACCGTGCGTTGATCCGACTGGCGTACATAAGGCAGCGCCACAATGCCGCGTTCAGCATTGCCGGATTGCAGATCGACCAGCAATTCCGGGCTCAGTTCGTTATTCGGATCATAATAATTCAGCAGTTCCTGATTTAAAATACCCGACGGCAGCAATCCGTCGTCTTCAATCGGAAACCATTTTTCCGACGGATAATGTACAAAGTCGCCATTAGCGATATCTTGCCCGAGATAAAAATCGGCGAAGAAATAATTGGTTGACAGACGTTCGAAATATTCGCCCAGCGCCGACGCCAGCGCAGCTTTCTTGCTTGCGCCCTTGCCGTTGGCAAAACATTGCGGGCAATCTTTGTCGCGAATATGCACGGACCACACGTTTGGTACCGGATTCAGCCACGAGACTTCTTCAATATCAAAGCCAAGTGCGGTCAGTTTTTGTTGAAATTTCGCGATACTCTCTTCAAGGGCGGCATCTTTACCGGGAATAAAGGTTTGTGCTGTCATGCTGTCTTCTCTTGTAGGTTAAAGCAGAGCATAATAGGGGAGTTTGCTTAATCGGGCAAGCATAATGTACTGCTGCTTGCTGATTAACGCCTGTTTTTGAACCTGACCGCCTACGCTTAGTTTTCCTTCATCTGTTTAAAGGCGTTGGCTGGTTCCAGATTACCCGCGGCGCGGAAAGACATTTTCTGCGGTTGCAGAGTGAGCGGATAAACCCGTTTTTGTGCGCAGATCACGGTTAACGGCGCAAACGGTCCGCGCTCATTGTGCAGGGGTAAATGTTGCTGCGCCAGAATGTCAAAATTCAGCAGTTCCAACCAATCGATCACTCGGCACAGCAAATATTGCCGAAAAGGAAAAGGCTGTTGCACTTTAACGCCGAGCGTGCGCTTAAACAATAGACGACTGAACGGGTTAAAGAGTGAAACAAACAAATAGCCGTCGTCGCACAGTACACGGTTGATTTCGCGCAGGATTTGGTGCGGATCCTGACAGAAATTTAACACGTTGAGCAGCAGGCAGGCATTGATCGAATCTTCAACGAAAGGCAGTTCCAGCGGGCTTGCTTGTATCAGCGAGAGATTATCGTCAGCTAAAAGTGCGGTCAGATTTTCGTCAATTTCTGCCGAGACGATTATTTGATGCAACTGCGGCAATTCACAGCGAATTTCGGCGCTGAGTCCGCCGATTTTTAACAAATGATCGCCGACAATATTCGGCAACCAGTTGGCAAAATAGCGGTTAAGTGCATTACAATACTGGCTACCGCGCTGCAACTGCCGCCAGCTGGTAGGCTGATTGAAGTCGGCGGAGGATTTTGCGTTCCATTTCATTATTAACCTCGAGGATAATTACATGTTATTTCCGATTCCTGCACTTCATGATAACTATATTTGGGTTTACGGACGAGAAAATTTGCCCGTAATTGTGATCGACCTTCCGGAAACCGAGAATTTGTTTCGCTTTTTAACCCAGCATAAGCTGGAGGTGGAGGCATTGTTGCTGACGCATAAACATGATGACCATGTCGGCGGCGTGAGCGCATTTAAACGCGCTTATCCACAAGTACCGATATTGGGGCCGGCAGAAACCGCTGACAAAGGCGCCACACAGCTGGTGAGCGAGGGAGAGATTGCCACTACGCATTACCAGATTAGGGTGCTGCCCAGCGGCGGACATACCGCGCAACATGTCAGCTTTCTGATCGACGGACACTTATTTTGCGGCGATTGTTTGTTTTCCGCCGGCTGCGGCAGAGTGTTCACCGGCGATTACCAGCAAATGTTCGATTCGCTTCAGCGATTAAAAGCGCTGCCCGATGAGACGATTGTTTGCCCCGCCCATGAATATACCCTGAGCAATCTGACTTTTGCCGCGACCGTCGCACATGATCCAGCAGTCGTGCGTCGCTATTTGGCACAGGTGGAAGAATGGCGGGCGGCACATAAACCCAGCGTGCCGACCAGATTAGGATTTGAGAAATCCATTAATCCGTTTTTACAGGCAAATTCGCTGGCTGAATTTACGGCGTTGCGTAAAGCGAAAGATGATTTCTAATCAAATCAGGTTATTCTGCATAAAAATAGGGAATCTGATTTGCTACGCTGAGCATAATTGCTTAAAATGACAGGGTTTTATTTTCTATTTTGAGAATGTGGGGATATTGAGCGCGAAGTGCGGTCAATTTTCAACGAGTTTATGACAATTCTTGTGTTAGGTATTAACCATAAGACCGCTTCTGTGGCATTGCGCGAAAAAGTCGCTTTTTCTGAAGAAAAGCGGCTTTTGGCGTTACGCCAACTCAGCCAATCCGCACTGGCGGACAGTGCGGTGATTCTCTCCACATGTAACCGCACAGAAGTATATTTTCACAATAAACAGATCCCGCCGCACGAGGCCAACCATTGGCAGCAACGCTGTATACACTGGTTTGCCGAAGTACACCAGTTAAGCGTGGGCGATTTGAACGATTGCCTTTATTCGGCACAAAATCAGCAGGCCACCGAACACTTAATGCGCGTTGCCTGCGGGTTGGATTCGCTGATACTGGGCGAACCGCAGATTTTAGGTCAGGTAAAACAAGCCTATCAAATCAGCGCACAATTTTATCAACAGCACCAAAGTGCTGTTTCCGGTGAGTTTTCGCGCTTGTTTCAGAAAACCTTTGCCGCCGCTAAACGGGTGCGTACGGAAACCGACATCGGCGAAAATGCGGTGTCCGTTGCTTATACCGCCTGTACCTTGGCGCGCCAGATTTTTGACAGTCTGAGCAAACTGAATATTGTACTGGTCGGTGCTGGAGAAACCATTGAACTGGTCAGCCGCCATTTATTGCGTCACGGGGTGAAAAGCCTGACTATTGTCAACCGCACATTAGCCCGTGCGCAGGCGCTGGTGGAAAAACTGGAGACGGATCAACATATTCGCATTCTAGCGTTGAATGACTTGCAGCAAGGGGTGGATTCGGCGGATATTATTATCAGTTCCACCGGCAGCCAACAGGTACTGATTACGCAGGAAATGGTGCGACAGGCGCAGCGCAAAAGACATCACCAGCCGATGTTGATTGTGGATATTGCCGTGCCGCGCGATGTTGAGCAAAGCGTTGGTGAGCTGGAAAGTGTTTATCATTACACAGTGGATGATTTGCAACATATTATTCAACGTAACGTCAGCCGCAGAGAACGGGCGTCAACGCAGGCGGAAACCATTATCCAACAGGAAAATCAGGATTTTTATCAATGGCTTAAGGTTCATCAGTTTTCCGGATTGATCCGCGCTTACCGCGACAGTGCGGAACAAACCCGTCAGGCATTGTTGGAAAAAGCGCTGTTATCGCTGCGGCAGGGTGAAAATGCTGAGCAGATATTGCAGGAATTAAGCTATAAACTGACCAACAAACTGATTCACCAACCCACCCGCGCAATGCAGACGATGGTGAAATCCGGTAACGCGCAGGGTTTACAGGCATTTTCCGACAGCATCGGCTCCACTTCGGAAGAATGAAGATAACTGAACATTATAAAAGTGCGGTCCTTTTCACCGCACTTTTGCCGTTTACAGCACAATGGTTTTATTCTGGTAAACAAAAATCCGGTCATGCAAGGCGAGATCCAGCGCCCGGGTCAGCACGCTTTTTTCCACATCACGCCCGGCGCGCATCATGGCATCAGCACTATAGGTATGGTCGATATTGATCACGTTTTGCATAATAATCGGACCTTGATCCAACTCATTATTGATGAAATGTGCCGTTGCGCCGATAATTTTCACACCGCGTTCATACGCCTGCTGGTAAGGTCTGGCACCGATAAACGCTGGCAGGAAGGAATGATGAATATTGATAACACGATTCGGATAGCGGGCGACGAACTGCGGATTCAGCACGCGCATATATTTCGCCAGCACGATGTAATCTGGGGCATAATCGTCGATTTTTTCCGCCAGCAGTCTGTCGTGTTCGACTCGGCTTAATCCTTCGTGACTGATGCAGTGAAACGGCACTTCAAAGCGTTCCACTAAGGTTCTTAAGGTGTCGTGGTTGCCGATTACCGCGGCAATGTCTACATCCAGACCGCCATAATAGTTTTTCATCAGAATATCGCCGATACAATGGGCCTCTTTGGTGACCAGAATTACAATCCGTTTTCGCTTGGCGCCGATTAAGCGATTATTGGTGCCTTGCGGCAGACTGAATGCTAAATCCGCTAATAGGGTTTCCGGATTAAAAATGCCTTGCAGTTCGGTGCGCATGAAAAAATGTTTCGTTTCAAAATCGACAAATTGATTATTATGAATAATATTAAGCTGGTGTTTATAGCAAATATTCGTAATTTTGGCGATCAGACCTTTATCGTCGGGGCAATCGGTGAGTAATATTTTATTTTCGATCATAATATTATGCCGCAGTTATTGTCAGATGATAAAAAAGTAAAAACCCATAAATATAACTAAATATGGGTTTTAGATGGTGAATAAATCGGGTTAAATTTCAAAATCGGTCAATGATTTTCCCGCATCCAGTGCGGCTTGAATCGTCCGTGGTGTTCTGCCTTGACCAGTCCAAGTTTTTGTTTCACCGTTTTCATCGGTATAGCGATATTTGGCGGGGCGCGGTGTTCTTTTCTTGCGTGGCGGGGTGCTGTCCGTGTTCAGGATTTCGGCGAGTTCGTCGGCGGTGATGCCGTCTTGTTTCAATAATGCGCGGTATTTTTCAATACGCTCTTGGCGTTCGGCTTCTTGTTGTTGCAAACGGGTGGCTTCTTCTCGTTTTTCCGCCACAACGGTTTGCAGTTTATCTAAAATGCTTTCCAATTGTGCCAAGCTTAATTCACGGGCAGCTGCACGCAGGCTGCGAATATTTGTTAATGTTTTTAATATTTCGCTCATTGCTATTCCTCTGATGTATTAAAAATTAATTAAACGAACTTAAAACAGTTGCTGCATAATAACGAAAATATGTTGTAAGGTAAATGTAATTTTAAATTAAATGCCATATTTTTATATATACGCAGAATAAGTGCGGTTAAAAAAATAAAAAATTTTTATTTTTGCTCTTGGCATTTTTATCAACTTATTGTAATCTTTGCTGCGTCCTATGTATGTAGAGGTGCAGCCATTATAAGTATTTTTTCTGAGTGGATAGCGATGAGGGAAAAGGAAAGGAATGGTTGCCGAAATCAGTTAAAAGTCATTTTAACTGGTTGGGGGCGTCATCGAAAGAGGCGTCACTGTCATAGTTTGGTTAATCACTATGGAGCGCTACTGGTTAGGTTAGGTCATTACTTTTTTACCTGCCTTTTTATTTTAAATCAGACCCATTCTTTAAAATAGTTAACTTCAGTGGTTCTCCCTTATTTTAGGTAGAACATAAATGGAACTTGTAGATTATTCCACCTCGTTGTGGTCGGTTGTGCCGCCGATTTTGGCATTGTTATTGGCAATCATTACGCGCAAAGTGATTTTGTCTTTAAGCGTCGGGATTATTATCGGTTCATTCATGCTGGCGGATTTCAATCTTGTTGCTGCGCTGACATATTTGTTCGGCAATGTGACTTCGTTAGTGTACAGCGGTGATGGCGGCGTTAATTTTGATACTATTAATATTCTTTTATTCCTGTTATTGCTCGGTATTTTGACCTCATTGTTGACCGTGTCGGGCAGTAACCGTGCCTTTGCCGAATGGGCGCAGCAACGTATTAAAGACCGCCGCGGCGCAAAGCTAATGGCGGCGTCTTTGGTGTTTGTAACCTTTATCGACGATTATTTTCATAGTTTGGCGGTCGGCGCGATTGCCCGCCCGGTAACCGATAAATTTAATGTTTCGCGTGCCAAACTTGCCTATATTCTTGATTCTACGGCGGCACCGATGTGTGTGATGATGCCAGTATCCAGCTGGGGCGCGTATATTATCACCCTGATTTCGGGCTTGCTTGCCACTTATGCGATGACTGATTATTCACCGATCGGCGCATTTATGGCGATGAGTGCGATGAATTTCTATGCGATTTTTTCCATTCTGATGGTATTTTTTGTGGCTTATTTTTCTTTTGATATCGGTTCTATGGCAAGACATGAAAAACTGGCGATGGAAAAGGGGGGAGAAAGTGAAGAAATGCAATCCGGCGTTACAGGGCATGTACGTAATCTGTTTTTGCCGATTATTGTCCTGATTGCGGCAACGGTCTCTACCATGCTGTACACCGGTAATCAGGCGTTAGCGGCGCAAGGACAGCCGTTTTCCGTATTAGGTGCATTTGAAAATACCACTGTCGGCGTTTCACTGGTGGTTGGGGGTTCTGCCTCCATTGTGATGGTCACGCTGTGCATTCTGTTTGACCGTCAGGTCAGTGTCGCCGATTATCTGAAATCGTGGTCGGTGGGAATGAAGTCTATGCTCGGCGCGATTTTAATTCTGTGCTTCGCGTGGACAATTAATAATGTCGTCGGCGATATGAAAACCGGAACCTATCTGTCCGGTCTGGTATCGGGAAATCTGCCCGTTGCCGTGTTGCCTGCCTTGTTGTTTATGTTAGCCTCAATCATGGCATTTTCGACAGGCACCAGCTGGGGAACATTCGGAATTATGCTGCCGATTGCCGCAGCGATTGCGGCAAATGCCGCACCGGAACTGATGCTGCCTTGTTTGTCTGCGGTGATGGCGGGTGCGGTGTGCGGTGATCATTGCTCGCCGGTTTCCGATACGACGATTTTATCTTCTACCGGGGCGAAATGTAATCACATGGATCACGTTACTACTCAGCTGCCTTATGCCTTAACTGTAGCCGCCGCGACCATTGTCGGTTATCTGGTTGTGGGTCTAACGCAGTCGGGCGTATTCGGTTTTATTGCGACCGGAGCAACTTTGGCGGCATTGATTTTGCTGTTTAAGAAACGCTGAGTTGCGATCAATATCACACTTTATAATAAAAATATTTAATTTTGTATATTTTATAAAATGCGGCATAAAGTCGCATTTTTTTGTATTTAAGTAAAATTATTTTTATAAAATGCTTTATATTTAATAAATACGATATTTAATTCCTTAAAATTAGTGATTTCATTGAGATAAAGACGCAGATTTTCATAGACAAGCCATTTTGATTCGGGTAAAAATAATCGCAGGAAATAAACAATCAACCGGCAGCCGAAGTGCGGTGAATTTGAGAGGTGAAAATGAAGAAATTATCCGGTGCAGAAATGGTAGTGCAGTCCCTGCGTGATCAGGGCGTTAAATATGTTTTCGGTTATCCCGGCGGTGCCGTGTTGGATATTTATGATGCCATTCATACCTTGACAGGCATCGATCATATTCTGGTGCGACACGAACAAGCGGCGGTGCACATGGCCGACGGCTATGCGCGGGCTACTGGTGAGGTTGGTTGCGTGTTGGTGACTTCCGGTCCGGGCGCTACCAACGCGATAACCGGTATCGCCACCGCTTATATGGATTCTGTGCCGCTGGTAATTTTTTCCGGTCAGGTCATGTCGAATCTTATCGGCAGTGATGCGTTTCAGGAATGCGATATGGTGGGCATTTCACGTCCGGTGGTTAAACACAGTTTTCTGGTTAAACGGGCGGAAGAGATTCCGGCGATCATTAAAAAAGCCTTTTATATCGCCTCGACCGGACGTCCCGGTCCGGTGGTAATTGATATTCCAAAAGACGTAGTAAATCCGGCGCATAAATATCCTTATCAATATCCCGAGGAGATCGCTTTGCGCTCTTATAATCCGACCGTACACGGACATAAAGGTCAGATAAAAAAAGCGCTGAAAGCCTTGTTGGTTGCCAAAAAACCAGTGTTATTCGTCGGCGGTGGCGCGATTACCGCCAACTGCCATGTGCAGCTGACAGAATTTGCCCAGCGTCTGCATTTACCGGTGACCGCTTCATTAATGGGCTTGGGCGCTTATCCGGGAACCGACCAGCAGTTTTTGGGCATGTTGGGGATGCACGGTACCTTTGAAGCGAATACCGCAATGCACCACAGCGATTTGATTTTGGGGATCGGAGTGCGTTTTGATGATCGTACCACCAATAATCTGACCAAGTACTGTCCGCATGCTAAAGTGATCCATATTGATATTGATCCGGCCTCAATTTCTAAAAACGTCCCGGCGGCGATCCCGATTGTGGGGAGCGCCGACAGCGTACTGAGCGAATTTTTAGCGCTGCTGGAGGATGAAAATTTGCTCAGATCGCAGGCGGATCTGAGTGATTGGTGGAAACAGATTGAAGAATGGCGAGCAAAAAAATGTCTGGAATTTGATCGCCACAGCCAAGTGATTAAACCGCAGCAGGTGATCGAAACCGTGTACCGCTTGACACAGGGAAAAGCCTATGTCGCATCCGATGTCGGTCAGCACCAAATGTTCGCCGCACTGCATTATCCTTTTGCCCAGCCACGCCGTTGGATCAATTCCGGCGGTCTCGGCACCATGGGATTCGGCTTACCCGCAGCACTTGGAGTGAAACTGGCGCACCCGCAGGAAACCGTGGTTTGTATTACCGGCGACGGCAGTATTCAAATGAATATTCAGGAACTTTCCACCGCGCAGCAGTACGGTATTCCAATTGTTATCATCAGTTTAAACAACCGTTTTCTGGGCATGGTAAAACAATGGCAGGATTTAATCTATTCTGGACGTCATTCACAATCGTACATGGATTCGTTGCCGGATTTCGTTAAACTCACGGAAGCCTATGGGCATGTGGGTATTCAGATAGATACGCCACAAGAATTGGAAGAAAAGCTGGCACAGGCATTTTCCTACAAAGACAAGCTGGTTTTTGTGGATGTAAAAGTGGATGAAACGGAACATGTTTACCCGATGCAGATTCGCGGTGGCGCCATGAACGAGATGATTTTAACTAAACCGGAGAGTGCATAATGCGTAGAATTTTATCAGTCTTATTAGAAAATGAATCGGGCGCATTATCGCGCGTCGTCGGCTTATTTTCCCAACGTGCGTTTAATATCGAAAGTCTGACTGTAGCGCCCACGGATGATCCGACTTTATCACGCATGACAATAGAGGCTTATGGCGATGAACAGGTGCTGGAGCAAATTGAAAAGCAACTGCATAAACTGGTGGATGTGTTTAAAGTGATCAATCTGAGCGATTGTGACCACGTGGAACGTGAAGTGATGCTGGTTAAGGTGAAAGCGCAGGGCACATCAAGAGACGAGCTGAAACGCCTGACAGAAATTTTCCGCGGGCAAATTGTGGATGTGAGCCAGAAATCTTATACCATTCAACTGGTTGGTACCAAAGATAAACTGGATGCTTTCGTCGGCACAGTAAAAGAGGAAAGCCCGATTATTGAAATTGTGCGTTCCGGTCTAATCAGCCTGTCGCGCGGTGAGAAAAACTGCTTATAAGTGGATTCACCCTTTAGCGAAAGTGCGGTCGGATTTTTAAAAGAAATCGACCGCACTTTTTATTTCAGAATAAATAATCCCGATTTTTGTTGACCGAAATTTAATGTTTATGTTAAAAGAATATATGTTTTTTATTATTTTGGTTAGGAGAGTAAATGGTTCAATATATTAAGTATTTTATGAAACTTGAGTCGTCCAGCGGCATTATGCTGTTGTTTTTCGCCGCATTTGCCATTCTGTTGGCAAACACGCCGCTAAGTCACTTCTATTTTGATTTTCTTGATGCGCCGGTAGTGGTGCAATTCGGATCGCTTGTTGAAATTAATAAACCGTTGTTAATGTGGGTGAATGACGGGTTTATGGCGGTGTTTTTTATTCTGGTCGGTTTGGAAGTTAAACGTGAACTGCTGATCGGCGCGATTTCCAGTTATCAAAAAGCCATCTTTCCGGCTATCGGCGCAGTGGGCGGGATGGTGGTTCCCGCTTTGGTTTACTGGTTGATTAATCAGGACTCTCCGGCATATCAGGACGGCTGGGCAATTCCTATGGCAACGGACATCGCGTTTGCACTGGGCGTATTGGCGCTGTTGGGTAACCGAGTTCCTTTTGCGCTGAAAATCTTTTTACTGGCATTGGCGATTATCGATGACTTGGGCGCCATTGTCGTTATCGCTTTATTTTTCTCCCATGATTTGAGTACCCAAGCGTTAGTGCTGGCGACTATCGCAATTATTGGCTTGATTTTGTTAAACCGGTTTAAAGTCTCGAATTTAGGCGCTTATGCGATTGTCGGGCTGATTTTATGGGTATCGGTATTAAAATCCGGCGTGCATGCCACGCTTGCCGGCGTCATTATCGGTTTCTGTGTGCCGCTGAAAGGCAAACGCGGACGTAAAGTGCTACATGATATGGAACATGCTCTGGCACCGTGGTGTTCGTTTTTTATTCTGCCGCTGTTTGCCTTTTCCAATGCCGGCGTATCTTTATCGGGCATGGGCTGGGAAACATTGACCTCGCCGTTAACATTAGGCGTAACCTTAGGGCTCTTGCTGGGTAAACCGCTGGGCGTCTTTTTATTCAGTTATTTCGGAGTGAAATTGGGGATTGCCAGATTATCCGAGGGCATTAACTTTAAACAGGTATTTGCCGTTTCGGTTCTGTGCGGTATCGGTTTTACCATGTCGATGTTTTTGTCCGGTCTTGCCTTCGGCAGCAGCAACAGCGAATTGAATACCTTCGCCCGTCTTGGCATTTTGCTGGGTTCCGGTGCATCGGCGATTATCGGTTATTTTTTATTACGTTATTTTACCAAGCCGAAAATACCGGCACTGAAAAAGCTGGAAAGCCGCTAAAGGATTGAGGGCGACCGACTGTCGCCCTTTTTTTATGCTTGTTTAAATGCTGTCGCCCAAGTGTATCTGATAACCTAAATTGATCATACTGCTTTGCTGTGGAATACCGTTGAGGCGGTTTAACAGTTCCTGCGCCGCAGTTTTACCGATGTCCAGTCTGGGAGTGATGACCGTGGCAAGCTGCGGCGTCATGGATTGTCCTACATCGTGTCCGTGAAAACCGGCAATAGCGATTTGCTGCGGTATTTTTATGCCCAATCGCTGACATTCAAATAAAGCGCCGATAGCTAAATCGTCATTCGTGCAGAATATGCCGTCGGTCGCGGGGTAGTGCTGCAAGGTTTGGCGCAGCAGCTGGGCGCCCAGCGTAAAAGACGATGGCTGTTCGGTGATCAGGCTGTGCGGTTCCAAGCCGTGTTTACGCATTGCCTGTTCGTAGCCCTGCATTTTCAGTTTGGTTCGTTTATCCATGCGAGCGGTAAAATACACGACATTGTTGTGACCGCGTTTAATCATGGTTTCGACCATGGATTGCGCCGCGGCAATATTATCAAAGCCGATGACCTGCCGATTTCCCACATTGCTACAATCCATAATTTCAATCACAGGAATATTAGCAACTTCCAGCATTTTCAAGGTGCGTTTGCTGTGGTGATTTTCGGCTAAAATCAGCCCGTCCACATTATAGGAAAGCAGACTTTCGATGCGTTGTTCTTCTTTTTGTTCGCTGTAACCGTAATGCGCCAGCATCGTCTGATAGCCGGCGTTATCCGTTACCAGCTCAATGCCTTTTAGCACATCGGCGAAAACCTGATTTGTTAACGACGGCAGTAACACGCCGATAGCGCGGCTTTTGGCATTGGACAGAATATCCGGCGCGCGGTTTGGAATGTAGCCGAACCGCTCTATTGCCGCGGCAATTTTTTGCCGGGTGTCCGGCGCGACGGAATCGGGATTGCGCAAATAGCGACTGATGGTCATTTTGGTAATACCAAGATGATCGGCAATATGCTGTAAGGTTGGGCGTTTACGTTTATTCATGGAGGCGTAACTGTTGCTGTTTCGGCTTATTCTAACTCATTCATAAAAAGAGAAAAGCGAAATTTGTGACACTGCAACTAAATCAGGCATAAACCGCTTGTTTCCATCGGCTGAAAAATTTTACAGAAATTAACCGCACTTTATTCGTAAAAGCGTATAATGCCAAAACCACTGGTCATTTTATTACTTGCGGGAGAAAATATGGAAGCACAACAGTCACAGCAACATCTTAACGAGATTCAAAGCGAACTGGAGGAAACTGTCGCCCATACCGTCCGGCTGACACAATACAGTCACGGTGCGGGCTGCGGTTGTAAAATTTCGCCGAAAGTATTGGAAACCATATTGCACTCGGAAATGGAGAAGCTGACTGATCCTCATTTATTGGTCGGCAACGAAACCAAGGATGATGCGGCGGTTTATGATATCGGCAATGGCATTGGAATTATCAGTACGACGGATTTCTTTATGCCGATTGTGGATGATCCCTTTGATTTCGGTCGCATCGCCGCCACCAATGCCATCAGCGATATTTTCGCCATGGGCGGCAAGCCGATTATGGCAATTGCGATTCTCGGTTTCCCGATTAAATTACTGCCGCCTTCTGTCGCCCGACGGATTGTCGAGGGCGGTCGTTTTGCTTGTCAGCAGGCGGGGATTTCCCTTGCCGGCGGGCATTCTATCGATGCGCCGGAACCGATTTTCGGTCTGGCGGTCACTGGCATTATCGACACCCAAAAAGTGAAAAAGAATGCGTCGGCACAGCCGGGTTGTAAGCTCTATCTGACCAAACCGTTAGGTATCGGTGTACTGACTACGGCGGAGAAAAAAGGAAAACTAAAAGCAGAACATGTGGGATTGGCAACAAAGGTCATGTGCCGCATGAACAGTATTGGCAGTCAGTTTGCCGATATTGAAGGCGTAACCGCAATGACCGATGTGACCGGTTTTGGCTTATTGGGACATTTGTCAGAAATCTGTGCAGGCTCGAATTTAAACGCGAAGGTTTATTTCGATAAAATTAAAACGTTGGACGGCGTGCCACGCTATATTGAAAAAGGCTGCATACCGGGCGGAACAAGCCGTAATTTTGACAGCTACGGTGATAAAATCGGTCCGATGACGGATTTGCAAAAAGCCATTTTATGTGATCCGCAAACATCCGGCGGTTTACTTATCGCGGTCAAACCTGAAGCGGAGGCTGCGGTGTTTGCCGCCGCTCAACAGCAGCATATTGATTTATTTGAGGTCGGCGAACTGATTGCGCCACAAGGAGATGACGTCCTGATTCAGATCCTCTGAGCAATTAATCACACATCAACAAGGGCGTGCTATGCGCCCTTGTAGGGTAAGTTACGGGGTAAGCCGCAAAAGCATAAATCACTGCATTAGAAACGCATCATTACGTTTAGCTACGTCGGCTAGAATACTTGTAAAACGCTATAATTACTTGATGTTGTAAAAATTTTTGAGAAGTTATGAAAAATTACAAGAGAAGAAAATGGTGCGACTAGCTGGACTCGAACCAGTGACCCCCACCATGTCAAGGTGGTGCTCTAACCAACTGAGCTATAGTCGCCCTGCGAAAGTGCGGTAATAATATAGCGTTTTTTTTGTGAATACAAGGGCTTTTTCTAATTTGGAATTTGTTTGTCATAAAATTAATCAATTGTTCAATTTCTTTACGATTTTTTTATAATTTGTGATCTCGATCTGATTTTGTTTTCAGCGTATAATACCCCTCAGTTTTTCGCCGTCGCAGATATGCTGTGAGCGGTAAAAGAATGTTTTAAATTAATCGTAATAATTGACGGAGTAAATAATGTCTAGAAGACTGAGAAGAACAAAAATCGTGTGTACTATGGGGCCATCGACAGACCGCGGCAATAATTTGGAGAAAATTATTGCGGCCGGTGCAAACGTTGTGCGTATGAATTTCTCACATGGTACGCCGGATGATCATATCGGTCGTGCGCAGCGTGTTCGCGAAATTGCAAAAAAACTGGGCAAAACGGTTGCCATTCTGGGCGATTTGCAAGGACCTAAAATCCGTGTTTCGACATTTAAAGACGGAAAAATCTTTTTGAATATCGGCGATAAATTCGTGTTGGATGCTGATTTACCGAAAGGCGAAGGTACACAGGAAGCGGTCGGTCTGGATTATAAAACCCTGCCGCAGGATGTGGTTCCCGGTGATATTTTGTTATTGGACGACGGTCGCGTGCAGTTAAAAGTGTTATCTACTGAAGGTGCAAAAGTCTTTACCGAAGTAACGGTCGGTGGTCCTTTATCCAATAATAAAGGGATCAACAAGCTGGGCGGTGGTTTATCGGCGGATGCGCTGACAGAAAAAGATAAAGCGGATATTATTACCGCGGCGCGTATCGGCGTAGATTATTTGGCGGTGTCTTTCCCGCGTTCCGGCGAAGATTTAAATTATGCCCGCCAATTAGCTAAAGAAGCGGGATTAAATGCAAAAATCGTTGCCAAAGTTGAACGTGCCGAAGCGGTTGCAACCAGCGAAGCGATGGACGATATTATTTTAGCTTCCGATGTGATTATGGTTGCCCGTGGTGATTTAGGGGTGGAAATCGGTGATCCGGAATTAGTCGGCGTACAGAAAAAATTAATCCGTCGTTCGCGCCAGTTAAATCGTGTCGTGATTACAGCGACTCAAATGATGGAATCCATGATCAGCAATCCTATGCCGACCCGTGCGGAAGTGATGGACGTTGCCAATGCCGTGTTGGACGGTACCGATGCGGTTATGCTGTCCGCTGAAACAGCTGCCGGTCAATATCCGTCAGAAACTGTGGCGGCAATGGCGAAAGTCTGTTTAGGTGCGGAAAAAATGCCAAGCATCAATGTTTCTCGTCACCGTATGGACGCACAATTCGATACGATTGAAGAATCTGTAGCGATGTCGGCGATGTTTGCGGCAAACCATATGAAAGGCGTGGCGGCAATTATTACGATGACCAGCAGCGGTCGTACGCCATTATTGATGTCGCGTATCAGCTCCGGTTTACCGATCTTTGCTTTATCCCGTAATGAAGCGACATTAAACCTGTGTGCGCTTTACCGCGGTGTCACACCGATTTTCAGCGAAGAAGTCAGTCGCACGGTTGAAGGGGCGAAAGCCGCAATTCAGTTGTTGAAAAACAAAGGATTCTTAGTAACCGGTGATTTGGTTCTGTTGACACAAGGTGACGAACTGGCAACCGGCAGCACCAATACCTGCCGCACTTTAGTGGTGGAATAATCGCGTTTATCGGTAGAGCGAAAACGGTGAGAATTATTCTCACCGTTTTTTGTTAGAAAGTGCGGTCGGATTTTGGCAAGAAATCGACCGCACTTTTTTATTTGGCGTTATTTATCCTATATCAAGACAGAGCAAGCCGTTTGTTATGGAATTGCTGTAATGTGCAGCGATGACCGATGCTCAGGATAATCATTTGCGGCAAACGCTTTCTGATCATGGCGTAGAGTAATTCTTCCGTCGGTTCGTCCAGCGCCGATGTCGTTTCATCTAAAAATACTACATCCGGTTTACTCAATAGAATTCGGATAAACGCCACTCTTTGCAGTTCGCCCGGTGATAAAATAACTTGCCAGTCATTATCAACATCCAGTGCCGGAATATATTTCTCTAAACGGCATTCCCGCATAGCCTGTTCTAATTCATCATGCTGAATAGCGATGTGCGGATAACAAACGGCTTCACGCAGTGTACCTTGTGGCATATAAGGTCGCTGCGGCAGAAATAAGGCCTCCGCACCGCAGGGGCGTTCGGCATGTCCCATGGTAGCGAAAGGGTAAATTCCCGCGATGGCTTTTAGCAATGTCGTTTTGCCACTACCGGAAGGACCCTGAATCAATAATGCATCGCCGTTGCGTAATTCGATATTGATATTGGCCAGAATAATGTTATCTGCTTGATCGCGAATACCGAAATTGCGCAGTGACACACGATTTGTACATTCCACCGGCTGATGCACTTGAGTATTATCCAGCTCATCCAGTTTGCCGATAAAACCGGCGAGACGGTTTAAGCGTGCTTGATACAGGGTGAATTGTTCATAAAATAAACGGAAAAAAGACAGTGCGCGCATCAGGCGATTAAAAGATTGAACGGTTTGATGCATATCGCCCAAAGTGACTTGCCCGGCAAAAAAGCGCGGTGCTTGTAACATTAGTGGTAGGATCATCGCAATTTGCGTTACGCCGGTGTTAAATCCGTCCAGCCCTAACATTTTACGCACAATCGCCCAGCGGTTTTGAATGACCGTATTGAATTTCTCGCTTAAATTCGACCGCTCTTTTTGTTCGCCCTCATAAAAGGCGATGCTTTCCGCGTTGTCGCGCACTCGAATCAGCGAATAGCGATAGTTACCGTTGAAATGTTCTTTATTAAAATTCAGTTTGACTAAAGGGTAGCCGATCCAGATTGATAATGCGGTTGCGGCAATAATAAAAGCATAGATAAAAAAGACGACACCTTTCGGAATTGCCAGACCGAATAAAACCAACAACCCCGACAGCCCCCACAGAATCAAGGTAAATTCAATGGTTGACACCACCGAGTTAATCACGCCGCGTACCAGTTCCACCGTACTTGAGATAAATTCCCGTGCATCTTGTTCAATACGCTGATCGATATTGTCCGGAATCGCTTTGATATATTTCAGCCGATAATAATTTTTATTTTCCAGCCAACGCATCAGCATTTCCGCATTAAGTTTTTCCAGCCAGCGGATTTCAAATACCTGCTGCATAAAATAATTAATAATGGAATGAATAATTTTAAACAGTACCAACATCACGTTGATACTGGCAAAAAACCAGAACGCGTCGGCTTTTTTGTTCTGTAATGAGCTGTATAACCCATTGTAAAAAAAGGTATTTAATACGCTTATTCGAACTTCAAGCAAAATCAACGCAAACAAAATCAGTCCCAAAGCGATAAGTTTCAGTTTATTGCTTTTGGCGATACAAGGCTGTGTGATCAACCAGAATTTCTGACCGAAATCCGTTTGCTTGAGTATTATCGCTGTCAGCGAAAAGCACAGCGTTAGCCAAAAAAGCGCGCTGATAAGCCAGTAAAAACTATTATTCAGTTCCGTTTGCCAGTTCATCTGTTTATTCCGCTATAAAAACGACAAAAGGGCAGTGAGACTGCCCCGGAATAATATTTAAAATTAGAATGAGTATTCAACATTCAACCAGTATGTACGCGGTAATCCGACCACAGCGAAGCTACGATCATAACGTCCACGCTGTACTTGCCAGTAATTCTGATTAAATAGATTTTCTACCGCGCCACGCAACGTAAGCGTCTGTTTTTGCGTCATGTGAATGACATATTTAGCACCGATATCTACAGTCGTATACGGTGAGAATTTATATTTTTTGGCGTAATCCTGATAAGAGGAACCGTAGTATTGAATCGCCGCATTTAACGTTAAGTTTTGAACAAATGGCGTATCCCATTCAATTGCGCCTTTATAAATAATGCGCGGGCTGGCAACCTGTACACCGGTTACAATCGTACCTTGATCTGCATAAGCCGTACCGAAAGTGGTGTAGTCAATCAACTCGCCTTTGTTATAGGTAATTCCGAAACTCGGACGCAACGTACCGTTTAATAAAGTGGCGTAGGCGTTAAACTCAATACCACGGTTGCGTTCCTTGCCTTGCTCTGCGCCAGTTAACACATTAACTCCGGGACGGCGGATTTGGTATAGACTTAATGTGGTGGTGAATTGTTCTCCCCAGTTTTTACGCACACCGACTTCAATTTGGCGGCTGACAATCGGTTTTGCCATTATACCGGTATCTTCGTCAATAGCACCCGGTTCTAAATCCTCCAGATAGTTTCCATAAAACACTACATTCGGATTAGGCACATAAGCAAGCGTTGCCATTGGACTGAAACGACTTTCATGGGCTTTGATGTTTTTTGCATAATCATGTTGTTTGATCCATTGATAACGCCCGCCGAGGGTTAAACGGATTTGGTTGCCATACAAACCCAGCGTATCGGCAAAAGCTAGGCTGTGTGCCTGCATTTTTTCATCAGTACTTTGAACTAAGCCCGAATAAGTTGGCGAAGTCGGGAAGACAGGATTATAAATAGTTAATCCGGTATAAGCATTTTTTAATGTACCGTAGTTGACGACCGGCGTTTGATCAAAATCACGATAGCGCGTAACGCTGTCAAAAGCTATACTCCAGTTATTTAACACCGAAGCGATTTCAAATTCACCCTGTAATTTCAGATTGCTGCTGGTCGTGCGAGTGCGATAATCCATGCCGCGCATGGAACGAATACTATAATTGCCAGCAGAATCAACCATTCGCACCTGACCGAAAGCACCGTAATATTTTGATTCCATATGACCGATACCGCCGGATAACATCATGTTATATGGCAGATCATATTCAAAAGTGGTCATAATGGTTTGATCTTCTGTGGTTTGACCGGACCAGCTCGGGATTAAATTAGTTTTACCGTTCGGTGCGGATGGTAAAGCGAAATTCAACAGCTGAATATCCTGCACACGAGCACGACCGCCGTTGGTTTTACGCTTGCTGTACATATAATCTATGCCGACACGTAACGTTGCGCCCCGATAATCTGCGCCGATGGCTAGCTCTTTATCTCGTTCGTTATAACCGGCACGTGCAGTATCGCCGGCACGGTATTTTCCGTTAATACGTACGCCCCATTCTTTATTTGCACCGAAACGACGACCGAAATCAACACTTTCCTGTAAACGATTATTGCTGAACCAACCGAAACTGATCTTATTAATATCTTCATCGGTAGCGCGTTTCGTTTCAATATTCATTGCCGCGCCAGCCGAGCCTTCAGGATCCATACCGCTTGTGACCGTAGAAGCGCCTTTAATCAATTGAGCAGAACTGACTCCAGCAGTCGGCGAATTATAAGTAGAGTATAAGCCGGCTAAACCGTTGAGGCTGATTTGACGGGCGTCTAATTGCAAGCCGCGCACATAAACCCCCTGCAAGGTATTGGTTTCGCCACCAAAATTCATTACCGAGGCATCGGTTTTGGCAATTGCATCTACTACGTTACGCGGTTGTTGATCTTCAAACGCTTTCTCATCATAGTTCACCACGTTGATAGGTGAGGCAAAGGCAAGCTGGTTGCCAAGCAGACCTAGATTTGCGACTTCTTTTTGTTTACCGTCAGCAGCCTTGGCTTTTTCCAGCTCTGTGACAATGTTGATTTGTTCTAAACTACTATTATTAGACAGCTGATTGGTTTCAGCTGCTGTTCCGAAAGAAACACCGGCAAAAAGTGCGGTGTAAATTAGGCTTAATTTAAACTTCATAAAAATCCTATCGTGATCAAAGAAACGGTAAAAAATCCGCGCGATTATAGCGAAAACCGCCTCTTTTAACAATAGGAATAATTATCATTTATTATGAGTTATTTTAACTTTTCCAGCTTGGCGAATAAAACCGACTCCGGTAGCGCTTGAATTTTACGCATACGCCGCAGCAGTAGTGCCGCCGCAATAGTGAGACTGACGACAAATCCGATCCAAAACCCTGCGGCGCCAAGATTTTGCACAATCAGATCGGTTCGTGCCAGCGTATAGCCGAGCGGCATGCCTACTACCCAATAGCAGAAAAGGGTGATATATAAGATCGCCTGCGTATCTTTATAACCGCGTAATGCGCCGCCGGAAACCACTTGCACGGTATCGGAAAACTGATATAGCGCCGCAAGTAACAGCAAATTGCCTGCCATGCTGATAACTGTCGGATCGTTTACGAATATCAAGGCAATATGGGTACGGAAAAATACGGTGATAAATGCAGTAACCAAGGCGATAGTCAATCCCACGCCAAGGGCGGCATAAGTCACCTGTTTGGCGTGCGGTGCCGATCCCTCGCCTAAACGTTGTCCGACCAAAATGGTTGTCGCCATACCTAAAGACATCGGCAACATAAACACGAAAGAACTGGTATTCAAAGCGATTTGGTGACTTGCCACCACATTGGTGCCGAGCGGCGATAAAAAGAGAGATGCCAGCGCAAATAACGCCACTTCACAGCATAAGGCGAGGGCGATAGGCACACCCAGACGCAATAATTTGGTTAAGGTATTGAAGTCCGGCTTTTCAATCAATTGAGCAAAAATATTCAGATCACGTTGATTTTTGGCGCGCCGACTGTAAGCAATCATCATAATACACATTGCCCAGTTGACAATTGCGGTGGCAATGCCACAACCGACGGCACCGAATGCCGGTATGCCTAATTTGCCGTAAATGAAAATATAGTTTAGCGGGATATTCAGCAATAAGCCCAAAAAGGTAATCACCATTGCCGGTTTGGTTTTTGCCAGACCGTCACTTAAGCAGCGAAAAGTTATCATCAGCAGATACCCCGGCAGTCCCCACAGCATTGCATGCAAGTAGCCCATGGTGATTTGTGCCAGCTTTTCGTCCATTTGCATATGTTGGATTACAACGTCACTTTTGTAGATTAGAAAACATAGCGGAATAGCACTTGCCAGTACAATCCACAGCCCTTGGCGTACTTGATGGGCGATTCTGTGACGTTGTCCCGAACCGTTCAAATAAGAAATTGTCGGCGGCAGCGCCAGCAGTAAACCGTGCCCGAACAACACCAGCGGCAACCAAATGGACGCGCCGACAGAAATCGCCGCCATGTCGGCGGCACTGACACGTCCCGCCATAATGGTATCCACCAGTCCCATGGAATTTTGAGCGATTTGCGCAAACAGGATCGGGATCGCAATGGCAATCAGTTTTTTGGCTTCCGAATGATAGGCTTTAATAGCGTTAAATTTCATAAAAATCCGAGTTTGTTATCCGAGTTTGGTATATAATAGCGAAAAATTTTAGAGCTGAGAGAATATTATGTTTACAGGAATCGTACAAGGAACAGCACCAATTCATGCTATTACTGAAAGGGTCAATTTTAGAACACAGACAGTAAAAATGCCACCGGAATTATTACATAATCTAGAAGTCGGTGCATCGGTAGCAAATAGCGGTGTTTGCCTGACCGTCACCGCTATTAACGGCGATCTAGTCAGCTTTGATTTAATGACGGAAACTCTGCGCATTACCAATTTGGGGCAACTGAAAGTCGGTGATTTCGTCAATATTGAACGAGCTATGCGCATGGGAGATGAAATCGGCGGGCATGTGTTATCTGGTCACGTTTATTGCACGGCAACAGTGATACAGCGCATTCCTTCACCAAATAATCTGCAAATTTGGTTTGAACTGCCGCAGGCGGTGTTGATGAAATATATTTTAACCAAAGGTTTTATTGCCGTTGACGGTATCAGCCTGACCATCGGCGATGTACAGGGGCAACAATTTTGTGTTAACCTGATTCCGGAAACCCTCCAGCGCACATTAATTGGTCAACGTGCGGAGGGCGATTTAGTGAATATTGAAATCGATCCGCAAACACAAGCCATTGTGGATACGGTAGAACGTTATTTATCCGTCAGAACCTAACTGATTCTAAAGTGCGGTGAAAAAAATGAAATTTTCCACCGCACTTTTAACTTCTGATAGTCAGATAATCGCTTATGCAACACAATGATTTTCTCTCTTCGCTGCTGTTTTCGGCCGGCGTCACTTTCCCGATTCTGTTTATGCTGCTTCTCGGCATGTTGTTGCGTAAGCGCCGTTTTATTGATGATCGTTTTTGCGAACAGGCAAGCAAAATCATTTTTAATATTACATTGCCGGTCTTGCTGTTTTTCAATATTTATAACAATCCGATCACGCATCTTGAAGAGCAGGTTCGTCTGCTCAGCGTCGGGGCGTTTGGTACTTTGTCGTTGTTTATTCTTGCCGAAGTGTTTGCGGCGAAATTTATTGCGGAAAAACGTGAGCGCGGCATCTTTGTGCAGGGCGTTTATCGCTGCAATGCCGGTATCTTAGGGTTGGCTTTTTGTATTAATGCTTACGGTGATGCGGCGTTGGCCGGTGCGTCGATTTACACCGCCGTCTCTGTTTTTCTATATAATATTTTCGCCGTTATTACGCTGAGTCGTTCTTTGTCTGACGACAAAGTGAGCCTGCGTGATATGCTGTTCAGCGTGCTGAAAAACCCGTTGATTATCGGTATTTTGCTGGGTTTACTGGCAAGCATGCTTAACCTGCGGTTGCCAAAGGCGCTGATGACCAGCGGCAACTATCTGGTGAATATCACATTGCCTTTGGCGTTGATCTGCACCGGCGCCAGTATTGATCTGAGAAGCCTGTTTAAAACCTCCAGTGTGTCATGGATGGCGACCTGCGGGCGAATTATTGTGGCACCAGTTTTTATGGTACTGCTGGGCAAGGCTTGCGGATTAAACGGCATGAATTTAGGCATTGTATTTCTGATTACCGCGACACCACTGGCCGCCGCAACCTATGCCATGGTGCGGGGAATGGGCGGAAACGCCGTAACCGTTGCAAATATTATCGCGCTGACCACTTTTGGCTCAATGTTCGGATCGGCAATCGGAGTTTTGCTGTTAAGTCAGCTTGGTTGGATTTGAAAAAATTGTTTTAACCGGTTAGCAGGGCGTTATCTATCGCGGGCTGCTAAGGCGTTTATCCGAACCCGTAAATGTTCGCCTTGTGACATTAATTGATGAATTCTGGCGGTTTCTAGGCAGAGCATGTTGCGATAACCCTGCGCACTCATGCCGCCGGTGGGTTTATGCCACGGATTCCAAAGAACAACGTCGCTGGCATAACGATGTTCGATCACAATATTGCGCTGATAAACCGGATCCATAATGGTATTTGTGACAGGGTCGGAGACGGGATAAATACAATCCACATTTTGTGTAATTTGGCGCGGTGAAGGTACGCTTTCTTGTTGTTGGGTCAGAGAATTAAAACAACTGGTCGGTAAACCGGCGACAGAAACCGATTCAATGGCGCCGATATTAAAATAGCTGTGTAACGCGACTTGTGCCGGTTGTTGACCGTAGTGGACGAATGTCAGTTCGCAGTGGCTATCAAACTGCATGCTAATTTTCGCTTCAATCAGATTATCCGCGGAAAACAGTGAAAATTCCAACCGCACTTTTTCCTCTTCAATCGCATAATCACTGAGCTGCCAGAGCGAAATTCGCGCGTAGCCGTGTGAGGGCGCTTGCGCCGTGCCGAACCACGGGTAGCAAATTGGTACGCCACCGCGAATGGCATTGCCAAGCGTAAATGGTTCGATTTCGCTTAACCACAACACATCCTGTGCGACACCGCGCGGTTTCCAGCTGAACAGCTGTGCGCCCTGTAAAGCGATTAATGCGCTGCCGAGTTTGTGATTTAACGCAAGCACGGGAATTTCATTATATTGCTGTAGGCTGAGTTCGGGTGTGATGGATTTGATATGGCTAATAGTTGGCATTTTCTTTTCTCCTATACTGTTTTTTTATTCAGTGAGCTTGCGAAGTCTGATACAATACGCGCCAAAAAAGGCAGTATGCGAACGATAATGGCGAAGATTGAACAAATAAGCAAGGTATTTTCCGAGGACGGCGAGCTAAGCCGTCACATCAAAGGTTTTCGACCGCGCGCCGAACAACTTGCCATGGCGACGGCGGTGGGCAACGCCATTGAGGCGAAAAGCACCTTAGTGGTGGAAGCGGGAACCGGCACCGGAAAAACTTTCGCTTATCTTGTTCCTTCGTTGCTGGCAAATAAAAAAACCATTATTTCCACCGGCTCCAAAAATTTACAGGATCAATTATTTGAGCGTGATTTACCCGCCGTTAAACAGGCATTGTGTTACAACGGTAAAATCGCCTTATTGAAAGGGCGTGCCAATTATCTGTGTTTAGAACGACTGGAACAAGTGATCGCACAGGGCGTGTTGGGGGATCGTTCCGTGTTGGCGGATTTGGCTAAAGTCAGAAAATGGCATAACGCAACCCGCACCGGCGATTTGGCGGAATGCGTAGCGTTGGCGGAAGACAGCCCGATTTTACCGCAGTTAACCAGCACGACTGAAAGCTGTTTGGGCAGCGATTGTCCTCATTATGCGGACTGTTATGTGGCGTCTGCGCGGAAAAAAGCACTGAATGCGGATTTGGTGGTGGTGAATCATCATTTGTTTTTTGCCGATATGGCGGTGAAAGAAAGCGGTTTCGGCGAATTGATCCCGAATGCGGAAGTCATTATCTTTGATGAAGCGCATCAGCTGGCGGATATTGCCAGTCAGTATTTCGGGCAATCGCTGACGGCGCGTCAGTTTTTCGATTTATGCAAAGACATCAATATTGTTTATCGCACTGAAGTGAAGGATATGGCGCAGCTTGGTGTGGCGTCGGATAATCTGCTGAAAGTGGTGCAGGATGTCCGTTTATTGCTGGGTGAGGGAAATCATCGGGGCAACTGGCGCGAACTGCTGGCGCAAAGTGCGGTCAAAAAAGGCGTCGAATTGCTGCTGGAAAAGCTGGATTTTACCTCGCAGGTCGTCAAACTGGGATTAGGGCGTTCGCAAACGCTGGACAGTATTTTCGAGCGGATTGGTGCGCTGAAAACTCTGTTGAAACGGCTACAGGACACATCCGTTGTCGGCTATTGTTACTGGTATGAAACCATGGGACGACATTTCGGCTTGCATATCACACCATTAACCGTGGCGGACAAATTCGGCGAACAGATGAAAACCAAAGAAGCGGCATGGATTTTTACCTCCGCAACGCTGGAAGTAGGCGGCAGTTTTGCGCATTTTTGCGATCGTTTAGGGATTAGCGGCGGTGAGCGGAAAATTCTGCCCAGTCCGTTCAATTATCCCCAGCAGGCGCTATTCTGCGTGCCGCGTTATTTGCCGGGAACCAATCAATACCGCACTTCCGCAACGCTGGGCGGTATGCTGTTGCCGGTGATTGAGGGCAATAATGGGCGCTGTTTTGTGCTCTGCACCTCGTATGCCATGATGCGCGAGCTGGCGGCATATTTTCGTGCCAATAGCGAATTGACGGTGTTGCTGCAAGGCGAAACGGCAAAAAGCAAGTTGCTGGAACAATTTAGTCGCGGACAGCGCACGGTGTTGGTTGCCACCTCTAGCTTTTGGGAGGGCGTGGATGTGCGCGGCGAGGCATTGTCGCTGGTAATTATTGATAAACTCCCGTTTACCGCGCCGGACGAACCGTTATTAAAAGCACGCATTGAGGATTGTCGTCTGCAAGGCGGCGAGCCGTTTAACGATATTCAGATCCCGGCGGCGGTGATTGCGCTGAAACAAGGCGTGGGGCGTCTGATTCGTGATGTCACCGATCGCGGTGCGGTGATTATTTGCGACAGCCGTCTGGTGATGCGTCCTTACGGCGAAATTTTTTTAAAAAGCCTGCCAAATGCAAAACGCACCCGGGATTTAAACAAAGTGGTACAATTTTTAACTCATATTCAACACGGATAATAAGCATGACAACGTTATTAGCTTTAGACACTTCAACGGAAGCCTGTTCGGTGGCATTGTTACATCAAGGTGAAAAAATCGCCGCTGACGAATTAGCGCAGCGTTCCCACACCAAACGGATTTTGCCGATGATTGATGCCATTCTGGCACAGGCGGGAATTGGCTTGTCGCAGGTGGATGCTTTAGTGTTTGGACGTGGACCGGGCAGTTTTACCGGCGTACGAATTGGTGCCGGCATTGCACAGGGGTTAGCGTTGGGCGCGGATCTACCGGTAATTCCGATCTCTAATCTGACGGCAATGGCCCAGCAGGCAAATGAACAATACGGTGCGACGCAGGTGTTATGTGCCATTGATGCCAGAATGAACGAGGTATATTTCAGCTATCTTGCGGCTGCAAAAGTGCGGTCGGATTGTGGCGAGTTT
Source organism: Necropsobacter massiliensis (assembly GCF_000827595.2). GTDB lineage: Bacteria > Pseudomonadota > Gammaproteobacteria > Enterobacterales > Pasteurellaceae > Necropsobacter > Necropsobacter massiliensis. The sequence continues at coordinate 471,801 of NZ_LN776183.1, read as the reverse complement.
ATTCAGTGGCAACCCGTTATCAGCGAACAGGTATGCCGTCCGCAGCAGGTGCTTGAACTGACAGCCGATTTCAGTGGCGAGCAGGCAAGAGTCGGCACCGGCTGGAACGCTTACCCGGAGTTTGCGTCAGCAGGGTTGATACGCAATACCGCGATTGAACTGCCTTCGGCGCAATATATGTTGTCATTGGCGTTGCCGCTGTATCACCAGCGGCAATGGATAAGTGCGGTGGAAATCGAACCGGTTTATTTGCGAAATGAAGTCACTTGGCAAAAATTGCCGGGACGAGAATAATCGACGAGGCCCGCCGTAAATCATTGAGTGAGCGTACATAAGGAGACAAAGATGAAAAACTATAGTTTATTTCCTTTACTTGTGTTGATGCTGGCAGCCTGTGTATCCGCCCCGAAAGGGTTGGAGCGCGAACAGTTCGGCATTCGCAATATACAGCAAATTCAGGCAGATGATTACAGTTGTCAATGTAAACGGGTTCGCTTAGGCGGCAAAGTATTGACGGCAACGGCATTGAAAAATCAAACCAAATTGGAAATTCTCAGCCTGCCAGTCTCCGAATATTCGGCGAAACCGTTGCCAGACAGTGCCACCGACGGGCGATTTATCGCCTACATTGAAGGTTTTGTCGATCCGGAAAGCCTGAAAGAACAATATATTACGGTGGCGGGGCGACTGCTTGCGCCGGAAAGCGGGAAAATAGACGATGCGTCCTATCAATACCCGGTGGTTGCGGTGGATCACTATCGGCGCTGGACGCTGACGCGCGAATATTATTACGATCCCGATGATTATTATTGGGGCGGTTATTGGGGCTTTGCCCGTCCCCGTTGGGGATTCGGTGGTTCTTTTTGGCATCCTGAACCGCGATTGCGCTATAGTTTGTATTAAAACCGCCTAACATGCTAAAATCCGTCGCAATTTTCCGACAACAATAAGGATAACAAATGGAAAAACCTTGGTTTAGAAATTACCCGGAAGGAAGCGAGTTTGAATTGAACACTTCCGTCTATGAAAATATTCTGGATATGTTTGATAAGGCAATTAGGGAACATCCGGATCGCGCCGCTTACATCAATATGGGACAAATATTAACCTTTCGTAAGCTGGAAGAGCGCAGTCGTGCATTTGCCGCTTATCTGCAAAATGAGTTGAAACTTAAACGCGGCGAGCGAGTCGCGTTGATGATGCCGAATCTATTGCAGTATCCGATCGCGCTATTCGGTATTTTGCGTGCCGGGCTGGTGGTGGTGAATGTGAATCCGCTTTACACCCCGCGCGAGCTGGAACATCAGCTGCAAGACAGCGGCGCCAAAGCGATTGTAGTGGTTTCCAATTTTGCCTCTACGTTGGAAGAAGTAGTGTTTAACACCAATGTTAAGCATGTGATTCTAACCCGCATGGGCGATCAGCTTTCGTTCGGAAAACGGACGTTAGTCAATTTTGTGGTGAAGTATGTTAAAAAGCTGGTGCCGAAATATAAACTGCCACATGCCGTGACCTTTCGCGAAGTGTTGGCTGTCGGCAAACATCGCCAGTATGTACGACCGCATCTGGAGCGTGATACGCTGGCGTTCTTGCAATATACTGGCGGAACCACTGGAGTTGCCAAAGGCGCGATGTTGTCGCACGGCAATATCATTACCAATGTGTTTCAGGCGAAATGGATAGCTTATCCGTTTGTCGGCGATCATACCCGTGAGCGCAAAGCCATTCTCGCACTGCCGCTGTATCATGTGTTTGCGTTAACCGTCAATTGTTTACTGTTTATCGAATTGGGTGTGACGGCGGTACTGATTACCAATCCGCGCGATATCGACGGGTTTGTGAAAGAATTGAGAAAGCACCGTTTTGTTGCGATTACCGGCGTAAATACATTATTTAATGCCTTACTGAATAATGAGAATTTCAAAGAGGTAGATTTTTCCGCACTGAAACTTTCTGTCGGCGGCGGCATGGCAATTCAACAATCGGTGGCGATTCGCTGGCATGACACGACCGGCTGCAATATTATCGAAGGCTACGGCATGACGGAATGTTCACCGCTAATTGCCGCCTGCCCGATCAACGTGGTTAAGCATAACGGCACGATTGGCGTACCGGTACCGAATACCGACATTCGGATCGTCAAAGAAGACGGCACGCAGGCTGAGTTGGGAGAACCGGGCGAGCTGTGGGTGAAAGGTGAACAGGTGATGCAGGGATATTGGCAGCGACCGGAGGCGACGGCAGAAGTGCTGAAAGACGGCTGGATGGCGACCGGTGATATTGTGATTATGGACAAAAGTTATAGCCTGCGGATTGTGGATCGTAAAAAAGATATGATTATCGTATCCGGCTTTAATGTGTATCCGAATGAGATTGAAGATGTGGTGATGTTAAATTATAAAGTCGCCGAAGTGGTGGCGATCGGCATCCCGCATGAAGTTTCCGGCGAAACTATCAAGATCTTCGTAGTGAAAAAAGACGATAGCCTGACGCGCGACGAATTGCGCCAACATTGCCGTCGTCATTTAACCCGTTATAAAGTGCCGAAAGATATTGAATTTCGCGATGAACTGCCGAAGACAAACGTCGGCAAGATTTTACGCCGAGTGCTGCGCGAAGAAGAGATAGCAAAGCGGGCGGCACAATAGTTTAATAATGGGATGGGCTTCAATGCCCATCATTTTTGCCCGTGATTTTACGGGCGTTTCTCGGTTTATAATATATGTCCATAGCAATAAAAGAAATTCAAATGACACCGCACTTTAGGCTGATTACCGACAATCAGGCATTAGCTGAAGTTTGCCAACAGGCGCGTTTGCAAACTGCGGTAGCGCTGGATACCGAATTTGTGCGTACCCGCACGTTTTATCCGCACTTGGGGCTGATTCAGTTATATGACGGCGAGCAAGTCAGTTTAATTGATCCTAATCAGATTGATGATTTTTCGCCTTTTGTGGCGTTACTGGCGGATCGGAATCTGTGTAAAGTACTGCATGCCAGCAGTGAGGATCTGGAGGTTTTTCAGCATTATTTTAACCAATTGCCCCGCCCGATGCTGGACACGCAAGTAATGGCGAGTTTTTTAAATTTCGGTCATTCCGTCGGTTTTGCTGCACTGATTAAGCATTATTTTCAGCTGGACATCGATAAAGGCGCATCGCGTACCGATTGGTTGGCGCGCCCGTTATCACCAGTTCAACTACGATATGCGGCAGCGGATGTATGGTATTTGTTGCCGTTATTTCGGCAAATGTTATCCCAGCTGGCGCAAACCCGTTGGCAAAGTGCGGTGGAAAATGACTGCGAATCGCTGCTTGTAAAACGGGAAAAAGATAAAGACAGCGAAAAGGCGTATTTGAATATTGCTAATGCTTGGCGGTTGGACAGGCTTGAACTCATGCGCTTGAAACTGCTGGCGAAGTGGCGTTATCAGGAGGCTATGAAACGGGATCTGGCTTTGAATTTTGTCGTAAAAAGCGAGCATTTATGGCTGGCGGCCAAACATCATCCCAAGCATACGTCGACGCTGTTGGAAATGGGCTTTTCCGCCTCCGAAGTTCGCATTCACGGTAAAAAGATATTACAGCTTATCGATCAGGTTAAACGCATCGATGAGCGGGATTTCCCACCGCGCATTGAACGCCTTGCCGATGATCCACGTTATCGCGGCGCCTTGAAAATGTTACAGACTGAATTAAAACGCATTGCGCCGACGGATTTGCCTGTCGAGGTCATTGCCGGTAAAAAAACGTTGGAAGAATTAATGCGCTGGTGCTGGTTACAAGACCGCGACGAAGCGTCGCCGCCTGAGTTATTATGCGGCTGGCGCCGCGAATTCGGATTGCCGCTGCTGGCATCTTTACAAAACTTTTAATTTATAGATTGGCAAGTTTGTTCGCCACAGAGTAAAATTGAACACTCATATATTTTCTATGTGAGATTTTCACTAACACAGTTAAGGATAGTACAATGAATAACCTATTGAAAATCGGAGCGACAATTGTCTTCGCTCTGTTCGTAGCAGCTTGTAATAAAGCGGATCCGGCGGCAGATTTTAAAAAACTGACTGATTGGGGCGCAGCGAACCAACAGGCGCAGGCGACTTTCCAGGCGGAATTCCAGAAAAAAGTCGCTACTCAAGATCCGCAGCAAATTGAGCAGGCGGTCAGTGAGTTGAATGCGAAAATCAGCGAAATTGAAAAAAGCCTGAATGCGCTTGATATTCAAAGCCCTGAAATCAAACCGCTGAAAGAAAAAATGAAATCTACGCTGGCATTATCAAGTGATTTAATGAAAGACAGTATTGCGCTGATGAAAAATCCGACTGAAGAAGGCGTTAAAGCGTTACAAGATAAAACCCAGCATGCGGTGCAAGCAACCAATGAATTGCAACAATTACAGGCGCAGCTTGCTGAAAAATACGGTGAGAAAAAATAATCGGTAGCGTATTTGCATCATTCAACAGCCATTCGTTGTGACGGATGGCTTTTTTGTGCGAGGAATAAATACTTTGCCTTTTATTTAGACTTCATATACACTCCATAACCGTTAGTCGGGGTGCTTCCGTGATGGGAGGCTGAGATAACACCCGTGAACCTGATCCAGCTAATACTGACGTAGGAAACTAATTATGCTCAATCCATTTGTCCGCCGTTTTATTCTGTGTCATTTTTTCCCGCATTCAGCTTGCTGTTTCTGATAACCTGTTAACTCACTTAATAAGGAATGATGATGTTTGATATAACAACGATGCTTCGCTTATATTTTGTCGCCGGCAGTCAGGATTGCCGTCATTTGAGCGGCGATCCTACAGCGCATTTATTACGCATTTTGCAGCAGGCGCTGGAACACGGTATTACTTGCTTTCAGTTCAGAGACAAAGGGGCGGGCTCGCTGGAAAACGATCCTATAGCACAGCAGCAATTGGCGGTACAGTGCCGTGATTTATGCCGCCGTTACGCTGTCCCTTTTATTGTCAACGATGATGTCGGGCTGGCATTGGCTATTGAGGCGGACGGCATTCATGTCGGACAGTCGGACATGCGGGCGGCGCAAATTCGCGCAAAAACTGACCGCACTTTAATTGTCGGATTATCTGTTAATACTATGGAACAAGCACAGGCAAATAATCATCTTAAAGAGATTGATTATTTTGGTATCGGTCCGATTTTTCCGACTCAATCGAAAGCTGATCAGAAACCAGCGGTCGGCATGTCATTTATTGCCCAATTAAGACAGCAAAATATCAACAAACCTTTAGTGGCGATTGGCGGAATCACGCGGGACAGCGCGACACAACTGAGAGCCTTCGGTGCCGACGGTATTGCAGTGATCTCGGCGATTACACGCGCCCAAGATGTGCCTGCCGCAGTAAACGCTTTACGCCATGCAGTTGATTAACAGACAAAAATAAGCCGGGGCGGATAAGTTTCCCCGGCGGGATTAAAAGACAATACGATGCTCTTTGATAGGGTACTGTTAGCTTAATCGCCCAGTTTTTCAATTAATTGTCGATTGATATCGGACAGCGCATTGAGCTGCGCATCCGCCAGCGACCAGCGCGGATCGGTTTTCATTGATTGATCGGGGATCACAATACATTTCATCGATGCAGCTTTCACCGCGGTCATGCCAACTACAGAATCTTCAATGCCGAGACAATTGCAAGGCGCGCTATTTAGCATATCTGCTGCATGCAGATAAACCTGCGGGTGCGGTTTGTTATAAGCAAGCTCGGTGGCGGAGGAGAGATAGTCAAAATACTGTGCGATGTCGCAGCGCTGGGTGATTTCCTCCAGCAGTTTGCGTGGCGAGGCGGAAGCCACCGCCAGCCGATAACCTAGGGCGGTCAGTTTTTCTAACGTTTCTTTTACTCCTTTCATCAATGGCTTTTGGTCTAAAATCAGGGCAATGGCATGCTCATTTAAACGGCTTGCCATTTCCTCCGCTGGCAGTGGCGCTTTATGGTATTTTTGATAGATTTTATCCACGATCCCGCGCGACGGCAAACCGGTCAGCGCAACCATATCTGCCCATGTGGCGGGCAGATCAAAAGCGTTGAAGATCTCAACGCCCGCTTGTTTCCATAAGGGTTCGGAGTCAATTAACACTCCGTCCATATCAAAAATTATCGCGTTAACAGTCATCTATTCTCCTAATAGTTGATGAATGAATTTTCTGGTCAGCTCAATATAATTGCCGTGAAAACGGTGGCTGAAATTAAGCAGGTAGTAGAGTTGATACAGTGCTTTGCGTTCCTGATAGCCCGCTTCCGGCGCATAAGTGCGGTAATAATTTTGATAGAATTCCGCACTGAACGGCTGGAACAACTCGGTAAAGGCAATGTCACATTCCCGGTCGCCCCAATAGCAGGCGGGATCATAAGTGACAATGTGTCGGTCTGCCTGCGCGCAGTTTTCAATCCACAAGTTACCGTGTAACAGTGACGGTTGCGGGTGATGTTTTGCCAACCGTTCCGCCACGGTGCGGACAATTTGTGCAATATCACCGAAATCCAGATTTTTCTCTTTACAGATTTGCAGTTGCCAGCCGATCCGCTGCTCGCTGAAAAATTTCGCCCAGTTATCCTTCCACGCGTTCGGCTGATACACCGGTCCCAGCCATGTGTCGAAATCCAGCCCGTAATGTTCGCTTTTACTGTTGCGATGAAGGTGCGCCAGTTGTATACCGAACTCAGCCATTGCCGGTGCGCTAGGTGGGCTGAGCCGTAAGGCTTCCAGCAACAAAAAACTATGCCCTTGCGAGCAGCCCATGCCGTAAACCTGAGGAACCTGAATCGTATTGGTTTTTGCCAGCAAAGTCAGCTGATCCGCTTCGGCGCGGAACATGGAACGGTACGATTTTTCGTTTACTTTGACAAAAACCGGTTGAATGCCATCATCAATCACCCAAGCCTCGTGCATTTCGCCACTGTGCACTTTGGCTTTTTCTTTAATGGAATAGTACGCGCCGAATTGATCAGCCAGCACTTGAGATACCGATTTCCACATAGCGTCCTCCTTTGCTCATCACATTGGTTCGCTTTGATAATAAAGGGAATTGTCCGAATATTCTGTGATTGAAGTCAAGTTTTTATAAATCTTCCCCAATTCCTTGATACCGCGTTGAAAAGTGCGGTACATTAGCACGGCGATTTAATTAATCGGAGTGAAAACTATGAAATTGTATATTTATGATCATTGCCCGTTTTGTGTGCGTGCCCGCATGATTTTCGGTCTGAAAAATATTGCGGTGGAAACCGTTGTGCTATTAAACGATGATGAAGCCACGCCGGTGAAACTGGTGGGGCAAAAAATGGTACCGATTTTACAGAAAGAAGACGGTAGCGCGATGCCGGAAAGTCTGGATATCGTACGTTATGTCGATACTCATTACGGCAAGCCTTTATTAACGGAACAAGTGCGCGCGTCGCTGGCAGACTGGATCAAAAAAGTCGGCGAATATTATAATCATTTGCTGTTGCCGCGCTTTGTGCAGTTGGGGCTGGCGGAGTATGCAACAGCAAGTGCGCGCCAGTATTTTATCGGCAAGAAAACCGAAAGTATCGGCGATTTTGCTGAAAACCTGGCACAAAGCGCACAGTATATTGCGCGACTGAACGCCGATTTAGCCGAACTGAATGCGCTGATCCTCAGTGAACATGCCGTCGGCGGTGAATTGTCGCTGGAAGATATTTTGCTGTTTCCAATGTTGCGTAATTTAACCTGTGTGAAAGAGTTGGTTTTTCCTGATAAGGTGCAGGCTTATACTGAACGTATGGCGACATTAAGCAACGTAGCGCTTTATACGGATCGTGCGCTGTAATAACGCCTTTTTAGTTGCTCGAAATCGTGCTAAAATGCACCGCACTTTTATTGTACATTGTGGGTACGAATAAAAGTGCGGCGCGAGCGCCACTCAGACTCAAGGGATTTGTAATCCCTTATTTTATTTCTCACTATTGAACATGTAACCTTTCGTATGGGTTACCACTGTATAAGGATTTAACATGCCTATTATTACTTTACCTGACGGTTCGCAACGTCAGTTCGACCATCCCGTTTCCGTCTTGGAAGTTGCACAAAATATCGGCGCAGGTCTTGCCAAAGCAACCATTGCGGGACGGGTGAACGGTGTACGTCATGATGCCTGCGATATAATTGAGCAGGATGCCAGCCTTGAAATTATTACAGCAAAAGATGAAGACGGTCTGGAAATTATCCGTCACTCCTGTGCACACCTGCTCGGTCATGCAATCAAACAGCTTTTCCCGGATGTTAAAATGGCTATCGGTCCGACCATTGATAACGGTTTTTATTACGACGTGGATTTGGATCGCGCGTTAACGCAGGAAGATTTGGATAAACTGGAACAACGCATGCTGGCGCTGGCGAAAACGAATTACGACGTGGTGAAACAACGCGTTAGCTGGCAGCAAGCCTACGACACCTTTAAGGCGCGTAACGAGCCGTACAAAATAGCGATTTTAGATGAAAACATTGCTAAAACCGAGCATCCCGCGTTATATCATCATGAAGAATATATCGATATGTGTCGCGGTCCGCATGTGCCGAATATGCGTTTCTGTCATCATTTTAAATTACAAAAAGTGGCAGGTGCATACTGGCGCGGCGACAGCAAAAATAAAATGTTACAGCGTATCTACGGCACCGCATGGGCGGATAAAAAACAATTGGCGGATTATCTGCATCGGTTGGAAGAAGCGGCGAAACGCGATCACCGTAAAATCGGCAAAGCATTAGACCTATACCACATGCAGGAAGAAGCGCCGGGCATGGTGTTCTGGCATAACGACGGCTGGACTATTTTCCGTGAACTGGAAACCTTTGTTCGTACTAAACTGAAAGAATACGATTATCAGGAAGTGAAAGGGCCGTTTATGATGGATCGTGTGCTGTGGGAAAAAACCGGTCACTGGCAAAATTACGGCGATTTGATGTTCACCACACAGTCGGAAAACCGCGAATATGCGATTAAACCGATGAACTGTCCGGGGCACGTGCAGATCTTCAATCAGGGGCTGAAATCTTACCGCGATTTGCCGATCCGTATGGCGGAATTCGGTTCCTGCCACCGCAACGAACCGTCCGGCTCGCTGCACGGGTTAATGCGTGTGCGCGGTTTCACCCAAGACGATGCGCATATTTTCTGTACTGAAGAACAAATTGAATCGGAAGTCACCAGCTGTATCCGCATGGTGTATGATATTTACAGTACGTTCGGTTTCACCGCAATTGAAGTGAAGCTGTCTACTCGCCCGGAAAAACGCATCGGTGCCGATGACATGTGGGATCGCGCTGAAGAAGGGCTTGCCAACGCATTACGACACAACGGGCTTGAATATGAAGTGCAGGAAGGCGAGGGCGCGTTTTACGGACCGAAAATCGAATTTGCCTTGCGCGACAGCTTGGATCGTGAATGGCAGTGCGGTACGATTCAGCTGGATTTCGCCTTACCGGGACGTTTAAACGCTTCATATGTGGCGGAAGACAATGATCGCCGAACCCCGGTAATGATTCACCGCGCGATTTTAGGTTCAATCGAACGCTTTATCGGTATTATTACCGAAGAATATGCCGGTTTCTTCCCGCCATGGTTGGCGCCGGTGCAAGCGGTGGTCATGAACATCACCGACAGTCAGGCGGATTATGTGCAGAAAGTAGTGAAAACCCTTTCTGACGCCGGTTTACGCGTGAAGTCCGATCTGCGCAACGAGAAAATCGGTTTCAAAATTCGCGAGCACACCTTACGTCGCGTGCCTTATATGCTGGTTTGCGGCGATAAAGAAATCGAAGCCAGCAAAGTGGCAGTGCGTACCCGTAAAGGTCAAGATCTCGGCACCTTCACCGTGGAAGAATTCTTAGACATTCTGAAAAAACAAGTACGCGGGCGTGAACTGAAATTGCTTGGAGAGGAATAGTTTTTGCTGTAATTTACTATTCTAATAGCATAAATATAAAGTGCGGTCAAAAATTTAAGTTTTTTTGACCGCACTTTTGTTTTTTCTGCAAATATTCGTCGGGTGTTTTTTATATGAACTGTGAACGGAATCACAGATATGTGTACGATGGGTTGTTATAATGTAAAACAAATGTTTCCGAATAAGGAGGTGAATGAAGTCTTTTTGTGATCAGTCAAAACCGGTTGTTTAATTTTTTTTCATAAATGATTTATAAATTAACATAATAATTTCCATAGGAGGAAATCATGATTATCGGTTGTCCAAAAGAAGTCAAAGTTCATGAATATCGCGTCGGATTAACGCCAGCAAATGTGCAGTCTTATACCGAAGCTGGTCATTCGGTTTATATTGAGCATAATGCGGGGACGGAAATCGGCTTTTCTGATAAGGCATATCAAGAAGCCGGCGCAATATTGACTGATAAAGCCAATTTATTCGCGAAAAGTGAGATGATTATCAAAGTAAAAGAGCCTATCGAAACTGAATATCATTATTTCCGTGAAAATCAAATCCTTTATACTTACCTTCATTTAGCCGCAGATAAACCCCTCACCGATATGTTGCTTGAACGAAAAGTACAATCCATCGCCTATGAAACGATTAAAACCCCGGCAGGATTGCCTTGCTTGGCGCCAATGAGTGCGATAGCCGGACGTTTGGCGGCATTGGAAGCGGCCAAATACAGCCAGAAAACCTTTGGCGGTAGCGGTGTGCTGTTAAGTGGCACGGCCGGCACACCCAAGGCGAAAGTCGTGATTTTGGGCGCCGGTGTGGTTGGTTTGAATGCAGCACAGATCGCAATGGGAATTGGTGCAGATGTCACGATTCTGGATATTAATGCGGCACGGCTTGGATATATTGATCAAATTTTTAATATGCGCATTAACACTTTAATCAGTTCGCGCGGTAATATTCTGCGCTTATTGCCTGAGGCGGATGTGGTTATCGGTGCAGTACTGATTCCCGGTGCAAAAACGCCGCACTTATTACGCCGTGATGATCTTAAAATAATGAAAAAAGGCGCCGTATTGGTGGATGTGGCAATTGATCAGGGCGGCTGTTTTGAAACTTCTAAACCGACAACCCATAATGATCCGATTTATGTCGTTGATGACGTGATTCATTATTGTGTGGCGAATATGCCGGGATGTGTTGCACAAACATCGACCCTCGGGCTGACCGATGCAACACTGCAATACGGTTTAAACATTGCTGCGCAAGGTGTAAAAGAAGCCTGTTTATCTGATCCTGCGTTATTGCAGGGGCTGAATACTTACAAGGGTAAATGTACCTTTAAAGGGGTAACGGAAGCCTTTGGTCTTGAATATACCGAACCGCAAGTCGCATTACGCAAATAAAAATCGTCTATCCTGATTTTTTTCAAAATATTCTCTGGTTTTAGAGGTTGTTGGAAAATATTATCCGCAGCCTCTGAGAACAGGGCGACTTTTTAACCCCTGAAAAGAGGTGGAATATGAATCAGAATATAACAAAGAATACGCGGCTGTCCTGGTCCAGTCAGTTAGCTTATATATTAACAGTGGCCGGCGCTACAGTTGGTTTTGGTGCTACGTGGCGTTTTCCTTATTTAGTTGGAGAAAACGGGGGCGGCGCTTATGTCTTATTATTCTGTATTGCCATGATCGTTATCGGTATTCCAATGATTCTGGTAGAAAATGTTATCGGACGGCGTATGCAAGTAAATGCAATTGATGCCTTCAGCGGTCAGGCTAACGGTAAGAAAATTCATAAAGGCTGGAAGGTTCTGGGTTATATGGGATTGTTGGGCGCATTCGGCATCCTTGCCTATTATATGGTGTTGGGCGGTTGGGTATTAACCTATATCGGCGCTTTGATTGCTGGTAGTTTGGATCTATCACAGCATGTTACCATTGAGACCACTTCCGCATTTTTCCGTGATCATATCCATGATTCGCCAAAAACTGTCTTAATTTATACCGCACTTTTTGTCGCAATAAACTATATTATTCTTATCAGAGGAATTAAAGAAGGCATTGAGCGTTCTGTAAAAATATTAATGCCGCTGCTGTTTGTTTTTCTGATTATTATGATAATTCGTAATGTTACCCTGCCGGGAGCAATAGAGGGAATTCAATTTTATTTGATCCCGGATTCTTCTAAAATAACCAAAGCGCTTTTTGTTTTTGTACTGGGGCAGGTTTTCTTTGCCTTAAGTTTGGGATTCGGCGTACTGATCACGCTGTCGAGCTACCTTTCCAAACAGGAAAATTTGGTTAAAACTGCAGTGGTCACGGGAATAATGAATACCTTCATTGCTGTGGCGGCAGGGTTTATGATCTTTCCTTCCTTATTTACTTTTCATGTGGCGCCGAATTCTGGTCCTACACTGGTATTTCAAAGTTTGCCAATCGTGTTTTCACACATGTGGGCGGGAACGATATTCGCCGTTATTTTTTTCGGTTTGCTGATTACGGCGGCACTCACGACCTCTATTACCATCTATGAAGTGTTGGTCACCGCATTACAGGAAAAGACCAAACTCAGCCGCAAACAGTCCATTACTGTCATTCTTGCAGGCACTTTTATATTTGGTAACGTGCCTTCCGTACTGGGCGATAATCTATGGCAACATGTTCGTATTATGGGACTGAGTATTTTTGATGCGTTTGATTATGTCAGCGGCAATATTTTGTTTATCCTTACCGCATTAGGTAGTGCGATATTTGTCGGTTACGTGTTAAAAGATGAAGCGAAACAGGAACTGGGCGCCGGGAAACGCTTGACCAAGCTTTGGTTCAATTATGTCCGCTATGTTATTCCACTGATTATTCTAATAATTTTTATTCATTCACTTTGATTTTTCATTTATTTTTTAGGGCGTGTGAGTATCCCATTTTATTCAAATGTACCTTTGTACTTGGGGGCAGAAAGGACGGAACTTTCCGCTTGCATAGGTTGTGAAAATCCTATAGAATTTCGCCTGTTTTCGTGTATTTATTAGCACGAAAAGATTTTGATCTTCTGCATATTGCAGTTTGATTGTGGTTTAAAATCGTAAGAGGAATAAGACTATTAAAACCGTAAAAAAAGCACCGGCAATGAATCGCCCGAATCGTATTAATGATGAAATTCGTGTGAAAGAAGTCCGTTTGATCGACCAAGACGGCGAGCAGGCGGGAATTGTAAGCATTCAGGAGGCTTTGGAAAAAGCCGAAGCATTAGAATTGGATCTTGTCGAAATCAGTCCTAACGCAGAACCGCCGGTGTGCCGTATTATGAATTACGGCAAGTTCCTTTACGAGAAAGGCAAGGCTGCAAAAGAGCAGAAGAAAAAGCAGAAAGTTGTGCAGGTGAAGGAAATTAAATTCCGTCCCGGCACAGACGAAGGCGACTATCAGGTAAAACTACGCAGCCTGATTCGCTTTTTGGAAGACGGGGATAAAGCGAAAATCACTGTTCGTTTCCGCGGACGTGAAATGGCTCACCAAGATATCGGTTTAGACGTGCTGGAACGTGTTAAAAATGATTTGGCCGAGATTGCCGTGGTGGAATCTGCACCGGGTAAACTTGAAGGTCGTCAGGCGATTATGGTGCTTGCCCCGAAAAAGAAATAATCAGTGCATTTCAAGTAACAAAAGTGCGGTGAAAATTCCAAGTGTTTTTTCAACCGCACTTTTATTCGCCTGATTATTTATGATAGAGCCTGTTAGATTTAAAGTGACTACAAGGCAAACCGCTGAAGACAGTGTAATTTGCACGGCGCAGCAGTTTAACGTAGTAATCACTTTAAAGATAAAGGCGTGATTAATGTTAAAAACAATGCGGAGTTATTAAACAATGCCTAAAATTAAAACAGTACGTGGTGCCGCTAAGCGTTTCAAAAAAACAGCTTCCGGCGGTTTCAAACGTAAACAATCTCACTTACGTCATATTTTGACTAAGAAAACCACTAAACGTAAACGCCATCTGCGTCATAAATCCATGGTCGCGCAAGCCGATCAGGTATTAGTCGTAGCGTGCTTGCCATACGCATAAACACGCGCGTACGGATAGTAAATTTTAGTTCATTAATAGACATAGGAGATTAAATAATGGCTCGTGTAAAACGTGGTGTTATTGCAAGAGCACGCCATAAGAAAATTCTTAAGGCTGCAAAAGGTTATTATGGTGCGCGTTCACGCGTTTATCGCGTTGCGTTTCAGGCAGTTATCAAAGCCGGTCAGTATGCTTACCGTGACCGTCGCCAGCGTAAACGCCAGTTCCGTCAGTTATGGATCGCACGTATTAACGCAGCGGCGCGTCAGAACGGTTTATCTTACAGCAAATTCATCAACGGTTTGAAAAAAGCGTCAGTTGAAATCGACCGTAAGATTCTGGCTGATATCGCCGTATTCGATAAAGTGGCTTTCGCTGCTTTAGTTGAAAAAGCAAAATCCGCACTTTAATTTTAAGGTACGGAAAATTAGGACGCTTTAGGGCGTCCTTTTTTGTACTTTAGTCACCGAATATTTGTTGTGATAACGCCGAAAAATCGAACTGAATTCGTTGTATTTTTCGATAAGGCTTTCCGTATATTGAATGATATTGAACATCAGTTATCATTTCACCGTTTTTTAGCAGTGTAATAAGAGGCTGGATACAGGTGGAATAAGACTGTTTATCAAAAATGGAAAAAATAATCTTAATAAAATAGGTTTCTTCTCCCGGTCGGATAGGCGTATCCCGGGGTAACCAAGCTCGTCCAATTCCAATTTGACAATTTTCAGGCATGCCGTTATCTTTTAAAATCGTATCCCACAAGGATTTTGTATTATGTTGATATTCCTTTTGATTTACCTTGATTAAAAAACTGTCTATTATCCCTGTGCCCTCACCATAATTACCCACATTAATTTTAACTATCATTCGTTCACTATGCTTATCGTCCATTGTGATAGAGGGGGTAAAATGTATATAAGGTTCCTTTCCTCTCACTGTTAGATCATATGTAATATATAACGTAAACAGTGATAAGCAAAAAGAGAGAATAGACAAGAAATTCTGTTGACTGAAACAATGGGAAAGGAAAGATATTAGGTTTTTTATACGTTGGTTTTCCATTTATGTTGTTTGCCTTGAGAGTAGGTAATAAAAAACCGCTACCCAAAGATTGAGTAGCGGGGAGGTCTTAATATAAGAAAGATTTCTAAAAAGACAACTGCATTTGCAGTGCACTAGCATTAACTAAGACTGAGGAAATGCGAAAGAGTTCACAAAATTTTTAAAAATATTCCCGTTAAGCTAAAAACTGCTTGATCCGTTTTGTGATTCCTGCTGCGTCCAGTTTTAAATCCGCCAAAATTTCCTGTTGTGTGCCTTGTGGAATAAAAAAGTCTGGCAGCCCTAATTGCAATAATCGGCAATGATGCGGTTGTAAATGAAGCACTTCTGCCACAGCGCTGCCTGCGCCGCCTTGAATGGCATTTTCTTCTAGCGTAACGATGAGAGCATGACTGTCGGCGATTACATGAATCTGTTTTTCGTCAATCGGTTTGACAAAACGCATATCAATCACGGTGGCGTTCAGTTCTTCTGCGGCTTGCAATGCCTGCGGCAATAAGGTCCCGAAATTTAAAATGGCGATTTGTTCCCCTTGACGTACCAGTTTGGATTGTCCTAGCGGTAATGCCGCCAGTGGTTCCAACGAAACGCCACGCGCATTGCCGCGCGGATAACGTACCGCCGCCGGTTTACCGCAGTGATAGCCGGTATATAGCATCTGGCGGCATTCGTTTTCATCACTCGGTGTCATAATCACCAGATTAGGAATGCAGCGCATAAAACTGATATCAAAGGCACCTTGGTGAGTCTGCCCGTCCGCACCGACGACACCGGCACGGTCAATGGCGAATAAAACCGGCAAGTTTTGAATCGCCACATCGTGAATCAGCTGATCATAAGCCCGCTGCAAAAAGGTAGAATAAATCGCGACGACCGGTTTATAGCCGCCGATAGCCAACCCTGCCGCAAAGGTGACGGCGTGCTGCTCGGCAATTGCTACATCGAAATATTGCTGCGGAAAGCGATTGGAAAATTCGACCATTCCCGAACCTTCACGCATGGCGGGCGTAATACCGATTAATTTAGGATCTTGCTGCGCCATTTCACATAGCCAATTACCGAAAATCTGCGAATAGGTCGGCGTGGCGGATGATTTCGGTAGCTCGCCGCTGCGACGGTCGAATTTAGGCACGCCGTGAAAACCGATAGGATCTTTTTCCGCCGGGGCATAACCTTTGCCTTTTTTGGTTTTAACATGCAAAAACTGCGGACCGCTGAGCGAACGCATATTTTTCAGCGTATTGATCAGCTCGTCAAGATTATGTCCGTCAATCGGACCGATATAATTAAATCCCAGTGTTTCAAACAGCGTGCCGACCGGCGAGACGAAACCTTTCA
Organism: Necropsobacter massiliensis; assembly: GCF_000827595.2. Classification (GTDB taxonomy): domain Bacteria; phylum Pseudomonadota; class Gammaproteobacteria; order Enterobacterales; family Pasteurellaceae; genus Necropsobacter; species Necropsobacter massiliensis. Next base: position 455,399 of record NZ_LN776183.1, on the reverse strand, counting down.
TGTGCTCTTCGGTTTTTTTCACAAATTCTTTAATTGGCGGCAGACCGGATAGAATTTTTTTACCGCTTTCGCGAATGGTCGAATAGAATGCGCCGGAAAACAGGCGGGCGAGATGATTATTCAAGGCGCCGACATTTTCCGAAATCGACATTTCATTATCATTCAGAATCACCAGCATATCGGTATGCAGCGAACCGGCATGATTAAGTGCCTCAAATGCCATTCCGGCGGTAATGGCACCGTCGCCGATCACACAAACGGTTTTTCTGCCCGCATTTTCTTTCTGGGCGGCGATAGCAATGCCCAGACCGGCGCCGATAGACGTGGAGGAGTGACCAACGCTGAGCACGTCAAACTCGCTTTCTTCTCGCCACGGGAAAGGATGCAAACCGTCTTTCTGGCGGATAGTGGACATCCGATCGCGTCGTCCGGTCAGAATTTTATGCGGATAAGCCTGATGACCGACATCCCAGATAAGCTGGTCAAAAGGTGTTTTAAATACATAATGCAGCGCCACTGTAAGTTCCACCGTCCCCAGTCCGGAGGCTAGATGCCCGCTGCTTTGACTCACACTTTCCAACAGATAATCACGCAGTTCGCCGCACAGCTGCGGCAGTTGCTCTTTGCTTAAAAGACGCAAATCATCAGGAGAATTAATTAATGATAAAAGAGGATAATTTTGCATTGTTAATCAATCCCAAAACATTCTAAATTCGGACCGCACTTTTCGTCATTGCGTTCCATTCGTTATTATTTCAATTACGCGCAATATCAGCTTTTGCGGTTAATGATAAACGCCGCCAGCGCACGTAATGCAGCGGTATCAAACGGCACTTCGTCCAATGCCGACAGCGCTTGCTGGTAAAGTTCCTGCGCTTTTTGTTTGGCACCGTCCAGCCCGAGCAATTTCGGATAAGTACTTTTATCTGCGGCGATATCGGCGCCCACGGTTTTGCCGGTAATGCTGCTTTCGCCTTCAATATCCAAAATATCATCCTGTACTTGAAAAGCCAGTCCGATTGCGGCTGAATAGCGCACCAGCTGCTGTTCTAACCGGGCGTCGGCAAACTGTGGTGAACAGATAAACCCCGCTTTTAAGGCGGCAGAAAGCAGCGCGCCGGTTTTATTGCGGTGAATTTTCTCCAATTGCGCCAGCCCCACTTGTTGATGTTCGGCCATTAAATCCAGACTTTGCCCCAGACACATGCCATGCACACCAGACGCCTGCGCTAAATTCTCCACTAACGCCAGTTTTTGCTCGGCAGATAACGCCGGTGTCTGCGTAAGTATTTCAAACGCAAAGGTTTGCAGCGCATCGCCGGCTAAAATGGCTGTCGCTTCGTCAAAAGCAATATGACAGGTCGGCTGACCACGGCGCAGATTATCATTGTCCATTGCCGGCAGATCATCGTGAATCAGTGAATAAGCATGAACGGCTTCAATCCCAGCGGCGGCGTAATCTAACTGGGTCATCTGTGCTCCCAGCATTCGTCCGGTGGCATAAGTAAGAAAAGGTCTGACCCGTTTGCCGCCGAGCAACAAACCGTATTTCATGGCTTCTGCCAGCGGGGAAGGGCGGCTGTCGATAAGAGAAAGGCGATTGGCTAAAAACTGATTGATGCGCTGTTGCAGCTGCTGTAAATCCCGGGTAAATTGATACATACAATTCACTTGTCTATTCATTCGATTGATAATCACTTAATGCGGCGCTATCGCTTTTTTGCAGTAAAATTTGAATGCGCTGCTCGGCTTGCTGTAAACGTTCTTGCCCTTGCTGCGCAAGTTTGATGCCGGTTTCAAAATCTTTTAAGGCATCTTCTAGCGATAATTCGCCGCTTTCCAAACGGGAAACGACAGCTTCCAGCTGATTGAGGGTCGTTTCAAAATCTAATGCCGGTTTTTCTGCAGGCTTGCGTGCCATGTATTCATCCTTTAGCTCAAACTGATTGAAGTGAATCATTGTACTGTATTTTTAGATTATTGTTAAAAGATACTGCGGTTTTTGTGATAGATCTGACAGATTTTCATGCCAAACCGCGTGCCGAGAGAAAATAAAGCCCGAAATTTGCGTAATAACCACCGCACTTTCAGCATTGCCAAAAGGAAATTGGGGATTAACGCAAGATGTTGTACAATAGCGCGGTTTTTTATCTGACAATCAATGAAATATGAAATTTGTAATTAAACTTTTCCCCGAAATAATGATTAAAAGCGAAAGTGTGCGTAAACGCTTCGTAAAAATTCTGACCGGCAATATCCGCAATATTCTGCATAAATACGATGAGACAATTGCGGTGGTGCGCCATTGGGACTATATTGAAGTGCGGTCAAAAAATGAAGAAAATCGACCGCACTTAATTGAGCTGTTGCAGCGCATTCCCGGCATTCATCATTTTCTGGAAGTGGAAGAAATGCCTTTTGTAACGCTGCATGATATTTTTCAGCATACGTTGCGCCAGGTCGCCACTCAGCTGGAAAACAAAACCTTTTGTGTGCGCGTAAAACGTAAGGGAAAACATGCCTTCAGTTCGTTGGAGGCAGAACGCTATGTTGGCGGCGGGCTGAATCAGCATGTTGCCAGCGCCAAGGTAAAACTGACCAAGCCCGATGTGACGGTGCGCATTGATATTGAAGATGATCGGATGATGCTGATTAAGGCACGCCACGCAGGCATCGGCGGTTATCCTATCGGCACACAGGAAGATGTGTTGTCGCTGATTTCCGGCGGATTTGATTCCGGCGTATCAAGTTATATGCTGATTCGCCGCGGTTCTCGCGTGCATTACTGTTTTTTTAATCTGGGCGGGGCAGCCCATGAAATCGGGGTAAAACAGATGGCGTATCATCTGTGGCAGCGGTTTGGCAGTTCCCATAAAGTGCGTTTTGTGGCGATTAATTTTGAACCGGTGGTCGCCGAAATTCTGGAAAATGTGGATAACGGTCAAATGGGTGTGGTGCTGAAACGTATGATGGTGCGTGCAGCGAGCAAAGTGGCGGAGCGTTTTGCGATTCAGGCGATTGTTACCGGTGAGGCGCTCGGTCAAGTTTCCAGCCAGACGCTAACCAATTTGCGCTTGATCGATGAAGCCGCTCAAACCTTGGTATTGCGTCCGCTCATCAGCCATGATAAAGAGCAGATTATCGCCATGGCGAAAGAAATCGGTACCGATGATATTGCCAAATCCATGCCGGAGTTTTGCGGCGTGATTTCCAAAAATCCGACGGTAAAGGCGGTGAAAGCAAAAATTGAAGCGGAAGAAGCGCATTTTAATTTTGCGGTGCTGGAAAGTGCGGTGCAAAATGCGCAATATTTAGATATTCGTCAGATTGCCGAACAAACGGAAAAAGAAGTGGTCACCGTGGATACGGTTTCCGTTCTGGGCGCCAAAGATGTGATTTTGGACATCCGCAGTCCGGAGGAAAGCGATGAAAATCCGCTGGATGCAAGCCAGCAGCCGGTTATTGTGATGCCGTTTTATAAATTATCTTCACAGTTCGGTACGTTGGATCAGGATAAAAACTATGTGCTGTACTGCGAACGCGGCGTTATGAGTAAATTGCAGGCGTTATACTTGAAAGAGAACGGTTTTCTGAATGTGAAGGTGTTTCGTAAACCGTCCTGAGCAGGAATGCGGAGGAAAACAATGGGAAAGGTGCATAATAACGTTAGTCTGCGGGAAACGCTTTTTGCGCTGGCACTGACGCAATACGGCGCCGAAGCGGAATATTTATGGCGTACAGCGCCGGATGCAGCGGTTTTGCGGCATGCGGATAACCGCAAATGGTATGCCGTATTTATGTTGGTGGAACGGCAAAAACTCGGTCTTTCCGGAACGGGTAAAGTCGATATTATGAACGTAAAATGCGATCCCGTTTTGCACAGTACTTTTGTGGCGCAGCCGGGCTTTTTGCCTGGTTATCATATGCATCACGGGCATTGGCTGAGCGTAATGTTGGACGGTTCGGTAGATAAGGAAACGGCTATTTTTCTACTCAACAGCAGTTTTGATCTGACTGCCAGCCGCACTACCCATAAACAATTCGGCATCACCCGCTATACCGAATGGCTGGTTCCCGCCAACCCGAAATATTATGATATCGAACGTCAATTTAATGAACACGACGTGATCTACTGGAAACAGAGCAGCAATATCGCCGTTGATGATACGGTGTATATTTATGTTGCCGCGCCAAGTTCGGCGCTGCGCTATAAATGTCGGGTGCTAGAAGTGAATATTCCACGCGAGTATGAAAAAGGCGATTTGCGCATTAAACGGGTGATGCGGATACAATGTTTGCGAAAATATGAACCGCACTTATTCGGACGGGACAAACTGCGCGAATTCGGCATATCTGCGGTGCGTGGTCCGCGCCACATGCCGAGCGCATTGAGTCAGGAAATCGCGCGCGTAACCGAAAACGAACAAGCGCCATGATGCAGTTTCGCCTTTAAGGATAATCCAACTCGCCCAGCAAATCATCAATCGCTTTGCATAATAATGTTCGGTCGTGTCGGTAGCTGATGTCGTCAGCTCTGAGCCGGCGCGCCGTGATTTTGACCGGACTGAGTGCATAATCTTGGTTTGGGTCAAATTGCACCACCGCACCGTCGATGATAGGTTTACCCACGGTGTCATTGATCCAGTTAATCCGATCCTGTAATGATAAGGTCGCGGCGGGGCTGCGTTCGATCCCCAAATTATCAATAAAGATTTTTTTCGCTGTACTCTGTTTAAGCACCTCAGCAATCTCGCTTAGCAAAATTGGCGGCATAATGCTGGTGAGAAAACTGCCCGGTCCGAACAGAATCACTTCGGCATTTTTTAACGCATTCACCGCTTCCGGCGTGGCTTGCACCAGCGGAACCAGAAAAATCGATTTCGGCAGCTCGGTTAGCTGATCGATCCCCACTTCGCCCACAATGCTGGAACCGGAATGCAGCGTTGCCGCCAAATGCACCGGGCTTTCCGACATTGGCACGATAAAAGATTTCACCCGCAGCAGATCACGAATCAGATTCACCCCTTCGGTTGGGCGAATATGCATATTTTCCAGCGCTTTCAGCATTAAATTGCCCAGATTGTGCCCGGCAAGCTCGCCGACGCCGGAAAAACGGTATTCAAACAGGGAAGACGCGGTGCTGGGTTGCGTAATAATCTGATTCAGACAATTACGCAGATCACCCCAAGCGATACCGCCCTGATCGGTGCGAATACGACCGGTCGAACCGCCGTTATCCGTAGTGGTGACAATGCCGGTCAGTCGTTCCTGCATAAAACTCAAGGCAGACATGACACGACCTAAGCCGTGACCGCCACCAATTGCGGCGATGGCGTTGACTTCATCTAAATTTTCATGACGACTATGACGTATTAAATCGACCATTATCTTTCCTTCGCACAAGATATTAAGTTAGCGACATATTTGTGTGTCCGGCGACGAACCGCCCGTTTCCGGCGGCTAGTATTCCAAACATCGACTAAGAAGTAAAGTCAAGTGCGAACGGCGGCACCAAGTTGCAATAAAAAGAATTTCGCTATATAAATTATTACATAATTGATTTACAAGATATTTTTGTATTTTGTTAACTGGATCAAATTTCCGTGATGTATTAAAATAGCCGAGTATTTTACAATATGAAACAAATTTATCGCATCACTCCGAGCTTGTCAGCCTAAGTTTTTGTTGTTTCGGTCAGCGGAAATAAGGCGGCAATGCCAGCAACCGTTGCGGTTGCTCAGGGATAATGCTGGAAACGGCTTGTCCTCTCATGTTTTAGAAAGGTGTCAAATGCAACAAACCATTCCGATTAACCATGTCGGTGGCGGGTGCTTGGTCGATCCGTTCCGACGTGAATACTATTATTTGCGGCTGTCCGTCACGGATGTCTGCAATTTTCGTTGTAACTATTGTTTGCCCAACGGCTACCGTCCTGAATCCCATAAACCGCGTTTTCTCAGTCTGCCGGAAATCGAGCGGGTGGTGTGCGCATTTGCTCAATTAGGCACGCAGAAAGTCCGTATTACTGGCGGTGAACCCACATTACGCCAAGATTTTCTCGCGATTATTGAATCCGTCTGGCGCCAACAAGGAATTCGGCATATTGCCTTAACCACAAACGGCTTTCGTATGGCAAAAGACGTTGCAGACTGGAAAGCGGCGGGCATTACTTCGATTAATGTCAGTGTGGACAGCCTGAATCCGCGCATGTTTCATTCGATTACCGGCGTTAACAAATTCGACGATGTTATGCGCGGTATCGAACGGGCATTTGCGGCGGGCTATCAGAAAATCAAAGTCAATTCCGTGTTGATGAAATCGCTCAACGATAAAGAATTTGACGCCTTTCTCGCTTGGATCAAAGACAAACCGATCCAAATGCGCTTTATCGAATTAATGCAGACCGGCGATATGGATCGCTTTTTTCATCAGTATCATCTTTCCGGGCAGGTGCTAGCGGATAAATTACAGCGCACCGGCTGGCAATTACAGCAACGCACGTATTTAGACGGACCGGCGAAAGTGTTTCGTCATCCTGATTATGTGGGCGAAATCGGCTTGATCATGCCTTATGAAAAAAATTTCTGTGCCAGCTGCAACCGGCTGCGGGTCTCGGCAAAGGGAAAATTGCACTTATGCCTGTTCGGTGAAGCGGGTATTGAATTGCGCGATTTGTTGCAGTCGGACGAACAGCAGGCGTTATTACAGGCGCGTATCTTTGCCGCATTGCAGGGAAAACGCGAGCATCATTTTTTACATCAGGGCGACAGCGGGGTGAGAAATCATCTGGCGAGCATCGGCGGCTAAGCGGAGGAAACGACTAATGACCGCATTCACTCATATCAACAGCAACGGCGAAGCCAACATGGTGGACGTTTCAGGCAAACAGGAAAGCGTAAGGGAAGCGCGCGCGGAAGCATTGGTGACAATGTCACAGGACACGCTACAAACGATTATGGCGGGCAAACATCATAAGGGCGATGTTTTTGCCACCGCGCGTATCGCCGGGATTCAGGCGGCTAAACGCACCTGGGAATTAATTCCGTTGTGTCATCCTTTATTATTATCCAAAGTGGAAGTGAACCTGAACGTGTTGCCGCACACCAATCAGGTACGTATCGAAAGCAGATGCAAATTAAGCGGCAAAACCGGCGTTGAAATGGAAGCGTTGACCGCCGCATCCGTTGCCGCACTGACTATTTACGATATGTGCAAAGCGTTACAGAAAGATATTGTCATCGAACATATCCGTTTATTGGAAAAGTGCGGTGGAAAATCAGGACATTTTATTGCCCAAAAACCCCAGGAAATCCCATGTTAAAAGTATTATTTTTTGCACAGACTCGAGAGATTCTCGGCGTTGATGAATTAAATCTAAACGCAGAATTCGCCACTGCAGAGGCGTTGCGCTGCCATTTGGCGGCGAAAGGGGAGCGCTGGGCGTTGGCTTTACAGCAAGACAAATTACTGGTGGCGATTAATCAGACCCTATCGCCGTTGGAAAGTGCGGTGAAATCCGGCGATGAAATCGCCTTTTTCCCGCCGGTGACCGGAGGTTGAGATGACAAACGTACGGATTGCCGTGCAGCAACAGCCTTTCGATCAACATGCGGTGTACCAATGGCTGACCGAACCGACATCGGTTGGGGCGGCGGTTGTGTTTGTGGGCAAGGTGCGCGATTTGAATTTAGGTAATCAGGTATCAAGTTTATATCTTGAGCATTATCCGGCAATGACGGAAAAAGCGCTGAAAGAGATTGTTACACAGGCGCAAAGCCGTTGGGATATTCAACGCGTCTGGCTGATTCATCGGGTCGGTTTGCTACATACCGGGGATGAAATCGTGCTGGTTGGTGTCAGTTCCGCACACCGTGGTGATGCTTATCATGCCAATGAATTCATTATGGATTACCTGAAAACCCAGGCGCCGTTTTGGAAAAAAGAATGCACGGACAGCGGTGAACGTTGGTTGGAACCGCGGGAAAGCGATGCGGATGCGCAACAGAAATGGACACAAAACTGACCGCACTTTTTCACCATATTGCTTATTCTTAAACGACGGGCGCAGGTTTCCCCCCGCCCGTTTGCTTTTTTCGTTTACGCAATGTGCGCAAACGCCTGCTGTAAATCAGTCAGAATATCCTGGATATTTTCAATCCCGCAGGATAAACGCACCAGTCCCGGTGAAATATGCGCGTCTTCAAGCGCTTGTTCGCTCAGTTGACGATGTGTAGAACTGGCCGGATGCAGTGCGCAAGTGCGAATATCGGCCACATGCACTTCGCGCGAGATGATTTTTAATCCGTTCAGCCAATCAATCGCCGCCTGTTTGCCGCCTTTAATTTCAAACGAAATCACGCCGCACAGACCGTTCGGGACATATTTTTGTTTCAGCGCGTAATCCGGCGAACTTGTCAGCGCCGGGTAATTCACTGATTTCACCTGCGGATGCGTGCTCAGATATTCGGCAACTGTGAGGGCATTGCGATAATGTGCCTGCATACGCAGCGGTAAGGTTTCCAGCCCCAGGTTCAGCAGAAAACTGTTTTGTGGCGCCGGTGTTGCACCTAAATCGCGCATAAGTTGTACGCGGGCTTTAACGATATATGCGGCGGCGCCGAAGGCTTGTGTATAAATTAATCCGTGATAGCTTTCGTCCGGTTGTGTAAATTGCGGATAGCGACCGTTATGCCAGTTAAAATTGCCGCCGTCAATCACCGCACCGCCAAGCGCGACCGCATGCCCGTCCAGATATTTGGTTGTACTGTGAATCACAATGTTGGCGCCGAATTCAAAAGGACGGCAGAAATACGGCGTGGCGAAAGTATTATCAATCAGTAACGGCGACTGCGCTTTGCGGGCAAGTTGGGCGAATTTCTCAATATCTAAAATACGCAGTTCGGGATTGGCGATGGTTTCGCCAAAAACCGCTTTGGTGTTTGGTTGAATCGCTTTTTCCAATTCTGCCAGCGGCAGATTTTGATCAACAAAAGTGACCGAAATGCCCATTTTTTTCAGCGTATGGGCGAAAAGATTATAGGTGCCGCCATAAATGGAGGAGGCGGAAATAAAATGATCGCCAGCTTCCAGCACATTTAGCAATGCATAAAAACTGGCCGCCTGTCCCGAGGCGGTACAAAGTGCGCCGACCCCGCCCTCAAGTGCGGCGAGTTTTTCCTCCACCGAAGCGGTAGTAGGATTGGCAAGCCGGGTATAAAAATATCCCGCTTTTTTTAAATCGAATAACTCGCCGATATCTTCTGCCGTATCATAGGTAAACGTGGTACTTTGTACAATCGGCGGCACGCGAGATTCGCCGTTTTGTGGCGAATATCCGGCATGTAAACAAGCGGTTTCAAATTGCATAGAATCTCCTTTTAATCACAAACGGTATCGGCAAAAAAGCCTAAAATATTAACCGCACTTTCGGCGAAACCATCGCCAATCCCGAACTTCAGGTATCTGTGCGATTATCCGCAAAAAAATACCCGATCACAAATATCGGCATGCCGGGTCGGATACGCGGTACTATACTCTCGGATCGGAATGGGCTAAAACCTCCGCCGTTTGCGCGGCTCTGAATTCAGTTAAACGCGCTGCAATGGCAGGATCAAATGCCGCCAGAATTTGTGCCGCCAACAAGCCGGCATTTGCTGCACCGGCAGGACCGATCGCCAGTGTGCCGACCGGAATGCCTTTCGGCATTTGCACAATCGAATATAAACTGTCTATACCGCTTAACATTGCGCTTTTTACCGGCACACCCAATACCGGCACAATCGTTTTTGCTGCGATCATGCCCGGTAAATGTGCCGCCCCCCCGGCACCAGCAATAATCACTTTATAGCCGTTTTGCACCGCACTTTCGGCGAAGCGGAAAAGTTTGTCCGGTGTGCGGTGTGCTGAGACGATGTCAACCTGATAAGGCAAGTTTAGCCGGTCAAGTATCTCGGCGGCTTCTTGCATCGTCGCCCAGTCGCTTTTTGAACCCATTACAATGGCAATTTGTGGAGCTGTCATAAGGTTATTTTCCTGTCATTAAAAAACTGCGCTAGCATAGCATAAAGCGCAATTTAAGCAAACGGTTGCGTTTTGCAGTGCGCTGAATTCAACGATTGGATTTGCCGCAAATCTATTCTTTTGGCGCCGATTTCTATGAATCGGATCACAAAAATAAAATTTGCCGTGTTTATTTCCTTATATATTGAGGGGATAATACGGCGGTTACGAACAGGACAATAATGAGGAGAGCTTGTATGAAATTGAAAAAACTGGCGCTATGCACGCTTTTGGCATGCGGCGTTTCAACAGGATTTGCGGCGCAGCTGCCGAACATTACCATTCTGGCTACCGGCGGCACCATTGCCGGCAGCGGAAAAAGTGCGGTCGGTTCCGAATATCAGGCGGGGCAGCTGACTATTGACACACTAATTGAAGCGGTGCCGGAAATGAAGGAAATTGCAAATATTAGCGGAGAACAAGTGGTTAAAATCGGTTCTCAAGATATGAGCGATGAGGTGTGGTTAAAGCTGGTTAAAACCATTAACAACCAGTGCCGGAATACGGACGGTTTTGTTATCACCCATGGCACCGATACCATGGAAGAAACCGCGTATTTTCTGGATATGACGGTCAAATGCGAAAAACCGGTGGTATTAGTCGGCGCAATGCGCCCGGCAACGGAAAAAAGTGCCGACGGACCGTTGAATTTGTATAATGCGGTGGTGGTTGCGGCGGATAAAAAATCTGCCGGACGCGGCGTGCTGGTAGCGATGAACGGCGCGGTTTTAGGTGCCAGAGATGTGACCAAAACCAGCACCACGGCGGTACAGACCTTTTCCTCGCCAAATTTCGGCGCGTTAGGTTATATCCATAACAGCAAAGTGGATTACGAACGTTCGCCGGAAAGTCGGCATACCGTCAATACGCCGTTTCATGTTGATAATCTGGATAAATTGCCGAAAGTCGGTATTATTTATGCCTATTCCAATATGCCGACTGAACCGCTGCAAGCCTTATTGGATGCGGGTTATCAGGGCATTGTGGCAGCCGGTGTTGGCAACGGCAATGTCAACGCTGCAAATCTGACGCTGCTGGCGCAGGCGGCTAAAAACGGGGTTGCGGTGGTGCGTTCTTCTCGGGTACCGACAGGTTATACCACCCGTGATGCGGAAGTGGATGACAGCCAATACGGTTTCAGCGCATCCGGCACCCTCAACCCGCAAAAAGCACGCGTATTGCTGCAACTAGCTCTCACCCAAACGCAGGATCCAAAAGTGATTCAGCAGTATTTTGAGCAGTTTTAACGGTTGAAAGTGCGGTGAAATTTTATGAATTTTTTCACCGCACTTTTATTACCCGTCTAGGAAATGGCGCAGAAAAACACACTGTGAGCAAACGAAATCCCGCTTGCAACTTGAGCTTAAAAATCATATCCTAACGGCAATTTTTCCATTCCATTTCTGGTTGTATTTTAGGTCGTTGCTATGCTCGCTAAAGCTAAATATAGAAAAGATTATAAAACCCCCGATTTTACCGTTACCGATATCTACCTTGATTTTCAACTTGACCCACAAAAAACCGTCGTTACGGCAACAAGCCGATTTCAGCGTTTAAATTCTGATGCCGAAACATTGCGTTTGGACGGGCAGGGATTTCAGTTTGCCTCAATCCGCTTAAACGGTAAAGTGTTTAAGGATTATCAACAAAATAACGAAAGCCTGACCTTGAATTTAACCGCACAGGAGGCGGAACAGTTTGAGCTGGAGATCGTGACCAATTTGGCGCCGGCGGACAATACCTCCTTACAGGGGCTGTATCAATCGGGCGATGCACTGTGCACGCAATGTGAAGCGGAAGGTTTCCGTCAAATTACCTATATGCTAGACAGACCGGATGTGTTGGCCCGTTATACCACCAAAATTACCGCCGATAAAAGCAAATATCCTTATTTGCTGTCTAACGGCAATCGCATTGCCAGCGGTGAAACTCAAGACGGGCGTCATTGGGTGGAATGGCAGGATCCTTTTCCAAAACCGAGCTACTTATTTGCTTTAGTCGCTGGCGATTTCGATTTGCTACGCGATAAGTTTACGACTAAAAGCGGCAGAGAAGTGGCGCTGGAACTGTATGTGGATCGTGGCAATCTGAACCGTGCCGATTGGGCAATGCAAAGCCTGAAAAAAGCGATGAAATGGGATGAACAACGTTTCGATCTGGAATACGATTTGGATATTTATATGATCGTGGCGGTGGATTTCTTCAATATGGGCGCCATGGAAAATAAAGGGCTGAATATTTTTAATTCTAAATATGTGTTGGCAAACCCGCAAACCGCAACAGACGACGATTATTTGGCGATTGAAAGTGTGATTGCGCACGAATATTTTCACAACTGGACGGGGAACCGCGTCACCTGCCGCGACTGGTTTCAGCTAAGTCTGAAAGAAGGGTTGACGGTTTTTCGTGATCAGGAATTTTCGTCCGATACCGGATCGCGGGCAGTTAATCGCATTAATAATGTGAAGTTTCTACGCACCGTGCAGTTTGCCGAAGACGCAAGCCCGATGTCGCATCCGATTCGCCCGGAAAAAGTGATCGAAATGAATAACTTTTATACCATGACAGTGTATGAAAAAGGCGCGGAAGTGATTCGCATGCTGCATACCTTGTTGGGGGAACAAGGTTTTCAGGCTGGGATGAAGCGGTATATCGCGGAAAACGACGGCAAAGCGGCAACCTGTGAGGATTTTGTTTCCGCCATGGAGCGGGCAACGGGGGCGGATTTAAACCAGTTTCGCCGTTGGTACAGTCAATCCGGTACGCCGGAGCTGACGGTTAGTGACAGTTATGATGAAAAACAGCATATTTATCGTTTGCATGTCTCGCAGATCACTCCGCCAACCGCTGATCAAATGGATAAAGTCAATTTGCATATTCCGTTGAAAATCGCGTTGTATGATGAAAACGGCATTGCTCAAGCATTGCAGCACGACGGTCAGGCGGTGAGTGATGTGCTGGATGTTGTGCATAAAGATCAGACTTTTGAGTTCCATAACATTTACAGTCGTCCGGTGCCAGCATTGTTATGTGATTTCTCTGCGCCGGTCAAACTGGATTATGATTACACTACTAACCAATTGATTACACTGCTGAAATTCGCTAAAAATGATTTCGTCCGTTGGGATGCGGTGCAAATGCTGTTCAATGCGGAGTTACGTCGTAACTTATCCAATTATCAACAAGCATTGACCCTTGATTTTTCTGCGGAAATTCTGACCGCACTTTATCAGGTGTTGGAGCACTATCAACAAGACCCGGCGTTAACCTGTCTGATTTTAACGCTGCCGAAAGAAACGGAATTTGCCGAGTTATTTAAAATTATTGATCCGGACGGCATTACCGCGGTTCGTGATTTTATGCAGCGCACTATTGCCGATAATCTGAAAGAATTACTGCTGAAAACCTATAACCGAATTCGCTTGGAAGAATACCGTGTTGAGCAGCATGATATGGCATTGCGCGGTTTGCGTAATCTGTGTTTGAATTATCTGGCTTATACCACATTGGGTAATAATTTGGTCAACAAACATTATCTCTATGCCGATAATATGACCGACAGCCTTGCCGCGCTAAATGCCGCGACCAAGGCACAGCTTGCCTGCCGTGAAAATCTGTTGCGCGATTTTGAGCAAAAATGGCGGCAAGACGGGCTGGTAATGGACAAATGGTTTGCCTTACAGGCGAGCCGTCCGGATGAACATATCCTGCATGAAGTGGTGCAGTTAATGGATCATCCGAGTTTTAATTTTAATAATCCTAACCGAGTACGTGCTTTAATCGGTACTTTTACGGCACAAAATCTGAAAGCGTTCCATGCCGCTGACGGTTCGGGCTATCGTTTTTTAACGGATATTTTAATCCGCCTGAATGAAAAAAATCCGCAGGTGGCTTCACGTTTGATTGAACCGCTGATCCGTTTTGCGCGTTATGATGCCCAAAGACAAACCTTGATGAAACGAGCGTTGGAACGTTTAAGTGAAGTGGATAATCTGTCTAAAGATTTGTATGAAAAGATAGAAAAAGCACTGCGCTAACCGCCTGATAATTTCAACACGGCGGATTGTCTAACCTCTGAAAAGTGCGGTAAAATTAACCGCACTTTCGATTAATTTTGCGGCGGACCCAGTGTCCGCCTTTATAATCATCATCTCCGAGAGATAAACGACTATGTATTCATTGATCAGAAAAGCGATTTTTTCCCTTGATGCGGAAAATGCCCATGATTTAACCATCCAATTACTGAAAATCGCCGGCAATTCACCGCTGCAACCCTTAATGAAAGCGGCGCTGGCTTGCCCGAAAGGCAATGAAAAAACCGTGATGGGGATTACTTTTAAAAATCCGATTGGACTGGCGGCGGGCGCCGATAAAAACGCGGAAGCCATTGATGGTTTCGGTGCAATGGGATTCGGTTTTATTGAGGTCGGCACCGTCACACCGCTGGCACAAGACGGAAATCAGAAACCGCGTCAGTTTCGTCTGATTGAAGCCGAGGGCATTATCAACCGTAACGGTTTCAATAATAAAGGAATCGATTATGTGGTGGAAAATGTCAAAAAAGCGAAATATCGCGGTGTTATCGGTATCAATATCGGGAAAAATAAAACCACTCCGATTGAAAGGGGAAAAGAGGATTATATTTACTGCCTGAACAAAGCCTACAATTACGCTGGCTATATTACGGTAAACATTTCCTCGCCGAACACACCGGATTTGCGCCGATTGCAATATGGCGAGGCGCTGGAAGATTTATTACAGGGCATTAAAGCGCGCCAGAAAGTGTTGGCTGAGCAATATAATAAATATGTACCGATCGCGGTTAAAATTGCGCCGGATTTAACTGAAGCGGAAGTGGTGCAGATTGCCGATACCTTGCGTCGTTATGCCATAGACGGCGTCATTGCAACCAATACCACCATTTCGCGTGATGCGGTCACCGGATTAAAACACGCCCAGGAAACTGGCGGTCTGAGCGGAAAACCGCTACAACATAAAAGCACTGAAATCATCGCGCGCCTCCATCAAGAATTACAAGGTGATATTCCGATTATCGGCAGCGGTGGCATTGACGGTGTAGCAAACGCACAGGAAAAAATGAATGCCGGCGCCGCCTTGCTACAGATTTATTCAGGTTTGATTTACCACGGTCCGGCACTGGTTAAAGCCTTGGTAAAGGCGATTAAATAGCGGAATGGTTTGTAACCATAACATTTGAGAAATCCACCGCACTTGATACTTTATTTTTAGGAGCCTCATGACGAAAGTCTATGATTTACATTGCCACAGTAGTGCGTCAGACGGCGTGTTGACGCCGGCGCAGGTGGTGCTGCGTGCGGTTGAGCAAGGGGTGAACGTGCTGGCATTAACCGATCACGATACGACGGCGGGATTACCTGAAGCGCGAACGCAGGCGGCATTAGCAGGGATTAGGCTAATTAGCGGGGTGGAAATTTCTACCGCATGGGAAAACCGGGCAATTCATATTGTCGGACTTCACATTGATGAAACGCATGAAAAAATGACCGCACTTTTAGCGGAGCAGGCTCAAAAACGTCATCAACGCGCCATTGAGATCGGCGATAAGCTGGCAAAAGCGGGAATTCCCGATGCGTTTGCGCAGGCGTGCAAACTCACCGCAGGAGAAGTCACCCGCGCTCATTATGCCCGCTATCTGGTGCAGATTGGCAAAGTATCCAACGAAGGGCAGGCGTTTAAGCGATATCTTGCGCAGGGCAAATCTGCGTATGTGAAAGCGCAATGGGCGGATATTCCTACCGCCATTGAAGTGATTCATCAGGCGGGCGGGGTAGCGGTATTGGCACATCCGCTGCGTTATACGTTAACCGCGAAATGGGTAAAAAAGCTCATTGCCGCGTTTAAACAATGGGGTGGTGATGGGCTGGAAGTAGCAGGTTGCGGACAGACGAATGATCAACGTCAGCTATTAGCCCGCTGGGCGGTGGAATTCGATTTATTCGGTTCTGTCGGCTCGGATTTTCATTATCCTTGTGGCTGGGTGGAATTGGGACGCTCACTGCAACTGCCCGAACATTGCCCGCCGATTTGGCAGCTTTGGGAATAAAAAAGTTGGTGCGATAAAAATAACCTGCGCCCAACTTTAACGCGCACAAGCTGTTTTAGTCAAAATGCACCTTGTTGTTAAATTTTAATTTATTGATTTTATTTATAAAATCATAAAAGCACGGCGTGAGTTCGCAGTTATCCCCACATCGGCTTGGTTATTTTGATATTCGTCTTATGCTATCTTGCAATGGTATATTTAGGCGCGTGATAACTAAAAATTTTAGGCTATTTCTTGGAAATCCCTATAGGGTTTGTGGTAAAATAAACGCCCTTTTTATGAAATTACCCAAGGTCGTCGGAGGAATAGATGACAAGCGCTGCAAATAAACGTTCAATAATGACTCTTTTTTCTGATAAAACAGATATTTACTGCCACCAAGTACGCATCGTACTGGCGGAAAAAGGGGTTGCTTATGAAACGGAAATTGTAGATCCGCAAGCATTATCGGAAGACTTAATGGAATTAAATCCTTATGGCACGCTACCGACGTTGGTTGACCGTGATCTTGTTCTGTTTAACTCCCGAATTATTATGGAATATCTTGATGAGCGTTTTCCTCATCCGCCGTTAATGCCGGTTTATCCCGTAGCACGTGGTAAAAGCCGTCTGTTAATGATGCGTATAGAACAGGATTGGTACCCGGTGTTGGTAAAAGCGGAAACTGGTTCGAGCGCCGAACGCGCAAAGGCATTGAAACAGTTAAAAGAAGAAATTTTAGCCATTGCGCCGATTTTTAATCAAACCGCATATTTTATGAGTGAAGAATTCAGCTTGGTAGATTGCTACATTGCGCCGCTATTATGGCGAATGCAGCAATTAGGCGTAGAGTTTACCGGCGCTGGCAGTAAAGCGGTGAAAGCCTATATTGAGCGAGTTGCTCAGCGCGATTCGTTTTTACAGTCGGTGGGCGAGTCCGCACCTAAAAACCTGATGGATGAGAAATAAGGATAACACTGATGCAACATCGATCCTCACCTAAGCGTCCTTATTTATTGAGAGCCTATTATGACTGGTTAGTGGATAATGATTTCACGCCGTATTTGGTTGTGGATGCAACGTATTTCGGGGTGAAAGTGCCGGTTGAATATGTAAAAGACGGACAAATTGTATTAAATTTATCTGCCAACGCCACCGGAAATTTACAGCTTACCAATGACTTTATCCAGTTTAACGCTCGTTTTCGCGGTATTCCGCAGGATATTTATATTCCAATGGGGGCGGCACTGGCTATTTATGCTCGCGAAAACGGCGATGGCGTAATGTTTGAACCCGAAGCCGCTTATGATGAGTCGGATAGTGAAATAAACGTCGAACAGCCGTTGGATTTTACCGACGCGGTAGATAAGCCAAGTACAGAAAATAGTTCTGCAAAAGCTAAGGTTAAAAACAAATCCACTTCTCATCTGAGAATTATCAAATAGAAAATTCTTCTCTAATTTGAACCGCACTTCGGCGGTATTGATAAAAATAACGTGCAGATTGTACAAAAAAGTAAGGGCGGATATCATATCCGCCCGTTATGTTGGAGTTATTAGAAGTTTGCGTTGCGCGGTGAACGCGGGAACGGGATCACTTCACGAATGTTTTGTAAACCGGTCACATACACAATCAAACGCTCAAAGCCTAAACCGAAACCTGAATGCGGTACGGTGCCATATTTACGCAAATCACGATACCACCAATAATCTTGCGGATTTAAGCCCATTTCAGCCATACGCTTATCCAGCACGTCTAAACGTTCTTCACGCTGTGAACCACCGATAATTTCACCGATGCCCGGCGCTAAGACATCCATTGCCGCAACGGTTTTACCGTCGTCATTTAAACGCATATAGAACGCTTTGATTTCTTTCGGGTAATTTTTTACCACGACCGGTGATTTAAAGTATTCTTCCGCAAGATAGCGTTCGTGTTCGGAAGACAGATCAATGCCCCAAGCCACCGGGAACTCGAATTTCTTACCTGATTTTAATAGAATCTCAATGGCATCGGTGTAATCAATTTGGGCAAAATCAGAATGAACAAAATGTTCCAAACGGGAAATCACATCTTGATCGACGTGTTTTGCAAAAAATGCCAAATCATCCCGACGCTCGTTTAAGACCGCGCGAAAGACATATTTCAGCATATCTTCCGCAAGTTTTGCATTGTCATTTAGATTAGCGAAAGCAACCTCCGGTTCAATCATCCAAAATTCGGCCAAATGACGGGTCGTATTTGAGTTTTCGGCGCGGAACGTCGGACCGAAGGTATAGATTTTGCTTAATGCGCAAGCATAGGTTTCGCCGTTAAGCTGTCCGGATACGGTTAAAAATGATTCTTTACCGAAAAAATCTTGCGAAAAATCCACCGCACCTTGCGCATTACGCGGTAAGTTTTCTAGATCTAACGTGGAAACACGAAACATTTCGCCGGCGCCTTCGGTATCGGAGGCGGTGATTAACGGTGTGGCAACCCAATAAAAGCCTTGCTCGTGAAAGAAACGGTGAATAGCTTGCGCCAAGCAATGACGCACACGGGCAACCGCGCCGATAATATTGGTACGCGGACGCAAATGCGCCACTTCGCGCAAATATTCAATACTGTGACGTTTGGCCGCCATCGGATACGTATCGGGATCTTCCACCCAGCCGACGACTTCTACGCGGCTTGCTTGCATCTCAACCGCCTGCCCCTGCGCCGGCGATTCTACCACGGTACCGGTTACAATCACGGAACACCCGGTAGTTAAACGCAGAATTTCATTTTCGTAATTGGCTATATCATTATTAGCGATCACCTGAATCGGATCAAAACACGAACCGTCATAAACGGCTAAAAAAGAAAGCCCGGCTTTGGAGTCGCGACGGGTGCGAATCCAGCCGCGTACTGTGACGCTGTCGCCGATAGCGATTTTACCCTGCAATACATCAACAATTGATGCGATTTTTGTCATATCCACCTCAGATTAAATAATTTCGAATAAAAACCCGCTTAGTTTACCGCAAGTCAGTTAAATTACCAAAATGAATTCATTTTTTGTTTTTGTGACTTAGCACACATAATTGGAGTAAAAATCTTGTTTTTAAGCGCTTAACTGGTATAAATGAAATAATTTTATGGTATAAATTAAATAGAGCATGATATGACCAAGGTAAGAAGAGAAGATAAATTACCGTTAAAATTAAAACAGTTAGGTAAAATTTACCGTTTAATTGAACAGTTTGAAGAGATTTCACGCATTGATTTATCCAAATTATCCCGCTTAGCTCCCGCCACAATTACCGCATTAACCCGTAAGCTGATAGAAGAAAATCTTATCATTGAAAGAGCGGTACGAAATACGGAAACCCGAGGACGCCCGGCAGTAGGGTTGTGTGTCTCGCCGTTTTATTGGCAATCCTTATGCGCAATTTTATTTGAAGATCGCTTTAATATCCTGCTATACGGGCTGGACGGTTCATTACTGCAACAAATCGATTATCCTTTAACCGAGGCGGACTTAACCCGGTTGGATCAGGTTTTGCTTCAGTGCCTGAAACAATTTACCCTGCAAATCAAGCCGCAATTAAATCACCCGATCACCTTTTCTATCGCGGTTGTCGGGGAACTGGATCGCCGTACCAATAAATTGTGCCGTCTGGGGCAAACTAGACTGGAACTGGATTTAAAAGCATTATTTGAACCGCACTTTAATATCCCGGTTCTTGTGACGGAATATTTTCAAGATTGGTTATTGGCGGAGGGAACCTTAGGCAGTGTAATCGGCTGTGATAACGTGCTTTTTGTCCAGCTAGATGATGTCATCAATCTGAATGTGCTGTCACAAGGTAAAATTCTGTATGACAAATCGCGCATGAATATCGATCGCATGATAGTGCCGAAATTGAGCGCACTACAGGACGGATTACATCCGAATTTACCGGAAGTCACCCGCTATCAGGCAAGTCGCCAAATTACTCACGATGCGATTTATCAACTGACGGATCAGTTTTATCCGAACAACGCCTTGCCCAATAATGCCGAAAAAATTCAGTTTTTATGCCAAAAAGCGCAGCAAGGGGAGCGTCCGGCAATAGATATTTTATATCATATCGCCGACGTGCTGGCTTATTTGCTGATGAACCTGGTTAATCTCTTTGCCTCGCAAAAGATTATGCTTAGCACCAGTTTATTGACGGCTAAGGATATTTTTTTACCGCGGCTGAACGCCCGTTTAAGCGATTATCTCAAACCTTATAAACACAAATCCGAAGTGATTGTCAGCCAATATGACTGGAAAAGCCCGATTGTGATTACCGCCGCAGTCAAACAGGGGATTTATGACGGCAGTTTGCTGGCGCATTTAATTCAAGATAAACGATAAAATGCATCAAATCTTGTGTTAGCTCAATATCCGTAACTAAAAATTCCTTTAGAATCCCTCCGAACAACATAACAAGAGGAAGGATAATGAGCAGCTTTTTTGTCACCGGTACGGATACCAATGTCGGTAAAACCATTTCCAGCCGTGCGATTATTCAGGCGTTACAGCATGCAGGAATTCAGATTGTCGGTTACAAACCTGTTGCCTGCGGTCAGGATGAGCCAGTTTATACGGAAACACAACGCTTCTTTGAAAGTGATTATGGCTTGGAAAATAATCCGGATGTACTGACATTAATGAATTCCACCAATGAGAATGTCAGTTATCAGGATATCAACAGCTACAGTTTTGAGCACACCCTGCCGATGTTAACGGCAGAAAGCGAACGGATTGATATTAATAAAATCAATACGGATTTGGATCGTTTGGTCGGCAGTTACCAATCCGTTCTAGTTGAAGGCGCCTTTGGCTGGCTGACACCGATAAATAAAGATTACACCTTCGCCGATTGGGCAAAAAGTCGGAATATGCCAGTGGTATTGGTGGTCGGTATTAAAGAAGGTTGCATTAATCATTCGTTATTAACCGTACAGTCAATACAACAGTCGGGGCTACCGCTAATCGGATGGATTGCCAATCGAATTAACCCGGGATTAGGGCATTATGCCGAAATTATCGATATGCTAAGCGCAAAAATTGATGCACCGTTATTAGGAAAGATTCCTTATGTGCATAAACCGGAAATCCAGGAGTTGGGGCAATATATTACCAATATTGAACGCTTGACTTATCTGCAAACCGAGCTGGTGAAATAGCCATTGATAGCAAAGTGCCCGTTAATTCAATAGATTTAGCGGTTTTTTGGCATGATTTCTTCCTAAAAAAACCATTTTTCGGATAAAAATTAACCGCACTTTGCTACCAATAAAGATTTACATAGTCTAACACTTCATTTACAGAAAATTTTATTCTCAATATATTCAATGGGTTAATTTCTTATTTTTAGTTTTTTCAGCGGTTATATCAAATATTTTCAGTGAAAAAATGCAAATAAGAGTTCCCTTTCAAAAAAAATTGTTACACAATAGCACCCAGCGCAGACCGAGTTTGTGCATTATGATGATTTAATCAATTATAGGAGTAATGATGAAAAAATCACTATTAGCAGCCTTAGTGTTAGGTGCGACATTAACAGTAACCGGTTGTTTCGATAAAAAAGATGACGCTTCACAGCAGGTTGAACATGCCAAAGATAGCGTATCCGAAGCTAAAGAAGCCGTTTCTCAGGCTGCGGCGGATGTTAAAGACGCGACTGTCGCGAAAGCGAAAGAAGCTAAAGATGCAGTGATGGACAAAGCTGCCGAAATGAAAGATGCCATGTCGGATAAAGCCGCTGAAGCTAAAGACGCAATGTCAGATAAAACTGAAGCAGCAAAAGACAGTGCTCAGGAAATGAAAGATGCTGCCGCAGAAAAAGCTGAAGAGATCAAACAGGATGCTCAAGAGCTAAAAGATTCTGCAGCAGAGAAAGCGGCTGAAATGAAAGACGCCGCTGATGAAAAAGCAGCAGAAGTAAAAGATGCGGTAAAATCCGAATAATTTTTACACTTGGTTGTGAAAGCAAAGGCCGGAGAAGGTGTTCCCGGCTTTTTTATTGAATAAAAACATTATTCATTTTGTATTTCGCCCGATTTTTGTTAAAATTAGGTCGATTTTGGGGCTGATTCTGGATTCGACGGGATTAGCGAAGCCCAAGGTGCACGTCGAGGTGCGGTAGGCCTCGTAAACAAACCGCAAAAAAATAGTCGCAAACGACGAACAATACGCTTTAGCAGCTTAATAACCTGCTCATAGCCTTCTCTCCCTAGCTTCCGCTCGTAAGACGGGGATCAAGAGGAGTCAAACCCAAACGAGATCGCGTGGACGCCGCAGCTATAGGATCGAAACGCTAAATTGAAGATAGCTAGTTTATTCTTCGCGTGTCTGTCCGCAGGGGATAAATGAAATCAAAGACCAGACTAAACGTGTAGGACTGAAGGTAGAGTAATTTCGGACGGGGGTTCAACTCCCCCCAGCTCCACCAATTAATATCATAATAGACTAACAAGCCGGAATCATTGGAAAAAAGAAGTGGTTCCGGTTTTTTCTTATCAGAATTGAAAATCATATTGTTATGGTGATAACGTGGCATAGTGAAAAGTGCGATGAAACTTTGAAAAAAATCACCGCACTTTTGCTTTAGTGAGAATTAGCAGAAAACAGGTTGATCACCAAAACGCCAGCGATAATCAATCCGATACCGATGCCGCCCGCCAGATCGATTTTTTGACCGAACACAAAATAAGCCACAATCGCAGTGAGTATAATGCCCACGCCGGACCACACCGCATAGGCAATGCCTACCGGCAGGGTGCGCAGTACAATCGCCAATAAATAAAATGACAGACCATACAGCAGCAGTGCGCCGACGGTCGGTGCTGTTTTGGTAAAACCGTCGCTGGCTTTTAATAGGCTGGTTGCGATAATCTCCAGACCGATAGCGCCGCTAAGTAAAATCCAATGATTCATAATCCGCGCTTATTCCAGCCAAGTCACGATATCTTCTATTGGTTTACGGTATTTAGCTTTGATTTCCTTGGCGCGATAGCCGAACGTCACCATAACGGAAACGCCCCATTCATTCGGATCAAACGCCCCGGTTTCAGCCAGAATTCGGTTGACTTCGGCATAATTGAATCCTTCCACCGGACAGCTGTCTATTCCGATAAGCGCCGCGCCGGTCATCATATTCGCCAGTGCGATATAGGTTTGTTTGCAAGCCCAGTCAAACAGCGCGCGCTCGCTTTCCAACAGTTTCATATCCTCTGTTTGGAACGATTGATAACGCGAAATGGCTTTATTTATTTGCTCCTCATTTAGGCCGCGTTTTTCCAAAGCACGACGGAAATAGTCAGAATCATAGCGGGCATTTTTCTTCGCTAAAATCGCCACAACATAGCTGGCATCATCAATTTGTGTTGCGATTCCCCAGCCCACGGCTTTAATTTTGGCGCGAATTGCTGGGTTTTGAATTACAAGAAATTGCCAAGGTTCAGAACCTACCGAGCTCGGCGATAAACGAGCCAATTCCAGAATATACTGAAAATCTGCTTTGCTGACTTTCTTTTGCGGATCATAGTAACGAGTGGCGGCGCGGAAATGAAAGCTGTCCAACACTTGCTGTTTTGTGATTGAATTCATCGTTTTCCTCCTGTTTGAGTGATGAAAATTCGGCTTATTATAAAGGAAACGATATCCGTTGTCGGCACATCAATGATTTATTTCTGTTGAAATGAAAAATTACAAGGACTGAATACGATAGGGCATCAAAGTCAGTCCTTAAATCAGGTGCGGTTCAAAAATAAGAAAATTTCAACCGCACTTTTTGTTGCTTGACAAGAAATCAGTCAATTGCTTTAAATGGGATCGGCGTATCGGCGCGCAAATCTGTCTGTATGTCTTCGTCATCGGCATCAAGCAACGGGGCAACGGGAATTTCCGGTTTATCAAAGGCAATATCGCCTTCCACCCCCTCAATGATTTGCCCGCGCTGGATACGTTTGAAATCAAATAAAGTGGCGTCGCAAAGATGGGAAGGAACAATATGCTGCATGGCGCTGAACATGGTTTCAATTCGTCCCGGATATTGGCGATCCCATTTTTGCAGCATGTCTTTTACCACCTGACGCTGCAAATTCGGTTGCGAACCGCACAGATTACAAGGAATAATCGGGAACTGTTTTGCCGCGGCATATTTCTCAATATCTTTTTCTTTGCAATACGCCAGTGGACGAATAACAATCTGTTTGCCGTCATCACTGATCAGTTTCGGCGGCATGGATTTCAGTTTTCCGCCGTAAAACATATTTAAAAACAGGGTTTCCAGCATGTCGTCGCGGTGATGACCGAGGGCGATTTTGGTCGCGCCAAGTTCACTTGCCGTACGATATAAAATGCCGCGGCGTAAGCGGGAACACAGCGAGCAGGTGGTTTTTCCCGCCGGAATTTTTTGTTTGACGATGCCGTAGGTGTTTTCCTGCACAATGTGATATTCCACGCCGATATTTTCCAGATACTGCGGCAGAACATGTTCCGGAAAGCCCGGCTGTTTCTGATCTAAATTCACCGCCACAATATCAAAGTGAATCGGCGCACTCAGGCGCAGATTGAGCAAAATATCCAGCAGCGTATAACTGTCTTTACCGCCGGACAGGCAAACCATCACTTTATCGCCGTCTTCGATCATATTAAAATCAGCAATGGCATTGCCCACATTACGGCGTAACCGTTTTTGTAATTTGTTCAAATTATAGGTGTGTTTCTTGTCTTTTTCGCTTTGCGCGCTTGAATTCTCAGTCATCATGATAATGCTATCGGGGTTAAAAATAAAAAAGCCTGCGTATAGTAAGGGGTAATGTAGTTTTTTCCAATAAAAATATTTTATCGGCAGAAAAGTGCGGTGCGTTTTGCGCGCGTTTCGCGTTAAAATTCGCGCTATTAGATCCCTTAAAAATCCTGTATAATCAAGCGCAATTTTATGTGTATTTTTATCTAGTTGTGAGAGAAACGAAATGCTCGAAACTTCACAAACCATCCCGGAATTAGTGTCTTGGGCGAGGGAGCGCGAGTTCTCGTTGAATTTACCGACAGAACGCCTGTCTTTTTTACTTGCTATCGCCGTTTACAATAATGAACGTCTGGACGGCGAGCTGCTGGAAACCGATCTTATTGATCTTTTTCGCCATATTTCCGCCGCCTTCGAACAATCTCCGGAAACGATTTCCACCCGTGCCAACAATGCTATCAATGAATTGGTTAAACAACGCCTGTTAAACCGGTTCAGCAGCGAGTTTACCGAAGGGCTGGCAATTTACCGCCTAACCCCGCTCGGCGTTGGCGTATCCGATTATTATATCCGCCAACGCGAATTTTCCGCATTGCGTTTGTCGGTGCAGCTGTCTATCGTAGCGGACGAAATTCAACGCGCATCGGAGGCGGCGGAGGAAGACGGCGACGAACACCATTGGCGACGCAATGTATTCGCGCCGCTGAAATATTCGGTGGCAGAAATTTTCGACAGCATTGATTTTTCCCAACGCGTGATGGACGAAAATCAACAGACCATTAAAGATGAAATTGCCGAATTATTAACCAAAGACTGGCAAGCGGCCATTGCCAGTTGCGAGAAATTATTGGACGAAACCTCCGGCAATCTGCGCGAATTGCAAGATACGCTAAATGCCGCAGGTGATAAATTGCAGGCACAATTACTGCGTATTCAAAACTGTGTGATCGGGCGCAGCGACCTGTATTTTATTGACCAGCTGATTACCGATTTGCAGGCAAAACTTGATCGAATCATCAGCTGGGGACAACAGACCATCGATTTATGGATCGGCTATGACCGCCACGTACATAAATTTATTCGAACCGCAATTGATATGGATAAAAACCGCGTCTTTTCACAGCGTTTACGCCATTCCATTCATCATTATTTTGATGATCCGTGGTATTTATGGATCGCGCAAGCAGAGCGTTTGGTCGATTTGCGCGATGAAGAACTGGCACTGCGGGAGGAAGACGCGCTGGGCGAGTTGCCGGAAGCGCTGCAATATGAAAGTCTGGCGGATCTGCACGAGCAAATCGTTGAACAGATGCAGGGATTACTGATTGACTACCGTGAACACGGACGCCCAATTAATTTAAGCATGCTGTTAAAAACCCAGCTGGAACATTACCCATTGTCACGTCATTTTGACGTGGCGCGGATTATTGTGGATCAGGCGGTGCGTTTGGGTATGGCAAGCGCGGATTTGGCCGCCGTTTACCCGCAATGGGAAGCGATTAACCAGCACGGCGCGCAAGTGCAGGCGCATACGATCGATGAATATAAATAAAGAGATGAACCAATGACAGACAATCTTCAAGATATTATTTCCGTGAAACAAGCTCAGGCGCTTGCCAATCCGTTATTTCCGGAAGTGGACAGCCGGCTGCGCGCCGGCAGACATATCGGCACGGAACATTTAGATGAGCATGCGTTTTTAATGGATTTTCAATCCGAGCTGGATCAGTTTTACCGTCGTTATAATGTGGAGCTTATTCGCGCGCCGGAAGGTTTTTTCTATTTACGTCCGAAAGCCACCACACTTATCGCCCGTTCCGTGTTAAGCGAGCTGGAAATGCTGGTCGGTAAAGTGTTGTGTTATTTGTATTTAAGCCCGGAACGTTTGGCGCAGCAGGGCATTTTTACCACGCAGGAAGTGTATGACGAACTGCTGAATTTAACCGATGAGACAAAATTATTGAAAGCGGTAAACCAGCGTTCTTCCGGTTCAGATCTGGATAAACAAAAACTGGCAGAAAAAGTGCGTGCTGCGCTAAATCGCTTGCGTCGGCTGGGCATGATTTATACCATCGGCGAACAGCACGGCGGCAAATTTACCATTTCGGAAGCGGTATTTCGTTTCGGCGCGGAAGTGCGTGCCGGTGATGATCCGCGCGAAGCCCAGTTACGTCTGATTCGCGATGGGGAAGCCGCAACGCCGGCGTCGTTGCAACTGGAAAAAAGTGCGGTGGAAAAAACGGAAGAATCTGATGATGCCGATGAACAACTGCAAGATGATGGGGAAGAAGAATAATGTCTGACATGCTGGAACTGGAAAATAATATGCAAATGCCTGAAAACCGACAAACGCCACTATCCGGCGCTGAAGCGTCGGTAGGTCATTCTCCGGAACGGGGAAAATTCCGCTCGCTCACGCTGATCAATTGGAACGGTTTTTTTGCCCGCACTTTTGATCTGGATGAACTGGTCACTACACTTTCCGGCGGCAACGGGGCAGGTAAGTCCACCACCATGGCGGGATTTGTGACTGCGCTGATTCCCGATTTAACATTACTGCATTTTCGCAATACCACCGAAGCCGGCTCCACCGGCGGCTCGCGTGATAAAGGTCTGCACGGCAAATTGCGTCCGGGGGTCTGTTATGCCGCATTGGATACCATCAATTCCCGGCATCAGCGCGTGTTGGTTGGGGTGCGGTTGCAGCAGGTTGCCGGGCGCGATAAAAAAGTGGATATCAAAACCTTTTCCATTCAGGGCTTGGAACTATCCTTAAATCCGACAGCGGTGTTTACCGATGCCGTCGGTGAGCGTCAGGCGCGGGTGCTCAATCTAAACGAATTAAAAGATAAAATTGAAGCGCTCGGTGCGCAGTTCAAACAATATCATTCTATCGGTGATTACCATTCTATGATGTTTGATCTCGGCATTATTCCGAAGCGCCTGCGTTCTTCCTCTGATCGCAGCAAATTTTATAAACTGATTGAAGCCTCCCTCTACGGCGGGATTTCCAGTGCAATCACCCGTTCTCTACGCGATTATCTGCTGCCGGAAAACCTCGGCGTGCGCAAAGCCTTTCAGGATATGGAAAGCGCATTGCGTGAAAACCGCATGACCCTTGAGGCGATTAAAGTTACTCAGTCGGATCGTGATTTATTCAAACATCTGATCACCGAAACCACCAACTACGTAGCGTCTGATTATATGCGTAATGCCAATGAACGCCGCGGTAATATTGAAAGTGCGCTGACATTCCGCAAAGATTGGTATCGCGCCAAAGGGGAGCAGGATGTATCGCAGCATCGTCTGGTGGATCTCAGCCGCGAGGCGGCGGAACTGGCCGAAAACGAACGCACGCTGGAGGTGGATCACCAAAGTGCGGCAGATCACCTGAATTTAGTGCTGAATGCACTGCGTCATCAGGAAAAAATCACCCGTTATCACGAAGATATCGCCGCATTGCGGGAAAAATTAGAAGAGCAGAAAGCTGCGCTGGAAGAAGCCGGCGAGCAACAAGCCGAAAGTCAGGCGCGCTTTGAACAGACCGAGCAAGAAGTGGATCAATTGCGCGGTCAGCTGGCGGACTATCAACAGGCATTGGATGCTCAACAAACCCGTGCGCTGCAATATCAGCAAGCGATACAGGCGCTGGAAAAAGCCAAGCAACTATGCGGGCTGCCAGATCTGGCGGTGAAAAACGTAGATGAGTATTACGCCGAATTTGTCGAGCAAGCCGAAGAAGTCACCCACAACGTGTTGGATTTTGAGCAGAAAATGTCTATTTCGGCGGCGGCGAAATCACAGTTTGACAAAGCTTATCAGTTAGTGTGCAGCGTTGTCGGCGAACTGCCGCGTGACGATGCCTGGGAAAGCGCTAAAGCCTTGTTGCGCGATTATCCGACGCAACGCATTCAGGCGCAACAAACACCGCAGCTGCGAGCCAAACTGCACGAGCTGGAACAGCGTCTTGCACAGCAACAAAGTGCGGTGCGTTTATTGCAAGATTTTAATCAACGCGCCGATTTAGCGCTGGCCACGGCAGAGGAACTGGAAGACTACCATGCCGAGCAAGAAAACCTGCTGGAAGAGCTCAATGCCGAGTTGTCCGAACAAGTGGAAAGCCGCTCGACGCTGCGACAAAAACGCGAACAACTGACCGCACTTTATCATGACAATGCCAATAAAGCGCCGGCATGGCTGACCGCACAGGCAGCGCTGGAACGGTTGCGGGAGCAAAGCGGCGAACAATTTGCCGACAGTCAGGATGTGATGAATTTCATGCAGAACCTGTTGGTGAAAGAACGCGAATTAACGATTCAGCGTGATCAGTTGGAACAAAAACGTCAACAACTGGACGAACAAATTTCTCGCTTAAGTCAGCCGGACGGTTCGGAAGATGCCCGTTTAAATATGCTGGCGGAACGTTTTGGCGGCGTATTGCTGTCCGAGCTTTACGACGATGTGCCGTTTGAAGATGCGCCGTATTTTTCCGCCTTGTATGGACCGGCGCGTCATGCCATTGTGGTGCGCGATCTGAATGCGGTGAAAGCACAGTTGGCACAATTGGAAGACTGCCCAGACGATTTATATTTGATTGAAGGCGATCCGGCGGCTTTTGACGACAGCGTATTAGCGGCGCAGGAATTGGAACTGGGTGTTGTCGTTCAAGTGTCCGAGCGCGAACTACGCTATTCAAAATTCCCGGAAATTCCACTGTTCGGTCGCGCTGCACGAGAAAAGCATTTGGACGCCTTACAGTTACAGCGCGAAGAAGTGGCGGAGCAGTATGCCCAACGCGCTTTTGAGGTACAGAAATGTCAGCGCTTGCACGAGCATTTCGGTCAGTTCGTTGGTCTGCATTTAGCCTTAGCATTCCAGCCGAACCCGGAAACGCGAATGGCGGAAATTAACCGTGAACGTACAGATATCGAGCGTGAACTCAATCAGCTTGCCAGTGATGAACAGCAAATTCGCCTTCGCCTTGATAACACCAAAGAAAAAATCCAGTTATTGAACAAACTTGTTCCGCAGCTGGGCTTACTTGCCGATGACGATTTGCCGGATCGTATTGACGAATGTCGTGAACAGCTGGATGCGGCAGAACAGGATGAGATTTTTATTCGCCGACACGGCGAGACGTTGTCACAACTGGAACCGATTGCCAATACGCTGCAAAGCGATCCGGAAAATTATGAACGTTTGAAAGCCGATTACGAACAGGCGCTCAGCCGGCAAAAACAACTGCAACAGCGTGTTTTTGCCTTGGCTGATGTGGCACAGCGTAAAAATCACTTCAGTTATGAGGAAACGGTAAAATCGGAAACCTCCGAACTGAACGAACAACTGCGCGCCAGACTGGAGCAGGTACAGCAGCAGCGGGAACAGCAGCGCGAACAGGTACGCCAGAAACAAGTTCGTTTCACCCAGTACAATCAGGTTTATATTGAACTGCGTAGTGCCTATGAAGAAAAAAATAAAATGCTGAATGAACTGATTGACGAAATCAGTCAACTCGGCGTGCGTGCTGACGACGGTGCGGAAGAACGAGCCAGAGCGCGCCGCGATGAATTATCGCAGCAGTTGTCCATCAGCCGCCAGCGGCGCACTTATATTGAAAAACAATTAACCTTAATTGAAAGCGAAAGCGAAAACCTCAACCGTCGGATCCGCAAAGCGGAACGTGATTACAAAACCCAGCGCGAACTGGTGGTTGCCGCCAAAGCCAGCTGGTGTGCGGTATTGCGTTTATCGCGCAACAGTGATGTGGAAAAACGCCTAAACCGCCGCGAACTGGCGTATTTATCGGCGGACGAGCTGCGTTCCATGTCGGATAAAGCCTTGGGGGCATTACGTACGGCGGTCGCCGACAACGAATATTTGCGCGACGCATTGCGCATTTCCGAAGACAGCCGTAAACCGGAAAACAAAGTGCGGTTCTTTATCGCGGTATATCAGCATTTGCGCGAACGTATCCGCCAAGACATCATCAAAACCGATGATCCGATTGATGCGATTGAACAAATGGAAATCGAGCTTTCCCGCTTAACCGACGAATTAACCGGGCGTGAGAAAAAATTGGCGATCAGCGCCGAAAGCGTGGCGAATATTATGCGTAAAACCATTCAGCGCGAACAAAATCGTATCCGCATGTTGAATCAAGGATTGCAGAATATTGCGTTCGGTCAGGTAAAATCCGTGCGTTTGGTGGTCAATATCCGTGATACTCACGCCATGCTGCTGGATGCGCTTTCCGGCAATCAGGACGATTATCAGGATCTGTTCAGCGACAACCGTATTACCTTCTCGGAAGCTATCGCAAAATTATATCAACGCCTAAATCCGCACATTGATATGGGACAACGCACTGCGCAAACTATCGGCGAAGAATTGTTGGATTACCGCAATTATTTAGATCTCGAAGTGGAAGTCTATCGCGGTGCCGACGGCTGGTTGCGTGCGGAAAGCGGTGCATTGTCCACCGGCGAAGCGATTGGTACGGGGATGTCTATCCTGTTAATGGTGGTACAAAGCTGGGAAGAGGAAAGTCGCCGTATCCGCGGCAAGGATATCGTGCCGTGCCGCTTGTTATTCCTCGACGAAGCCGCCCGTCTGGACGCAAAATCCATTTCAACCCTGTTTGAACTATGCGAACGTCTGGATATGCAGCTTCTCATCGCCGCACCGGAAAACATCAGCCCGGAAAAAGGCACCACGTATAAACTGGTGCGTAAAATTTCCGGCAATCAGGAACACGTCCACGTCGTCGGATTACGCGGATTCGGCGCGACGGAGTAGTTTCGCATAAAAGTGCGGTTGAAAATTTCGGGGTTATGCAATAATTGCATAAAACCCGAAATTTATTGTTTGTCCAAAAACTATAAATTATTCAATATATAACCTCTTATCAATAAAGGAGCATTTATGCACTACCTCATTTTTGCCATTCTTTGCAGTGTTGCGGTTTCCGTGTTGTTAAAAGTGGCGCGTAAGAAAAATATTGTGATTGAACAAGCGATTGCGTTTAATTATATTGTAGCACTTTCTTTGGCGTATTTTCTGCTGAAGCCTGATTTCAAGGGGCTAGGATTTACCGATTTTATCCTACAAAGCGAACATGCGCCGATTTTTCTCGCATTGGGGATTTTGTTGCCCTCGGTGTTTATTATTATGTCCAAGGCGGTGGAATTCGCCGGGATTGTGCGTTCCGATGCGGCGCAGCGTTTATCACTGTTTTTGCCGATTTTGGCGGCATTTCTGATTTTCGGTGAGCAGCTCAGTCAATCGCGCCTAATCGGGATTATTCTGGCGTTTTCCGCGCTGTTTTGTTTGCTTTCCAAACCGACTCAGACTATGCACGGCAGCACAGCAAAAGGCGTTGTTAGCCTGATTCTGGTGTGGCTGGGTTATGGGGTGATTGACATTCTGTTCAAGCAGATTGCCAAAATGGGCGGGGCATTTCCGACCACCTTATTTATTGCTTTCGTACTGGCCGCCTGTGTGATGTTTATCTACTTATTGCTGAAACGTACACAATGGACAACCCCAAGTTTGCTCGGCGGGATCATTCTGGGGGGATTGAATTTTATGAATATTCTGTTTTATATCAAGGCACATCAGAGTTTTAATGAAAATCCGACGCTGGTTTTTGCCGGTATGAATGTTGGCGTGATCTGCCTGGGCACCTTGGTCGGCGCCGTAGTATTTAAAGAGAAAATCAGTAAAATCAATGGAGTAGGGATTCTGCTCGGTATTGCGTCGATTATTTGTTTATTCTATTTAGAGACTATTCTGGCTTAGAGCGCATTGTGATGTACAACGATTTTTCATTTTTTATTTACGACTACGAAAGTTTCGGCGTCAATCCGGCGACGGATCGCCCGGCGCAATTTGCTGGCATTCGCACCGATAGTGATTTCAATATTATCGGCGAGCCGGTGATACTGTATTGTAAACAAACCAATGACTATCTACCAGCGCCGGAAGCGGTGCTGCTGACCGGTATTACGCCGCAGCATTGCAATGAGCACGGGCTGCCCGAGCCGGAATTCGCGGCACGAATTTTGCAAGAATTCAGCCGACCGAATACCTGCGTAATGGGCTTTAATAATATTCGTTATGATGATGAAATGACGCGCTATACGTTTTATCGTAATTTTATTGATCCCTACGAATACAGCTGGAAAAACGGCAACTCGCGCTGGGATTTGCTGGATGTGGTGCGCGCCTGTTATGCATTGCGCCCCGACGGCATTCACTGGCCTTTGGACGAGGTGGGGATGCCGTCTTTTCGTTTGGAAAATTTAACGCGCGCCAACGGTATTGAACACAGTAATGCACATGATGCGATGGCGGATGTGTACGCCACCATTGAAATGGCGAAATTAATCAAACGAAAGCAGCCCAAACTGTATCAGTATTTTTTTGAGAATCGCGGCAAAAAAGAGATTGAAAAGCTAATTAATACCGCAGAAATGACACCGTTGGTGCATGTTTCCGGCATGTTAGGCAATTATCGCGGCAATACCACGTGGATCGCGCCGTTGGCATGGCATCCGACCAATCAAAATGCGCTGATTGTCTGTGATTTAGACAGTAACATTGCCGATTTACTGCACAAAAGTGCGGTCGAATTACAACGGAATTTATACACGAAAAAAACTGAACTGGAAGAACGCGGCGTGCTGCCGGTGCCGTTAAAACTGGTGCATATCAATAAATGCCCGATTGTTGCGCCAGCAAAAACATTGCTGCCGCAAACCGCTGCGCGCTTAGGCATCGACCGTGAACACTGTTTGGAAAATTTGAAAAAACTGCGTGCCTCAACAACAATTCGCGAGAAAGTAATAGAAATTTTTACTGATGATCGGTCATTTGAACCGAGCGATAATGTAGAAACTGAGCTTTATAGCGGCTTTTTTAATTACAATGATAAAAATAACATGGCAATTCTGCGCGAGTTGCCGCCGGAAAAATTAGCCGACAGCGGTTTAACCTTTCAGGATCAACGTATTCCGGAATTGTTATTCCATTACCGCGCCAGACATTTTTATAAAACCTTAACCCGTGCCGAGCAAGTAAAATGGGATAAATATCGCTGGCAGAAACTGGAAAAAAGTGCGGTGGAATTTCAGCAAAGTTTACAGCATTTGGTGGAAGAATATGCCGAGCAGCCTGAAAAACTGGCATTATTGCAACAAGTGTATGAATATGGTGTGCGATTGTTGGGATAAATGCCGCAATAAAAAGTGCGGTGCAAAAACCGATAGTTTTTCTCGTTTATACTTTCCAACCTAAAGAACGTTGATAATGAAACTGTGAAGATAACATTCACAGTTTCATTTTTACTTATTCCGCTAATTCGGTTTGTTCATGCGCCATTAATTCCTGTCCCACGTCATCCAGCAGGCTGAGATAGCGTTCATATTGGGTCAAAATATCGGCGATCAGTTCGTTGCGAGTCATATACTGCACATCATAACCGGTTCTGCCATCGAAGAAATAAGTGATCGGCTGGTAGGTCATTGTGTGCTGAATATGCGGCAGATGATCATCGTCAATCAATTGTTCGGAAACTTCATGCCCGACCGATTTGATACCGTACATAAAATCACGCATCGATTCTTTTTTGATAATAATTTCAACACAAGGTTCTTCTGCGTCAAGATCTTGTACCACATCAACATTCAGGTTATGTACGCCAATCAACTCCTGACGCAGCTCGCGCATGGCAGGTAATGCCGTTTGTTTCAGGAATTTTAAAATATCTTTCTCCTGTGTCTGATTCAGCATTTGACCTAAGCGGGCTTTCCAGGTATCGCCGTTCCAAAATATGCTGGTCGGTGTGATCTGCGTTTCAAAATATTTTTTATCAATGGAAAGCCCTTTCCACAAACTGAAACACATAATCAGCATTAACACGGCGAAGGGGAGTGCCACAATCAGCGTCATCGTTTGTAAGGTAGCCAAACCGCCGGCCTTCAGCAAAACGATAGCTACAATTGAGATCAAGATGCCCCAGCTTGCAGCCTGCCAACGCGGCGCTAGCAAACTTTTGTCACGGGAAGCCATGTTGTTTAAAACATAAATACCCGAGTCCGCTGAAGTAATAAAGAACAATGAGATCACAAGTAGCGCAACGATGCCGGTTAATGTGGGTAACGGTAAAAATTCCAGAAATTTGAATAATAATTTTTCCGGTGTTGCGGTCATCTCATGCAAAATACCGCCTGCGACATGGAAATCGAGCCATAGCGCGCTGTTGCCAAAAATCGTAAACCATAATACGCAGAATAAACTCGGTACCGCCAACACGCCGAAAATAAATTCGCGGATTGTGCGACCGCGAGAAATACGGGCAATAAATAAACCGACAAACGGCGCCCACGAACACCACCATGCCCAATATAAAATCGTCCAACCGGTAAACCAACCAGTGTTTTCAGGTTCATAGGCATAGGTTTTAAAACTGAGTTCAATCAGATTGCTTAAATACGTGCCTAAATTGTCGCTGAAGGTGGCGAATAAATACAGCGTCGGTCCAGTAAATAAGACGAAAAGCATCAAGCAAATCGCTAAGGTGAGATTAATTTCGCTTAAAATTTTAACCCCTTTGCCTACACCTGAAATCGCAGACATAATCGCCAGCGCCATAACCACGATGATAATTCCCACCTGAATTGAAAAATTACTGTGGCTTAACCAGCCGAGCTGCTCCAAACCGGCACCTAATTGTGTGGCGCCGAATCCCAGTGTGGTGATAATACCAAACAGGGTAGCAATAAGCGCCATAATATCGATAATATCGCCGGCTCTACCGTTAATACGTTCTTTTAATAAAGGATAAAAACATGAACGCAGGGCTAAAGGCAGCTTATAGCGAAAACCGAAATAGGCGAGCGATAAGGCGATAACCGCATAAACTGCCCACGCGTGCATGCCCCAGTGAAAAAAGGTATGCAAGAGGGCTTCTTGCTGCTTATGTTCCACATCACCGGTCGTAATTGAAGAAAAAGAGTGAATCAGCGGTTCGGCAACGCCAAAGAACATTAAACCGACCCCCATCCCTGCGGCAAATAGCATCGCTACCCAAGACGGAAATGAAAATTCGGGTTCTTCTTCATCAGCGCCCAATTTGATGTTACCGAGGCTACTGATAGACAGAATCAACAAAAAACAAAGAAAGACGGAAAAAGCCAGAATATAAAACCAACTGAAATTGGTAAAGATCCCTGATTTTGCCCAGTCTAGCACCGATGTCGTTTGCTCCGGCACAATTAATGTCGCCAATACCAGCAAAACGACGAGCATTACCGTTGTACTGATGACAAACGGATTAAACGACGATTTTTGCTGAATAAGTTTTGAAAAAAACAAAACGATTATACTCCTATACGTGTCAATAATTATTTATGCCAAAATCATGATGTACCGCAGAACGTTCGATGCTGCGCGAACACAATAATTTATCTTAAAATAAAAACTTAATAATCAATAAGATATGATATTAGCGATACTGTCGCAGCTCTGTGTGATTGAACCTACGTCATGTACGAATTGAACGAAATTGCCTATATCATTTCTAAAAAATGCGCGGCATTATAACATAAAGTTATTAAAATTTTTATTCTTTTAAATAATAAGCTGTTAGGGTACTCAATAAGGGTTAAAGTGATTTTCACACGTGGCGGATCAGCAAATTTTAACGAATTGTTAATATCGGGCTATTGATATGGCGTCCATATTTTTAAATATTAAAAAGTAGCGTGATTTGCCGCGACAGATTTTGTGACATCGTCACTAAGATAACATCACTAAGGTAAAATATTAAATAAAGGTTGATTAGGTATTTCAAATTTAAAATCCAGATATTTTAGTCCTTATTTATTCTCAGATAACAGCCGACATCCGAGATACCTTTATTATCATTCCTTTCTATACCTTGAGCATAAACAGCTTATCTAAAAATTGCGGGTTCTAGGGGAGGCTGAAAAAAGACTTCTACAAATGTGACGTTAATATATCTTTTATTTAACATAATATACATTATGCGAAATTAGTTATGCGGTTAGCGAGAACTACGTATTATATAAATCACAAGCTTATGCACAAGTCACATTTATCAGTCAAGCAAGACAAATCAATACAAAATCACACAGTGTCACAGGCTTTTCGAAAGGTTTATTCAATAATCAATCGTAATGTCAAGGCTATGTAAATAAAAAAATTAACGGTTTAATTAATAGAATTTTGACGTCGCTACGTAAAATCTGAGGTTTATGTCAGTATTTTCTCTCTCGTTTTTTCTCTACTTTTTTCTACATTGATTTTTATTTTTTAGAATAATGATCGGATCACTGAAAGTACTATGTATTGGTGAATTAAATATTAGGATGAAGTGCGGTTAAAAATATTTTATTTTTTTGACCGCACTTTTTTCTAGCTATTGGCTTATGAAAGTGACATCGTCACTCGAATGTATTGCCGTTCTTAGAAGTCCATTTGAAAATTGTGAGTATTATCACAAAAGCAAAAAACGGCAGTTGACTTGCAACATATTGATTGCTAAATCTTAACAACCCCTTTACATTGAGGACTATACCATGAAATTTAAACTGTCAAAGTCATATAGTAAACTTCGTAGAGATATCACCTCTTACTATCGTATTGATGAAAAAACCGCCATTGACGCCTTGCAGCAAACGATTAATTTCACGCCGGAACAAGAAGCGCGCATACACAACAATGCAGTCGCACTGATTAACAAGGTTCGTAATATCAAAAAAAATCAATATGGTGTGGATGCCCTGATGCAGGAATTTTCACTGGGCGATGATGAAGGCATTGCGTTAATGTGTCTGGCGGAAGCCTTATTACGCATTCCGGACAATCAAACCCGTGACGAATTAATTCATGATAAGCTGAAAGAAGGTGATTGGAAATCGCACATCGGTAAGTCCTCTTCCCTCTTTATTAACGCCGCAGGATACGGACTTTTGCTCGGTAAAAAAGTCAGTCAAACCTTTGACGAAAATGATTTGTCCAATGCGTTGACCCGCAGTTTTGCGCGTTTGTCGGCGCCCGTTATGCGGCTTGCGATGATAAGAGCCATGAAAATTCTGGGCGAACAGTTCGTTACCGGCACCGACATTGCCAGCGCGCTAAAACGGGTACAAAAACGCATTGCCAAGGGTTACGCTTATTCCTTCGATATGCTTGGCGAAGCGGCAATGACAAAAGCCGACGCTCAGCGTTATTTTCAGGATTATCTACAGGCGATTACCGTTGTCGGCAATGAGTCGAAACAACGTGATATTTATCGTTCAAACAGCGTATCGGTAAAACTCTCCGCCATTCATCCGCGTTACAGTCGGGCGCAATATGATCGCGTTATGGACGAACTGTATCCTAAGTTAAAACAACTGTTTGTTACCGCCAAAGAATATGACATCAGCGTTAACATTGATGCTGAAGAAGCTAATCGCCTTGAGCTGTCATTGGATTTAATCGAAAAATTATTGGACGAGCCGGAGTTAAAAGGTTATCGCGGAATCGGATTTGTGGTACAGGCCTATTCCAAACGCTGCCCTAAGGTGATTGATTACCTCATTTCGCTGGCAAGAGAAAAACAAGCCTATTTGATGATAAGACTGGTGAAAGGCGCTTATTGGGACAGCGAAATCAAATGGGCACAAACCGACGGTTTAGACGGTTTTCCGCTATATACCAGAAAAAATCATTCCGATATTTCTTATATCGCCTGTGCCAAAAAACTGCTGGATGCGCAAGATGTGATTTATCCGCAATTTGCGACGCATAACGTGCAAACTCTTTGTACTGTTTATGAACTCGGTCAGGATAAAAAATACGAATTTCAATGTTTGCACGGAATGGGTGAAACGCTGTATGACAATATCATCGGCAAAGAAAATTTCGATCGCTTAGTTCGTGTTTATGCGCCGGTGGGAACGCATGAAACCCTGCTCGCTTACTTAGTCCGCCGTTTATTGGAAAACGGTGCCAATTCATCTTTCGTACATCAGTTAGTGAACGAAACCATTCCGGCCGAACAGTTAGTCACGCCGCCGTGGAAACGCTATGCCGAATCACAAGGGCACAGTAACAAAGCGGTGCGGCACCCGCTGGCATTGTTTAGCGATCGGCAAAATTCTGCCGGGTTTGATTTAACCAACGAGCTGACCTTGGAACAGCTGGAACAGGCATTTAACCAAGCCGATATTCCGCCGGCGAAATCCTTGGTCGCATTTGCTGAGGAGAATTGTCACGATGCAGCGCATCAGGTCCTCAACCCAGCGGATTTGCAACAATCAGTGGGCGATGTTGCATTTTTCAATAAAGCCTATTTAGACAAGGTATTTTCAAGCGCAAAAAGCAGCGACTGGCGACTAAAAAGTGCGGTGGAAAAAGCCACAATTTTACGCAAAACCGCTGATTTATATGAACAAAACTATGGCTTATTGATGAAATTATCGGTACTGGAAGCCGGTAAAACCCTGCCGAATGCGATTGCGGAATTACGTGAGGCAGTAGATTTTTTACGTTATTACAGTGTGCAAATTGAGCAACTGGAAAAAGAAAACAAACTTGCGCCGCCACGCGGAACCGCACTGTGTATTTCACCTTGGAATTTCCCGTTGGCAATCTTTACCGGGCAAATTGCCGCGTCATTGGCGGCCGGCAACGCCGTTGTGGCCAAACCCGCAGAACAAACCTCGCTGATTGCCTGTGCCGCCACTAATCTGTTTTATCAAGCCGGACTGCCCCGCTCTGCTCTGCAACTTATTCTGGGCGCCGGAGACATTGGTGCGGAATTGGTCAAATATCCTTTTGATGCGGTAGTCTTTACCGGTTCGACAGAAGTGGCAAAATCCATTAACGCACAACTGGCGCAAGCCGAGCACGACCCGGTATTGATTGCCGAAACCGGCGGGCAAAATGTGTTGGTGGTCGATTCCTCCGCTTTATCGGAACAAGTTACCGCTGATGTGCTGAGTTCGGCGTTTGATTCCGCCGGTCAGCGCTGTTCCGCACTGAGGATTTTGTTATTGCAGGAGGATGTTGCGGATAAACTCTATACGATGATTAGCGAGGCGATGCAGGAGCTGAGCGTGGGCAATCCGGCATTATTGGCAACGGATATCGGCCCGGTGATAGATAATGAAGCGAAACAAAATCTGGAAAATCATAAAGCTTTAATGCGTCAAATTGCCCGCCGTTACGTGGAATTGGAAACACCGACTCAAGGGCATTATGTGGCGCCTGCCGCCTATTGGCTGGATAATCTGGATCAATTGACACGTGAAGTGTTCGGTCCGATTTTGCATATCATTACTTATCGTAAAGATGAATTAGGCAAGCTATTGGCTGCCGTTAATGCCAAAGGGTATGCACTGACCGGCGGTTGCCACAGCCGTATCCGCAAGCAGATCAGTTTTGTAGAAAATCACCTAAACTGCGGTAATTTTTATGTTAACCGTAATATTGTCGGCGCAGTGGTCGGCGTGCAACCTTTTGGCGGTCACGGACTGTCCGGCACCGGGCCAAAAGCTGGCGGCGAGTTTTACTTACAGCGGCTAACCAGCACTGCCCAATATCACAGTCAGTTCGGCGATGCCGATGCCTTATTGACAGCAAAACCGGTACTGGACAGCATTACCGGGGAAGAAAATACGCTGGCATACTTACCTTGTGAGGTTGCTATTTTAAACGGAGATGCCGTGCAAGCCGAACAAGCGGCACAAAAATTGCTCAAACACGGTTTTTCCGTTTTGCTGCAACCTGAGCATCCGTTGGCAAAACAAGGCGCCTTAGACGGTGTGCGCGTATCGACTGATTTCGAACATTGTCAAAAAGGCGTATTTTTGACCGCACTAAGCAAAGAACAGAGATTATGGCATGCGCAACATCATCGTGCGATTTTTAAATGTTATGATTGGCGTGACACTCAGGATATTATGCCGCTGTATGATGAGTTCTCACGCAGTGAAAATACCACCGCGGCAGGCGGAAATGCTTCCTTAATGGCGGCGCAGGAACAATAACAGTTAAGGAGCATATATGCAGAATAATCAAATTTATATTACCTTTGGGCTTTATCTGGTTATCATTCTGGGCATCGGCATTTACGCGTATCGCTCAACCACCAACTTCGACGATTATATCCTTGGCGGACGAAAAATGGGCAGTTTTGTTACGGCGATGTCTGCCGGCGCGTCGGACATGTCGGGTTGGCTGTTGATGGGATTACCGGGCGCCATTTTTCTTTCCGGGTTGTCGGAGGCTTGGATCGCCATCGGTTTAACTATCGGTGCATATATGAATTATCGTGTTGTTGCCGGGCGGTTGCGTATTTTCACTGAAAATTATGCCAATGCGCTGACCTTGCCCGAATTTTTCGCACAGCGCTTTCCGCGCCAGAAGAA
This sequence comes from Necropsobacter massiliensis, assembly GCF_000827595.2. Classification (GTDB taxonomy): domain Bacteria; phylum Pseudomonadota; class Gammaproteobacteria; order Enterobacterales; family Pasteurellaceae; genus Necropsobacter; species Necropsobacter massiliensis. The sequence goes on along the minus strand of NZ_LN776183.1, from coordinate 414,084 downwards.
AGCGCTAAAAATTATTTCTTCTGCGATTATCCTGTTTTTCTTTACCATTTACTGCGCATCCGGCGTAGTGGCGGGGGGGGAACTATTCCAAAGCCTGTTAGGGCTGGAATATGCCACCGCACTTTGGTTCGGCGCGCTGGCGACGATCATTTATACCTTTATCGGCGGTTATCTGGCGGTCTCTTGGAGTGATACTATTCAGGCAACCTTAATGATCTTCGCTTTGCTGCTCGCACCGGTCATGGTGCTGATAAACCTGAGCTGGGAAGAAATCAGCATAGCGTTGGAAAACAAATCGACGCTGACGCAAATTCCCTATTCCAACTGGCTGCACAATGTTTCGGGTATCGGTGTCGTTTCCGCCTTAGCTTGGGGATTAGGCTATTTCGGTCAGCCCCATATTCTAGCGCGTTTTATGGCAGCCGATTCCGTACAGTCTTTGGTTAAGGCGCGGCGAATCGGTATCGGCTGGATGTTTTTATGTCTGGGCGGTGCGGTTGCCGTCGGCTATTTCGGGCTCGCCTATTTCACCGCTGGCAATATCGAACTGGAAAATGCGGAATCCGTCTTTATTGAATTGTCGAAACAAATGTTTAATCCTTGGATCGTCGGCATCGTGTTATCCGCTATTCTGGCTGCGATTATGAGTACCCTTTCCGCTCAATTATTGATGTGTTCCGCCGCAATTACGGAAGACTTCTACAAAGGCTTTTTCCGTAAAACCGCTTCCAGCCAGGAATTGGTCTGGGTCGGACGGCTGATGGTGCTAGCCATTGCGGCTATCGCAATGCTCATCGCACAAGATCCGAATTCCAAAGTAATGAGTTTGGTGTCCTACGCCTGGGCGGGCTTTGGTGCGGCGTTTGGTCCGGTGGTTATTTTATCGTTATTTAACCGCAATATCAGCTCTAAAGCCGCACTTTGGGGTATGCTTTCCGGTGCGCTGACCGTTGTGATATGGAGCCCGTTAATGCAATATTGGGGCTGGCAAGATCTGGCTAAATTATATGAAATCATTCCGGGCTTTTTAGTCTGTTCATTTATCACAATTACCTCTTCTGTGTTTGCGCCGGTAAATACACAAGTGGCGGAGAAATTTGATCAGGCGCTGGCGGAATTTAACCGCAGAAGTCAGGCGTAATCGCAGATAAATAAAAATTGCACCTTAATCGGGCGGTTATTTAACCGCACTTTTACGGTGCAATAAGCTAATCGATAATCAAAGTGCGGTGAAAAAACGAGTTAAATTTTTACCGCACTTTCTTTACATAAGAGTATTTAACGGCTGTCGCTTAAATGCGTCGGGTTTGCCAATAGGCTTTTTGCCAATACGGGCTGTTCATGGAAGAGTAAATCACGCCGCCTTTGGTCGAGGCGTGCAGGAATTTATCCTCTTTTACGTAAATACCGACATGGTAACCGTTCGGACCTCGACCGGTTTTGAAAAACACCAAATCACCGGTCTGAATCTCGCTCTTGCTGATTTTGGTACCGTAATTTGCCTGCTCTCTAGTCGAACGCGGTAAGCGGATACCGAAACGATCGAGAAACGTGGTTTGCACAAAGCCTGAACAGTCTACGCCGTTGCGGCTTTGTCCGCCCAGCATATAAGGCGTACCCGCCCATTCGTACTGCTGCTCGCTTAATAATGCGATGACCATAATCGGATCGTCTAACTGACCTTTGTAATCAATGGAAGAATAACGGGGTGTCGAACCCGAACAAGCAGCTAGAAAGACAATGCAGCTTGTTATTAACCCTGTTTTAACTAAACGCATTGAGTTTTCCCTCTATACAACATAATGAAAAGCTATCCGCAAATGCCGGATAGCTTGTGACAGGAGATTAGTTTTTCGGTTTGGTTTTTTCCACTCTGCTACGCAGTTTCTGACCGGGTTTGAACACCACGACCCGGCGCGCAGAAACGGGAACGCTTTCGCCGGTTTTCGGATTACGTCCGGGACGTGAGGATTTATCCCTCAGCTCAAAATTACCGAAACCGGATAATTTGACATCCCGCCCGTTTTCTAATGCCAGACGAATTTCCTCAAAAAAACATTCAACCAATTCTTTGGCATCGCGTTTGTTTAAATTGTGTTTCTCAATTAAGCTGTCTGCGAGTTCTACTTTGGTCAGTGTCATAATCTAATCTCTCAAGTAAGCGTTAAAGCGTTGTTTCAGCTCGGATAATATAACAGAAATCACCGCATTGATATCTTTTTCTTCCAGCGTTTTTTCCGTGTCTTGGATTGTCAGACTGATGGCCAGACTTTTCTTCCCTTCCGGTAAATTAGAACCCTGATAAACATCAAATAAACCGACATTCATCAATTGTTTTCCGCCTGCGTTACGGCACGCATCCAAGATCTCGCCAGCCGGAATATCGCTGTCCAACACAACGGCAATATCGCGTTTATTGGCAGGAAAACGGGAAATTTCTTTCGCATTCGGCACATTACGTTCCGCAATTGCCGCCCATTCGATTTCAAACACAATCGGTTTACCGGATAATCCCAGCTGCTGTACAATTTTCGGATGCACAGTTCCGATAAAGCCGATTTCCTTATCGTCCAGCATAATGGCGGCCGATTGCCCCGGATGAAGCGCCGGATATGATTTTGCAACAAAACGCAAGCGATTTCCAGCCTTTGTTAAGGATAAAATTCGCTCTAAATCCCCTTTCAGATCAAAGAAATCTGCATTTTCGCCTTTATGCTCCCAATGTACGGGGCGTTTATCGCCGACAATCGCCGCGCTAAGCATAAATTCCTGACGAACACCGCACGGTGCCGCCGCATCAGGAATAAAACGCAAGCCGCCTTCAAAAATACGAATCCGGCTTTGCTGGCGGTTTTGGTTATAAGCAACTGTTGTCAATAAACCCGGCAACAGTGATACCCGCATCGCGGACATTTCACGCGAAATCGGATTTGGCAGCATCAACGCTTCCTGCTGCGGATACAATAATTGCTGAACATCAGGATCAACAAAGCTGTACGAAACGATTTCCTGATAATCGCTATCTACAAACGCAGTACGCACACGAATCAGCTCGAGCAAATGTTCCGGAATCATTTTCATTTGCAGATGTGCCAGCGGTGCATGATTCGGAATACTGTTATAACCGTAAATCCGCGCCACCTCTTCAATTAAATCTTCTTCAATTTCAATATCAAAACGCCAGCTGGCGGATGTTACGCGCCAAACGTCTGCCGCATAGCTGACCTCAAACCCTAAACGACGGAAAATGTCGGTTACGGTATCCGTTTCAATATGATGACCTAATAATGCATCCAATTTGTGACGACGTAACTGAACCTGTTTCACTTTCGGTAAATGTTCATCGCTCACCGCCTCGCAAATTTCACCGGCTTCACCACCACAGATTTGCAATACCAGTGCTGTAGCCCGTTCCATGGCATTACGTTGCAGCGCAAAATCCACGCCGCGTTCAAAACGGTGTGACGCATCGGTATGCAAACCATATTGTCTGGCCCGACCGGTGATGGCAAGCGGGGCAAAAAACGCCGATTCAAGAATAATATCTTTGGTTTCGCCGTTAACACCACTGGCTTCGCCGCCGAAAATACCCGCCATTGCCAACGGACCTTTCTGATCGGCAATCACTAGGGTGTTGGCTTGCAGCTTGGCGGTAGTACCGTCCAATAAAACTAATTCCTCCCCTTCCCGCGCCATACGTACTTGCACAGGTTGGCTGACTCGCGCGGCATCAAAAGCGTGCATTGGTTGTCCGAGTTCAAGCAGAATATAGTTGGTAATATCCACAATCGGATCGATTGAACGAATATCACAGCGGCGCAGTTTTTCTTTCATCCAAACCGGTGTTTGCGCCTTCACATTGACATTTTTAATAACACGCAGTAAATAACGAGGGCAGGCGTTTGGCGCAGACACATCAATGGCGACTTTATCCGTGATGCTGGCTTCAACCGGTTCAATGTGCGGCGTATTAACCGACATACGGTTCAACACCCCGATTTCACGCGCAATGCCGGCAATACTCAGGCAATCGGCACGATTGGGCGTGAGGCTGATTTCAACGGTGTTGTCGTCCAGTTTCAAATAGTCCCGCAAATTCGCCCCAATCGGCGCATCGGCAGGTAATTCTATAATACCGCTGTGATCATCGGAAATACCCAATTCGTTATAGGAGCACAGCATGCCTTCGGAAGGCTGACCGCGCAGTGTTGTTTTTTTAATTTTAAAATTACCAGGCAACAGCGCACCTTCGATGGCACAAGCGACTTTTAATCCCTGACGGCAGTTCGGTGCGCCGCACACAATATCCAATAACGTCGCACCGCCGACATCCACTTTGGTGACGCGCAATTTGTCCGCGTCTGGATGCGCTGCACATTCCACCACTTCGCCAACCACAACCCCGGTAAATGTACCGGCAACATTATCCACGCCGTCAACTTCGAGTCCCAACATGGTGATTTGTTCGCATAACTGTTCCGTGTCGATTACCGGGTTTACCCATTCACGCACCCATAATTCGCTAAATTTCATAATCTTTCTCTGTCCGATTCGTTACATTACCAAGGCATATCTTATTGTTGCCTGTCATCTCATTATTTAAACTGTTTCAAAAAACGTAGGTCGTTTTCAAAGAACGAACGTAAATCCGTTACATTGTAACGCAACATGGTTAACCGTTCGACTCCCATGCCGACCGCAAACCCGGCATATTCTTCCGGATCAATGCCCACATTGCGCAACACGTTCGGATGCACCATGCCGCAGCCTAACACTTCCAGCCATTTGCCGTTTTTGCCTTTTACATCTACTTCGGCGGAAGGTTCGGTAAATGGGAAATAAGACGGACGGAAACGTACTTCCAGATCCTCTTCAAAAAAGGCGCGCAGAAAGTCATGCAACAAGCCTTTTAGTTCGGTAAAGTTCGCATTTTTATCCACATAAAGCAATTCAATCTGGTGGAACATCGGGGTATGCGTTTGATCATAGTCGTTGCGATATACCCGCCCCGGCGCCATAATCCGAATCGGCGGCTGCTGTTTTTCCATAGTGCGGATTTGCACGCCGGAAGTCTGGGTTCTTAACAGACGTTGTGCGTCAAACCAGAATGTATCGTGATCGGCGCGCGCCGGGTGGTGCGCCGGAATATTCAGGGCATCAAAATTATAGTAATCGGTTTCCACTTCCGGACCGGTTTCCACGGTAAATCCCAGATTGGCAAAAAATTTGATTACCCGCTCAATAGTGATGGAAACCGGGTGCAGACCACCCAGCTCGGTTTTACGCCCCGGCAAGCTAACATCAATCCGCTCCTGCGCCAGTTGTGCATCCAATGCTTCCTGCTCCCATTGGGCTTTCTTCGCGTTAAACGCGTCCAGCACTTTTTGCTTCGCCTCGTTAATCTTTGCGCCGATTGCCGGGCGTTCTTCTGCCGCCACATCGCGCAGCCCTTGCATTAACTGGGTAAAATGTCCTTTTTTACCGAAATATTCCACCCGAATCGCATCCAGTGCATCCAGACTTTTATCGTGCAGCTCGTCGATCGCCTTTTTCGCCTGCTCCGTAATTTCTTTAAGGTTTTGCATACCTATCCTCTGTTGCTTTAAATAATTCAAAAAATGCTGTCAATGATAATACTAACATGTTAAAAAATCACGCCTTTATTCGTGGTTTCGGCGATTATTTGGTTTTTTGCGCGCAGATCGCCTCCCGCACTGAATTTTTATTAAAAAATGCACCGCACTTTGGCATAAGACGCAATACAATCTCTTCGCCTTGATAAATGAAGTTCAAGGCATAGGCATGCAAATAAGTGCGGTCGGATTTTTCTGCCTTTCCGCCATACAGCTCATCGCCTAGAATCGGGCTGCCGAGGCTTTTCATCGCTACCCGCAGCTGATGGGTTCTGCCGGTTTGCGGCGATAACACAAACAGTCGCAAATTCGCCTCACAGCTGACTGAAACAAAGCGGGTGATCGCGGGATTTTCGCGTTGCCGGGTGAGTTTCCACGCGCCGCCTCTCGCCTTTGCCATATCGCCGGCAATAACGCCTTGTTTTTTCTTCGGTTTATGCACAGATAATGCAAGATACGTTTTTTGAATGGCATGTTGCGCAAATAGGTGGGATAATTGCGCGGCGGACTGTTCATTTAAAGCCAATATCAATAAGCCTGAGGTGACTTTATCCAAACGGTGTACCAGCCAGACTCGCGGCAGCCGGAGCTGACGCGCAACGATTGTAGTCAGACCGATGGCATTGTTATCTTTGTGTACGCTGACACCACAGGGTTTATTTATAATGATAAAATCCGGATGGGTGTAAACTATTTCAATAGGTTGCATAGTGATTAAATAAAGTGCGGTTAAAAAATAATGCGTTTTTCCATTGAGCAAATTATACCATACATTATCCCCGCTATAATTTGGGTGCTGACCATTTCCATTACACTGCGGTTGATCATTAAAAAACAATCGGTCTCCGCCACCTTGTCTTGGCTGATGGTGATTTATTTGGTGCCGGTGGTCGGTATTCTCGCTTATTTGATTTTCGGTGAAATTAATCTCGGCACTCGGCGGGCAAAGGCGTTTCGCAGCCAATTGCCGAAATTCAACTGCTGGTTTGATAATCTCGCTCAGTGCCACAATCTTATCAATACTCGCAATACCCTGCTTTATCGCCCGCTGTTCGATCTGGCGAAAAAACGGCTGCATATTCCCTGTGTGCTGGGTAATGAATTGCATATTCTGGATACGCCAGCAAGCATTATCAACAGCATTATCCGCGATATTGATGCCGCCACGCAGACTATCAATATGGTGTTTTATATCTGGTCTGACGGAGGACTGATCAATCAGGTGCAAACCGCACTGATTAACGCCCGCCGCCGCGGCGTGGCAATCCGAATTCTGCTCGACAGCGTAGGCAGCCGCAGTTTTCTGAAAAGCCATAGCTGTAAAATCATGCGGGATAACGGCATTGAAATCACCGAAGCGCTGCATGTGAATTTATTGCGTATGTTTCTCAGCCGGATTGATTTACGCCAGCACCGCAAAATTATTGTGATCGATAATCAATTGTCCTATACCGGCAGTATGAATATGGTTGACCCCAAATATTTCAAACAAGACAGTCATGTGGGCGAATGGGTTGATATTATGGTACGTATCAACGGTCCGGTGTCGCCGGTGCTCAACAGCCTACATGCGTGGGACTGGGAAATTGAAACCGAACGCGAATTACCGTTGGCGTTGCCCGACTGTCCGCTGCTGCCAATAGACAACGACAATTCCCATGCAGTGCAAATTTTGGCGACCGGTCCGGGCTTTCCTGATGATTTGATGGCACAATCACTGTCCCTTGCGATTTTCTCCGCACGGAAAAGTATCACTATCACATCACCTTATTTCGTACCCAGCCACAGTATCGCCGAGGCATTACAGATCGCCGCGCTACGTGGTGTAGAAGTCACACTGATTTTACCGCAGAAAAACGATTCGGTAATGGTCGGCTGGGCGAGCCGCACTTTTTTTGACGATCTGATGGCAGCCGGGGTCAAAATCTATAAATTCAACAAAGGATTACTGCACACCAAAAGCATATTGATCGATAATCGGCTAGCACTGGTCGGGACGGTAAACATGGATATGCGCAGTTTTCTGCTCAATTTTGAAGTCACGATGGTGGTGGAAGATCTGGCTTTTGCCAACGAAATCACATTATTACAAGAAAATTATCTGAACAATTCCACTCAATTGGATTATGCAAAATGGAAAACTCGCCCGGTTCATCACCGCATTATTGAGCGCCTGTTTTTCCTGTTCAGCCCGCTGCTGTAAGGGCATATGACCAAAAACAGCGGACGGTATCTCAACCGCCCGTTATTTTTTCACAGCATTGCCAGAAAATCGGCAACGGTATGAAAAGAACCGAATATCAGTACCAGATCGTTTTCCTGCGCATTTGCTAGCGCACGTTGCACGCCTTGCGCCACATTATTTGCGCTTTCGCCCGCCGCGGATTGATGCACCAACCCTGCCGTTTGTTGCAGAGTCGCAAATAATGCCTCGCCGGATTGCCCGCGCTCACCGTCTAGCCCTACGCAGTACCAATAATCAATCAACGGTAACAACGGCGTCAGCACTCCGACGGCATCTTTATCTTTCAAAATGCCGCACACTGCGATTATTTTACCGTCGTTCTGCCCTTTAAGTGCGGTCAGTTTTTCGGCTAAATAGCGTGCGGCATGAGGATTATGTCCGACGTCAATGATCACGCGCGGCAACCTCTCAACCGGTTTTCCAAGGCATCGCCCCAGCGCCGTGCGTTTTTCCACCGACAAGGTTTGAAAGCGTCCGGTTAACGCCACTTGCTGCAATGCTTGACGAATATGCTGCAGCGTAATAACAAAAGGTAAATATTGAATAGCAGCCAGTGCGGTCGCGGCGTTGGCGAGCGGAATTTGCGCAAACGGCAGATTTTCCCACCGCACTTTTTCATTCTGCCAATCCCAAGTTTCACCTTGCAGCGTAAACCGCCAGTCCTGATCGCGGCAGGCTAACGGGCAACCCAGCTTATGCGCCTGTTCCAGCATGGATGCCGGAATATCCGGTTCGCCGATCACCACCGGTTTGCCGGCACGAAAAATACCGGCTTTTTCAAACCCGATTTGTTCGCGCGTCGAACCGAGGAAATCCGTGTGATCGATATCAACGCTGGTAATCAACGCAATATCGCTGTCCACCACATTGGTCGCATCCAAACGCCCGCCCAGTCCAACTTCCAGAATAACCGCGTCCAATTTTGCCTGTTTGAATAAATACAACGCGGCCAATGTGCTGAATTCAAAATACGTTAACGATTGAGTTTTATGCCGCTCAATAAAAGCAAACGCGCGGCAATGGGCGTCATCATCCAGCTCACAGTTTTGGATCAGCACCCGTTCGTTATAACGCAGCAAATGCGGTGACGAATACACCCCGACACGATACCCTGCGTTCAGCAACAGTGTTTCCAGCAAACGGCAGGTCGTGCCTTTGCCATTGGTGCCACCGACGGTGATCACAAAAGGCGCCGGAGTCAATAAATCCAACGCCTGCGCCACCGCGGCAACCCGCTCCAGTCCCAAATCAATCGCCTTAGTATGGCTATGTTCTAAATAAGAAAGCCACTCCTGAAGGGACGAAGTGGCTTTTAACGGTTTACTTGAATTATTCATGGGTTGCAACAAGAGTTTCCGTTTCTGCTACTAATAATTCAGATTCAGGCTCAATAAAAGGCGACGGTTTATTACTTAGTTTGCCTAATAAACTTGCCAGAGTTTCACGCATATCGGCCCGTTTTACAATCATATCAATTGCGCCTTTTTCCAGCAGAAATTCCGAACGCTGGAAACCTTCCGGCAATTTTTCGCGAACGGTTTGTTCAATCACTCGCGGACCGGCAAAACCGATCAATGCCTTGGGTTCTGCGATATTAATATCGCCCAGCATGGCAAAACTGGCGGAAACACCGCCCAAAGTCGGATCGGTTAACACTGAAATGAAAGGCACCCCCTGCTCCCGCATTTTTGCCAACACCGCGCTGGTTTTTGCCATTTGCATCAATGAAATTAGCGCCTCTTGCATCCGCGCACCGCCACTTGCGGAAAAACAAATAAACGGACAATGCTCCTCCATGGCTTTTTCCGCCGCTTTAACGAATTTTGCGCCGACTACCGAGCCCATGGAACCGCCCATAAAACTGAAATTCGACGCTGCCGCCACAACCGGCATGCCGTATAAGGTACCAAACACGGAAATCAACGCATCTTTTTCCCCGGTGTCTTTTTGCGCCGCAGAAAGACGGTCTTTATATTTTTTCAAATCTTTGAATTTCAGCACATCTTTCGGTTCCAGATCTGAGGCAATTTCCTGCACGCTGTCTTTATCCAGCAACGCCAGCAGACGCTCGCGCGCATCGATTCGCATGTGGTGCCCGCATTTCGGACAAACTTCCAGATTGCGTTTTAATTCGTCACGATATAACACCTGTTCGCAAGCGGTACATTTCGTCCACACGCCCTCGGGGACATTGGCTCTACGCGATGATGAGGCGGTGTTTTTACTAAAAATTCTATCAATCCAGCTCATAGTTAACCTTTTTTATCAATGAGAAAATTCCGGCTATTACACCATAATTCAGCCTAATATGCCAGCGCTAAAGGTCTGATGTGGCTACCAAAGTTCATCTTCTAAATACAGCGGCCCCAAGTTATGTCGCGGCAATGCAAAACGCGCCGGATAGCTGACATGCACCAAATATAAGCCAGCCGCTTTGGCCGTCGGCGCCGCCAAAGTGCGGTCTTTTTCGGCCAATAATTCGGCAATCCACGCTACCGGTCGCTGTTGACAACCGACTTCAATCAGGCTGCCGACAATATTGCGCACCATGTGATGAACAAACGCATTCGCTTGAATATCAATTACGAGGTAATCGCCGCGCCGAATTACATGCAGATGATGCACATTGCGCCACGGCGTATTTGACTGGCATTGCGCAGCACGAAACGCGGAAAAATCATGCTCGCCCACTAACGCCTGCCCGGCTTGGTTCATTAATTGATGATCCAGCGGCAAATGGCAATGAGTGATGCCGTCAGGTAAAATCGCATTGCGCAATTTATGGTTATAAATCACATAACGATAACGGCGCGCCGTCGCACTGAAACGCGCATGGAAATCATCATCCACCTGTTTTGCCCACGTAACCGCAATATCATCGGGCAACTTGGCGTTCACGCCGAAACACCAAGCCTTTTCCGGTCGCAACGCAGCGGTTTCAAAATGAATGACCTGTCCGGTGGCATGAACGCCAGCATCAGTTCGTCCGGCACAAAAAACCGCGCATTCTTCATCGGCAACAAAAGCGATTGCCCTTTCCAGTTCTGCCTGTACACTGGTCACCTTTTCTTGACGCTGCCAGCCGAAATAATTTTTGCCGTTATAGGTGATACCGAGCGCGATTTTCATGCTATTTTCCTTAACTGTTGATCTTATCGCGCTATTATAGGGGAAATTTCCGGTTTATAGAATGAAGTTGGGGTGATATGATGGCAAGTCTGAATATAATTGAATAAAAGGTGAACGGATGAAAATCGGCTTAGTTCTGGAAGGCGGCGGAATGCGCGGTATGTTTACCGCCGGCGTGCTGGATGTGTTGATGGATGAAAATATCTGGGTCGATGGCATCGTCAGTGTGTCCGCCGGCGCATTGTTCGGTGCCAATTATCCTTCTCGTCAGCGCGGACGAGTTATTCGTTATAACCTGAAATATATCAATGATAAACGCTATATCGGATTGCGCAGTTTGCTGACTACCGGCAATATTATCAATAAGGAATTTGCTTTTTATGAAGTTCCCGTTACGCTGGATCCCTTTGATAACGCCGCATTCAAAGCATCCGCAATTGATTTTTATGTAACCTTGACTAATGTGGAAAGCGGTCTGGCAGAATATGTCAAAATCACCGATGTGTTTGCGCAAATGGAGTTGTTGCGCGCTACCTCCGCCATGCCTTTCGTCTCAAAAATGATTGAATTTAACGGCAACAAATATTTAGACGGCGGCATCGCCGACAGTATTCCGTTAACCTATTGTCAATCGTTGGGGTATGACAAAATTATTGTGATCCTAACTCGTCCTTTTGATTACCGCAAAACAGCCGCCAATCGCTATTTCATTAACGCATTTTATCGTAAGTATCCGAATTTAGTTGATACTTTGTCCCGCCGTCATTTGGATTATAATCGCCGAGTGGAGGAAATTATCCGTCTGCACCAGCAAAACTGGATTTTCGTTATCCGCCCGTCAGTGTCTTTGCCCATCGGTCGTATTGAAAAGGATTTAAATAAAATTCAAGCAATGTATGAGTTGGGCGTCAACGATGGCATACGGGAGCTGGATAATTTAACACGCTATTTAAATCATTCGGCTTAACGCATGTTCAGGCAAATACACCGGCAGAACACCTATAAAGTGCGGTCGATTTTTTAAAGGGTTTTCAGCCTCAGAAAATATCTTAATATTCACCGCACTTGGTATGTTATTTTGGTAGCATAGCGCATCGGATAATGACGCATGATTTAGCGTCAGGATTACTCCTTAAAAAAATATTCTTCTTTCTCAGATTTTGTGTTAAATTTTTGTTAAGTTCGAACCCAATGATTTCATTTCACAAGATGTTGCACGCTTATTGACTTAATCACGAGGAGGACGATATGTCACCGACCCCAACCGCACGGACATTTTTCGGGCATCCGTTTCAGCTGAGCAAACTGTTCCAGATCGAATTGTGGGAACGCTTTTCTTTTTACGGCATGCAAGCCATTTTAATGATGTACCTGTACTATCACACCATAAACGGCGGTCTGAACATTGATAAAACTGTGGCCGGCGGCATTGTCGGTGCCTATGGCGGCAGTATTTATTTAGCCACAATTTTGGGCGGCTGGCTGTCGGATCGTTTAATCGGTGCCGAACGCACTCTATTCTGGTCGGGCGTGGTGGTCATGGCGGGACATATTGCGCTGGCAATTGTGCCCGATTTTGTCGGGCTGATAGCCGGCTTAGTGTTGATTGCTTTCGGTAGCGGCGGCGTGAAAGCCTCGGCAAGTTCCATGGTCGGACAACTCTATGAAAGCAAAGAAACCCGCCATCTGCGTGATGCAGGTTTTTCCATTTTTTATATCGCCATTAATATCGGCGCACTGCTCGGCCCACTGTTGACAGGGCTGCTACAAAGTAATATCGGTTTTCATTACGGTTTCGGTGCGGCCGCCATCGGCATGGCGTTCGGTTTATGGCAATACAGTCGCGGACGGAAATTTCTCCCTAAAACCCCCGCCCCTTTTCCGTTACAATCCCATGAAAAACCGGCGATTTTCCGCCTTACCTTGTTAGGTTTAGCGCTCTTTGCCCTATCGATTGCGCTTGGTTGGCTGCATTTCGGTAATTTTAAATCGGTGTTATTGGCGGTGGTCGTCCTGCTTTCGGTGTATTATTTTACCCGCCTGTTAAAAGGCAAACAGAGCACGTCAACCCAGAAAAAATATATTCTGGCCTATTTACCGCTGTTTTTAATCTCTTGTATTTTCTGGGCATTATGGTTTCAGTTTTATACCGTGATCACGATTTATATCGACGAAACCGCAAAAGCGCAGCGGATGTTCGGCAGCTTTGAGATTCCGGTTGCTTGGTTCAGTTCAATTCAGGGATTATGGGTAATTCTGTTTTCAGGTCTGCTGGCGGGGTTATGGATGAAAATGGGCAGAAATCAGCCGAAAACACCGGATAAATTTGCTTACGGTTTAATCACGGTCGGCGTGTTTTATCTGCTGTATATGCCATTTCTCGGCGACACCGTTATGCCGCTGATTTTTATTGCGCTGTCGATCATTGTACTCACTCTTGCCGAACTGCTGATTTCACCGATTTCGCTGTCTTTTGCAACCAAGATCGCACCGCCTCATTTTAAAACACAAATGGTGGCACTGAATTTTCTTTCACTCTCTATCGGTTTCACCTTAGGCGGCTTGATATTCGAATGGTTTTATCATGCCGATACACTGTTACATTTTTACGGTCTGCTTGGCGGCATTGGCATCGGTTGTGGTGTGCTACTGCTGGTTTTCACCAATAATTTAAACCGCATGCTCAGCGGTATTGACTGATTTGGAGGTATTATGACAGCTCAACATTCACCGCTTGCCCGTTTACGGCAGGCAATGCAGCAACATCAACTCGACGGCTGGATCGCCCCTTCCGCCGATCCACATCTTTCGGAATATCTGCCCGAACATTGGCAAACCCGTCGTTGGTTATCGGGTTTTACCGGCTCAGTTGGCACATTGGCAGTAACGGCAACACAGGCAAGTTTATGGGTGGATAGCCGCTATTGGGAACAAGCGGCAGAGCAGCTGAACGGCAGCGGCATTAGCCTTGGCAAATTGGGAACGGGGCAAACTCACATCGACTGGCTGATAAATAATTTACCCACAGGCGCCACTGTCGGTGCTGCCGCCGACGGGCTTTCGCTATCCGCTCAGCGTCAGCTGGAACGGGCATTTGCCGCCAAATCAATTCAATTGTGTAGCGCATCAGACATTGTTGCCGATATTTGGTCGCAACGTCCGCCTTTGCCCGCGGCGCCAATTTATCCGCACGCTGGCGAATTCGTGGTGCAATCTGCTACACAGAAACTGGCGAAAATCCGCCGCGCAATGCAAGAAAAAGGCGCAAATGCACATTTAATTTCCAGCTTGGATGACATTGCCTGGCTGACTAATCTGCGTGGCAGCGATGTGCCTTATAATCCTGTCTTTCTTGCCCATTTGCTGATTGAAAACGACAGCGCAACAGTTTTTGTCGAACCCAGTAAGCTCAACGCGCAATGTTCGGCCCTGCTGGATGAGGCCGGCATTCGCGTTGCAGATTATCACGCCGTGACAGACCGCATGGCGGCGCTGCAAGGCGGTCTTTTGCTCGACCCGAACAAAGTCGCAATCAGTACGTTGGCGAAACTGCCGGCACAGGTAACACTAATTGAAGCAATCAATCCCAGCACCTATTTAAAAGCGATGAAATCCGCACAGGAAATCGCCTTTATTCGTCAGGCAATGGTGGAGGACGGCGTGGCGCTGGCCGGTTTTTTTGCCGAATTGGAACAGCTCATCGCAGAAAATAAGGCGTTTACCGAACTGGATATCAGCGAGATGCTGATTAAACACCGTTCTCATCGACCGCACTATATTTCGCCAAGTTTCAACACCATTGCCGGCTTTAACGCCAATGCCGCACTACCCCACTATTCCGCTACTGCCGAGCATTTCAGCCGTATCGAAGGCAACGGCGTCTTGTTAATCGACTCCGGCGCGCAATACCACACCGGTACAACGGATATTACCCGCGTGATCGCCATACGCAACGCGAGCGATGCACAAAAACGGGATTTCACTTACGTATTGAAAGCGCATATCGCGCTGGCACAGGCGATTTTCCCCGAAGGGATTCTGTCACCGATGTTGGATGCAATCTGCCGCCAGCCGTTATGGCAGGCACAGCGCGAATACGGACACGGCACCGGTCACGGCATCGGCTATGTACTGAATGTTCACGAAGGTCCGCAGGTGATTTCCTACCATGCCGCCCCACAACCGCAACACGCCATGCGGGCAGGTATGCTTACCTCCAACGAACCGGGATTATACCGCCCGCAGCGCTGGGGAATCCGCATCGAAAATCTGGTTGTAAATCAGCCCGTTGAACAACCGCAGGAACACGAATTCGGTACTTTCCTATGCTTTGAAACCGTTACTCTCTGCCCGATTGACACCAGACTTATTGATAAATCATTGCTGAATCAAAATGAAATCGACTGGTTAAATAATTATCATCGCACCGTACGCGACAAACTCGCCCCTCATTGCGAAGGTCGAGCCAAAGAATGGTTATTGGACAATACGGCAGCGATTTAAAAGTGCGGTCGGTTTTCGCACCGTTTTTCAGTGGAAAAACAGGCCAAATACTGACCGCACTTTTCAGTCCGTACAAAGACGGATAGTCATTTATACAAACCGGGTTAATATTTCGCCGATTCTTTTTTGTCCACCACAACCGGTTCTACGTAAACGACCGGGTCAATCGGCTGTTTATTAATTTGTTTTAACGCAGATTCAATCGCGATGGCGACTTGTTTTTTCGGCAATTGATCAATGGTATTCTGCATTTTGCCTTGTTTTACATATTCAATGGCAAGCGGAATACCGTCGTAACCCGTTACGAGCACTTTCCCCGCCAACCCGGCATTTTCTACCGCCGTAACCGCGCCGATCGCCATATTATCATTAGCCGCAAAAATACCTTGAATATCCGGATTTGCGGTTAAGATATTACTCGCCACATTTAATGCTTGTTCCGTTTCCCAGTTAGCGGATTGTGATGCGACGATATGAATGTCGGGATATTCACCGAATGCTTTCAACGCGCCAGCTTTGCGCTGCTCGCCGTTATCCACACCGGCAATCCCTTCCAACATTGCGACTTTGCCTTTGCCACCTAGCGCCTCTGAAAGATTTTTTGCCGCTAAATAGCCGCCGTAGAAATTATCAACACCGACATAATTAAATGCCAAACCGGCTTTTTTAGCTGCGTCAGCATCAAGCCGAACATCTAAATCAATGATCGGAATTCCGGCTTTTTCCGCTTTTTGGAATGCCGGAATAAAAGCAATCGAATCATTCGGTGTCACAATAATCGCATCGACTTTCTTGGCAATCATGTTTTCTACTAAGCCGACTAATTGTTCGGTAGAATCCTCTTTTTCCGCCACCTGTACAATTAAATCCACATTTTTTTGTTTCGCCGTTTCCTCGGCACCTTGTTGCATTGAAATAAAATATTCATTACTCAGCGTTTTCATTAATAAGGCGATTTGTGGTTTTTCCGCCGCATTGGCAAAACCGGTAACAGACAAGGCGAATAATCCGGATAATAAGGTTTTATGCAATAAATTACGTTTCATATTGATTTCCCCTATGGTTAAGTCGATGTGATTAACTTACAACAGTTTTGTTGTAATTAATGTTAGTTTATTCTCAAATCAACGGCTTTATTGTGATTAATATCACAAAATAAATCTTGGATTGTAATCTATTTTTCATTTTGCGAGAGAGATCTCATTTTATTGCGAAATTATAGAGTAACCTAAACATGTTTATCTAAACTAATCGGAACAGAAAATGGCTGAACCTATTTTGCAATTACAAAATATATGTAAACAATTTTTTGGAGTGGAAATTCTGAAAAATATCAATCTGGATATTTATCCGGGTAAAGTACATTGTTTGATTGGTGAAAACGGTGCAGGAAAATCCACGTTATGTAAGATTATTGCCGGTATTTATCATGCCGATCAAGGCGCGATGAAATTTTATCAACGCCCCTATTTACCCCAATCCGTCAAGCAGGCACAACAAGCCGGTATTGGCTTTATTCACCAGGAATTAATGCTGGTTCCTCAATTAACCGTGCTGGAAAATATTTTTTTAGGCAATGAACAATCACATTTTTTCGGCAAAATGGATTGGGAAAATATGCGCATACGCACACAGGAAATCATTAATCGACTGGAATTAGATATTCGACCGGATGATTTAGTCGCGGATTTATCCATTGCCCAGCAACAAATGGTTGAAATTGCAAAGGCAGTGTTTAGTCGTTACAAAGTGATTATTTTTGATGAACCGACCGCATCCATTTCGCGTAAAAATACGGAAACCCTGTTCAAAATCATTCATCAGCTTAAAACAGAAAATGTCGCGATGATTTATATTTCTCATCGTTTGGAAGAATTCAATTACATTGCCGATACGGTAACCGTATTAAAAGACGGTGTCGTCACAGGTACGCGGCCTTTTGCCGAAACCTCAGCTGATGAAATCGTACGTCTAATGGTCGGTCGTGATGTGGATTTCAGCCGTTATCAGCGTAATGTGCAATTTGAACATGAAGTTTTACGCGTAGAAAATTTGCATAACAGTAAACTTTGTCCAATCTCCTTTCATTTGAATCAAGGTGAGATTTTAGGGTTCGCCGGTCTGGTCGGAGCGGGACGAACGGAATTGTTACGCGCCATTTACGGCGCAGATGAGGCGCAGGGAGAAATTTATCTAAACGGCGAAAAAGTAACGATCTCCAGTCCTGAACAGGCCGTAAAACAGCATATTGGCTTGATTACCGAAGACCGTAAATCACAAGGTCTAATTCTGGGAATGAATGTTCGTGAAAATATTACGTTGCCTATCCTATCGCGTTTTTGGCGGCATTGGCGACTGGATAAAAAACAAGAACGCGAAGTGGCGGAGAAAAATAAAGATAAATTGCGCATTGCCTGTAACAGTCAGGATCAAATAACCAAAACGCTATCCGGCGGTAATCAGCAAAAAGTGATCATTGCCCGCTGGTTAGAAAGCGGTGTGAAAATTCTGTTTTTTGACGAACCGACACGTGGTATCGATGTAGGTGCAAAATCCGAAATTTACGATTTGATGCGTCATTTTACCGATAATGGCGGCAGTATCATTATGGTTTCTTCGGATTTGCCCGAACTGCTTACGATGTCGGATCGGATTATAGTGATGAAGGCCGGAGAATTAGTCGCGGAAATCACACAACGCAGTGCAATGAATGAAGAAAATATCATGCATGCAATGATGGGGCTCGGTAAAAGTCAGGAGCGTAACAATGAATGTTAATAAAATGATTTCAAAATTAGGTATAGGTCTGGTACTGGTCTTGATGATTGTCGCCATGTCTTTTGCCTCTAATAGCTTTTTATCCACACACAATATTTTAAACATTTTGCTGCAAGTCTCGGTGATTTGCATTATTGCAGTGGGCATGACGTATGTTATTTTAACCGGCGGCATTGATTTGTCAGTCGGTTCTATCGTGGCGCTGAGCGCCGTTTGTCTGGGGCTTTTTGTGCACAAAGGAATGGATTGGTTAGGTGAAAATCCCTCCGAAAGTGCGGTCATTTTTGTCGTGATTTTATCGGTATTCGGCGCGTTACTGGTTGGTGCGTTATGCGGTTATCTAAACGGTTTTATTATTGTGTATTGTAAGGTAACTTCCTTTATTACTACCCTTGGCATGATGGGAATCGCCCGCGGCTTAGCTCTCACGCTTTCGGATGGCAAAACCATTTATAATTTTCCTGACGCCTTGCGTTTTTTCGGCAATGGTAAGATTCCGCTGGCAGAAAATTTCAGCATTCCCGTACCGGTCATTGTGGCGTTGATCGTCGTTGCGCTCAGCTATTATATTTTGACTCAAACTATTTTCGGACGGCAAGTCTATGCACTCGGTGGCAATCGTGAAGCCGTCAAACTATCTGGTATTAATGTGAACAAGCTGGAGGTAAGAACCTATGCAATCAACGGATTACTCGCCGCCTTGGGCGCGGTGATTTTAGTGGGGCGGTTAAACGCGGCGCAACCTATTGCCGGCACCGGTTATGAACTGGATGCGATTGCAGCCACCGTTATCGGCGGTACGAGTTTAATTGGCGGCGTCGGTTCAGTGTTAAGCACCGCGATCGGGGCGTTAATTATGGGCGTGTTGCAAAACGGGCTGACCTTGCTGAACGTAACCTCTTATCTGCAACGCTTAATCATCGGTCTTGTGATCATTTTGGCGGTCTTTATGGATCAAATCAGACGTGGCGAAATATCCAAGCAAAGTTTTAAAAATCTGATTTTCAGAAAATCCTAAGGAAAAGTGCGGTATGTTTTATTTAGGTATTGATTGCGGCGGAACCTTTATCAAAGCGGCACTCTTTGATCAGCAAGGTAAAATGTACGCCTGTGAACGAAAAAACGTAGAAATTATCAGTGACCGGGAAGGATATGCCGAGCGGGATATGAACCGACTGTGGCAGGTCTGTGCGGATGTTATCCGACTGACCGTGCAAAAAAGCAATATCGCGCCGGCGCAAATCGAAGCCGTCGGTATTTCAGCGCAGGGTAAAGGTGCGTTTTTGTTGGATAAAAACAAGCGACCGCTGGGACGCGCGATTTTATCTTCCGATCAGCGTGCGACAGCCATAGTAAAACGCTGGCGACAGTTAGCCATTCCCGAGATTATTTATCCGATAACCTCTCAAGCCTTATGGAGCGGGCACCCGGTATCCATTTTACGTTGGTTGAAAGAAAATGAACCGGAACGCTATACAAAAATTAATCATGTATTGATGTCGCATGATTATTTGCGTTTCTGTTTAACCGGAAAGCTGCATTGCGAAGAAACGAATATTTCCGAATCTAACTTCTATAATATGCATACCGGACAATACGATCCCGCACTGACCAAGCTATTTGGTATTGAAGAAATATTTGATAAATTACCACCGATTATAAAAGGCAATCAAATTGCCGGAACCGTTAATTTGCAAGCAGCGAAAAAAACCGGATTAAAAATTGGCACCAAAGTGGTCGGAGGATTATTTGATGTCGTTTCCACCGCACTTTGCGCCAATCTGCAAGACGAACAGACGTTAAATGTCGTCCTTGGTACCTGGACAATCGTCAGCGGTGTCAGTGCGCAATTTGATCAAACCTCAGGGTTAATTTGCGGGCGCTACATTCAGGACGGTAAATTTATTATTCATGATGACAGTCCAACTTCTGCCGGCAACCTCGATTGGTTTATCAACAAATGGGAAAATATTACCTATTCCGAAGTCAATAAAATCATTGCCGATTTACCGCCGGTATCCAGTTCAATACTGTTTGTCCCTTTTTTGTACGGTTCCAACATTAAACTGGGCATGCAGGCCGGGTTCTACGGATTGCAATCCTATCACACTCAAGCCCATTTATTGCAGGCGGTTTATGAGGGAATTCTATTCAGCCTAATGTACCATTTGGAACGCATGAAAGTGCGGTTTCCAAATACGCAGATTTTACGCATTACCGGCGGTGTGACTAAATCGCAAGTTTGGCTGCAAATGCTGGCGGATTTAACCGGCTTAACCCTTGAAATTCCTCAAATTGAGGAAACCGGGTGCTTTGGGGCGGCCTTAATCGCAATGCAGGGTGTCCGGAAAGCTGAAAAAAATGCTATGATAGCGCAGGTTGCAATGCAGACCATTCAACCGAGTAAACAAAATTTTTCGTTGTACCAAGAAAAATATCAACGTTACCAAAAACTTGTCGATGCTTTATCGGTGATGGCCTAATATCAGATGGACAAAAAAACGCAATTACGGGTACAGAAATTGGAATTTCTGCTTACCCAAACAGATAAAATTCATTTACGCAATGCCGCGGAATTACTTAATGTATCGGAAATGACTATTCGCCGTGACGTGAACACCGAACATAGTAACATGAGTCTTATCGGCGGCTATATTTTAAAGAACAACCAAGATCAGCCCCAGCTGAACCATTTGTTATCCCAACGCCAAACTAAAAATGTATTAGAAAAGATTCATATCGGTAAAATCGCGGCAAATTTGGTGGAAGAAGGCGATACTATTTTCTTTGACGGCGGTTCGACCATTCCTTTTATTGCTTCTCAAATTCCCAATACGGTACGATTTACCGCAATTTGTTGTTCTATCAATACTTTTCTGATTTTGCGAGAAAAACCCAACTGTAAAATTTATCTGTGTGGCGGTTCTTATTCACAAGACGATTTATTTATTAATCCGGTGCAAAATCCGAATTTGTTGGATCTCATTTGTACGACCAAGGCTTTTATCTCGGCTTCCGGTGTGGATAAACACCTTGGGTTAACGTGTTTCCGTTTAGATGAAGCGCAGATTAAACACAAAGCAATGGCAAAAACTGCACAAAAGATCCTTATTTTTGATCATTCCAAATTTAATCAGGTACAGCAGGCTTATTTCGGTAAGCTGGAAGAGTTTGACACAATAATCTGTAATCAATCCCTGCCGGATGATTTTTCCGTGTCGTCACAGTTAAATATCATGGTGTAATGACAATCCCTGCATGGAATACAGGGATTTTACGGAAGAAGTTACTCAGACAAATAGCGTTTAATTTGTTCGGCACTCAAATGTCCCGGGATGGTTTTTGTGACGTTCAATGAGGCGTCCAAAATCAAATTGGTCGGATAGCCGCGGACTTTGGCTTTTTTGATCACTTCGCCCTCTTCGTCTAGCAACACTATGATATTTTTGTAATCCAATCCCTTATACCATTGGATAAAATCGGCGGTCGATTTCTCACCTTTATGTTCGGGAGAGACAATGGTAATAATGGCGGCATCGTTGTTCGGCTCGCCGCTTAATTCGTTGATCTCTGCCAATCCCGCCAAACAAATCGGACACCAAGACGCCCACATTTTGACGTAGAGTTTCTTTCCCTGATACTGTTCGAGCGTGACAGTATTCTGCTCAAGATCTTTAAATTTAATGTTTTTCAAGTTGACTTCTCCTGCTGCAAAAAGATTAAAACTGAACAATAACATCATTAATCCGATAATTTTTTTCATGTTTATTTCTCCTGTAGTTACATCACAATATGTAGGTTGTTGGTGATTAATAAAACGCCCATCAGAATAATCAGGATTCCGCCGATAATTTTAAATTTTGTTAAATGTTTATTCAGTGCTTTGGTTCTTTTCAATAAACTGTCGGAGAAAAATGAAAAGAGGATAAACGGTGTCGCCAGCCCCAATACATAAACCAGCATCATGCCTGCGCCGTATAACGCGGAACCTTCATCGCCGGACAAAGCCAGCACGGCGGCTAAAATCGGTCCGATACAAGGCGTCCAGCCCAGACTGAAGGTAAGCCCCAAAACAAACGCTTGCAGCGCCGCACTTTTATTATCCGTATTTATTTCAACCAATTTAGTCTGTTCTAACAGTCCGATCTTTAAAAGACCCAACTGATGTACGCCGAGAATAATAACAATAACGCCCGCGATAATTCTGGCAGTGTCGTTAAATAAAATATCGCTTAAAAAACCAAAGCTGAAACCCAGTCCGATAAATGTCAGCGATAAACCCAATATAAACAATAAGGTGTTTAATATTTTTCTGCCACCTTTGCTTAGAATACCGAAATAAATCGGCACAATCGGGAAAATACAGGGCGATAAAAAAGACGCCAATCCGGCTAAAAAAACACTACCGACTAATAAATTCTGCTCAAACATTTTATTTTCCTTTAACAAGGTTGATTAAATAACCGTAATTCTGTGCTTCCATTTGATCCAGCGGAATAAATTTAATCGAGGCGCTATTGATGCAATAACGCAGCCCGCCTTTCTCTTTCGGTCCGTCGTTAAAAACATGACCCAAATGTGCTTTTCCGCTACGGCTTAAGACCTCGGTTCTCACCATATTGAAACTGGTGTCTTCCGCATAGGTCACAACATCTTCCACAATCGGCTTAGTAAAACTCGGCCAGCCGCAACCCGACTCGTATTTGTCGGCGGAAGAAAACAGCGGTTCGCCGGTGGTAATATCGACATAAATACCCGGCTCGAAATTATCCCAGTAATCATTACTAAACGAATGCTCGGTATTTTTATTTTGAGTGACGCTATATTGCAACGGCGTAAGTGTGGCTTTCAGCTCGGCATCACTCGGTTTTGGGTAATCCTGCGGATCGATAATCACCTTATCTGCCTGCGCTAAATCAATATGGCAGTAGCCGTTCGGATTTTTCTTTAAATAATCCTGATGATATTCTTCCGCTAAAATATAATGTTTTAACGGTTCAACTTCGATCTGAATTTTATCTTTATATTTTGCCTGCAACGCATTAAGTGCGGTTAAAATGATCGCCTTATCTCCATCGTTTTGATAATAAATGCCAGTACGGTATTGTCTGCCGCGATCATTGCCTTGCTTATTGACACTGGTCGGATCAATGACCTGAAAATAATATTTCAGTAATTTATCCAGCGAAACTTTATTGGCGTCATAGGTCACATGTACTGTTTCCGCATGATCCGTTTTGCCGATAATCGGATAGGCGGTCTGTGCAGTCTTGCCGTTGGCGTAACCGGAAGTCGCGTCTTTTACGCCATATATTTTTTCCATGTAGGCTTCAATTCCCCAGAAACAACCGCCAGCTAAATAAATATCCCGGAGATCTTCTTGCAATGTTTTTGTATTTTCCATCATTTTTGCCTTATCCGAATGTATTTCATGTGCTACCGCCGGTGAAGCGAATACCGCTGCCGACATCAAAAATAAAAAAAGTTTATTGTATTTCATATCGTTCCCCTTTATGACGACTCATCCGTATGGGCGACGGTTGTGAACCTGACGCCCACACGCCAAATTACATATTGTGTTTGGTCATTTTTTCTTTCTTCATTTTTTGCTCTTTCTTCATATCGTCTTTTTTCATGTCCTCTTGTTTCATCTCCTCTTCCATCATAGAATCTTTCTTCATCATAGAATCGGATTTCATTTCTGTTGACATCATGCTATCCTTTGCCGCATGTTTCGATTGCATCATCGTCTCTTCCGCGGTATGTTGAGATTTCATCTCTCCGGCGTTGGCAGTGACGGCGGCAGCAGAAAAGAAAGCAACAAGGCTTAACGCTTTCAATGTGTTAGTTAATAATTTCATCATGTTTTCCTTCTAGTTAATTGTTGATTATGAATTAATATGTTATGAAAGAATCCCCTTCACATTAAAGTTAGTCGGACAACGCCCGAAATCCTGACAAAAAAATGACAACTTTTTTTAAAAAAATTATAACTATATGATAGTAAATGAAATTAATTCCGCTTTTTCTGCGCAGCAACTCACAGAAATTCGAGAGCAAATGTTAAAATTTGCCCGTCTCCAACTGCGAGACGGTACGCTTGCAGAAGATCTTGTGCAAGAAGCCTTATTAAGTGCGGTCAAAAATATTGATAAATTCAAACGTCAGGCAGCATTAAAAACTTGGGTCTTCGCTATTTTGAAAAATAAAATTATTGATTATTTGCGCCAAAAAGATCGGTTTATCGTCGAAAGCGATCTTCAATCCGCAGAAGAAGATAACCACTTTTTTGACCGCAACGGGCATTGGAAAAGCGAATGTTGCCCGACAGACTGGCAGGAGCGCGAGATTTATTCACAAGAATTTTGGCAATTATTTGAAGCCTGCCTCACTCACCTACCGGCGCGCCAAGGACGGGTTTTTATGATGCGGGAATATCTGGAATTGCCATCGGACGAAATTTGTCATACCGTCGATATTACTCGGGAAAATCTGCACACATTGCTCTATCGGGCCCGATTACAACTACAACATTGTTTATCCGGAACATTTCGTCAGGGAGAATGATATGAATTGCCGACAAGTCACTAAATTGATTTCCGATTCAAGAGAACGAACGCTAAGTTTGCATGAAAAAGTCGGTATGAAGACACATTTGCTCTTCTGCCCCCACTGTCGCAATTTCCAACAACATTGCAAACAAATCAATAAGCTGATGAAACAGTTTGCAGATAAGTAAAGGTAATTCGGTGGTGTAAAAGGCGCTGCCGAAATACCGGAAATTTCAACCGCTCTTGTACCTAATCGGGTTAAAAAGCACTGACAATGCTTCTCTGTTTGACTTGGCTAAAGTGCAATAATGATGATAAAAGCTTAAGTGGCGGGGCGATCTTTTGGACTTTATTTATAGTAGGTGCTGTAAATGTTCTCTGTGCTGGAGTATGGGTAACTCAACTGAAACACGACAGGTCGTGAATTGTCTTTAGGTTTTACCTAAACTGGAAGTATGGGTAACTTCGGTCTGCGGATCTTGCTTGCTTACTCCTCTTAATATTTAAACTTCAAATACTAAGTACATAAAAGTGAAGATCATACCTTACAGCCTTTCGAGTTGGTCATTTACTTTCCCAACTTAGCACAAGATCTTGAGCAACGCTCCGTCTCTTGTCTGCTTCCCAAGCCCCTCCAAGAGGAGCTTGAAAAGTTGGTTGAAACATATAAGAACACTGCTCCAACCAAGCAACAAACCCTTGATATATAAGGAAATATTGCCACAAGTACGACAACTTGTCGCACTTAACGTTTTGAGTACTGTGGACGACGACGTGCTTTGTGTAAGCCCACTTTTTTACGTTCAACACGACGAGCATCGCGGGTTACGAAGCCTGCTGCGCGTAATGCTGGACGTAATGTTTCATCATACTCGATCAACGCACGAGTGATACCGTGACGGATTGCACCCGCTTGACCTGAAATACCACCACCTTTTACAGTGATGTATAGGTCTAATTTATCAGTCAATTCAACCAATTCCAATGGTTGACGTACGATCATGCGTGAAGTCTCACGGCCGAAATATACATCTAATTCACGTTGGTTGATAGTGATTTTACCACTGCCCGGTTTGATAAATACACGAGCTGAAGAGCTTTTGCGGCGACCTGTGCCGTAGTTTTGATTCTCTGCCATTTTCCTAACCCCGTGATTAAATATCTAAAACTTGTGGTTGCTGTGCTGCGTGCTGGTGTTCTGCCCCCGCATACACTTTCAATTTACGGAACATTGCACGACCTAATGGGCCTTTCGGCAACATACCCTTAACCGCAATCTCAATCACTGCTTCAGGACGGCGTTGGATCATTTCTGCGAAAGTCGCTTGTTTGATACCGCCTACATAACCTGTGTGCCAGTAGTAAATTTTATCGCTTTCTTTTTTACCTGTTACGGCAACTTTCTCCGCATTAATTACGATGATGTAATCACCGGTGTCAACGTGCGGCGTATATTCAGCTTTATGTTTACCACGAAGACGACGGGCCAATTCGGTGGCTAAACGACCTAAAGTTTTACCTGTCGCATCCACTACATACCAGTCGCGTTTAACCGTTTCCGGTTTTGCTACAAAAGTTTTCATTAATTTAATTACCAATTAAAAATATTAATACCCAGTGTCAAAAAGACACAACCATGAATCTCAATCTGCACCCCTTCGAGTGTGATCTCAATAAAATAATGCGCGGTGGGAATCCGCCACATTCACAGGGTCGGGCGATTATACAAAAATTTGCGCCGAATGCCAATGATTTATATACAAAACAGGATAAATTTCGACCGCACTTTTTTCTGTGAACGTCAAAATAAAAATCGTTAGGGTTTACGCCCCAGCAAACAAACGATCGAACTGGTGCCGATATGGCGGTTGCCTTCGTTCATCTCACATAAACGGTGTTCGGCAATAAGCCAATCTAGCCCGGAAAGTGCCTGTTGCATTTGCGCCAAAGTTCCCAGCATTTCAATATTACTCGGTCCGCCCGTGCCGTAATGAAGCTGATCCGGATGATAAAATACACCGACGAATAAGCCGCCCGGTTGCAGTGCATGAACAATGCGTTGCATCATACAAGTGCGCTCGGGTTCCGCAAAATGACAAAACACCAAACTGATCACTGCATAATGCTGCACCGGCATTGGCATTTCGGTAATGTTCGCCAAGCGCGTGGTAAAAGCCACATTGTAGCGTTGTGCCAGTTGCCGTGCTTTTGCCAAACCAACGGCAGACATATCCACGCCTTCCGTTTCTAGCCCCTGTTGGGCTAAAAAGATGCCGTTGCGCCCTTCTCCGGTAGCTAGATCCAGCGCTCGTCCGGTATTTGGTAAATAAGGGCGAATTCGGGCAATAAATTCATTTGGTTGCGTACCGAAAATATAATCTTCAGTTTGATAGCGTTCATCCCATTTTGTCATAGTCGTCTCCTGAAAATAATTAACCGAATGGAAAGATATAAATTTATTTTTTAATTAGTGCGACAAATGTTTCATGAGTTCTTCTACAAACGTCGGCACAATTTTACTTGCCTTGCCGTAACGTTTTTGCTTAAATTTCGAGCCGACCGAACTCGGTTCCAGGTTCAGTTCAACGGTTTGACAGTGATTCGGCACCGCGTCCACAAATCCCGCTGCCGGATAAACGTTGCCCGACGTACCGATAGCGATAAAATAATCGGCATGTTCAAGTGCGGTGTAAATTCGCTCCATTTCCAGCGGCATTTCGCCGAACCAAACGATATGCGGGCGTAAAGAACGCGGCGGCGTACAGCATCGGCAGCGCGTGTCGAGCGTAATATCCTGCGCCCAATCATAAATTTGTCCCGACCAAGTGCAGCGCACTTTCAGCAGTTCGCCGTGCATATGGATAATATTTTTCGAACCGGCGCGTTCGTGCAGGTTATCCACATTCTGCGTGACCAACAGCAAATTCTCGCCTAATTGTTGTTCCAGTTGCGCCAACGCAACATGAGCGGGATTCGGTCGAATAGCGGGATCAAACAGTTTTCTGCGGCGTGCATTATAAAAACGCTGTACCAATGTCGGGTTGCGCTGGAATCCCTCCGGCATTGCCACATCTTCAATACGATGTTCTTCCCATAAACCATCAGAGGCACGAAAAGTGCGAATTCCCGACTCGGCGGAAATACCCGCACCAGTAAGTATGACGATATGCGCATGTTTCATGCTTCCTCCCCTAACATATCTTGCAATAAATGCCCTAATCCGCTTTGCCGTTTGGTTTCGGTGCCGACGGCATATTCCCAGCTTAATCGATTGGCAAACACGGTAATTTTTTCTTTTGCGCGGGTAATGCCGGTATAAACCAGCTCTTTGGATAGCACCGGGTTCGGTTCCGGCGGCAAAATAAGAAAAGTATGATTAAATTCCGAACCCTGCGATTTATGCACTGTCATCGCGAAAGCCGGTTCATGGCTCGGAATGCGGCTGGGCAATTCGCTGTTGCCGTTTTCAAACCAGAAACGTCCTTTAACCTCGCCGTTTTTATCTTGCGTCACCAGATATAAACCGATATCACCGTTAAACAGTCCCACATTCGCATCATTTTCGGTAATCATAATCGGTTTGCCCACATACCAGTCTCGGCTTTGGTTAAACTCCAGCCAACCTTGTCGGCGCAAACCCTCTGCGATATATTGGTTTAAGGTTTCGCTGCCAAATTCACCGACCCGTAACGCAGTCAAATAGCGCACCTTATTAAACAGCTTAAAAATATCAGCCAGCTTTTTATCGTCCAGCACTTTTGGCGCTAATGTCATTTGTTTGATTTCCCGCAGATATTCAGTGTAATTTTGCACCGCACTTTGTACCACATCATTAATGCAGGCTTTGCGGTAAATCGGCGTATTTCGTTCTGCTGATCGATCTTCCAAATGCGCATCGAAATCTATCAGTTCAATTTGCCGTTCGGCATTTGTGACAACATCACAATGTTCGGCAAATAATCCCCAGCTGCGTGCCGCCTGCCTTTGATTTACTGCCTCCGCCAACTGACCGATATAAGGCTTGCTGCCGAAACGACGGCTCACCACCAAATTACACAGGCAATCACGCATCGGATTCCCCCGTGCGGCGGCAGCGAGACGTTCATCAACGGTGTGCCGTAAATATTGTGTCAACGCCGCACTGTATCCCTGTCCGACAAATTTACCTAATTCTCCCAGCACGGCGCCCGCCTCCACCGATGCCAGCTGATCTTTATCACCCAACAAAATCAGCTTGGTCTGCGGTGTTAACGCCTGGAGCAATTTTGCCATTAAAGCCAGATCAATCATCGATGCCTCATCCACCACCAATATATCAACCGGCAGCGGATTTTGGCGGTTATAACGGGTCTTCTCGCTGAACGGGCGCACGCCTAGTAAGCGATGAATGGTTTCCGCCTGTGTCGGTATCGCATTCTGCAATGCGGGATCTGGCTTAAACAAGACAAATTGCGATAAATTCCGTAACGCTTGCCCGATACTTTCGCTCAGACGCGCAGCAGCTTTCCCCGTTGGTGCGGCTAATTTTATGCGCAGCCGACATTGATTCAGCTCTTGTAAACTCAGCAACACGCGGGAAACCGTGGTGGTTTTTCCGGTGCCGGGCCCGCCGCTAATCAGGCAAAACGGTTTGTGCAACGCAATAGCGACCGCGATTTTCTGCCGATTCGGTGCGCTGCTTGATTCCTCGGTTGGAAAATAACGCGCTAAAACATGCGCAATATTCGTCATTTCAAGCGAAGACGGATTTTCGCCAGCATTTTTAACCGCACTTGTCAGATATTGTGCGACGCGGTATTCATCCTGCCAGATACGGTAAAAATATAAGGCGTCATATTGAAATACCAACGGTGCATTTTTTTCCATCGGTCGGTCGCTGAACGCAATATGTCCCGCCAAGGCACTCTGCCAACGACTGACTGGCAGCGCATTGATTTTTTGTGCTATCTGATCGAGAAAATGCCGTTCGCTGTAAGGCAAAAAAAACAAATTGTGGTGAAGACTGTCGTCCAGCAGCAAGCAAGTATGCCCCTGCTGATAAGTAAAATTACATAGCGCAGCCAGCAAGATAGCCAGATTCTGTACCTCTTGCGGATAAGCGAAAGGCTGCTGCTTATCGGCGATCAATTTGGCAAAATAATAATCGCCCGCGCTAATCAACGCTTGTTGTTTTAATTGAGATAAAATCGCCAGCATTAAAATAATTTCTCCAATTCCTCAATTAAACGCGACTCCGGTTTATCAAAATACACACCTGTCGTGTCTTTACCGTTCATGCCGCGTAGAAAGCTGTAAATTACTCCGCCAAAATGTTGCTCATAATCGTAATCGGCATCACGTTGTTTGAGATAACGGTGCAACGCCACGCTGTACAGAAGATATTGCCAGTCATAATGGCTGTTCAGTATGGCTTGCCGTACATGTTCCACCACATAATATGAGGCGTTGTTGCCTAATAAATTCGATTTATAATCCATTAAATAATATTTGCCGTCATGCCGAAATACTAAATCAATAAAGCCGCGCAGCATGCCTTTAATACGGTTAAATATTAACGGCTGACAAGGCAAATGGTGATATCGGGTTAATGCTCGATTAAACGCGGCGACATCAAAATCACGGCTTAATTTCAGATAAAACGGCATTTCTTTTATACAGGCTCGGCTGTCAATGTTTGCCAGGGTCAGCGCTTGACCGACTACCGGCAGCGGCGTGTGCATAATTGCCGTCAACCACTGCCGTAGCGGTGAAAGCCAATTGTCGTCCAGTTGTAAACGATGACAAAGCCGGCGTATGTTTTGTTCATTTAACGGATGATTAAAATCGTTTTTTTCCAGATAACGATGCAGTTCGGTTCCCACCTGCGTACCGTGCGGAAAAGCAAAAGGAGAATACCCCGGCGGATAATCTTGCGCAACATGCAACGAATTTGCCTCCGCCGAGGTTTCGACTAATTCCGGCGGCGCAGGCGGAAGAAAATCATAATCTTTGGCAGTATCAAAAACTTGGGGAATTTCCACCGCACTTTGCCCTTCGTCTACTTGCTCGCGCCGCATGCTGAAATATTCATGCTTGTGAGCTATATCGCTGAAACTGGTGACATGCCAGTTATATTCAATCTTTCCATGAAATTCGGCGGGAGCCAGCGGCTCTGCGGCAACAGGCAAATGCAGCGCTTCACCGCCGGTCAACGTCGCGGCGTCTTGCAGCACAATG
This sequence comes from Necropsobacter massiliensis, assembly GCF_000827595.2. Taxonomy (GTDB): domain Bacteria; phylum Pseudomonadota; class Gammaproteobacteria; order Enterobacterales; family Pasteurellaceae; genus Necropsobacter; species Necropsobacter massiliensis. The sequence goes on along the minus strand of NZ_LN776183.1, from coordinate 383,029 downwards.
TGGTGCGCGCCAACTTTATGCTGCAAACGTTCAAGCAGGACTCGTGCCTGATACTGCGGCGTTTTAAAAGTTAAATTCTGCCCGATTTCACCTTCGCTCAGCGCGTACAGCAGAGCGTTCCATTTTCCCTCAAAGACTGCTGGCAGCCCCATCACCACCTGATATTTCGCCCGCGTCAACGCCACATACAACAGACGCATTTCCTCCGCCAAATTTTCTTTGATGACCGCCTCTTGATGTTTGCCTTCCAGATCCCAGACGACCTGTTGCTGCGCTGCGCAATAGTAGGTATTAATGGCATGGACATCGGTTTTTCTGCCGCTTTCTTTTGCTGGCATCGCGATAAAAGGCAGCCAAACCAGATCGTAAGCCAGCCCTTTCGATTTATGAATCGTGACGATCTTCACCAGTTCGCGTTCGCTTTCCAAACGAATAATTTCCTGTAACCGTTGCGTTCCTTGCAACTGTTTTTCAAACCAGCGCAATAATGCCGCCTCGGTTTCATTTAACCGGCTCGCCTGCTGGAGCAATTCCGCCAAGTGCAGAAAATCCGTCACGATACGCTCGCCGCCAACTGCCGCCGATAATCGTTCGCTAAGCGGAGAGTCAAGCAGCAGACGGTGCAACATAGCTAACACGCCTTGCGCCTGCCAAAGTCGGCGATAGGCTACAAACTGTTCCACCGTTTGTTCCCACTGGGTTTCTTCTTGTCTGATGCGATAAATCTCGGCGGCGCTTAAGCCGAATAGCCCAGTCGCTATCGCATTTAAAATCGACCGTTCATTTAACGGATTCAAACAGGCGGTTAGAATTAGCGCCATATCACGCGCCGTCGGGCTGTCGAACACATTGCTTTTGTCGGACAGATAAACCGACGCTACGCCAAGTTGCTGCAATTCGTGTTTAACCAGCTCCGCCTCATGACGGTTTCTCACCAGCACGGCAATATTTTTCGCCAGTAACGGGCGTTGTTCAATAACGGCTTTATTTTCCACCGCACTTTGTAACCAATGCCAGATAGACAAGGCGCAGGCTCGGGCAAGCGCCGTTCGTTCGCCGGTTTGCGCAATATAGGCACGTAACGGCGGTTCAGACGTGCCGTTTAAGACAAAAGGTGCGCTGCCTCTCCCAGCTTTTACCGGCAAAAAACGAATATTATCGAATAAAAACGGCGGCATCGGCGAAAAATCGAAGATCCCATTGACACAGTCGATCAACGCTTGTCCCGAGCGCCAGTTATATTCCAGCGTAAAGCGATTGTCCGCCTGTTGGGATGCCGCCAAATAGGTAAAAATATCCGCGCCGCGAAATTTATAAATGGACTGTTTGGGATCACCGATCATAATAAATCCGCTGTGCGGTGATTTAGCCTGAATATAAACACGGGAAAAAATCTGATATTGCTGCGCATCGGTATCTTGAAACTCGTCGATCATGGCAAAAGGATACTGATAGCGAATAAGTTGCGCCAGCTCATCGCCGGTCGGCGCATAAAGCGCGTCGCGCACCAGCCGCAGTAAATCATCAAAACCTTTTTGGTTATGATGTGCTTTGTAATCAATCAGCTTACGGCGTATCGCACCGATGCAATGATACAGCACAATCGCACTGTTGGCTGCGGCACAAGGCATGGCATCGTCAACAAGCTGTTGCGTCTGTCGAAATAACGGATGGTTCAACGTCCCGCCGTTTTTTAGGGACGCGTCAATTGCTGATTGGGTAAAATACTTGGTCAGCTTTTGTGGCAAATCCGTGTCTGCCGGGTTTTCCGCCCATTTGCGAATATCACGCAAACGCGAACGGAGGTAATCGTCACGATATCCTTTAATCCGCGCTTTATTTTCTTCAAGCAACTCGTAAACAGCCTGTTCTTGTGCCAGCCAATCCTGTTTAAAACGGTTGATACGCGTCAATTGCGGACTTAAATAATCAGCCAAAAACGCACTCAACGGCATTTGTAATAACTCCGGTCGGCTGATTTTCGCCACGAGTTCATCTGAGGTGATATAGGCGCGGATTTTTTGCATTAAATCGTCCGGCGAAACGAATTGGCGGCGAATAAATTCGCTAATATTGACTGGTTGCGGATAAAAATGTTCGCGCCAGAATTCATTGACAATACGTTGCAACAGCTCGCTTTCATCGGTGATAAGATCCAAATTAAAATGAATACCCGAATTAAACGCATACTGCATTAAAACGCGCCGGCAAAAGCTATGGATGGTATAAACCGCCGCCAAATCCATATTCTGTTCCGCCAACGTCAGGCGACGAATCGCCGCTTCAATATCATCAATATGGGTTATCAGATCCGATAAAAAATCATCGCCGTCGAAAATACCGATATCCTGCGTGTCGCGATAGCCAATAAACAACTGTCTGGCTTGATGTATGCGCGCGCGAATACGTTCACGCAGTTCTTCTGTCGCCATGTCGGTAAAGGTCACCACCAGAATTTGCTCGACGTTAAGCGGTCGTTCGAAGTGATTTTCGCCCGCCTGCAACAATAAGCGTAGGTATAACGATGCCATAGTATGCGTTTTGCCGGTGCCGGCGGACGCTTCTATCAAACTGACGCGGTTAAGCGGCACGGTAACAGGGTTAAGCGGTTCGGATCGGTTCATCATTTGTTCATATCGAAGGTTAAACACGGGCTTGATGTTCGTTTCGGTTGGTCACTAACGGCTTGTCCAAACAATCATCGCATGATTCGTGTCTATAAATAACATGCTATTTTAACGGCGGGAAAGCCTGTGGTTTGCGGGCTGTTTTATATCCCGCCCGGATAAAATTCAGTGTGTAATTAACGCTGATTAAAAGTTCAACACTTTATCAGCCTCGACCGTCCAATCTGCCAACTCCGCCAGCGTGCCGATTTCCACGCCCACCGCGAATGGCAATTCGGTAATACCGCGTGCGTTGGTACAGGTTTTACATAATTTCACCGTGGCACCTTGTGCGGTCAGAATTTCAATCATTTGCTGCAAATGATAACCTTCCGCCGGGTGTTGTTTGGCTAACCCACCGCTCACCGCATCGGACATCAAAAACAGTTTGATTTGCACCGCACTTTTATGCTGTTCCTGAATCTGCAATGCCAGACGCAGGGCGCTGAAAAAACTTTCGTTGCCGTACGGCGCGGCATGGACAATAAATAATATGTTTTGCATATAAACTACCCTAGTTATATATAGATGAATGGAAAGACGGGCTGATGCCCGTCCGTGATTAATTTAACCGACCCATACGAATTTTGCAATAAACAGCAACGCAACCACCCAAACTGGCGCATTCACTTCTTGCCAGCGACCGGTTCCGACTTTCATCACACAATAGCTGATAAAGCCGAACGCAATACCTTCGGTAATCGAGTAGGTGAACGGCATCATCGCCGCGGTAATAAAGGCCGGCGTGGCTTCGGTCAGATCGTCCCACTGTACGCGAATCAGACTGGATGCCATCAAAATGCCCACATACACCAATGCTCCCGCAGTGGCATAAGGTGGTACCAAACTTGCCAGCGGCGAAAAGAAAATGGTCAACAAAAATAATACGCCGACGACAACTGCGGTCATCCCGGTACGTCCGCCAACGGAAACGCCAGCACCGCTTTCAATATACGTACTGATTGCTGAGGTGCCGATATAAGAGCCGGTGACTGCACTAATGCTGTCTACATACAGCGCCTGTTTCATGTTAGGGAAACGCCCTTTTTCATCGCTGATGCCGGCTTTGTCAGTTACGCCGAGCAGGGTACCAGAGGAATCAAATAAATTCACCAGCAAAAAAGAAAAAATAATCCCCAGTAATGCCGTATCCAGCGCGCCGGCAATATCCACCTGACCGACAACCGGCGCTAAGCTCGGTGGCATGGAAATAATACCACTGAACACAACGTTGTCATCAAACGCCAATGCCAGTGCGGTAACTAACGCGATTGAAATCAACACGCCGGAATAAATATTGCGCGCCGCCAACACCACAATAATAAAGAAACCTAAAATCCCCATTAATACCTGCGGATGGTGTAACTCGCCCAGCGCCACCAAGGTCGCCGGATTGGCAACCACCAATCCCATATTTTTAAACCCGATGAGAGAAATAAAAAAACCGATTCCCGCACCGATACCTACCCGCAAGCTCAGCGGAATAGACGCCATTAACCAATAACGGATTTGAAACACGGTAAGCAGCAACAGACCGACGGAGCCCCAGAAAATAGTACCCATGCCAACCTGCCAAGAATAGCCTAACTTACCGACTACGACATACGCGAAAAAAGCATTTAATCCCATTGCCGGCGCCAGCGCAATCGGCAAATTACTGAACAGTCCCATGGCAATGGTACCGAATGCCGCAATCAGGCAGGTAGTCACAAATACCACTTGTTTATCCATGCCCGCGTCACCTAAAACGGACGGATTGACAAATACGATATATACCATGGTGAAAAAGGTGGTAATACCCGCGATAATTTCGGTTTTTGTTGTGGTGTTGTGCTGAGTTAATTTAAAGAATTTGTGTAGAAAAGATTGATTTTCCATTTTTTAATCCATAATCCAGATTGATTGAGAAAAAAGATGAAAAACAATTCTTAAAAGAAAGGTGTTTTTCCTGCTGATTTTAGCAAAACAAAGCCAAATCCGCGATCTGTTTTTATGCAAAGAAAAAAATCCGGCAGGCGACAGTCTCCCGCCGCCGTATTACAGAAGTCAGTAGCCTTCCTGATAAATAGCTTCCGCCAGTTTCACAGCCATCCGGGCCAAAGTGAAACGCTGTTCATCGGCAACCGTCCAGAATCGAATGCCGTTTTCCACCGCACTTGCCGCACTGATATGCAGCGTCACGTTGTTTTCATCGCTTTCGTGTTCCCCGTTGATAACCGGCGTGACGATATTTTCCGGATGATATTGCAGCAACGCATCCTGCTGCCAATGCAAAATATGTTGTTCACTATCCACTGCGTAATCGGAAAGTGCGGTGATAAATTGGCTCATTCCGTAAAAAACCGGCACCTGAATCGAATGGAAAACCACATTATCCGCCTGTGGGAAAAGGCGCTGTAGCTGCGCAGATAAATTCGCTGTTTCAAGCGGAAACACATCAAACGCCAGCCGTTGCTGCGTCTCGTCAAGCGGAATGCCGTTTAACAACTGCGCGGTTTGTCCGGCCAGTTGGGTTACGGTTTCCGCATTCCGATAAGACGCTGGCAATAATGAAGTGATCGTGATCTGCGTTAACTGAACTTCCCGCATTAACGGTGCCAATGCCAAGGCAGCCTGAGTAACTTGCGGGTCAGGCAAGGAGACAATGTTACGTTGTCGCAAGTCAACTAATTCTGCATCGTTAATGCTCGGTACAACCACCGGCACATCCGATAATGAGGCGCAAACGCCCAACAGATCAATCACAATACAGCCTGCCTGCGCAGCTTCCGCCAGGATTGCCGCCTGTTCCATTTTGCCAGCAAAAAATACATAATTAAATGCCGACCAATCTGCATCCGACACGGCAATTTGCGCCACCGCTTTATTATTAAAGCGAATCCCCTGCTCTTCACCAAACGGATACACTTCAATGACCGTCAACTGACTGATTGTCAACGCACTTTGTTCTAATGCCTGCGCAATTTTTTCACTTAATTCAAATTCGGCCGCAATGGCAATATTTAACATTTTTTCTCCCATCCTATTGATAATCGGCGTAAAATAACCGCCGTATTGTACAGAATAATCGCGAGAAAAGACAATGACACCGGCAATCGATTTATTAAAAAAGCATAAAATCCCTTTTATATTACATACTTATGAACATGATCCGAATAACACCCACTTTGGTGATGAGGCTGCCGAAAAGCTCGGCATAGCTCCAGCGCAATCCTTTAAAACCTTATTGGTAGCAGAAAACGGCGATCAGAAAAAACTGGCTTGTTTCGTATTACCGACAGCCAATATGCTTAATCTGAAAAAAGCGGCAAAAGCCATCGGAGTGAAAAAAACCGAAATGGCAGATAAGGAATTTGCTCAGAAAAGTACCGGTTATTTGGTCGGCGGGATCAGCCCGCTGGGACAGAAAAAACGGATAAAAACTGTAATAGCACAGACCGCACTTGAGTTTGAACGTATTTACGTTTCCGGCGGAAAACGCGGATTAAGCGTAGAATTGGCGCCGCAGGATCTGGCAACGCTGCTAAATGCGGAATTCGCGGATATTGTCGACTGAAACATTCAAGCCGAGAAAAAGGGCTCAAGCAACAAAGGGAAAACGAAACTTGAGCCAAAAAGCCTTGCGGCAATATGATTAAAATGCAGAGGTATCCTGAAACAGACCGACTTTTAAATCCGTCGCCGTGTAAATCACGCGACCGTCCACTTCCACTTCGCCGTCTGCCATACCCATCACTAATTTACGATTGATCACGCGTTTCATATTGATACGATAAATCACTTTTTTTGCCGTCGGCAAAATCTGACCGGTAAATTTCACTTCTCCCACACCCAGCGCACGACCTTTTCCTTTGCCGCCGACCCAGCCGAGATAAAATCCTACCAGCTGCCACATGGCATCCAACCCTAAACATCCCGGCATGACCGGATCACCGATGAAATGACAGCCAAAAAACGGTAAATCAGGACGAATATCCAGTTCCGCTTCAATATAACCTTTATGGAAAGCGCCGCCGTTTTCATTCATTTCAACTACACGATCCATCATCAGCATGGTCGGTGCCGGTAACTGCGGTCCTTCCGCGCCGAATAATTCGCCGCGTCCCGAGGCGAGTAAGTCTTCATAGCTGTAACTACTTTTCTTATTGGGTGTACAACTGTTCATTATTTTAAATTCTCCTGATTATAGATAACACTCTACTGGTTATAGATATCCGCATTGTAGCAGGATTATTTAAATTTTAAAACAGCTAACACTTGTTCGCTTAACTTATCGGATCAGTTTTTTCCGGATTTGCCGACGGTATAAAAAAGCGGTTTCAGATCACACACTGAAACCGCCTTTTTATATAATAACGCTTACCTATCCGCGTCTGCGAAACAGCATATCCCATAATCGAGAGCGTTGCTGCTGCTCCGCCCGCTGTTCAATACGCCGGCTAATCAGTCGGGTTAACGGCAGACTGTCCTCGGTATAATGCTCGCCCTCTTCTTCCGACAAACGGCGTTGGAATAAAATTTCGCAGGTCTGAAAGACATCCTCCACCACCCACACGGAAAACTGCCCGTTTTGCACCGCACTTATTACCGCCTCCGACAAGCTGAGCTGGTTGATCACCGCCGCAGGAACAATCACGCCTTGATTGCCGGTTAGCCCGCGCCGTTCACACAGTGTAAAAAATCCCTCGATTTTATCGTTTACGCCGCCAACGGAATGTACCAGTCCGAACTGGTCAATGGCGCCGGTAATCGCGATAGACTGCGGCAGCGGCAGATTTGCCAACGCACTGACCAGCACACAAAAACTGGCGAGCGAAGCGCTATCGCCGTCAATTTCACTGTAAGACTGTTCAAACACAATAGAGGCGGAAAACGGTAACTGTGACGGCAAATCTAAAATATTCGCCAGACAGACTTCGGCAATCATAATGCCTTTGCCATGTATATTGCCCGCCAGCTCATTTTTACGTTCCACATCCACCACTTCGCCATCGCCAAATTGCACAATGCAACTGATACGCGCGGGTTCACCGAACGACAACGGCGTGCCGGGGTATTCGATCACCGATAATCCGTTGATCTGCCCGACGATTTCGCCCTCTGTCGCCACATACACCTGTTCATGCAGGATATCCGCATAAGTTTGTTCACGCAAAAAGCCCTGTTGGTGAAATTGCTGTTTAAAATAGGCGTCAAAATCCACCGCACTTAGCCGACTATGCCCGCTTAATGTGGCGGCACCGGTCAGGATATTTTTCAACATCGACGGCGAAATATTGATTAAATAACAGTCTTCGCTCTCCCGTACCAGCAGCTGATAAAGTTTTTGCAGACCGTCCAGCGTCGGTTCTGGCAGACGATGTTGACGCGCATAATGCACGGTATAATCCGCCCACAATTGTTGCCGTGCATCTGATTCCAATGAGAAATAACTGTCGATTTCCGCGTAATCGGCGAGGGAATACAATGTTTCGTCCAGTTCATCCAACGCGGCCAGCTCATTGCGACTGCCTAATAAAATAACTTTGAGATTTAGCGGGCAACCGGGGATCTCGCAAGGCAAGGTTTTATAAGGATGCAGCGCATACCAATCGAAAATCTTGTCGGTCAGAATCCGTTTCAGGCGCACCCATAGGTCAAATTGCGATAATAAGGCGGACAGGCTTAAAATCAGCACGCCATTATTCAGCCGGTGTACCAGCCCCGGCGTAAGCTGAATATCCTGTGACGCGGGATGCACCCGCACGGCGCCGAATAGGCGAGTGTTGTCAAGATATAATGCGCTTGCCACCGACTGTTTGGCGGCAAAATTATCATCATGATGTTGTGCCGGTTCGACCTGCACGCGGGGAAAAGAGAAACTGTCCCCCTGTTCCACTGTATATCGCACGCCGGAAAGCGGCAACTCTGCGGGCTGCCGAGCACGAATGTACGCCTCCAACAGCGGCGCATATTCGCTTTGATCATCGGCTTTCAGCACTAATAAAGTGCGGTCGGAATTTTGTAAGAATTGGTCAATGGCTGATGCGGCACGCGGCTGTAGTGCAAAAAAATCAACCGGTTGCTCGCTAATATGCTCAACCGTTAGTTCAGGACGCAGTTGTTGCCAAGCTAAACGCTGATTAGATAAAGAAGACAAAGTCACAGCTATTCTCTGGTTGTTATTATCGGGACGCGCATTATCGCACATTTCCGCCCAACTAAATAGACTTAAAATTTACTGGCAAAAGCATGAGGAAACGCGTATATTATGGCAAGGTTACAATGTCACTTCAACGGATAAAAAATTATGAAATATCAGAAATTAGAAAATCAGGAAGCGCATTGGAAATGGCTGTACCTTATGAAGAAACAGCGTGAAGGAGAAAATATTACCCGTTATGCGGAACGCAGTTTGCGCGATGAAATCGTAACACAGCTGTCCGGCGCGCAGAATTATCCAGCGCAAATCGAACAATGGATTACAAACCATCTGTCGCCGGATTTAACCGTTAAACTGGATCAGGCAATCCGCGCCAGACGAAAACGCTTTTTCAATGCGGAAAAACAGTCCACCAAGAAAAAATCCATTGATCTGGAATATGCGGTCTGGCTTAGATTATCAAAATATTCCCGTAAAATGAAAATGACGTTGTCAGAAACCATCACCTATATGATTGATGAGCGGGAAAGCAAGGCACTGTATGAAAATCAAATGTCCGCCATGAAAGCCGGATTGAAAGATTTACTCAAATAACAAAAACTTTGTTAACTGTCTCACACTTTTATCGCATTTTTTACCCGCTCTTGGCTTGTGTTGTTATAATATTGTTAATTATTCGTAAAATAAGGACAATAAATAATGACAACACAACAGCTGATCGCCGCCCTGACTCAGATTGTCGGTGCTTCCCATATTATTACCGATCCCGCCAAAACCGAACCCTATCGCAGCGGTTATCGCTTTGGCACGGGCAATGCCGTCGCCGTTGTCCGTCCTGCGACCCTGGTTGAATTCTGGCGTCTGCTGCAAACTTGTGTAGCCGCCGATGCTATTGTGATCACGCAGGCGGCCAATACCGGGCTGACCGGTGGCTCAACTCCTAACGGCAATGATTATGAACGGGATATTGTGATTATTAATGCCATGCGTATTGACGGTATCCAATTAATCAATCATGCCGAACAGGCGGTTTGCCTGCCCGGTTCCACCCTCAATGAGCTGGAAATTCAGTTGAAATCTCACGGGCGAGAACCGCACTCGGTCATCGGCTCATCCTGTATCGGTGCTTCCGTGATCGGCGGCATTTGTAATAATTCCGGCGGCGCACTGGTGCAGCGGGGACCGGCTTATACGGAAATGGCGCTATATGCCCAATTAAATGCAAAAGGCGAGCTGACATTGCACAATCATCTGGGCATTGAGCTCGGCAAGCAGCCGGAAGAAATATTAAGCAATCTGGAAAATCGGCGTTATCAACCTGACGATATTGCACAAAATTGCGGCAAAGGTCATGACCATGCCTATTGTCAACACGTGCGCCAAATTGACGAAGCCAGTCCGGCTCGTTTTAATGCCGATCCGGCGCGACATTATGAAGCCTCCGGTTGTGCAGGAAAACTGGCCGTTTTCGCCGTTCGTCTGGATACCTTTCCATTGGAAAAAGAAACCGCCGTTTTTTATATCGGCACCAACCAAACTACGGTACTGAACGACATTCGCCGTTATATGTTGGCAAATTTCACCCAGCTGCCGATTTCCGGCGAATATATTCATCGCGATGCTTTTGATATGGCGGCGAAATACGGCAAAGATACGTTTTGGGTGATCAAAAAATTCGGTACGCACCGATTACCGAAACTATTTGCGCTGAAAGCCAAAACTGATCGGATTGCCAAAAAGCTGCGTTTTCTGCCGCGCGATTTCAGCGATAAACTGCTACAAAAACTGTCCGGATTATTACCGCAACATTTGCCTAAACGCCTGTGGGATTACCGTCATCAATATGAACATCATTTGATTATTAAAATGGGCGGCAGCGGCGTACAGGAAGCCGAAGACTATTTACAGCGCTATTTTTCCGCTCAAACTAAAGGCGATTATTTCCGTTGCGATGCGGTTGAAACGCAGGCGGCGATGCTGCACCGTTTTGCCGTGGCTTCCGCTGCGGTGCGCTACCGTGCGGTGCACGGCGATACGGTAGAAGATATTGTCGCCCTTGATGTGGCTTTGCGCCGTAATGATCAGGATTGGTTTGAAACACTGCCACCGGAAATCGAAAACAAACTCAGCCACAAACTGTACTACGGTCATTTTATGTGTCATGTGTTTCATCAGGATTATATTGTTAAAAAAGGTAATGACTGTATGGCGCTGGAACACGCAATGCTGGCATTATTGGATAAGCGCGGCGCACAATATCCGGCGGAACACAATGTGGGGCATTTGTATCAGGCGAAGCCCGAACTGCGCAAGTTTTATCAAACGCTGGATCCAACTAACAGTTTCAATCCGGGAATCGGTCAGACATCCAAGAAAAAACACTGGGCGTAACCAGCAGCAAAAAAGCCTTCCGACAGCTGTCGAAAGGCTTTTCTCCGAATAAATTGAGTCGGTCGGTAAGCCGGGTTCTGTCGCGGACAATCATTCCTCTAGGCGTTTATTTACACAAACGCTCAAGCGACCTACCCGAACTCTGAGCGGGCACACTCATTGAGTTCCTATTTGGTCTTGCTACAAGTGGAGTTTACCCAGCCGTGAAATGTTGCCACTCACGCGGTGCGCTCTTACCGCACCCTTTCACCCTTACCTGATCTCTTGCGAGCCATCGGCGGTCTGCTCTCTGCTGCACTGGTCGTAGGCTCGCGCCTCCCGGACGTTATCCGGCACTCTGCCCTGTGTAGCCCGGACTTTCCTCTCGTTTACTTGTCCCGCTAGGTCGTTATTCATATTCACTTCAAACGGTTAAGGGCTTTCAATAAACCAGCGATTGTCTGACCGACTCGGCGCGCAGTATAACGTAAATCCGATAGAAAATATAGAGTTAAAGTTTAACATGGGTTAAAATGAGCGCACTTTTTTGATTAAGGATCAGACTATGGATTACTTACAAATCGCTCGCGATACCCTGCGGGTTGAAGAACATGCGCTGGCTCAATTAAGCCGGAATTTGGACAACAGTTTCAATGACGTAGTAGATCTTATTCTGCACTGCAAAGGACGTTTGGTCGTCGGCGGAATTGGAAAATCAGGCTTAATCGGCAAGAAAATGGTCGCCACGTTCGCTTCTACCGGTACGCCGAGCTTCTTTTTGCATCCAACCGAAGCCTTTCACGGCGATCTAGGTATGCTCAAACCGATTGACATCGTGATGCTGATTTCTTACAGCGGCGAAACCGATGATGTGAACAAACTGATCCCCAGTCTGAAAAACTTCGGCAATAAGATTATCGCCCTAACCAGCAACAAACATTCCACGCTGGCAACACATGCCGATTATGTACTGGATATTACGGTGGAACGCGAAGTCTGTCCGAACAACCTTGCCCCCACCACTTCCGCCCTGATAACCCTGGCATTGGGCGATGCGCTGGCGGTATCACTGATTACCGCACGCAATTTCCGCCCCGCCGACTTTGCCAAGTTTCACCCGGGTGGCAGTTTGGGTCGCCGTTTACTGTGCCGAGTGAAAGATCAAATGCAAACTCGCCTGCCGATAGTCCAACCGACAACCGGCTTTACCGACTGTTTGACCATAATGAACGAAGGACGTATGGGCGTCGCGTTGGTTATGCAAGATAACATGTTGAAAGGCATCATCACCGACGGCGACATTCGCCGTGCGCTAACAGCCAACGGCGCGCAAACGCTGAACAAAACCGCGCAGAATCTGATGACATCCAATCCGAAGAGCATTAATTACAACACTTATCTGGCAGAAGCGGAAAACTTTATGAAAGCGCATAAAATTCACTCTCTGGTTGCGGTAGATGATAATAATCAAGTGGTCGGTTTAATTGAATTTTCGAGCTAACATTATGATTAACAATGAAAAACTACAGAAAATAAAACTGGTGATAAGCGATGTGGACGGCGTATTGACCGATGGCTTGCTACATTATAATGCCCACGGCGAGGCACTGAAAAGTTTTCATGTGCGCGATGGTCTGGGCATCCGCATGCTTATGGAAAACGGCATTCAAGTTGCCGTACTGTCCGGACGGGATTCTGCTATTTTGCGCAAACGCCTCGACGATCTTGGCATTACCCTGTTTCTGCTCGGTAAACTGGAAAAAGAAAGCGCCTGCCTTGAGCTGATGCGACAAGCCGGTGTCAGCGCGGAACAAACCGCCTATATCGGCGATGACAGCGTGGATCTGCCTGCCTTTGCGGTCTGCGGTCTGACCTTTGCTGTAGGTGACGCCATGAACTATGTGCAAGATTGTGCCGATCATGTGCTGGAACTGCACGGCGGTAAAGGTGCGTTTCGTGAAATGTCGGATCTGATTTTACGCGCACAGGGCAAAACCGATGTGTATGCCACCGCACAAGGATTTTTGAAAACCGTGGAAAATATGGCGCAATAAAACGATGTAAAAAATCGACCGCACTTTTTTTATTCTAACCAAAGTGCGGTCAGTTTCAGCGCAGTTTTTCGTTCAGGCGATTTGCCCGAATTTACCGCTTTGCACATCGCGTATCGCCTGCAAAATTTCCGCCTTACTGTTCATCACAAAAGGTCCGTAACCAACAAGCGGTTCATCAATCGGTTCGCCGCTCAACAATAATAACTTCGCGTTGTTATTCGCCTGAATTTTCACATCGGCGCCGCCCCGTTCAAAGGTTACCAACTGACTATGGCGGGCAATATGTGCATCGTTAATCCGTACCGAGCCGTCTAATACAAGAATAATCAGATTATGCGACTCCGGCACCACAAACTCATGCGATTTACCGCCGCTTATTGTCACATCCCACATATTCACCGGTGTGAATGTTGTCGCCGCGCCTTTTACCTTATCCAGCTCACCTGCGATGATACGCGCACAGCCCGCATTACCTGCGAATTGTAGCACCGGAATGTCGGCGGATTTAATCGCCTGATATTTCGGCGTCGTCATTTTATCTTTAGCCGGCAGATTTACCCACAGTTGCACCATCTCAAACAGACCGCCGCTTTGCGAATAGTCTGCGGAATGATATTCTTGGTGCATTAATCCCGCTCCGGCGGTCATCCACTGCACATCACCAGTACCGATCGTTCCGCCGCCGCCATAAGAATCTTTATGTGTAACTTCGCCCTGATACGCGATTGTCACCGTTTCAAAACCGCGATGCGGATGCTCACCGACGCCGCGAAAATCAGTACGACGCCCGCCGTCAAAATAACACGGCGGATTGTAATCCATTAATAAAAACGGACTGAGATTGTTATGTTTCTCCTGATAACTGAACATAGAATGCACATGGAAACCGTTACCAACCCAATGTTTTGCCGGCGCGTTGCGCACGGCTGCGACTTTTTTCATTGCCTGCTCCTTACCTATCCCTCTTGTTAAGCCGTCTATCGGTCAATTTGATACCATTATATAATTAACTTTAAATTAATAAATATAGATAATATTGAAAGACTTTCAACCAATAATAAATAATGTTATGCCTTAAAAATATTAGTCAAGGCAGTGGCATTGTTGTTAACAATTCGTATCTTTATTTGTTAAACAAGAATAATTTCCATTAAAAATACTCTTTGAAATTAATGAGTTACATGAAATAAAACTTGCAATATGTAAAAAAACCGTTAAACTGATGCCGCTGTGATCAATTTATCAAGGAAAGGAGTTTGTTATGTTAAATCATGCGATTAGTGAAAAACTCAACGAACAAATTAATCTGGAATTTTATTCATCCAATATCTATTTACAAATGAGCGCTTGGTGTGAGCAAAAAGGCTATGAAGGCGCGGCGGCATTTTTATTGCGCCATGCCGATGAAGAAATGTCGCACATGCAAAAACTCTTCACTTATATCAGCGAAACCGGTGGGCTGCCGCTATTAGGCGCCATTGACGCACCGAAAAATGATTATCAATCACTGAAAGAAGTGTTTGAAATTATTCTGGAACACGAAAAATTCGTGACCGCGAAAATCAACGAACTGGTGGAAGTGACATTTGCCCACAAAGACTATTCCAGTTTCAACTTTTTACAATGGTATGTAGCGGAACAACACGAAGAAGAAAAACTCTTCAGCAGCATTTTGGATAAATTTAATTTGGTTGGTGAAGACGGTCGTTCGCTGTACTATATTGACCGTGATTTAGCCACTTTATAACAGGAGAACCGTACTATGCTATCGGCAAACGTAATCAAATTATTAAACGATCAAATGAATCTGGAATTTTATTCCTCAAACTTATACCTGCAAATGAGCGCTTGGTGCGAACAACAGGGCTTTAAAGGTGCGGCACAGTTTTTGTCTGCCCATGCAGCGGAAGAAATGCAGCACATGCGCAAATTATTCACGTATCTGAATGAAACCGGGGCATTACCGGTTATCGGCGCAATTAACGCACCGCCACACGATTTTTCTTCCTTAAAACAGGTAATGGAACTGACCTATCAGCATGAAAAACTGATTACCGGCAAAATCAATGAGCTGGTTGGCAAAACCTTTGAAGAAAAAGATTTTTCCGCCTTTAACTTCTTGCAATGGTATGTGGCAGAACAGCATGAAGAAGAAAAACTGTTCAGCGCAATTCTGGATAAACTGAATCTTCTCGGCGACGACGGCAAAGGCTTGTTCTTGGTAGATAAAGATTTAGCCAATCTGGCAAGCGCAGGTTAATTGTTCATTCAGCATTATGCCGGCTTTCCTGCCGGCATTGTCATTTCTCAGTTATCTGCGTATTTTCCACCGCACTTTCCACAGCCGTTTTAGGTACTGCTGTGCTGTCATAGCGGCAGGTATGATAAATAAATGCCGAAAGCAAAATGCACAACATCAGTAAAATTTGAATCAAACGCTTTTTAGTCAACTTTTCCGCAGCCATGCCATATTCCTTAACATATTTTTAACTATTTAAATCTTCTTAATTTTTAGATTTAATGCTATTATTTATTGAGTTAGATCAATTTTATCACGATTTTCTTTTGGCTTTATCGAGTTATTGAGGATTAAATGAAAATTTTAGCCAGCGAAACTAAAATTGGACGCCGAGTTCAGTCCGGCGGTTGCGCGATTCACTGCCAAGATTGCAGTATCAGCCAACTTTGTATCCCATTCACCTTAAATGAACACGAGTTGGATCAGCTTGATAATATTATTGAGCGTAAAAAACCGATCCAGAAATCTCAAGTATTATTCAAAGCGGGGGACGAATTAAGCTCGCTTTATGCTATCCGTTCCGGCACCATTAAATCCTATACGATCAGCGAAACTGGTGAAGAGCAGATCACCTCCTTCCATCTTCCGGGCGATCTGGTTGGTTTCGACGCAATTATCAATATGCAGCATCCGAGTTTTGCGCAAGCGCTGGAAACCGCAATGGTATGCGAAATTCCCTTTGATATATTAGATGATTTATCCGGCAAAATGCCAAAACTGCGCCAGCAAATCATGCGCTTAATGAGCAATGAAATTAAAAGCGATCAAGAAATGATCTTACTGCTGTCCAAAATGAATGCCGAAGAACGCCTCGCTGCTTTTATTTATAACTTATCCCGTCGTTATTCTGCACGCGGTTTTTCCGCCCGGGAATTTCGCCTCACCATGACTCGCGGCGATATCGGCAACTACCTCGGGCTCACCGTTGAAACCATCAGCCGCCTGCTGGGACGCTTCCAGAAAATTGGCATGTTATCGGTGCAGGGAAAATATATCACCATTAACAATATGGCGGAGCTTTCTGAATTGGCCGGCGCCACCAAATCCCGCATTCAAATGATTAGCTAAGCGGTTTTAAATCACACTTTTTGCCGGCGCAGAATATTTTGGCGCCGGTCGATTTTTTTCAAAACTCTTCTTGTTATTTACTCAAATCTTTTCTATGCTATTAGCGATTAAAACCATAGCATGGAGGTTGTTATGAAGTTTACGAATATACTGGTCGTACTGAATCCGGAAAATGAGAAACAATACGCGCTCGCCCGCGCGGTTCGCTTGGTAAAAGAGCAGAAAAGCGAAACAAAGGTAAAAATCACAACCTTTATGGCGGTATATGATCTGTCTTACGAAATGTCCGCCCTGCTGTCCGCCGAAGAACGCGAGAGCATGCACCACGGCGTGATCGAGCAGCGACATAAAGCGGTTCAGCCCTATCTGGAAAAATACGCCGATCCGAATATTGAATTCGATTCCACCGTGGTGTGGAACAGTAATGAAGCCGAGGCAATCACTGAGGAAGTGGAACGTCATGGTTATGATTTAGTGGTGAAATATACGCAAGAAGAAGAAAGTATCGCTTCTCTGATTTTCACCCCGATGGACTGGCAGCTGCTGCGTAAATGCCCGGCGCCGATTATGATTGTCAAAGACGGTGACTGGAAACACCAACGTCGCATTCTGGTTGCGGTAAACGTGTCCGATGATGAAGACTACCACAGCATTTTCAATGATGAATTAGTCACTTTAGGCATTGATTTAGCCGATATTTTAGAGCGCGGTAACGTACATCTGGTAACCGCCTACCCGCCGACCCCAATCAATATGGCAATTGATCTGCCAGAATTCAACACCGCCGAATACAATAACAGTATCCGCGGTCAACATCTGATTAATATGAAAGCATTACGCCAGAAATTCGGCGTTGATGAAGATCACACGCACGTGCGTGAAGGCTTCCCGGAAGATGTAATCCCGGCGGTTGCGAAAGAAATCGGTGCGGAAATGGTCGTACTAGGTACTATCGGACGTACCGGTTTGTCTGCCGCGTTTTTAGGCAATACGGCAGAGCATGTCATCAGCAAACTAAATTGTAACTTGCTGGCAATTAAACCGAGCGAAAAAGAATAAGTCGGTTTATACAAAAAGTGCGGTTAAAAAATCAAACATTTTTAACCGCACTTTTTTATGTCCGCATATTATGTCCGCATAGCACAAGATTACTTATGCCGTTCCACCCATTTACCGTCCAAATAATCAACGATCCATTTTGTCGCCTTGCCATTTTTCTCAGAAGTCACATACTGGCGTTTTTCTTTGCGGCTGTAGCGAATGATCGCGGCATTTCCCTCCGCGTCCTGCTGCGGCGCATCGGCTAAATAACGCAGTTTTTCTGGTAAGCGATCACGGTATAACGCCAATTCAGCCACTTTTGCCGGGCGGGTTTCGCGTGATTTCGGGAAATTATGCGCCGACATAAACACGCCGCTGGCGCCGTCGCGCAGTACAAAATACGCATCGGATTTTTCACATTTTAATTCCGGGAAATGCACCGGTTCTTCTTTCGGTGGAGCGACTTCCCCATTCTTTAAAATCTTACGCGTGTTGTCACATTGCGTACAAGCCATATATTTACCGAAACGACCTAATTTCAGGTGCATATCGGCACCGCACTTATCACATTCCACAACTGGACCGTCATAGCCTTTGATTTTGTATTCGCCCTGTTCCACCACATAACCGTCACAGTTCGGATTATTCCCGCAGATATGCAGTTTGCGCTGCGTATCGATAAGGTAGCTGTCCATCGCCGTACCGCATTTCGGACAACGTTTCCGCTCCATTAATGCTTTAGTTTCCGATGCCTCATCCAGCACATTCAGTAATTCGGCTTCGGGAATCAAGTTTATTGTGGTTTTGCAACGCTCTTTCGGCGGCAGCGCATAGCCGGAACAGCCTAAAAAGACACCGGTGCTAGCAGTGCGAATTGCCATTTTGCGCCCGCAAGTCGGGCAGTTAATGTCCGTCAGCACCAGACTGTTCGGCTTCATACCACCTTCCAGTTCATCTAGCTCCGCTTGGCTCAGTTGCTGAGAAAAATCTTTAAAAAAGTGATTTAACTCGGTCTTCCAGTCTTTTTTACCGTTTGCGATCTGATCCAACACATCTTCCATATTGGCGGTAAAATCATAATTCATCAGCTCGACAAAAGACTGATCCAAACGATCAGTGACGATTTCCCCCATTTTTTCCGCATAAAAACGGCGGTTTTCCGTGCGCACGTAACCACGTTCCTGAATGGTGGAAATAATCGAGGCATATGTAGAAGGACGACCGATGCCACGTTTTTCCAGTTCTTTCACCAGTGCGGCTTCAGTAAAACGTGCCGGCGGCTTGGTAAAGTTTTGCTGCGGGATTACCTCTCGTAAATTTAATGTTTCGCCGACAACCACATCCGGCAATACCTGATCTTCCGTCTGCTTGCCGATTGGCGGCAGCACTTTCGTCCAACCGTCAAAGCGCAAAATACGCCCTTTGGCTTTCAGTACATAATCGCCCGCCGCGACGGTTAAGGTGGTGCTGTCATACTGTGCAGCCGGCATCTGACAGGCGACAAACTGGCGCCAGATCAAATCATATAACCGCACGGCGTCTTTTTCCATACCGACAAGCGCATCGGCTTGAATATTCACATCGGAAGGACGAATAGCCTCATGGGCTTCCTGCGCGTTATCCTTGCTGGAATAGAAGTTCGGTTTGGCAGGTAAATACGGCTGCCCGAAATGCTTACCGATATAATCACGCACCATGCCAAGCGCATCTTGGCTTAGATTGGTGCTGTCGGTACGCATGTAGGTAATATAGCCCGCTTCATACAAACGCTGCGCCAACATCATAGTTTTTTTCACACCGAAACTCAGCCGAGTGCTTGCCGTTTGCTGCAATGTTGAGGTAATAAAAGGAGCGCGCGGTTTAGAACCGGTCGGTTTGGTTTCCAATTCGGTGACACGGTAACCGGATTTCTGCAAAAAATCCACCGCACTTTTTGCCTGTTCGGCATTCTTCGGTTCGAATTTTTTGCCCTGAAACTCAGTAACATCAAGACGAATCGCGGCATGCTGCCGCGTATCGGTCAACACGTCCACTTCCCAGTATTCCTGTGGCTTAAACGCTTTGATCTCGCGTTCGCGCTCAACCAATAATTTTACCGCGACGGACTGTACACGCCCGGCTGATAAGCCGCGGGCAACTTTTTTCCACAACAACGGCGAAACCATAAACCCCACCACCCGATCGAGAAAACGCCGCGTTTGTTGGGCATTCACCCGATCCAGATTTAACTGTTCCGGTTTTTCAAATGCCTGTTTAATGGCATTTTTAGTAATTTCGTTAAACACAACGCGGCTGAAACGCGCATCATCGCCGCCAATCACTTCACGCAAATGCCAAGCGATAGCTTCCCCTTCTCTATCCAAGTCGGTCGCCAGATAAATATGATCCGCTTTTTTTGCCAGCGACTTCAACTCGGATACCACTTTCTCTTTGCCCGGTAAAATCTGATAATTCGCCGCCCAATCATGGTAAGGATCAATGCCCATGCGCTTTACCAACGCATTACGTTCTTTTTCTCGCTTGATTTGCTGTTTTTCCTGCACGCTCAATCCTTTGGTAGAAACCGGCTTGGCTTTTTCGCCGTTGCTGCTGCCGACAGTGGGTAAATCGCGGATATGCCCGACACTGGATTTCACCACATAATCACTACCTAAATATTTATTAATGGTTTTCGCCTTTGCCGGCGACTCCACAATAACCAAGGATTTACTCATCTTTTATTTACCTAATTCGTTTTATTTTGTGTAAAATTGCCGTTATATTGCTGACTATCTGTTGTTAGGTCAACCATTTTTTTAAAAAAGGCATAATAAATGGACAAACTGAATGCAATTTCCGTCTTTTGCAAAGTGATTGAAACACAAAGTTTTACCCAAGCCGCGGCACAGCAAAATATTTCCGTCGCGATGGCAAGCAAACTGGTCTCTCAGCTTGAAGAACAGCTTAAAACCCGTTTATTACAGCGCACCACACGTAAAATCGTTCCAACGGAAGCCGGCTTGATTTATTATCGTCGCTGCCAGCCGATTTTAACCGAACTGGAAGATGCCGAAGCCAGCATCAGCAATCTGGCGACAACCTTGCAAGGCAACCTAACCATTTCGATTCCGCGCGATTTCGGTTTGCGCTTTATCGCACCGAATCTGGCTTCATTTATTAAAGCCCATCCCAATTTACATATGGAAATCGAATTTAACGACCGCATGGTCGATCTGGTTTCTGAAGGGTTTGATCTCGCGCTGCGCATCGGTTATCTACAAGACAGTTCGCTGGTCGCGAAAAAAATCGCCACCTCCACCATGCACTTTGTCGCATCGCCGGACTATCTGGCACAACACGGCATACCGCAGAACCCGCAAGCGCTGGAAGAACACGATTGTCTGCTGTATAAAGCCACCGGCAATCAAATTTATTGGGAGTTCAGCGATGGAAACCGTATTCAACGTATAAAAATGCGCTCCAAATTGGTTTGCAATAACGGCTTAACCCTTGCTGAGCTGGCGAAAACAGGGCTTGGTATTATTAACTCGCCACGCTTTTTCATTGAAGACGAATTAAAACGCGGCGAACTGGTCGAAGTGCTGTCCGATTATCGTCAACAACAGCTAGATTTGCATATTGTTTACCCGCACCGCCGTCATTTAACCGCTAAGGTCAAAGCGTTTATCGATTTTATCGGCGGGCTCAATCTGTGTGCCACCAAATAACCCCAAAATGCCCAAAAAACCACCGCACTTATTCCTATTTATAAAGCCAGAAAAGGAAAATTGCTCAAACCGCCGAAACAATAAAGACCCATTAAAATAATGGGTCTTTTATAGCAAAAATGATTTCCGAAACTTAAGACTATTGGTCTTTTAATAACACGCTTCGGAAAAATAGCGTTAACGCCTTATAAATACCGAGTTATACTCTTTTGAAGTCAATATGAACCAGTTTCGGTTTGAATGGATGGCGCTGCATGGCTTGAACTTTAACAGCCACTTCTTTACCGTCGATCACCAATGTGATAACGTCGGAGTAGAATCCGTCGTGTTCTTGTGCGTTGTTTAATTCATCGTGATTTAATACGATAGAAACCGGTGCTTCACTTCCGCCATAAACGATTGCCGGGATTTGACCGTTGTGACGCAGGCGGCGGCTCGCACCCTTACCTTGCGCTGTACGAACTTCAGCGTTAAATTTAAATGCCATAATTATGTTCTCTTTAAATAAAAAATTAATCTTAAAAAATCGCAGGCGACCCAGCGATTTTCCATATTCAGCCCAAAGAATCACTTTGAGGTCGCGCATTATAATCAATTTGCCGTATTAAATCAAATAAAATCATTCAGTTAATTCTTTTTAAGGGAAAATTTTTTATAGCCATTCGCATATAAAACAAGCTACAATGACACACTGAATTTATAAGTCGTTCTGTTAATTAAAGATACGGGATTTACAATGGAATTTTTGATTAATTTTTTTACGGATTACGGTTATTTCGCGGTACTTTTTGTTTTGATTATCTGTGGATTCGGTGCGCCGATTCCGGAAGATATTACGTTGGTGTCGGGGGGGGTGATTTCCGGCTTGGGCTATACCGATCCGCATATTATGGTGCTGGTGAGCATGCTGGGGGTGCTGATCGGCGATAGCACAATGTATTGGCTCGGTCGAATTTACGGCATCAAAATTCTGCGTTTTCGCCCCATTCGTAAAATTCTGACTCTTAAGCGTTTAAAAATGGTGCGTACTCAGTTTGATAAATACGGCAATCGCGTGTTATTCACCGCGCGCTTTCTACCAGGATTGAGAGCGCCGATTTATATGGTTTCCGGCATTACTCGTCGGGTAAGTTTTTTACGTTTCGTGCTGATTGATTTTTTTGCCGCGATCATTTCGGTACCGATTTGGGTTTATCTCGGTCATTTCGGCGCCAGTAATCTGGATTGGCTGCATGCTCAGATTAAAAAAGGGCAAATCGCCATTTATATCATTATTGCGGTATTAGTGCTGTTTTTATTCTGGAAATGGAAAAAAAGTAAAACACAAAAAACGGCTTCAGAATAACGATAAAGTGCGGTTAAAATTTTCGATTTTTTAACCGCACTTTTTTGTCCGCTATGCCTTTTTATCTGTATTGAATGCAATCAAAACGCTCAACATACCAAAAGCGTTAAACACTTTATCAGACAACAGCGCCTATCCGCACCGTCTTTATGCGCGCTTAATCCAATGCCAACGGTTTGATTTTCCAAATTTTTTCTGCATATTCGGCAATGGTACGGTCGGAAGAGAAGAAACTCATATTCACGATATTCTGCAATGCGCTGTCAACCCATGCCGTCTGATCCTGATATTTTTTATCTACCGCTTGCTGCGCTTCCAGATAACTGCGGAAATCAGCAAATGCTTGATAATAATCATAAGAACGCAATGAATTCAGCAAATCATGATAGCGATGCGGTTCTTTAGCAGAAAAACGTCCGGCGTAAATTTGATCAATTACGCTGCGCAGCTGTTCGTCCTGCTGATAAACGTCAAACGGGCTATATCCGTTACGACGTAACGCTTCTACTTGCTCCACCGTATTGCCGAAAATAAAGATATTGTCTTTTCCGACATTCGCCAGAATTTCAACGTTCGCGCCGTCCAAGGTGCCCAGTGTTAATGCGCCATTTAAGGCAAACTTCATGTTACTGGTGCCGGAGGCTTCCGTACCCGCCAGCGAAATCTGTTCGGAAATATCCGCCGCCGGAATAATTAGTTGTGCCAAACTCACGCTGTAATTGGGAATAAATACCACTTTTAAGCGCCCTTTTAGACGTTCGTCCCGATTGATCACATTGGCGACATCGTTAATTAAATGAATTGTCTGCTTCGCCGCATAATACGCCGACGCCGCTTTGCCCGCCAGAATAAAGACGCGCGGTGTCCAGTCTTTGTCTGGGTTGGCGAGCATCTCGTTATAGCGCGCAACAATATGCAGCACGTTGAGAATCTGACGTTTATATTCGTGAATACGTTTTACCTGCACATCGAACAAGGCGTCCGGATTCAACTCGATCCCCAGCTTTTTCTTCACATAATCAGCCAAACGCACTTTATTTGCCCGTTTAATTTGGGGAATGGCTTTTTTCAATTCGGGGTCATCAAGGTGCGCCTTTAAATTTTCCAACTGGGATAAATCACGACGCCATTGCGTGCCGATATAACGATCAAACAGGGCAGATAAATCCGGGTTCGCCACGGCAATCCAGCGACGCGGTGTAATTCCGTTGGTGACGTTGGTGAAACGCTCAGGGTAAATACGCGCAAAATCGGCAAAGGTTGAAGTAACCATTAAATCGGAATGAATCGCCGCCACACCGTTTACTTTGTGCGAGCCCACCACCGACAACCAGCCCATGCGTACTTTGCGTGAGTCGCCCTCTTCGATTAAAGACACGCGGCGAATAAAATCCTGCTCGGAGGTAACATAAGTTCTGACATATTCTAGAAAATAGTCGTTAATTTCAAAGATGATCTGTAAATGCCGCGGTAGAATTTTCGCCATCATTTCTACTGGCCAAGTTTCCAGCGCCTCCGACATTAAGGTATGGCAGGTATAAGAGAAAATCCGACGGCACATATCCCACGCGGTTTGCCAACCGTACCCTTCCTGATCAACCAAAATATACATTAATTCGGGAATCGCCAGCGCCGGGTGAGTGTCGTTCAGGTGAATCGCCACTTTATCGGCCAGATTTTCTACGGAACCGTGCGTCCGTTTATGCCGTTTGATAATATCCTGTAATGAAGCGGAAACCAGAAAATATTCCTGACGTAACCGCAATTCACGTCCCGCCCAGGTGGAATCGTCAGGATACAGCACGCGCGATACATTCTCAATGGCGGAACGCTGTTCCACCGCGCCGAAATAATCGCCTCTATTAAAATTATCCAAACTAAAAGTATCACCGGCGTGAGCGCTCCATAAACGTAAGGTGGCGGCGCTGTTGTTCGCATAACCCGGAATCATTTGATCATAAGCCAGTGCAGTGACTTCTTCGCTGCTATTCCAAATACATTTTTTACCTTCAAAATAAATATGACCGCCGAAACGGATTGGAAAACGTTTGGATGGGCGGATAAATTCCCACGGTGTCCCCTTTTCCAGCCAAGTATCGGGTTTTTCGATCTGGCGACCGTCTTCAATCTGCTGGCGAAACATACCGTATTCATAGCGAATACCGTATCCTGTTCCGGGAATTCCTAAGGTTGCAATGGAATCCATAAAGCAAGCCGCCAGCCGACCTAAGCCGCCATTTCCCAGCCCCGGATCCACTTCTTTTTCCAGCACCTCTTCTAAATCGACATTTAGCGCTACAAGGGCATCTTTGACAAGCTCATAAACGCCCTCTGCAATCAGGGCATTGGATAAAGTTCTGCCCATCAGAAATTCCATGGATAAATAATACACACGACGCGTTTGTTCACTTCTGGCTTGGCGGGCGGTTGAAATCCAGCCCTCCGTGACCAAATCGCGTACCGCATATAATGTCGCGTTCAACCAGTCGCGCTGGCTGGCTTCCTGTGGTGAACGTCCGATAGAAAAAATTAATTTATACACAATCGCGTGTTTAAGGGATTCGGTTGAATGCTGTGGTTGGTCATAAAAGAATGGAAAATCAATATTATCGATTACCATAACGTAGATCACTCCTCATTGCTATTAAATAGAAAAACGGCGTAATTTTATTCATTATGAACAAAAATACAACAAAAATTACGCTAATTTACATGGGCGATAACAATCAGGGCAGATTACGCTGCCCTGATTAGTGTTAATTTGAGAAAAGAGACTGATATAAATCCCGATAATGCGTCGCGGCGCTATGCCAGCTGAAATCCTGTTCCATGGCGACGGTTCTGACGCTAAACCATAAACGCGGTTTCTGCCATAGCGCAAAGGCGTTGTTAATCGCCTGAGACAGCGCTTCCTTGCTCGCCTCTTGGAAAACAAAACCGGTCGCCCGTCGCGCTTTAATATTTTCAGCAGTGCTGTCAATCACAGTATCCGCCAGCCCGCCAGTTGCACGAACAAGTGGTAAGGTGCCGTATTTCAATCCGTACAATTGCGTTAAACCGCAAGGTTCAAAACGGCTTGGCACTACAATGACATCACCGCCGGCAATAATCAAATGGGATAACGCTTCATCATAACCGATTTTAACCGCAATATGCTGCGGATATTGCTGCGCCAGCCGCTGAATCCCCTCTTCTAAGTGCGGTGCGCCTGAGCCGAGAATTATCAGCTGCCCGCCCTGCTTCACGATGTCTTCCGCACTGTCAATCAACAAATCAACGCCTTTTTGTTCCGTTAACCGAGTGACCATCACAAAAAGTAATGCTTGCGGGCGCTGTGGCAAATTAAAGTAACCCTGTAACTTTTCCTTATTTCTGCGTTTTCCGGTCATGGATTTTAGCCGGTAATGATCCTCAATATAAGCATCGTTGTGCGGATGCCAGATTTGCGTATCAACTCCATTCAAAATTCCGGTTAACCGACCTTCATGGTGCAACCCGGCTAATAATCCCTGCAAACCATAACCGAATTCTGCTGAGGTAATTTCTTTGGCATACGTCGGGCTGACTGCGGTGACGGCATCGGAATAATATAAACCGGCTTTCAAATAAGAAATCTGACCGTATAATTCCAATCCGTTCACATTGAACATACTTGCCGGCAACCCGATTTCAAATAAATGATGATAAGCAAACTGCCCTTGATAAGCCAGATTATGAATAGTGAAAACAGATTTTGCCGGTCGTCCTTTATCAAACAAATATGCGCTGGCTAATCCTGCATGCCAATCATGAGCATGTACGACCTCTGCTCGCCACCAAGCATCAAGCCCGCAAGCCAGTTCGGCGCCGATCCGCCCGAGTAAGGCGAAACGCTTATAATTATCGGCATAATCGTTATACCATTGATCATGATACGGGTTGCCTGCACGGGCATATAACTGCGGCGCATCAATTAAATAGATTCCAACGCCCTTATAATCCCCATAACGCACAACAACATGACCGACGGCACTGTCATCAAATTCGGCGACCACAGCGGTATCCCAAATACCGGCGGCAATAGCCGGATAGGCAGGAATCAGAATACGGCTGTCAATACCGATGTCTTTTTGCGCAAAAGGTAACGCGCCCATCACATCCGCAAGTCCGCCGGTTTTCAGTAACGGATACAACTCTGAACAAACGTGTAATACTCTCATTTAATTTCATC
Organism: Necropsobacter massiliensis; assembly: GCF_000827595.2. Taxonomy (GTDB): domain Bacteria; phylum Pseudomonadota; class Gammaproteobacteria; order Enterobacterales; family Pasteurellaceae; genus Necropsobacter; species Necropsobacter massiliensis. The sequence goes on along the minus strand of NZ_LN776183.1, from coordinate 356,127 downwards.
TTCCTTCAAACAATCATAATAGGGTGCGAATTTACACCCTATTCAATAATCAACGGTCAGTCCAAGTGCGACTCGGAGGCCACACTTTCGCCGTTCAGTTTTTTCAGCATGGATTCCGTCACTAATACCACCCCGCCTTTGCTGACTCGAAAGCGTTTGCTGTCTTCCTCGGCATCAACACCGATTTGCATACCGTCCGGAATCACCACATGACGGTCAATAATACAGCGTTTCAATACACAATTTTTGCCGACGGTTACCTGTGGCAGCACGACGCTATGATCCACCACGGACCCTTCGTTGACTCTGACTCGGTCAAACAACACACAATTGCTGATTGAGGCATCAATAATCACACAACCGCCGGAAATCAACGAATTATCCACCGGTTTGACATTGGCGTTTTTATAGAAAAACTTCGACGGATAGGTTTGCACCGGATTACCGCGAATCGGCCAGCTTTGGTCATAAATATCCAATTGCGGGTTTTCCGAGACCAGATCAATGTTGGATTGCCAAAAACTGTCCAGCGTACCAACATCGCGCCAGTAAATTTCCCCCTCGGTATTGCGCCCCATACAGGAACGGCTAAACGGATGTGCATATAATACTCCGTCCTCTAAGGCTTTCGGTATAATATCTTTGCCGAAATCGTGCGAAGTATAAGGTGTATGCACCTCACGCTCCAAAACGTCATATAAATAATCGGCGTCAAAGACATAAATTCCCATGGATGCCAGTGAAGTATTCGGCTTGCCGACCATTGCCGGCGGATCTTTCGTTTTTTCTACAAAGGATTTCACTTTCAGATTTTCGTTTACCGCCATAACACCGAATTCCGTCGCTTTTTCACGTTCAACTTCAATACACCCCACGGTACATTTCGCCCCGCTTGCGACGTGATCCAGTAACATTTGGCTATAATCTTGTTTATAAATATGATCGCCTGCCAGAATCAAAACATATTTCGGACGATAGTGATTGCGGATGATCGCCATATTCTGATACACCGCATCAGCCGTACCGCGATACCAAGTGGAATCGTCAATTTGCTGACGCGCCGGCAACATATCAACAAATTCACCGCGTTCCTGCGGCAAAAAAGACCAGCCGGTTTGTAAATGGCGCAATAGTGAATGCGCCGCATACTGTGTCACCACACCGATACGGTTCAAACCGGAATTAATACAGTTAGACAAGGCAAAGTCGATAATCCGGCGATTACCGCCAAAATACAGCGCAGGCTTCGCACGCTTATCCGTTAATTCATAAAGACGAGAACCTCGCCCGCCGGCAAGAATAAGGACTAAAGTATCCTTAACGATCTCATATTTACTCGGTAATTTAGAAATGCTGCTACTCATAATGTTTACCTCCGCATTCATTTAACTGACAACAATATCGACTTTATCGACAACTTACATCCTGCAATATACAAAACGCCAGCTCATCGACATCCAGTTGATCTCTTCGAATTGTTGCCGACGCCGCGCTATATACCACTTTCCAGTCACCTTCTGGCAGCCGGAATGTCTGTAACCCCGCTTTCGCGTTAATTAGTAATAACCAATGTTGATCCAATCTTATCTGTAATGCTTTAATCTCACGATTATGCCAATCCACAACCGGCATTGGCGCCCCCTGAGGGGTCAGCCATTGCACATTATCATCGTTCCACCAGCTGTCATTGCGCAGGCTTTGAATCCGTTTTCGCAACGCAATCGTTTGCTTTACGGCGTGAAATAAATCTTGATTAAACCAGCTCCATTTCAACCAAGCCGTTTCATTATCTTGACAGTATGCATTATTATTCCCAAACTGAGTATTGCCGAATTCATCACCGGCCAGCAGCATCGGCGTCCCGTTCGCCAGCAATAACCCGGCTAACATACCGCAACTGGTTAAAAACCGTTCTAAATCCACTGTCCGCGCCGCATTCATTGAGCCCTCAAAACCGTGATTATAGCTGTAGTTTTTATTGCTGCCGTCGCGGTTGCCCTCGTCATTGGCAAAATTATGCTTATCGTTATAACTCACCAGATCGCGCAAGGTAAAACCGTCATGAGAGGCAATATAATTCACCGAATTGTGCGGTAGACGCTCCGCCTGTTTGAATATATCGCTTGAGCCGGCGAAACGTTCGGCAAACGTATCCAGCTCACCGCTTTTCCATAACCAGAACCGACGCATATCGTCGCGGAAACGATCATTCCATTCGGCGAAATACGGCGGGAAATGCCCCAGCTGATAACCGTTTTCGCCCACATCCCAAGGTTCGGCAATAAACTTGCAGTGGCGCAAACTTGGTGTTTGAGCGATTTCCCGAAACAGCAATGCCTGCTGATTATAAGCAGGACTATCCCGCCCCAACACTGTCGCCAGATCGAAACGAAAACCGTCCACATGACATTTTTCCACCCAGTAGCGCAAACAATCAATCACCCAATGGCGACTGATACGATGCGATAAATTCATCGTGTTGCCGCAACCGGTCCAGTTTAAATACTCACCGGATTGGTTTTGCCAATAATAGGTTTTATCATCGATCCCGCGTTGGCTGAAAGTTGGAAAATGCTTTTCCACCTCTGCCGAGTGATTAAACACCACATCCAAAATGACTTCAATACCGGCTTTATGCAAGGCTTTTACCATACTTTTGAATTCTGTCAGCGGTGTAGTTTGCGGTTGACCGGACCAATATTTCGGTTCTACGGCAAACATCGCCAATGGGTTGTATCCCCAGTAATTATGCAATCCTTTTTCCTGTAAGTGCGGTTCATCCAGATGATAATTTATCGGCAACAATTCAATAGCAGTAATGCCCAGTTCTTTCAGATAGGCGATCATTGTCGGATGTGCCAACCCCGCATAGGTGCCGCGAATATGCGGCGGTAAGTCCTCACGCAAACGGGTAAAACCTTTCACATGCACTTCATAAATCACGGTTTCCGCCCAAGGCGTTTTCGGTGCCTTATCACCGTTCCAGTTGAAGCGTTCATTGGTGATCACCGCCTTAGGCGCCAAATGCGCATTATCGCGTTTGTCATGCAGTAAAAACCATGTCCGACTTTCCGCCGAACTTAAATCAGGCTTGCCTTCCACGGTGCGGGCATAAGGGTCAAACATCAGTTTATGTGGGTTACACAGTGTTTCACCGTTTTTACCATATAAACGAAAACCGTATTTCATACCGTAATACACATCAACTAGCCAAATATGCCAGATATCATGAGTGCAGTGCATCGGCAAGCGGATTTCCTGTACATCGTTTTTATCATCAAAAAGGCATAATTCGACAGCTGATGCCTGCGATGAATAAATAGCAAAATTAAATCCGGTGACCCCTTTATTAATCTGTTGAGTACAACCCAAGGGATAAGGTTTGCCTAAGTTAATTCTTGTCATTATTCCGTTTGTCCAAATCCTTTATTTATTGTTTTATCGCGTCAACTGCGAAACGCGCTCATCTATCCATTGCACATAGCATTTTATTTTTTGACCTTACGCATCGTTTAACACCAAATAAATTGTTGCCAGCGGTGGCAGCGTCAAACTGATTGACTGCGGCTTACCATGGCTTGCAATCTCCTCACTGCTAACCGCACCTTGATTCCCTATATCCGAACCTTGGTAATACGCTGAATCGGAATTCAGAATTTCCCGATATTCGCCGCCGACATTAACTCCGATACGATAATCATAACGCGGCACCGGCGTAAAATTGCTGACCACAATCACGCGTTCGCCCTGACGGCTGCGGCGTTCAAAGGCAAATACGGAATTTTGATAATCATCCACCACCAGCCATTCAAATCCTTGCGGATCACAATCCAGCTCATACAATGGCGCATTCGCCTTATAAGTGCGGTTCAAATCTTTCACAAAATGTTGTACGCCTTGATGCCAACCGCCACCGATTGCCTCATCTAGCAAGAACCAATCTAGACTTTCTTCATAATTCCATTCGCGTCCTTGAGCAAATTCATTGCCCATAAACAATAGTTTTTTGCCCGGATAGCCCCACATATAACCATAATATGCCCGCAGATTGGCAAATTTCTGCCACGCATCGCCGGGCATTTTGTCCAATAATGACAGTTTACTGTGCACCACTTCGTCATGGGAAAGTGGTAACACAAAATTCTCACTGTATTGATAAACCATACCGAAAGTCATCAGATTATGGTGATACTGACGGTAAACCGGGTCTTTTTTCATATAGGCAAGGGTATCGTTCATCCAGCCCATATTCCACTTGAAATTAAATCCCAATCCACCGTCTTGCGACGGACGGGTTACGCCGGCAAACGCGGTGGATTCCTCGGCGATTGAAATTGCACCCGGCGCTTCGGAACCGATAATCGCGTTGGTATGTTTTAAAAATTCGATCGCTTCCAAATTTTCCCGCCCGCCGTATTGATTCGGAATCCATTGTCCCTCGGCGCGGCTGTAATCCCGGTAAATCATCGACGCCACCGCATCGACGCGGATACCGTCCAGCGCAAAACGTTCCAACCAGTATAACGCGTTGCCGGACAAAAAGTTTTTCACTTCATTACGCCCGTAATTATAAATCAGCGTATTCCAGTCCTGATGATAACCCTCGCGCGGATCGGCATATTCATACAAGGCGGTACCGTCAAAAGCCGCCAAACCGTGAGTATCGCTCGGAAAATGCCCCGGTACCCAATCCAGAATCACATTAATACCGGCGGCATGGGCTTTATCCACCAGACGACGAAAACCGTCCGGGCAGCCAAACCGGCTGGTCGGGGAATACAAACCAATCGGTTGATAACCCCAAGAACCGTCGAACGGATATTCGGACAATGGCAGAAATTCAATATGAGTAAAACCCATTTCTTTCACATAAGGGATCAATTCGTCAGCGATCTGATCATAATCCAACCAGAAATTATTGGCTAAATTGCGCCGCCATGAGCCCAAATGCACCTCATAAATTGCAATCGGTTGATCCGCACAGTTGGCTTTTTTTCGTTGCGCCGTTAATTCGGAGATCTCCGGCAAGGCGCTGATTTGTGATGCGGTATCGGGTCGAAGTTGCGAACTGAAAGCATAAGGGTCGGCTTTTAAGCGCAGCTGACCGTAGCAATCGATCAACTCAAACTTATACAATTGTCCTAATGATACTTTCGGCAGAAAGAGTTCCCAAATGCCGCTCGCCGGATGAAAACGCATCGGATGGCGACGACCGTCCCAATAGTTAAAATCGCCGACCACGGAAACACGTTGCGCATTAGGCGCCCATAAGCGGAAATTCACCCCGGATACGCCATCGCATTCCATAAAATGCGCGCCTAGCACCTCATAAGGGCGCAGATGCGAACCTTCCGCCAGCAGCCAATTATCCAATTCGCCCAACATCGGTCGGAAACGATACGGATCTTCGATAATCTGCGGCTCATTGCCCCAATACACCTGTAACTGATAGGCGAAAAAGCTACGAGTATTCGGGATCACGCCGGTAAAAAAACCTCTTTCATCCACATAATCCAGATCGGTTAGCGTCGCGTGGGTTTCTTTATCTAATACCGTTACTCGGTTGGCGTCCGGCAATAACACGCGGATTTCAATCCCGTTATCCGTTTCGTGCATACCCAGCACTGAAAAAGGATCGGAATGATTGCCGTCAAAGAACGCGTTAATTACATCTTGTGAAACTAATCTTGTCATAATAACCCCTCACTGATTCATTACCTGCCGGTTGATTCTTGTTTGTCATCCGTTGAAAGACAAAATATATGCCGGGTTGAGCTGCCTGTTGCCGCAGCATGCCTGTTTTTAAAGCACTACAGTCGAAAGAAAGAAAAAGAAACGAAAAAGAGTGGATAAAAGGAAAAAGATATTCAGACAATATTTGACCATTTTCAGCACATGATAGGTCATTGAAAATACTATCGTCGGATAAACAAAAGCCGTCGGGACAATAAGTTATCGGTTCGCTTTCCTGCTGCACCAACACCCCATTAAACAATCCGTCCACCCAACTTACATCACCCGGAGGCTGCAATAGACGACTGAAATCACGCAGGCTTTGACGACCGGCGCAAACCCAATGATCGCCAATACTGTTATTTGATATTGCGATCCCTGATTTTTGCGCCTTTTGGGTTAAACGCTCTAAAATGGGAATGCTCATTTTTGTTTCCAACAACGATAAAAACTGGAGAATATGGTTATTCTATCTAAGCAGACCACAAACACAACGCTTTTAGGCTGATTTAGTGATCTTCATCAACAATATCGTTAACAATAAATTCACACCAATCGATCACATCCCGTTCATGCACGCCGTTGGCAATAAAAACACCCGCCGCTTTTACCGTTGCCGGGTCGCCCGAAATTAACGGATGCCAGTCATACAACGGCTTATTTTCATATAACAAACGATAAGCACAGGTGCTGGGCAACCAACTGAAATCGGGCAAGTTTTTTTTCGTCAATTTGGTACAATCGGGCTCTAGCTGAAAACGTCGTTTATAATGACCGCACTTTCCGCTGTCCAGATCCAATAAATTGCAGGCGATACGGGTAAAATACAGTTTCTGGCGTTTTCCCCTGCCCTCAATAAATTTGCGGTAACAACATTTACCGCAACCGTCACACAACGCTTCCCATTCAGCCTCGTTCATCTCTGGCAGGGATTTGGTTTCCCAGAATTTCGCCTCTAACTGCATGCTATATTCCCGCATAAACAAAAGTGCGGTTGAAATTCAGCCAAATTTAACCGCACTTTTAAAGATTTATCACAATCCTGTCAACCTGAGACTAAAAGCCTTCTTTCAGACTCACCGTTAAATTAAACACCAGGTGTTCCGGTCGACTGTCTTTGCTGTCGGCACAGTAGTAGCCTTCGCGCTCAAACTGGTAGGCTTTTTCCGCTTCAGCATTTGCCAGATTGCGCTCCACAAAACCTTGTTTCACCACAAGAGAATGCGGATTTAACACTGCGTTGATATCTTCGGCGGCACTCGGATTCGGCACCGTAAACAAACGATCATAAAGGCGGAACTCTGCCGCTAGATTGTCCGTTGCCGACACCCAATGGATAACGCCTTTCACTTTGCGTCCGTCCTGCGGGTTGGTACCCAGCGTTTGTGCGTCATAAGTGCAGTACACCGTGGTGATATTGCCCTCGGCATCTTTTTCCACCCATTCCGCTTTAATAATGTAGGCATTGCGTAAACGCACCTCTTTGCCCAGCACTAAGCGTTTATAGTGTTTATTCGCTTCTTCACGAAAATCCGCCCGATCGATATAAATTTCTCGAGTCAGCGGAATCTGGCGCGTACCCAATTCTTCCCGATTCGGGTGATTCGGCACAGTGAGCAGTTCACTTTTTTCCGGCTCGAAATTCTCAATCACTACTCGCAACGGATCCAACACCGCCATAGCGCGCGGCGCGTTAACGTTCAGATCATCGCGGATACAGCTTTCCAGCGCGCTGTATTCCACCACATTATCCTGTTTAGTCACACCGATCCGGCGACAGAATTCACGAATCGACGCCGGCGTATAACCGCGGCGACGCAGCCCTGAAATGGTCGGCATACGCGGATCGTTCCAGCCGTCCACCACACCTTCTTCCACCAGTTTCAGCAGTTTCCGTTTGGAGGTTAAGGTATATTCCAGATTCAGACGCGAAAATTCATACTGATGCGGCAACGGGCGTTCAATGGAAATATTGTCCAGTACCCAATCGTATAAACGGCGATTATCCTGAAATTCCAGCGTACACAACGAATGCGTAATCCGTTCCAACGCATCGGAAATACAATGCGTGAAGTCATACATCGGATAAATGCACCATTTATCCCCGGTCTGATGGTGGCTGGCGAATTTAATCCGGTACAGCACCGGATCGCGCATTACCATAAACGGCGATGCCATATCAATTTTGGCTCGCAGACTTGCGGCGCCCTCGGCAAATTCGCCATTACGCATTTTCTCAAATAACGCCAAATTTTCCGCCACTGGGCGATCACGGTAAGGGCTGTTTTTGCCCGGTTCGGTCAGCGTACCACGATATTCGCGCATTTGTTCCGGCGACAGCTCGTCCACATAAGCCAGCCCTTTTTCAATCAATTCAACGGCATACCCGTGCAGTTGATCGAAATAATCCGAAGCATAACGCGGTTCACCCTGCCATTGAAAACCCAGCCATCTGACATCCTGCTTAATGGAATCCACATATTCCACATCTTCTTTGACCGGATTGGTGTCGTCAAAACGCAGATTGCACAGCCCCTGATAATCCTGCGCAATACCGAAATTCAGGCAAATAGATTTAGCATGTCCGATATGCAAATACCCGTTGGGTTCAGGCGGGAAACGGGTATAAACATTATTCAATCTACCACTGGCAAGATCTTCATCAATAATCTGGCGGATAAAATTCGTCGGGCGATTGTCACTCGACTGTGTATCAATATGGCTCATTCTGACCTCAATTAACGTAATCTTTTTTAATTAAAAATTGGCGCTTATTCTACCCTGTTTACAATCAGAATACAAAAGTGCGGTTGCTTTTCGACAAATTAATGGTAAAATCCGCAACGCAAAAAAATGAACGAACGTTCATTCAGTGAGAGATAAAAGGGAAAATTGTCCGTTTTCATTTCTTAAGTTTTTCTTAAGATACTTTTCTTATCATTGCGAACAATATTAATTTTGTAGTTTTCCGGAGCGATTACTCATGACCAAAAAACAGGTTCTCTCATTTATTGTCTTGGCCGCCCTCGGCATCGGCGCCTATAGTTATTTCGGCAATTCCAACCACAATAACATCACCTATCTGACCGAAACCGTACAACGCAGTGATGTGCAGAAATCGGTAATTACCAGCGGTACGGTGCGCGCTTATAACCGAGTTGAAGTCGGTGCGCAGGTGTCGGGCAAAATCGAAAAAATTCACGTCACGCTAGGTCAGGCAGTTAAAACGGGCGATTTAATCGCGGAAATTGATTCCAAAACGCAAGTCAATAATTTAAATACCGCGCAGGCCTCTCTCGCCTCTTATCAGGCACAGCTAAAAGCCAAAAAAGTGGCTTATGAAGTGGCGAAATCGGCGTATAACCGCATGTCCGGTCTGTATGCCAAAAAATCCATCAGTTTGGATGAGCTGAATGAAGCCAAAGACACCCTTGCCAGCGCAGAAGCGGCGATTGAGGAAGTTCAAGCGTCGATCAAAACCGCTGAAATTGAAGTCAGCACCGCGCAGACCAATTTGGGCTATACCAAAATTCTGTCGCCGATTAACGGCACCATTATTTCCATTCCGGTTTCCGAGGGGCAAACCGTAAACGCCAATCAAACCACTCCGACCATTGTACAGGTAGCGGATTTAAGCAAAATTTTGATTAAACCGGAAATTTCCGAGGGCGATATTACCAAAGTGCAAGCTGGTATGCCGGTCGCCTTTACCACGCTGTCGGAACCGGATACCGTCTATAAATCAACCATTGCTTCGGTTGACCCGGCCATGACCACGCTGACCGACAACGAATATTCCGAAAGTGTCTCCGATACGGACGCGGTGTATTATTACGCCAATGTGGTAGTGGATAATCAGGATAACAAGTTGCGTATCGGCATGACGATCCAGAACACGATTACCATTGCCGATGCTAAAAACACGCTGGTGGTGCCGACCATGACGTTGCACAAACAAGGCGATAAAACCTATGTGAATGTGCTGAATGAGCATAATCAGGCGGAACGGCGCGAAGTCAGCACGGGGCTGAGTGATGATGTCAACACCCAGATTCTTTCCGGTTTACAGGAAGGCGAAAAAGTGATTTCCTCGCAGCTGGCCAGTGGCGAAACTGTCGGAAATTCCAACCGCGGTCCGAGAATGTTCTAAAAAGTGCGGTTAATTTTATGAATATTATTGAAATCAAAGCGATTAATAAATATTTCGGGGAAGGCGAAAACCGTACTCAGGTGTTAAAAGACATTAATCTTGAGATTGAAAAAGGAGATTTCATCGCCATTATCGGTCAATCCGGCTCCGGAAAATCGACCTTAATGAATATTATCGGTTGTTTGGACACCGCCACTTCCGGCTCATACAACATTGACGGCACGGAAGTCAGCCGCCTAAGCCGCGACGAGCTGTCCGACTTACGGCAAAAAAAATTCGGTTTTATCTTCCAGCGCTATAATCTGCTATCTACCTTAAGTGCGGTGGAAAATGTGGCGCTACCGGCCATTTATGCCGGTGTAGATCAACAAACCCGCCTGACACGTGCCGCACAATTGCTGGACAAACTGGGATTAGCCGATCGGCTGGCAAACAAACCGAATCAGCTTTCCGGCGGACAACAGCAACGGGTCAGTATCGCGCGTGCCCTGATGAACGGCGGCGATATTATTCTGGCGGACGAACCAACCGGCGCCTTGGACAGCAAAAGCGGCGAAACCGTGATGGAAATTCTTACTCAGTTGCACAGTGAGGGGCATACCATTATTTTGGTCACGCATGATAAGAATGTCGCTAATTTTGCCAATCGAATTATTGAAATCAAAGACGGACGCATTATTGAAGATACCCGTAAATCCGATGTCATTGCACAAAAAATCGATACGCCACGAGTCAGTAAAAGCTGTTTCAATTTCTATAAAGATCAGTTTATGGAATCTTTTAAAATGTCGGTCAATGCCATTATCGCGCATAAATTGCGTTCGTTGCTGACTATGTTGGGGATTATTATCGGCATTACTTCCGTCGTCTGCGTAGTGGCGCTAGGAAACGGTTCGCAGCAGAAAATTCTTGCCAATATCAACGCTATGGGCACCAATACCATGGATATTTATAACGGTACGGGATTCGGCGATCGGCGGGCGGATAAGAATCAGAATCTGACCGTTGCCGATTCCACTATTCTGGCCAAACAAAGCTATATCGTCAGCTCAACGCCGAACAGTGCCGTCAGCGGTACGCTAACCTACGGCAGCGAAAGTTTCACCGCACAGGTAAAAGGGGTCGGCGAACAATATTTCAATGTAAAAGGCTTAAGCCTGAAACAAGGCGAGCTGTTTAGTGCGCAGGATGTAAAACATAACGAACAGGTTGCGGTGATTGATGAAAACACATTAAAAGACGTGTTCGGCGGACAGAATCCGCTTGGCAAAATTCTGATGATGAACAAAAAACCGCTGAAAGTAATTGGCGTTGCCGCCACATCCAACAATATGGGAATGAACTCCACCACGCTGAATATTTATATTCCCTATACCACGGCGATGAATAAAATCTCCGGCAATCAGAAAATCGATTCCATTACGGTAAAAGTGCGTGATGATGTGAATTCTACAGTGGCGGAAAAAGATCTGACCAATTTGCTTACCGTGCGACACGGTAAAAAAGACTTTTTCGTGATGAATACGGATACCATCAAACAAACCATTGAAAGCACAACCAATACAATGAAACTGTTAATTTCCTGTATCGCAGTCATCTCGCTGATTGTCGGCGGCATCGGTGTGATGAATATCATGCTGGTTTCGGTTACCGAACGCACCAAAGAGATCGGCGTGCGCATGGCTATCGGCGCCAAACAATTCAATATATTGCAACAGTTTTTAATTGAAGCGGTGCTGATTTGTTTAATCGGCGGGATCACCGGCATCGTGCTGTCGATTCTGCTGGGTACGCTGTTTAATCTGTTTATGACCGATTTCACAATGATATTCTCCAGCTTTTCCATTGTGGCGGCGGTACTCTGCTCAACGCTAATCGGCGTGGTGTTCGGTTATATGCCAGCAAAAAATGCCTCGCAGTTAAACCCGATTACAGCGTTAGCGCAGGAATAGATTTTTTGATACAATTTTATTCACTCAAAAGTGCGGTAAAAATGACCGCACTTTACTCATTTCAAGGAAAATATCATGCTAAAACTTTCAAAAGTCGCCTTTGCCGTTACCCTATCGACGGCATTAATCGGTTGCGCGAATATCGATGATTCCTATAACGCGTCGCAATTAGATTTCCAACAATACGAAGAACTCACCAAACAATACAATATTCAGGAAAACTGGTGGACGCTATATAAGGATCCGCAGCTGAACCGTTTGGTGGAACAGGCGCTGGCGAATAATAAAGATTTAGCCAAAGCGGCAATTTCCGTCAACTCGGCGTTATATAACGCTAATCTGGTCGGTGCCGATTTAGTGCCGTCGTTCAGCGGCTCGACCACTTCAACGGCGCAAAAAAATATCAACAGCGGCGGCAATTCCACCATTAAACACAGCGGCGCGCTGGAAGTCAGTTATACGCTAGATCTATGGCGCCGTCTGGCGGATGCCGCCTCTGCGGCGGAATGGACTTATGCAGCTACTGCACAAGATCTGGAAAATACCCGAGTGTCGTTAATCAACTCCGTGATCGTCACTTATTATCAGCTCGCTTATCTAAATGACGCCATTGCGGTGACGAATCAGACTATCGATTATTACGCTCAAATCAACCGCATTATGCAAAACAAATTAACCCAAGGTGTAGCGGACAGCGCCAGTACCGATCAGGCACAACAATCGGTATTAACCGCGCGCAATACCTTAATCAGCTATCAGACGCAGAAAAAAACCGCGGAACAGACATTGCGTAACTTATTGAATCTAAAACCGAATGATGTGCTACAGGTGAATTATCCGCATATTCTGGATGTAAAAAATGTCGGCGTGAATTTAAACGTACCGCTTTCCACCATTGCCAACCGTCCTGACGTAAAAGGTTATCAATATCGCCTGAACAGTGCATTTAAAGACGCCAAAGCCATGCAGAAAAGTTGGTTCCCGACCATTACGCTGGGCGGCAGCTTAGGTTCCAGCGGCGATAAAGTCAGCAATGCGTTCGACACCCCGATTGCCGGCGGTACATTAGGCATCAGCCTACCGTTCTTAAGCTGGAATACGGTGAAATGGAACGTAAAAATTTCCGAAGCCGCTTATGAAACCGCGTTAGTGAATTTTGAACAGAGCATTACCAGCGCATTGAACGATGTTGACACCAACTATTTCGCCTACAATCAGGCACGTCAGAATCTGTCCAATTTACAGCAAACTCATGCCTATAACGTACGAATCACGCAATATTACAGAAACCGTTACAATGCCGGTATTTCTGAGTTAAAAGATTGGCTGAATGCCGCTAATACAGAAAAAAGTTCGCAACTTTCAATCCTGAATGCGAAATACAGTTTAATTCAAAGCGAAAATGCGGTTTACAGCGCAATGGGCGGATATTATTCAATAAAATAATCATTGCCGGGCAAGGGCTTACCTTGCCCATCCAAAATCCCCCCGATTCAAGCAAAGTATCGATATGCCCTCTTTTTTTATGGCATGAAAAAAGACAAGGTAACTAGCCCTGTCTTAAAAGGTATTGACTAAATAAAGGAAAATATAATTATTATTCTACGATAGGCACAATCTTGGTCGCATGAGAACCTTTGTCGCCGTGCACCGCTTCAAAATTCACTCTCTGACCGGCCTTTAGCGAACGGTAACCGTCCATTTCAATCACCGAATAGTGCGCAAAAATATCCGCATCGTTACCTTCTGCGGAAATAAAACCGAATCCTTTCGCATTATTAAACCATTTAACAACACCAACTTCCATAACATTGACCTCTAATATGGATTTAACGTCCTGAATAGACTATTTTATTACCTTGATAAAGCAAATTTGCTTTATCACCCGAATTTCCGAGCAGATATTCAATGAATTTCGACATTTTGGCAATAAAAAATAGTTTAAAATCAAACAGAGATCACAAAATTTCTTTATATATTCATTGCTTATACAATTCAGCAGTTAATTCGCTTGGAAAAATCACTCCACATTTTTCCGCACCGCATCCTGTTCGCCATATTGTTCGCGCAGCGCTTTTGCCACCATAGCAATGGCCTCGCCGCTGCTGATGCCCTGCTGCATCAGTTGTTGAATTCTTTCTACGGCACGCTGCTGCTGTTCGTGGGTGAGACCGAGTAATAAGTTATCCGACATATTTTTACCTTTATCAAGCCGAAAGAAACAAGTAATATACCAACAAAATAACGAAACACAATATAGCAGGAGTAACACAATGCCTTTTAACTTAAAAAACCGCCATTTATTGAGTCTGGTTAATCACACCCCGCGTGAAATCCGTTTTTTACTCGATCTCGCTCGTGATCTGAAACGCGCTAAATATGCAGGCACCGAACAGCAGCGTTTAAAAGGCAAAAATATCGCCCTGATTTTTGAAAAAACCTCAACTCGCACCCGTTGCGCTTTTGAAGTGGCGGCTTATGATCAAGGCGCGAATGTGACATATATTGATTCGGCATCGTCACAAATCGGACATAAAGAAAGTATGAAAGATACCGCCCGCGTTCTCGGACGCATGTATGACGCCATTGAATATCGCGGTTTCAAACAAAGCGTAGTGAACGAATTAGCGCAATATGCCGGAGTGCCGGTGTTTAACGGGCTGACCGACGAATTTCACCCTACCCAAATGCTGGCGGATGTGTTAACGATGCTCGAACATTCCAACAAACCGCTGAATGAAATCAGCTATGTTTATATCGGTGATGCACGCAATAATATGGGCAATTCTCTGCTGCTGATCGGCGCCAAACTCGGTATGGACGTCCGAATCTGCGCGCCGAAAGCCTTATTACCGGAAAGCGAACTGGTAGAAATGTGCCAGCAGATTGCTGCCACAACCGGCGCCCGCATTCTGGTTAGCGAAGATATTGATTCTGCGCTGAAAGGAGTCGATTTTGTCCATACGGATGTGTGGGTATCAATGGGTGAACCGCTGGAAGCATGGGGCGAACGCATTAAATTGCTGCTGCCTTACCAAGTAACACCGGCGTTAATGCAACATTCCGGCAATCCGAATGTGAAATTCATGCACTGTTTGCCAGCATTTCATAACTGCGAAACTGAAATCGGGCGCCAAATCGCTGCGCAATATCCGGAACTTGCCGACGGTATCGAAGTGACAGAAGCGGTGTTTGAATCGCCGATGAATATCGCCTTTGAACAGGCAGAAAACCGTATGCACACGATCAAAGCCGTAATGGTCGCCGCACTGGCTTAGCCGCCGCGCTCAATTAACGGGCGGTACAAAGCAAACCGCCCGTATTAATAACTTTTAGTAAAACACATAAAATTTTCACCGCACTTTTGTCTGGGTCGGCACGTTATGCTATTGGATTGTTCCAACCGAAACGCTCCAGCAACAGTTGCCATTGCCCATCTAACGGAGCGACAATGTCTAGGTCGGCATTTGTGACGGGGTGACGAAAACGCAGTCTATGCGCATGCAGCAACAAACGGTTTACTCCAACATTCGCCGCTAACGCCCGATTCTGATGCAAATCGCCATACTGGGTATCACCTACAATCGGATGAAAAAGATGCTTTAAGTGACGACGTAACTGATGTTTGCGACCGGTATGCGGAATTAATCTCAGCAACGAATAACGACTGGTTTGATAGCGCCCTGCCGAATAAGGCATTTCCACCGTGTTTAATCCCTCGTAATCCGTTACTGCTGGCTGCGCTTGCTTATCTTGCCGACCAAATTTATCGGCGATTTTATCTTCCCGCACGCTTAACGGATAATCCACCCGCCCTTGTCCCGCCAGATAACCGCGCACCACAGCCAAATAATGTTTTTCCACCTGTTTCAACTCGAATTGCTGACACAGCAAATGAGCGACGCGGCTGTTTAAGGCAAACAACAGCACGCCGGAGGTAGGACGGTCTAAACGATGAACGGGAAAAACATGACATCCGATCTGATCGCGCAACGTCTGCATGACAAACCGGGTTTCATGCCGGTCGAGCCAGCTGCGATGCACCAACATTCCTGCCGGTTTATTGACCGCTACGATATCATCGTCTTGATAAATGATCTGCAACGGCATCATCACTGATTCTTGCACAACTGCTCAATTGCGCTGATCGGACTTAATAACTCGTCCAGCCCGTCCAATTCTTTCAGTGCCTCTTCCACATAAGGCACCACGGCAATCTGCTGCGGCAACGGCATATCGCTTTCCAACAGCGCATACATGCGCGGAATAAAAACCCATTGCAACCATTCATGGGCTTCTAGAGTATCCAACGCAAAGGGTTGATTGCTTAAAAATGCGCTTTCCGGCGGCGCTACCGCCTGCCAAAGCTCCAGCTTTTGCATAACTTGTTGTAAATGTTGTAGGTGAATTTTGGTCTGCTGACGCATAATGTATCCTTAAAATCGGTGAAACTGTTTTACAGTTGCGTATTGTATGCAATTTGTCTATCTTAATCCATCAACCGGCACTCAACACCAACAAAAAGTGAGCAAATATGTATCTTATCGAAGCCTTTTTTACTCATCGCAGCAATCGACCGCATCCTATTGCCGATTTAAGTTATCTGGTTAATCAGATTATCGAACAATGGCGCTATAACGGGCAGATTATCGGGCGGGAAATTCCGCTGTTTGCCGCCGAATTGGAGGGCGAGCCGGGACTGGCGGTACGCGTGGTGTGCCCAGAGCAACAAAGCCTGCTGGCGGAATATAATAACACCGAAGTGGATAATGCCTTGGAAAAGGCGGAAAGTGCGGGACTTTTTTTGGACGGATTTCAAATTATCGCCGACGATCTGAATTCCGATACCACCCACAGCGGCGCCCATCCCGGCTGGCAAATACTGTATACCACTTATCTGCAATCCTGCTCACCGTTACACAGCGGCGAAGATTTTCTGCCGATCCCCTTGTATAAACAGCTGAAAAACGTACCGCACTTGAGCATGGACATCATTAAATGGCAGGAAAACTGGCAAGCCTGCGATCAGCTGCAAATGAACGGTGCGGTGCTGGAACGGCAGGCGTTGCGGGAAATTTCGGATATCGACAGCAATTTGTTCAAACACGGTTATTATCTAAGTCGCGATATTGAGCGCATCAGCGGCATTCCGACCTATTATTATCTGTATCGTCTCGGCGGAGACGATTTAGCCGGCGAACAACAACGCCGCTGCCCGCTGTGTCAACGCGAATGGGCGCTGCCCCGCCCGCTATTTGACTTGTTCTATTTTAAATGTGATCATTGTCGCATCGTATCGAATTTATCTTGGCACTGGCAATAAATTAAGGACAATAATCACCATGAATGACCATGACGCCAGCCTGAGCGCACTGAAACTCGGGCAGCAAACGGAATATGCCGCCGATTATGACCGCACTTTGCTGCAAAGCGTACCGCGCAGCTTAAATCGCAATGGGCTGGGTATCACCGCGCATCAACCTTTTACCTTCGGCGCAGACATCTGGACCGCCTATGAAGTGTCTTGGTTGAACCCGAAAGGGCTGCCGCAGGTTGCCATCGCCGAGGTGGAAATTGATTTTCGCAGCAAACATTTAATTGAATCAAAAAGTTTCAAACTCTATCTAAACAGCTTTAACCAAAGCAAATTCAACGATTTTGCTGCGGTCGAACAGACTATTCGACAGGATTTGACCCGTTGTGCCGACGGTGAAGTCAACGTGCGGTTAAATCCGCTGGCATATTATACCAACCAACCCATTACGGCGCTGGACGGCGATTGTATTGATCATCAAGATATCGAGATCAGCGACTATGATTTTAACCCGGCGCTGCTAGCCGGCTGTCGCGGTGAAACAATCATTGAAGAAACCTTGGTCAGCCACCTGCTAAAATCCAATTGTCTGATCACCAAACAACCGGACTGGGGCAGCATTCAGATTCGTTATGTCGGTGCTAAAATCGACCGCGAAAAATTGCTGCGCTATCTTGTCTCCTTCCGCCGGCACAACGAATTTCATGAACAATGTGTGGAACGCATTTTCTGCGATTTAATGCGCTTTGCACAACCGCAAAAACTCACCGTATATGCCCGCTATACCCGACGCGGCGGCTTGGATATTAATCCGTTTCGCTCAAACTTTGAACCCGTTCCGGCAAATTGCCGTTTAGCCAGACAATAAAAGGAGTTTGTATGACTGATATTCATTATGTCAATCCTAGAGGCAGTATGGATCAACTTTCCCATTTGGAAGTGGAACAATTGACGAAAAAAGCGCAAAGCGAGCTTTATACCCTGTATCGTAACTGCTCGCTGGCGGTGCTGAATTCCGGCGCCGTTACCGATGACAGCCGCGCGTTGCTGAACCGCTATCCGAATTTTGATATCAACCTGATTGCCAAAGAACGCGGGATCTCCCTTGAACTGCATAATCCGCCGCCCGATGCCTTTGTGGATGATCGCATTATCCGCAACATCCAATATCATCTGTTCGCCGTATTGCGCGATATTGTTTTTGTCAATGTGCTCAGCCAGCGTATTAACCCTTGTGACATTCAAGACAGCGCGCATATTACCAACCAGGTGTTTTCTATTCTACGGAATGCCAAAGCGCTGATCGTCGGCGAATTACCGAATCTGGTGGTGTGCTGGGGCGGTCATTCCATTAACCAAATTGAATATCAATACTGCCGAGCCGTCGGGCTGGAACTCGGGCACCGCGAGCTGAATATCGTGACCGGTTGCGGACCGGGCGTGATGGAAGCACCGATGAAAGGTGCGGCCATCGGACATTCCGATCAGCGTTATAAAAACAGCCGTTTCATCGGCATTACCGAACCGTCGATTATCGCCTCCGAACCGCCGAATCCGATCGTCAACGAACTGATTATCATGCCGGATATTGAAAAACGCCTGGAAGCCTTTGTGCGCATGGGACACGGCATT
Organism: Necropsobacter massiliensis; assembly: GCF_000827595.2. GTDB lineage: Bacteria > Pseudomonadota > Gammaproteobacteria > Enterobacterales > Pasteurellaceae > Necropsobacter > Necropsobacter massiliensis. The sequence continues at coordinate 337,346 of NZ_LN776183.1, read as the reverse complement.
ATTATCTTCCCGGGCGGCCCGGGCACGCTGGAGGAATTTCTCTATATTTTGGGAATTAAACTCAATCCGGCAAACCGCGCACAAAAATTGCCACTCATTCTGACCGGCCCGCAGGAAAGCGCCGACTATTTTGCCGCAATCGACCGTTTTATCGGCGAAACACTGGGAGAGGAAGCACAAGCTTTATATGAAATCATTATTAATGATCCGGTTGCCGTCGCGCGCCACATGAATGTGGCGATGCAAGAAGTACGCGATTTCCGCTATCAACAAAACGATTCCTACGGCTTTAACTGGACCTTGAAAATTGAACCGGAATTCCAAACCCCGTTTATTCCGACCCATGACAATATGGCCAATCTGGATCTGCATCTCAATCAGTCCAAGGTTTCTCTTGCGGCAAATCTGCGTCGGGTCTTTTCCGGCATCGTCGCTGGCAATATCAAACCGGAAGCGCAGGATAAAATTGCCGAACTGGGCAAATTCCGTTTGCACGGCGATCCGGAATTAATGCAAAAAGTCGATGATTTGCTGCAAGATTTCATTAAACAGGATCGCATGAAGCTGCCGGGCGGCGACGCTTACGAACCTTGTTATCAAATCGTCAAATAGACAATAGAAACGCTGTAATTGCCGAAAGTGATTGAGCATGCAGTATTAATGTAACGGCATGCTCAACGTTCCGGCCTATCGTTCACCGCTGACATCATTCCGCCTGCTTTTGCACAACCCAATAAATGCCCGCGACCATGCCACCAGAAAGCAATATCACCACAGCCGTGGCGTAAAAAATATTCCCGATACCCACCAACGGTGACACCAATGCGCCTAAAAAGAATGGAAAAAAGCCCAATAATGCCGAGGCACTGCCCGCATAACGGCGCTCGCTTTCCATCGCCAGTGCAGAAACTGTCGGTAACGTGAGACCGGTAAATAAAAGCAGCATAAAAAATCCTGCCTCGACCAGCCAGACATGAATCTGTAAATACAGCGCAACCGCTAGGTAGCCGGCGAACAGAACAATGCCGCCGGTACCAATTCGCAACGCACGGCTATTCGCCAGTTTACCGCCGATATTCGAACCGATGATTAATGCCGTTCCGTTTGCGGCAAAACATAAACTGAAAGCAAAGGCGCTCAGCGCATAAAAATTCTGGAAAATAAACGGCGACGCCGCGATATAAGCGAACATCCCCGCCAATGCAAAGGACTGCATTGCCACATAAGTCATAAAACGCCGGTTACACAGGATCGGCACGAATACTTTAAAGCTGGCAAACAACGTGGTCTGCAAGCGGGCGTCCGGCTTTAATGACTCGGTCAAACGCAGACACACCATAGATAAAATCACGCCAAGTGCGGTCAAAAAAATAAAAATTCCGCGCCAACTCATATATTCCAACAGCAAACTACCCAATACCGGCGAGATAATCGGTGCAATACCGTTGACGGTCATCAGCAAGCCAAAAAAGCGAGTCATTTCCCGTCCGCGATATAAATCCGTCGCCACCGCACGTGCAATCACCACACTACCTGCTGCAGACAATCCCTGTACGCTACGCAACAGAATAAAACTTTCGATATTCGGTGCGACAATCAAACTGCCGGTACTGACAATATATACTGCCAGAGACATCATCAGCGGCTTTTTACGCCCATATTTATCGCTGATCGGTCCCAGCAACAGCTGTCCGACCGCCAAACCAACCATGGCGGTAGTCAGACTCAGCTGGGTCATGGAAGTAGGCGTATTAAAAAACGCCGCCAACTGCGGCAATGCCGGCAAATAAAGATCGATCACAAAAGGTCCGAATGCCGATAAGATCCCCAATAACAGCACCAGAAATAATTTACTGTTTGTTTTGCTTCCCATTACTCATCCTAAAAACAATAATAAAGCATCATATTCGATATCTTCACATACACATAAAAAACGGCGCAAAATCAGACCGCACTTTGAATCGCCGCTAACACCCGTTTATCCGATACCGGATATTTGGTCCCCAGCTGTTGAGCAAATAGGCTAACGCGCAACTCTTCGATCATATAACGAATTTCCGCGACCTGCGGCGATATCGGTTTGGATTTCGGCAATTTGCCCAACAACTGTCGGTAAGCAGCGCTGACCTGCTCCACACGCAGCATGGCGGCGCGGTCGCGATTAATATCCTGCGCCAGCTTGTCAATACGTTTATCAATAGCCTGCAAATAACGCTGTATATCCGGCAGACGCGCATAACCGGATTTTTCTACAAAACCGGGATAAACTAATTCCGCCAGCTGAGATTTAATATCCGACAACGCAAACGCCAGCGTGAAATCCATTTTGCCTTTCAGCCGTTTGTTGATTGCAAAGGTTAGCGTCAGCAGTTTTTCCACCTGCTGCGCTACATCGACAGTCACCTCATTCAGATTCTCACGCACGGCATCACGCAGCTTGTCAAAATCGGCTTCCTGCCAAACCACACCGCCAAAATCAGTAATCAGCTTATCCGTCGCACAGGCAATGCAGTCGTCAATCAATGCGGTAACATTGCCGAACGGGGCAAAATATAAACCGAGTTTGGATTTATTCGGCAGTTTTTCATGCAGATACTTAATCGGCGAAGGCACATTCAGCAACAACAAACGACGCAGTCCCTGCCGCATCGCCACCGCTTGTTCGTATTCGGTTTCAAATAATCGAATTCCCACCGCAGTTTTCTCATCCACAATGGCGGGAAAGGCTTTCAGAGTAAAACCGTGTTTTTTCTGCTCGTAACTCTGCGGCAGTGTGGCAAAGTTCCACACATGAATACCGCTTTGCTCAATGCCATCGTCCGCCACCGCGGCGATACTTTCCTGTACTTGCGCTTTAAGGCGAAATTTCAAGCTGTCCAAATCCATGCTTTCCGCGATTTTTTTGCCTTTCTCGTCGATAACCCGGAACGTCATTCGCAAGTGCGGTGCGATTTGGTCGAGATTCCATTGCTTGGCTTCTACGCTAACGCCGGTCATGCGGCGTAGTTCCTCACTTAAGGTCTGCGCTAACGGTTTGTTGAAATCAGTGACGCGCCCTAACAACGCCTCGGCATAATTCGGCGCTGGCACAAAATGTCGGCGCAGCGATTTCGGCAGCGATTTAATCAACGCAACGATTAGTTCGCGGCGCAAACCGGGAATCTGCCAGTCAAACCCGCTCATTTCCACCTGATTTAGCAACGGCAGCGGAATATGCACGGTAACACCGTCGGCGTCGGTGCCGGGTTCAAACTGATAACTCAGTTTCAGCTTCAGATTCCCTTGCTGCCACCAGTTAGGAAAATCCAGTTGGCTGACCCGTTCGGCGTCTTCATTAATCAAAAAGGATTTTTCAAAATTCAGCAATTCCGGATCCTTTTGCCGCGCTTTTTTCCACCAGCTGTCAAAATGCTTCTGCGAAACCACCTCGGCGCCAATGCGCTGATCATAAAAATCGAACAACGCCTGTTCGTCCACCAAAATATCGCGCCGCCGGCTTTTATGCTCCAGCTCCTCCACTTCGCGGATCAGTTTCCGATTTTGCGCAAAAAACGCATGTTTACAATGCCAGTTACCCTCTACCAACGCGGATTGAATAAAGATCTCGCGGCTGAGCACAGGATCAATCGCACCATAATTGACCGCTCTGCCCGCTACAATCGGAATGCCGTACAAACTGACTTTTTCATCCGCCAGCACCGCGCCCTGCGATTTCGACCAGCGCGGTTCGGCATAGGATTTTTTCACTAAATGCGCTGCCAACGGCTCAATCCATTCGGGATCGATTTCTGCCACCATGCGCCCCCACAGCTTAGAGGTTTCCACCAGTTCCGCCGCCATGCACCATTTCGGCTGCGGCTTAAATAAAACAGAATTCGGGAAAATCGCAAAATGCGCATTTCTGGCACCGAGATATTGATGCTTTTCCGCCACTTTCATTCCGATGTGAGACAGCAGCCCGCTTAAAAGTGCGGTGTGAATTTGCGGGTATTCCGCCGGCGCGGAATTGATCGGCAATCCCATTTCTCGTACGGTCTGGCGGATTTGCTGATAAATATCCTGCCATTCGCGCACGCGCAGATAATTCAGATATTCCTTTTGGCATAAGCGACGAAACTGATTCTTCGTCAGAATTTTTTGCTGTTCCTGAAGATAGCGCCACAAATTGAGAAAAGCCAGAAAGTCGGATTTTTTATCGACAAAACGGCGATGTTTGTCATCGGCGGCTTGCTGTTTGTCCTGCGGTCGTTCGCGCGGATCCTGAATGGATAATGCCGCAACAATAATCATCACTTCCCGAACACAGCCAAAATCCACCGCACTTAACAACATTTTCGCCAACCGAGGATCAACCGGCAACTGCGCAAGCCGACGCCCGACCACGGTCAGCCTGCGCTGTTTTTTGTGCCATTCAAAAGCGCCCAGCTCTTCCAGCAATTTAATGCCGTCTTGAATATGCCGTCTGTCCGGCGCATCCACAAAGGGGAAAGCCTCAATCTCATCCAATCCCAGTGCGGTCATTTGCAAAATCACCGACGCCAAATTAGTGCGTAGAATTTCAGGATCGGTAAACGGCGGGCGATTATTGAAATCCTCTTCCGTATACAGACGAATACAAATCCCCTCACTGACCCGCCCGCAGCGCCCTTTACGCTGATTGGCAGACGCCTGCGAAATAGGTTCAATCGGCAAACGCTGCACTTTGGTGCGGTAACTGTAGCGGGAAATCCGCGCCGTGCCCGGGTCAATCACGTATTTAATGCCCGGAACGGTCAACGAAGTTTCTGCCACATTGGTTGCTAATACAATGCGGTTCAGTCCACTCGGATGAAAGATTTTATTCTGTTCCTGCGCTGACAAACGGGCAAACAGCGGCAAAATTTCCGTATAACGCAACTGTTGTTTTTCCAGTGCCTCGGCGGTATCACGAATTTCACGTTCACCGTTAAGAAAAATCAGAATATCGCCGCGCCCCTGTGCCTGTAGTTCGTCCACGGCGGTTAAAATCCCTTGCAATTGATCCTGCTCGCCGTCTTCTACAAGCGGACGATAGCGTACTTCCACCGGAAAAGTACGCCCAGACACTTCGATAATCGGCGCATTGTTGAAATGGCGAGAGAACCGTTCCACATCAATGGTCGCCGAGGTGATAATCACTTTCAGATCGGGACGGCGTGGCAATAATTGTTTCAGATAGCCGAGAATAAAATCGTTATTTAGGCTGCGTTCATGGGCTTCATCGATAATCAACGTATCATATTGATTAAGATAGCGATCGCTTTGAATTTCCGCCAACAGAATACCGTCGGTCATTAACTTAATTTGAGTCTCTTCGCTGATTTGATCATTAAAACGGACTTTGTAGCCCACCAGCGAACCGAGTTCACATTTCAGCTCTTCGGCAATGCGTGCCGCCACCGAACGCGCGGCGATACGGCGCGGCTGGGTATGCCCGATCAAACCTTTTTGCCCCAAGCCGAGCGCCAGGCACATCTTCGGCAGTTGAGTGGTTTTGCCCGAACCGGTCTCGCCGGCAACAATGATCACTTGATGCTCGGCAATTAAGCGCTGAATTTCTTCTTTACGCTGGCTGACCGGTAAATTGTCCGGAAAAACAAGCGGATTTTGCACCGCACTTTTACGCCGCCGTAGCCGTGCTTGTGCTGCCTCAATCTGCTGCTGGATCTCCACGCCAACCGCTGCGCGCGCCGCATCGGTTTTAATGCGAGAAAGCCCTTTAATCCGCGCGCTTAATCGGCGCTGATCGACGGTCATCATTTCAGTCAGCAGAGGAAAGAGGCGTTGTTGTAATGGTGAGAATTCGTTGTTGTTTACTGCGTTTTTCATTCTGTTAATCGATTATTTTTGAGACTTCCGTAAGCCAGTAGCAGCCATCCGAGTAAAAATAGCAAACCGCCGAGCGGTGTCAACCAAGCCATAAAGCGAGCGGCACCGAACGCCAGCGCATATAAACTGCCGCAAAACAGCAGCATCCCCAATGTCCAGAATGCTGCGATAACATCCGTTAAACGAGCCGCGGCAAATTTAGGATGACAAAGCTGTAGCAACGCCACCGCCATAAGCGCCAGACTGTGCACCCATTGATATTGCAAAGCGGTATCGATCCAATCCAGCGCTTGCGCTGGCAAGACGTTTGCCAATCCGTGTGCGGCAAAAGCCCCGAAGGCAACAGAAAACGCGCCACTGAGTGCGGCGATAAGCAACCATTTGTTCTTCACTTTAAGCTTTTCCCAGCAGTAGAGATAAAATACCCGCCGCAATCAACGGTCCAACCGGCACACCGCCGAAAAATGCGACGCCCAAAATGGTGCCGACCAAAAGCCCGGTGAGCAAAATAGGATTAACGCCCATAAAACTCACACCGCGCCCACTCAGCCATGCCACCAATATGCCGACGGCAACTGCCAAAAACATTTTCCAATGCACAAAAGCAGCCCAGCCGGGCAGCTGAATTTTGCCGGAAATAATCGGGCTTAGCACGCCGATCGTCAGAATAATAATGCCGATATTCAAGCCGTTTTTTTCCATAAACGGAATGTATTTAACCAGAAAAGTCTGCTGCATCAATAACAATACAGTAGCGGAAATAGTAATGGAATTATTATTGCCCAGCACCCCGAGCAAAATCAGCACGACCAGCAATAATGCGATGGAATTAAATTGTAATGACATACAATGAACACCTTGAAATTCTGTGAAAAAACCGACCGCACTTTTAAAGGCAGGTAAAGTGCGGTCTAAATCTGCGAAATTATAACAATTTTTACCCGCCTCTGCGGTTTTATTTTCATTTTGGTGCAAAAAAGTATAGTATGAATCCCATTCCGACAAGCCATTCACTTTTTTATGGAAATTGCACTACTTCTGGCGACAAAAATTACCGAGCTCACTCTGGCAGTATTAATGGGCTATGCGCTGGTAAAATCCAAAGTCCTTAGTTCCAAAGACAGCTACCCGTTGTCGGTAGTCGGCTTGTATATCATCAGCCCCGCAGTGATGATCAATGCCTTTCAAATCAGCTATACGCCAGCAATTTTAAACGGTTTGTTACTGTCACTGGGCATGGCGGTGGTCTTGCATGCCATTCTGATTACGCTCGGCAAGCTGTTTAAACGGTTGTTTAAACTGGATCCGCTGGAGCAAGCCGCCGCCATTTATTCCAATTCGGGCAATCTGATTATTCCGCTGGTCGCGTCGTTGTTCGGGCAAGAGTGGGTAATTTATGCCAGCTGTTTTATTGTGGTGCAGACATTTTTATTCTGGACGCACTGCCGTATCCTACTGTGCGGCAAATCTAATCTGAGTCTGAAAATGGTGTGTAAAAATGTCAATATTCTGTCTATTTTTATTGGCGTCACCTTATTCGCCTTTCAGATTAAACTGCCGGGAATTATCACCGGTACGCTGTCCGCCGTCGGGGCAATGATTGGACCGAATGCGATGATTATCGCCGGTATGTTGATTGCCGCCATTCCATTGCGTACCATTTTTTCGTCAAAACGTATTTATTTAGTCACCTTTTTACGCTTGATTCTAGTACCGCTTTGTCTGCTGTTACTGATTAAACTGAGCGGCGTATCACGCTGGGTGGAAAACGGTGAGACCATTGCGATGATAAGTTTTCTTGCCACCACCAGCCCGGCGGCGGCAACAGTGACGCAAATGGCGCTGATTTTCAATAAAAACGCCGCTAAAGCCAGTGCAATTTACGGAGTCACTACACTACTGTGTGTGATTAGCATGCCGTTGATTATTGCGCTGTATCAATTCATCTAAAAAAGAGCGAGGAATTTCGCTCTTTTCGCGACGGAACTTTTCTGCATTGAAACTTATTCATCAACCTTAAATTTCAACAATCGATTGGCATTAGTTGCCACGGTAATGGAAGAAAACGCCATAGCAGCGCCGCCAACCATAGGATTGAGCAAAATGCCAGCAAGCGGATACAATACGCCAGCAGCAATCGGAATGCCCAGCACGTTATACACAAAAGCACCGAACAGATTCTGTTTCATATTGCGCAAAATCCCTTTCGACAGAATTAACCCGTCCGCCACCGCGCTGATACTGTGGCGCATTAAAGTCAGTTCCGCCGTTTCAATAGCAATATCACTGCCGCTGCCCATGGCAATACTGACATCAGCCTGTGCCAAAGCGGGCGCATCATTAATCCCATCGCCGACCATCACCACATTATAGCCCTGCTGTTGCAAGCGTTGAATGGCTTCCGCCTTGCCTTGCGGCAGTACACCTGCGATCACCTGATCAATGCCCGCTTCTTTGGCGATTGCCTGTGCGGTCTTTTCCTGATCACCGGTCAGCATAATCAAACGATAGCCCTGTTTATGCAGGCGCCGCAACGCATGAACGCTATCTTCGCGTAGCGGATCGCGGATGGCAAAAACTGCCGCCAGCTGTTGATCCGCCGCCAAATAAACCACTGTTGCGCCTTGTGCGCTCTCAGCTTCTGCAAATTCGGCGGCAGCGCTAATATCAATGTGTTGCTGCTGCATTAAAGTGCGGTTACCCAGCAATACGTTTTTGCCATCAATATCACCGCTGACGCCTAACCCTTTTAAGGTGTTGAAGCGGCTTGGATTTTGCAGCCGTAGTTGCTTTTCCTGCGCCAGTGTCAGAACCGCTTTCGCCAGCGGATGCCCTGCGCCTTGCTCTAATCCTGCGGCAAGTGCGCTCACCTGCACTTCACTAAATCCGTTAAAGCACTGCAAGCCGGTGACGCGCGGTTCACCTTTAGTTAAAGTTCCGGTTTTATCAAAAACTACCGTATCGGCAGAGGCGGCTTTTTGTAACGCGTCGGCGTCACGCACCAGTACGCCAAGCTCCGCCGCCCGCCCGACACCGGCGATAATCGACATTGGCGTCGCCAAACCTAATGCACACGGACAGGCGATAATCAATACAGTGGTAAAAATCACCAAGGCATAAGACAATTGCGGTTGCGGACCGATCCAATACCAAATGAGCGCGGCAATCAGCGCAATTGCGATAACGACCGGCACAAACACGGCGGCAACTTTGTCGGCTATCTGCCCGATTTGCGGTTTACTACTTTGCGCCTGACGCACCAGTCTGATGATATTTGCCAGCGTGGTTTGGCTGCCGATTTGTTCGGCACGGAATAACAGGGTACCGTCCGTTACCGTGGTACCGGCACTGACTTTATCGCCCGCTTGTTTTTCCACCGCTAAAGGTTCGCCGGTCAGCATACTTTCATCCAGCCAGCCGGAACCCTGCTCGATAATGCCGTCCACCGAGACCCGATCACCGGTTTGCAAACGCAGAATCATCCCTTTTTGCACCTGTTGCAGCGGAATATCCCGCTCGCCCAGCTCATCCACCACTTTCGCCGTCGGCGGCGTTAAATCCAGCAGACGTTCCAATGCGCTGGAAGAACGCTGTTTGGCTTTGGCTTCCAGCATTTTACCGATATTGATTAAGCCGATAATCATCGCGCTGGATTCAAAATACAGATGCCGTGAACTTGCTGGGAAAAATGTCGGATACAAGCAAACGAACATGGAATATAACCACGCAGTTCCCGTGCCTAACGCCACTAGCGTATCCATCGTCGCACTGCCTTTACGCAGATTTTGCCAGGCATTCCGGTAAAAATGTCCGCCGGTCAACACCATGACCGCCAAGGTTAATAGCCCCAACCAAAGCCAGTGAAAATGATTTTGTTCGGTCACCGCCATATCCCCGAACAAGCCCCACAAGGCTAATCCAAAACCGACGATCAGCGCGGCAATCCCCTGCCATTTCCGTCGAGAAATCTCACGCCGGATCTGGATTTGCTGCTTTTCGCGGCGGATCTGCTCATCTTCAATAAGCTCCGCGCCGTAACCCGCCTCGGTTACCGCATCAATCAGCGAGCTCGGCTGCGCCTGTCCGAAGACCAGTGCAGTTCGTTCCGCCAGATTAACCTGCGCATGATCGACACCCGGCACCGCTTGCAACGCTTTCTGCACTTTCAGCACACAAGCGGCACAGCTTAATCCGTCAAGCAATAATGTAACCTGCTCCCCATGATCTTCCGCTGCCACTGGATCGGAATTGACCACCGTTTCGGTAGTCTTTTCGGGCAGCGAAGCTACTTTGCCGCGTTTGCCAATGACGCCTTATAACCCGCATCAATCACCGCATTAATCAGCACTTGCGGGTCAACATCACCGACCACGGTCGCACGTTCTAAGGTTACTTCCGCACTTTTTACGCCGTCAATCGCTTGTAAGGCTTTAGTCACCGATTTCACACAATGCTGACAGGATAATTCACTTAATGCTAAAACTGTTGTTGTCATTTCTGTTCTCCTTAAATGAGTTAACTGGGATCAATTTTCGCTGCGTAGCATAAAGCTTGACCTTAGGTTAAGGTCAAGCGGTATTTAACGAAAAATATACATTTAACGGATATTATCTGCAAAATTGCGATAACGAACGCCGCAGCACTGCGTTCGTATTCATTATTTCCGTTGTAAGACACCGAATATTCTCGGCACGCTAAATGAAAGAGGTTAAATTCAGTTAAAAAATCAACCGCTCTTTTCCGCTGTAAACGGTCGCACGCCCCTCGCGGGCAAAACCAATCAGCGTTAACTGACTTTGCTGCGCCATTTTTACCGCCAGATCCGTCGCGGCAGAAATGGCAACAAGCATTTCAATACCGCAGGTGGCGGCTTTTTGTACCATTTCATAACTGGCACGGCTGGTAACTAGTACAAAGCCTGCGGGCGGATTACGCTTAGCATGCCAACCCAGCAGTTTATCCAGCGCCACATGCCGCCCGACATCTTCGCGCACCGCCAGTAGTTCACCGTCCGGAGTAAAAAACGCCGCGGCATGAGTCGCGCCGGTTTGTTTACCGAGCGTCTGCGCGTTATAAAGCCGTTGCAAACAAGCATCTAGCCGATTTAAGTCGAAGCAAAAAGTGCGGTGTAAAATCGGCAAGTTTTTATACACCTGATTTAATTGTTCCGTACCGCAAATACCGCAGCCTGTGCGCCCGGTGAGGGTACGGCGTTTTTCTTTCAACGCAACGAAGCGACGGGTCGCCAGTTCCACCTGCACTTCAATACCGTTGCAGACCGGCTGAACTTCAATGCCGTAAATCTCCGCCGGCGTATCAATGATCTCTTCCGCCAGCGAAAAACCCAGTGCGAAATCCTCCAGATCGTGCGGCGAGCACATCATCACCGTATGCGATATGCCGTTATACACCAATGCCACTGGCACCTCCACCGCCACGGATTCCTTTTTTTGCTGATAATGAAAAGTTGCTTCGGCGTTTTCATATTGTTCTGCACTTGTTAATTTTTTGAAAAAATTAATTGCAATTTCTGTGATCCACATCACGTTTTATCGTCAACTCCATAAAATTAGTTATAGATTATTGTTTAAAAAATAGGTATTCTAGCTCGGATTTTTAGCGCTCAGCGCGCTATACTATCAAATCTATCCGACTACGAAAAAGAATTTACGTCATTTTGTTCGCCGAATACACGAATTTTCGGCAAAAACAACTCTACTACTTACACAAGGAGTGATTATGCAGGTCACAAGAAGAAAATTCTTTAAGATCTGTGCAGGTGGTATGGCAGGAACGTCTGCGGCAATGCTAGGGTTTGCCCCAGCAACGGCACTGGCGGCTCCCCGCGATTACAAACTATTACGCGCCCAAGAAACACGTAATACCTGTACTTATTGCGCGGTAAGCTGCGGTATGCTGATGTACAGCACCGGCAAACCGGCAACCACATTAAGTTCTCATACCGGCACAAATACACGCAGTAAACTGTTCCATATCGAAGGTGATCCGGATCACCCGGTCAGCCGCGGTGCGTTATGTCCGAAAGGTGCTGGCGCGCTGGATTATGTCAACAGCGAAAGCCGCAGCCTCTACCCGGAATACCGCGCACCCGGTTCGGATAAATGGGAACGTATTTCTTGGCAAGATGCAATCAAACGCATTGCGCGTTTAATGAAAGACGACCGCGACGCCAACTTTATTGAGAAAAACGACGCCGGCAATACGGTTAACCGCTGGACTACCACCGGAATTCTGACCGCTTCGGCAATCAGTAATGAGGCGGCATTAATCACCCATAAATGGATTCGCATGCTGGGCATGCTGCCGGTAGGCAACCAAGCGAATACTTGACACGGACCAACGGTAGCAAGTCTTGCTCCATCATTTGGTCGCGGTGCGATGACAAATAACTGGGTTGATATTAAAAACGCCAACCTTATTCTGGTACAGGGCGGTAACGCTGCTGAAGCGCATCCTGTAGGCTTCCGCTGGGCAATTGAAGCGAAGAAAAACGGTGCGAAAATCATCGTGGTCGATCCGCGCTTTAACCGTACAGCCGCGGTGGCGGATTTCTATACCCCGATTCGTTCCGGTTCGGACATTGTGTTCTTAATGGGCGTGGTGAAATATCTGCTGGACAACGATAAAATTCAGCATGAATATGTAAAACATTACACCAACGCATCTTATCTGATCAACGAAGGCTACAAATTTGAAGACGGTTTATTCTCTGGCTTCAATGAAGAAAAAAACAGTTACGATAAATCAAGCTGGTCTTATCAATTAGACGAAAACGGCTATGCCAAACGCGATATGACATTGCAGCATCCGCGCTGTGTGCTGAATATTCTGCGCGAACACGTTGCGCGTTACACACCGAAATTGGTGGAACAAATGTGCGGTGTAAAACAGAAAGATTTCCGTTATATCTGCGAAGAAATCGGCAAAACCGCGGCGCGGGATAAAACCATGACGCATTTATATGCGTTGGGCTTTACCGAGCATTCTATCGGGACGCAAAATATCCGTTCGATGGCGATCATTCAACTCTTGTTGGGGAATATCGGTATGCCGGGCGGCGGAATCAACGCGTTACGCGGTCACTCTAACGTACAGGGTACCACGGATATGGGCTTGCTGCCGACCTCATTACCCGGTTATATGCGTTTACCGAACGATAAAGAAACCTCTTACGAGCAGTATATCGACGCCATTACGCCGAAAGATATTGTGCCGAATCAGGTGAATTACTATCGCAACACCTCAAAATTCTTTGTTAGCTTAATGAAGTCATTCTATGGCGATAAAGCGACTAAAGAAAACGGCTGGGGATTTGATTTCCTGCCGAAATTTGAGCGCGTGTACGATCCGATTACCCACATTCACTTAATGAATGAAGGCAAAATGCACGGCTATATTTGTCAGGGTTTCAACGTGTTAAACTCACTGCCGAATAAAAATAAAACCCTTGCTGGTTTAAGCAAGCTGAAATATTTAATTATTTTAGATCCGTTGCAAACCGAAACCTCAGAATTCTGGAAAAACTTCGGTGAATCCAACGATGTAAACCCGGCAGAAATTCAAACCGAAGTCTTCCGCCTGCCAACTACCTGCTTTGCCGAAGAAGACGGCTCGATTGCCAACTCTGGACGCTGGGCGCAGTGGCACTGGAAAGCCTGTGATCAACCGGGCGAAGCATTGCCGGACGTCGATATTCTGTCTATGCTGCGCGAGGAATTGCTGGAACTCTATCACCGTGAAGGTGGACGCGGATTGGAACCTTTTGAAGCAATGACATGGGATTATATTCAACCGCATTCACCAAGTGCGGAGGAATTATGTAAAGAACTCAACGGCTATGCCTTAGAGGATCTTTATGACGCCAACGGCAACCTGATGTATAAAAAAGGTCAATTGCTCAATGGATTCGCCCACCTGCGCGATGACGGCACAACCTCATCGGGCAACTGGCTCTATGCGGGGCAATGGACTGAAAAAGGCAACCAGACAGCAAATCGGGATAATTCCGATCCGTCCGGTTTGGGTTGTAACATCGGCTGGGGCTTTGCATGGCCGGCAAACCGTCGCGTTCTGTATAACCGCGCCTCTTTAGATATCAACGGCAACCCTTGGGATCCAAAACGTCAGCTGATCAAATGGAACGGTAAAAACTGGAACTGGATGGATGTCGCCGACTACGGTGCAATTCCACCAGGCGCAGATACCGGACCGTTTATTATGTCGGCTGAAGGCGTAGGTCGATTATTTGCGGTGGATAAGATCAATAGCGGACCGTTGCCGGAACATTACGAACCAATAGAAAGCCCGATTGGGACGAATCCGTTGCATCCGAATGTGGTAAGCGATCCGACCACCCGTATCTATCAGCAAGATCGCGAATCTATCGGTTCAAGCAGCGAATTCCCGTATGTGGGAACCTCCTATCGCTTAACCGAGCATTTCCACAGCTGGACGGCACAATCCGCCTTGAATATCATCGCTCAACCGCAGCAATTTGTGGAAATCGGCGAAGAACTGGCGGCAGAAAAAGGTATCGAAAAAGGCGACATGGTAAAAGTGACCTCCAAACGCGGCTACATTAAAGCGGTCGCCGTCGTCACTAAACGGATTAAGGCATTAACCATCAATGGGCAAACCGTCCATCAGATCGGTATGCCGATCCATTGGAATATGAAAGCGTTGAACGGAAAAGGAAACCGCGGTTTCTCTACCAACACGCTGACACCATCATGGGGTGATTCCAATACACAAACACCGGAATATAAAACCTTCTTGGTGAATATTGAAAAAGTGACTGAAACGGTAGGAGGTGCTAAATGACATCATCGGTAATGACTCAGGATATCGTCAAAGTCTCCGCAACCTCAGGCTATACACCGCCGCCCCATGCGCGCGATCACAAGGTTGAAGTGGCAAAACTGATCGATGTCAGCACCTGTATCGGCTGCAAAGCCTGTCAGGTGGGCTGTTCCGAATGGAACGATATTCGCTCGGCCGTCGATGCAAAATGTGTCGGCGTTTATGACAATCCGACCGATCTGAACGCAAAAGCATGGACGGTCATGCGCTTTAATGAAGTGGAAGAAAACGATCGTCTGGAATGGTTAATCCGTAAAGACGGCTGTATGCACTGCACCGAACCGGGCTGTTTAAAATCCTGCCCGGCGCCGGGGGCAATCATCCAGTATGCCAACGGTATTGTGGACTTCCAATCGGACAAATGTATCGGCTGTGGTTATTGTATCGCCGGTTGTCCGTTCAACATTCCACGCATGAACCCTGAAGATAACCGCGTATATAAATGTACGCTCTGTGTGGATCGCGTATCTGTCGGACAAGAACCGGCCTGCGTGAAAACCTGTCCGACCGGTGCAATTCGCTTCGGTTCGAAAGAAGAAATGAAAGTCTATGCCGAAAAACGCATTGCCGATCTTAAATCGCGCGGTTATGAAAACGCGGGACTTTACGATCCAGAAGGCGTGGGCGGCACCCATGTGATGTATGTGCTGCACCACGCCGACAAGCCTGAGCTGTATTCCGGTTTGCCGAAAGATCCGCACATTGATATCAGCGTAACACTGTGGAAAGACGTGCTCAAACCGGTTGCGGCAATAGCCATGGGCGGTCTGGCATTAGCCGAAGTGGCGCACTACCTCACCGTAGGTCCGAATGAAGAGGAAGATGTGGAAGATCACAGCGAACAGTTTGAGGCAGAAGACAGAGGGGAAAAACATGAGTAAATTAAATCTCAGCAATGACACTAAAATTGTACGCCATAAACCGTTGGCGCGGGTAAGTCACTGGTTCCTTGTAATCTGCTTTTTCATGACCATGTTCACCGGCGTGGCGTTCTTCTTCCCGGATTTCGCTTGGTTGCATGAAATTCTCGGTACGCCGCAGCTTGCGCGTGCCGTGCACCCGTTCACCGGCATCATCATGTTTATCTCGTTTATTATTCTTGCCTTTATTTATTGGCATCATAATATTCCCGAGAAAAACGATATTCGCTGGCTGAAAGGCATCAAGCAAGTCTTGCTCGGCAATGAACACGCCGTCGCCTACAACGGTAAATACAACCTCGGGCAGAAAATGCTGTTCTGGACGTTAATCCTCGCCATGTTCACATTACTGACTACCGGGATCATTATGTGGCGTCAATATTTCGCTCATAATTTCCCGATCCCTGTCATCCGCATTGCGATTTTACTCCACTCTGCCAGCGCATTTGCACTGTTTACCGGCATTTTGGTACACATTTATATGGCATTTTGGGTAAAAGGCTCAATTCGCGGTATCGTGGAAGGCTGGGTAACCGTCCGCTGGGCGAAAAAACACCACCCGAAATGGTTCAAAGAAGAAGTGTTGCCTGAACTTGAAAAACAGGCGGACAACACCCAATAACCCTTAAAAGTGCGGTCGAATTTTTATAAATTTATAAAATTTTCACCGCACTTTCTTTCAACAACAAAGATTATTATGGCAATCCGAATTTTACCCGAATCAGAACTGCAAAAGGCAAGCGATTCCTATCAACGCCCTGCATTATTGTTTTCCAATCCGAAAAACCTCTATGCCCGGCGCGTCGAGCGATTAAAGGCGCTGGCTGAAAATCATCCGCTGGCGGATTATCTTCGCTTTGCCGCCAGCGTTGCCGCAGCCCAGCTGAATGTGTTAACGACTCTACCGCTGGCAAAAAATCATCTGGAAAATCAAAAATTAGATCAATATATCCCGCTTAATGCCGCCCATTGGCAGCGAGATCCATACTGGCGCCAAGCACTTCGCGCGTTGCTCACACAGCTGAAAGCTGATGCAAATGACACAGTTAGAGACGTCATTACATACCTTGAACAGGCTTCCGACGATGAATTGGAGCAAATCGCCGATGAGCTGCTGGCACAAAATCTATCCGAGCAACTTGCCGACAAGGCGGTGTTTATCTGGGCGGCGTTATCTCTTTACTGGGTTCAGCTTACCGAGCAAATTCCGCACGGGCATAATCTCGAAAATACGCAGCAGCTGCATCACTGCCCGGTTTGCGGTTCGGCACCGGTATCAAGTTTGGTGCATTTCGGCGCATCACAAGGATTACGCTATCTTCACTGCTCCTTATGTGAAAGCGAATGGAATCTGATGCGCGCGCAATGCACGAACTGCGGACATGACGGTAAAGTGTCTTACTGGACATTAGATAACGAAATGGCGGCGGTGCGGGCAGAAAGCTGCGGTGACTGCAATAGCTATCTAAAAATTCTCTTTCAGGAAAAAGATCACAATGTCGAACCAGTCGCAGATGATTTAGCCGCGATTTTTCTGGATATTGAACTGGAAGAAAAAGGCTTTGCGCGTAGCGGTCAGAATCCGTTCATGTTTGCTGCACAGCAAGCTAAATAAAGTGCGCGATAACCACCATAACCCCATATCCAGCCACAAAAAACACTGTCTCCGGTGACCGATCGGAGACAGCCGCGCCCCGAAACACTCTCCGTTTAGCCCGCTCACACCCGATTTTTTGTTTATTTTCAGTAACAAAGCCTCTATACTTAGTATACCTATAAAGTATGACAGAGAGGAAAACATGACATTTCAGGTAATTGCTTTTGACCTTGACGGCACGTTATTAAACAGTCAGGGACAGATTTTAGCCTCCAGCCAACGCGCTATTCAAAACGCCCGAGAAAAAGGCATCAAAATTATTTTAGTCACCGGTCGTCATCACACCGCCGCTCGCCCTTATCATTATCAACTGGGCTTGGATACCCCGATTATTTGCTGTAACGGCACCTACATTTATGATGCCGAAACCGACAGCATGCCGATTGCCAATCCCCTATCCAAAGCACAGGCGCAGCAGGTTATCGAAGTCGCAGAAAAATACGGCACGCACTTACTCATGTATTCACGAGATGCCATGAACTACCTACAGCTTAATGATCACATGCGAAAATTCAGTCGCTGGGTCGCCAGTTGTCCTGAGGCTGTACGCCCTAAACTTCAGCAGCTACAGGATTTCCGTCAACTATTAGAAAAAGACAATGAAGTTATCTGGAAATTTGTCGTCAGCCACCCAGATCGAAATATTATGGAACAAACCGTTGCCGAACTGCCGCCGGAAAATTTCAGTTGTGAATGGTC
Source organism: Necropsobacter massiliensis (assembly GCF_000827595.2). Classification (GTDB taxonomy): domain Bacteria; phylum Pseudomonadota; class Gammaproteobacteria; order Enterobacterales; family Pasteurellaceae; genus Necropsobacter; species Necropsobacter massiliensis. The sequence continues at coordinate 319,343 of NZ_LN776183.1, read as the reverse complement.
TTGGGTGGATCGCGTCGATATCGCCAGAAACGGAAACAGTAAAGGCAGACGTTTGCTTGAACTGCTTAACACATGGCACATTGATCCACAAAACGTCATGGCATTCGGTGATAATCACAACGACACCAGCATGCTAACATCCGTCGGACTCGGCATCGCCATGGGCAACGCCGAACCGGCCGTCAAACAACAATCCACCATAACCACCCTTTCCAATGATGAAGACGGCATCGCAGTAGCATTGGAGGAGTATATTTGATACTAGTAAGGATATAAGCCGTAAGTTATTAAGTCCAAAGACCTTTAACTTACAACCTTATCAAAAAATGGCGGAGGAAGTGAGATTCGAACTCACGGAGGGCGTAAACCCTCGCCGGTTTTCGAAACCGGTGCCTTCGGCCACTCGACCATTCCTCCGTTTTGGTTGTACAAAATATAGTACAGATAACAGAGGGAGTAAATCAAAAAATAATAGTTAGCGCATTAAAAGACGATAATTTATTCGTTTCGGGCGGATTTCAAACAATAGCGCTGAAAAAAGATCTCACTAGTACATTGACTTTTAATAGGTTAGCCATTACTTTATGGCAGAGCGCTTTTATTATTAAACAGGAGATTTTATGCAATCACGAATTATTGTTGACACCAGAGAACAATCGGTTTTAGCAACGAATAAAGTATTACGTAACACTTATTTTCTGCTTGCTTTAACGCTGACTTTCTCCGCCGTTGTCGCATTTGCTGCAATGGCATTAAATCTGCCGCCATTACATTACGGTATTCTATTGGTCGGTTTTTACGGGTTGCTGTTCTTAAATAACGCATTAGCAAACAGCGGATGGGGGATTCTGTCCACATTTGCACTGACCGGATTTCTGGGCTACTCTCTCGGCCCGATATTAAACGCTTATGTCGGTGCAGGATTAGGTGAGCTTATCGTATTTGCGTTAGCCGGTACTGCGGCGGTATTTTTTGCCTGTTCTGCTTATGTGTTAACCACTAAAAAAGATATGTCGTTCCTATCCGGCATGATGTTTACCCTTTTTATCGTGCTAGTCGTCGGAATGATTGCCAGTTTCTTTTTTAATGTGCCGGGATTTTATGTTGCCTTAAGTGCATTATTCATCGTCTTCTCAAGTATGGCTATTTTATATGAAACCAGTAATATCGTGCACGGCGGCGAAACCAATTATATTCGCGCGACGGTCAGTTTGTACGTCTCGCTGTACAATATTTTTGTCAGTTTGTTAAACTTATTGCGTATTTTCGGTAGCGATGATTAATTATCGGTTCAATAGGTAAATTCAGCGCCCCTTTACAGGGGCGTTTCTGTATAATAAAGACATTTGGTATAGTGTAAAAATGATGTTAATCGTAAATAATCGACAACTTGAAACGGATTCGGACGGCTACTTGCTTGATCTGAACCAATGGAATCCCGATGTCACTTTAGCTATCGCCCGGCAGGAAAAGCTGGAGCTAAGCGAGGCTCATTGGGAAGTAATCCATTTTGTACGGGCGTTTTATCAGGAATATAAAACCTCGCCAGCAATCCGCATGTTGGTAAAAGCCATGGCGCAAAAACTGGGTGAGGAAAAAGGAAACAGCCGTTATTTACAGCGTCTTTTTCCGGACGGACCAGCAAAACAAGCGACGAAACTCGCCGGATTACCCAAACCTGCAAAATGTTTATAATTTAAAAATTGATAATCATTATCATTTACAAATATAAAATAACCTTGTATAATGTGCTGGCACTTAATAACTTAATCTTTAAAGGAGAAATTATGTCACGTTTATTAATACTAATTAGTGCCGCACTTTTAACCTTATCCAGCCTGCCCAGCTATGCCAAATTTAAAGTGATTACGACTTTTACCATTATTCAGGATATTGCGCAGAATGTCGCCGGTGATGCAGCGACGGTCGAGTCTATTACAAAACCTGGCGCAGAAATTCATGATTATGAACCAACTCCGAAAGACATTGTAAAAACTCAGTCTGCCGATCTCGTTTTATGGAACGGTTTGAATCTGGAACGCTGGTTTGAGCGCTTTTTCCAGAACGTGCAGGATAAGCCGTCCGTAGTCGTAACCGAAGGGATTACGCCGATTTCAATTTTTGAAGGTCCTTATAAAGACGCACCGAATCCACATGCTTGGATGTCACCGACTAACGCGCTTATCTATATTGAAAACATTAAAAATGCGTTAGTTAAATACGATCCGAAAAATGCGGACACTTATCGCCGTAATGCGGAAAATTATGCACAGAAAATCAAAGCGTTAGATGAACCGTTGCGCAAAAAACTGGCACAAATTCCGCAACAGCAGCGCTGGCTGGCAACCAGTGAAGGCGCATTCAGTTATCTAGCACAGGATTACGGTTTACAGGAAGTCTATTTATGGCCGATTAATGCGGAGCAGCAAGGTACGCCACAACAAGTGCGCCATATGATCGATCTAGTCAAAAAACATCATATTCCGGTAGTATTCAGTGAAAGTACAATTTCTCCGAAACCGGCACAGCAAGTAGCAAAAGAAAGCGGTGCGAAATACGGTGGCGTGCTTTATGTAGATTCCTTATCTAATGCTGAAGGACCGGTACCAACTTACATTGATTTGCTGAACACCACTGTTACCACCATTGTAAAAGGATTTGAAAAATAATGTCGTCTCAAACCCCGGCCTCAATTTACGTTGACAACGTAACGGTACGTTACAACAACGGTCACACTGCTATTTATGATGTATCATTTGAATTGCAGGGCGGCACGACCTGTGCCTTAGTCGGGGTAAACGGCAGTGGAAAATCCACCCTGTTTAAAAGTCTGATGGGATTAATCAAACCGCAGCAAGGCACAATCCAACTGTGCGGGCTGCCTATCGCCAAAGCACTAAAACGGAATATGGTGGCCTATGTCCCGCAAAGCGAAGATGTGGACTGGCAGTTTCCTGTTTCCGTTTATGATGTGGTTATGATGGGGCGCTACGGCTATATGAACTTCCTGCGAATACCGAAAACCGTCGATAAACAGGAAGTTCAGCGCGCCATGCAGCGGGTTGGTATTGAACACTTGGCTGAACGACAAATCGGTGAATTGTCGGGTGGTCAGAAAAAACGCGTTTTTCTTGCCCGCGCGTTGGCACAGCAAAGTCGAATCATTTTACTGGACGAGCCTTTTACCGGCGTCGACGTGCAAACGGAAAACGCAATCATGGAGTTACTGGCACAATTACGCACCGAAGGCTATCTCATTCTGGTTTCCACCCATAATTTGGGCTCCGTGCCGGATTATTGTGATCAGGTCGTCATGATTAACCGCACTGTGTTGGCAAAAGGCAGCACCGAAACCACCTTTACCCAGCAGCACCTTGAATTGGTTTTCGGCGGTGTGCTGCGCAATGTCAAGCTGCTGGGACGCGATTTGCATGATGATGAAGACAGTCGCGCGGTGACGGTATTGACCGATGACGAGTTACCGGCGGTATTTTACGGACAAACTAAAAATGATCCACCCGCACCGATTATCAAAGAACATGCTGTTGTAACAGCGCGCGAAAAAAACCGGCGACCGAAGGAAAACCCTCCATGCTAGCGATTTTACTTGAACCGTTTTCCTATGATTACATGCTAAAAGCGCTGATATTAAGCGCAACCGTGGGTGGCATCTGTGCTTTTTTATCCGCCTATTTAATGCTGAAAGGCTGGTCGCTGATTGGCGATGCGCTATCTCACTCGGTAGTTCCCGGCGTTGCCATTGCCTATTCGCTTGCCCTTCCCTATGCGCTGGGTGCATTTTTTGCCGGAATTTTAGCCGCACTTTCTATTCTGTGGATCAAATCTATCTCGGCATTACGCGAAGACGCTATTATCGGCTTTATCTTTACCACGTTTTTCGCCGTCGGTTTATTGATTATCTCGTTAAACCCGACCTCGGTTAACGTACAGGAAATTATCTTAGGCAATATTCTTGGTATTGCTGATGAAGATATTGTTCAAGTGGCTATCATCATCGCGATCTGCCTGATTTTGCTATTAATGTTCTGGAAAGATCTGTTGCTGGTTTTCTTTGATGAAACTCATGCTGCGTCTGTCGGATTATCGCCGTTTTATTATAAACTGCTCTTTTTTGTTTTACTCAGCGCCTGCGTGGTCGCCGCATTACAAACTGTCGGCGCCATATTAGTGATCGCCATGGTAATCACTCCCGGCGCGACGGCCTATTTATTGACCGATCGCTTTAAAACACTGGTCATTATTGCGGTCTCATTGGGTATCGTAACCAGTGCATTGGGCGTTTATGTCAGCTATTATTTGGACGGCGCCACTGGCGGATTAATTGTCTGTTTTCAGACCGCACTTTTTCTAACAGCGTTCCTGTTTTCGCCGAAATACGGTTTGCTCGCACAAAAACGTGCCGTCGTGCAGGAGGTGCGCCGTGAATAACGTCTTCAACTGGTTTCTTGAACCGTTCAGCTACCCGTTCATGCAAAATGCGCTACTAACCGCGCTTATTGTGGCGGTGATCTGTGCCGTACTGTCTTGCTATTTGATTCTGAAAGGCTGGGCGTTGATGGGCGATGCGGTTTCTCATGCGGTACTTCCCGGCATCGTACTGGCCTACTGGCTCGGTCTGCCGCTTGCCGTCGGGGCGTTCGGTTCTGGTCTGGCTTGTGCGTTGAGTATCGGTTATTTAAAAGAAAATAGCCGCATCAAAGAAGACACCGTAATGGGCATAGTCTTTTCCGGTATGTTTGCATTAGGGTTGGTGCTGTTTACCAAAGTAGATACGGACCAACATCTCATGCACATCTTGTTCGGCAATCTGCTCGGTGTCAGTTCCGCCGAATTATGGCAAACCTTTATTACCGCCGCGCTGATTTTACTGATCATTTTGCTGAAACGACGGGATTTTCTGCTGTATTGTTTTGATCCCAGCCATGCGCGGGTGGCGGGCTTGTCTCCGCGGCTGCTGCATTACGGCTTATTGATATTACTGGCTCTGACGATTATCAGCGCGATGCAGGTGGTCGGCGTAATTTTGGTGGTCGCCATGCTGATTTCCCCGGGAATTACCGCTTACACCCTTAGCAAACGCTTCGATAATATGCTGCTTATCGCCGTCTCGGTGTCAGTGACAACAAGTATTCTGGGTACCATTATCAGCTATCACATTGACGGTGCTACCGGTGCCTGCATTATCCTGTTACAGGCAATTTTCTTTCTGCTTTCATTAGTTTACAGCAAATTGAAACAGCACTAACGGCGTACAGAAAACCCCTCAAATTGCTGTTCGCCGTGATAATCCTGCTCGACAACCCGTTCCACTACAGCAGTTCTCGGCCCTTGTTGCAGAAAGCGACGTAACGCGTCAAGCTGAGATTGCGAACCGATCGCTACAACCTGAACGCTGCCGTCGGATAAATTTCTGACCATGCCGCTCACACCGATTTTAACCGCCTCGCGCCAAGTAAAAAAACGAAAACCGACACCCTGTACCACGCCATAAACCGTAAATTGTTTCTTCAACATAGTTTCCTCCGTCACTTGCCGATACCCGCTCAAATCAGGTAAAAAGTAAAAATTTTTGCTGAAAATGAATTTTCCTATTTCCATTTTTCTTAAATTAGAATAGCATACGGCTAACGCTTTATCGAATAGAGTGCGTTAGAATTAAAAGACATTATTCCCATCATAGAGGAGCAAGTATGAAATTTCGTTTCGCTGCATTGGCTACCGCAGCTTTATTAACCAGCACAGCAAGTTTTGCCGGTGTTGTGAGCAGCTCGTCAAACGTTGATTTTCTGGCTATCGACGGACAAAAAGCAAGCAAGTCATTATTAAAATCGACCAAATCTTTTAATGTTAATGATACTCAGACCCATCAGGTTGTCGTTCGCGTCAGTGAGGTGGTGAAATCCGGTTCCGATCGTTCGTTATTCGAATCCAACCCGGTTGTAGTCACTTTTCAAGGCAGCACGGAAGATATCGTAATCTCCGCTCCCCACATTGAAACCGAACGCGATGCCTCTATGTTCAACCAAAAACCGGAAATTATCATTAAAACCGTTTCCGGCAAAGCAATCGCAAACAAACAGGACGCGTTAAAACAGGAAGGCTTTCTGCCGGGCGCCAATTTAATCGAAAATCTTTCCGAATATAATGCCTCCGGCGCGACAGCTTCCGTGCCTTCATTGGCGACCAGCGCAATTCCTGCCGCCGTACCGGGCTTTTCCAAAGCGCAAAAAGGCAAAGTCGTGGTGCAAGGTGAAAACGTCGCTGAACAACAACTGCAATACTGGTTCCAGCAAGCGGATAAAGACACCCAAGCCCGCTTCCTTGATTGGGCGAAAAAACAAAAATAATTTGTTTTGATGCTTATCTGTTCTGATCTTAAAGTGGGCTTGGTTGCTCACTTTTTTATTATGGAGACGCTATGCAAAGTACAACCCGTCAATTAGCAGCAGCCAAACACATTGCGCTGGTTGCCCATGATCACTGCAAACAGGATCTAATAAACTGGTGCAAAAACAACCGCACTTTATTACACCCGCACCGACTGTACGCCACCGGCACCACCGGCGCTCTTATCAGCAAAGAAACCGGTCTGACCATCACCAATCTGCTTAGCGGACCGATGGGTGGCGACCAACAACTCGGCGGTTTAATCGCTGAACAACGTATTGATTTGCTGATTTTTTCTGGGATCCGATGAATGCCGTACCGCACGACCCGGATGTCAAAGCGCTGATGCGCATTGCAACCGTCTGGAATATCCCGATTGCAATGAATATGGCCAGCGCTGATTTTATCATAAGTTCCCCTTATTTTAACCAGACTATCGATATTCGCATTCCCGACTATGCGGACTATCTAAAAGTGCGGTTAAAATAACCGCACTTTAAGGAGAAAGTATGGCGTTAATATTAAATATTCTGAATTTTATCCTCGGCGGCTTTGCAACCACATTAGGCTGGCTATTTGCGACTTTCGCCAGTGCCATCTTGATTATCACCTTACCTTATACCCGCAGCTGCTGGGAAATCACCAAAATGTCGCTGGTGCCGTTCGGCAACGATATTATTCACGTTAAATACCTTGAACCCACAACGGCGACCGGCAACACGCTCGGTTCCGTACTCAATATTGTCTGGTTCGTATTATTCGGCTGGTGGCTGTGTTTATTGCATATTATGTCGGGTGTCACCCAATGTTTGAGCATTATCGGCATTCCCGTCGGCTTGGCTAACTTTAAATTGGCGGGGATCGCATTGTTTCCCGTTGGTCAGCGCGTGGTGCCGAAAGCACTTGCCGAACTGGCTCGGCAACAAAGTGCGCAGCGACGGCTTGGCAATCAATAATCGCAAGGAAACACATGAATAACTGGCTGAACGCAAAAGTCATTGCAACGATCCCTATTTTTATCGCCGTGAATATCGCGGCGGTAACAGTCTGGTGGTTTGATATTTCCCAACAGAGCATGCCCTTGGTACTGGGGATTATTGCCGGCGGCTTGGTGGATTTGGACAACCGGCTGACCGGGCGGCTGAAAAATATTTTTTTCACCGTAATTGCGTTTTCCATTTCTTCGCTCAGCGTACAGCTCACGCTGGGCAAAAGTGTTGAATTCACGCTATTGATGACAATGTTGACCTTTATTGTCACCATGCTCGGCGCGCTCGGTCAGCGTTACAGCACCATCGCGTTCGGCACATTAGTCATCGCGCTTTATACCACCCTGACTTATTTTCCCGGCACCCTGTGGTATCTCAACCCGCTGCTTATTTTATGCGGCACCTTGCTTTATAGCGCAGTGACTATCGTAGTTTATCTGTTTTTTCCCAATCGTCCGGTACAGGAAAATGTGGCGCATTCTTTTACCGCCCTAGCCGAATATCTAGAAACCAAATCCCAGTTTTTTGATCCGGACGATATTGAACAGCTGGAAAATAAACAAATCCGGCTGGCAATGAAAAACAGTAATTTAATCAATGCGTTTAATGCCTGCCGCACGGCATTGTTTTACCGGATTCGGGGGCAATATCGGCACAGCCGTACCAGTAAAATGATTAAATATTATTTTGCCGCACAGGAAATTCATGAACGCGTCAATTCAAGTCATTTTGATTATCAAATTCTTGCCGAACAATTAAAAAACACCGATCTGATATTCCGCATTCAGCGCCTGCTTGAATTACAGGCACAGGCTTGTCGCGATATTGCCACCGGATTACAACAAACTCGAGCTTATCGTTATGATCCGCGGCTGGAAAAAGCCATTTCCGGCATTCATCAATCGTTAGAACATTACGCGCAATTTAAAACCGTCGAACCGCGTCAGCTAATCGCCATTAAGCATCTAATCAATAATCTACAAGGCGTTGATTGGCAGTTAAAACATCTGGAACAGGAACAAAGCGCCGATAAAGTGCGGTCGGAAAATGCACAGATTCATACGGAACAGATTACCGGATTAAAAAATATCTGGCTTGCTATCCGCAGTCATCTCAGTTTTGATTCACAGTTATTCCGCCACGCCGTCAGATTATCGATCGTCGTGTTTATTTCCTGCGCGATTGTGGAATTTTTTCGACTCGATCGCGGATATTGGATTTTACTTACCGCGGTGTTTGTCTGTCAACCGAATTATTCCGCCACCAAACTGCGCCTGAAACAGCGAATCGTCGGCACTATTTTAGGTGTAATCGTCGGTTCTCTCCTGCCTTATACCCAACCGACGATTGAATTGCAGCTCGGGCTAATCGTCGCCACCAGCGCCCTATTTTTCTTTTTCCGAACCAACAATTACAGCTTCTCCACCTTTTTTATTACCTTGCAAGTGCTGATTAGCTTTGATGTGATTGGTTTCGACATTCACAGCGCACTGTATTCCCGTCTGCTGGACACCTTAATCGGTGCCTTTATCGCTTGGCTCGGTGTTTCTTATTTATGGCCGGACTGGAAATATCTCCAGCTCAATAAAGTGATTCGTCAAGCAATTAAAAGCGACGCGCGCTATTTGTTGTATATCATCAGCCAATTACAGTTTGGCAAAAGCGATAATCTGAAATACCGTATTGCGCGGCGCAAAGCTCACGAATACGCCACTGCCTTGAGTGCGACCTTATCCAATATGAATAATGAGCCGAAACGCTATCGGGATTACCTACAGGAAGGATTTGAACTGCTGAAACTGAACTATTCGCTGCTCAGCTATATTTCCGCACTGGGCGCCTACCGCAATAACATGCAGCACATGCAGCAGGATGTTCGTTTTCTGGCCGAATTTTATCCTATCGCTAAAAAATTAATTTATGCGCTGGAACATATTGAAGAAATGACACCGGAAATATTCCATAAATTACACGACAATATTACCTCTGCTCTCACCCAATTTAATGCCGATCAAAGCGACAATGTCAGCCAGTCGGAATTAAGCATTCCGATTCAGCAACTGAACATGATCAGTGGGATTCTGCCGCCGCTGTATGCCGCATTTCAGCGCAATTCGCACAGCCACAATGCCAAACCGCATCGCTCAGACATCCAGTAATATCAAAATTGCGGCATCGCCGCCCCAGATTTTCGGCGCCTGATGCAGCGCACGCACCCGTGGATGCTGCACCAACCAGCGCGGAATCTGGCGTTTCAGAGTATAAGTGCCATAGCCGGTCATGACGCTTGCACAATAAATATGTTCCTTCTCGCAAGCCTGAATCAGACCGGCCAATTCGATTTTGGCTTGTTCTTTCGTCAGCCCGTGCAAATCAAGAAATATCTGCGGCGAGAAATCACCGCGGCGCAATTGCTTCAGCAAATACGTATCTTCACCTTCTCGCAAATATTTCACCGCACTTTCTTCGTTTAGCAAAGGTTCGTATTCATCGGAAAAAAAGAATAAGGTGTCCTGCGTTTCACGCATGGTGCGAATTTCAGTTTTTTGCTTCAAATTGCGCACCTTAGGTACAACGACACGATTCTGTACCAATGGCTTTGCCCCCTTTACCGCCTCACGAAATAAGGCGATATCTTCATCTTTCAGCATAGTCATCTCTGTTCTCGTTTAAATCGGGCTTAATCATATCACAGTTATATGATATAAATAGCGCCTGAATAACACATCAACAAGTGGGAATATCCATTGAATACGGCAACATTTAACCAACAGCTTATCGAAACGATCAACACAGACCAACCGCAACAGGATCTGCACACCATCAAAGACTTTTTACGCTGGACATACAGCACATTTAACCGTGCCGATATTTATTACGGTCATGGTTACGACAACGCATGGGACGAAGCGCAACAGCTGATCTTCGCAGCATTGCAGGTAGCACCTGATATGCCGCTGGCATTATATGACGCCCGCCTTACTCGCGCGGAAAAAACACAGCTGATCGATTTAGTGATCGCTCGCCTGCAAAAACGCGTGCCCGTAGCATATCTGACCAATAGCGCGTGGTTCTGCGGTCTGGAGTTTTATGTTGACGAGCGCGTTATTATCCCGCGTTCGCCAATTGGCTCACTGATACAAGAACGCTTTGACGGATTACTGAATCAAGCCCCGAGCCGTATTCTTGATCTATGTACCGGTAGCGGATGTATTGCCATTGCCTGTGCGTATCAGTTTCCACAAGCGGAAGTGGATGCGGTGGATCTGTCTGTGGACGCGTTGAATGTGGCGGAAATCAATATCGAACAGCATCAGCTCAGTCACCGCGTATATCCGATTCAATCGGATCTGTTTGCCGATTTAGCCGCGGATAAATACGATTTAATTGTCACCAATCCGCCTTATGTGGATGCACAAGACATCGCCGACATGCCGCAGGAATTTCACTACGAACCTGAAATGGCGCTAGGCTCCGGCAGTGATGGGCTGCATATCACCAGACAAATTTTAGCCTCCGCCGCGGATTATTTGACCGATGACGGTATCCTCATCTGCGAAGTCGGCAACAGCATGATTCATCTGATTGAACAATTCCCGCAAGTTCCCTTTCAGTGGCTTGAACTGAAAAACGGCGGACTTGGCGTTTTCGCGATAAGCCGAGAAATGCTGTCGGCTCATCAAGCCGCATTTAAACAGGCTGTTTGCAAGTATCGTAATCTATCAACATCAGGCTGAGTTATAAACTTAAAACACCATTCGGCTCTGCCGCGAGCAGAGCTTTGTTATGCTGATATATGTCGGCGTTCATCCACACAGTTTTTTTCTAATCTGTTCATTTCTTTCATTTTTTATTCGTTCCGTTTCGTGAAATAAATCACATTTTCTTACCTTATTTTAGCGTATATTGAGGTTCAAGATTTATGACGTTACCGATAGAAGGAGAAACAATGAAACAAGATATCAATCCTAAAATGTTGATCGCAGGCACCATTTCCCTGCTATGCGCCATTATCTTTTTCGGCGGTTTTGCCAAAGATTGGTGGGGCGGTATTTTCGATTTCGGCAAGCTGAGCGGGCAATTTCCGGAATGGTTAAAAACAGCGGGCGGTTCCAGTGCAAAAGGTGGTTTCTTATTTGCCGTCACGCTGATCCCCAGTGTGATGCTGGCGCTCGGCTTCGTTGCAATTTTTGAACATTATGGCGCGCTGATTGCCGCCTCAAAATGGTTAAGCCCGATTTTAAAACCGCTGATGGGTATTCCGGGAATTTGTTCCATTTCATTAATTGCCAGTACACAAAGTACCGATGCTGGAAGTTCAACCACCAAATTGTTATACGACGAAAGAAAAATCAGCCATAAAGAATTGTTGATTTTTTCCGCCTTTCAATTTAGTGCCGGTGCATTATTAACCAACTTTCTGGCTTCTTTCGCGCCATTATTGCAAGTCAGCGATCAATTTGGACAGATCGCACCGGTATCTATCGCAATGTGTTTAGGTATTATTTTTGTTTTCAAAATTTTCGGTGCCAACCTGATGCGTTTATATGTGAAAAAATTTGTTAAAGAGAACGAGGAAACCCTATGAGCGGCAACGAAACCAAATTAGTCACCGACATCTTCGTCGAAGGCGCCAGAAAAGGCTGGAATATTGCCATTCACAGCACGATTCCGAACGTATTAATGGCATTTGTGATCATTTATATTCTCAACACCTCGGGATTATTAAAATTTATCGGCGAATATATCGGCTTTATTATGGCGCCGCTAGGGCTGCCAGGCGAATCCATCGCAGTATTTCTCGCCGCCTTTTTAAGCTGGGGCGGTGCGGCCGGCGTACTGGTCGCGTTGGTGCAGGAAGGCACTTTAAATGCACAGCACATCGCCATTCTGTTGCCGGGAATGGCGCTGGTCGGATCCACTGTACAATATATGGGGCGCGTGCTGGGCGTTTTAGGCGTTGCGGGAAAACATTATCCCGCACTATTCGGTATTTGCCTGATAAACGCTTATCTGGCGATGTTATTAATGCGCTTTTTAGTTTAAATCGGGAGAAGATATTATGCAAAATGCACAACTGGACACCTTTCTCGCAGAATTAAAAGAATTAACCGACATCGAAAGCCCGACAGCCTCCATTGAAGGCGTAAATCGGGTTGCCGACTGGTTCATCCGCAAAGCCGACAAACTGGGATTAGCACATCGAAAAATCCCACTAAATCCCGGTAAAGTAGCGGACAGCTTGCTGATCAGCAATAATCCGGATGCGGCACAATTCGATATTTTGTTTATCGCCCATATGGATACGGTTTTCCCCGTCGGCACGCAACAAGACGTGCCGTTCAAACGACAGGGCGAACGGATTAACGCGTTAGGCGCAATCGATGATAAATCCGGCGCATTACTGACCTTCTATATTTTACAGGAACTGGATTTAAGCCGATATAATATCGCCGTTTATCTTAATTCCCACGAAGAAATCGGTTCCTTGTATGCAAAAGAAAGTATTCGTCAATATGCGCGTAAATCCCGCTATTGTTTCGTCATGGAACCGGCGCGCGAAGATGGTTCCATGGTGGCAACCAGAAAAGGCGTGATGACCTATGACATCGAATTTCACGGTGTGGCGGCACACGCCGGAAACAGCCCGGAAAAAGGGCGCTCGGCACTAGTTGAGGCGGCAAACTTTGTTGTCGAATTCGCCAAGCTCAATGACTTTGACGCCGGACATACATTTAATTGCGTTATCACAAACGGCGGCAGCGCGCATAACGTCATTGCGGATTTTGCAGCACTGACCATCGAAATGCGCTACAAACAGCAAAGCTCAATCGATTATTTCCATCAGCATTTAAACCGCGTGCTGGAAAACCCGTTTGTCCGTGGCGTCAGTGCGAAAAAAACCTTAATCAACGACGAATCGCCTATGATTGATGAGGTGAATCTGCCGAATATAAAAGCGATTTTTGCTCAGGCGGGAAGCGAATTACACATGCCGATCCGCTGGGTGGATGCCGGCGGGCTCAGCGACGGTAATATCGCAGCCTCGGCCGGTTGCCCGACTATTGACGGGCTCGGACCGACCGGCGGCAATATGCATGCTAAAACAGAATATCTGGAAATAGCTTCCGTGGTACCGAAATGCAATCTGTTACTAAACGTTATCAACAAACTGTTTGCCGCATAATACCCTAAAATAATGCCCGGACGTTGCAACGCGCCGGGCAAAAAGTGCGGTGTTTTTTCGCAGTGTTTTTTGAGCCGCCACACGGCCGGGCGCAGTACCAAATGCCCGTTAAACAAACACTTGCTGGACTAAAAACATATACAATCCGGTGCCGACTAGCATGGAAAGAAACATGTTCTTTTTCCAAAAATGCAGCAACAGCACCACAATGCCAGCGATAAAATCCGGTGCGCCGTGATAATCCGAGGCAAGGTCGATATTTTTATAACAATATATCACCAGCATACCGAACATTGCGGCGGGCAATACTTTGCCTAAATAACGAATATATTCCGGAATCGGACGGTTCGCCGGAAAAACCCAAAACGGTAGCAAACGGGATAACTGCACTGCCAAAACCGCCACACCAATGGTCATAATCTGTTCGGTTAAGCTCATTTAATCCTCCGCTTTTGTCAGTTTCGTTGCCAATTTAGGGCGGCGCAGCGTCAAAATGCCCCAAATCCCAACTAAGGTCGGAATTAAAAAATGTTCTTTGCCAACCACAATCAAACAAATCAGTGCAAGCCCCAGTCCAAGCAGCGAACTTTCGTGATTTTTTTCTTTCATCCAGTTTTCGGCAAAAATAATCAGAAATAACGCAGTCATGGCAAACTCTACTCCTTTCAAATCAAGCGGTAAAATTTCACCGAATATATTGCCTAAACCAGCGCCGAGAATCCAATAACATTGCAGATACAAGGTGACGAAAAACATATACCACCCTTTGTCCAGCGACGGTGGAATTTTCGCCATATAATTCAACGAAAAACTTTCATCTACCAAGGCGCTGATTAAATACCAACGCTTTTTACCAAGATGCGCACCATATTTTTCCAACATGGAAATGCCGTAGAAAATTTGTCGCCCGCTGACCATTAAGGTAATCAAAAAAATATGCAGCGGTGCAAACGGCACCACCAGCGCCCCCGCCACAATAAACTCCACGGAACCGGCATAAATTAACGCCGCCATTAACAGCGGATACCACACGCCGAAGCCCAGCGCTTTCATGTATAATCCGTAAGCGATCCCCAAAAACAGAAAACCGATCATCATCGGCGCGGAATAAGGAAACGCCGCTTTTGCCGCCGCCCGGATCGAACCGGCATGTTTTACCTCTGACATACAACCAACTACTCTAAAACCGATAACCCCGGCAAGGTGGAAAAACTTTGCGTTTTCACCGTTTGATAAAAATCATCGACAAATGCCACACCGGCATCCGCCTCCCGAAATGCGGCATACAGATTACTGTACAAGCCGTCGTCGGTAATTTGCCGCGCCACCACATAACCGCGATCCAAATAGGGTTTAGCTGCCCAGAACGGCAACGCGGCGACCCCACGTTTACTTGCCACCAGCTGAATAATCGCAATTGTCAGTTCACTGGTGCGGCGTATCGGATTAATGCCTTTCGGTTGTAGCACTTTACGCAATAAATCCAACATATCGTCCGGAACCGGATAGGTAATCAGCGTTTGCTCAATAAAATCTTCCGCCTGCCACACCGTCTTTGCCGCCAACGGATGATCTTTCGCGCAAAGCCCGACCATTTCATAAGAAAACAACGGCTTATGAATAATGCCCGCCGTTTCTTCAATTTCCGACACCACTGCCCAGTCGGCGCGGTGTGTGAGCAACAAACCAACCGTATCGGTATGAAAGCCGGACACAATATCCAGCTCCACCAGCGGCCAATCACGGCGAAAATTATCCATTGCTGGCATCAGCCAATCGAAACAGGTGTGGCATTCTACCGCAATACGCAGCTCACCTGCCTCGCCCTGTTTTACTCGCGCAAGATCACGCTCGGCTTCCACAACTTTGGGCAAAATATCATTAGCTAATTTAATCAGCCGTTCGCCTGCCGAGGTAAAATGCAGCGGCTGAGTTTTGCGCTCAAATAACGGCAGACCGTATTGATCTTCAAGCAGTTTAATTTGATGAGAAAGCGCTGATTGAGTCAGATAAACCCGTTTCGCCGCCAACGATACGCTGCCGGTTTCCTTAAGGGCTAACAAGGTTTTTAAGTGACGTAATTCAAGAAAGATCGGTTTCATTAAAATAATTCAGAGAATTAACAAAAGATGAACGGAATTATAGCGAAAAAATCACCGCACTTTAAGTAAAAAAGCCCCGTTACGCACTGACACACTTTATTGGTTGCTAAGAATGATTTTTCACGCTAAAAAGTGCGGTCGTTTTTTTCGTGGTTTTATGGTTAAAATAATACCGTTATGCGCGATCACTAAAAATTAACAACTTAATTAATATTTAATAACAAAAAATGTGGCGACTATCACAAATCACTAACAATGCCGATATTTTTCTTGCCAAATAAAATAATCAGAGGATAATCGCAATGAAGATAAGAATTACTTTTATTTAGATTGGAAGTCGTATGTCTGTGTCTCAGTGTTATCGCTACATTCTCTGCCTGTTCAGTTTCTTCTTCATTTACTCCGCCCATGCGACTGATAATTATCAGCAATGGGTTGCGGATATTGAAAATCGTTTGGATAAAACCGCAGAACTCTATCAACAAAATAATATCGACGATGCCCGTACTGAAGTGCAAATGGCGTATTTTGAGGTGTTCGAAAATCTGGAAGGACCTATCCGCATTAACTTTTCAGCACAAAAAAGCTATCAAATGGAAGCGACTTTCGGCGAAATTCGCAAAATGATCGGTGCAGAAAAACCCTTTGCCGAGGTAAAAGCGAAAATCGACGGGCTGAAAGCCGAATTGCAGGAAGTGTTGCCGTCACTGGCCGAGGGGCACCAACTAAATGCCTCCGCCCAACATGAAGTCTATGATCATCCAGATATTGCCCAGCATTGGCAGCAAAGTTTTAAAACGATTGATGATCTTCTGGCACAAGCCATCACTGCTTATCAGCAAGGCGATTACGCCACGGCGAAAAAACAAGTACAGCAGGCGCAATATGACGGCTATAAAAATTCCGAAATGGAAATGTCTATCCGTCAGAATCGTTCCGCCGCCGTCTCTTCGGCTATCAATCAGCAATTTTACGATTTAATCAAACTCAGCGAGCAGCCGGAACGAATCAACGATTTCGGCTATCAAACCACCGTGCTGCTGCAAGATATCGAAGAACAATTGCCGAACCTGCCGACAACCCGCGAAACGCAAGCCGTGAGCGCACAAAGCACGCAGGAAAACGCTGCGGTGGATAATGTGCCGGAACAGGATTGGGCAAATGTAGCCGCCGAAGTCAATCAGCAAATTCAGCAAGCCATCGCATTATTTGATCAAGGCGAAACGAAAAAAGCCATGCTGGCGGTACAAGACACCTATTTTGATGTATTTGAAAACAGCGGCATGGAAAACAAAATCGGTTCGCGCGACAGTAACTTCAAAGCGGAACTGGAAGGCTATTTCACCCGCTTGGTCAGCTTAATGAAAGCCAATGAAAGCAGCGACAAGTTACATCAACAAGCCGAGGGATTAGCCCAAGGATTAAGCAAAGCGGTAGAAATGTTACAGGGTGGCGAGCAAAGCGACTGGTCGATGTTTATCTACAGTTTGCTGATTATCCTGCGCGAAGGATTGGAGGCGTTGCTTATCGTGGCGGCTATTGTGGCTTATCTGGTAAAAAACAATCATCAGGACAAACTGCCGGTCATCAAACAATCCGTTTATGTGGCATTAATCGCCAGCGTAATTACTGCGGCGATATTCCAGCTGGTCTTTTCCAACTCGGGTGCTAGCCGCGAACTGCTGGAAGGATTTACCATGATGATTGCCGTAGTGATGCTGTTTATGATGAGTTATTGGCTGTTGTCCAAGGTGGAAGCGCAAAACTGGAAACGTTATCTGGAAGGCAAGCTGTCCGCCGCCTTAACCACCGGTTCATTGATCGGTTTATGGTTGACCAGTTTTCTGGCAGTCTATCGCGAGGGAGCGGAAACCGTGCTGTTTTATTACGCCTTAGCAGGTGATGCCTCAAGTGCGGTCAGTTATTTGTATCTTTTCGGCGGCTTTATGGTCGGCGCGGTGCTTCTGGCAATCTGCTATTTTATTATGCGCTACACTGTAGTGAAGTTACCGTTAAAACCGTTTTTTATGTTCACCGGCACTTTTATGTATTTAATGGCGTTTGTGTTTGCCGGCAAGTCCGTATTGGAACTGATTGAGGGCAAGCTATTCCAACCGACGCTGGTTGCAGGCGTGCCTGAAATCTCTTGGCTGGGCATTTATCCTTATATGGAAACCCTAGTGCCACAAGCAGTTTTACTGATTGCCGCCGTATTTGCGCTGTTCTATATGAAATATCAAAGCAACAAATCGGCGTAATTCGTTTCACCACACCCTATACTTACAGGAGAAATAACCTATGAAAAAAACTTTGTTAGCAGCGACCTTACTGGCTAGCATTTTAACCGCCCCGTCCGCATTGGCGTTTAAAGAATACCCAATTGGCGAAACGATCACCATGAACGAAATGGAAATCGCCGCGGTATATTTACAACCGGTAGATATGGAACCGCGCGGCATGGGATTATCAGCGAAAGATTCCGATATTCACCTTGAAGCCGATATTCATGCCACCAAAGGCAACAAAAACGGCTTCGGCGAAGGCGAATGGATGCCGTATCTGACAATTGCCTACACGCTGGTGAACACCGATACCGGCGAAAAACAGGAAGGTACCTTTATGCCGATGGTTGCCGGTGACGGTCCGCACTACGGTGCCAATATCAAAATGATGGGGGTCGGTAACTACAAACTGACATATCACATCGATCCGCCACCGAAAGCGGGCATGCACCGTCATACTGACGAAGAAACCGGTGTGGGTCGTTGGTGGAAACCGTTCGACGTTAATTATGAATTTAAATTTACTGGTCTGAATTGATCCTAAATTTATCCTAAAGACGGGTGCGGACCACCGTTCGCGCCCGCCTCTGCCCCTAAACTCCGACACCTGTGACCCAAGGTGTTTTGTTGTTTTTACAAAAACGAATTTTTATTTCTCGGCTGTAACGGAACGATTATGAATTATTATTTTGTTTTTCTCTTACAAGCTATTCTGCCGCTTGCTATCCTGCTCGGCTGCAACTGGGCGAACTACGCCAACATTAAACTGAAAAGTATCCTCTGGCTCAGTCTGTCCGGCTTGGCGCTGGGGATTGTCATTTGCCTGCACTACCCCGCCGGTCAGCAAGCAAATCTAGCGCTAAATCTTGTGCTGCTCGCCGCATTTTTACTGTTTTATTTCAGCCAATTTTTCCGTTCGGCACCGCTTGCCTACGGCTGGCAGTTTATCTTCTGCCTGATTGCCGGCGTTCTGTGGGCAAAAGATCCGAATATCGAAGCCATTACCAATACTGATGTGATCAATACCGATTTTATTTTGCATGTAAGTGCGGTCATTTTAGGATTGTTTTTCTGCATTTTTATACTAGCGTGGCTGAATATTCTGTTTAAACAAAGCAAAACGCAGCAAAAACTGACCGCACTTCGTCTGGCTGTGATCAGTTTGATAACGCTGCTTTTAATCACGCCGTTGATTGGCGACATCTTATTAACCCTGATGAAGCTGCAAGTAATTGAATTGACCAAAATGCGCTTGAGTTTTGTTGCCAAAGCTGGCAATGTGACAACCTTTTTTAATTATATCAATGGGTTGATTTTATTCTTTATTCTCTTACGGTTTGCGTTCAGCGTACATTCACCGCGTAAATCCGCCGCACGGCAAGAATCCAATCCCATCGAAAAGCGGAAAAAAATGGCGCTGATGCGCAATTCCAAACGCACTATTATTTGGGGGCTAAGCGCCGTTCTAATTATGCTGGGAGCCCAGCTTTACTGGGATAAAGTCGCATCTCAGCCACCGCGGTTGTCGGAAGCGACACCGGTCTCGTTGGATCAAGACAATAATGTGCGCATCCCGGTCGAACAAGTTAAAGACGGCAAACTGCACCGTTTCGTCTGGATCGCGAGCGACGGTAAAGCGGTGCGCTTTTTTATCATTAATCGTTCAAACAAAACCGTCAATCTTGCCGCAGTGTTTGACGCTTGTATCTTATGCGGCGATCAAGGCTATGTGATGGAAGGCGATCAGGTGGTATGCGTCGGCTGCGGCGTGCGCATGTTTATTCCGTCTATCGGCAAACCGGGCGGTTGTAACCCGGTACCGATCGAAAACTGGCAGCAAACGGACGGTCAGGTTGTCATCAGCCGAAAAAGTCTGGAAGACGGTTTAAATTATTTTTCCACTATCGTTGAATTGGAAGTTATTGATCCGGTAGATGGCAGCAAACTGAAAAATACCGCCACTGAATATAAATATACCTACGAAGGCAAAACCTATTTCTTTGCCACCGAGCAAAATTTGAATCGCTTCCGTGATGAGCCGGAAAGTTATTTGTCCGATAAAGGAGGAAATAACTGATATGCTGACACGTATGTTATTTCAATCTTGGCGACATGGCTTAAAACGCAAACTGCTGGCGATTATCACAATTTTTCTGGCGGCGGGACTGGTTTCCGCGCTACTTGCTGTTTCCATTGACATCGGCGATAAAATGGCGCGCGAGTTAAAATCTTACGGTGCCAATATTTTGGTTGAACCCGCCAGCAGCGCGGTGTTGCCCGAAGATGTCAACGGCGGTACTCTTTCCACCCAGGATTTTCTCGATCAAAAAGAACTGCCGAATGTAAAAGATATTTTCTGGCGCAATAATATCGTTGGTTTCGCACCGCTGTTGTCCGCCGAAGTGGAAGCCGACAATCTGTCGCAACATAATCAGCGCAATGTCGCCATTCTAGGTACATTTTTTGACCATCGCATCGCGATTCCCGACGAAGAAGACTACCACACCGGGCAACGCATTATCAGCCCGTATTGGAAAGTGGAAGGCAACTGGGTGGACGACAGCAATGATCAGTTCGGAGAATTTATCCCAGCACTAATCGGCGAGCAACTGGCAAAAGCTAGCGGCTGGAAAATCGGTGATCGAATTGCACTACATTATCACGAAGGCGATATTCAGCACAGTATTCGCATTCAATTGCACGGCGTGCTATCCACCGGCGGCAGTGAAGATCAGCAATTAGTGCTGCCGCTTAGTGCGGTGCAAAATCTACTTGATTTAGCAGGTAAAATTCAGGCTATTAAGGTTTCCGCACTCACCGTGCCGGAAAACGAACTATCGCGAAAAGCGCGCGCCAATGCCGACGCGCTGGCGGCGGAAGAATACGACCGTTGGTATTGTACCGCTTATGTTTCCTCAATTTCTCACCAGCTGGAAGAAGCCGTTTCCGGTGCTATCGTGCGCCCGATCTGGCAGGTCGCCGCTTCCGAGGGCGTAGTGATTGAAAAAATTCAGCTATTACTGGCTGTGGTCACCGTTGCCGCGCTGATTGCGGCGGCGATGGGGATCGCCTCGCTGATGACCACCACCATTATTGAACGCGGCAAAGAAATCGGTCTGATGAAGGCGCTGGGCGCTTATCAATGGCAAATCGTGCTGCTTTTTTATTGCGAAGCGGTGATCAGCGCCCTTATCGGCGGCGTGTTGGGTTGTATTGCCGGCTGGGGGCTAGCGAAATTTATCGGAATAACGTTATTCGGCGCACCGCTCAGTTTTGCCTGGATCGTAATTCCTTGCGTATTGGTGTTATCGGTTATCATCGCATTAGTCGGAACCTGGTTCCCGGCGCACCGTATCGCGCGCTTATATCCGGTGGAGGTGCTATATGGCCGTCAATAGTTCATATGCTATGTTCCGCCGCTTGATCTTCAGTGCACTGCGTCAACGCCTGCAACGCGTATTGATTATTTTTGCTGCACTCACCGTGGGTGCCAGTATCGTGACGGCAATGGCGGCGGTTTATTTTGATATTAATACCAAAATGAGTCAGGAATTGCGCACTTTCGGCGCAAATTTCTATATCGGTTCCAACAGTAGCGGTTTGATCCAAGAACGCGACATCAAACGAATTTTGCACCACGCGCCGGATAATCTGGTGACGGCGGCCAGCCCTTATCTGTACGGCGTCGCCCGTTCTGATCTGGAAAAAATCGTGCTGATGGGCGTCTGGTTTGAAGATATGCGAACATTAGCGCCCTACTGGCAAATTAACGGTTCCGCTATCGGAGTGAATTTCGACCAGCGCAACGCGATGATCGGCAAAACCCTGGCCGAACGGTTGAATGTGAAAGTCGGCAGTAAAATTACACTCAGCAAAAATGCGGTAGAAAAACACACCTTCAACATTAAAGCGATTGTAGAAAGCGGCGATGCTACCGATAATATGCTGATTGTCAGCCTTGAGTTCGCACAGGATTGGCTGGAAAAAGACGGACTGGTAACCAACGCACTGTTGAATGTGAAAAACGATCAAGGGCAGGTGGAGCAATTCGCCAGCCAACTACAACAACGTTATCCTGATCTGGAAATTCGTCCGATCCGCAAAGTATCAGCGTCAGAAGGACAGATTTTAGATAAAATTAAAGGATTGATGGGGCTGATTTCGTTGGTCATTCTGGTGCTGGCGACCCTTTGTGTCAACACCACGCTGATTGCCATTGTCGGAGAACGGGCGAAAGAATTCGCGCTGCAAAAAGCGCTTGGCGCCAGACCGCGGGATATTATCCTCCAAATCGGTACCGAAATTTTACTCATTGCAATATGTGCAATTGTTGCCGGTCTGATTATCGGCTATTTGCTGGCTCAGATTCTCGGCATCACGGTATTTAAAGCCTACATCGATATGCGTTTACCGGTAATTCCGATTACCGTCCTGCTTTCATTAATCGTGGCGTTTATCGCCGTTATCGTGCCGACCCGTCGGGCGTTGCAAATCCAAATGGCGAATGTATTAAAAGGCGAATAATTATGACCAACTATGTAATTGAAACTCAGCATCTGTATAAACGATTCGGTCAAGTGACCGCACTTGAAGACATTAATATTAAAATTGCCGAGGGCGAGTTTGTCGCCATTATGGGTGCCTCCGGTTCGGGAAAAACCACATTGATGAATATTCTGACCGGTCTGGATACGGCAAGCGAAGGTAAAGTGATACTGGACGGCATCGATGCAGCACAGCTTGACGACACCGGGCGGCAGCGCTTTCGGGCGGAAAAAATCGGTCTAGTCTTTCAGCAGTTTCACTTAATTCCTTATCTGACTGCGCTGGAAAACGTGATGCTGGCGCAGCATTATCACAGCGTAGTGGACGAACCCGCCGCGAAAGCTGTATTGGAGCAAGTGGGACTGGGGCATCGTATCGATCACCGCCCGAGCCAACTTTCCGGCGGCGAACAGCAGCGGGTGTGCATTGCCCGCGCGTTGGTTAATCAACCGCCAGTCATTTTTGCCGACGAACCAACCGGCAATCTGGATGAAAAAAACGAAAAACTGGTGTTGGATCTGCTCACCGCGCTGAATAAACAGGGGCGCACGGTGGTGATGGTCACGCATAACCCGGAGCTGGGAAAATTGACCGATCGCACCATTTTCCTGCAACACGGCAAATTCTTACGTGAAGAGCATAATCATCAATGATACAAATTAATCGATTTATCAAAGTGTTACTGATAAGTGCGGTAGTTTTCGGCACAGTTTCTTGTAAAGACGAAATCGCCGAAATCGGCGCTCAGGCGCCGGAAATTGCGGTATTCGATCTACAGGGCAACGCAGTGCATCTGAACGATCTGCAAGGCAAGCCCGTGCTGCTGAATTTCTGGTCGGAAAGCTGTGGAATCTGTCTTTTTGAACTGAACGCTTTACAGCAACGCCTACAGCAATCTTCCGCACAAATACAGGTACTTGCCGTCAATATCGACGGAGAACGAAGCGATACGGCGGCAGTGGCGGAAAAAAATCGACTTCGTCTGCCGATTGTCAAAGATCAGCTGCATATCACCGCCGAACGCTACGGTTTAATCGGTACGCCGACCTCTTTTATCATTGACCCGAACGGTAAAATCCTTTATAAATTCGAGGGATTAATTCCTGAGGATATGCTACAACAACTGTTTAAAGGCTGATAATGAACAAAATCTACTCTACCCTAACCTTATTACTGGCATCATGTTTCGTTGCCACTGTTCAGGCGGACACCAATCCCGAACGCGGCAAACGCCTGTTTAATCAAAGTTGCGCCATCTGCCATGGCAAACAAGGCGAAAAATCGGCTTTAAATCAATCTATTATGATTAATACGCTTAAAACTGATGAAATTGTGACCGCACTTGAAAAACGTAAAGCCGGCGAAATTGTCGGCGCCGGCAACAGCGCAAAATCCCGCCTCGGCAAGGAGGATATGCAGGCGGTCGCTGAGTATATTCAGAATTTGAAATAACTCAAATCCAGCGGGCGCTTTGCGCCCTTTTTCTTCTCCGCACATTCTCTTCTCTATACACAAATTGAAACAAAAATAATTTTCATCTATAATTCAGCGATTCAAAATCAAGCAACTGTCAACGGTGAATAGCAGTGTTTCAACTCAACCGCGTTTTCTTTTCGATTTCCGACCGCACTTTGTTGGCGCCAACTACATTGTCTGTGCAAGCCGGCAAAGTTTACGGGCTTATCGGGCATAACGGCTCGGGCAAATCCACGCTACTTAAACTGATGGCACGCCAACAAACGGCAAGCGGCGGAGACATTCTGCTTAACGATAAACCGATTAACCATTGGAATCATCGCGATTTTGCAAAACAGGTCGCCTATTTACCGCAACACTTACCTTTGGGCATCAATCTGACCGGCGGCGAATTAGTGAATATGGGGCGGTATGCTTGGAACGGTTTATTCGGACGCAAAACTGAAACGGATCAGCAGGCAATACTGCGCGCCATGAAGCTGACCCAAACGGAAAAATTCGCTGCGCAATTGGTTGATATATTATCCGGCGGTGAACGCCTGCGTGTCTGGCTGGCGATGCTATTGGCACAGCAAAGCCGTTTTTTATTGCTGGACGAACCCCTCGCGCCGTTGGATATCGCTCATCAGGTAGAAGTTATGCAGTTGTTGTCTCACCTGAGCCGGGAGTTAAATCTCGGGGTGGTGATCGTAATTCACGATATTAATCTGGCAGCGCGCTTTTGCGACCGGCTTATTGCGTTGCACAGCGGTCGCATACTGGCGCAAGGTAATGCCCGTCAAATCGTCAATACCGAATCGTTACAGGCTATTTACGGAATTCGGCTGAATGTTATCGATCATCCTCATTGTGATCGTCCGGTGAGTTTTTATTGATATGCGTTATATTCTGCTTTTTATTTTCGGCTGCTTGCCTCTTTGGACGCAAGGAATGCTGGCACAATCACATAGCGCTTATGCCACCCTTGATTGGACAGTGGCGGAAACGCTGATTGCGTTGGATCAGCCTCCGTTGGCGCTGGGAGAAGTAAAGAGTTATCGACGTTGGGTGATGCAGCCGCAATTGCCGGACAATATAGTCGATCTCGGTATTCGCCTGCAGCCGAACCCCGAACAAATACTGACATTGTCACAGAGCTTACAAGATAAGCCACTCTCTTTTATTAACAGTAGTTTTTATGCGTCTGCGACGCCGTTACTGGAGCAATTCGGCACGGTGGAAATTGTCGATTTTTATCGACCGGGCAATGCATGGCGCAATATCATCCATGCCACCTATCAAGTCGCACGCTTAATCGGCAAAACGGAAAATGCGGATCGTTTGTTGAATCAATTTCAGCAAAAAATTGCGGAAATTCGACCGCTCTTACAACCCTTTGCTGACCGCCCGATAATTCTGGTGCAGTTTATCGATACCCGTCATTTGCGCATTTATGCCGAAAACAGTCCTTTCGGCGCGGTGTTGCAGCAACTCGGTTTACATAATGCTTGGCAAGGCGAACATAACGATTGGGGCTTTCAAACTATTGAAGTGACACAACTAACGGCACTGCCCGCCAATAGTCGTTTTGTCGTTGTGCAGCCTTATCCCGCCGATATTGCCGCCGCGCTGCGGCATAATACCTTGTGGCAACATCTCGGCATGGCGCAGGATCCGCTGATTCTCCCCGCAGTCTGGACGTTCGGTGCGATTCCGTCGGCACAGCGTTTTGCCGAACTATTAGCGCACGGCTTATTGCACGGGGGCGAATCATGGTAAAAAATCAGCGTTTATTTTTTATCGCGTTAAGTCTGATTTTCGTGACGCTGTTAATCAGCCTGCTAGCATGGCAATTACCGGACAATCAATCGCTGATCGCGCTTTTTCTGCCGAGCGAATCGCTGGCGCTATTATTGCTGCAAAGCTATACTCTGCCGCGTATTTGTATCGCACTTATCGCCGGTGGCATATTGGGCATTGCCAGCCTTTTATTGCAACAGGTAATAGCAAATCCGCTTGCTTCCGATAACACCATTGGTATCAGCGCCGGTGCGCAATTCAGCCTGTTTGTCTGCGCGATTTTCATGCCGGGGCTACTGGAAAACGGCGCAACGCTTATTGCCTTGCTCGGCGCCGGGCTGAGTTTAGCTTTAGTGCTGGCGTTGGCATGGCGCAAAACCATGTCGCCCTTATTACTGATTCTTGCCGGTTTAGTGGTAAATCTTTACCTTGGTTCTTTCAGTGCCATAATGATGTTGTTTTATCCCGAAGAAAGCCGCGGTTTAGCGCAATGGGGGGCTGGCTCACTGGCACAGGAAAGCTGGCGTAATAGTCAATGGCTGTTCATGCAGGCCCTGCCTTTATTAGGGTTAATCGCCTTGTTGCGCCGTCCGTTGGCAATGCTATCGCTGAACGAAGACAATGCTCGCAGTTTGGGCTTGCCGGTAGGTCGCCTGCGTTTTATCGGTATCCTTATCGGCGCCTATCTAATCGCGGCAGTGGTCAGTGCAGTAGGTATGTTGGGATTTATCGGATTAGCGGCGGCAACACTGGTGCGTCAGTTGGGCATCCGTACCTTTCAGTATCGGCTTATCGGCGCATTTTCAACCGGTGCCTTATTATTAAGTATCACCGATTTATCTCTACAGTTACTCGCATTATTCAAACACATTAATTTACCGACCGGCGCGGTCACTTCATTACTAGGCACACCGTTGCTGTTATGGCTGATGTTCCGGGCGTTACCTGACAACGGACGAATACCACAAACGCCCTACCAAATCCAACAAATATTTAAACCGCACTATCCGATTATGCTAAGCGTGGCATTATTCGCCGCTGTCGTCATCGCGCTGAGCCTCGGTAAAAGTGGTAATCAATGGCATTGGTCGGCATTTTCCGATCCCCTGTTGACACTGCGTTATCCGCGTATACTGACCGCCGCCGCAGTGGGAGTATTGTTAGCCACTGCCGGTGTGTTCATGCAGCGTTTGACCTTAAATCCAATGGCAAGTCCCGAGCTTTTGGGGGTATCTTCCGGTACCGGTATGGGTGTTTTGGTCGCATTATTTCTCTTTTCCGCCACCCGCCCCGCCTTTTTCTGGGCTGCCGGGATCATCGGTGCAATCATTGCATTGTTTATATTAAGCGCGATAAATCAACGCAACGGCATGCTGCCGGAAAAAGTGCTGCTGACCGGAATAAGTTTATCGGCGCTGTTCAGTACGATGCAAAGCCTTGTTATCGCCAGCGGTGATCCGCGCGTCAGTCAGTTGATCGCGTGGACATCAGGCTCTACTCAACAGGCAGATATGCGCTTTGCGTTACCGTTTTTGCTGTTCAGTCTCGGACTATTGGCGTTGAGTCTGCTCTTCTCTCGCTGGCTGGAATTACTGGCATTACAGGCACCGATCGCACAATCACTGGGATTAAACCTGCTGCAAACGCGATGGATTCTGATTTTATTCAGTGCGCTGTTAACCGCACTTGCAACATTGATTATCGGTCCGTTAAGTTTTATCGGTTTATTGGTACCGCACTTAACCCGATTCTTCGGCGTAACCAAGGCGTCGCGACAAATTCTGTTTTCCGCGTTATTAGGTTGCCTGATTATGATTATCGCCGACTGGTGCGGGCGACAACTCTTATTCCCTTATGAAATCCCCGCCGGTTTGGTCGTCACCTTAGTCGGCGGATCTTATTTCTTACTTGCAATGCGAAAAATTTAATTCTCCACGGCAAATGCCGTAATTGACATTACTCGTTATAGGAAGGCTAAAATGAACAAAACATTTATTTATACCGGTGTCGCAAGCGCCGTACTACTTGCCCTTAATTCCGCCTATGCGGAAGATAAAAAAGAAGCACTGGACGCAATTGAAGTCGTCGGTTCCGTAGTCAAAAGTGGCAAAGTGGAATACCTGTCGCCGAAATCCGTCAATACCATAGACAGCCGGCAAATCGCCGATATGGGCGTCGCTCAACTGGATGCCGCATTACGCTATGAATCCGGTGCTTTATCACAAACCTACGGTGCGGATTTAGACGACAGCGATTGGTTAAAAATCCGTGGTTTTGATGCCACCGTTACACTTGACGGTTCTTCCTTTTATAAAGGCGGTTATTCCGGCTGGAACCCGGATCTATACGGTGTAGAAACCATCGAAATGATCAAAGGCGCCGACTCCTTAACTTATGGTTCAGCCAAAACGGGCGGCGTGATCAATCTCGTCAGCAAACGACCAACTCAAACGCCGCAGGGCGAATTTAAAGCTAAAATCGGTAATCGTAGCGAACGCGGTTTAAGTCTGGATATCAGTGACAGCGCCGCGGACAATCTGCGCTATCGTTTGGTGGGCAATTATAATAAAAAACACGGTGAAACCAATGGAACGTGGCTGGAGCGTTATTATTTCGCACCGAGCCTGACTTGGGATATTTCCGAACGCTCATCGTTAACCCTGCTTGCCAGTGTACAAAAAGATGCAGGCGTTCCAACCACCTCATTTTATCCGCTTATCGGCACGCTTGATACTTCTGCCGGCACCATTTCCCGCCGTACCAATCTCGGTGATCCGACAACGGATTATCTGGATCGTAAATCCTATTCCGTCGGATATGAATTTAAACATGATTTCGGCAACGATTTAATTTATACCCAAACTTATCGCTTTAACGCGGACGACCGTAAGCAATTATCCGGCTATTACAGTTACATACTTGCCTTTCCAACGATTCAACAAGGTTCGCTGTTTGTTGATGTACTCACCCGCAATCATACTTTGGATAATCGATTAGCCAAAACATGGCGCTTTGACAGCGGGGAAAACACCTTGCTCGGCGGTATTGAATATAAGCATAACAGCGCAAGCGGAAAATACGGCTATGGGTCAGGTAACACATTAAATACGCTTGCCCCGATTTATGCAGGAATCCGTGAGCCGAGCGTTAATCCTTACGCGATAAAACAACGTCAGCTGGGTTTTTATCTGCAAGATCAACTGAGCATTGCCAATTGGCGCTTTTCCGCCGGCTTGCGGCATGATCGGGCGCGTGGCGATTCCGATACATTCGGTGTAAAAGAGAGTTATCGCCATAATCAAACCACTTATTCCGGCGGTATGATGTATGTTGCCGAAAACGGATTATCGCCTTATTTCAGTTATTCCGAATCATTTGAACCGGTTGCCGGAAACGACGGTCAGGGCAAACGTTATGAGCCGTTAAAAGGCAAGCAATATGAAACCGGGATTAAATATTTACCGCACTTTATCGACGGAAAATTCTCCGTTGCCTATTTTCATCTTAAGGAAGAAAACAGTTTCGTGCAGACCGGCGCAATTACTACACAAGCGGGCAAACAACGCAGCCGCGGTGTTGAGGTCAATGCGGATTTCAATCTGACCGATACTATTACCGCAGCTTTGGCTTATACTTACACCCAAGCCAAGCAAGATAAAACTGATGGTACCGAAGTGCGCAAACCGTTGATTCCGCGCCATACGGCGTCGGTGCGTGCAACCTATACTTTCAAAGATAATCTACTGGACAGATTGCTGTTAGGCGCGGGATTCCGCTATATCGGCACCTCCAGCGATGAAATAGGTAACCCGGGATATAAGCTGCCGGCGGTTACGCTGTGGGATGTCATGCTGAAATATCCGCTGGCTAAACACTGGGAGCTACAAGCCAACATTTCCAATCTGACGAATAAAACATACCTGTCAGGCTGTTATTATTCCTGCTATTACGGTGAAGGGCGCAAAATCAGCGCAGAAATCAGTTATAAATGGTAAAAAAACAGACCGCACTTTAAAAGTGCGGTCAATAATCATTGCGTTTCGGGTAAGCTCGCGGAATAAAAAATCCGCCTTATTATCAGCGGATGTTATCGGTAACGCATTATGCCTGCGGATGTCTTTCCGCCACCTCGGTCAACAGGGGTTGCAACTCGCCTTGCTGGAACATTTCCAAGATAATATCACAGCCGCCGATTAACTCTCCCTCAACCCATAATTGCGGGAAAGTCGGCCAATTGGCGTAAACCGGCAGTTCGGCACGAATATCCGGATGCTGCAGAATATCCACATAACCGAAAGGCACTTTGCAGTTGATCAGCGCTTCTACCGCACGAGCGGAAAAACCGCAAGACGGAAATTTCGGCGAGCCTTTCATATAAATAAGAATTGGGTTTTCACTGATTTGTTTTTTGATTTTATCTAGGGTTTCCATAATCGTCCTCGTATATAATGAAGTGCGCTGATTGTAACATAAGCTCCGCCAGATACCAATAATCCGACCGGCATAATCAACTATTACCAGCTGCCGCCAGCACCGCCGCCGCCAAATCCACCACCGCCGAAGCCGCCTCCGGAACTTCCGCCAAATCCGCCACCGCCGCTGCCGAATCCACCACCGATACTGCGGTTATGACGCCGCCCAATAGTGGACTGCCGACGCAGTATCTGCCCGCCATGGTTATTGGTTGGGCTGATATAAGGGGTTTTGCGCCACTGTATTTCACCGAAAATAACAATCAGCACAAAGATCGTAATCATAATAAAAGGAATATATTCGCCCATATCATTTTGCTGCTGCGACTCGGGGGCAAATTCACCCTTGCTGGCGGCGATAATGTTATCCAGACCGTTGCTGATTCCGCGGGCATAATTGCCCTGCTTAAACTGCGGTGTGATAACACTGCGGATAGTCTGCGACAAAAAGGCATCCGGCAATACACCTTCCAACCCTTGCCCGGTAGCAATAAAAATTTTACGATCATTAACTGCAATCAGCATTAATACGCCGTTATTCAGCTGTTTGCGCCCGATGCCCCATTTATCCCCCAGCTCAAAGGCATACTGCGCGATATCATAGTCACCAGTGGTGGGAATCAGCACTACGGCGATTTGCGAGCTGGTTTCCTGCGAATAGGCAATCAGTTTGTTTTCCAGTTGCTGCTTTTCACTCGCGCTTAAACGATTGGTATAATCATTCACATAGCGAAACGGGTTCGGTGCGGCGGGAAAGTTTACAGCCGAAGCTGCAAAGCTTAGTAAAACACAGAAAAAAACCACCGCACTTTGCATCAGTTTAATCATGAATGATCACCTCATTATCCAATTCATTGCTATCGTCCGGCTGAATCGGAAAATGCGCCGCCAGTTTCTCGGCGATACGCCGAATACAGTGAACTACGCCGTCGGTATAACGATGCTGCTTGAAATCCGCCGTCATCAAAGTACATTGTTGTTGCCAGAAATCTTCGCCAACATACTGATGAATTCCTGAATCACCAATCACCGCACACCGATGATCCTTATACGCAATATAAATCAATACGCCGTTGCGCGCTTGTGTGGCGTGCATTTCCAGCTGCTCAAAAACCCGCAACGCCCGTTCGACAACCGAACAACCCTCGTCGCAATCGCTCATATAACGTTCGATATAAACCCGTAATTCCGCCGACGTTTGTGATTCAAGGTGTGCTATCGCATCCTCAATCTGCTGTTTAGCAAAGGGAATTCTTGAAAATAACGGCATAATGTCAACCATATTTTAGTTAAAACTGACTACCGGCGCATTTTCCGAACCGGCGGCGGACTTAAAGTAAGGTTTTTCTTTAAAGCCCAAAATCATTGCGGCCAATTTAGTCGGGAACTGACGCACTTTTTGATTATATTCACGTGCGGCGCTATTGAACGCATTTCGAGCGACATTAATGCGGTTCTCGGTTCCTTCCAACTGAGACTGTAAATTCATAAAGCCGTCATGTGCTTTTAACTCCGGATATTTTTCTACTGTAACCAGTAAACGTGACAGCGCGGAACCGACATTATTTTGTTCCTGCTGGAATTGTGCCAGCTGTTCTTCTGTCATATTGCTCGGATCGATTTTGGTCTGGCTCGCTTTCGCCCGCGCTTCAATCACTTTAGTTAAGGTTTCCTGCTCAAAATTTGCCTGACCTTTCACCGTATTGACTAAATTCGGGATTAAATCCGCGCGACGCTGATATTGCGATTCCACGTTCGCCCAAACCGAGTCGATTTTTTCTTCCGCCTGAACCAGACCGTTATAGCTGCTCATTAAAGTAAAACCCGCAACAATGACAACAAGAATCACGACTAACCATTTTTTCATTTTATAGTTCCTTATACCAATTAGAGGCATGTGTTAATTTTCATCTTCGGGAGCATTAATCCGCTCCCTTATTAGACGACAAAAGACCTAAACTTACGTTTAGGTCTTTTTAATCAGTTCATTAAAGTATTAACAAAGAATTATTTGTTACCTTTAACAGCGATTTCTACACGACGGTCGTCAGCTAAACATGCGATTAACGCTTTACGCGCTTTAACGGAATCACATTTGTTGCCTGTTACAGGGTTAGCTTTACCGTAACCTGTTGCAGAAATTGCATTCTGAGCAACGCCTTTAGATACTAAGTAGTTAGCTACAGTATCAGCACGACGTTGGGATAATTTTAAGTTGTAAGCTTCGGAACCGATACGGTCA
Organism: Necropsobacter massiliensis; assembly: GCF_000827595.2. Classification (GTDB taxonomy): domain Bacteria; phylum Pseudomonadota; class Gammaproteobacteria; order Enterobacterales; family Pasteurellaceae; genus Necropsobacter; species Necropsobacter massiliensis. Next base: position 286,861 of record NZ_LN776183.1, on the reverse strand, counting down.
GTATAACCTGCAACTGCAACCTGCGGTGCGTTCAATTGAGCGATTTCACCGTAGATACCGTCTAACACGCCCTGTGCTTCAGGTTTTAAGTTCGCTTTGTTGAAGCCGAAAGTAACGTCTGAATTCAAAGAGAATGTTTTGCTTACGATTTCAGGCGCAGCAATCGGTGCAGCACCCTGACCGAAACGGTAAGATAAGCCAGCGGTTACAGAACCGATCCAAGGTGTATAGTCAACACGGTTACCATTAGCGTCTTCTAATTTACCAACGCTGTTAACCCATTGATATTCAAGACGTAATGCTAATTCTGGTAATGATGGTAGACTGTACTCAACACCGGCTGCGAATACAGGAGAAACTTTCAAGCTGTGGTTACGAACTAAGTTGTCGCTGTCACCGATAGAGCTGACTTCTTCACCTTTTTTGAATTTATAGTCAGAACGAACTAAAGCTGCGCCAACACGACCGTAAACATCTAAACCTTCTAACACTTCGTAGCTACCTTTTAAGCTCAAGTGTGCACCATGGTTAGTATGTTTAGCAATAGTAACACCTTCTTTACGTAATTTAGCACGACCGAAATCATCGTAGCCTAATTCAACCGCTAAACCTAAGTTGTCTTGGTTAAGAATTTGGTAACCACCGAATACACCGTAAGTTACTGAGTTACGTAAATAACCGTAACCTGCTTCTTCGACTTGTGTATAACCATCGTGGAAAGATGCCCAACCAGCTTTTGCACCAGCGTAGAAAGTATTTGCTTGTGGAGCTGCTTGTGCTACCGAAGCTGCTGCTAAGCCAGCGATTGCTAATGCGATTGCAGTTTTTTTCATTTGGATGATCCTCTATTTAGTCATCAATAATATTAAAAATTAAAGTTCCATCTAAATCTAGCTGAAACCTAAACACGATTTAGTGTTATTTGATCTTAAACCCTTTTTATAAAAAAACAAACTTTTTTATAAAAGAATAAACTTTTTTTAGTTTATACGGTCTAAGGTTTGTATCAACCTAAGGGGCAGAAAACCACTCCTCTTCCTTTTGATTAACCGATTTTTCTTACGACTTACTCGAAGAATCGCTCAAAAGTGGATACATTATCGTTCCGAAAAAACATAAAATCAAACCCTTTTTCCTCTTTTAGCTCAAAAAACAAACAATCAAACCGTAAAATAGATTATTTTTTGAACTTTTTCCGTTATTACTGCAAACTTCATACGAAGTCTGAGACAAAATTAGACCGCACTTTTATCCATTTATACGAAAGGGCAAAAATTTTCTAACTTAACCGGTTATCTATGCTAAAATCTGGTCGTTTTCAACGACCCGACTTTCTGCTTTACGATATTCAAGAGTAATAAAATGCTACCTCGCTTAAAAGACATTCCTCAACAGAATCCTCTGATTTCCGATTATCTGCAAGATCTGAAAAACCAACATTTTGAAGGTGATATTGCCGAAAATTATGCCGACCGCCTCAGTCTGGCGACGGATAACAGCGTGTATCAGCAACTGCCGCAAGCCATTGTGTTTCCCAAAAGCACCGCGGATGTGGTGCGGATTACCAAGCTGGCACAGCAGGAAAAATACCTGTCGTTGACATTCACACCGCGCGGTGGCGGCACAGGCACCAACGGGCAGGCGATTAATCACAACATTATTGTTGATCTTTCCCGCCATATGACTCGAATTCTGGAACTGAATGTAGAACAACGCTGGGTAAAAGTGCAGGCAGGTGTGGTAAAAGATCAGCTTAATCGTTTTTTAAAACCTTACGGCTTGTTTTTTGCGCCGGAACTGTCCACCAGCAACCGCGCAACTTTAGGTGGAATGATTAATACCGATGCCTCCGGGCAGGGATCGTTAAAATATGGTAAGACCTCCGATCATGTTTTAGCTTTGCGTAGCGTGCTGATTAACGGCGAAATCTTAGATACCGCTGCGATCAAAAGTGAGGCATTCTTAGACAATCTTGCCCAACAGCCGCAAAGCGCCCTAAGCAAAACATTGCATCGGGAAATATTTCAACGTTGTACAGAAAAACGCCAAACGATTCTAAACGATTTACCCCAGTTAAATCGCTTTTTGACCGGTTACGATTTAAAAAACGTGTTTAACGCCGATCAATCTGAATTCAATCTCAGCCGGATTCTTACTGGTTCCGAAGGATCGCTGGCATTTATTTGCGAAGCTACATTAGATCTGACCCCGATTCCGCAATGTCGTACCCTGATTAATATTAAATACGATTCCTTTGATGCCGCGCTGCGTAATGCGCCTTTGATGCTGAAAGCCGACGCGTTATCGGTGGAAACCGTGGACAGCAAGGTGCTGAATCTGGCGAAACAGGATATTATCTGGCATTCTGTGCGTGAATTGCTCCATGAAGATCAGCATAAGCCAATTCTCGGCTTAAATATTGTGGAATATGCCGGAAATCATAAACATCTTATCGACGCGCAGGTCGCGCAATTATGCACTCGTCTGGATGAAAAAATCGCCGCCGGGCAAGACGGCATTATCGGCTATCAGATCTGTGACGATTTAGCCTCAATTGAGCGTATTTACGCCATGCGCAAAAAGGCGGTGGGGCTATTGGGTAATACACAAGGTGCCGCCAAACCAATTCCTTTTGTAGAAGATACCTGCGTACCGCCGCAGCATCTAGCAGACTATATCAGTGAATTCCGTGCCTTGCTGGATAGTCATCAACTGCAATACGGCATGTTCGGGCATGTGGACGCCGGCGTACTGCATGTCCGCCCAGCACTGGATCTCTGCGATAAACAGCAGGTTGTGTTATTTAAACAAATCTCCGACCAAGTGGCGGCGCTGACACATAAATATGGCGGCTTAATCTGGGGCGAACATGGCAAAGGCATGCGTTCTCAGTACGGCGAAACTTTCTTTACGCCGGAATTATGGCGGGAACTGCGCTACATTAAATTCCTGTTTGACCCACATAACCGTTTAAATCCGGGCAAAATCTGTACCCCACTGGAAAACGAACAGCAGCTTTACACAATCCTTTCGCCCATGCGCGCCGATCAGGATCGTCAAATTCCGATTCAAATGCGGGACGCCTTTTCCGGCGCGATGAATTGCAACGGCAACGGATTGTGTTTTAACTTTGATGAACACAGCATCATGTGCCCGTCGATGAAAGTGAGTAAAAACCGGGTTTATTCGCCAAAAGGGCGGGCGGCGATGGTGCGCGAATGGCTACGACTAATGGCAAATGCGAACGTGCATCCGGAGCAGCTGGACTTCCGCCGCAGTGAAGTAAAACTCACGGATCTGGTACAACGAGTACGTAACAGCCTGCAAAAACGCCGCGGCGAATATGATTTTTCTCATGAAGTCAAAGCGGCGATGGACACCTGTCTGGCATGTAAAGCCTGTGCCAGCCAATGCCCGATAAAAATCGACGTACCGACATTCCGGACTAAATTTCTGTATTTTTATCATCAGCGCTATTTGCGCCCGCTGAAAGATTATGTAGTCTCCAATGTAGAATTCGTCGCGCCTTGGATGTCAAAAGCGCCGAAGTTTTTCAACTTTTTTACCGCTGCCGATATCAGCCGACCGCTTGCCGAAAAGTTACTGGGCATGACGGATTTACCATTGCTCAGCACGCCGACACTACAGCAACAATTGGTAGAAATCGGTTATCAGGGCTACTCGCTGGAACAGCTTGAGGCGTTGAGTGCGTCAGAAAAACAGGATGTATTGCTGATAGTACAGGATCCATTCACCTCTTTTTATGATGCGAAAGTGGTGGCTGATTTTGTCGAGCTTTGTCGTCAATTAGGTTATAAACCGATTCTGCTGCCATTTAAACCGAACGGTAAAGCGCAGCATATTAAAGGTTTTCTGGCACGTTTTGCCAAAACCGCTAAAAATCAGGCGGAATTTTTAAACCGCATGGCAACAACCGGTCTGCCGCTAATCGGTGTCGATCCTGCCATTGTGCTTTCCTATCGTGATGAATATCACGAGGTGCTCGGACGCGAACGGGGCGATTTTCAGGTAATGACCGCGCATGAATGGCTGTACACTCAATTGCACAGCGAGAAATTACAAAGTGCGGTCAAAAATTTAACTAAACATGACCGCACTTTCTCACAGCCGTGGTATCTGTTTCCACACTGCACGGAAACCACCGCAATGCCGAACAGCCCGCAGGAATGGCAGCAAATTTTTTCCGCCTTCGGGCAACAGCTGCACACCGAAACTGTCGGCTGCTGCGGTATGGCGGGGACTTTCGGACACGAAACCCAGCATCTTGAAATGTCCAAAACCATTTATGCCGTGTCATGGGCGAAAAAACTGGAAGGTAAAGCCCCCGAACGTTGTCTGGTTACTGGCTATTCCTGTCGCAGCCAGGTCAAACGTATGCAGCACTGGCAGCCGAAACATCCGCTACAAGCATTATTAGGGATATTGAAATCAGTATGACAATTTGGAAAAAAGCACTGACATTACAACAACTTAATCAAATGAACGCGCATTGCGCTGTCGCTCATCTCGGTATCCTATTCAGTGCGCAGGGCGATAACTGGCTGGAAGCGACCATGCCGGTGGATCGGCGCACCACTCAACCGATGGGATTCTTGCATGGTGGCATTTCCGCCGCCCTCGCTGAAACAGTGGCTTCAATGGCCGCTTTTTGCTGCGTTGACGAGCCTTACGGCGTGGTCGGTTTAGAAATTAACGCCAGTCATCTGCGCCCGGTCAAAACCGGCAGCGTTACCGCTCGCGCGACTCCGATTCGGTTGGGGAAATCTACCCAATTCTGGCAAATTGACATTAAAGATCAAACAGATAAACTATGTTGCAGTTCCCGTTTAACAGTTTCCGTGGTTAATCAATGAATAAAAAAATCGGCATTATTCTTTCCAATTTAGGGACACCTGACGCCCCAACACCGCACGCAATTTCTCAATATCTCTGGCAATTTTTAACCGATCCGCGCGTAGTCGATCTGCCCCGCTGGCGTTGGCTGCCATTATTAAAATGGATCATTTTGCCGCGCCGCGCCGCTCGAATAGCCAAAACCTATCAATCGATATGGACTGCACAAGGCTCGCCGCTATCAGCCATCAGCGAAACCCAAAAACACGCGTTGCAACAAGATTTAACCGCCCGACGGATCGATGCGGTGGTGGAAATCGGCATGACTTACGGCAATCCGTCCATGGAAAAGGCGCTGCAAAATCTCACCGAACAGCAAGTGGAAAAAATCATCGTGCTGCCACTGTATCCGCAATACAGCAGCACGACCACCGCGGCGGTGTTCGACGCATTTGCCGCCGCCCTGCAAAAACAGCGTCGTATCCTGCCTTTTGAGTTTATTCATTCTTACCACCTGAACGAGCACTATATCAACGCGTTGGTCGAATCCATAAAAGTGCGGTTCAAATCCGATGAGTTTTTGCTTTTTTCCTTTCACGGCATTCCGCTGCGTTATGAAAGTCAAGGGGATAATTATCGCCAATATTGCCGACAAACCGCACTGCAAATCGTGGATCGTTTGGGACTGACGGAAAATCAATGGGGATTATCCTTTCAATCCCGTTTCGGACGGGAAGAATGGCTACAGCCTTATACGGACCAGCTATTAGAGCATATCGCAGCCCAACAGGGCGTACAAAAAATCGCCGTCATCTGCCCGGGTTTTGCCAGCGATTGTTTGGAAACGCTGGAAGAAATCGAGGTGGAAAACCGCGCGCTTTTTCTCCATAACGGCGGCATTTCGTTTCACTACATTCCGGCATTAAACGCGATGCCTGCACATATAAACATGATGTCCGAGCTAATCCGCGCCCGCCTGTGATGTCTTTTATGGTTAAATAAAAACGGCTTGCAGTGCTCAGCCCCCAAAATTACCGGCTACATACATAGCCGGATAGCGAGGTGTAATTTTACTTAAGATGAGTACTACCTCTTTCGGCTTATCACATATCGCCGTTTTCATGATAGAATACAAACCATTCTTAACTGCAACTGAAGGTATTTTTATGGCATATACCACCTTTTCCCAACACAAAAACGATCAGCTCAAAGAACCGATGTTTTTCGGTCAGAATGTTAACGTGGCGCGTTACGATCAACAGAAATACGAAACCTTTGAGAAGCTCATTGAAAAACAACTTTCTTTCTTCTGGCGACCAGAAGAGGTGGACGTATCGCAAGATCGCATTGATTACGCCGCCTTGCCTGAGCATGAAAAACATATCTTTATCAGTAATTTAAAATATCAAACACTGCTTGATTCCATTCAAGGGCGCAGTCCGAATGTTGCGCTGCTGCCGTTAGTTTCCATTCCAGAACTGGAAACTTGGATCGAGACTTGGACGTTTTCGGAAACCATTCATTCCCGTTCCTACACCCATATTATTCGCAATATCGTTAATGATCCATCAGTGGTGTTTGACGACATCGTCACCAATGAAGAAATCATCAAGCGGGCAAAAGATATTTCCGCCTATTATGACGATTTAATCCGCGACAGTCAGTTGTACGGTCTGTACGGAGAAGGCACTTACAACGTAGACGGTCAGGAATGTGTGGTGACTTTGCGCAATCTGAAAAAGCAGCTTTATCTTTGCTTAATGAGCGTCAATGCGCTGGAAGCCATTCGTTTCTATGTGTCTTTCGCCTGTTCCTTCGCATTTGCCGAACGTCAACTCATGGAAGGCAATGCGAAAATCATTAAATTTATCGCCCGTGATGAAGCCCTACACTTAACCGGCACCCAGCATATTCTGAACATTATGGCGGCCGGTCAGGATGATCCGGAAATGGCGGAAATCGCCGAAGAATGCAAACAGGAAGCCTACGATTTATTCGTTGCCGCAGCCGAGCAGGAAAAAGCATGGGCGGATTATCTGTTTAAAGACGGTTCGATGATCGGTTTGAATAAAGATATTCTGGTGCAATATGTGGAATATATCACTAATATTCGCATGCAAGCAGTGGGACTTCCGCTACCGTTTCAGGCGCGCTCCAACCCGATTCCGTGGATCAATGCGTGGCTGGTTTCCGACAACGTACAGGTTGCACCGCAAGAAGTGGAAGTCAGTTCCTATCTTGTCGGTCAAATCGATTCCAAAGTCGATACCAGCGATTTCGGCGATTTTGATCTGTAATTTCAACCGATAAAAAGTGCGGTGTTTTTTTTATGTGTTTTAAAAACTTTTGAAAATCCGACCGCACTTTTGACCTAATCAATAAAACTATTGCCGCAAGCAAAACAATTCATAGGCATGAAAAGTTATAACATTCACCTGCTCCGTACTAACCTGAGCATTCAACATCGCAATGATCTGTCTTTGCTGGATAATTTGGAAATTCACGGCATTCATCACGAATTCCAATGCCGCAGCGGGTATTGTGGTGCTTGTCGGGTGAAAATGAAAAAAGGCAAGGTTTCTTATCACGACAAGCCCCTTGCCTTTTTGAATCCGGATGAAATCCTACTCTGCTGCTGTCAGGTGGAAGAGGATTTAGAACTTGAGTTATAAAACTGATAAAAAACTACCGCACTTTGACCGCATATTTCAGATTAAATTGAATGTCTCTAGCTAATACGGCAAATAACAGTGTTGTACGGTAATTATCGATTTTCTTACAGATTATTCAAATCCAATACATCCGTCATATCAAACAAACCGTTGTTTTGCGCAGCAATCCATTTTGCGGCGCGTACAGCGCCATTGGCGAATGTCATTCGGCTTGAGGCTTTGTGGGATATTTCTACCCGTTCACCAATATCGGCAAACCAAACGCTGTGCTCGCCGACCACATCCCCGGCTCGAATGGTTGAAAACCCGATTTCATCCGCTTTACGTTCGCCGATAATGCCGTCACGGCAGAAAACACCTTGCGTTTTTAAATCACGTCCCAGCGTTTTGGCGATATGTTCGCCCATAGATAATGCGGTGCCGGACGGAGCATCGACTTTGTGGCGGTGATGCGCTTCGATAATTTCGATATCGCAATAATCGCCCATCACGGCGGCGGCTTTTTCCAGTAATTTAAAGACCAGATTGACGCCGACGCTGAAATTAGAGGCAAATACGATCGCGATTTGCTGTGCGGCACGCTGAATATCCTGCTTGCCCGCCTCATTAAAACCGGTGGTACCGATAATCATTTTTTTCCCGTTAGCAACGCAGAATTTAAGATGCTCTAACGTGCCTTCCGGACGGGTAAAATCAATCAGCACATCAAAATGATCGCGTTGTACGAGCAGATCATCCGATACTTTAACGCCCAAAGTACCGACACCCGCCAGTTCACCAGCATCAGTACCGATTAATGATGAACCTTGGCGTTCGAACGCGGCGCCGAGACTAACTCCCTGCGCAAGCTGAATCGCCTGAATTAACTGGCGACCCATGCGCCCGCCTGCGCCAACAATGGCAATTTTTAATGTCATATTTGCTCCTTATGTTTATAAAATTTCTTGTACGCCACTGTAAATTAAATACAAGCCGAATAAAATAAAAATCACACCCGCCATATTATCAATATAACGACTGTATTGGCTATAAAAACGTTTTGCTGTTGGGCGTGAAAACAAAATGGAAACGACGTAAAAATACAAAAAAGTTTCCACAATAATCAGCAAAAGTGCGGTCAAAATTTCCCACGTTTTTGTCATATTGACCAACACAAGGGACATAACGCTACTGAAATAGACCACTACTTTGGCATTGGACAGATTGATCCAAAGTCCTTTTAAAATCTCTTTGCCTATGGTCGTTTGCTTGTTTAATTCTTGTTCCCTTGCCTCGGTAAATACCGCATTGGTGCGTACTTTTGCCATTAATACGCCTAAATAGCATAAATAGCTACCACCGAGTAAAATAATCACGCCGTGCAAGGCAGGAAAATTATGGAATAAAATCGCCAAGCCCAACATGGCTGCCAATGCCCAAATGGTAACACCCAAGGTAATGCCTGAAATAGCACACAGGGCATTACGACGCGAGCTACTAGCTGCGGTGCGGCTAACGTAGAAAAAATCAGGGCCTGGACTAAGCAAGCCGATTAAATGAACAAACATAAGATTTAACATTTTGTTTCCTATAAAAAAATCCGAGCAATCAAAATAACAATCGCTGCATAAATCGCCGCCAGCACATCATCTAGCATAATGCCAAAGCCATTTTCGACCTTTTGATCGAAATATTTAATCGGAAAAGGCTTCCAAATATCAAACAAGCGAAACAGCACAAAGGCGGTGGCGCACCAGAAAAATGAAAGTTGTGGCACGGCAAGCAATACGATAAAAATGCCGACAAATTCATCCCATACAATCGCGCCATGATCATGCACGCCCATATCCTGTGAGGTTTTGCGGCATAAATAACAGCCCAGCAGAAAACAAAGTGCGGTCAAAATCAGAAAAGAATTCGGCGTTAAATATTGCAATAATAACCAACCGATAAGCGTGCCGGCAAGCGAGCCCCAGGTTCCCGGCGCAGGACGAATCAAGCCGGCACCGAACCCCAGCGCGAATAAATGAACGGGATTACGTAAGGTTATCCGTTGCAACGGATCATGGTCGGACTGCATCATCATCTCCTAACGAAAATGTTCGAAGCCTGCGGTATTCACCGCCTCCACTGGCTTGCCGTAGCGCTGAAAATAAATGCGGTTTTTATTATGTGTGCCGAGCGAGCGGATCTGACCGACACAGGTATAAGCCACTCCGATATGGGTGAGCGCACGTTCTAGTTTTGCCCGGTTAAGATCAGAGACGGTAAAGCACAATTCGTAATCTTCACCACCGGTCAGGGCAAATTGTTCCGCCTGCTGCTGACCGAATTCATGGCGTAACGGCGCAGATAACGGCAGTTTATCCAAATGAATGACCGCACCACAATGACTGCGCTGCAAAATATGCCCCAGATCAGCAATAAAGCCGTCGGAAATATCAATTGCGGCATTTGCCAAGGAAGAGACCGCCAGCTCAAACCCCAGCAGTACGCGGGGCGTCGGGCGTAAATGACGCTGAATCAAATAGTGCTGATCGGCGTTAAGCGCATTCTGCGCCGCACCTTTTCCCTGTAGCAATAAAGATAATCCACCCGCACTGTCGCCGAGCGAGCCGGAAACATAAATCCAATCGCCCGGTCTGGCACTGTGACGGCATAGCGCTTTACCTTTCGGCACAATGCCTTGAGCAGTGATCGTAATCACATGCAAAGCGCCTTGTGTGGTATCGCCGCCAATCAAATCCACATTATAGTGATCCAACACGGCAAAAAAGCTTTGGCTAAATTCGCTCAGCCACTGGTGATCAACCTTCGGCAAGGTCAGTGCCAACGAAAACCACGCCGGCTCGGCACCCATCGCGGCCAAATCGCTTAAATTGGTCGCGGCGGCTTTATAGGCAAGATCCGCCGCACTAATATTCGGCAGGAAATGGGTGTTTTCCACCATGGTATCGGTGGTAACGGCAATACGTTGATTCTGACGGTGTTCGGTAATCGCACAATCATCCCCCACCGACACAATCACATCTTTACGGGGAAGCCTTTTCGACGCAGTGAAATACCGTTGAATAATATCAAACTCACTATCGCTCATACTACTTCCCCTTGACATCAATTATTTACGCGCTAACGCCGGCGCAACTTTATCCAATACGCCGTTCACATATTTATGACTGTCGTCCGCACCGAACACTTTCGCCACTTCAATTGCTTCATTGATCGCAACTTTATACGGCACTTCCGGTTCAAACTGTAATTCGTAAACCGCCAGACGCAAAATCGCCCTTTCGATCGGATCTAACTCGCTAATATCCCGATCCAAATATGGACGCAAGGTCGTTTCAACCGCATCAATATTTTCCACGGTTTGACGGAACAGCTTACGAAAATAAGGCAGATCCACGCCCTTCATATCCTGATCGGTAACAAACGCCAACTCAACAGTTTCCGCTGGATTCTGCGAAACATACCAAGAATACAGCGCCTGAACCGCGCATTCTCTTGCTCTGCGGCGCGGAGAAACTTTTTTTACTTGTTCACTCATAGATTACGCCGCTTCGATCTGTGCCAATAAATTCACCATTTCCAGCGCAACCAGTGCGGCCTCCGCCCCTTTATTGCCCGCTTTGGTACCGGCGCGTTCAATCGCTTGTTCAATATTTTCTGTGGTCAGCACACCGAATGCGACCGGAATTTCCGCCTGCATAGCCACCTGACCTAAACCGCTGCTCGCCTCGCCCGCCACATATTCAAAATGTGCGGTACCGCCACGAATCACCGTACCTAACGCCACAATCGCATCATATTTTTTAGTTTCCGCCAAACGGCGCGCCACCAACGGCAATTCATATGCGCCCGGCGCACGGACTAAAGTAATATTTTCGTCTTTAACCTGACCGACACGTTTCAGCGCATCCAACGCACCTTCCAGCAGGCTTTCATTAATAAAACTGTTAAACCGGGCGATCACCACCGCGATTTTTGCGTTCGGCGCCGCAATTACGCCTTCCAATACTTTCATAGTCTTTCCTAACATTAATGATGCATAATAAATCGGTTGGGGATTTTATCATAAAAATAGGGGCAGAGTAACACAATCCTGAAATTCCCTATTGCCCGCCACCTCGCATCAGCAACGCACTCAAAACCGCGCTAATATCGGCACTTTTCACTTTATCATGATGATACTGTTTTTGAGATAACAATAATAAATACAATGAGATAGGATAAATTGTAAATAAATTAAAACGCTCCGTAAAAATATAATTACAAGCACTGAAATTTACGCTAGAATGACCGCACTTTTTTATATTTAATAAGGATAATCGGTTTATGCGAAATAAAACTTTCGGAAGTGCATTGCTCGTGGCGGGCACTACCATCGGTGCGGGTATGCTGGCAATGCCGCTGACTTCGGCGGAAATGGGGTTTACTTATACCTTACTGCTGCTGTTTGCACTTTGGATTTTACTGTCTTACAGCGCGCTGTTATTTGTTGAGGTATATCAGAAAGCCGAACGCAAAGATGCCGGTATCGCCACACTGGCGGAGCAATATTTCGGTATGCCGGGACGCATTCTCGCCACGCTGTCACTGGTGATTTTTATGTATGCGATCTTATCTGCCTACGTCACCGGCGGCGGTTCTCTGCTGGCAGGCATTCTGCCGTTTTTGGGCGACTATGCTACGCCGATCTCAATCGTGCTGTTTACCGTCATTTTAGGAATTTTCATCATTATCAGCACCGGGGCGGTGGATGCGCTGACGCGTTTGCTGTTTATTATCAAACTGGTGGCATTTGTCTTGGTATTAAGCATGATGCTGCCGCAGGTCAGCGCCGAGCACCTGATGGCAATGCCGTTAAAAGATTTCCTGATTATTTCCGCCAGCCCGGTATTTTTTACCTCTTTCGGCTTCCATGTGATCATTCCGAGTATCAACAGTTATCTAGACGGCGACATCCGTCGTTTACGCATAGCCATCATCGGCGGAACGGCCATTCCGCTTGTCGCCTATATTTTATGGCAAATGGCAACCCATGGGGTATTTCCGCAATCCCAGTTCGTGCAAATCATTAATACGGATCCGACCTTAAACGGACTGGTTAACGCCACCTATCACGTCACCCAAAGCCCGCTTATCAGCGGCGCTGTGCGCACCTTCTCCACCTTAGCGCTGATTACCTCATTCCTCGGCGTCGCGCTGTCATTATTCGACTGTCTGGATGATCTGTTAAAACGGGTAAACATCCGCGCAGGACGTCTTGGTTTGGGCGTGTTAACCTTTATTCCGCCGCTGGCATTTGCGCTGTTCTATCCGGATGGTTTCGTCGCTGCGCTGGGGTATGCCGGTCAAATGTTCACTTTCTACGGTTTAGTGCTGCCGGTCGGTCTGGCATGGCGCATCCGCAAGCTATATCCGAATCTGCAATACCGCGTCATCGGCGGCAATCTCAGCCTGATTATTGCTCTATTGCTGGGACTGCTGATTATGAATGTGCCGTTTTTGATTCAAGCAGGCTACCTGCCGCCGGTAATCGGTTAAGCGAAATCAGTTTCATGCTTCATATGGGCGACTGCGGTCGCCTTTTTGTTTGCTGGCAAAAAACTTTGCGATTTCCGACCGCACTTTTGACCGTAAAGGTGTAAAATAGGTCTAATTTTATTCCGACATTTTTCGTTATGCTGACACCCGAACCTCACAAACCGGCTAATACGGTCGCTTTTACGTTTTTATTAATCGCTTTTCTAACCGGCATCGCTTCGGCGTTTCAACAGCCGACACTCAGTCTGTTTTTATCTCAGGAAATTAAAGTCCCGCCGCTGCTGGTCGGTGTTTTTTATTCCGTCAACGCCGTTATCGGTATTGTACTAAGTCAGCTGGTAGCAAAATATTCAGACACCCGACAAGATCGGCGCAAAGTGATCATGCTCTGCTGCCTGATTGCGGTTTTCGGTTGCCTGATTTTTGCCTATTGTCGCAATTATTATGTGTTAATCTTAGCCGGCACGACGCTTTTGGGGCTGGGTTCCGCCGCCAATCCGCAGTCTTTCGCGTTTGCGCGCGAATACACCGAAAGCCTCAAACGCGAAAGCGTGATGTTTACCACCGTGATGCGTACCCAAATTTCGCTTGCATGGATTATCGGTCCGCCGCTGTCTTTTGCTATTGCGCTGCATTGGGGCTTCAGCTACATGTATTTGCTGGCCGGACTGGCATTTTTGCTGTGTGCTACGGCTGCCATTACCTTACTGCCAAAAATCAGCCGTACCCTTCCGCGCACCAGCCGAGAAATCACTGATGCGCCACGTTCGAATCGTAAAAGCACCGCACTGTTATTCGTCGCCTGTCTGCTGATGTGGATGTGCAACAGTATGTACTTTATCAATATGCCGCTGTATTTGATCCATCAGTTACAACTAGCGCAGGAACTGGCGGGGATCTTAATGGGCACTGCGGCGGGGCTGGAAATTCCAGTGATGTTGATAGCCGGTTATTTAACTAAATTTTTCAGTAAAAAACAGCTGATGTTCACCGCACTAACGGCGGGCATGTTGTTTTATCTGGGGTTATTATTCGCGCTACAGACTTGGCAGTTTATCGCCTTGCAAGGACTGAATGCCGTGTTTATCGGCATCATTGCGACCATCGGCATGGTGTATTTTCAAGATTTAATGCCCGCTCAAATGGGTGCAGCAACGACCTTGTTCAGCAACGCGGCGAAAAGCAGTTGGATAATTGGCGGTCCGATCGCCGGATTGATCGCACAAATCTGGCATTATAATACAGTCTTTTACCTTGCCGTACTGCTGTTGCTGATAAGTGGCTTTTGCATGCGCAAAGTAAAATCCGTCTAACTGCATGCGGGACTTGCGGTGAAATGTTAAGCCAAAACGCCATAAAAATCCACCGCACTTTGGGTGCTGCCCCCATAAAAAACGGACATGCCACATAAGCGGATGTCCGTTAATATCGCCGCTGGAAGTTTCACCGAAACTCGGTGAAAACCTACCGCACTTTTAGCGCCAGGCTTTAAAGCGGTTAATCAGTCCGTTAGTGGAACTGTCGTGGCTGCTGACGTTGGCATCATCCGCCAGCTCCGGCAAAATGCGATTAGCCAGCTGTTTACCCAATTCCACACCCCATTGGTCGAAACTGAAAATATTAAAAATCACACCCTGTACGAAAATTTTGTGTTCATACATCGCGATTAATGCCCCAAGGCTGAACGGCGTAATTTTACGCAATAAAATTGAATTTGTCGGTTTATTGCCGGTAAAGACTTTAAACGGCACAATCTCTTTGACTTCGTCTAAGGATTTGCCGGCGTTGACAAATTCCGCTTCGACGACCTGTTGGCTTTTACCGAACGCCAACGCTTCGGTCTGGGCGAAGAAGTTGGACAGCAGTTTGCTGTGATGATCGGACAGCGGATTATGGCTTTGCGCCGGCGCAATAAAATCACAAGGGATCAAGGTGGTTCCCTGATGAATCAGCTGATAGAACGCATGCTGACCGTTAGTACCCGGTTCGCCCCAGATAATCGGTCCGGTTTGATAATCGACCGCTTTACCGTCGCGTGCCACATATTTCCCGTTCGATTCCATATTACCTTGCTGAAAATAGGCGGCAAAACGGTGTAAATACTGGTCATATGGCAAAATCGCTTCGGTTTGTGCGCCGAGAAAATTGGTGTTCCATAAGCCTACCAGCGCCAAAGTGGCGGGAATATTTTTTTCAATCGGTGCTGTGCGGAAATGTTTGTCCATTGCGTGCGCGCCGCTTAATAGAGCTTCAAAATTCTCAAAGCCGATAGAAAGCGCGATCGACAACCCGATAGCAGACCATAACGAATACCGTCCGCCGACCCAATCCCAGAATTCAAACATATTGGCGGTATCAATGCCGAATTGCGCCACTGCGTTGCCATTCGTGGACAAGGCGGCGAAATGTTTCGCCACATGGGCTTCATCTTTTGCCGCCGCTAAAAACCAGTCGCGCGCCGACAAAGCGTTAGTCATGGTTTCCTGTGTGGTGAAGGTTTTTGACGCTACCAATATCAGCGTCGTTTCCGGGTTCACTTTTTTCAAGGTTTCAGCAATATGGGTGCCGTCCACATTGGAAACAAAGTGCATGGTTAAATGATTTTTATACGGACGCAGGGCTTCGGTCACCATATAAGGTCCTAAATCCGATCCGCCGATGCCGATATTGATCACATCGGTAATCGCTTTACCGGTATAGCCTTTCCATTCCCCGGAAATTACACGTTGGCAGAATGCTTTCATTTTAGCCAGTACGGCATTAACCTCCGGCATCACATCTTTGCCGTCCACCAATACCGGCGTGTTGGCGCGATTGCGCAATGCGGTATGCAAAACCGCGCGATTTTCGGTACGGTTGATTTTTTCGCCGCTGAACATGGCTTCCACCGCGTCGGATAATGCGCATTCATCGGCTAACTGACGCAACAGTTGCAGCGTTTGTTGATTGATATTGTTTTTTGAAAAATCCACTAACATTTCATCGTTAAAAGTTAATGAATACTGAGCGAACCGCTCCGGCTCCTGTGCAAAAAGCTGTTGAATGGTTGTCGCAGCAAAATCGGTTTTATGTTGCTGCAACGCTTGCCACGCTTTAGTGGTGGTCGGATTAATATTTTTCATGGTGTTTCCTTTTTAAGGTGAATTATTAAAAATACTATAATCAATTAGTCAGCGCGATGCCTCCTCTGTCAATAGTAAACTGGAGGAGGACGCCACAGGAGGAACGTTTATGTTACATTCGCCGCCCTTTGCCGGCGCGCTTAATCAATATATTCGGTCAAAACTCGCGGCGTAAGTTTTGTAATTAATTCATAACTCAAAACGCCACCAATTTCCGCAATTTCTTCAATAGGCAATTCCTTGCCCCATAAAATAACCTCATCGCCCACCTGATCCCGGCTGTCGACGCCAAGATCCACGGTCAACATATCCATAGAAACTTTACCCACAATCGGCACGCGACGCCCGTTAATATAAACTGGCGTTCCCATCGGCATATCGCGCGGATAGCCATCGCCGTAACCGATCGCAATCACGCCGATTTTAGTATCCCGTTGGCTAACCCATTTTCCGCCGTAGCCCACCGGTTCGCCCTGTTTATGATCGCGTACGGCAATCAGCGACGAGGTCAGCGTCATCACCGGGATCAGCCCGTACTCACTGCTCGGTGTATTATTCGGCGAAATGCCGTACATAATAATGCCCGGACGAATCCAGTCCAAATGCGAATCCGGCCAAAATAACACACCGCCGGAGGCGGCAATACTGCGTTCGCCGTTTTTATCCTGTGTTACCTGTAAAAAATCCGTCAATTGCTTGCGGGTATAACCGCATTGCAGCTCATCGGCACGGCTGAAATGACTGACAAAACCGATATTATTATCCACCGCATCACAATGTTGCAGTTGGCGGTAAAATTCGTCCACCTGATCCAAACGCACGCCCAAACGGTGCATACCGGTGTCAACCTTCAGCCACACTTTGATTTTATTCGGTACCTGTGCCTGTTGTAGCGCACTGAGCTGTTCCTGATTATGCACAATGGTTTGAATATTGTTCACCGCAATAATCGGCAGATCTTTTTCTGAAAAAAAGCCTTCCAGCAGCAAAATCGGTTTGGTGATGCCGTTAGAACGCAAACTTAACGCTTCTTCCAGACGCGCCACACCGAAACAGTCCACCATCGCCTCCAATGCGGAAGACACAAACACCACGCCGTGTCCATAGGCATTGGCTTTCACCACAGCGATAATTTTACTGTGCGGCGCTTTTCGTTTAATGGTCTGGATATTATGTTTTAATGCGACGGAACTGATTTTTGCCGTCGCGGGTTTCATGTGCATCATGCTTAATACTCGTCCATATATTCCGGTTGTTCTTTTAGATTGTCAAAGCGCGAATATTGCCCTTGAAATTTTAACCGCACTCTACCGATCGGACCGTTACGTTGTTTACCGATGATGATTTCGGCAATGCCTTTGTCATCGGAATTGTCGTTATACACTTCATCGCGGTAAATAAACATAATCAAATCCGCATCCTGTTCAATGGAACCAGATTCGCGTAAATCCGAGTTCACCGGGCGCTTATCCGCGCGATTTTCCAGTGTTCGGTTCAGCTGTGACAGCGCGATGACCGGCACTTCCAGTTCTTTCGCCAAGGCTTTCAGCGAGCGCGAAATTTCTGCAATTTCCAGCGTACGGTTATCGGCAAAACCCGGCGCGCGCATTAACTGTAAATAATCCACCATAATCAGGCTCAGCCCTTTATTTTCACGGTATACCCGTCTGGCACGGGAACGCAGTTCCGTCGGTGTCAAGCCGGAAGAATCGTCAATAAATAAATTCGGTTTCTGTTTAAAAATACCGAGCGTGCTGCCGATTTTTGACCAATCGCTTTCATCTAGCCCTTGTCCGGTACGGATTTTGGTCTGATCCACACGGGAAAGCGAAGCGATAGTACGCATCATAATCTGCTCGGCGGGCATCTCAAGGCTGAACACCAACACCGGCTTTTCGCTTGCCAATGCGGCGTTTTCACATAAGTTCATGGCAAAAGTGGTTTTCCCCATGGACGGACGCGCCGCCACAATAATCAGATCGGAAGGCTGCAAGCCTGCGGTTTTTTTATCCAGATCAATAAAGCCGGTCGTTACGCCCGTGATCCCGTTATGATTTTTATTCAGGCTCATGGTTTCGATTTTATCCACCGTCGCCTCCAGAATATCAATGATATTCTGCGGCCCTTCACTGGAGGTGGTGCGTTTTTCTGCAATGGCGAACACTTCGCGTTCCGCTTCGTCTAAAATCGCTTTGACATCTTGCCCTTTCGGCGTGTAGCTGATTTTGGCAATCTTATTACCGGCAGCAATAAGTTCACGTAAAATCGCCTTTTCGCGCACAATATCGGCATAGGCGATAATATTCGCCGCACTCGGGGTATTATTGGACAGTTCCGCCAAATAAGCGAAACCGCCGACTTCATCGGTTACCCCTTTATTTTTCAACGCTTCATCAATCGTCAGCAGATCCACCGGTTGATTACGACGTACCAGATCGGTCATTTCCTGAAAGATCAACCGATGCTGAAAAGTATAAAAATCCTCCGCGATAATCCGCTCGGCAACGGCATCCCAATGGCTGTTGCTCAATAAAATACCGCCTAAAACGGCCTGTTCCGCTTCAATGGAATGCGGCGGAATACCGACCTGCTCCACTTTATGGTCTCTCGGTTGAGTACGTTGAGGCTGAGAGTTTTGCTGTGCCATATAAATTAATGTTATCCGATACGAAAAATTGTCGTATATGATATACCAAATCCGGCGACGATTTAAGAAAAAAGCAAATAAAAAGACGGATAAAAATTAATGGAAAAATAAGAGGAAAAGCCGATTTTCATCGGTCGAAACGGACGAAAAAGCGGACATCTCCGCCCGCGCTAAAGAAAAATTCAATAAAAAGTGCGGTGCTTTTTTGAACGGTTTTCATAAATCTTATGAAAATCTTGCTACCGCACAATCGCTCACCAGCAATTAAGCTCAGCCGGTTACCTTGCGACGAGCAACAACCGCATCGGACAACTCCTGCAAGACCTGCTCGCTGTCTTCCCAGCCGATACAAGCGTCGGTCACACTTTGACCATATACTAATTCTTTTCCGTCTTCCAGATCCTGACGACCTTCGACCAAATGGCTTTCCACCATTACGCCGAAAATTTGGCTCGAGCCGCTGGCAACCTGACGGCAAACATCCTGACAGACATCCAATTGTTTTTTAAATTGTTTATAACTGTTGGCGTGACTGAAATCAATCATGACATGCGGAATTCGACCGCTCTTGGCAATATTGTCACATACGATACGCACATCCTCGGCGCTGTAATTCGGTCCCTTATCGCCGCCCCGCAAAATAATATGCCCGTCTTCATTACCTTTGGTGGACACAATGGCGGAATGCCCGAATTTAGTCACCGATAGAAAATAATGCTGCGCTTCTGCCGCGCCAATCGCATCCAGTGCAATGCGCACACCGCCATTAGTCGCATTCTTAAAGCCTACCGCGCAGGATAATCCGGACGCCAGCTCACGATGCACCTGCGATTCCGTGGTTCTGGCACCAATTGCGCCCCAGCTCATAAAGTCGGCGATATATTGCGGGGTAATCATATCCAAAAACTCACCGGCAGTCGGCACTTCAAGATCGTTAATGTCGGAAAGCAATTTGCGCGCAATTCGCAATCCGTCATTAAGGGCATAACTGTGATCCAAATAAGGATCGTTAATCAGCCCTTTCCAGCCCACGGTGGTACGCGGTTTTTCAAAATAAACACGCATGATAATTTCCAGCGTATCTTGATATTTTTCGCGCATCGTTTTAATGCGGCGGGCATATTCTAGCGCGGATTTCGGATCATGAATTGAACAAGGACCGATAATCACCAATAGACGATCATCCTGCCCGTGAATGATATTATGTGCCTGTTTACGTGCATTTTTTACGGTTTTTACTGCAATTTCGCTTGCCGGATATTTTTCCAACAGCGCAATCGGCGGTAACACCTGCTCTATTTTGGCAATTCGGGTATCGTCATTGGCGATACGAATATGGTTTTTATTTTTTGTACTCATACATCACTCTCTCAATATGTTCGGCGAACCTTACAGCCGCCCCTTTATTTTGCTTTCCTGAAGAAATCATCAAACCACGGATAATGGGTACCAATGTAACACGCATTTCTGTACTAGTAAACTAGTTTAAAAATATAATGCGCTTTTCGCTTAATGACCGCTCAAAACTTGCGCAGGTTGTAATTTCGCCGCCCGACTTGCGGGATAGAGGCTTGCGATCAGACTGAGGATTAATGCCGCAATCAGCACGATAACCACATCCTGCCAATGCAATTCGCTGGGTAGAAAATCAACAAAATAAACCCCGTCCGATAACAGTTTTCTTCCGATCAGCCATTCTATCCCCTCAATTAGAACGGTCAAATTCAGCGCCAGTACTATACCCAAAAGAATACCGATCAGGCAACCTTGCATGCCCGCCTGTAAACCGTACCAGATAAAAATCCGTTTAATAAAGGCATTATTCGCCCCCAGCGTGCGCATAATGGCAATATCGCCTTGTTTATCCTTCACCGCCATAATCAGGGTGGACACAATATTAAAACAGGCGACGCCGATCACCAGTACCATGGCGATGTACATCACCGTGCGAATCAGTTGGATATCACGATACATATAGCCGAATTTGGCAATCCAATTCTGCACATTCAACATCTGCGGATAATGCTGTAGCCGAGTATAATCCATTTGCTGCACCGCAAAAGGGGCTTTCACCTTCAATTCCACGCCGCTTACCTGATCGGTACGATACGCGAGAAATTCTTGCGCCATTGCCAGCGGCATCAACGCATAGCTGTGATCAAGCTGTCCGTCCAGCCGCAAGATACCGCTGATCTGAATCCGATGGCGCACCGGCTGGGTGAAACTTTCACCGTCGCCGCGCGGCGACACCAATAAGGTTACCCAATCCCCGGAAACAACGTCCAGCTCACGCGCAATCGCATAGCCGAGAATCAGCCCACCGTGCTGTTCAAAACGCTGCCAGCCCTTATCCAACACAAATTTTCCCAGCGCACTTACCTGATCCTGCGCCGCTTTTTCAATGCCTTTAACCTGCACCACTTTCAGCTTGGCGCCGTTTTCCACCAACGCGGTAAAGCCGACAAAGGGCGCAACACCGCTGATTTGCGGGTCTTGGCGTAAAAGTGCGGTCAAATTTTGCCATTGATCAAGGGTTTCACTATCGCCTTGCTGCGCATAAGCACTGATTTCCACATGCGGCACCACCGCTAAAATTCGATTATTCAGCTCCCGTTCAAAACCGTTCATCGCGCTTAACCCGACAATCAGCACCGCTACACCCAGCGCGATACCGATACCGGAAAACAGTGAAATCAGCGAAACCAAACGGTTTTTCTGCTTCGCCCGCTGATAGCGCCAACTGATAAAAAAAGGCGTATTCATGCTTGTGCCTCGCTCAAGACACCGTCTTGCATCACCAAACGACGGGACAGTTTTTGTGCTAAATTCAGATCATGGGTAACCAGCAAAAAGGCGATATGCTGCTCCGCATTTAACTGTCGAATCAGCTCAAAAATACTTTCCGTGGTTTTGCGATCCAGATTACCGGTAGGCTCGTCCGCCAAAACTAACGCCGGATGATTAACCAGCGCCCGCGCAATCGCCACCCGCTGCCGCTCACCGCCCGACAACGCCGAAGGACGATGCGTGATACGGTGCGACAACCCGACCGCAGTCAACATGCCCTCCGCCCGATCGCGCGCCTCCGTTTTATTCTGCCGTCCGATCAGCATCGGCATCATGACATTTTCCAACGCGTTAAAATCCGCCATCAGATGATGAAACTGATAGACAAAACCCAGATGACGATTGCGTAACTGCGCCAGCTCATCGGCATTTGCCTGTTGTAAACAACGACCACGGATAAACACTTCACCGCCACTTGGTTGATCCAACCCGCCAAGCGTATGCAGCAAGGTACTTTTGCCGGAACCCGAACTGCCGACAATCGCGACCAATTCGCCAGATTGCATGGAAAATGTGACGTCTTTCAGCACCTGGGTGCGGATCGCGCCCTCCTGATAATATTTGGTAACATTTTGACAATGTAATAAAATTTCGTTATCCGTCATGAGGTAATACTACCCTGTTGAGTAAAAATAAAAAACACACCAAAAAACCACCGCACTTTTTTCTCTGCGCTATTCATAACGCAGGGCTTGTGCCGGTTCCACCTGCGCCGCTCGGTAAGCGGGATAAACGGTGGAAAGCAATGACAGCAGCAATGAAAAGCTCACCACCAAGGCAAGCTGCATACCGTCGATTTGGGTCGGCAAAAAGATTCCCTGCGGGTTGATAAAATGAATCAGGCGATCCAGATTTAACGTTGCCGCAATGCCGAGCAGCGTGCCGAACAAAGTGCCGCTTACCCCAACGAATAAGCCTTGCGCAATAAAAATATGACGCACCTGTGCTTTGCGCAGTCCTTGAGTTTGCAAAATCGCAATTTCGCCTTGCTTATCCACCACCATTAAACTCAGCGAGGTAATAATATTGGAAACCGCCACCACGATAATCAGACTGATTAATAAGCCCATCATGTTTTTTTCCATTCTGACCGCCTGAAAAAACTCGCCTTTCTGGCTACGCCAATCGTCAATTTTCCATTGTTGTGCAGGAAAATATGTCGATAACTCGGTGATTTTGAAAGGATCATCAAGTAACAGGCGATAGCCCTGCATTTGCTGTGGTTGGATCCGCATTAAACGACCAATATCGGTTAAATTGGCAAACACTTCGTAACCAGCGCTTTCCGCAGCGGAAAAATAAATATCGGAGACCGTAAACAAACGCTGTACCGGCACGCGTCCAAAAGGCGTATAACGGCTGTTTTCCGTAATCATGACGCGTACTTTATCGCCGATTTGCAATTGCAGTTTGTGTGCCAGTGTCGAACCAATAATCAACTTAAACTCGCCGGCAGGCAAGACTTGCGTAAAGGGTTGTGACGCCAATTCATCCAGCAAGCTGTCATCGGAAAAGGCTTGAATGCCGATAGCCTGTCCGGCGCTGACGCCTTTTGCAGTCTGTAAAATCACGGCGGTGGTATTGATCGGCACGGCTTTTTGCACAAAATTCGGCAACGCTGGCGGTGGCGCATCAAGCTCCAGATTGCCCTCAACGGGCATCACAATGGCATGCGGAATAGTGGCAAGCACCTGTTGTTTTTGATGTTTTTCCAAACCATTCATCACGGAAAGAACGATGGTTAGCGCCATCACGCCAAGGACAATGCCGCTGGCGGCAAGATTCGTCACCAGCCGCCCGAAACGATCCGCGCTTTTGGCACGCCAATAACGCAGGGCGATAAATAAAGGGACAGGAAAAGTCATATCGGTTTATTGGTTATCTCTGCAAAATAAAAGCACGGACTATAGTCCGTGCCGGTATCAGAAACGGATGATGCCATTATAGCGATAATTTATTTGGCTGTCGCGACAAACTCTTCAATGTTTTGCGTCACTTTATTTACCAATGTTGTCACCGCACTGTCTGATGCCCAGGCAATATGCGGCGTGATAATCAGATTCGGTAAACGGGTTGCCGCCTGAATCAGCGGATTGTCTTTTTCCGGCGGTTCTTTCACCAAGACATCCAACGCCGCTGCCGCAATCGTACCGTTTTCCAGCGCTGCCACCAACGCCTTTTCATCAACCAACGGTCCACGTCCGGTATTAATTAAATAGGCGCTCGGCTTCATCAGCTTGAGGGTATCGGCATTGATCAAATTGGTGGTGGTCTCGGTCAATGGGCAATGTAAGGTCAGAATATCCGCTTCACGCAAAACCGCCTCGAACGGCAAGTAACCGTCACGAATGGTGATCGCATCTTTGCGTTCCGCATAAATGACATTCATGCCCAATGCCGTCGCCAGACGCCCGATTTCGTTTCCCAGATTGCCTTTGCCGACAATACCTAAAGTAGCACCGCGCACATCGGTAATCGGATAATCAAAATAACAAAACTGCTTGCAATCCGCCCATTTGGCGCTGAGCTGATCTTTATACCAGTTCATCAGGCTGTGTTTGAGGGCGAAAATCAAACCCAGCACATGTTCCGGCACCGTCACCGAGGAATAACCGGTGACGTTTTTCACCGTAATGCCCAACTCCTGCGCGGCCACCAGATCGATATTATTGGTGCCGGTCGCTGTTAAAGCGATCAGTTTTAAATTCGGCAGCTGACGTAAGATTTCGCGGTTAAACACAACTTTGCTGGTAATCACAATATCGGCATCTTTGGCGCGTTCTACGGTTTGTGCGGCTGAGGTATGTTCGTATTCAGTCCATTGATGCGCAAAAGTCGGGCGGGGAATCGGGATATGTTTCGGTATGGCGGTACTATCAAGAAAAACAATATTCATAAATAACTCTCCTTTTATCAAAAAGTTGTGTTGTGGTTTACCGTCTTCGACTATACCGCAGGCGGTCGACTTTAACAATCTTTTTACAAAACTTATGAAAAATCGACCGCACTTTCTCGGCTAATCTGAAGCAGAATTAATTCGAAGTATCAATCTCATCGAACCCTTTCACCAGTTCATCAACGGCTTTCATCTGCCCGATAAAAGCCTCCAGTTTCGACAATGGCAGTGCCGAAGGTCCGTCGCATTTGGCGTTATTCGGATCCGGGTGCGCTTCCAAAAATAAGCCCGCCAATCCCACCGCCAAACCAGCGCGCGCCAGCTCGGTAACCTGCGCACGACGTCCGCCCGAAGCGGCACCGAACGGATCGCGACATTGCAACGAATGGGTGACGTCAAAAATCACCGGGCAACCGTTGGAAACTTGTTTCATCACATTGAAACCAAGCATATCCACCACCAGATTGTCATAACCGAAATTGGTGCCGCGATCGCACAAAATCACTTTATCATTGCCGCATTCACGGATTTTTTCCACAATATTGCCCATTTGCCCCGGACTTAAAAACTGCGGTTTTTTCACGTTAATGACTGCGCCGGTGCGCGCCATTTCTTCCACCAAATCCGTCTGGCGGGCTAAAAACGCCGGCAGCTGGATAATATCCACCACATCCGCCACCGGTTGACACTGATAAATTTCGTGTACGTCGGTAATCACTTTCACGCCGAAGGTATCTTTCAGTTCCTGAAAAATTTTCAGCCCTTCGTCCATGCCCGGTCCGCGGTAGGAATGAATGGAAGAGCGGTTGGCTTTATCAAAAGACGCCTTAAAGATATAAGGCACGCCTAATTTTGTCGTGACCTCCACATATTTTTCACAAACCGCCATCGCCATATCGCGACTTTCCAGCACATTCATACCGCCGAATAAGACAAACGGTTTATCGTTGGCAATTTCAATCTCGCCGACACGCACAATATTGTTTTGCATAATACATCCCCTCTAATGAATTGATTCCGTTTCTTTTTTAAGTTCCGATAACTGCCCCGCCAGCAAAAGTGCGGTGGGATCTTGCGGACATTTTTCGATAAAATACGTCAAATCGTCCGCCGCCGCTTTAAAGCAGCCCATTTGCGCTAGCACAATACCACGATCACGAATTTCATACGGATCCTCCGGCTTGTGGCGTAATAACGTTTCGATATATTGCAGCGCGGCATAATTATGCTCCTCGCGAATCAGGGCATTTTTCGCCAGCTGTCTGAACCGTTCGGTCAGAGTCTGCCAATCCGCCCGTTCCAGTGTCTCCGCCGTCAGCGTTGCGCCGAAACCGAAGGCACCTTCATACAAGGTTTCCAAGCGCTGGCGGGAAACGGTTTTACCGTTCCAAGGATCGATAAATAACGTTTCGCCGTCGAGTTCGGCACGCAAAATAAGCTGGGTTGGGAAATTCACCGGATACAGCGGAAGATTCAGACTTTCCGCCAAATACAGTACAATGGCGCCGATACTCACCGGCATGCCGCTATGCGTCGCCAGCAACTGCGGCAAATACAGCTTAGCGGAATGAAAATAATGCTCGGGATCGCAGTGAAATCCCCAATCGTGGTAAACCAGCCGCAATAAATGCTGAATCTTGTCTTTCTCGCTCAGCGTCGCATCGATGGCTTTGCGCGCTTTACGCACCAGCCCGCCCATTAATGCGCGGATACGAGCAAGCTCGTCCCCCTCATCATCACAAGTGACTAAATAAAAAGACGTCATTTCGTCATACAAAGCTTTTTGATAATACTTCATTGCCTCAATCCTACTTGGCTAAGCGCCCTAAGGTTACCCGTTCATTGTCGCCGTAATCTCGCACGCTTGCAACCTCAAGCCATTGATCCGGCACAAAAAACGACCGCACTTTCTCGCCCTGCCGCCAGCCATGCTCCAACAACAACCAGCCATTGGTTTTTAAATATTGCGGCGCCCGTTCAATAATATGCTGCAAATCGCCGTATCCCTGACGCTCGGCAACCAATGCAGATAACGGCTCAAAGCGCACGTCGCCTTGGCGCAGATGCGGGTCTTGCACATCAATATAGGGCGGATTGGCAACAATAAGATCAAAACGCCGGCGGCGAAGTGCCTCAAACCAATCGCTTTGCATAAAACAGACATTTTTCACCTGATTGCGTTCGGCGTTATCAGTTGCCAGTGCCACTGCTTCGGCAATGACATCCACGCCTAAAACGGTTAAATTTGCACCGCACTTTTCTGCTATCGGCGTCAGTTCGGCAGCCAGTGCCAGCGCGATAGCGCCGGTGCCGGTACCGAGATCCAACACGCTCAGTTCACCGTCAAAGTGCGGTGAATTTAACCGCCGTTTTGCCGCTGCCAGCGCCTGCTCAACCAACACTTCGGTGTCCGGACGCGGAATCAGAGTATGTTTGTCCACCTTAAGATTAAGCGACCAGAACGCCTGTTCACCGAGAATATACGCCATCGGCTCGCCTTTGGCGCGGCGCGATAATAATTGTGACAGGGTGGCAAGTTGCCCGTCGTCCAACAAGGTTTCCGGGAATGCCAGAATCGCTGCGCGATCGCGTCCTGTCACAAACTGCAATAACAAACTGGCATCCGCTTTAGGATGCGCATAAGGATCCTGGGTTTGATAAGGCTGTAAATAATCAACGGCGGCTTTTTGCCATTGCCGATAGCTTTGCGGAGAAATCTTATTCACCTCAACCGATTTTGTCTATAGGATAATAACCGGGCGAATCGCCCGCTAACACGTTAATTCTGTTCGGATAATGCTGCCAATTGATCCGCTTGATATTCGGTGATAATCGGCTGAATTAATTCGTCAATTTTGCCGTTCATCACTTCATCCAAACGATAAATGGTCAGATTGATGCGGTGATCGGTTACCCGCCCTTGCGGATAATTGTAAGTACGGATCTTATCTGAGCGATCACCGGAACCGAGTAAGTTACGGCGTGTGTCCGCTTGCTCGGCAGCCTGTTTTTCCTGTTCTGCCTGCACAATACGTGACGCCAGCACCGACATTGCCTTCGCTTTGTTTTTATGTTGCGAACGTTCATCTTGGCATTCCACCACAATGCCGGTCGGAATATGGGTAATGCGCACGGCGGAATCGGTGGTGTTCACGTGCTGACCGCCGGCACCCGAAGAGCGGTAGGTATCGATACGCAAATCCGCCGGGTTAATTTCCGGCAGTTCGCTTTCCGGCAATTCCGGCATCACCGCGACAGTACAAGCAGAAGTATGAATCCGCCCCTGCGATTCGGTTTTCGGTACGCGTTGCACACGATGACCGCCGGATTCGAATTTCAACTGACCATAAACGCTATCGCCGCTGATTTTAACAATAATTTCTTTGTAGCCGCCTTGCTCGCTTTCATTTTCGCTCAGCACTTCCACCCGCCAGCGCTTACTTTCTGCATAGCGGCTGTACATACGGAATAAATCTCCGGCAAAGATCCCCGCTTCATCACCGCCGGTTCCCGCCCGAATTTCCAGATAACAGTTATATTCGTCATTCGGATCTTTCGGCAATAATAAAATCTGTAGCTGTGTTTCGACTTGTTCCAGCTCCGTATTGCATGCTTCAATTTCTTCTTGCGCCATTTCACGCATACTCGGGTCATCCAGCAGCAGCGTCGCCTCTTCCAGATTACCGTGCAGCCGTTTCCAGCGAGCAAAACATTTCACCACATCTTCCAATTGGGCATATTCTTTTGAGTAGGCGCGGAATTTATCCTGATCGCTGATAACAGACGGGTCGCCCAGCAGCGCTTCCAGTTCTTCATGACGTTCGTTTAAACTATCTAACTTACTGATAATTGAGGGTTTCATTCACTAACCTTAATCGTAAAACATAAATAAAAAAATCGGGCTATTCTAGCACGGTTTAACCGCCAAATTGTAGTGATCGAAAAAATTTCACACCAAAAATAAAGGCTTCCGGCAATGCCGAAAGCCTTTTGTCAGTGATGAAGACAGGGTTTATAATGCCGATACGTTCAGCGAGGAACCGCCGACAATCCGCACCCGCGCACCTGGGACTAAATTCGCTTCATATTTTTGTACCACGACGATTTCTTTACCGTCATCTTTTTTGATCACCAACTCAAGCGAATCCACCTGGCTGGCTTTTTCTTCCACTTTGCTGCCAATCACCGCACCGGCAATCGCACCCACCGTAGTGGCGATTGCCTGTCCGGTGCCGCCGCCGACGCCGGAACCGGCAATACCGCCTAATACCCCACCGCCGACAGTACCGATCACGCCTTGATTATCCGCCTGAATTTTCACCGGTCGGGTTGAGACAATGGTACCGTAACTGATCGAACGCGCTTCTTTTGCCTGCGCACCGGAATAAACGCTACCACTGTAAATATCCTGATTGGCGCAACCGGCTAATCCCAATGTTAATAACAGCGCAAATGCTAAACTGATTTTTTTCATAAAAACCCCTTAACCAATATTAATGCTTGCCGGTTCTGGACAACCAAGACGCCGATTTTGATCTCGACACATTTTTGATGCTCAGATTACCGTTATCGTCCGCGGAAACCGATACGCAGGCACCGACAACCAAATTGGAATCATAAGGATAAACCAATTCGATCATTTCCGCATTACCGTCCGAAGGTTCACAATTGTCTCGGCGAATGGTCAGTTTTAAATTATTTCCTTCATAAGCGCTGAAAACCACCTCACCTTTATAGGTGTTGGCGTCGGAATGTGATGAACATGCAGTCAGTCCTAGGCTGAATAAAATGGTTAATGCTAAAGCAGCTTTTTTCATTGGCGTTAAACCTCAATTATTTTTTTAATATTATACGGATGAACCTTAATACAGGTATGATTCTCCGATTGCTGCGCAAAGCTCACCGCGATAGAAGGATTCGGCAGCCGTTCGCCTTCAACTTTCGGCTCGCTGACTTTGACGCTTAAATCGGTTAATTTGTTCCATAAAAATAGCGTATTAATGCGCTTAACCCATTCTTCCGTCGATTCTTTGTACAAAAACGGAATCACAACTTCAATATGCTCCCAAGAATTTTGCGGATATACTTTATTTTTAGGAAACGGCAATTCGATAATATCCACGTTCTGACCACCAAATCGCAGCGGTTTATTCAATTGAATCAAATAAATAGGTCGACCGTTAACAATATTATCGCTCAAAATTGTACCGCACTTTAACAATACTGTCAGCCATTGCTCGGCATCTTTACGCTGATTTACTCTCACCGCCAAATGATCGATTAAATATGCCTCCAAAGGTAATGTCATCGCCGCTGCCAATGAGAAGATTTTTCGTTCAAATTCAATAAAATCTGCTAAATGCAGCGGCGCTTCGGCAAACAATGGATGATTTTGGTTGGGAATGATCATTTTTTCTCACTTCATCTTTTCTGGATCACGAAAGAACGGTATCATAGCGGATTACTTTCACAATTCAAAATCAGGTTACAAACACAGTGAATATTCAATCGATTCTATCGGACAAAATCAAACAGGCGATGATGGATGCGGGCGCGGATGCGCAATGCGACGCGTCGGTACGGCAATCGGGCAAACCGCAATTCGGGGATTATCAGGCTAACGGTATTATGGCAGCAGCCAAAAAGTTAGGGCTGAATCCGCGTGAATTTGCACAACAAGTGATTCAGCAACTGGATTTGCAAGGCATAGCGGAAAAAACCGATATCGCAGGTCCGGGGTTTATCAATATTTTCTTAGATAAAAACTGGTTAGCGGAAAACCTGCAACTGGCGCTGGAGGATGAAAAACTCGGCGTGCGCGCACAACAAATACAAACCGTGGTTGCCGACTATTCCTCACCGAATGTGGCGAAAGAGATGCACGTCGGACACCTGCGTTCCACCATTATCGGCGACGCCGTAGTACGCACGCTGGAGTTTCTCGGCAATAAAGTGATCCGTGCCAACCATGTGGGCGACTGGGGTACCCAGTTCGGTATGTTAATCGCTTATCTGGAAAAAATGGAAAACGAACACGCCACCGCCATGCAATTAAGCGATTTGGAAGCCTTTTATCGCGCCGCCAAAGAACATTATGACAGTGATCCGGCGTTTGCGGAAAAAGCCCGCGGCTATGTCGTCAAACTTCAAAGCGGTGACGCATATTGCCGTACCATGTGGAAAAAGCTGGTGGATATTACCATGCGCCAGAATCAGCATAACTACGAACGCCTGAACGTTACCCTAACGGAACAGGATGTGATGGGAGAAAGCTTGTATAATCCGATGCTGCCCGGTATTGTGGCGGATCTGAAAGCGCAGGGACTGGCGGTTGAAGACGACGGCGCTTGGGTAGTTTATCTGGACGAATTCAAAAATAAAGACGGCGATCCAATGGGCGTGATTATTCAGAAAAAAGACGGCGGCTACCTTTATACCACCACGGATATCGCCGCGGCCAAATACCGTTACGAAACCTTGCACGCCGATCGCGCCATGGTATTTTCCGATACCCGCCAAAGCCAGCACATGCAACAGGCTTGGCTGATTACCCGCAAAGCTGGCTATGTGCCGGACAGTTTCCAACTGGAACACAAAAACTTCGGTATGATGCTGGGCAAAGACGGCAAACCCTTTAAAACCCGTACCGGCGGCACCGTCAAACTCGCCGATTTACTGGACGAAGCAATTGAACGTGCCGATAAATTAATTTCGCAAAAAAGCACCGCACTTTCTGCCCAAGAAAAAGCGGCGGTAGTAGAGGCTGTGGGTATCGGCGCAGTAAAATATGCCGATTTATCCAAAAACCGTACGACCGATTATGTGTTTGATTGGGATAATATGCTGAGCTTTGAAGGCAACACCGCGCCTTATATGCAATATGCTTACACCCGTATCCGTTCCGTCTTTAATAAAGCAGAAATTAAAGCAACGGATTTATCCAAGGCACAAATTCGGCTGACCGACGAAAAAGAGCGCTTGCTGGCAATTAAATTACTGCAATTTGAAGAAGCCGTGCAAGTGGTCGGGCGCGACGGCACACCGCATATTCTCTGCGCGTATTTGTATGAACTGGCGGGTCTGTTCTCGGCATTTTATGAACACTGTCCGATTTTAAACGCCGCGGACGACATTAAGCTCAGTCGCTTAAAACTGGCGCTGTTAACCGAAAAAACCCTAAAACAAGGGCTGGATCTACTGGGAATCAAAACCGTAGAAAAAATGTAATTCGCACAAAAGGGCGCTGTCGCCCTTTTTTCATCTGATAAGGTGACAATTATGCCAAAATCCGTTCCCGCCCTCCTCATCATTGCGGTACTGCTTTCAGCCTGCCATGACGAAGAAGCCAGCCGATTACAACAGCAATTGCGGCAATCGCAACAAACCATCAGCCGGCTGCAAGCCGCAACAGAAAAAGCACAAACCGAGCTGACTCAGCTCAAAGCCGATGTACCTGCTTTGCAGGTTAAGATCACCGAGCTTTTTAACCAACAAGCACAAATTGAATTCAATGCCAAAGCGGAAAATAATCCGGATATTGCACAGGCGACAGTCAATACCTGCGATTATCTGCCGGAAACCGGCGTACAATGGCTGGATAATTTACTGATAAAGAAACAATATGGCTACCTTATTAATTTCGATGAAAAAAGTCAGCCAGAATCAGATAATCCCGGCAAAGCGGATTTAATCAAACTGCTGGAAAGTATACATACTCGTGCCGTTAATGAAATCAAGCAGGAACCGACGCCGGGATTCGACTTATGTATCAACGCGAATTATCTCGGTCAGCGTCAGAATGTGGTCAGTTTTGAAGAGGCGCTATCCACCTATAACGGCGGCGCACACGGCATGCACTATCTGTTTTACACCAATATTGATATCAACAAAAAAGCGATCATCGGGCTTGATGATTTAGTCGTGACAGGTGCTCGACCTAGACTTACCGAATTTCTATGGAAAGACTATATCGACAACGTAATAAATGGGGAGCCACCGTTTATTGCTAAAGAAGATTTCCATATTTCGCCGCAATTTTATTTCAGCCCGGAAGGCATTCATTTCGTTTATCCGCCTTACGCATTAAACGCTTATGCCTACGGCGATGTGACTCTGATTTTGCCTTGGGGCGCGATAGAAGAAAATCTGATTAATCCTGATTATAATTGGTATAAATAAGATAAAAAAAAGTGCCTCATTGAAAGAGGCACTACTCGGAAAGCAAAATATGTCGGCTATTTTGTTATAGCACTTGTTTTTGATGGGCGTAGAATACAGAATTAACCCTCATTCTGCAAATGGTTATTACAAAATTTGTGAACTAACTCACGGTTTTAGCTAAATATTTTGCTAAAAAAGCAAAAAAGCGGCTTAATTGCCGCCTTTTTGAACAAATAAATTCGCGTTACGAATTAACAAATTTCTCACCCAGCTCAATGTCCGCACGTAATGTCGGTAACATCGCCTCCAGCGCCTGCTGTTCAAACGCGCTTAACGGACCGATCGGCAGAATTTCTTCCACTCCGTGTTTACCCAAACGAACCGGTTGTGCGAAGAAGCGGGCATATTTGCCGTCGCCTTCCACATAAGTACATTCCACTACGGTTTCACCGCTCAAACCTTTCACCAACGCTCGGGCAAAACGGGCCGCCGCCTGTGCCATGGAAAGAGTCGCCGATCCGCCACCCGCTTTCGCTTCAACCACTTCCGTACCAGCATTCTGGATACGCTTGGTCAACGGGGCGATTTCTTCCTCTGTCCATTCGGCAAACTGTACCTGAGACAGCAACGGCAGAATCGTCACGCCGGAATGACCGCCGATCACCGGTACCGCTGTACGCGAAACATTCAGCTGTTTTAATTCGGAAACAAAGGTTTCTGAGCGCAACACATCAAGTGTGGTGACCCCGAATAATTTACGTTTATCGTACACACCGGCTTTTTTCAGCACTTCCGCTGCAATCGCAACTGTCGTATTCACCGGATTGGTAATGATGCCGATACAGGCTTGCGGACATACGACCGCGACTTTTTCAATCAAATTGCGCACAATACCGGCATTAATATTGAATAAATCGGAACGATCCATTCCCGGTTTACGCGCTACACCGGCTGAAATCAATACCACATTCGCCCCCTGCAAGGCTGGTGTCGGATCTTCACCGGCAAATCCCTGCACTTTAACCGCGGTCGGGATATGGCTGACATCCGCCGCAACCCCCGGAGTTACCGGCGCAATATCATATAACGATAATTCGGAACCTGCCGGTAACTGTAATTTCAACAATAATGCCAATGCCTGACCGATACCGCCTGCGGCGCCTAATACTGCTACTTTCATTTAAAACTCCTTACAGTTGATTAAGTTTGCAAATTGAACTCCTGAATTCTAAATTTATTCATACCTAAATTCAAACGGATAAATTGAATAGTGAGATCTAACTCAAGGTTTTGGCCCCAATTCCCCTCTTTTTCTGCCGAAAACCTCAACCACAAATAAATTTTATTTACTTATTTTGCATTTTTATGCAAAAATCCATGGCAAAAACATAATCTGGAGCATTCCGATGACAAATGAAAAAAGCGATAACTTAACCGCTGCCTTTAAAGCACTGCTAGCGCAAGAAAAGTTCGGTTCGCAAAGCGAAATCGTCACCGCTTTGCAACAACAGGGGTTCAGCAATATTAATCAATCGAAAATATCACGCATGCTGAACAAATTCGGCGCGGTACGCACCCGTAATACGCGCATGGAAATGGTCTATTGCCTGCCGAACGAACTCAGTGTACCGAATACCAGCAGCCCGCTTAAAAATCTGGTGCTGGACATTGACTCCAACGCCTCGTTGATCGTGATAAAAACCAGCCCCGGTGCCGCCCAGCTGATCGCCCGCCTGCTAGATTCGGTAGGAAAAGCGGAAGGTATTTTAGGTACGATTGCCGGTGACGACACCATTTTTATCACGCCCACCGCAGGCACCGACATTAAACGTCTAATCGGCAATATTCAGCAGTTGTTTGAAAACTCACTTTAACCTGTCACAACAGGGGAGGCGAAATGAACATTCTATTTACCGGCGCAACCGGACTGATCGGCAGCACGTTAATCCCCCGTTTAATCGGCGACAATCATCAGGTTATCGCACTAAGCCGAAACCCGGCGCAGGCAAAAATGCGACTGCCTGCCGCAGTGGAATGGACCGACACACTGGAAAATTACAGCGACCTGAATGGTTTTGATGCGGTCATCAATTTGGCGGGAGAACCGATTTTCCGGCGTCGCTGGACGCCGCAGCAAAAAAACCGATTAATCCATAGCCGAGTGGATTTAACCAAAAAACTGACCGCACTTATCAATTGCAGCAGTCATCCGCCGCACACTTTTATCTCCGGCTCGGCAGCGGGCTATTACGGCGATCGAGGAGAAACGGCGCTCAGCGAAGACAACCGCGCAGGCGACACATTTCCCGCTCGTCTTTGTCAGCAATGGGAAGCTGCTGCGCAGCATGCCGCAACCCGCGTTTGCTTATTGCGTACTGGTATCGTGCTGGCGCAAAGCGGTGGTGCGTTAGCACAAATGTTGCTGCCGTATC
This sequence comes from Necropsobacter massiliensis, assembly GCF_000827595.2. Lineage (GTDB taxonomy): Bacteria > Pseudomonadota > Gammaproteobacteria > Enterobacterales > Pasteurellaceae > Necropsobacter > Necropsobacter massiliensis. The sequence goes on along the minus strand of NZ_LN776183.1, from coordinate 251,705 downwards.
GCTTAGGTCTGGGCGGAAAACTTGGCAGCGGACGACAATATTGGGGCTGGATCGCTCTATCGGATATGGTCAATGCCATTTTATTTCTGTTACACCACCCGCAGTGCCACGGCGCCTTCAATCTGTCGGCGCCGAATCCGACGCGCAACAGCGAATTCAATCACACCTTGGGATCACTGTTAAACCGACCGCACTTTGCACAGGTTCCGGCGTTCCTGCTACGATGGGCTTTCGGCGAACGGGCGCAGTTGTTATTAGACAGCCAGAAAGTCCTCCCGACCAAACTGCTGCAAGCCGGTTTTCGCTTTCAATATCCAGACATCAAATCGGCATTGGTGCACTGTTTGTAATCGCCGACAGATATCCCCCGTTTTTGGCATAAAAAGTGCGGTCGTTTTATGTTAAATTTCCGCGCGCTAAACTTTTTATTGTCCTTGGCGGCAGAAACAGAGATAATATACGGCTTAATCAAATCAGCGAAAACACTATGACAGATTATATTTTATTGATTATCAGCACTGCACTTATCAACAACTTCGTGCTGGTGAAATTTCTCGGACTGTGTCCGTTTATGGGCGTGTCGAAAAAAATCGAAACCGCTGTCGGCATGGGATTGGCAACCATGTTCGTACTGACGGTGGCGTCATTGTGTTCCTATTTGGTTGATCGCTACTTATTAACGCCGTTTAACAGCAATTTTCTACGCACGTTAGTTTTTATTCTGGTTATCGCGGTGGTGGTGCAGTTTACTGAAATGGTGATCAACAAAACCAGCCCGATGCTATACCGCCTGCTCGGCATCTTTCTGCCATTGATTACCACCAACTGCGCCGTACTCGGCGTGGCGCTGCTGAATATTAATCTGGCGCATAATCTTACTCAATCGGTGATTTACGGCTTCGGCGCCTCGCTGGGTTTCGCACTGGTGCTGGTGCTGTTCGCCGCGTTGCGTGAACGACTGGCGGCCGCTGACGTACCGTTGCCGTTTCGCGGTGCGTCCATTGCACTGATTACCGCCGGTCTGATGTCTCTTGCCTTTATGGGCTTTACCGGTTTGGTGAGAGTCTAGTATGACTACGTTTTATTATGTGCTGATCGCCATTGCGCTATTGGCGTTAATTTTCGGCATCATTTTAGGCTTTGCTTCAATAAAACTGAAAGTCGATGCCGATCCTATCGTCGAGAAAATTGACGCTCTGCTACCGCAAAGCCAATGCGGTCAATGTGGCTATCCCGGCTGCCGCCCTTATGCCGAAGCCATTGCCAACGGCGATGTCATTACCAAATGCGTGCCCGGCGGACAACCGCTGGTGGTTAAACTGGCGGATCTGTTGGGAGTCGATGTGCCGTCCACAGAGCTGGCGGAAGAGCCCGCCCCCAAAGTCGCCTTTATCGACGAAAACATGTGTATCGGCTGCACCAAATGTATTCAAGCCTGCCCAGTTGACGCCATTATCGGTACCAACCGCGCCGTACATACCATCATTCCCGATCTTTGCACCGGCTGCGAATTGTGCGTCGCCCCCTGCCCGACGGACTGCATTTCCATGATAAAGGTGAAACCGAATATTGATCACTGGAACTGGAAATTTGATCCGAAACTGGTTATTCCCGTGCTGGACACCACTTCCGTGCAGAAAAAACTTGTTGTGGGAGATAGCGATGAATGATGTATTAACCCGTTTTAATTCAGGTAAGTTGTGGGATTTTGACGGCGGTATTCATCCGCCGGATATGAAGTCGCAATCGAATCAGACGCCGATTACCCGCGCCCCGCTGACGGAGAGATTTTATCTACCGGTGAAGCAACATGCTGGTAAAGCGGGCAATATTCTAGTGAAAGCGGGTGAAAAAGTATTAAAAGGTCAGCCGCTCACCTTGGGCGAAGGATTGCGCGCCCTGCCGGTACATGCACCGACTTCCGGCACGGTCATTCAAATTGCGCCGCATGTTGCCGCCCATCCGTCGGGACTGAGCGAACTGTGCATCGAAATTCAGGCGGACGGTCTGGATCAATGGCGTGAACGTCAGCCCATTGAAGATTTTCTCAGCCGTACACCGGAACAATTGATTGACACAATCTATCATGCTGGCATCGCCGGTTTGGGCGGCGCGGTATTTCCTACCGCGGCTAAAATTCATTCGGCGGAAAAACAGGTTAAACTGCTGATTATCAATGGTGCGGAATGCGAACCTTATATCAGCTGTGATGATCGCCTGATGCGCGATTATCCGGCAGAAATTATCGAGGGCATCCGCATTCTGCGCTATATTCTGCGCCCTGAAAAAGTGGTGTTGGCCATTGAAGATAACAAAGCGCAGGCGGTCGCCGCTCTTCGTCGCGCCCTGCACGGCGCAAACGATATTGAAATCCGCGTGATTCCGACCAAATACCCGTCCGGCGCCTCAAAACAGCTGATTCAAGTGCTGACCGGGCTGGAAGTGCCGAGCGGTCAGCGTTCTTCCAGTATCGGCGTATTAATGCACAATGTCGGCACCGCCTTTGCGATTAAACGCGCGGTAATAGACGACGAACCGTTAATTGAACGCGTCGTCACACTGACCGGCGATAAAATCGTGCATAAAGGCAATCAATGGGTGCGTTTAGGTACGCCGATCGCGGATTTGTTGCAACAGACGGGCTACCAATATGATGATCGCTTTCCGGTATTTATGGGCGGTCCGATGATGGGGGTAATTTTGCCCGATTTAAACGCGCCGGTCACCAAAATCACCAACTGTCTGCTGGCGCCGGATCATTTCGAATACGCACCGCCTGAACCGGAACAATCTTGCATCCGCTGTTCCGCCTGTTCGGACGCCTGCCCGGTACATTTAATGCCGCAGCAGCTTTACTGGTTCGCCCGTAGCGAAGATCATGAAAAATCCGAGCAGTACGCCCTAAAAGACTGCATCGAATGCGGGGTATGCGCTTACGTTTGCCCGAGTCATATTCCGCTGATTCAATATTTCCGCCAAGAAAAAGCCAAACTGTGGGAAATGAAAGAAAAAGCGCAAAAGGCCGAAGAGGCTAAAATTCGTTTTGAAGCCCGTCAGGCGCGTCTGGAAAAAGAGGAACAGGCACGTAAGGCCCGTACCCAGCGCGCAGCTGAAAACCGCCGCGCAGAATTGGCGCAGCAAAAAGGCGAAGACCCTGTTCAAGCCGCATTGGCACGCTTAAAAGCCAAACAAGCCGGCGAACCAGCAACAGCGCAGATTAAAATCAAAACCTTGGTGAATGCCGACGGTGAAGTGATGCCGGATAACAGCGACATTATGGCACAGCGTAAGGCCCGCCGTTTGGCCCGCCAACAGGCGGAACAACAAACACAGGCTACCGCCGCGACTTCGCCGGCGCAATCCGCGCAACATGCGGCTGTCCACACGGCAAATGTGGCGGTTGAAACATCAACCAGTGCGGTCGAAAAAACGCCTGAAAATAGCACCGCACTTGACCCTAAAAAAGCCGCTATTGCCGCTGCCATTGCGCGCGCCAAAGCAAAAAAAGCCGCGCAGCAAGGCGATAACACAGAGGGCACGTTAGAGACGACATCTTCTGCCACCACAACCTCGGCACAATCCGCGCAACATGCGGCTGTCCAAACGGCAAATGTGGCGGTTGAGACATCAGCAAGTGCGGTCGAAAAAACGCCTGAAAATAGCACCGCACTTGACCCTAAAAAAGCCGCTATTGCCGCTGCCATTGCGCGCGCCAAAGCAAAAAAAGCCGCACAGCAACAGGATAACAATTAAGAGATTAATCTATGTTTAAAATGATCAGTTCACCCCATACGCATTCGGGCAAACTTACCGCTCGGATTATGTTATGGGTTATCGTCGCCATGCTGCCCGCACTGTGCGCCCAACTCTATTACTTCGGTTTCGGCGTGCTGATTCAAGCCGCACTTGCCGTTACCTTCGGGTTAGCGCTAGAATTCGGCGTGACGCTGTTACGTCGCAAACCCGCCTTGTTTTATATCGGCGATTTCAGTGTTATTCTGACCGCACTTATTCTGGCAATGGCAATCCCGCCCTATGCGCCTTATTGGATCATTCTGCTCGGCGTCGGCTGCGCGGTAATCCTCGGCAAGCATGTTTACGGCGGTCTGGGGCAGAATTTATTTAATCCTGCCATGGTTGGTTATGTAGTGCTGTTGGTGTCTTTTCCGCTGCAAATGACCACCTGGCTGCCGCCGATCCAATTGCTTAACGAACCGCCGACCTTTGCTGATGCCTATGCCTTGATTTTTACCGGTTTCAGTACCGACGGATTCAGCCTACATCAATTAACCGCCTCGATTGACGGCATTACTCAAGCCACGCCGCTGGATACCTTGAAAACTGCTGGCAAACATGCCACCGAAAACCTCGCGCAGATTGGCTTATCGCCGATTTTCGAGCGCATGCTGCCTGTGGGCGACAATAGCCTGCCGCAGGGGATCGGCTGGATGCAGGTGAATCTGTGCTTTCTGGTGGGCGGCATTTTTCTGATCTGGAAAAAAATTATTCACTGGCATATTCCCGTGGCTTTTTTAGCTACAATTTTTCTGTTCAGTCTGTTTCACTGGTTCGCCCCCTTGGCTACCGACCCGTTATGGCAGTGGTTCAGCGGCGCAACCATGTTTGGCGCATTTTTTATCGCCACCGACCCGGTCACCGCATCAATCACGCCGAAAGGCAAACTGCTGTTCGGCGCCATAGCGGGTTGTCTGGTGTGCATCATCCGTTTTTACGGCAACTATCCCGATGGCGTGGCATTCGCGATTTTGCTGACCAACATCTGCGTGCCGCTGATCGATCACTATACCCGACCACGCGTTGCCGGTCATGCGGCTAAAAGGGGGAAATAATGCAGCTTATTAAAGTCAGTAGCCGTTACGGTTTGCTGTTGGGATTGATTGCGCTGATTTGCACCGCACTTTCCAGCGGCGTTTATTTTTTAACGAAAGATAAAATCGATCATGCCGTTGCGCAACAGCAGCGAACACTTCTGCAACAGGTGATTGTGCAAGACAATTTCGATAACGATTTGGCGCAAAGCTGTCAAGACATCAAAGGCAAGATTCCTTATATTGATAAGCTCTGCCATGCCGACAAAAATGGCAAAACCGTTGCCTATGCCTTTGAAACCACTGCGCCGGACGGTTATTCGGGCAATATCCGTTTATTGGTCGGGATGACAGCGCAGGGCGAAATACTGGGCGTGCGCGTAATTGAACATAAGGAAACCCCGGGATTGGGCGATAAAATCGAACCCCGCGTATCCAACTGGATTCTCGCCTTTGCCCATCAACGTATTTCCGCCGACAATCAAGCGGAATGGGCGGTAAAAAAAGACGGCGGCAAGTTCGATCAATTTTCCGGCGCCACCATTACGCCACGTGCGGTGGTCAATCAGGTGAAACGCTCGGCACTTGCCTTGCTGGAGGCTATCCAGCACAATAAGGCGGAATAACACAGGATAGCGACAGGTAAAACACGACAATGGAAACTTCGGAAAAAACTACCGCACTTGAAACGCCCGAAAGTGCGGTGCAAAAACATTCAGTTTGGCGCAATATTTTTATTCAGGGTGTTTGGAAAAATAATTCAACGCTGGTACAGTTGCTCGGACTTTGTCCGCTGCTGGCGGTATCCAATACGGCAACCAACGCGCTGGGGCTGGGGCTGGCGACCATGCTGGTGCTAATCTGTACCAATACGGTGATCGCCGTGTTTCGCAAACAGATTCCCAATGAAATCCGCATTCCGATTTATGTCATGATTATCGCCACCACCGTCACCATGGTACAGCTGGTTATGAACGCCTATACCTACACACTTTATCAAGCGTTGGGCATTTTTATCCCGCTGATCGTCACCAACTGCATTGTGATCGGGCGCGCTGAGGCGTTTGCCTCGAAAAACGGCATACTACATTCTCTGTTTGACGGTTTTTCCATGGGGCTGGGAATGAGTCTGAGCCTGTTTGTGCTCGGCAGTCTACGGGAAATCGTTGGCACCGGCAAATGGTTTGACGGAATCGAAAATCTGTTGGGAAGCTGGGCAACGGTGCTGCATCTGGAACTGTTCCATGCGGACAGCAGCTTTTTGCTGGCAATTCTGCCACCCGGCGCATTTATCGGCTTAGGGCTAATGCTGGCAGTAAAAAACATCATTGATCATAACAGCAAATAATTGTAAAGATGAATAAACAAAAACGCATTGAAATTCTGACCCGGTTACGGGCTCATACCCCTAAACCGACCACCGAACTGTGCTATCATTCGCCCTTCGAGCTGCTGATTGCCGTCATTCTATCGGCGCAAGCCACTGATAAAGGCGTCAACAAAGCCACCGCCAAACTGTTTCCGGTCGCCAATACGCCGCAGGCTATATTGGCTCTCGGAGTGGAAGAGCTGAAAGGCTATATCAAAACCATCGGACTGTATAACAGCAAGGCGGAGAATATCATCAAAACCTGCCGTGATTTGATCGAAAAACATCACGGCGAAGTGCCGCAAAATCGTGAAGCGCTGGAAGCGCTGGCGGGCGTTGGGCGCAAAACCGCCAATGTGGTATTAAACACCGCGTTCGGTCATCCGACGATTGCGGTAGATACCCATATTTTTCGCGTCGCCAACCGCACCGGCTTTGCACCCGGCAAAAATGTGCTGGAAGTGGAGCAAAAACTGCTTAAGGTCGTGCCTGACGAATTCAAACTGGACGTTCATCACTGGCTGATTCTGCACGGTCGCTATACCTGTGTTGCCAGAAAACCACGTTGCGGTTCCTGCATTATTGAAGATTTGTGCGAATACAAAGAAAAAACCGATATTTAATCGACCGATTGCGCCGTAAACGGCATAATTATTAACGCATTAAGGCAATATTATGACAACAAAAACAACAGAAAGACAAACTTGGTCGAGCCGATTAACTTATGTAATGACGGTAGCGGGTGCCACCGTCGGCTTCGGCGCCACCTGGCGCTTCCCTTATCTGGTCGGTGAAAACGGCGGTGGTGCGTATGTGCTGCTGTTCTGCATTGCGATGCTGGTCATCGGTATTCCGATGATTTTAGTGGAAAACGTTATCGGTCGTCGTCTGCGGGTCAATTCTATTGATGCGTTTGGCGACAGACTGGCAAGCAAACGCATTTCTAAAGGCTGGAAACTCATTGGTTATATGGGGTTGCTCGGCGCTTTCGGCATTATGGCCTATTATATGGTGCTCGGCGGCTGGGTGATCAGCTATATCATCAATCTGATCGGCGGCAATCTTGATATTTCGCAGCCGATCAGCAAAGATATCGCCAAAAACTTCTATGATCTGCATATCAGCAACAGCCCGTTGGAAATTATGTTTTACACTTTCCTTTTCGTGGCGGTCAACTATATTATTCTGGCTAAAGGCATTATCGGCGGTATTGAACGTTCAGTAAAATACCTGATGCCGTTGCTGTTTGTGTTCTTAATCGGTATGGTTATTCGCAACATTACCTTGCCGGGCGCAATGGAAGGCATTGTGTATTATTTAAAACCGGATTTTTCCAAAATCACTGCACAACTTTTTATTATGGTATTGGGGCAAGTATTTTTTGCTTTAAGTTTAGGCTTCGGTGTGATTGTGACCTTGTCCAGCTATCTCAGCAAGCAGGAAAATCTGATTCAAACCGCAATTATCACCGGTTTTACCAACACAATCATCGCCGTACTCGCCGGCTTCATGATTTTTCCGTCATTATTCAGCTTTGGAATCGAACCTAATGCCGGTCCCACGCTGGTTTTTCAGAGCCTGCCTATTGTATTTTCCCATTTATGGGCGGGACGTTTTTTCGCCGTCATTTTCTTCAGTCTGCTGCTTATCGCCGCCTTAACCACCTCCATTACCATTTATGAAGTGATTATCACCGCTTTACAGGAAAAACTCAGAATGCGGCGCAGCAAAGCCATCGCGCTGACATTGGGTGGTATTTTCGTGCTGGGCAACATTCCGTCGATTTTAAGCGACAATCTGCTGAAAAACGTCACGTTTTTCGGCAAAAGTATTTTCGACGCCTTTGATTATGTTAGCGGCAATATTCTGTTTTTGCTCACCGCCTTGGGCTGTGCGATCTTCGTTGGTTTCGTACTGAAAGAGGACGCCAAAAAAGAACTGTCTCCCTGCCCGAATTCCGTATTTACGACAATCTGGTTTCATTACGTGAAATTCGTTGTACCGTTAATTATCTTGTTGATTTTTATCAGCAATCTGATGTAACTCAGAAGGGCGGTTGTGCATCTCAACCGCCCTGCCCGCCATGTGATTCCCCTTTCGTGAATAAGAATAAATATCATTACTACATTTGTTCTAAATCTGATATATTGAGTCAACTATTATCATCAAGAGGACGAAATACATGAAAAAAGAAGAAGTCGGCCATCATTTTCTCGCCCGTTTAGGCAAAACGCGGTTGCGCCCAGGCGGCAGAAAGGCAACGGAATGGCTGATTGGCAACGGCGATTTTAGCCGCGATAAACAAGTGCTGGAAGTCGCCTGCAATATGGGAACCACCGCAATCGGGCTGGCAAAACGTTTCGGCTGTCACATTGAAGGGGTGGATCTAGATGAGACCGCGCTAGACAAAGCCCGTGCCAAGATCAACGCGCAGCATTTACAGCATTTGATCCACGTTCAGCGCGCTAATGCCATGTCATTGCCCTTTAATGATGCCACCTTTGATATTGTAATCAATGAAGCCATGCTAACCATGCTGCCACCGGCAGCAAAAATCAAAGCGGTACGGGAATATTATCGCGTGCTGAAACCGGGCGGTTTTCTGCTGACTCATGATGTCATGCTGACCGTCGAAGACGGTGAAGCGGTGCTACAACAGCTGCGGGAAGCAATTAATATCAGCGTGACACCGCTGAGTAAAACGGGCTGGAAAAAGGTATTTTGCGACGCCGGATTCGCTAATATCGACACGTTCAGCGGCGATATGACCCTGCTGTCGCCACGCGGCATGCTTTATGACGAAGGCGTTTTCGGCACACTGAAAATCATTAAAAATGCCCTGAAAGCGGAAAACCGCGCGACATTCAAAAAAATGTTTAATGTCTTTAATGATCCGCATAAACAATTACACTTTATTGCAGTATGCAGCCGTAAATAATCCTTCGTTCCGTCGCTTAACGCCCATAGTGCGATAGAAAGGCAAAACAGAAAAATGCGGCAAAAAGTACGCTAAAGCACAATAAAAAAGTGCGGTAAAAAATCACAACAATTTTCCACCGCACTTGCGACAAGCCGCATCGGGCAATTACTTCGATTTCATTGCCGCCGCCTTTTCCTCCAACGCTTCCCAACGCTGAAATGCGTCCTCCAGTGCCTGCTCCGCCTCAGCGAGTGCCTGTAGTTTCGCTGCGGTGTAAGCGTGATCCTGCTGGAAAAACGCTGGCGCGCTGACTTCTGTTTGAAGTGCGGTGATTTTCTGTTCCAATTCCTCCAGCAATTGCGGTAATCCCTCCAGCTCACGCTGTTCTTTGTAGGATAATTTCAGCGAGCGGTTTTTCGGCGGCGGTGCAGAAACTTTCTGAGTTTGAACCGCACTTTTATCGTCGTCTGTGGCACCTTTTCCTGCGCGGGCCGCTGCCGCTTTCGTTGCAAGATAATTGGTTTGCTGCTGTTTGGCATCGTGAAAACCGCCGATATATTTATTCAGTACACCGTCGCCCTCGAAGATATAGCATTCAGTCGCGGTATTATCAATAAACTGACGATCATGGCTGACGATCAACAAAGTGCCCTGATAATCAGTCAGAATGTCTTCCAACAATTCTAACGTTTCGACATCCAAATCATTAGTCGGTTCGTCCAAAATCAGCAGATTATTCGGCTTAAGCAGCAATTTTGCCAACAGCAGACGATTGCGCTCACCGCCGGATAAGGCTTTAACCGGCGTCATTGCCCGTTTAGGCGGAAACAGAAAATCCTGTAAATAGCCCAGCACATGACGTTTCACGCCGTTAACTTCAATATCCTGTTTGCCGTCCGCCACATTGTCCATGACTGTTTTTTCCGGATCCAGATCGGCGCGATATTGATCGAAATAGGCGATGTCTAGCTTGGTGCCGCGGCGCACTGTCCCGGCGCTTGGTTGAATCTCACCGAGCAATAATTTAATAAAGGTGGTTTTACCGCAACCGTTCGGTCCGACTAAGGCAATTTTATCGCCGCGTAAAATGGTGGTGCTGAAATGATTTAACAGCTTTTTGCCGTCGATGTCATAGCTGAGGTCTTCCAGCTCAAACACTATTTTGCCGGAACGGCTTGCATTATCCAATTGTAATTTGGCACTGCCCAGCACTTCACGCCGTTGACGACGTTCCTCACGCAGCGCCTTTAACGCCCGCACACGCCCTTCATTGCGGGTGCGACGCGCTTTAATACCTTGTCGGATCCAGACTTCTTCCTGCGCCAATTTCTTATCAAACAGTTCGTTTTGTAATGCTTCCACGCGCAGATTTTCTTCTTTTGTGGTCAGATACAGATCATAATCGCCCGGATAAGATACCAGTTTGCCACGATCCAAATCCACAATGCGCGTTGCCATTTTGCGGATAAAGGAACGGTCGTGAGAAATAAACACAATGCTGCCGGCAAAGCCTAACAGAAATTCTTCCAGCCACTCGATCGTGTCCACATCCAAGTGGTTAGTAGGTTCGTCCAGCAGCAATATGTCCGGCTCGCAAACCAATGCCCTTGCCAGTGCTGCCTTGCGCAACCAGCCGCCGGATAATTCGGATAACTGCATTTCGGCATTCAGCGTCAGTTTCGCCAACACTTCGTGAATTTTATTTTCGAAACGCCAGCCGTCGGCATGTTCAAGCTGACTTTGAACCCGCGCCAATTGGTTCAACGTGTTGTCGCTACAATCTTTTTCCAGCAAGCGAGAAAGCTGATGATAAGTTTTTAACAACTCAGCCAGATGTCCGATTCCCTCGGCGACATAATCAAATACGTTGCCCTGCACATGACGCGGCGGATCCTGTTCCAGACGGGAAACCACCAGTTCCCGTTCCAGTTGCAGGCGACCGTCATCCAGCATAATATCGCCGGCCAGAATTTTCATTAAGGTAGATTTGCCTGCACCGTTACGCCCGACCAAACACACCCGCTCCCCGCTTTCAATATGCAGTTCAGCTTGATCCAATAAAGGCTGATCGCCGAACCCAAGATAGCCGTTGGTTAAACTCATTAATGCCACTGTTATTCCCGACTCCGTTTGCAAAAAATCAGGCGGCATTTTATCAGTTCCGGCTGCATTTTTGTAGCGGCAAAGGCGCAAAGATAGCGCGGATACATGAAGTGCGGGTGACAATAGTTATAAAAAAGGTTTCAATGCCGCAATGCAGCGTTCAACCACCTCTTCAAACGTCCCGTCAACGGCAATCGGGATAACGTCCGTTTCATCCGCCTGCGGCACTTCCAGCGTATCGAACTGACTTTTCAGCATAGCCGTTTTCATATAATGCCCTGTGCGCTGCTGCATGCGTTCAAGAATTAACTCAAAGGCACCGTGCAGAAATAAAAATTTGACGCTGTCGTTACCCTCGCGGATCATATCTCGGTATTTTCGTTTTAATGCGGAACATACAATAATGCCGACTTCGCTTTTATGTTCAAGGCTGAATGCCGCATCGCGGATACGCTCCAACCAGGGCGCGCGGTCATCATCGTTTAGCGGTCGTCCCTGCCCCATTTTGATAATATTCGCGCGCGGGTGCAGATCATCGCCGTCGATCAGTTTGATCCCCAAACGGTGTGCGACCGCCGTTCCCACCGTGGTTTTTCCGGTGCTGGACACCCCCATTAGAATAAAACTTTTACCTTTTGCATTTCGCATCGCAGTACTCCTTAGCCTGATGCCGTAGTCCGTTTGTCGCTACAATAACAAAAATCCGGCAACAAGTTACCAGTAACATTAAATTCTGTGATTCACTTCACAAAAAATGAACAAAAATCGCTATACTGAGTAATATCGCAAGCAAAAACTTGAACTTCATCACAAATTTAACCGATGAAATCAAATTTTGCTTTACGAACACCCCTAGAGTACGTATGTTACCAGTAACCAAACATCGAATGGAGGCAGGATAATGAACATAGAAACGCTTTCTTGTGTGGTAAAAGGTCCGCAACAGGTTGAAGTGATCACACAGCCGCTGGTCTATACGCCGAATGACGGACAAACATTGGTGCAAATTACCCGAGGTGGGATTTGTGGTTCCGATCTGCACTATTATCAGCATGGCAAAGTAGGCAATTTTGCCATAAAACAGCCAATGATATTGGGGCATGAGGTAATCGGTAAGGTCGTTAAAACCAACGCACCTGATCTGCATGAAGGTCAAAAGGTCGCCATTAACCCGAGTAAACCGTGCGGACAATGTCAATATTGTTTATCCGGTGAAACCAATCAGTGTGAATCCATGCGCTTTTTCGGCAGTGCCATGTATGATCCTCATGTCGACGGCGGATTCACCCGTTTTAAAGTGGTGGATAATGCCCAATGTATCCCCTATCCGCCCGATGCGCCCGATGACATCATGACCTTTGCCGAACCCTTGGCGGTGGCGATACATGCCGCCCGACGCGCCGGCGAGTTACAAGGCAGACGGGTTTTCATTTCCGGCGTCGGTCCAATTGGTTGTCTGACCGTCGCGGCGGTAAAAGTGCTAGGTGCAAAAGAAATTGTCTGCGCTGACGTCAGTCAGCGCTGCTTGCAGATCGCACGACAAATGGGCGCGGATAAAACCCTGCTGGCACAGGATGATTTCAGCCAATATATGCAGCATAAAGGCGTATTTGACCTTGCCTTTGAGGCTTCCGGTCATCCGTCTTCGCTCATGCGTTGTCTGGATGTCACCAAAGCGCGCGGCAGCATCGTACAAATCGGCATGGGCGGTGCAATACCCGACTTTCCGCTGATGCAGTTAATCGCCAAAGAAATCAGCTGGATAGGAACATTCCGCTTTGTTAAAGAATTTGATACCGCCGTACAATGGCTAAGCGATGGCAGTGTGAATCCGCGTCCGTTACTCTCAAAAACCTTCCCCTTTACCGCATTACGGCAAGCCCTTGACTGTGCCGGCAATAAAACAGAAATCGCCAAGGTTCAACTGACCTTTGCATAAACGGAGAGACAGTTTATGGAAACTCTTTTTTCACTTAAAAACAAACGTATTTTAATCACCGGTTCCAGCAGAGGCATTGGTAATATTCTGGCACAAGGCGTAGCACGCTACGGTGCTGAAGTGATAATTAACGGCACGACACAGGATAAAGCCGAACAAGCGGCGGAAAAATTGCGCGCGCAAGGTCTCACTGCGCATGCGCGCGCTTTTGATGTAACCGATACCGCAGCGGTACGACAGGCAATTGATAATATTGAGCGACATATTGGTCCGATTGACGTGCTAATCAACAATGCTGGAATTCAACGCCGTCATCCGTTTTGTGATTTTCCGGAGGAAGACTTTGATGAGATCGTTAAGGTCAATCAAAAAGCGGTATTTATTGTTTCACAAACTGTCGCCCGCTATATGATCAAACGCCAACAGGGCAAAATTATTAATATCGGTTCCATGCAAAGCGAGCTGGGGCGCGACACCATCACGCCTTATGCAGCATCCAAAGGCGCGGTAAAAATGCTGACCCGCGGCATGTGTGTGGAACTTGCCCGCTATAATATTCAGGTTAATGGTATTGCACCGGGTTATTTCAAAACCGAACTCACTCAACCCTTGGTGGAAGACAAAGCATTTACCGATTGGTTGTGCCAACGCACACCGGCGGCGCGCTGGGGCGATCCGCAAGAGCTGGTGGGTGCGGCGGTATTTTTTTCGTCGGCTGCCTCGGATTTTGTGAACGGTCAGCTGCTGTTCGTTGACGGCGGCATGCTGGCAGCGGTTTAAGATGAGTTAAAGAGGAATTTACTATGTTGATTTTTATTATGATCGCGTCGGTTTTAGTATTGCTTCTGCTGATCATGAAGTTCAGAGTGCATGCCTTTGTGGCGCTGTTTATTGTCAGTTTATTGACCGCACTTGCCACCGGCATTCCGATTGATAAGCTCCTACCGACCCTGCTGAACGGTTTCGGCGGTACGCTGGCCTCGGTAGCCTTATTGGTGGGACTAGGCGCGATGATCGGTCGTCTGCTGGAAATTACCGGCGGCGCCAAAGTGCTGGCCGATACGCTGATCAATAAGTTCGGCGAAGAAAAAGCCCCGTTAGCCTTAGGGATCGCCTCTCTGTTGTTCGGATTCCCGATTTTCTTTGATGCCGGATTAGTGGTGATGCTGCCGATTATCTTCAGCGTCGCCAAACGCTTCGGCGGTTCCGTACTGCGCTATGCCTTTCCGGCAGCCGGTGCCTTCGCGGTTATGCACGCCTTCGTTCCGCCGCATCCCGGTCCGGTAGTTTCCGGCGATTTACTGGGCGCCAATATGGGATTGCTGGTTATCGTCGGTTTTCTTTGCGCCATTCCGACTTGGTATCTTGCCTGCTATCTGTTCGGCAAATACTTGGGGCGCAACATTTATCTGGAGCTGCCGAAATCGTTCCTAAATGCCAGCGCAATCAACGAAACCGCGGTAATTAACCCGCCGAGTTTTAAAAAAGTTTTATCGATTTTATTACTGCCTTTAATGCTGATTTTGTTTGATACGGGTCTGAACACGCTTTCCGTTACTCAGGTAATCGACGGTTCGCAGCTTTGGGTAGAAAGCCTGCGTTTACTCGGCAAAACCCCAGTTGCCTTGCTGATTACGCTGATTGTGTCAATTATTTTGCTGAAAGACCAACGCAACAACGAACAAATCGAAAAAATCTGTGATAACGCCCTTGGTCCGATTTGTTCCATCGTATTGGTAACCGGCGCCGGCGGTATGTTTGGCGGCGTGTTGCGCGCAAGCGGTATCGGCGATGTGCTGGCAGCCATGCTGTCCGATACCGGTATGCCGGTAATTGTCGCCGCCTTTATTATTTCCGCGGCGCTACGAGTCGCACAGGGTTCCGCTACTGTCGCACTGACCACGACCTCAGCCTTAATTGCACCGACTGTCGCGGCTACCAGCGGTCTCAGTCAGTTTGATCTGTGTTTTATCGTGATCGCCATTGCCTCCGGCGCCACCGTGTTATCGCACGTCAACGACAGCGGTTTCTGGCTGGTCAGCCGTTTTCTGGAAATGGATACCAAAACCACATTAAAAACATGGACGGTACAGGAAACGCTAATTGGGCTGGTCGGGTTCGCCCTCGCCGTAATCGGCAGTATCTTGCTCTAATCTCTCGCGTTTGCCGAAGTGCGGTGGTTTTCAGAAAAGTTTTTCAAAAATCACCGCACTTTTGTTACAATCCTGTCAATTTTATCAATGCGACAGGATTTAACATGGCACCTTATATTATTGAAATTAACGAACAAAATCTCACCGATACGCTGCAACTCTCGCAACAAACCCCGCTGGTGCTGGTGTTTTACGCGCCAAGCCATGCGCAATCGGTGGAATTTACCGCCTTGCTGGAACGTTACGCCACACAATATCAGGGACAGTTTTTACTGGGTAAAGTTGATTGTGAAGCGCAACAGCTGGTTGCCGCTCAATTCCGCATTCAGGCATTGCCGACCACTTACCTGTTTAAAGAGGCGCAAGCGCTGGACGCCTTTCAGGGCGTGCTGGACGAAACGACGCTACAACAGCGTTTAAGTGTCATTTTGCCGAAAGAAGAAGAGATCAAATTTAATCAGGCGCTGGATTTTTTACAGGTGGAAGACTACGCTGCGGCGCTGCCTTTATTAAAAGAAGCCTGGGAATTATCCGAGCACAAAAACAGCGACATCGCCCTGCTGTATGCCGAAACCTACATTGCAATGAAACGAATTGAGCCAGCGCAGGAAATTCTCAACCGCATTCCGTTACAGGATCGCGACAGCCGCTGGCACGGGCTACAGGCACAGATTGAACTATTGATTAAAGCCGCAGACACCCCGGAAATTCAGCAATTGCAAGCGGATTTCAGCCGCAACCCGAGTGCGGAAATCGCGCTTAAGTTGGCGCTCCAGTTGCATCAGGCAAACCGTAACGAAGAAGCGCTCAACCTGCTATTTGACATTTTGCGCCAGGATCTCGGCGCCCAAAACGGCGAAGTCAAACAACAGTTCCTCTCGATTCTGGCGGCAATCGGCAACGATGATCCGGTCACCAATAAATATCGCCGATTGCTGTATTCGCTGCTGTATTAATGAATTTACCGTTGAAATCCTTATAATGGACGCAATATAAGATACAATTTCATCGCTTATTTTTAACAAAAGGATTTTTTATGTCAGAGATTAAACACAGTAAACTGCTTATTTTAGGTTCTGGCCCCGCCGGTTATACCGCGGCAATTTATGCCGCGCGCGCCAATTTAAAACCGGTGCTGGTAACCGGCTTACAGCAAGGTGGCCAATTAACCACCACCAGCGAAATCGAAAACTGGCCGGGCGATTTCGGCGATACTACCGGACCGGCATTAATGCAGCGCATGCTACAACACGCCGAAAAATTCGATACCGAAATCGTCTTCGACCATATTAACCGCGTGGATTTATCATCCCGCCCGTTCAAGCTGTACGGCGATGCGCAAACTTTCAGCTGCGATGCGTTAATCATCGCCACCGGCGCTTCCGCTCGTTATCTGGGTTTACCGTCCGAACAAGCCTATAAAGGCCGCGGCGTTTCCGCTTGTGCGACCTGCGACGGTTTTTTCTATCGCAATAAACCGGTGGCGGTCGTCGGCGGCGGCAATAGCGCTGTGGAAGAAGCGCTTTATCTCGCCAATATCGCCTCCGAAGTGCATCTGATTCACCGTCGTGACAGTTTCCGCGCAGAAAAAATTCTGATCGACCGTTTACATAAAAAAGTCGAGGAAGGTAAAATCATTCTGCATACCAACCGCACTTTAGAAGAAGTATTGGGCGACGAAATGGGTGTAACCGGCGTGCGGTTGCAAGACACCCAATCGGATAAGCGCGAAGAGCTCAAACTGGACGGTGTGTTTATCGCAATTGGACATGCGCCGAACACGGAAATTTTCGCCGATCAGCTGGTCCTGAACAACGGCTACATTGTGGTTAAATCCGGTCTGGAAGGCAATGCCACCGCCACCTCCGTCGCCGGTGTGTTTGCCGCCGGCGATGTGATGGATCACAATTACCGCCAGGCAATTACTTCCGCTGGTACAGGCTGTATGGCGGCGCTGGACGCCGAGCGCTTTCTTGATGCGCAAGAATAAATTAACATAAAAAACACCGTACTTTCACTCACGCTCCGGCACGTTTCCCGCATAAACCGCCTGAGCGTGAGGCGCATTTTTGTACCGGGCATACCGACACAACAAAATATGCGCTGCCGTTTTTAGCGATTAGCTGAAAGTGCCTAACCCAGCAATAACGCCGAACGCCATTGCGCAGGCGAGGCTGAACCGATAACAATAAACCGTCCGTTAGCCGAAAACAAGAATAGCCAAATATCGGACCGATAAATAAAAGAAAACGATCTTATGGACAAAACCCGCCAAAAATACCTGCAAAAATGGTTGCGAATGCAACAGCAGCCAATCAAAAAATTGCTGAATCTGAACATTTTACTGGCAAGCCTGTCTGCCGTGATTTTAGTGGCGCAAACCTACTTTTTAGCTCACATTTTGCATCATCTGATTATTCTGCAAACCGACCGCTTTGAGCTGGTACCTTATTTTCTCGCGCTGATCGCAGGTTTCGGACTGCGTGCTGCGATTATCTGGCTGCGCGAAAAGATCGGCTTTAAGTGCGGTCAACAATTACGCAATATTATCCGCCGCCAGATTCTTGATAAAATTCATCAGGTAGGACCGGCGACTATCAGCAATAAACCGGCGGGCAGCTGGGCGACAATTATGCTGGAACAGGTGGAAAATCTGCACAATTTTTATGCCCGTTATCTGCCGCAGCAGGCGTTAGCCGGGATTGTGCCGGTGGTTATTTTACTTGCGGTGTTTCCTCTAAATTGGGCGGCGGGGTTAATTTTGCTGCTCACCGCACCGCTGATTCCGTTGTTTATGATTTTAGTCGGCATTGCGGCTGCCGACAGCAGCCAAAAAAATATGGCAACCCTTGCCCGTTTAAGCGGTCAGTTTCTTGATCGTCTGCGCGGGCTGGAAACCTTGCGGCTATTTAATCGCACACAGGAACAAACCCGCCATATTGAAGAAAACGCTGACGATTTCCGCATCACCACCATGGAAGTGCTGAAAATGGCATTTTTATCTTCCGCCGTGCTGGAATTTTTTACCTCCATCTCTATTGCGCTGATGGCGGTATATTTCGGTTTCAGTTATCTGGGCGAGCTTGACTTCGGCACTTACGGCACACCGCTCAGCTTATTTATCGGCTTTTTCTGCTTAATGCTGGCGCCAGAATTTTATCAGCCGCTGCGTGATCTCGGCACCTATTACCACGATCGCGCGGCGGGTATCGGCGCCGCCGATGCGATCGTCGATTTCTTACAGCAAGATTATCTGACCGCGCAATCCGTGCCGCAACAATCGCTTGAACTGCAAAGTGCGGTGGAAATTTCGGCAGAAAATTTGGTGGTGCTGTCGCCACAGGGCGATGCGCTGACCCAACCGCTGAATTTCATTTTACCCGCACAAAGCCACACCGCGCTGGTCGGTCAGAGCGGCGCCGGCAAAACCTCATTGATGAACGTATTGCTGGGTTTTCTGCCTTATCAGGGCAGTCTAAAAATTAACGGTATTGAGCTGAATCAAACGGATCTTGTACAGTGGCGCCGCGTCATTGCTTGGGTCGGACAAAATCCGCTGCTGTTACAAGGCACTATCAGAGAAAATCTGCTGCTCGGCGGCATTCAAGCCGACCAAGCCACCATCGAACAGGCATTAAGCCGCGCGCAGGCGAAGGAATTTACTGATAAACTGGGACTGGATGCCGAAATCAAAGAAAACGGCGGCGGTCTTTCCGTCGGTCAGGCGCAGCGTCTGGCTATCGCGCGGGCGCTGCTGCGCCAAGGGCATCTGCTGTTGCTGGACGAACCCACCGCCAGTTTGGATGCACAATCAGAAAATCTGGTGCTACAAGCACTGCAACATATCAGCCGTAATCAAACGACGCTGATGATCACGCACCGCATCGAAGATCTGAAACAATGCGATAATATTTTGGTCATGCAGCAAGGGCGGCTTGTCCAGCAGGGCAATTTCGATCAATTACGCGATCAAGGTTTCTTCGCCGAATTATTGGCACAACGTAAACAGGACATCAACTAATGCGCGCTTTACTTCCTTTTTTATCCTTGTTCAAACACGCTAAATGGGTATTGTTTCTAGGCTTGTTGCTGATGCTCGGCGGGCTTGCCGCCAGTATCGGCTTGCTCACCGTTTCCGGCTGGTTTCTAGCAGCCACCGCAATTGCCGGTGTCGGCACATTATTTAATTATTTCTACCCTTCCGCCAGCGTGCGCGGGCTGGCTATCGGGCGAACCGTCACCCGTTATTTCGAGAAAGTCGTCACCCATGACGCTACTTTCCGAGTGCTGGCAAAACTGCGCGTGCAGGTATTTCGCAAAATTATTCCGCTTAGCCCCGCCGTATTAAACCGCTATCGCAACAGTGATTTGTTAAATCGGCTAGTTGCTGATGTGGATACGCTGGACAGCCTTTATTTACGCCTGCTTGCGCCTTTTATCAGTGCGCTGACGGTCATCGTGCTGCTGACACTCGGTCTAAGCCTGTTTAATCTCAAGCTGGCATTATTTATCGGTATCAGTTTGTTTTTGCTGTTACTGTGCGTGCCGACAATTTTTTATCATCTGGGTACCCGCTTCGGCGACAAACTGACTCGTGCCCGCGCGCAGTATCGCACTCAGTTCGTCGAATTTATTCAGGCACAGGCGGAACTGCTGCTGTTTAACGCGGCACAGCCGTTAGGGCAGAAACTACAACAAACGGAACGGCAATGGCAGCAGTATCAGCAGCGAGAGGCAAATTTATCCGGATTATCCACCGCACTTTTATTGTTCGCCAACGGGCTGATTTTATCCGCAACACTATGGTTTGCCGCTGCTGCAGATTTCGGTTCGACGCCATACGCGGCGGCATTTATTGCGCTGTTTGCCTTTGCCGCTCTCGCCGCGTTCGAGATTTTAATGCCGCTTGGCGCCGCCTTTTTGCATATCGGGCAGGTTATCGCCTCTGCCGAACGGGTCAGCGAAATTACCGAACAGCAACCGTTGGTAGTGTTTAACGGAACGGAAACGGCTGAAAAAAGCACCGCACTTTCAATTCAAATTGAAAATCTGACATTCGCCTACCCGCAGCGCTCGGACATTGCGTTAAATAATCTGCACTTAAATGTGGCTGCGGGACAAAAAGTGGCGATTTTAGGCAAAACCGGCAGCGGCAAATCCACGCTATTACAGCTGCTGGTGCGCAATTACGATGCGCAGCAAGGCAGTATCGTATTGGGCGGCAAACCGATTGCCACTTACAGCGAGCAAAGCCTGCGCACACAGATTTGTTTTTTAACCCAGCGGGTACATGTTTTCAGCGATACGCTGCGTAACAACCTGCAACTTGCCGCTGCGCAAACCATCGACGATAACCGCATGCTGACAGTGCTGAAACAAGTCGGTTTGGCTACGCTGGCGCAGCAAGGGCTGGATATATGGCTCGGCGACGGCGGACGTCCGCTTTCCGGCGGCGAACAGCGCCGTTTGGGGCTGGCTCGAGTATTGTTGAACGATGCGCCGATTTTGCTGCTGGACGAACCGACGGAAGGTTTAGACCGCGAAACGGAACGCCACATTCTGCGCCTGATTCTGGCGCACAGTGAACATAAAACGCTGTTGATGGTGACCCATCGTCTGACCGCTATTGAACGTTTCGACACTCTTTGCGTCATTGATCAATCCCGTTTAATTGAACAGGGAAGTTATGCTGAATTAATCAATAAACCCGGCGGCTATTTCCGGCAACTGGCGGAGAGAATCTGAAACGGCGGCGGGGCGATTTGCGCCAGCATGATGAGAAAACACACAGGGCGGTGCAAAGACCGCCCTGCTAAAATGGGTGGAAACCTTCCCGGCTGAATCTCGGCACACGGAAATTCTGACTTTGGCTGCTTTCTTCCGAACCTGACCGGGTAAACCAGACACCATTGCGAGGAACCGAAAAGGTTTCCATAGAATTAACCGCACAGGCGGTTAAGGCTTGGTATTATGCAATAAGCGAAAGATGATTGCAAATCTTTCGCCGCCGATTGTCGCTAATCGGTTAAAGAATATCCCGGCGACCTCCACCGCAACAATATCGGCGATATAGAACATTGATAACATTATCGGATGCGACGAACAACGCAATTCACTACATAAACAGAAGGAAACGATTATGTCAGCAGTACTTAATAATTTGATACAACTACTTAAACTGGAAAGACTGGATGATGTGCTGTTCCGCGGCGAAAGCCAAGATCTCGGACTGCGCCAGCTGTTTGGCGGACAAGTGATTGCACAGGCGCTGTCTGCCGCCATGCAGGTTGCGCCGCAGGAACGGATTTTGCACTCCTGTCATGCCTATTTCTTAGCACCGGGCGACAGCCAACATCCGATTATCTACGATGTGGAAACCCTGCGCGAAGGACGCAATTTTACCGCATTACGGGTAAAAGCCATTCAGCATAACCAACCAATTTGCCATATTACCGCCTCTTTTCAGCTTGAAGAAGCGGGCTTTGAACACCAAAGCGCGATGCCACAGGTGGGCGAACCGCAGGATTTTCTGCAAGAAAGCGTAGTCATGCAAAAACTGGCGCAGTATATTCCCGCAGCGGTGCGCGACAAATTTACCGCCGAACGACCGTTTGATATTCGCGCCAAATATATGAATAACCCGTTTCACGGCACAAAGTTGCCGCCTGAGCAATACGCTTGGGTGAAAGCAAATGGCAACGTTCCGGCGGATCTGAAGATTCAACAATGCCTGCTGGCTTATTTCTCCGATTTTCATACATTACTGACCGCACTTCATCCGCATAGCAAAGGTTTTCTGGAAACGGGCATGAAAGTGGCAACGATTGACCATGCGATCTGGTTTCACCGTCCGTTTGATTTAAACCACTGGCTACTTTATGCACTGGAAAGCAACAACGCCTATGGCGCACGCGGGCTTTCGCGGAGCGAAATTTTCGACCATCAGGGACGCCTTATCGCCACTACACAGCAGGAAGGGCTAATTCGCTACTGCGCAAACAAAAAATAGCCGCTGCTCGCCATCATATCAATATTGCCCGGTCGAAAGGCATCACATAGCTCGACCGGCTTTGCCCGTTTACCGCAAATAACAAAAACGCCGCCAAAACTGACCGCACTTTTTGCCGACTTTGCACACTGACCGCAAAACAAAAAACGTCATCAAAACCGACCGCACTTTTTGCTGGCTCGAATGCGCGGATAAAAGTTATTTTCTTAGTAAGAATCACCAATAATTTATATTGAAATCAATATATTACTGTATCTTATTGACAAGCCGATTGATCTTCTACGTGCTTTTAAGATGTCGGTTTTATTTCATTTGATAGAAATTACTAATTAAATTTATTACTTAAATAGTTAAAATTTTATCTGTATGATAATTTACATCTGATTTTTATTAACGATGATGTTCAATCCCTCTACTTTAAAGGAGTATGTTATGAGCAAATGCCCTGTTACCCACTTAACCATGAATAACGGCGCGCCAGTGGCGGACAATCAGAACAGTCTGACCGCAGGCGAGCGCGGTCCGTTGCTGGCACAAGATTTGTGGCTGAATGAAAAACTGGCGAATTTCGTGCGGGAAGTGATTCCGGAAAGACGTATGCACGCAAAAGGCTCCGGCGCTTACGGCGTGTTTACCGTCACGCACGATATTACCCGCTACACCAAAGCGAAAATTTTCAGTGAAATCGGTAAAAAAACGGAGATGTTTGCGCGCTTTACCACCGTTGCCGGTGAACGCGGCGCAGCAGACGCGGAACGCGATATTCGCGGTTTCGCATTAAAATTTTATACAGAAGAAGGCAACTGGGATCTGGTTGGCAATAACACGCCGGTATTTTTTCTGCGTGATCCGCGTAAATTCCCGGATTTAAATCGTGCCGTCAAACGTGATCCGCGCACCAATATGCGTTCGGCAAACAATAACTGGGATTTCTGGACACTACTTCCGGGTTTCGTGTCATAATAATGACACAGGCAAATAGTCAAGTAAATACAAGGGTTTTAGAGCTTCTACCAAAGTTTAAAATCAAAAAAATGAATCGTTGGTGTGCTGTTTAGAGCAGTTATTACGAAAATAAATGTTGTAAACAGTACATCAGCATAAAGGAGGAACTCATATGTCTAAGGCGAAAAAAGAGACGATTGAAGCAAAAGGTTTTGCTATTCAAATTTATACTGAAGACTTTAAAAACGACTATATAAGTCTAACAGATATTGCTAGATATAAAAGCGATGAACCAAGTGATGTAATTAAAAATTGGATGAGAAGAAAAGATACAATTGAATTTCTTGGTTTATGGGAAAGCTTAAACAACCTGAATTTCAATTCGGTCGAATTCGACCGAATTAAATCGGAAGCGGGTTATAATTCATTTACATTGTCTCCTAAGAAATGGGTAGAAAAAACAGAAGCTATCGGAATTATTTCAAAAGGCGGAAGATATGGTGGTGCATTTGCACATACAGATATTGCCTTTGAATTTGCTTCATGGATTTCTGCTGAATTTAAGATGTATGTAATTCAGGATTACAAAAGACTTAAGTCAGATGAAAACTCTAAGCTATCATTATGCTGGAATTTGAATAGAGAAATTTCTAAGATTAACTACAAAATCCATACAGATGCAATCAAAGAATACCTCTTAAAGGATCTTACTAGCGAACAGTTGTCTTATAAGTATGCAAGTGAAGCAGATATGCTAAATGTAGCTTTATTTAACAAAAGAGCAAAACAGTGGCGTGAAGAAAATCCTGACTTAAAGGGTAATATGAGAGATTATGCAAGTCTGAATGAGTTACTGGTTCTTGCGAATATGGAAAGCTATAATGCAATTCTTATCGGAAAAGGCATGGATCAAAAAGAAAGAATGATAGAACTTAGAAAGCTTGCCAGAACTCAGCTGATGTCAATTGAAAAGTTGAACAATACAGGTATTAAGAGTTTAGAGGATAAGTCAAAGAAATAGAGAGGTATGTTATGAGATGGGCATTGAAAATAATTTTATTTCCAATAATATTGCTCTTGTCGATACTAATTGCTTTTCTAAAATTTATTATAAAAGTTAGTGGAATGATTTTAGGTATAATATCTTTTCTGGTATTTATCGGAGCAGTAGCTTGCTTTATACAAAAAGATATGATAACAGGAATGGTAGCATTACTTCTAGCATTCTTAATTAGTCCTTATGGGCTACCTAAAATTGCACTGTGGATTACAGCATACCTTGAAGTAGCGAAAGATACATTAAAGGAAATATAAGAGATATAAGACGATGGAATATAAATCTATCGTCTTTTTCTATGCCTAAATTTAAGAGAAAGGAGGCGATGAAATGAGTATGTATTTGTTTGATGAACAACCTATATTGGCAAATAAAGCGTTAGCTAGAGAATTAGGCTTAAATGAAGCTCTTGTGCTTCAACAAATAAATTACTGGATTGAGATAAACAAGAAGTCTGGTAACAATTATCATGATGGCAAGTATTGGACATATAACTCAATAAGAGCATGGCAAGAAAATGATTTCGACTATTTAAGTGTTGATACAGTTAAACGAACTTTTTCTAAGCTTGAAAAAGCGGGCTATCTTTTAGTCGGTAATTATAATAAAGATTCTAGAGATAAAACAAAGTGGTACACAATAAATGACAAGAAATTAGAAGAACTTTATCTTGAACTAAATCAAAGAAAGCAAGAGAAAGAAAGAGAAATATTAGAACAAGCAAGTAAAAGTGCTATGCCTAATGCATTAGTGCAAAATGCACCAATGGAAGAAGGCAAAATCCACCAATGCAATGAGGCATTTAGCACCGATGCATTTGATGAAAATCAACCATTGCATTATGGCAACTTGCATGAACCATTACCAGAGATTACTACAAATAATTCATCAAAGATTACTTCATATATTTCTACAGAGAATTCCTCCCACCTACCCATCTGTGAAAGAGATCCGTTTTATTTAAGGTACGGAATGGAGGAAGGATGTAAAAAAATAAAATCATATAAATCTTGTTTAGAAGAATTAAGAGAAAGTACAGGGTATAACGAACACATGAAGCTAGGTAATAAGATTATTGCTAAAACCTTTGATGAAATAATTAAAGTTTTAGCTGATGTTATGGTATTAAATGCAGAAGATACTGTAACAATAAATCAAACAAAATTACCAGCAAATGTTGTTCAAGAGCGATTTAGAGAACTAGATTCTTCGCATATGGAGTATCTTGTAAATGCTTTATCAGAGAATGAATCAAAAATAAGAAATGTAAGAGCATTTATTTTAACGGCAGCATATAATGCACCAAGCAATATGGATGCCTATTATACAGCACTTGTTAGTTATGATATGAGGGAAGGAGGTTACTGATGATAAATGAGGAAATTTCTAATAGAGTAGTTAATATTGAAGTTAATGTCTTAAAAGCAACATATCAAGAAATCTTGAGCCAAGTAAAGAAGTTGCAACAGAGATCAAAACAACATGGTGGCTTAGATAAACTTATCAAGGCTGAGGGAAATGAAGTCAAACTCAAAGATATGGTTAAGAAAGGTCAGCTTGAAGAAATCAATGTTAAAGACGGCGAATTAAAAGAACTAAAAAAAGAATTGAATAAACATGGTGTTAAATTCTCAGTGATGAAAGATAAGGGAACAGGGACACATTCGGTATTCTTCCAAGCAAAAGACACAAAAGTTATGAATAAAGCTTTTCAAAATGTACTTTCAAATATTGAGAAGAAAGAGAAAAATAAGGAGTCAATTCATAAAAACATAGAGAAATTTAAAGAGATGGCAAAGAACTCTATTTCTAAAGATAAAGTCAAGAATAAACAAAAGGAGCAAAGCCTATGATAGATAAGATACCAAAAGACATCAAAGGCTTATTTAAGGTGCAAGATAAGGCAAAGTTTTTCAAGCAGAACATTCCCTATCTTGCATTTTTCTATGTTGGTAATATTTTTTCTCACCATGTAAGAGCATATACTGGTGGCGATGTGATAGACAAAATCTTTCAAGGAATATTAGAGCTTAATACCATGAGCTTACTGCCAAGTATTCATGTGGCTGATATTTTAATGGGCGTAGGGGTAGTAGCTTTAATTAAGTTTGTTGTCTATACCAAAGGTAAAAATGCAAAAAAGTTTAGGCAAGGTAAAGAGTATGGATCAGCAAGATGGGGAACGACAAAAGATATTCAGCCGTATGTGGATGAAAAGTTCCAAAATAATATCTTGCTTACTCAAACTGAGCGATTAACAATGAATGGAAGACCGGCAAATCCAAAGTATGCAAGAAATAAAAATGTACTTGTTATAGGTGGTTCTGGTTCAGGAAAAACGAGATTTTATGTAAAGCCGAACCTAATGCAAATGCACTCTTCATATTGTGTTACAGATCCTAAGGGAACGATAGTCGTTGAATGTGGCAAGATGCTTGAAGAAAATGGCTATGAGATAAAAATCTTAAATACCATCAACTTCAAAAAGAGCATGAAGTACAATCCATTCGCTTACATCAGAAGTGAAAAAGATATACTGAAACTGGTACAGACAATCATTGCAAACACTAAGGGAGAGGGCGAAAAAGCAGGTGAGGACTTTTGGGTGAAAGCTGAAAAGCTCTACTATACAGCTCTTATCGGATATATCTTCTATGAAGCTCCAAGAGAAGAAAAGAATTTTGCGACACTATTGGACATGATAGATGCTTCAGAAGTTAGAGAAGATGATGAAACCTATATGAATCCGATAGACAGACTATTTGAAGCACTGGAAAAGAATGAGCCTACACACTTTGCAGTCAAGCAATATAAAAAGTACAAATTGGCTGCTGGAAAAACAGCAAAGTCTATTCTTATATCATGTGGTGCAAGGCTTGCTCCCTTTGATATTCAGGAGCTTAGGGACTTGATGAAAGAAGATGAACTTGAGCTTGATACTCTTGGAGATAGAAAGACAGCACTTTTTGTTATTATCTCTGATACAGATGATACCTTTAACTTTGTGGTGTCTATTATGTACTCACAGTTATTTAACCTACTTTGTGATAAGGCAGATGACGAGTACGGAGGAAGATTACCTGTTCATGTAAGGTGCTTGCTTGACGAGTTTGCCAACATCGGCTTAATTCCAAAGTTTGAAAAGCTGATTGCAACAATCCGAAGTAGAGAGATTTCAGCAAGTATTATTTTGCAGGCACAATCTCAGCTAAAGGCAATATACAAGGACAATGCAGATACGATTGTGGGTAACTGTGATAGTACCTTGTTTCTTGGTGGAAAAGAAAAGACCACACTTAAAGAGCTATCTGAAACACTGGGTAAAGAAACCATAGATCTGTATAACACTTCTGAAACTCGCTCCAACGCCAATAGCTATGGACTAAATTATCAAAAGACAGGAAAGGAGCTGATGAGTCAAGATGAGATAACGGTTATGGATGGCAGTAAATGTATTTTTCAGCTTCGAGGTGTCAGACCGTTTCTATCAGACAAATTTGATATTACAAAGCACAAGAATTACAAGCTCCTTGAGGACTATGATAAAAAGAATGTATTTGATATTGAAGACTATATCAAGAGAAAAGGAAAAGTTAAGCTTAATGGAAATACAGTAATTACAAGATTGTAATATTTTCTGTTATAGCTTTATGTGACAGGGGTATATTTGGTATAATAGAAGAAATTAGAATTTTGTTAGGAGGTGAGGCTAATTGAAAGAATATATTTTGAGTTTAGAAAAAGAATTCTCTTTGATAGAAAATGGCTTTAAAGAGCAAGAAAAAAAGCCTTTGCTGATTATAAATCTAATATTAATGAGCATAGCAAAAAATTAGCATTTTTAGCTTATAAATCCAATGTATATCAAGTTAGAATGTATGGTGTGTTTCTCTTTGGATATTTATCATCAGATGAAGAAATTTTAAGATTTATGAGAGATGAAGTTTCTAAAGACGATAATTGGAGAGTTCAAGAAGTATTAGCAAAGGCATTTGATGAATTTTGTAAGAAAACAGGTTATGAAAATTCACTTTCTATTATTGATGAATGGCTACAAAATAGCAATCCAAATACAAGAAGAGCAGTTACAGAGGGTTTGAGAATATGGACAAGTAGACCGTATTTCAAGGAAAATCCTAATGAAGCTATTGAAAGAATTGCAAACTTAAAAGAAGATGGAAGCGAATATGTAAGAAAATCTGTTGGAAATGCTTTAAGGGATATTAGTAAGAAATTCCCAGAGTTGATTAAAATTGAACTTGATAGTTGGAATTTAGAAAGTAAAGAAATTAAACAAGTTTATAAGCTAGCGAGTAAATTAATTGTATGACAATTCCCAGTTTGTCTAACTAAATACAAAACGTCAAAGACGATAGAAAGAAAAAATCTATCGTCTTTTTTCATGCCTATTTTCAATTTTTATTGCGATCAATAAATAGGGAAAACTCGCAAGAGTTGCTAACTAGTATTTCAAATGCCTCTCACTAATATATGCACGACAAAATGCTAGTTCCCTTAAATATGTTACAGAAAGTAAAGGAGAAAAGATGATAAGGATAAGAAGCCCTACCTAAAAGACAACTAAATATACAAATACTTGGCGATTGGAATCAACTTTTCAGTCGCTTTTTTAATTGGAGGAAAAAATGGACAAAGAAATGATTAATATCAATGCCAATCTGTTAAAAGAACCTACTTTTGGAACTTTTACAAGAGGTGATGAAGAAGTTCAAGTTGTAAATTTTGCTCTTTCGAAAGGATATGGAAAAGGTAGAGAGTATATCAACTGTGCAGCATATGGCAATAAATCTGAAGTAGCTAAGGAATTTTCAGAAGGTGATTTCATTCATGTATATGGCTACTTCAATAAACGAACTAAAAATGGAAAGATATATAAGAATTTTGTGGTTATGTCTATGAACAAAATTGAAAAGAAAGAAGAAAACGAGGAGGAATAAATAATGGATTTTTTCGTACAAGCAGTTAATGTATTAAAGATTTTGGTAATGGCAGTAGGTGCTGGTCTTGGAGCATGGGGTGTTATCAACCTTATGGAGGGATATGGTAATGATAACCCTGGAGCAAAATCTCAGGGTATTAAACAGCTAATGGCTGGTGGAGGTATCGTTCTAATCGGCTTAAAACTAATTCCATTACTTTCAAATGTCTTGAAGTAAGGAGAGTAGCTTATGTTTGGTATTTTCGATAAGATAGAAGAATTTTTTAAAGAGCTTCTTCTCGGAGGTATCCAAGCAAATCTTGAGTCAATGTTTATCGACATTAATGATAAAGTCGGAGCAGTTGCAACTGATATAGGTAAGACACCGATGGGATGGAACTCAGAGGTATTTAATTTTATTAAGAGTATCAATGATAGTGTCATTATTCCAATTGCAGGTTTAATCATTACAGCAGTCCTTTGTATTGAGCTGATAAATATGGTTATGCAAAAAAACAATATGCACGATACGGACACTTTTGAGTTTTTTAAGTACATGATAAAGATGTGGATAGCTGTATGGCTTGTATCTCATGCCTTTACATTCTCAATGGCTGTATTTGATGTTGCACAACACCTTGTAAATCAGGCGGCAGGAGTAATAAATACTTCTGCCACTGTTTCAGGTGATCAGATTGTTCAGATGGTTGAGGGATTAAAAGATAAAGGTCTTGGAGAACTGGTGATGATACTCTTTGAAACCTCACTTGTTAAAGTTGCAATACAGGTTATGTCGGTAGTCATTATGCTAGTTGTATATGGCAGAATGTTTGAGATATATGTTTACTGTTCAGTTTCAGCAATTCCATTTGCCACTATGGGAAATAAGGAATGGGGACAAATTGGAACAAACTATATCAAAGGTCTGTTTGCTATTGGACTTCAAGGCTTATTCTTGATTATATGCTTGGGTATTTACGCAGTTTTAGTAAAGACGATAAAGATAACGGACATTCATGCAAGTACCTTTATGATATTAGGCTATGCATTACTTCTTGGTCTAATGATGTTAAAGAGTGGAACGCTTGCAAAGAGTGTATTAAACGCACATTAAGGAGGATTTTTAATGATAGAAGTAAAGAAAAAGTTTTTTCCTGTTTCAATTATTGTAGTAGGGATTGGAGCATTTACTATCTCAATTTTTAACAGGAATAAATTAAAGAATTTAGAAGATGAAGTAAAAAGTACAAGAGATGATGTGAAATCTATCCTTTGTTATCAAGAGCAGAAAAATGCACTAATTGAATCGGAATTAGAAGAGATGAGAAATGAAGTTGCTTCATGCTATGAGCATTTTGAAGTATTTTCAAAGGAAAAAGAAGATGGGAGGTAAGCTATGGGATATGTACCAATTCCCAAGGATTTAAAAAAGGTAAAAACAAAGGTAGCCTTTAATCTTACAAGAAGACAATTAATTGGATTTACACTTGCTGGACTGGTTGGTATACCAGTCTATTTATTTATGAGAAAGTTTATGCCAAATGATATAGCGATACTTTTTTTAATTGTATCAACGCTTCCAATCTTCTTTGTAACACTATTTGAAAAAGATGGACTTACCTTTGAGAAATATTTTAAGCACATATATCTACACAAGTTTTATCAACCACAGAAGCGAGTGAGAAGGGAGGTTTACCTTGAACAAGAAAAGAAAAATACAGCAAATTCAATTAGAAAAAAATCAAAAGGTATTAAAGG
Organism: Necropsobacter massiliensis; assembly: GCF_000827595.2. GTDB lineage: Bacteria > Pseudomonadota > Gammaproteobacteria > Enterobacterales > Pasteurellaceae > Necropsobacter > Necropsobacter massiliensis. The sequence goes on along the minus strand of NZ_LN776183.1, from coordinate 220,684 downwards.
AAAACAAAAGAAACCTGAAAAAAGAAAAGCTGACTAGGCAAAAGAAAAAAACTTCTTTGATCGACTTAATATTTAAGAAAGAGCCTAAGAGATACACTGTTGAAGATACAATACCTTATATGAGAATGCTAAAAAGCGGGATATGCCAGCTTGATGAAAAGCACTTTAATAAGTGTATTGCATTTCAGGATATAAACTATCAGCTTGCATTAGAAGAAGATAAGGATTTGATTTTCAATCAATTTGCGAATGTCTTAAACTCTTTTGATCCAAGTGTAGACATTGAATTTTCATATATCAATCAACTTGGAAGAAATAATGAATTAAAAGCCGCTATTCAGATACCGGATAAAAATGATGGTTATGATGATATTCGATTAGAGTTTCGTGAGATGTTAAAAAGTCAGCTTGCAAAGGGAAACAACGGGCTAAAGAAATCGAAGTATATTACTTTTGGAGTGGAAGCGGATAGTTTGGAGCAAGCGACTGCAAAACTTGAGCGACTTGAGATTGATATATTGTCAAATCTAAAGAGTATGGGAGTTCGTGCTGAGGGCTTAACTGGAACAGAAAGACTAAAAGTCTTACATGATATTTTAAATCCAGATAAGCTCTTTTCTTTTTCCTATAAAGACTTAAAACCAAGAGAAAGTACAAAGACTGTTATTGCACCAGATTCTTTTAACTTCGTGCCAAGTAAGTATTTTAAGTTTGGAAAATATATTGGAGCAGTAAGTCATCTTCAAATACTTGCAAGTGAGCTATCGGATAGAATGCTTGCAGAATTTTTAGATATAGATGATAACATCAATATTTCTTTTCATATCAAGGCAGTTGAGCAGACAGAAGCTATTAAGATGGTGAAAAGAAAAAATACAGATATTGATAAGATGAAAATTGAGGAAAATAAAAAGGCAGTTAGAAGTGGCTATGATATGGACATCTTGCCAAGTGATTTAATTACCTATGGAGATAATATCAAGATGCTTTTAAAAGATCTCCAGACAAGAGATGAGCGTATGTTTATCGTAACGATTGTCTTTATGAATTTTGCAAGGACAGTACAAAAGCTTGATACGACTATTTCTCAAATTTCATCTATTGCAAGTAAACATAATTGTAAGATTAAACGCTTAGATCATAGTCAAGAACAAGGCTTTGTAAGTGTATTACCTCTTGGAGTAAATAAAATTGAAATAGATAGAGGGCTAACCTCATCATCTACAGCAGTCTTTTTACCATTTACAACAGAGGAGCTTTTCATAAACTCATCAAATAGCTTGTACTATGGATTAAATGCCTTAAGCCATAATCTTATTATGGCGGATAGAAAAATGCTTAAAAATCCAAATGGCTTAATTTTAGGTACGCCTGGTTCTGGTAAGTCATTTTCTGCCAAGCGTGAAATGGCAAATGCTATTCTTACAACAGATGATGATGTGATTATTTGTGATCCAGAGGGAGAATATGGCAACCTTGTTAAACAGTTTAAGGGAGAAGTCATTAAGGTTAGTGCAAAGAGTAAAGACTATCTCAATCCACTAGATATAAATATGAATTATGGAGATGGTGATGCACCACTTAAGGATAAGGCAAACTTTATTATGTCTATGCTTGAACTTGTGGTTGGTGGTAGTGGACTTACAGCAGAAGAAAAGTCTGTTATAGATAGGTGTTTACCTAGAATTTATGAAAAGTATTTTGAAAATCCAATTCCAGAGAATATGCCTATACTCCAAGACCTTTACAATATGTTAAAAGGACAAGAAGAAAAGGTGGGAAAGAAACTTGCAACAGAAATGGAAATCTATGTTTCAGGAAGTCTTAACGTCTTCAATAATCAATCCAATGTGGACTTAAATAAGCAGCTTATTTGCTTTGACATTAAAGAACTTGGAACACAGCTTAAGAAGATAGGTATGCTTGTTATTCAAGACCAGGTTTGGAATAAGGTTTCTCAAAACAGAAATACCGGCAAAAGCACAAGGTATTACATTGACGAATTTCACTTGCTTTTAAAGGATGAACAGACTTCACAGTATTCGGTGGAAATATGGAAGAGATTTAGAAAATGGGGAGGTATTCCAACAGGCATTACACAAAATGTCAAAGATCTACTTGCAAGTAAAGAAATTGAAAATATTTTCGATAATACGGATTTTATTCTAATGCTTAATCAAGCAACAGGTGATAGAGACTGGCTTGTTGTAAAGCTTAAAATCTCAAAGGATCAGGAAAAATTCGTTACCAATTCGAGAGCTGGTGAAGGTCTGATTTTCTTTGGAAATACCATTGTTCCATTTGTAGATAATTTCCCTAAAGACACAATCCTATATCAAAAGATGACTACAAAACCTGAAGAAGTGAGGTAGCGTCTTATGAGTAAAAAAAGAAAGCGAGATTTGAATGAAAAGTTAAGGGCAAGAGAAGAAAAAATAATCACAAAGGCTGAAACAGATGATGTCCTAGATTACAAAAGAAAAACTGGAGATGATTATAGAGACAAGGTTGTTAAAGATGAAAATAGGTTTCAAGACAAGATTCACGAGAAGATAAGTAAAAGGTCTGATATTACTAGTGAAATAGACACAAGTAACAAGAGCAAAAATGCTATAAAAAGAAATCTTCAAAGTAACAGTTTTGAAACTGACAGTGGAATGAAGCCTATTGTAGAGTCTCCAGAGAAAAACCAAAGGATAGAAGCTAATTCAGATGCTTATAGAGTTTTTGAAAATACTGCTTCTAAAGAAACTCATAGGAATAGAGAAGTAGGTAATACTAATAATGGTTTGAATAGTCAGAGCGTAAATGTTAATAAGCGAAAACATTCTAAAAAACTTGTGAGTGATTTTGCTGAAACGGAAGTAGCTAAGTCAGATTATCAAACAAAGGTTAAAGAAAATCGTATCTATGATCCTTTAGCAAAAGACCAAGATGGTGATGGTGTTATTGATAGATATGATAATGACTTTAGAGATAGCGATGTATCTTATGAGCCTTTAGGTAATAAAAAATCCAAACTTCATGAAAAGCAGAAGAAATCACTTAAAAGAAAGAACTATTCTGATAAGCTCTTTACAAGAAAAGGGGCAGATAAGAAAAAGGAAGATAATATTAACGCTTCTAACACTGGCAAAGAAGTCATCAAAGATAGGGAAAAGAAAAATCAGCTTTATAAAAGGTATAACAAGGAAACCTTAGTCGGTGGAAGTGTGATTGGAGCTGCAAAACTTGGTGAGGTTACAAGTGCTTATCTATCATCTGGTAGTGATGAAAATGCATCTGTTGAAGCTGCTGAAAAAGGCTTAGGAAGTTCCTCTAAACTTATTCATGGTGTAAAGAATTATTCGGACAAGAGAAAAAGTAAGAAGTTATATGATTTAGAAAAGAGCGATAGGAAAATCCAAAGTAGAAAATCTAAGCTTCAGTTTAGAAAAAGCATGGACGAGGTTAAGAAGACCGACCAATATAAAAAAGCAAATGCTTATAAAAAGTTTCAAAAGAAGAAACAGATGAAGTCAGCTATCTATAAACAAAATAAGACAAGAATTAGAGATAGAGTTAAAAAGACACTGATGAATACATTTAAGGTATCTAAAGACTTCATCATAAGAAAAGCAAAAGTGGTAGCAATCATAATGACCGCCATAATTATTTTTGGAACTTTTGTATTTAACTTTGCAAGCATGACAATGGGTGGATTTGCTAACTCTACAAGTAGTGTTTTAACAACATCATATTTATCAAGCCCAAATGTTTTAACTGAGATTAACCAAAGTTTTTCAAACAAGGAGAATGACTTATATAGCGAGCTTGAAAATGTAGAAAAGAATAATCCCGGATACGATGAATATATCGTAAGAAAAAATGGAGATATTGGTCATAATGTTCATGAGCTTTTATCCTATATCACTTCAAGATGTGGTGAAGTAAAGAGTTTGTCTGAAGTTAGTAGTATTTTAGATGACTTGTTTAAGACTATGTACCATGTCGATTATAAAGAGGAAATAGAGATAAGATATAAGACTGTAACTGGAACTTACACTGATGAAGGGGGGAACGGATATACCGAGAGCCACGAAGAACCTTATGAGTATAGAAAGCTCATTGTTACTTTAAGTAAAAGAGAAATGGATAGCGTGGTTCGAGAAGTCTTCGCCAAGTATCCAGATAATTTAAAGCATTATGAAGCACTATTCCTTGCACAGGGGAATATGGGCGAAATGTTTGGCAACACGAATCTCATTACTGCAAACGGTGGCATAGGTGGAGGAAAAGAATACGAAGCATCCTCTGATGTTCAAAAGAAAATTGTAAATGCAGCATATATTACTCCATCACCTGGAGTAGGTTGGTGTGCAATGTGGGTTTCTCAGGTTTATCAAAATGCAGGTCTTGGATATATCGGAGGTAATGCTAATGATATGTATCGAAACCATACATTTACTTCTGATAGATCAAAGTTAAAAGTAGGAATGCTTGTAGCAGTTGAAAGTAGCAGTAGTGGTGGACAAGCTGGACTTACTTATGGTCATGTCGGAATTTATATTGGTGATGGTAAGGTGATGGATAATATTGGAGTAGTTAGGGTAACAACCTTAGATGATTGGATTGCAACATTCTGTAAACACCATCCAGTAGGATTTGGATTTCCACCAAATGTACAAAGATAGAAGGGAGTGGAAAATGTGAATAGGGAACTGAATACTGTTAATAAAAAAATTCAAAAATTATTAGATAAGAAGGCTCAGATCGATAAAGATTTAGAGCCTTTATTTATTCGTAAAGAAGAGCTATTAGACCAAGAATATGTAGTGATTTGTAGAGAGAACAATATCACTCTTGAGGAATTAGTGAAGATGTTCAAAGAGAAAAAAGAAAAGGAGAAATATAATAATGAAAAGCAAATTGAAGAATAAGAAAGTATTGGTCGCACTTATTGGAGCCACGTTACTTTTGGTTTCAATTATAGGTGTGATGACTGTAAATAAGCAGATTGTATTTGCAAAAGATGGAACTGTACTTTCAATGCTTAATCCGATTGAAGCTCTTGCAGAAACGGAAGAGAAATTTGAAGTAAAGATTAAATATGTATTTTCAGACGAGAAAGTATTTAAGGAAGAGGTTGTAAAGGCAGATAAAGGACAAATCTTTGATAGTGGTGACTTGCCAATGTTACCTGACGATATGAAATTCATTGATGATTTTCTTTATTATGAAGTAAAAGGCGACGGGAAAGATGAGATTATCCGTAAGGTAGAAAAGATTGTAAAAGATGAAGCAACTCAGACTGAAAATGAAAAAGATAAAGAAAAGAAGACTGAGGAAGTAAAACAGGATAAAGCCACTCAAACAGAAGAACCTAAGAAAGATTCATCATCTCAGACAGATATTACCAAAAATGATTTAGACAAAATGGATAAGGAGTCTAAAGAGTTAAAAGAAAAGGTGGATAATCTTAGTAAGGAACTTAAGGAGAAAAACAAGTTAAGTGATAAGCAAAAAGATAAAATCAAAAATCTTGAAGATGAAATTGAAGCTTTGGAAAAGAAAATCAAAAAGGATAAGGATTCTATAGATTCTTCAAAAGAAAATACTGAGCTTAAAAAATCTATTGAAGAGTTAGAAAAGAAGACTAAGGAGCTACAGGAAAAGCTTAATTCTATAAATAAAATAGGAATTAATTCTAATCCAACTATCTCAAATTCAGTACCTAAAAATAATGAATCTTTTAGCAAGTTTATTCCAAGTACACCTATAAATACAGGAAAAGGTAGCGATGCTTCTGGTAGTGTATCAACAACATCTAAGACAGAAAATAAGGTAGAAACTAAGCCAGATAAAAAAGAGGAGAAGCAGGAAATCCGTTATCCGAATAAGCTAACACCTAAACAGCTTTCAAATAGTGGAAATACGTCTTCTATGGATGGAACAAGTAAGCCTGTAAATACCAATAAAGGAGTAGCGTCAGCACCATCAAAGGCAAGAGGAACTGTTACAGAGAATAAGGATAATGCAAACAAAGATTATCCAATTCACCACAATGATGGTAAAGATAATAAGTCTACAGATATGTATTCAGTAGATGCAAGACAGTTTGTAACTTTTACGACTAAAAATGGAAAGACTTTTCATCTAATTATTAATCATGATGAAGATAGCGAGAATGTCATGCTTTTAACAGAAGTTTCAGAAGATGATTTGCTGAATATGGTTGAAAAGAAAGAAACACAAAAGGATATTGTAAAGGAAGAGCCAATAAAAGAAGAGACTAAACCAGTGAAAAAAGAAGAGAGTAGCAATATGGGAACATACTTAATTCTGATTCTTGTGGTAGCTGGAGCATTAGGTGCAGGTTATTACTTCAAGGTTGTTAAAAAGAAAGAAAATGAAGAACTTGAAGCATTAGAAGATGATGACGATGATTTTTTCTCAGAAGCTGATGAAAGTGAAGAAACCTCAGAAATAGAGGTTGAAGAAATCGAAGAAGATGAAGAATAAAATGCATCATAAATTATATGATTTTTGGTGCAAGTTAAAGGCGAGGGAGTATTATCTTTCGCCTTATTTTATTTGAAAGATTGGAGATAATATGGATTTAGTTATTGCAGAAAAACCGAGTGTAGCTATATCAATTGCAAAGGTAATAGGAGCTACAAAAAAGAAAGAAGGATACTACGAGGGAAATGGATATAGGGTATCATGGTGCGTTGGTCATCTAATTCAGATGGCAAATCCTGATAGCTACGATGAAAAGTATGCTAAGTGGAATATGGAAGATTTACCGATTATTCCGACTAAATATAAGTATGAGGTTTCAAAATCTACTAAGAAACAATTTAGCATCTTGAAGAAACTATTGAATGATAAAGAAGTAGAGAATGTAGTAAATGCTTGTGATGCAGGTCGTGAGGGAGAAAGCATATTTAGACTTGTTTACAATCAAGTAAATTGTAAAAAGAAGATGAAACGACTTTGGATTTCATCAATGGAAGATAGTGCAATTAAAGATGGTTTTAGAAACTTAAAAGATGGAAGTTACTACGATGATTTATTTGAATCTGCCAAGGCAAGAGCGATTGCTGACTGGCTAGTCGGAATGAATATTAGTAGGCTTTATTCTTGTTTGTATAAGCAAAATTATAGTGTGGGAAGAGTACAAACACCTACACTTGCAATGATTGTAAATAGGGAATATGAAATTAATAATTTCAAGAAAGAAAAATACTATACAGTAGAACTTTCTTTAGATGGATTTTCACTTTCTACAGATAGAATTGATGACAGGACTACAACAGAGCAGCTAATCAATTTAGTAGGTAATTCCATAGAAATTACTGATGTCGTTCAAAAAGAAAAGATAACAAAGCCTGAGTTACCGTTTGACCTCACAACACTTCAAAGGGAATGTAATAAGTGTTTTGGATATAGTGCGAAACAGACACTTGATTATGCTCAAAGTCTTTATGAGAAGAAACTTATCACATATCCAAGAACTGATAGCAGATGTCTGACTGAAGATATGATTACATGCGTCATTAATAATATCTTAGGCAAGAATGACTTTGATACTGAAAGAATTAAGATAGTGTTTAATTCCAAAAAAGTTACAGATCACCATGCGATTATGCCGACAATCAGCTCATTAAAAGATGATATTTCAGCTCTTCCAGAAAGTGAAGAAAAAGTATATAGATTTATAACAAATAAACTTCATGCAAGTGTTGGATACCCTTTAGTAGAAAATACTACAAAAATAGTTGCTGAGTTTGATGGTTTTGAATTTACAAGTAGTGGCAAAGTGATAATTGATGAGGGATTCACTAAGTATCTAAAAGAATATAAAACTAAGAAAACTGAAGATACATTACTACCAGGTGTAAAGGTAGGCGAAGTATTTGAGATAAGAAATAAAGAAGTAAAAGAGAAATATACATCACCACCTAAGCATTTTACAGAAGATACACTTCTTAAGGCTATGGAAGTAGCGGGTAATGACGCCTTAGAAAAAGGCATTGAGGTAGAAAGAAAAGGACTTGGTACACCGGCAACTCGTGCAGGTATTATTGAAAACTTGATTTTCAAAGGTTTTATCGAAAGAGATAAAAAGAATTTGATTGCAACTAATAAAGGAATTAGTTTGGTGACTATTGTTTCAGATACTTTTAAATCAGCAGAAACTACTGCCGAATGGGAAATGAAACTATCTGATATTGCTAATGGCAAGGCGGATAAGGATGACTTCTTAAAAGGTATAGAGAATGAAATAAGAGAAACAGTAGGAATATATCGTAAATAATTTTTAGGGGAATGAGAGCTAATCTTGTTCCCTTATTTTATTGGAGGTGATGAAAATAGATGAGTTGAATGTATTAGAACTGTTTGGTGGTATAGGTGCTATTAGAAAAGCTTTAATAAGGCAAAAAATACCTCATAAGATGGTTGATTATGTAGAGATAGATAAGAACTGTGTTAAAAGCTATAATGCACTTTATGATGAAGAATTTGAGCCTAAAAGTATAGTAGATTATCATCCACCAGATGAAAAAATAGATTTATTAATGCATGGTAGTCCATGTCAAGATTTTAGTCGAAGTGGCTTAAAGAAAGGTGGCACAAAAGGTAGTGGTACAAGAAGTAGTCTTCTTTTTGAAACAATACGAATAATAGAAGAAATGAATATTAAGCCCAAGGTTGTGCTTTGGGAAAATGTAAAGGGAGTTCTCGATAGAAATTTGAGAGCTTCCTTTTTTCATTACTTAAAAGAAATGGAGAGACTAGGATATGAGAACAAATATGAAATTCTAAATGCTATGGATTTTGGAATACCACAGAAAAGAGAGCGTATCTTTGTTGTGAGCATCTTGGAAAATAATCTTTTTAACTTTGCTAAACTCGAAAAAATGCAAGCAATGGACATATCTGAATTTATAGAGAAAGATGTTTCCAATCTTTATGAAGTAAGGCAAGAGTCAATGCTTCGATATATAAGAGGAGAACCTAAAAATAAAAATTTTAGAGGAAGACTTAAAGTGATAGAGAAGTTTGCATATACCATTTCCACCAAGCAAGTGCGTATTCCTAATTCAGGAATTATAGATTTAGGTAATGATAGATATAGATATTTAACGGAGCGAGAGTGTTTTCGACTTATGGGTTTCGATGATGAAGACTTTGATAAACTCAAAGCTATATATCCAGGAAGAAAAGGTAAATTATCGTCAATACTATATAAACAAGCTGGAAATAGCATTGTCGTGAATGTGTTAGAAGCAATATTAAAGGAAATTTTGAAGAACTAGGAGGTAAAGATGAGAACGAATGATTTTTACAACATAATTGAGCTTGTAAAAAGAGATGTTTTAGATAGTGAAAGAGAATATCTAAAACTCTTAAAGGTCATTGGAAATAATCAAAGATATGACTTTTTAAGTCAACTTAGTATCTATGATAAAAATCCTAACGCAACTGCTTGTGCAAGCTTTGATATGTGGAGGGAAAGATTTAATCGAACTGTTATGAGAGGGCAAAAAGGGATACCTATTCTAAATGACAGTAATGCTTTCCAAAAGGTAGGATATATCTTCGATATTAGTCAGACGGTATCGATGGATAAAAATGTGAATGAAGTGGAACTATGGTCTTTTGATAGAGAGAAGCATGAGAATACATTAAAGGACATGATTGAGCTACAAGGATATGACTCAAGTGATAGCCTATCGGAAAACCTATATTCTCTTAGCAGAATATACGTAGATGAAAGCATATATGAGCTTGCAAATAATCTGAGGATTGCTGATGAAGATAGAAACTCATTTGTAAACTTTATGAGAAATTCTATTAGCTTTGCAATTTCTAATAGATTTAACCTGGATTATCCTATTCCAATGGATAACTTGCAAGAAAATTTTAAGCACTTAGATAGAATTTCTTTAATGAGTGTTGGTAATTGTATTTCCAATGCTTGTAGCAATATTATTGAAGCTACAATGATAAGAACAAGAAATTTATCTGTCAATCAAGACCTGACAAAGAGTATAGGTGCCGATTATAATAAGCTTAACGAAAAGAATAATGAATTAGGAGGTATGGAGAATGCTATTCGATCAAATGACGAAAGAGATGATAATGACGGAAACCGATTTTTCAGGTATGGAAAATACGGACGAGATAATTTTGGTAATCAAAGAGAAGACTTTGAACAATCTGGAGGAAGAGAAGAAGTTCATGGAAGAATTTCCGAATCCGATTTACGCAGTGATGAGATTGGACTTTCTAACAGAGAGCAGCGAGGAGAAACACTATCAAATGTTAATAGACCTTTACAAAGAGAAGAGACTAGTGAAACATTTGATGGAAGTTCAAAAGAGAGCCATAAACTTTATGAGACAAGAGAAGCCGAATATGATGGAAGCTTGGAAAATAGAGAGCGAAACGAATCCAGAATACAAGGTAATGATTTCAGCCTTGAAAGAAATGGCAATCAAGGAAATAGTGGAAGCTTAGAAAAAATCATTGAGAAAACGAACGAGGGAGCAGAAAATGCTCCCGTTTTCTATTCTAAAGAAGAACCATACAATTTAATGACTGATGAAATGCTTGAGCGTGTTCCAAAGCTTTATGACCAAGAACATACTAATCTAGCAGATACTCAGGTTCATGCAGCATATATCATTCCATTTAGAAGCAATTGGACATGGTATATGACGGAATATGATAGGGAAACAGGAGATGCATTTGGTCTTGTTTTAGGAATTGAACCAGAGTGGGGATATTTTAATATTCATGAGCTTGAAGAACTAAATGCTCAAAGACTTATTTTAGAAGATTTCCCAAAGACTTTTAGAGAACTTAAAGACAGAGAATTAAAAAAGCAGATGGATGAGCATGAGCTTCAAGTGGTCTTTAATGGGGAACTCAGTTTTGAAGATGATGTAATTCCTAAAGAAGTTAGCAATGAAGTAATAGATAAATTTGAAGAAGAATTAAGTCCTAATTTTGCTGAAGAAGTTGGCTCTATTATGGAAGAATACAAACTATCAAAAGATGTTGCAATTAGTAGACTTGCCACAAGTAAATTAGAAGAAGCACTTCAAGGTACAAACATTGGGATTGATGATTTTAATTTTGAACAATTAGAACAGATTATGAGTGCCATAAAGGAGTACGATTTTTATGGAAATGAAATTACTGAGATTGCAGATCCTAAACTACCTGTATGGAAGATGGAACATTTAAAATGGCTTATTGATGATTGGAACAAAGGTCTGGGTGGTGTTACATCAGAAAAGATAAAATATCTGAAAGAGTTAGACATTGAACTTGCTAAGTTTAATGTGCTTAAAGGTTATCTAATGAATGATGAAGTAAGCATAAGTCAAATTGAAGAATTTAAGGATAACATTGACTTTGTTACGATGAGTGAGTTTGTTGATAGCCTTAAAGATTACGCATATAACAATCAGAATGAGAAAGTAGCAGTTAAAGTCGGCAATGAATTTATACTTGCAAGTAAACAAGATAGCTTAGGGATTAATATTGAAGATACTGGAAGAAAAGTAGCAGTTGATGGAATAGAATATTCACTTAATCGAGGAGTAGATTTTAAGGAAAGCACAAAGGTTGATACTTTAATTGATATTGGAAAATATGAAGCATATAAGATTGCTGATTATGTTGTAGAAGCCAGTCAAGTTGAAGCAAAACAAGAGACACTTTTTGATTACCTTAATCCAGAAGAAGATAAAGAAAAATCATTAGACTTATCTGTTGGGAAAACGGTCTACAAGGATCATGAGGCATATAAGATTGATGATGAAGTGAGCTTTAATGAGATTCTAAAAAAGAATGATTTAAGACTTGCTCCTCTAAGAAATGATAATCATACGATGCCTATAGTAAGTTTTGCAGATGATAAAGAGTTATTAGAAAAGATTAGCTTTGATAGACCTAAGCTCCTTGTTGGAGACGAAGTTCACTATAAAGATAAAGACTACACTATAACTCGCTTTGACGAGATGGGTGGTGGTCTTAAGACTGTTACAATAAAAGATAATGTTGAGTATCTTGAAGGAATGATTACGGGTTCAGAAGTTATTCCGTATAGATTAGAAAGTGATTTAGAAAGACTTTTTGGACTTGAGGAAAAGAAACAAGAGAAAGTATCAAACTTTAGAATTAAAGAAGATATTCTCCCTGATAAACTTGCTCCAAGTGAAAGGTTAAATAATAATCTTGAAGCCATTTCAATGCTTAAGAGGATAGAAAAAGGTGAAAGGGATTTAGATATTACAGCACAGGAAACTTTGGCTAAATATGTTGGGTGGGGTGGACTTGCTGATGTCTTTGATGAAAGTAAAGACGGTCAATGGAAAGAGGCAAGAACTTTCCTAAAAGAAAATTTATCATCATCAGAATATGAGGTTGCTAAGGAATCTACCTTAACAGCTTTTTATACGCCTAAAATTGTAATTGATGGAGTATATAGTACGCTTTCAGAAATGGGATTTAAGAATGGAAATATTTTAGAACCATCGATGGGCGTAGGTAATTTTATCGGTAATCTTCCAGATGAAATGAATGAGTCAAAGTTTTATGGAGTTGAACTTGATTCTGTTAGTGGTAGAATTGCAAAACTTCTTTATCCTGAAATTGATGTGCAAGTTAAAGGCTTTGAAGAGACAAGTTTTTCAAATAACTTCTTTGATGTGGCAATCGGCAATGTTCCGTTTGGTGAATTTAAGGTTAATGATAGGGAATACAATCGTAATAACTTCCTTATTCATGACTATTTCTTTGCTAAATCCATTGATAAGGTGAGAAATGGTGGTGTTATAGCCTTCATCACATCATCTGGAACAATGGACAAAAAAGACGAAAGTATCCGTAAATATATAAATGCAAGAGCAGAGTTTTTAGGTGCAATAAGACTTCCTAACGATACCTTTAAAGGTGTTGCCGGAACTGAGGTGACAAGCGATATTATTTTCCTGAAGAAAAGAGATAGTGTACTTGAGCGTGACGATGACTGGGTTCATTTAGCAGAAGATGAAAATGGCTTAACTTACAATAAATACTTTGTAGACCATCCTGAACAAGTATTAGGTTCTATGCGTGAAGTTAGTGGTAGATTTGGAAAGACTTTAACTTGTGAGCCGATAGCCTTTTTAGGACAAGAGAATAATATGGAGTCTCTTAAAGACCGTATTGAAATAGCAGGTGAAAGAATATCAAAAGATGCGAAGTATGAAGAGATAGAGCTACTAGATGATGAAGTAACCTCAATACCCGCAACCGATGATGTAAAAAACTTTTCCTACACAATCATAGATGATGAGGTATATTACAGGGAAAATTCACTTTTCATTAAGAAAGAAGTATCAGACAAAAACAAGGAAAAGATCAAGGATTATCTCGAATTAAATGACGCACTAAAGAATGTAATATACAAGCAGAAAGAAGACTTTAGTGAAGCTGAAATCAAAGAATCTCAGGATAAATTAAACACAGTTTATGATAGTTTTTCTAAGAAGCATGGTTTTGTAAATAATTTAAGTAACATAAGAGCCTTAAGAGAAGATAGTAATTTCCCTTTGGTATCTTCTATTGAGATACTGGATGAAGAAGAAAACTTTAAGGCAAAAGGCGATATTTTTTCTAAGCGAACTATCACAAAAGCGAAAGTTATTGACCATGTAGATACTTCACTTGAAGCATTGGTACTATCTATTTCACAAAAAGGTTATGTAGATTTTGATTACATGACAAATCTAACGGATAAGGATAGAAACACTCTTATAGAAGAACTTAGAGGAGAAATCTTTTTAAACATTAGGGAAGAGAATGTTAGTTTTAATCAGAAGCTTTCTTTTGACTTGGGAGATGGGGATTTACCATTTGCTTGTAGCGATGAGACTAATTCTTTTAAGTATACCTATGTAACGAAAGATGAATACTTAAGTGGAAATATTAGAGAAAAAATAGGTATTGTAGATAGTTATATCAATAGGTTACGACAAGCAGAACGAATGCTTTCAGAAGGAAGTGAAAACGAAAGGGAAACACTTGTAAATGAACTAAGCCGACTGGAATATCAAAAATCAGAACTTCAAAGAGTAATGCCAAAAGAACTCGAAGCCAGTGAAATCAATGTAAGGCTTGGTGCAACATGGATTCCACCTAAGGATATTGAAAGATTCATATTTGAAACATTAAAGACTCCAGGATATGCAAGATGGGATATTAAAGTTAAATTTTCACATTTAACCAGTGAATGGAATGTTGAAGGTAAAAGCAAAGATAGAGGAAATGACCTTGCTGAAATGACCTATGGAACAAGTAGAGTGAGTGCCTACAAGCTGATTGAAGATGCTCTAAACCTAAAAGAAACAAAGGTGTTTGACCAAATTCTCAATCCAGATGGTTCAAAGACTTCAGTACTAAATAAAAAAGAAACTATGCTTGCGGGGCAGAAACAAGAACTTATAAAAGAAGAATTTAAGAATTGGATATTTAATGATCAGGAAAGAAGAAATAGACTTGTAAAAGCCTATAATGAAAAATTCAATTCTATTCGTAATCGAGAATATGATGGATCAAATTTAAGCTTTGATGGAATGAGTACAGATATTTCTCTTCGTCCACATCAAAAGAATGCAATTGCAAGAATACTGTATGGTGGTAACAGCTTACTTGCTCATGTGGTAGGAGCCGGCAAGACTTTTGAAATGGTAGCAAGTTCTATGGAAGCTAAGAAACTTGGAATGTGTACTAAGTCATTGTTTGTTGTGCCAAATCATCTTACAGGGCAAATTGGTCGTGAGTTTATGCAGCTATATCCATCAGCAAATATCATGGTGGCAGATAAAAAAGACTTTGAACCAAAGAATCGAAAGAGATTTATAGGGAAAATTGCCACAGGTGAATATGATGCAGTTATTATTGGGCATAGTCAATTTGAAAAGATTCCAATGTCTAAGGAATATCAACAAAAGCACATTCAAGACCAGATTGATGAGATTATCAATTATGTAGAAGAGTACAAGCATGATAGAAATCAAAATTTTACAGTAAAAGAGCTTCAAAAAACCAGAAAGAAATTAGAAACAAGGCTTGAAAAGTTGAATGATGATTTCAAAAAGGATGATGTTATTACTTTCGAAGAGCTTGGCGTAGATAAGCTGATTGTTGATGAGGCACATAACTATAAGAACCTATATCTTTATACAAAAATGAGAAATGTTGCAGGTATTGGGCAATCAGAGGCTTTTAAGTCATCAGATATGTTTATGAAATGCCGATACATGGATGAAATGACTGGTGGCAAAGGAATTGTATTTGCGACAGGCACTCCAGTATCAAACTCAATGACAGAGCTTTATACTATGCAAAGATATTTACAGTACGACACTTTAAAAAAGAATGGACTAGAGCATTTTGATTCATGGGCTTCAACTTTTGGAGAAACACAATCTGCTTTTGAATTATCTCCAGAGGGAACAGGTTACCGAGTTAAGACTCGTTTTTCTAAGTTTTATAACCTACCTGAGCTTATGAGTATGTTTAAGGAAGTAGCCGATATTCAAACCGCAGATATGCTCAATCTTCCTGTTCCAGAAGCTCATTTTAAAGTTATTAAAACTGAACCAAGTGAAGAGCAAAAAGGAATACTAAAGAGCTTGTCTGAAAGGGCTGATAAGGTGCGTAATAAGTCCGTAGAGCCTGAAGAAGATAATATGCTTAAGATTACTAATGATGGTAAGAAACTTGCATTAGATCAGCGTTTAATCAATCCATTACTTCCAGATGATGAAAACTCAAAGGTGAATGTATGTGTTAAAAATGTATTTTCTATTTGGGATAAGACAAAAGAAGAAAAATCAACACAGCTTCTATTTTCAGATATGTCTACACCAAAAGGTGATCGCAGCTTTAATATCTATGATGACATTAGAGATAAACTTGTAGATTTAGGAATACCAAAGGAAGAAATTGCATTTATACATGAAGCCAATACTGATAAGCAAAAAGATGAACTCTTTGCAAAGGTAAGAAAAGGTGAAATTCGTATTTTAATGGGTTCTACTCAGAAGATGGGTGCTGGTACAAATGTGCAAAATAAACTAATTGCAATGCATGATTTAGACGTACCATGGAGACCTGCTGACCTTGAGCAAAGAAGTGGTAGAATTGTTCGCCAAGGCAATGAAAATAAAGAGGTCAATATTTATCGTTACATCACTGAGAATACCTTTGATGCGTATCTTTGGCAGACGATAGAGAATAAGCAGAAATTTATTTCACAGATTATGACTTCAAAGACGCCTGTTCGTGTTGCAGAAGATGTAGACGAAAGTAGTCTGAACTATGCTGAGATTAAAGCTCTTGCTACTGGTGATCCAAAGATAAAAGAAAAGATGGATTTGGATAATGAAGTTACAAAACTTAAAATGCTTGAAGCAAATTACAAGTCCAATCGATATAGATTAGAGGATAAGGTTGCAAAGACATATCCTGAAGAAATAGCAAGGACTGAAAAGCTAATTGAAGCAGTGAAAAAAGATATTGAAAATGTTGAACCACAAGGAAGTGGTGAAAATAAATTCACTTCTATCATGATTAATGGTGAGATAATTCGAGATAAAAAGATAGCTGGAGAAAAGCTCTTAGAAGCGATTAAAGGCATAAAAATTAATGAAAGTAAGGTTATAGGACAGTACCGAAATATGGACTTAGAGGTAAGCTATAATTTCTTCACCAATGAACATAATTTTACTTTAAGAGGTACTACAAACCATTCAGGAGAGCTTGGTACAAGTGCAGATGGTAATATTACAAGACTAGATAATGCTATTGATAAAATGCCTGAAAGGTTAAATCGCCTTGAAGAAAAACTCATTATCACAAAGGAACAACTGGAAAATGCCAAAGAGGAACTGAAAAAGCCTTTTGAAAAAGCAGATGAGCTAAAGACAAAAGTATTAAGACTTGCAGAATTAAACAAGCTACTTGATATGGGAGAAGTGGAAGAAAAAGAAAATCCTAATCCACTAATTGAAGATGTAAAAAGAGCTATTGTAGATTTTTGTAAAAGGGAATATGAAGATGATAGTTATACCTATGAAAACTTTAATAATTTATTTCCTGATATTGCTCATATTGGAATTGCATATACAACTACACCAGATGAAAAGCATGAAATTCAATATGAAATTAGCTTAGAAGACCTTACAGTTACCCAGTATATCAATGGAGAACTAATTACAAAGATTGATTATCTCAAAGACCTTGGAAGTGAAGAAAAGGCATTAGAATTTCTAAAACAAAAAATGGAATATGGAGATTTTGGAGAGTTTGTATCTATTGATGATAATGACCTTAAAAAAGCACTAGGTCTTGAAAGAGATGACGATGGTAATATCTACGATCCACTTGCAAAAGATTTGGATAATGATGGTGTGCCAGATAGATACGATAATGACTTTAGGGACAGTGACTACTTTGAAACCACTTATGATGTAGAGGATAATCTTAATACAAAGGCAGAAAGCAAAGATAAGGTGTTTGAAAAACCATCTATCTTAGGCCAGATTAAGTCATATCAGTCAGAAGAAAAACAAGCAGAAACACGAGAAAATAAATCAAAAGAACACGAAGAACGTTAAGGGGCTTATTTTTAAGCCCCTTTTCAATTTTAGTAGAAAACATGGAGGTATACTATGAACTACAAAGAAATGAGAAATACACTAGAACATATGGCAAACGAAAATCACGAAAATTTTACAAAGGCACTAATTAGTTTTGAAAAAGGAATTAATGATAAAGATGCCTTGGATAAGTTATACCAAGAGTATATGGGTAATGACAGTATGAGTTTACTTAATGATGAGTTTGATTACTTGATTGACGAACTTAGAGAAAATGGACGGATTAAAGATAGTGCAGCAATCGAAAAAGAAGATAATGATTTGGTAAACATTGTTGGTAATATCGTAGGCGAGGTTGAAGCAATAGAAAGAGAAAATAAAAATGGAGAAGCATTTAAAGTAGTTAATTTCTCAGTTGTGTCAAAAGATAATGAAGGAAATAAGATTTATACAAATTGTTCAGCTTATGGAGATAAGGGAGATATTCCAAAGGATTTTAAGCAAGGTGACTTTGTAAAGCTTTTTGGTCAGGTGAGAACATCCATTGATGATAACGGAAAGGAACATACTAATGTCAGAATCCTATCTTCTAAGCTTTTAAAAGCAAAGGAACAGATGAAGAACCAAGATGAAAAGAAAGAATCTGTACTTGGAGCAATAAAGAAATATAAGGCTGAAGAAAAAGCAAAACCTATTGAGAAGAAAGAATCTTCAAAGGAAACTGAGAGATAGAATATGTCGGTGTGGTCTTCGGACTGCACCGATTATTTTTTATTGCAAAATTGGTTCGAGAAAAGAGAATAAAAGTGTACTAAAAGTACTAGTTTTGTGGTATAATAAAAACGATATGATTTTAACAAGAAAATGACTGGAGGTTAGTCATGTCAAAATTCAGCTATAAAAAATTGTTTAAAAAATTGATAGATAAAGATATGAAAAATACTGAACTTATGAAAAAAGCAAAAGTGAGTAAAAGTACATTCTATAAAATTAAAAATGGGGATAATGTCACAACTGATGTGTTACTAAGAATCTGTAATGTATTGGAATGTGATATTTCAGAGATTGTAGAATGTGTTAATGATTCTTCGGAGGAAATATAAAATGAATTTAATTAGCTTGTTTTCAGGAGCGGGAGGATTAGACTTAGGATTTGAAAAAGCAGGGTTTAATGTGGTAGCTGCTAATGAATACGATAAAACAATTTGGGAAACATATGAAAAAAATCATGATACAAAACTTATTAAGGGAGATATTTGTGGTATTCCTTCAGAGATGTTTCCTGAATGTGATGGTATTATAGGAGGTCCGCCATGTCAGTCTTGGAGTGAGGCAGGGTCATTAAAGGGCATTGACGATCCAAGAGGGCAATTATTTTATCAGTACATTCGCATTTTGAAAGATAAAAAACCGAAGTTCTTCTTAGCAGAAAATGTTAAGGGAATGATGGCGAAAAGGCATAATAGTGCTGTTGAAAATATTGTTTCTCAATTTGAGGAAGCTGGTTACGATGTTTTCATTCATTTGTTAAATGCTAGTGATTATGGTGTCCCTCAGGATAGAAAAAGAGTTTTCTATGTTGGATTTAGGAAGGATTTAAACATCAAATTTGAACCGCCTAAACCATACGAGTCAAAGTTGACTTTTAAAGATGCGATATTTGATTTAAAAGATTTGGCAATTCCAGCATTAGAAAAAAATAAGACAAATGGTGATAGCTGTAAAGTTTTGAATCATGAATACTTTATTGGTGCCTATTCGCCAATATTTATGAGTAGAAATAGAGTTAGACAATGGGATGAACAGGCATTTACGGTCCAGGCATCTGGTAGACAGTGTCAACTACATCCACAAGCACCAGTTATGCCTAAAGTAGAAAAAAATAAAAATATATTTGAACCTGGTAAGGAAGCACTATATAGAAGATTAACCGTGAGAGAGTGTGCAAGAATACAAGGATTTCCGGACAATTTTAAATTTTATTATACGAATTTGAACGATGCATATAAAATGATCGGTAATGCTGTTCCTGTGAACTTAGCGTATGTTATGGCTGAGTCCATTTTAGACGCTTTGCGTAATTCTAGTTCAAATTTGAGTCTCCTAAAAACAGGCACAGATAATTAGGCGGAGGGAATCTATGAGTGAAAAAAGTAATAATCAAGGAAGGGCATATGAGTTTTCTTATTTAACTACATTGTTTGAAGAAATATCAAAAGTTCGTCCGGCAAAGGTAGAAAAAAACAGTAGTTTTTATGCTGCAGAACGTGCATGGAATACTTTAACCGATTCTGAAAAAGCTATATACAAGATTAGTGCATTAGCTGGAGTAAATACTATATTTGAACTTGAACCTTTGATTTTAGATGATGGATTAGATGAGCTGGAATTGAAAATTCAATCAGATGACAAGGGCAAAGAAGGCGATGTAAGAGATGTACTGATTATTAGACGAGGTATTGAGTGGGAAATTGGTCTTAGCGTAAAACACAACCATTTTGCTGTAAAACATAGTAGATTATCTAAGAATTTAGATTTTGGAAAAAAGTGGTATGGAATAGATTGTTCTGAACAGTATTGGAAAGATATTAAACCAATATTTGAATATCTTGATTCTGAAAAACAAAGGGGTTCTAAGTGGAGTGAATTACCTAACAAAGAAGACGATGTATATGTTCCTTTATTAAATGCATTTAAAGGGGAACTGGAGAGACAAAATTGCTTGTTTGGTAAAGATATTCCTAGATTGATGGTTGAGTATTTGCTTGGAGAATTTGATTTTTATAAAGTAATTGGGATTGATAATAAAAAGATAACTCAAATTCAAAGCTACAATTTGAGAGGAACATTGAATAGACAGGGTAAAAAGCGTAAAAGAAGCGTTGAATTGCCAATATCAACACTTCCAACAAGGATTGTTAGCTTGGAATATAAACCAGACAGTAAGAATACATTGGAACTATACCTTGATGGTGGTTGGCAATTTAGTTTCAGAATTCATAATGCTTCGACTAAGGTTGAATCAAGTTTGAAGTTTGATATACAAATTATAGGTATGCCTACAACAATTATATCGATAGATTGTAGATGGAAATAGGAATGCTAGGAGGGTCTGATAGTTTTATCAGATGTAATATTATGGAAAATAGTGGATTTAAAATTAAATTTGATAAGAATACAATTGATCATTTAGGGATAAAATTATATAGTTCATTTCCTCCTGTTATCGCTGAATTAATTTCAAATTCTTACGATGCAGATGCTGAAAATGTTGAGATAAAAATCAACTATGATGAAAAGGTAGTAACAGTTACAGATGATGGAACAGGAATGAACCATGATGAATTAAATCAGAATTTTTTGGTGATTGGTAGGAACAGAAGAAAAGCTGAAGGTACAGGCGTTTCTAAAGTAAAAAAAAGAAAAGTTACAGGAAAGAAAGGTCTAGGTAAATTAGCTGTATTTGGTATTGCAAAGACTATAGAGGTATATTCTATAAAAGATGGCGTGAAAAATGCTTTTAGTATTAATTATGATGAAATGAAAGCAGAAAGTGAATCAGAATATAAGCCAAAAGTGATTTGTGAAAATGAAAATACTAATGAACAATCTGGGACTGTGGTTAAAATCAAAGAAATTAAGCAAAGTACAATAATGGGTATTGAGGATTTAGCATATAACTTGTCCAGAAGATTTTCATTTTATGATGCTGAGTTTGAGGTTAAACTCATTGATGAAAATTCACAACAAGAGCAACCTATTACAAAATCAATTTATTTTGAGAAGTTAGAAAAAGAATTTGAATGGAAATTTCCAGAAGACTTTATAAATGATATTAATAGCGTAGAAGAATTTAAAAGACTAAAAGATCATGGTATTACTGGAAGGGTATATACTAAATCGACTCCTTTAAGGAAAAAGGATAGTGGTTTTTTACTATATGTTAGAAACAAATTGGCTTCAGAAAATGTATTTTTTGATGATAGGGCAAATGATAGATTTAATAGCTATGTAACTGGATTTTTTAATATTGATTTTATAGATGACTCAGATGAAGAGGATTATATATCTACAGCTAGACAGTCAATCCTTTGGGAAGAAAATGAAAGTACAATTCAATTAAAATATGATTTAAATAAGTTGATTTCAAAAATATCATCTTTATGGAGAGAAAATAGGAGAAAGAAAAAAGAAGAACTTATTACTTTAGATGAATCATTTTTTAAGGGATTAACACCAACAGAGATAAGTAGTATCAAGAAAGTTAAAGATACATTATTAACAAATTCTACAGAAACAGATGATATAGAATCAATTAAACGTGTTTTGGACAACTTAAAAAATTTATATAAATTTGAGAGCTTTCAGTCATATATAGAAAATTTGAAAGAAGAGAATTTAACAGTTGATGAAGTTGAAAAAATAACTTCGGATTGGGAATATATAGAGGCTAAAGAGCTTGCAAAAGTTGCAGTTGGTAGAATAAAAGCTATAGAACAATTTGAGAAGTATGTTAATGGAAATGAGAGTGAATCTAAAGTAATTCAACCATTTCTAGAAAAGTTTCCTTGGATTTTAGATCCTAGAATTACAACATTTGAAAGAGAAAAAACATATAGTAAAATTTTAAAAGATAATTTTTCAGATGAAAAACTAGAGGGAAGTAATCGTAGGATTGATTTTCTTTGTAATTTAGTAAATGGTGAATTAATTATTATTGAATTGAAGAGACCGAATATTAAAATTAAAACAGAGGAAATAAATCAAGCATTAGATTATAAAATTTTTGTTCAAAAACATTATAAGTTGGATAAAGTAACAACATTTTTGATGTCTGACAGATATGATATGGATCCTATAGTTAGAACTACTGCAAATTCATTAGAACAAAGTGGTGATTTATTTATTAGATCATATTCAGACTTGTTAAGAGATGCAAAAAAGTTTAATCAAGAATTTATAAATAAATACGAAGAAATTAAAGAAGTGTATGATAATTGATTTAATCAAATACGAAAGGAGGTGTGGTTATGCTAAATATAGTAGATGTGTTTTCAGGAGCGGGTGGATTAACCGAAGGATTTAGGTATAAAGACTATTACAATTTTATTTGTCATATAGAAATGGACAAAGATGCTTGCTCTTCTTTAGAATTAAGAAATATATATTACTATTTAAAAAAAGAAAATAACCTATCTTCATATTTTGAATATATTCAAGGTAAAATCTCGAGAGATGATTTGTACTCGATTATACCAAGAGATCTAACTAAAGATATATTGAATAAGGAAATCAGTAAAGATACCATACCTTCGATTTTTGAATTTATTGACCAAAGATTAGGCAATAATGAGTTAGATGGTATTATTGGCGGACCACCATGTCAGGCATATTCTACAATCGGTAGAGCCAATAACAAGTCGAAAAAATCTACTGATAAAAGAATTTATCTATATAAACATTATTTAGATTTTCTGGATAAATATAAACCAAAGTTCTTTGTTTTTGAAAATGTTAAAGGGTTGCTTTCTTTTAAGGATTTATCAGGAGAGTTACTCTTGCCAAAAATAATTTGCGAATTTGATAAGTGCGGATATGAGGTAGATTATCAAATAGTAGATGCCAGTGATTATGGTATAGTACAAAAAAGAGAACGTTTAATACTTGTCGGACATCGAAAAGATTTAGTGTTCGATAACTCATTTTTTGACTGTTTGGCTGAATATGTTGAGGTCGCCCCAACTATAAAAGAATTGTTTGAGGACTTGCCAAGTATAAAGTCTGGAGGAAGTTCTCATAAGTATCGTTGTGATGTTTCGAGTCAGTTTGTTGAAAAATATATACGTAAAAAAGATGATATTTTAACGCAACATGCTGCAAGACCTCATAATGAAAATGATTTGAAGATATATAAATTGGTACTAAAAGCTAAGAAAAAAGGTAAGAATTTAAGGTATATCGATATACCTGAAGAACTACAAACGCATTCTAATACAACATCTTTTTTAGATAGATATAAAGCTTTGGATTATGGCTCTGTTAGTCATACAGTTGTTGCTCATATTGCGAAGGATGGACATTACTATATTCATCCAGATTTAAGACAGAATCGTTCAATTACAGTAAGAGAAGCAGCTAGAATACAAGGGTTTCCAGATGATTTTTATTTTGAACATTCACGAACAGCTGCATTTAAGCAGATAGGCAATGCTGTTCCGCCAATTCTATCTAAAAAAATTGCAATGGCCATTATAGATTTTTTGAGAGGACAAAAAGGAGAATGAATTACCTCTCCATCTCCCTTCCCATATATTTCTCATAATTTTTCCTGATTTGATACAGTTCTTTCATATCGGACTTTGTAGAAGAATACTCTTGCATTAGGGTATTCTTTTTTTCATGCAATGAATCAAGCTCTTTCAAAACATCCTTGGAATTTGGAAGTTTTGAGTAAGATTTTTTCAGGTCAGAAAGGGCATTTTGATACAGTGCTACTTCTGATCTATGCTCTGCAAAAAAAGCCTTGTCTGATGTATCTTCCTTATATTCCAGATAGATCTGGCGATACAATTTTACGGTATGAACTTGTTCCATAGTATTTGATAGAGCTGAAATTTTGTTATCAATAACTTTGATTTTATCCTGTAAATTTTGTCTTTTTAATGCACTTTCTTTAATGTGTTCATCAAGCTGAGACATAGACTTAAATCCTTTTTCACGCATCAAAATAACAGTATCGGCTGCAGTTTTCAAATTATGTTTTGTAGCCCAATACTCATAACCTTTGCTTGATTTTACCTTTTCGTTATTTGTCATATCTATAATATTTCCGACACGTTTTTTAACAGTATAGGTTCTTTGATTAGCATTATCTAAGATACGCTCTTTTAATCTATCTTCAGTATAATCTTCTCCAATAGTCTTAGCTCTTGTAAATCTTTCTTTGTCCTTGTGCTTAAATGCAATGTGTTTTCCATACTTGATCTCATAATCAAGGGAAGACATTCTCTTTATAAAATCATCCCAATCGTTGGATTGTTTAATAACTCTATCTATATCAAATTGAAGCTTACCTTTCCAAGAAGTGCCTTTCTTAAATTGGTTATTTTCATACCACGATTTACCATTAGTTTTATATTTCTTTCTATAAGTTTCGTAGAACTCATCAATAACAGATAGGTTATTTTCTTTGCACAATTTATCGCTTTGATACCTAATTTGATGATAACTTCTCTTGTTGGATTGGTAGCACTTGCCTGTAACCATATTTACATTATTGAAGATGATATGGTTATGGATATGCCCTTTATCTATATGGGTAGTAAGTACGAACTCGTACTGATCTTTAAGTATTCTTTTACAAAGTTCCATTCCGATTTGATGTGCCATTTCTGGCGTAGTTTCACCTGGCGTAAATGACTGAATGAGGTGTCTTGCAAGTACAGCTCCATTAACTTTATTATCTTCTCTAGTCTTCATAAAAGCAGTATGGGCAGTTGAAGCAAAGCACTTATTTGTGCTTACCAATATTTTTTCATCTGTCTTTTCTTCATTTGTTATATAGGCAATAGCAAGATTAAGAGTAGATTTTATAGGATGAATTTTTGTAATTGCCACTTATATTTCATCTCCTTTGTCAGTAGTTTTATTGAGTAGTAGGGAATGTATCTGCCATATTTCTTTTGATAGATATTCAATTTGGGATTGTATATCTTTGATGTCATCGCTATAGATAACACCAGTAGAATTAACTCGTTTTGCAATTTGGTTGATACTACTTGCATACCTAAAAAGCAGTCCTTGTATTTCCCTAAAGGGCTGTAAATCGATAACATAAATATCTGATTCAGATACCACTTTTCTTAGAAAATGATTCATTGTTTTACACTTTGCCATCTTCATTTTCTTTTCAAAAAGTGCTTTTTCTTCTTCTGTTAAGTTTATCTTCAGCTGAACATTTCTAATTCTATTTGCCATGTCTGTTACTTCCTTTCATAAAATCTGGGGTCTTAGGGTACGCCCTAACAAGTTAAAAATTGATAAAAAAAGAAGCAACTCCACGAGGGGCTGCTTCATCGATTTTTCGTAAGTGGGTACACACTTACTGTGCTTGCTACATAAGAATGATTTGTAAAGCAAGCGTTAAGCGAGATATGAGTTTGTGTCTTAATTATACCAAGTATAGAAGTTAATGTCAGCGTTTTATCTAAAACACATTTATAACATGACAAATAATGTCATATTTATGGTATAATAGTATCTACTAGGAGTGGTAAAATAATGAAAAACAATAGATTGTTTAAAATTTTGTATTATGTACTGGAAAAAGGAAAAGTAACGGCAAATGAACTTGCGGAAAAATATGAAGTATCAATAAGGACAATTTATAGAGATATTGATGTCCTTAGCAGTGCCGGAATTCCCATCTACGCCACCCAAGGGAAAGGTGGTGGAATAGAAATAGCGGATGATTTTGTATTGAAAAAATCATTTCTTTCTGAGAACGAGCAAGAACAGATTTTGATTGCCTTAAAAGGTTTAGAACTGACAAATAAGGAGTACGAAAATGAACTTTTAACCAAATTAACCGCTTTATTTAAAACGAAAAATACTAACTGGATAGAAGTTGATTTTACAAATTGGCAACGAAGTAAATCTTATGATGAATTATTTAAAGATATAAAATCAGCAATCATCAATAAAAATATTGTTCGTTTTATATATTTTTCCAGTAATAAAAAAGAAACAAGCAGAAAAGTAAAGCCAATAAGACTCCTATTTAAAGGATGGGATTGGTATGTGTATGCATTTTGTTTGTCAAGAAATGATTTTAGATATTTTAAGCTGTCACGCATAAAAGAATTTGAAATTTTACCAAATACCTTTGAAGATGATTTTGATAGTATTGTCTTAAAAAAAGAAATGGAGTATGAGGAAACTGTATTTGTTAAAGTAAAATTTGATAGAAAAATGGCTTTTAGAGTATATGATGAAGTATCCAGTGCTATTGAAGAAGATGAAGATGGAAATTTATATGCTACAGTAGAACTTCCCAACGATTACAATTTATATAACTATATATTTTCCTATGGAGATGCGGCAGAGGTGTTAGAACCGAAAGAAATTCGAGGTAAAATTAAAAACACAATAAACATTATGGCTAAAAAATATAGAATATGACAGATGGTGTCAAGTTAACTTTTGTATAATATATTTATCAGTACAAAGGAGAATTTTGCTATGAAATATGAATGGAAAAAAGAAGAAAAATACTTATATGGAGCGAAGCAAAAAGCGGAGATAATAGATGTTCCTAATCAGAAGTTCATTATGATAAATGGAGAAGGTAATCCCAATTTAGCTGATTTTTCAGATAGAGTTTCGGCATTGTTTACATTAGCATATGGTATAAAAATGTTATTTAAAAAGACGAATATAGATGAAAATAATTCTTCTTACAAAGACTTTGCTGTATTTCCACTCGAAGGCATCTGGAGAAAAAACTCTGGAGAACAATTTGATAAAAATAAATTGAAATATGCAATTATGATTAAACAGCCAGATTATATTACAAGAGATATTTTTGATTTAGCTATTAAGAATGTTAGAGAGAAAAAACCGAATAAATTATATGATGAAATCATTTTTGATAATGTAGAAGGTGGCAAAGCAGTACAGATTTTACATATTGGAAGTTTTGACACAGAACCATATTCATTTGAAAAACTAGAAAGTTTTATGGAAAAACATGGTCTTTTAAGAAAATTTGATTATCATACAGAAATCTATTTGAGCAACAAGAATAGAACATCAGAAGAAAACTTAAAAACCATATTGAGATATAGCGTAAAGTAGGAGGAAATATTATGCCAAGACCAAGAACAAAAGAAGATTTAATGATTGCAGCGAAAGAAAACTACGATAAGTTGAACGTATTAATTGCTAAGCTATCTGACGAAGAATTAAACACACCTTTTGACTTTTCAAGTGATGAAAAAAAGAAAGAGGCTCATTGGAAAAGAGATAAAAATCTAAGAGATATTTTGATCCATTTATATGAATGGCACCAGCTTCTTTTGAATTGGGTAAATACAAATTTAAAGGGAGTGGCAAAACCTTTTATTCCAGCTCCATATAATTGGAAAACTTATGGAGATATGAATGTAGAGTTTTGGAAAAAACATCAAAATACTTCTCTTGAAGATGCAAAAGAAATGTTTCAGAAATCCCATAAAGATATTTTAGAATTAGCTGAGAGATTTACAAATGAAGAATTGTTTTCAAAAGATGTCTATAAGTGGGTAGGAGGAAGTGTACTCGGTTCGTATTTTGTAAGCACTACTTCAAGCCATTATGATTGGGCGATGAAGAAATTAAAAGCACATCAAAAAAATTGTAATAAAAAATAAGCAGATATGGAGATGATAGAATGCATTTTACGAAGGTAAAAGGAATATTATCTTCAAAAAATGGAATGAATTTATTCAGAGGCTGTACACATGGTTGTATTTATTGTGACTCAAGGAGTAAATGCTATCAGATAAACCATAGATTTGAAGATGTAGAAGTTAAAGAAAATGCCCTACAGCTTTTAGAAGATTCTTTAAGAAGAAAACGCAAAAAATGTATGATTGGATTAGGTTCTATGACAGATCCATACATTAAAGAAGAGCTTAGATTAAATTATACAAGGCAGGCACTTGAGTTAGTGAACAAATATGGATTCGGCATAACGCTTATAACAAAATCATCAAATGTGTTAAGGGATTTAGATTTATTGAAAGAAATAAATGCCAAGACTAAGTGTGTTGTTCAAATGACACTTACTACTTATGATGAAAAGTTATGTAAATTGCTTGAACCAAATGTTTCTACAACAAAGGAAAGATTTGAAACCTTGCTTGCTTTAAGAGATGAAGGAATACCTACAATTGTATGGTTAAGTCCAATTTTACCTTTTATTAATGACACTGAAGAGAATTTAACAGGCATTTTAAATTATTGCAAAGAAGCAGAAGTAAAGGGGATAATTTGCTTTGGTATAGGTCTCACTCTAAGAGAAGGGAATAGAGAGTATTTCTATTGTGCATTAGATAAAAAATTCCCCAAGGTTAAAGATAAATATATTAAAACATTCGGAAATAGCTATATTGCTAGCAGCAAGAATAATTCTAAATTAATGAAGATCTTTCATGACTTTTGCGAAAAAGAGAAAATAATGCATGACAATGATATTATTTTTGGCTACTTGAAAGAATTTGAAGAAAGAGAGATAACTAGGCAACTTAGTATATTTGATTTTTAGAAAATAGAAATAATACAAAAGGTTAAGGAGAACTTTTAAAGATGGTGTCACAAAGAACTAAATACGATACATATCTTAATATAAGCCCTTTTTTATATTTTCAATTTAGTAAATCATAAGGATTACCATGTAAATAATTTAATATTTTTCATCCATTATGGAGGATTCGGTATGCATAAATGCCGAAGTCCTCCTTTTTTGTTTTAAACAAGAAAACAAAGAAATGGAGGAAAATAAAAATGCGAAAAAATTATTTCTTGTTTGTAAATGGAAAAAAAGTGGAGGTTAGTGAAGAGATTTATAAAGTCTACTGGCAAGAAAAAAATCATGAAAAATATTTGAAGCAGGTGGATAGAAAAAATCACCTGCTTTTTTTCTCGTCTTTTGATCATGATGGACATTTTGAGGATAGTATAGTTGATGAGGGATTTGATGTAGATAAGATTGTTCAGACACAGATGATGATAGAGGCAGTGCGAGATGCACTATCAAAATTAAATGATGAAGAAAGAGAAATCATTGATAGACTTTATTTCAATGATGAGACTATTCGTTCGGTGGCTGAAACGAAAAAAATATCTCATCCAGCTCTCATAAAGAGAAGAAATAAGATATTGGACAAGTTAAGAGAATTGCTGAAAGACTTTAAATAGCATTTAGGTCATTACGAAAAAACAGCAAAAAAATACTTAATATCGACATTAAAATGCCTTTTTCTTACAAGTGGGTTGTAATTTAAGATAAATTCTTTTAACCTATACAAACTTAATAAAATGGGTAACAGGAGGAAAAGGTATGATTGAAAAAGAGGTATTAGAACTTGTTGTTAAAAAAGTAATGGACAAGTTTGCAAAAGAAAATGATGGTTCAAGAGGTTGGGCAAAGGAAGATGTTGAGAACGAAATACTACTGCTTGGCGGAACTATGACTGATATTTACGAAGCTATGAAGATAGGATTTAATGTTTGTCTTAATGACTACAAACTTCAAGAACCATTATATTGCTAAAACTTTATTTGAAAGGCATCTACGGAGATGCTTTTCTTTTTCAAAAAAATTCATAAATCTGGTTACCAAAAGGGATAAATTTTCACTATTAAAGTGTAGGAGGAAATTTATCCTTTTTGCTTTTGAGGTAGAAGAGAAAATCTATTCCGTTATTAAGCAAAGAATCCTACATAGCAGAAAGCTAATTGATCTTTGACAACTGAATAGACCAAGGTGGGACGTTATCCATTTGTGGAGAATTATGACCTACGCCAAGACTTTTCTGCTGAGAGATTGGTTTAAATGAATACTGGTAAGTGCCAAGGATAAAAGAAAAAGAGCGATAAATAGGAATACATAAAGGATAGATGTGGCAATCTATCTCTGTGATACAAATGGTGATAATGATACTTCAATAGTTTAAGCCGGCTCGTCTTAATAAGGGGCGGTGGTGAGATTCCAATGTAGCAGCCAATGCACCTACCAATGTCATAAAACTTATTATAAAAATAGTGAGGTTAAGACTATGAATAAGAAAAAAGAAGTTAAGAAAGATAAGGATAAGAAGCAAATAGCAGATGATTATTCTAAGAAAATAACCTACTCTACAAGCGAAAGTGAAAAGCTTGATTTACTGGATATTGTTGAGATGTATCTATGTAAATCCTGTGTCAGAATTTGAGGGGCTGACAAAGAGAAATAGGGTGCGGTAAAATATAGGTGGTAGAAGTAATCTTCTGAAATGACTATTTGCCAAAATATCATTTTAGGAGGATTGTTATGAGAAATACTGCATGTATGTATCTTCGTCTTTCAAGAGAAGATGGAGACAGTAATGAAAGCAACTCTATTTCAAATCAAAGACAAATAATCAAATCTTATGCTAAAGAAAAGAGCATAGATCTATCTTATGAATATGTAGATGATGGATATAGTGGTTCTAATTTTGAGCGTCCAAATTTTAAGAATATGATTGATGACCTGAATAAAGGAAAGTTTTCTATCATTATGGTAAAAGACTTATCTCGTTTCGGCAGAGATTATATTGAGTCTGGAAAGTATCTGCAAAAGATATTTCCTGAAAAAGGTATTCGCTTTATATCTGTAAATGATAATTATGATAGTGATAATGCGGATGTTAGCGATACACATTTAATACTTCCTATTAGAAATTTTATCAATGACAGTTATTGTCGAGACATTTCTATGAAGGTGAAATCATCAAAAGAAGTGAAAAGGAAAAATGGCGAGTTTATTGGATCATTTGCTCCTTTTGGATATAAGAAAGATGATAAAAACAAACATCAGCTTGTAGTTGATACAGAAGTAGCTCATATTATTGAGCGAATATTTAATATGAAAATAGAGGGTTATTCCTCAAAGGCTATTGGCGACTTTCTAAACAGTATTGGAACAGTTACGCCATCAAAACATAAGGAAAATAATGGTGATAACTTCAATACTGGTTTTGTTGTGAAAAAAGCAAAATGGGATGCTAAGATGGTAAACCGTATTATTTCAAATAAAGTTTATATTGGTGTCTTGGAACAAGGAAAAACCACAAAGTTAAATTATAAATCAAAGCATGAAGTAGATGTTTCAAAAGAAGACTGGATTGCAATAGAAAATGCTCATGAAAACATAGTCTCAAAATCTATCTTTGCACTAGCAAACAAAATGCTACTTCGTGATGTGAAACACTCTAAAGATAAGCCATATATATTATCAGGGATGCTTTATTGTAAAGATTGTGGTAGTCCTATGATCAGGCGAAAAGTAAGAGACAAGACTTTCTACATTTGCTCTGAATATAACAATTCCGGAGAGTGTTCAAGACATAGTGTAAAAGAAGATTATGTTACTTATGCAACTATTCATGCACTAAATGAATATCTATCTAAGTACAATGAGCTGCTTAAAAAAGTTAGCGAAATAGATGTTTCAAAGTTTACATTAAAGGTTGATTTTGAGTCATTAAATGCAGAAAAAAGAAAGTATGAAAGACTTAGACAATCTCTTTATATGGATTTAGAAGAAGAACTTATAACTACTGAAGAATTTGAACGATTTAGAAAAAATTATCTTATTAAGATTAGGGAAATTGAGAAACAAATTATTGCAAAACAAAATATCGTAGATGAACTGAAAATGAAGATAAACGATAAAGGTAGTTTAGTTTCTGAGATAGTTCCTAATCCTGAAAGTTATGAACTGAATCGATTGTCTTTAGTGTCTTTTATAGATCGTATTGAGATTGGAGAGGATAATGCAATTAACTTTGTATTCAACAATATTGAAACAGTGAATCTGCTTCAAACGATTGTGGATAGTGATAAGGTTAAAGCTAATAACACACATAAGGCGAGACTAATATCAATGGGCAAGTTATTTGATGAGCATTTAGAAAGAGTTGAACCTAAGCTTGCAGTTGGAGGTGTTTGTTAATGGCAAGGACTTCCAAAAGATATATAAGAAAAAACGAAGAACAAGCACAAAAAATATTTTATAAAGCTGGAATATATACAAGATTATCCAGTGAAAGAAAAGAAGAGTGGCGTGAGAAATCATCGTCTATCGAAACCCAGGTGCTTTGTTGTAAAGAGTATGCTCTAAAGGAAAATATCAAAGTCGTAAATATTTACACAGACTATGAATATAGTGGAACAAATTTTGAAAGACCACAGTTTCAAGAGATGATGCAAGATATTCGTGAAAGAAGAATTAATTGTATTATTATAAGAGACCTATCAAGACTTGGAAGAGAATATCTTGAGATGGGAAGACTCATAGACAAGGTATTTCCATTCTTGGGAGTAAGGTTTATTTCTGTTAATGATAAAGTTGATACTGTTAAGGATTTAGATTCTAAGAAATCATTTGAAGTAACTCTTAAGAATATCGTCAACGATATGTATGCTAAAGACATTTCGGTAAAGATAAAGACAAGTAAGCACAATAGGGCAAGGAATGGATATTTTATTGGTTCTGTTCCACCTTATGGATATAAGGTAGTGAAATTAAAAGAGGGACAAAAGTTAGAAGTTGATGAGAATGTTAGATTCATTGTTGAAGAAATGTTCCGATTGACACTTGAGGGGAAAAGCCAATATGAGGTTGCAAAGCACTTTAATACTAAGGGCTATGCGACAGGAATGGTCTATTACAAAACAGGTAGAATTTATAGACAAGATGGTGATCCACAGTGGAATAAAGCTACTATTTCTAAAATGCTTACTAACAGAGCTTATACAGGCACTTTAGTACAAGGTGTTAAGCAACAAAATCTTGCAAAAGGAATAAAGCAACAGTATGTGGATGAAAGTCAGCATATTATATATGAAAATGCTCATGAACCTATTATCTCAAAAGAGGACTTTGAAAAAGTGCTGCAAGGACGAGCAGAGAGGTTAAAGAATAATGCTTTTGGTGCCGAAATGCATAACTTTGAGAGAGATTATGAGAATAGATATAAGGGATTGATTTTCAATAATGCAACAGGTAAGGAGCTTTACCGAAGAACCAGAATTTATGGAATAAACCATGATAGGCTTTATTACTCATTTCAAAATGATACTTGTACAGGCAAGATAGATAATGAAGTAAGAATATTTATTATGGAAAGAGAACTTGATAAAGCAATGTCTGAAAAGGTAGCAGAGTTTATTATTAAGGCTACAAGTAAGGCAAAGCTAATAGAAAGAGTTTCTAAAAGATTTTCTGAAAGCATAGATAAACTAAACGAAGGTATTTTAAAGCTTAAAACAAAGACTCAAAAGGAAGAGCTATTAATTCAAAAAGCTTATGAAGAATATAGCTTAGGTAAGATTGATAGAGAAGAATATAGCCTTAAAAGAGAGATTGCTCTTAGCCATATTGCAACAATCAATAATGAAGTTATTGCTATTGAAAAGGTTGTAAAAGACTTTGAAAGGGATAAGAAAACATCTATTAAGTGGATTAAAGATGTATTTTCGGCAAAAAAGGTTAAAAAATTACCAGCTGATTTAATTCGTAGCTTAGTGGAAAAGATAATTGTCTATGGCAATCATAACTTTGAAATAATCTTTAAATTTAATATGGATGGTTTGATGGGAGATGTGAAAGATGAGTAAAATTGCACTTTATATCAGATTATCTGTAGAAGATCAGATGAAGAAAGATGAGAGCGAAAGTATCATTAACCAAAGGTATTTCCTGAATGATTTTCTTGATAAAAATGATGAATTTAAAAGCTTCCAAAGAGAAGAATACATTGATGACGGATATACAGGAACAAATGAGAAAAGACCATCTTTTCAAAGAATGCTTGAAGAAGTTAAGAATGGAAAAATCAATGCAATCATTGTAAAAGACTTATCAAGGTTTATGAGAGATTACATTTCGCTTGGTGATTATCTGGAGAATATTTTTCCTTTTCTTGGTATTAGGTTTATTGCGATTAATGATGGTTATGATAGTGCTAAGGAAAAAGGAAATGGAACCGACCTGGATATTCAGTTTAAAGGTTTGTTATATGACTTCTATACAAAAGATATTTCGCAGAAAGTAAAGACAGTTACTACTGAACTTAAGAAGCAAGGAAAGTTTCTTGCATGGAGTCCACCATTTGGTTATATGAAAGATCTAGATGATAAGCACAATATTATCATTGATGATAAGACAGCTTGGATTGTGAGGAAGGTATATGACTTAGCACTTACAGGACTTGCATCAAGAAAGATTGCAGCAGTTATGAATGAAGAGAATATACCAACACCAAATGAGCGTAAAAAAGAGCTTACCAATATGGATTATGAATATAACATAGTGTCATCAGATACAAGAGATGCACCAACATGGACAAATGGTACAGTGGTAGATATTTTATCCAATGAAAATTACACAGGTACTTATGTCTTCAATATGCAAGAAAAGTCGGTATTGACTCCTGGTAGTTTTAAATTTAATCCTAAAGAAGAATGGGGTAGAGTTTATGACCATCATGAAGCTATTATCTCAAGAGAAGAGTTTGATAAGGTTCAAGAAATTAAAGAAAAGAATAGTTTCTTAAAAGGAAAGAATACTGATTACCCTTGGAGGACAAAATCGCCATTGCAAGGATTTGCAAGATGTCCTACTTGTAACCATATTCTTGGACTTACTCAATCAAAGTTTAAGCGACCAGATGGAAGTGTGAGAATACACAAGTATTTTCATTGTAGGATTTGCAAGTGTAATAATGTAGAACATAAAAACTCGAGAGTAGATAAGTTGGAGGAACAGGTGCTTGCACTTATTAAAGAGAAATATTGTGAAGTAGAAGTAAAACCCAAAGAAAAAATAAGTATTAAAGATATAGAGAAGAAGATAGAAAAGCTTCAAGCAAAGAAGATGTCTGATTTCGAAAAATATAAACTTGGAAAAATGACGAAAGTTAAGTTTGTAGAAAGTAAAAATCAGATAGATAATGAAATTAGTAAGTTAGAAGAAAAGATAAAACTATCTTCTAATGAAACAGAAGTAGTAACAGATAATGAACTTACACGAGAACTTATGGAAAAGTATGTTGAGTCAGTTATCTGTGAAGGTAGTATAGTTCAAAAAATCATATGGAAATAGACGCAAGAGGGAGTGAGAAATCACTCTCTTTTTGCTGTCTAAAAATAGACAATGTATTTTGTGTCAGTCGCTTGACACGAGAGGGAAGCGCTACATCAGGTAACGATCGTCATGAGCGACCGCGGCATTCCTGACGGCTATCGCCACATGCATGGTTTCGGTTCGCATACCTATAGTTTGATTAACGCCGACAACCAACGTTTCTGGGTCAAATTCCATTTCCGTACTCAGCAAGGCATTAAAAATCTGACCAATGCACAGGCGGCGGAACTTATTGCCAAAGATCGGGAAAGCAGCCAGAACGATTTATATCAGGCCATTGAGCGCGGCGACTTCCCGAAATGGACGCTGTTTATTCAGGTAATGCCGGAAGCCGATGCCGAAAAAGTGCCTTATCATCCTTTTGATTTAACTAAAGTATGGCCGAAAAAAGATTATCCGTTAATTGAAGTGGGAGAATTTGAGCTTAACCGAAATCCGGAAAACTTTTTCGCCGAAGTGGAACAATCCGCTTTTGCTCCAAGCAATTTGGTGCCCGGTATCAGCGTTTCGCCGGACAAAATGCTACAGGCGCGTTTATTCAACTATGCAGATGCGCAACGTTATCGTTTGGGGGTAAATTTCAACCAGATTCCGGTCAATGCGCCGCGCTGCCCGGTACACAGTAATCTGCGCGACGGCGCGGGTCGGGTTGACGGCAATTATGGCGGCGGTCCGCACTATGAGCCGAATAGCTTCGCCAAATGGCAGGAGCAGAAACACTATGCTGAACCGCCGTTAAAAATCAACGGTGATGCGGCGCACTGGGAATATGCCAACACCAACGATGATTACTTCGCCCAACCGCGCGCATTATTCCGTTTAATGACTGCGGCACAGCAACAGGCTTTGTTTGAGAATACTGCAGCGGCAATGGCTGATGCTTATGACTTTATCAAATACCGGCATATCCGCAACTGTTATGCCTGCGATCCCGCTTACGGCAAAGGCGTTGCTAGCGCACTGGGATTAACTCTTGAAGATGCCATAGCCGCTTATGATACCGATCCGGCACAGGGTTTTGCTCGGCTGATAAAAGTTGAACGTTAATCCAATCACAAATACACTCCGGGGCGTAAAACGCCCCTTATTTATCTTTAGTTTAAAATAATATTTTATTTATTTTCTCTTACTAAAATAAATATATTACCGCCACCAAAAAATCAAACTTAAAATAAAAATTAAAAACTTAATTAATCTTGCAAATAAACACCAAGAAAACCAAAACAAAACTCATTAAAAACATTTACATTCAATAAAAATATATCCTCACACAACCAAATAAATCGACACGCTTATTTTCCTAACAACATCGTTCCGTGAAACAATATTTCACCCAAAACAAAAAAAATAAATAACACACTGATAAACATAGTGTTTTTACACAATAAACAATGATTAATTAGGTATATAGCCTAAAGACGATTTGCATTTCTGTTATTTTTTTGTTAAGGTAATTTTACTTGCGCCATTCAATACTTTTAAATATTTTTATTTTTAACTTTAGGAGATTAATATCTAAATGTCAGTTAAATTATCCGTTAAAAATTTATATAAAATTTTCGGAGAGCACGAAGACGCTGCGTTTAAATTATTAGAAAAAGGCTCATCAAAAGAAGAGGTTTTTTCTAATACAGGTTCGACTGTCGCAGTAAATAATGTTTCTTTAGAAATTATGTCCGGTGAAATATTCGTAATTATGGGGCTGTCCGGTTCGGGAAAATCCACTTTAGTCCGATTATTAAATCGTTTGATCGAACCGACCAAAGGACATGTCTTTATTGATAACGACGATATTGCCGAAATGTCGGAACACGAATTAAGAGCGGTGCGCCGCAAACGGATAAGTATGGTATTTCAGTCTTTTGCGTTAATGCCGCACATGACTATTCTGGAAAATACCGCTTTTGGTCTGGAATTGTCGGGCATTTCGCTTAAAGCGCGCCAGCAAAAAGCGCTTGATGCGTTAAGCCGAGTTGGTTTGGAGGCTTACGCCGATTCTTATCCGTCGGAACTGTCCGGCGGTATGCAGCAGCGAGTCGGTCTGGCACGAGCATTAGCCAATGATCCAGAGATCCTGTTAATGGATGAGGCATTTTCGGCGCTTGACCCACTCATCCGCACCGAAATGCAGGATGAGTTGTTGCGTTTACAAGAAAATTCGGACCGCACTATTGTGTTTATTTCCCATGATTTAGACGAAGCGATGCGCATCGGTAACCGAATCGCAATTATGCAGAACGGTCAGGTGATTCAGGTCGGTCAGCCGGACGAGATTTTACAAAATCCGGCAAATGATTACATTCGTTCGTTTATTCAAGGCGTTAATGTCTCCAATGTGCTAACGGTGAAAGACATCGCTAGCAAACGGCATTTATTGGATATCGTACAGAAAACCGACAATGAAAAACCGCATGTGGCACTCAAATTGCTGGAACAGCACGAACGCGATTTTGCCGTCGTGTCGGATCGGCGCGGCGTATATCAAGGCATGGTTTCCGTGGACTCGCTACAGCAAGCAAAACGCAACAAACAATTGCTTGCGGACAGTTTCATTGACATAACGGCATTAACGCCGGACAGTTTAATCGGCGATATTATCAGCGACGTCGCGCAGGCACCCTGCCCGCTTCCGATTGTTGACCAACACGGACGTTACTACGGTGTGATCACCAAAGTGAAAGTATTACAAACATTAGATAGAAGGACTGAATAATGACAACGGAAAACGCAGCAAATACAGATGCTTGGGACAGTATGACGCAAACCGCGTCGCAAACGGACGCCGCCGGCTGGCTGAGCGCGCCGGAGCAGACAACGCAATTCGACTGGCTGCACCCTTTTAATGACACCCTGCTCCCCTTCGGTCATTGGGTGGAAACGGCAATCAATTGGCTGGTTACGCATTTAAGAGGATTCTTTCTGATGATCAGCGCACCGATTGATTCTATTTTAACCTTATTTCAATCGTTATTTAATTCATTACCGCCGACAATCATGCTGTTGTTACTGACCTTGATCGTATGGCAAATTTCTACATTCCGCCTGGCGGTGCTGACATTAATA
The DNA here is from genome assembly GCF_000827595.2 of Necropsobacter massiliensis. Lineage (GTDB taxonomy): Bacteria > Pseudomonadota > Gammaproteobacteria > Enterobacterales > Pasteurellaceae > Necropsobacter > Necropsobacter massiliensis. The sequence continues at coordinate 182,044 of NZ_LN776183.1, read as the reverse complement.
TCCATGCTTATCATCGGTGCGGTCGGCGCATGGGATGAATTAATGGTCACGCTGGCGTTAGTGCTGACCTCCGTGTCATTTTGTTTACTCATCGGTCTGCCGATGGGAATTTGGATGGCGCGCTCACAGCGGGTTTCCGCCGTAATCAAGCCGATTCTTGACGCCATGCAGACAACCCCGGCATTTGTATATTTAGTGCCAATCGTGATGTTATTCGGTATCGGTAACGTACCCGGCGTAGTCGTCACCATTATCTTCGCCCTACCACCGATTATCCGCTTGACCATCTTGGGGATCCGTCAAGTACCGGAATCCTTGATTGAAGCAGCCAACGCCTTTGGTGCAAACCGTAAACAGTTACTGTATAAAGTGCAGTTACCGTTAGCCATGCCGTCAATTATGGCGGGGATTAACCAAACCTTAATGCTGTCATTATCTATGGTAGTAATCGCTTCCATGATTGCCGTCGGCGGTTTGGGGCAAATGGTGTTGCGCGGTATCGGGCGACTTGATATGGGACAAGCGGCGACCGGCGGATTAGGGATCGTATTAATGGCGATCATTCTCGATCGTTTAACTCAGAAAATCGGTGAAAATCTGCAAAATGCAAAACGCCAGCGTTGGTATCAACGCGGTCTTATCGGACTGTTCGTACGCGATAAATCCTAACGCAACCGTCACATCAACCGATTAATTCAACTGACGGCATTGCTTACCGAATATCATTATATAAGGAGAAAATATGTTACATAAAACAACAATCACCGCACTCACTCTTTTTTCCGTTTGCGCGGCAGCCTCTGCACAAGCGACCGACACCGTTATTCAACCGATTCAAAGCACGATTGCAGAAGAAACATTTCAAACAGTATTGGTTTCCAAAGGTCTGGAAGCGTTGGGCTATCAGGTGAACGCCCCTAAAGAAGTGGACTATAACGTTGCCTATGCCTCGGTTGCCAACGGTGACGCCACTTTTCTCGCGATCAACTGGAGCCCGCTACATGATGATAAATATGAAAAAGCTGGTGGCGACAACGCGTTTTACCGTCAAGGTGTTTATATCAATAATGCGGTACACGGCTATTTAATCGATAAAAAAACCGCGGACAAATACGGTATTACCAATATCGGGCAGCTCAAAGACCCGAAAATCGCCAAATTGTTCGACCATGATGGCGATGGCAAAGCCAACTTAACCGGCTGTAATCCAGGTTGGGGCTGCGAACGCGCCATTAATGAGCATTTCGATATTTATCAACTGGGCAACACTATTGAACACGATCAAGGCAACTATTCCGCATTGATCGCCAACACCATTGCCCGTTATCAAAACGGCGACCCGGTGCTGTATTACACATGGACGCCTTATTGGGTTAGCGGCGTGTTGCTACCCGGCAAAGATGTCGTCTGGCTTGAAGTGCCGAAAGAAACCGCACCCGGCAAAACAGCGCCAAATAATACCGCACTTGCAAACGGCAAAGACTATGGTTTCACCATGAATACTATTAATATTATCGCCAATAGAGCCTTTGCCGAACAGCATCCGGACGCTGCGAAACTATTTTCTTTAATGCGGCTGCCGCTCAGCGATATTAATGCGCAGAATATGGCAATGCGTCAGGGACAGAATTCAACGAAAGATATTGAACGCCATGTAAACGGCTGGATTAAAGCCCATCAGGCGGAATTCGATAACTGGATCGCGCAAGCCAAGGCGGCGAAAAAATAATCTATGCACCCGTAATCAAATAAGCATAACGGTGTTTGCCGTTATGCTTATTGTTTATCCTACCGCCGCAATGCCGTAGCGGATTAATTGCCGATCCGTCGGTTGATACTATCGGCGAACATACCGATACTGACGGCAAAATAATTCGATTTATTCCAATCCAGAATAGTACGGAAATTATTCGATACTAAGAAAGCCCGCCCCACATCGCGATCCGGTCGAACCAGCCACAATGGCGCTGAAGAAAGTGCGGTCAGTTTTTCCTGTTCTTGCATTGTCGGCGATTTCAGCATAATGCCAAGCGCCTGCCAATCCTGCCATGAACGGGCTTTGCCTGGTTCCGTGCCGGACAGATTGAGATCCACATATTGCGTCAGCGTCACTTCCACGCCCCAAGGTAATTGATCGTTCCAGCCGACAGTATGCAGATAATTGGCGATAGAAGCAAAAACATCATAATGATTGCGCCAAATGTCTTTTTCGCCGTCATTATTGCCGTCCGCCGCATAGCTTAAATAAGAACTCGGCATAAACTGCGTCTGTCCCATTGCGCCCGCCCAAGAACCGAGCATTTTCTCACGCCGGATATGATCGCGCTCTAGCATTTTCATCGCAGCGATAAATTCCCGGCTGAATAACGCCTCGCGCCGACCGTCAAAGGCAAGCGTTGCCAGCACCGACAACACATCATAATTGCCCTGATAATAGCCGAAGCTACTTTCCATGCCCCACAATGCCAACAGATAAGCCTTTTGTACGCCAAAACGCCGGCTGGCATTTTCCAGCTGCGGCAACTGTTCCCAGTAGCGTTCTTCGGCAACATCCACTTTGTTGGCGGTCAATACCCGATTCAGATAATTGGTTACCCCGTTCGGATTGGACAGCGGCGGCAAATTCGGATCCCGGCGCTTAATTCTGCCCGCCTGTTGTTGGTCCAGATCCACCGCCTTTTGAATATAACGAATATTATTCTGTTCATTCAGCACCGTAACCGACACGCCCTGCCCTGCGGCTTTTGCTTTTAAAAACTGCACATAATCATCAAAATACTGTAATGTCCGCGGTTTATCGTAGGCGGTGGCACCGTCAATCGGCATTACCCGTGCATTATGCGCACTGCCCGCGCAACCTGCCAATATCAGCACTGTCGCGCATAATGAAAATTTAATTTGCCGTTTAAACATTCTGCTTTCCTTATCAATTTAATCATCATGCCGCCATAACAGCCGCATAACAAGCCTAAAAAATTATTTGCGTAAAAAGCGATACACCACTTGCAACAGCCATAACGGTAATAAGCGTGGAATAACACGTAAGGCAAACACGCTCAGCCCCGCTACAATTCCCTGCATGTTCAAGCGACGTTTCAGCTTAAATAAATTCCACTCGCACTTTGCCTGTGCCAGCCCGCGGCGGCGTCCGACCATACCGTTGCCGACCCGCGCATATACCAGAATATCTGCCAGATTAGCGACTTGCTGCGGGTATTTCGCCACCAAATTGATCCATAAATAATAATCTTCCTGCAAATCCTGATAACCGCCCGCCGCCAATACCGCAGATTTTTTATACGCCACCGTCATGTGGTTGAACGGACAGCGCCGGCGGGTAAACGCCACAATATCCGCAGCATCCGTCGGTACTCGGCGATAACTGACAATATCTTGCATATCCGTTCCAAACTCGGCAATCTGACCGCCCACAATCACACTGTCGGGATGTTGGCGGATAAAAGCCGCCTGTTTTTCGAAACGTTGCGGTTGGCAAATATCATCGGTATCCATACGCAATACCCATTCGTTGACACAATGTTGCAATCCCTCATTTAACGCCTTGCCCAAACCGCGGTTTTGCGCCAGTCTGACGATTTTCAGCGGTAATAATTCTTGATAATGTTGCACCGCACTTTCCAGCGCCGGTGTGAGTGCGCCGTCAAACACCAAAACAATTTCATCCGCCGGCAGAGTTTGTGTTTTCAAACTTTCAAGACATTCGCTCAAATATTGCGGATTTTCTTTAATATATAAAGACATTAATACGGAAAATTTCATTAGATAAACCTTTTCAAATTAATCGCCAGCTTCGGCGAAATCAATATGATGAGTGCCGCCGCCAGTAATGTGATACTGCGGTTTAGTTTGAACATGGCAAAATAATATTTCGCCGCGCGACGCGATAAATTCATCATATTCGGGTACGCCAGCATATATTGCGCATTCAGAGCAAAGTTTTTACGCTGCGTTGGTGTCGTCACATATTTTTCGGCAATCACCGCAATGGCGTGTTCAGTATTCGTCGTATTGGTCGACACGCTGGAACGGCGGGTATGAAAAGTGCAGCGACTCAGCGGCAAATCCACATACAGCGGCGTGAAACTGTCATCACAAACCAGTTTCAGTACAAACTCATAATCTTCCAGCGATAATAAATCCGTCGATAATCCGCCGACTTTCATAAACAACGCCTTCGTCAGCCCCAGCATCGGCATACCGCCGATCTTATTGGCGCGCAGAATATTATCCAGCGTGAGCTCGCGCACATCCTGATAAGGATGAGTAAAATAGGTAAACCGTTCATTCACCATCAGACATTCTGCCGGATGATACACAAAATTGACCGCTGGCTGCGCAGCAATCGCTTGTGCCAGCACCTCGCATTTGTTATCAGCAAAACGATCATCATCGTCTAAAAACAGCAGCCAGTCGTATTTTGCCTGCTGCACACCGATATTGCGACTGCGCGCCGCCCCTTGGTTGACGGCATTGCGAATAATATTGACCGAAAACGGATAGGATGCGGTCAACTCAACCGCCTGCGTCGAACAATCGTCAACAATAATGACTTCAAAATTATAGCGGGTTTGCCGCTGCAAACTGTCCAGTAGCGCGGGAATTTCGGTATTGCGGTTATAAGACGGCACAATAATACTAAACATCAGCGGTTTTCCTCATTCTTAAACAACACGCGGTATTTGCCCTGTTTGCCGAATAAAGACAATAACATCAGCAGCATCAGCATAATGCCCGGAAAGGCATACGTATCCGCTTTAATATTCAGCACCGACAGTATCAACAAGGTGGACAGGGTAAACAGCCGACTGCCGTCAAACCAATTCAGCGCGATTCTATGCACAAAATACGCGGTAAACAGAAAACATACCAGCACATTCAGCACACCGCCGTACAGTGCCTGCCGTAAAAAGCCGCTGTCGGTGCCGCCGTAATATTTGCCTTGCGGCGTCACATAATAGCCGTCACCGAACAGCAGCTGGCGCCATTGCGGTATAAATAAATGTTTTTGCATCAGCGTATCGGTGGAGGAACTGGTTAAACCGCGGTGATTTAATATATTGATCAACGGTTCCAACGCATGCGCCACATAGCGATTGTCGGCATAATTCAGCGCCAAAAATACACACAGCCCGGCAAACAGCAACAACGCTGGAATATAGCGCCACTTAAAATACAAAGCGATACTAACCACCGAGAGTAGCAAAAAAGTGCGGCCGGAAATCAGCCCGATACATAACAGCAGAAATAAAAACACTGCACTGATAGTATTGTGCCGTTGATTGTACGCCAGCAGAAAATGCAACAACATCAAATAAAAAGCGCTCAACTGGAAAAATGCCGCCGACGTAATATTGTACAGACGGTATTCCTGCTCCGAACCGTAAAATCGCGGCAACGGCACATGGACGGACAATGCAAGCTCAATGACAAACGGCAGCCCCGCCAAGGCAAGAAAACCAATCGACGCCTGCACACCGATACCGATTTTCAAATCGCGCAGCATGCTTGCCTGAGCGCCCGCACCTATATAAAACAGATTATAAATACCTACAGCAAAAACGAATAAAATCAAGGTTTTGCTATATTGCATAAGCACAGAAAAATCCTGTGTGCCATGTACCAGCAATGGAACAAAATTGAATAGCAGCAGCGCGATAATTACAGCGAAACTGTCCAGCGGAACAACAATACCGTGCGGCAGTCGGTTGCGATACCAGCGATACGCCAAATAAAGCCATGCCGCCGCACCACAAAAAAACGCCATACGGAAAACATGAAACAGCCATGGGTCATACAAATAAAACAAATTGAACAGTGCGGACATGCGTTATTTTCCTAAATTTCGTTTAACCGCCAACACTTTTTTTGCCGGATATTTGATGAGTTTCTGCCATATATTATGCTGTAATGAACCGCGCAACGTTTCCAGATTGCTGGTAAGCGCTGGATTTTCGATGACCAGCAGCGGACGAATCACGCCCACCGCCAGCTTAAAGGCATCACCGAACAGAATATAATCGTCCGCCAGCCAGAATGGGCGCGCGTATTGCGGCGCCAGAAAAGCTTTCAACGCCGATTTTTTAATCAAGTAAGCGACCGTGCCGGCAAAATAATTACGGTAAGGATAAGCATAACGCCGCTGACTGCCGGCAAGCGGCTTGCACAAACAGGCAAAGGTGGTCGGGTAATTGATTTCCAGCTCCCAGTGATGGAAAGCGGGAATTTTAGACTGTCCGATCAAAATAATCTCGGTGCCAAGCCGCTGGCGCAAAATGCAATCCAGATTCGGCTGAAAATCCGGCGCAAACAAAGCATCGTCCTCACAGATCAGACAATATTCGTTTTCTGCAATCGTGTTGTCTTGCTCAATCAGTCGATACACCGCCAGATGACTTAGGGTGCAGCCAATTTCGCCCTTTGTCACCGCTCTGCCGTAACGCTGGGCGAATCTATCCGCATCAAAAAGTGCGGTCAATTTTTCGTCCGTTTCCGCCATCGTGTTAATTGCACTGAACACATGGAAATCCTGCGTATCGGGCTGCGCGAAAAACAGCTCGCGACGATGACTGTCTTTATCCAGAGAAATCAGATATTTTTTCATGTATATTCCTACTTGCCACTTGCTTTGCAACAAGCTAAACCACTTTTTTGTCTCGGCAATGCAATTACGGCGACTGCCTGACCGGAAATTTATAATAATACAATACAGAAATCAGCAGACGGGTTAGACTCGCGCCGATTAGCGCATAACCTACGCCATACAGCCCCTGCTCCTTAAACCAGAAAAACAGGCTAACCAGCACCGCAATCGACACCAGCTGGCGGGTAAACAGCAGTACCTGTTTGCCCAGAATCAACATATTCTGCGACAACACCCATGATAATCCCGCTAAAATCGAATTGATAATAAACAACAGTAATGCCGGTGCCGCCGGCGCATAGCGCGCGCCGAAAAAGAAGGTCACCACCGGTTCAGCTAAAAACGGCACCAGCGCCACTGCACCGATGCTCATGGCGGCAATCAGCAATAGCACCGGTTTAATTCGGTTGAAGTTATTCAGCAACCCGGAATAATAATAATCCGCCAGCATATTGATAAACTTGGTCAGCAACGCGTCAAAGGCGATACATACCGTATAAAGCCCCAACGTGTAATTTCCCATTAAAGAAACAATCAAAAATTTATCCAAATTCACCGTCGTGGCGCCGAACGTCTGTAATAAATTCTGCTTGATCCAGTTTTTACTAAAAAAGCCGATATCAATATCGGTAATCTCATTTTCGCGTTTGAATTTCGCTTCAATTTTTGCCAGATAATATATACAGCACAAGGCCTGCACGGCAGTCAGCCCAGTCAGCAAATAAACCGCCACGGCGATATGTTGCTCGCCGAACAGCACATAATATGTGCCGTACAGTAACACGGCCAAAATCGGCTGTTGCAACGACAGCAGGCGATAAATGCCCAGATTGGCGTCGATTTTGCTATTTTCCAGCGTAATGGTTAATACTGCGGTGAGCACCACATTAAATACAAACAGCGCATTCAAATTCGTAATATTAAACAGGCACAGGGCGATAATAGCGACCAGTCCGGCGATAATCAGAAAGCTGACGAAATAATAGCGCCAGCGCTCGTATTGTTTATGGCGCATGCACAGCGCCAAAGCAAACCCCACACCGCCGGCGCCCACCGTGACCACATAGGTGACCGCAGTCACGAACAATTGAAATGCGCCGCGCTCGTCCACCGTTAAGAGGCGCGCCAGCAAAAAGGAACTCACCATTGTCAGCCCGGTGCTAACGATAGTGACCAACAGCAAGCTGAGCAGATTGCGATGATTACCGTTCATATTGTGTTGCAAAATCAATATCTTTCGTCCATTGATTGTAATAACCGGAATTTTTACCGTAAGAATTATCACACACCTGATTCGGCAATTCCAACAGACAGGAAAAAATATGCCCGTGCAGACGGCTGGTGATCACGCTGTCATAGCGGATAAATTCCGCTCTCGCCCGCTCGATCACATCCCACGTATGCCGATACCACAGAGTATTGACCTTATTTTTCAGAAATGCCAAATGCAGCTTATTGGCAATCCGCGCCAGACGACCGCACAGCAGTTCATAGTTGACATCTTGTTCGGTTAAAATATCGTCCCAGTCTTTCACCGCGGCATCCGGCGGCAATGTTGCCCGAATCTCTTGTTCCAGCTGGCTGGCTTCAATATCTTTTCTTAAAAAATAAAGCGGTTTTTCTGCCGGATTTTGCACCGCACTTTTTTCTTTCGGGCTTAATACGCCGTACAGCTGATGCGCCATATCCGGCGATAAAAAGACCTTATCGGAAAATTTCTGCCGCATAAGCTCAAATGTTGCCGTATCACGCGCGAACAAATAACAGTCCTGATGGGCAGAAAAAATCGCCGCCGATTTCTCCAACGCGTTTTGGTCGGCAAAATGCGCGGTTTGCGGCAATACAATAATCCGATTGTGCGGAAACGCCGTGACCAGCTCTTCACGCAAGCGCTGAATCGAGGGGTACAAATCACCGAAATTGCCGCCACCATGGCATAATAACGTGGTGTTCGGGTTCACATATTTTTTTATTTCAGCAAGATTAAAACTCTGCAAACAACGGCGCAGACGAATATTAACCGCATAATCTTTAAAAAAAGTTTCGGTGCCGGCATAAATCAGCAGATCACCGACATTCAAATGCAACGGATAATCAAAATACAGCACATCGTTTTTATCGATAATCAAGGCAAGAATTTTTTTCAATTCCTGCTTCAGGGAAACTAATACGTCATTCATTTTTCAACCCGTTTACTCTCTAATAGAAGGCTTGTGCCAAAGGAGGGCATTTTAAAGCATAACGTTCGTATGCTTAAGCATCTTTACAAAATATTATAAGCGCTTTATGCTTGCGCCCTAATATTCACAACTTTTAGTTTGACAACGGACTATTCCGATAGTTCTTTATCGACAAGGTATAACCCTATGTATGCACTGACAAAATTTCTTACTGCCTTAGTTCTTCCGCCGTTTAACGTTTTACTTTTATGGCTGCTGGCAGTATTGTTCGGTTACCTGGACTATAAAAAATTCAGTTACGCCTGTAGCCTGTTCGGTATCCTGATTTTATATATTTTCAGCATTCCCTACACCGCGCAAAAGCTGCAAAACAGCCTGCTGATTGCAGATAACCTGACGCTTGACGATTACAAATCCGCGCAGGCTATTGTGGTACTGGGCGGCGGGCTGCGCGACAGCAAAGAACTGTTCGGCACTCTTGCGGTTCCGCCGATTCCGTTGGAACGCTTACGCTACGCCGCTTATTTATATCATCAAACCCGGTTACCGATTCTAATCAGCGGCGGCAACCCGAACGGCAATTCAGAAGCCAAAATTATGGCGAACGAACTGCAAACCTTCTTTCAAACACCGACCCAATGGCAGGAAAAGCAATCGCACACCACCGCGGAAAACGCCCGTTTTACCCATGATATACTGGCAAAAGAAAATATTCACCGCATTATTTTGGTGACCAATCAATGGCATATGCAGCGCGCAAAACTGCTGTTTGAAAAACAAGGCTTCGAGGTCTTACCGGCAAGTGTCGGCGAGGGCGTCACGCCGGATTATTACCCGCTCAACCTAATGCACTTTATCCCGCAAGCAAGCGCCATGCCAGCCAATATGCAAGCACTGAAAGAATGGCTAGGCTATTGGAAAGAAAAAATAGTTTAACGCTATCCCGCCATTTCGCTTTTGATTCCCCATAACAATTCCTCCTCTTTCCTAAAGAGGGGGAAGGGGAGATTCCAAAAAAGTTCAGGGAGATTCAAGAAAACCTAACCGATAAAAAAAGTGCGGTTAAAAAACACAGAGAATTTTAACCGCACTTTATCAGACTGAATTAGACATATTTAAACACTGATTGCATCGTTTTAACCGATAACCAAGCATACTGCAATTATTGAAAAAATCGCTAAATCAAACATCCTCATTCCCATCCCTCTCATTTTTCTCATTTCCCCTTCATTCTTATTCCCCCTCTTTCCTAAAGAGGGGCTAGGGGAGATTCAAAAAGTTCAAGGAGATTCAAAAAGCTCAAGGAGATTCAGAAAACCTAACCGATAAAAAAAGTGCGGTTAAAAAACACAGAGAATTTTAACCGCACTTTATCAGGCTAGATTAGGATTACCATTGATAACCCACGCCGACGGAACCGCCCACGTCGCCTTGCGTATTGGCATTACCCTGTAGTTTCAGGATAACTTTGCCGTTATCGCTGGCGCGAGAATAGCCCACCGCTACGGCGCTTTGACCTTTGAAGGTACCTGCCGACGCCGCTACCATGGATTTACCCGGAATATAGACCTGCGGTAAACCTGCTGCGGCGTTGGCACCGGCGATACCTGCGCGCAGATCTTTATTGTTACGGTTGATCCGGTTATACACATCGCCCATGCTTTGTTTCAGCTGGCTGACGTTCACCGCGTCGGTGTCTGCCGTGCCGCCTTTCACGTTATGGATTTGGCGCGCTTCACCGTTATTACCGGCAATACTGATACCGCTCTTGTCAGATGAGATCGTTGTTGCATTATCGCCGCTGCCGATTTTAACCGTATCAAATGTCGGGTTCATGGAGGTAGCAATCGCCACATCCTTGCCTTTGCGAGTGATCTCGATATTGTTACCGGCATTAATATTCACCGTATTACCGGCTTTGACTTTCGATGCCTTAGTATCGCTGCTGTCGGTCACTTTACCGCTGCTGCCTTCAACTTTGGTCGAATGCAGATTCCAGCTGACATTGTTTACCGTATTGGCAACTGTCGTCGCATTCACTACGCTTGAACCGTCGGTCGGTGCCGCCACTGTGCCGTTGTCGTTAACGGTCAGATTGGTCGTTTTAACGTCATAAGAAACCGTTGTTACGCCGTCTTTGGTGGTCACGTTTGCCGCAGTGCCGTTACCGTTCACATAATTCACGCTGTCGCCCGGATTAATCAGCGAAGTGCTACCATCGGTATTGGTTGTTCGCCAGCCGCTGTTGTTAATCGCGTTGATTACATCGCCGGTGGTGGCAATCTTAGTCGGCGTAATATCGCCGGATGCCACGCCGGTGGTGGAATTGGTGGTGATATTGCCGGTATCTACGTTATAAGTTACGTTCGTACCGTTCACTACCGCAACAGTACCTGTGCCGTTATTAAAGCTGACAGTTTGATTGCCGACGGTGGTCGCGTTGGCATCGTCATTATTGCCGGTCAGTTTCCATTTCACCGATTCCGTCGCATTGGCGATATTATTGTTAATATTGGTAATGTTTTCTTTCAGCTGATCCACATTCACCGCATCGGTGCCATTCGTGCCGGCAGATACATTGGTGATTTGGTTGCCGCCCATATCCACAGTCGAGTTAGCCGCGACGCTAAAGTTATTCACTTTGGTATCGCCAGTCACATTTAAATTCTTAAAGGTGACGTTTTCTTTTGTCGCATAGGTATAAGTCACATTGCCGTTGGCATCAACGCTTTGGCTGACTTGCATATTATCACCCGCTTCAAAATTCACCGCTTTACCCGGATTAATCACGGTTTCGTTTGCACCGCCAGTCGCCGTGGTTGAGTTGGTGATCCAACCGGAATTGTTAATCGCATTAACCACATTGGTTGCATTAACAAAGTTGGAGCCGTCAGTGTTGTCCGCTACTTTCACCGTACCGTTCGGATTTGTGGTGACATTACCGGCCAAGGCGTTTTTCACATTGGTGGTATTCACGCTCAAGTTCACAGAACCATCGGTATTATTAGTGATGCTGACAGATTTATCGCCGGAAACTAAATTCACATCAAAGCTCACATTTGCACCGCTGACATTGGATTTCGTACCAACACCGTTGACAAAGTTCACCTGATCGCCGAATTTAATCTGTGCGGTTTCACTGCCGGCGTTATTACCGACTTTCCAATAACCGCCATTTACCGCATTGATAATATCGGTAACCGTCGCGAAACCGTCATTACCCGCCACTAAAGACCCGTTGGTGGTGTTATTAAACGAGCCGGTTTTCACCGATAAATCGTAAATAGTCTGACCGTTGGCACCGGTAGAATTGGTGACGTTTACGGTTTGATCTTTAGAGGTTACTTCGGTCTTCGCCGCCGCAACCGATGAATTCAACTGATCTAAATTCACCGCATCCGTACCGTTGGTGCCGGCTTTTACATTAGTGATTTGCGTATCGCCTGCATCAATGCCGGTAGAATTAATGGTGACATTGCCGACTTTAACGCTGTCAAATGTGGAATTCATATTCGTCGCGATAGAAATCTTATTCGCAGACTGGGTCACATTAATATTTTTACCCGCGTCAATCGTCACCACTTCACCGGCTTTAATCTGTTCTTCCGTTGTACCTGTCACATTACCATCAGATTTTGAGGTCGTCAGATTCCAAGACACATTATTTACCGTATTGACGATATCGCCCACAGTCGCCACTTTATTTTCATCACCGCTTTTCGCCGCTGCCGTACCATTGGCATTGACTTGTGAACCGCCGGTGATTACTTCCAATTTGCCAGTGGTGCTGTTGGTGTTAATGGTTGTACCGTCGGTGTTGACCGCTAAATCATAAATATTCGCACCAGTTGTGGTGTTTTGTGACACATTGACTGTCACGGATTTATCTTTTGAGGTCACTTCTTCTTTCGACGCCGCCACGGATTTATTTAACTGATCCAGATTCACCGCATCTGTGCCATTGGTACCCGCTGTTACGTTGGTAATTTGGGTATTACCTGCATCAATGCCGGTAGAATTAATGGTGACATTACCGACTTTAACGCTGTTAAAGTTTACGTCATCAGTGGTAGAAAGATTAAATGTCGTACCGTTTTGTGCAATCTTGATATTTTTACCTGCGTTGTAAGTCACGGTTTCACCGGCTTTCACTTTGGCAGTGGCATTGCCTTCAACCTCGCCGTTAGTACCATCAACTTTACCCGCAATGGCATTCCAAGACACATTGTTAATGGTGTTAACAATATCGCCGATTGTCGCTACGTCCGTAATATTGCTACCGTCCGTCACTTTCGCTGTGCCGTTACTATTGGTGGTGGTATTACCGCTCACAACTTCCAATGCACCGGTAGAACTATTGGTATTAATTGTTTTACCGTCGGTATTAACCGCTAAATCAAAAACATTTGAACCATTTGCATTTTGGGTAACATTAACTTTAATGGACTTGTTATTTGAAGTCACCTCTTCTTTCGATGCTGCCACCGAAGAATTTAACTGGCTGACATTCACCGCATCTGTTGCATTGGTACCTGCCGTCACGTTAGTAATTGTAGTGTTACCCGCATCAATACCGGTAGTGGAGTTAATTGTTACATTGCCCACTTTCACACTGTTAAAGCTCACATCATCTTTTGTGGCATAAGTAAAGGTACCGTTTTCCTGTTTCACTTTCAGGTTTTTACCTGCTTGGAATTTCAGGGTTTCGCCAGCTTTCACTTTATATTCAGACTTGCCTTTTTGATCTTCAAAATCAGTGCTATCACTGCCAATTGTCGCTACAAAGGAAGCGTTGTTAATCGCATTGGTAACGGTAGTGGCATTCACCAGATTTGAACCGTTTCCGTTAGTATCAACTGCTACAGTGCCGTTATCGTTTACCGTCAAATTCGTGGTATTAGCAACAATTTTATCACCGTCAGTTTTAATGGTGGAATTATCCACATTAACGCTGTAAGACACATTGGAGACTGTGCCGTTTTTGGTAACAGTCACATTCGCCACGGTATTGGTGCCGTTAACAAAATTAATCTGATCACCGGCTTTTACATCATCGACTTTAGTGCCGCTGTTATCGCCCAGCTTCCAAGACACATTGTTAATAGTGTTAACAATATCACCGACTGTTGCCACGCTACTTGAGTTGCTGCCATTCGCTACCGCAGCAGTACCGTTACTATTGGTTGTGGTATTACCGGTGACCACTTCCAGTTTGCCGGTTGTGCTGTTGCTATTAATGGTTGTTCCATCCGTCAGCACTTCAACATTATAAATTGTCTGCCCCTTATCACCGATCGAACTGGTAACATTGACAGTATTATTATTTGAAGTCACTTCGGTTTTGGTTGCATTTAACTGACTCAAATTTACCGCATCCGTTGCATTGGTGCCGTTGGATACATTAGTGATCGTCGTATTGCCCGCATTGATACCAGTTGAGTTAATACTTACCGGTCCAACGGTTAAGGTGTCGTTAACGGTCACGTTGGTAAATGTCGGCGTCGCACTGACAGAGTAAGTGAAATTCTGTCCGTCTTGCTTGATCACCATATTATCTCCGGCTAACAAGGTAACCATTTCACCGGCTTTAACCTGTTCCTCAGATTGAGTACCTGTTTGAGTACCTGTACCGTTAGTACCGGAAGTAATATTCCAAGACACATTGTTAATAGTGTTAACAATATCACCAACTGTTGCCACACTGCTTGAGTTGCTGCCATTCGCTACTGTGGCAGTACCGTTGCTATTGGTTGTAGTATTACCGGTTACCACTTCCAGTTTGCCGGTTGTGCTATTGCTATTAATGGTTGTTCCATCCGTCAGTACTTCAACATTATAAATTGTCTGACCTTTATCACCGGTCGAACTGGTCACATTAACGGTCTTATTATTTGAAGTCACTTCAGTTTTGGTCGCATTTAACTGACTCAGATTTACCGCATCCGTTGCATTGGTGCCGTTGGATACATTGGTAATAGTCATATTACCTGCATTGATACCATTGTCCTTATCAATCGTCACATTGCCGACAGTAACGTTATCAAAACTCACATTATCTTCTGTTGCATAAGTAAACGTACCGTTTTCCTGTTTCACTTTCAGGTTTTTACCTGCTTGGAATATCAGGGTTTCGCCGGCTTTCACGGTATAGTTGGATTTACCATCCTGATTAGCAAAAGTAGTCGTATTGGTGCCGATTGTCGCTACAAATGAAGCATTGTTAATCGCATTGGTAACGGTAGTGGCATTTACCAGATTTGAGCCGTCACCACCAACGTTTACAGTGCCGTTGCCATTCACCGTTAAATTAGTTGTATTTGCAGTAATGTTGCCGTCAGCACCAGTTTTAATGGTAGAATTATCCACCTTCACGCTATAAGACACATTGGATACTGTGCCGTTATTAATCACATTTGATACAGTATTAGTACCGTTAACAAAGTTCACCTGATCCCCAGCTTTTACATCATCAACTTTAGTACCGCTATTATCGCCCAGTTTCCAAGACACATTATTCACATAATCCGTCAAATTATTCGCAACAATATACAGCTGTGAACCGTTAATGGCTTCAGTAGAATCTGCTGTGATATTACCTGCCGCGACATTGATGATTTTACGTTCATCGTCTTTCGCGCCGACACTGACATATTCGCCGGAATCCACGCTGGTGCCGGCAAATCCAGTATAAGTAATATTATTTACTGTTGCGGTAGTACAAGCGACCACGGAAGCATCGCCTTGGGAAGCATTACCTAAAATAACCGAATCGGCAGTCGTTGCATTGACATTGTTACCCAACACGCTAGTATTTTGCGCCGCTGAAGCGATAGTATTGTTGTTACCCATTGCACTGGAATTACTACCAGATACATTATTGCTGCTACCAATAGCAATAGACTGTGTTCCCGAAGCCTTCGTCTCCGTACCAATAGCAATACTACTTTCGCTGCTCGCACTGGCGTTATAACCTTGCGCAATGGCGCTTTCCCCGCTTGCATTTGCCTGATTACCAAGTGCAATTGCACTTTCACTACTCGCATTGGAAGAATAGCCACCGGCAAAAGAATAATCACCACTTGCATTTGAATTACTACCCACAGCTGATGAATAATTTGCAGAGGCATTGGCATTGCCGCCCAATGCAGCGGAATAATTCGCCGAAGCATTGGCATTTGCACCCAGCGCTGCCGATTGAATACCGCCGGCTTTAGCTTGACTACCGACCGCTGTTGAATAATTCGCACTAGCTTTAGCATAATAACCCATGCTTACTGCACTATCTCCGGTCGCTGCGCCTTGATAACCGATATTTACCGCACCGGTACCGGTGCTGTTACCGGCAAGCGCAATGGAAGAATTCCCCGTCGCATTGGCTTGATTACCAATCGCAACTGCATTATCGCCATCGGCATTGGTATGAATACCAAATGCCAATGCGCCGCCTTTACTGCCGGAATTAGCTGAGTTGTTCGCATTAGTTTTTGCATTATAACCAACCGCAATATCATCATTCATTGTGGCATTTGCCAATTCACCAATTGCAACTGTTCTTAGCGCGGTTGCTGTAGACTGATTACCAATGGAAACACTACCTTTACCAGATGCAGTTGAGTTAACCCCAATAGCCGTTGCATTTTCAGCGCTGGCTTTAGCGGCAACACCGGCAAGCTAAGGCATTATTGGCTGTGGCACCATCGTTATTGTAGTTATCTTTATGTGTGCCATCATCCTTCACACTATAATAATGCACGCCGGTGGCATTTCCGCTCGTTGCCGTTGAAGAGATAGTGAAATTGCTGCCACTTTGCGTGATATTAATATTATCTCCGGCAATAAAGGTTACAGTTTCGCCCGGATTAACCAATTCTTTACTTGAACCGGTATTAGTCCCTGTTCCTGTTTTATTCGAAGTCGCATACCAACCCGCATCCTGCACCGCTTTCGCCACATCAGCAACGGTCGCCACACCGGTTTGTGTAGTGTTGGCGGCGACAGTACCATTATTAGTAGTATCAAAACTGCCTTGTTTAACATTGACGGTTACCGTTGCATTAACGCCATCGTTTTTTGCAGCAGCCACCACTTCGGTTAAATTACCGTCTTTAAATTGGATATGGGAATCATTATTAATACGAGCGACAGAACTATCACTTGAGTTATGTACATTAAAGCCCACGTTCTTTAATACATGGTATAGCTGAGAACCGTTGATTGCATCGGTAGAATTTTCAGTAACGCGACCTGCCGCTACATATTGAATCTGGCGTTCAGAACCTTTGGTACCGATAGCCAATACGCTGGTACCATTCGCTTGGCTTGCTGTCATTAATTTATCGGAATCGGTAGTTGGTATGGTTACCGCTTTATAAGTCCCGGCATATTCTTTAGTTTGATTTACCCCGGAAGCATTTAAAAAGGTTACATTGGTGGAAGACTGTTCATTATTAAATGCTCCTGCCACCGATTTAGCTCCTAACGCTACCGATAGTGCAGAAGTATTGCTGACTGAAGCAGACTGACCGATAGCAACACCTAAATCGCCATAAGCATGACTACGGGTCCCCAGAGAAACAGAGCCATGTCCTTCCGATTGATTAACAATAACTGTTGGAATTTGTATGCCGTTACTTAAAGTTCTTGTTCCCTGAGTTGTGCTCGCACCGGACTGACGACCAATAGCTATCGATCCCGCTTTTGAAGTTGCAGCCAGCACCCCCTGTGCAATTGAACTGTTCGCTGCCGCTTTAGAATAAGCACCTACGGCTAATGCATATTCGCCTGCTGA
Organism: Necropsobacter massiliensis; assembly: GCF_000827595.2. Classification (GTDB taxonomy): domain Bacteria; phylum Pseudomonadota; class Gammaproteobacteria; order Enterobacterales; family Pasteurellaceae; genus Necropsobacter; species Necropsobacter massiliensis. Next base: position 164,415 of record NZ_LN776183.1, on the reverse strand, counting down.
ATAAGCACCATTACCAATCGCGGTACTAGGAGCAGTGGTATTATTACCCTTATCATTTGTATTCGCGGTTGCACCTGCACCAAATGCCAATGAGTCAGAACCGGCAAAAGCATCTAAACCGATGGATACTCCTGTTCCCACTGTAGTAGAATTAGAGCCAATTGCCATACCGCCGAGTGTCGTACCGCCTGCACTGGATGATGTAGAAACAGTTGATGTATTAACAACTTTAGAGCCTGCGCCAATTGCAATCTCTTTATCGGTACTTCTCACTTCTCCGGGAGTATTTGTTGCCGTTACCGCCAATGCTGAGCCACCAATTAAACAACTGCCTGCTGCCGCAACGGAAAGCGCCAACACCGCAACACCTTTTTTCTGACCTGAAGATGATTTTGTTTTCCCTTTTGCTTTATCTAATTCTGAAACCGCAACCCAGCTTTGTGTAGCATGATTCCAAATAACTTTAAAAATTTTATTCATAAAATAGATCCTTAGTTAAAATAGAGGCGAAGGTATGTCACACTGACTGGCATGCAAGGTTTCCCTGTTTTACCCTTACAATCTAATACACTGGAAAGACTGATGACTCGATCGGGATAATGGCATTAAAAATAGTGTGGACTTACGCTAAAATCCCCGCCATATTATAGACAATTAGTTTTTATTCAATCTAACTCGTCAATATTTGCACTTCTTTACAAAACCTGAAATAGATTTTAGAAATCATACTTTTCTTATTCATTTCAATGAATTTTTTTTCATTTTAGTGAATTTTTTTTCATTTCAATTGAAATATTGCGGAAAGTCATAAAGTTTGTGCGGGTGTGAAAATGTAGATAACAAAAAACCGATGGTAAATCGGTTTTTGGGTTATTAGAACTGGGGATATTTTCTTCGGCTGTGTATAACCGTGATGATTTCCAGACACTCGCCGGCTTCCTGATAGACGATCCGATAATGCCGGCAGAAAGTAATTCTTGTCTTGTCAGCTTGCAATTTGCCGCTTTTAGGTAACATGCTGATAAGTTCAAAATGTTTGATAAAATCATTTAACAATTTTTGTGAACTGGTCGCGGAGCTGGTGAATTCATAGACGTTTTGTAGAATCTCATCAATATTTCTTTCTGCCAATTTAGAGATAAGCAGTTTTTAGCCATAAATCAGTTCTTTTTCCAGTTCTTCATTCTGTTCGGCAATTTCTAATGCTTTTTGTCCAAGCGTTCTTTGCCAATGTTGCTTTGCATCTTCAAAAGAAATGACGCGTCCGGCTTTAATATCGTCACGTCCTAACTTGATTTGCTGGACCAGATATTCATCATACCCTGTTTCTTTTAGCATATATCCTCCTTTCAGGTTTTAAGGATGATCACAATATAATCGTATTTCAGAATAATATCAACAAAAAGGGCTTGCGCCCTGTTGTTATTCTCTGTCGCGTAAACGGCTGCGCAACCTTGCCTGCTGTTGGTTTTGAATGCGTTGCATTTCTTGAGCAACCATGCGCGCAATGGTGCGTTCATCCTGTCCCGACGCGGCATGGATCGTGATATTTACCGCCAGCGGTTGAGTGGCGACCTGCTGCGCGGTAGGATGGGTAGATAACGGCGGACGGGTATCTATTTGCAACGGTGTTGGCTGCACTATCGCCACATTCATGCCTAACTTTTTCATTTTAGGCTCACTTTTTCTTAACTTTTCAAAAATGGTTGCTAAATAATGAACAAAACTAAGGAGGCACTATGGAACTTATTCTTTTCTTGATTGTTACGCCTATTGCCATTGGAATTGCCCTTGGCGTAGTTGTAATGTTTGGTTTTGTTGCCTTATCTGCTATTGCTGTCTGCTGTATTTATTGGTGCGCTTTTGGTATCTTTCGTTAGGCATCGTGTTAATTATGCTTGTGCCGATTGTTTTATTAGAGAGTTGGTTGCCCACCGTTTTAGCAGCAATAACGGTATTATTTGTATTTGGTTACTTTTCTGCTCAATCAGAGGAAGAAGAAAAAAACAATAATACAAATATTAATACACCACATTCAAAGGCTTAATTGTTCAATCACCAACCAATAATTAAACAACCAAATTTTAGATCCATTCGGTTTAACTCTTAGAATCAGCTCGCCACCATCAGATAAAGGATATTCTTTTTCTTTTAGCTTTGCTTTCCTGATTTCTGTCTCTGTTAAAGGCTTCTTAATGCGTGACACAAGGCCTCTCTCCTATCGTAGTAACACCAGATTGGGCGAATAGTAACTAAAATTTCTCATAGTTACTATGATAGTTACTAAAATTCGTGGTTAGAGACGTTTAGATGCGTTTAGGTGCGAGGGGTTAAAATGCGATAACCTCTTGTAATTAGTGGAAAAAATAAAGCCTTTCGTTGGGTTGCGAAAGGCTTTGTTGAGTGTTGTGGTGCTCTGAGCGAGACTTGAACTCGCACGTCCTACGGACACTACCCCCTCAAGATAGCGTGTCTACCAATTCCACCATCAGAGCGAAATACGATTATTGCGGGATGTCGCTGTTTTGTTGTTCTTTTTCTGCGGCAGGCGCTGCCGGTTGCTGTTGCTGAATTTGTTCCGCCGCTTGCGATAAATCGTCGAACGCGCCCTGCTGTACATTGTTGCGGTGCGAGTTAATATTACCAATGGCAAGGCTGACAATAAAGAAAACCGTCGCTAATACGGCGGTAGTCCGCGACAAGAAATTACCCGCACCGGCAGAACCGAAAACCGTACCGGAAGCACCGCCGCCGAATGATGCGCCGGCATTTGCGCCTTTACCCTGCTGGAGTAAAATAAAGCCGATCAGGGCGATAGATACCAGTAAATAAACGATTAACAGTGCTTGATACATTATCTTGTTCTCTTGTTTACAAATAGCAATTAATTTAACGTGCGGATATTATCGAATATCCGCGGCATAAGCAAGCGGTTTTCATGAAATCGCTGCCGATTGTGTTAATTTCACCCAGCCGAAACAGCATTTTTTTGCACCGCACTTTTGCGCGAGCCGCCTTTCCTTTTCGGTGCTGGCATTTTTGTTGCACTGTTTAGCTGACGTAGGGCGCTCAAATTCACATAGCGCAACAGTTCGGGCAATAGGCGGACCAAGTTATCCATAAACTGAGCGTATGTCGCCTGTTTACGGCTGATGCCGTCCAGCTGCGCTTCCCAATGGGCGGTCATATCCGGTAAGGTGGCGATATCGGGCAATGCCTGAATTAAAATCCGTCCGGCTGCCGAGCTGTGAATATTTTTGCCTTTTTTATATAAAAAACCGCGTTTAAACAGCAGCTCAATAATGCCGGCACGCGTGGCTTCGGTGCCTAAACCGTCGGTTTCGCGCAGGATTTTTTTCAATTCTTTATCCTGCACAAAGCGAGCGATACCGGTCATGGCGGAAAGCAGGGTCGCATCGGTAAAAGGCTTTGGCGGCTGTGTTTTTTTACTGATAATTTCACCCTTTTCACATAACAGAATCTGCCCTTTTTTCACTATCGGCAACGGCGGCTCTTGCTGTTGTTCGTCTTCATCCTCTTTTCCCCACAACTGTTTCCACCCCGCCGTGTGTAAATTACGCGCTTGCGCGATAAAAGTGCCGCCGGCAATATTTAGGGTAATTTTGCTCTTGCGATATTCCGCATCGGGGCAAAATTGCATCAGATACTGGCGCGCAATCAGTTCGTATACATTCTGTTCGGTCTGATTGAGTGCGACGGGTTTATTTTTCGCCGTGGGAATAATTGCATGATGCGCTTCCACCTTTTTATCATTCCAACAGCGGTTTTTCTGTTCCGAATCGACAATATCGGGCAAGGGGCGATAAACGTTCAATTGAGTTGAAATTGCATCCAGCACTTTCTGTCGTTCGGCAAAATGCTCCTGCGGCAGATAACGGCAGTCGGAACGCGGATAGGTGATCAGTTTATGGGTTTCATATAAGCGTTGGCAAGTATCCAGCACCGCCTGTGCCGATAATCCGTAGCGTTTCGCGGCGTCGATTTGCAATGCGGACAGCGAATACGGCAGTGGCGCGGTTTCTTTTTCCCGTTTATCGAGATATTCCGTCACTTCCGCCGGTTGTCCGCTAATGCGTTTTACCACATTTTCCGCCAGCGCGCGGGAAAGCACCCTACCGTCTTCATCCTGATAATCTTCACAGGCTTTGCTCGGTTGCCAAAGTGCGGTGAATTTTTGCGGCGTTTCCTCTTGTGTATCAATCCACGCCTGCACCTCAAAAAAATCCTTCGGCTGGAAATGTTCAATTTCCAGATCGCGACGCACAATCAGCCCCAACACCGGAGTTTGCACGCGCCCGACCGACAATACGCCGTCATATCCCGCCTGTCGCCCGCGAATGGTATAAGCGCGAGTCATATTAATGCCGTACAGCCAATCTGCCCGCGCCCGCGCCAGTGCGGAAGTCGCCAGCGGAATAAAATCACGATTAGGCAGCAGCTTATGTACCGCCTTGTCCACTGCATTGGGGTTTAAATCGCTAATCAGGCAACGCTGAATCCGATTGCGTTTCTCCGCAGGCAAATCGGCATAATTAAACACTTCATCAACCAGCAGTTGCCCTTCTCTGTCCGGGTCGCCGGCATTAATCAGCTCATCTGCCTGACGAATCAATTTAACCACAATATCCAATTGTTTTTTCACTGCGTTACGCGGAATCAGCTGCCATTTTTCCGGCACAATCGGCAAATATTCCAACCGCCATTGTTTAAATCGCGCGTCATAGGCGTCCGGCTCTGCCTGCTCCAACAGATGACCGACACACCAGGTCACATAATCGTTTTCACCGCAGCGAATAAAGCCGTCGCCGCGTTGCTGCGGTTTTGGCAGCACATCGGCAATGGCGCGCGCAAGGCTAGGTTTTTCCGCTATAAATAATCGCATAAAACAGAATAATCACTTGTTTGATTTGAAAGCGCAATTCTAGCATAGATTTATATTGCGCTTGCGCCAATTTTCAGCAACAACGGACGAATCAGCCGACAGGGCGGCGCGCCCTATTCCCAATTTATTCATTTTTCGTTAAAATGCCCGGGTTTTTTAATTCAATTACGCAGGGAAAAATTATGTTTGGAAAAGGCGGCTTAGGCAATTTAATGAAACAAGCTCAACAAATGCAGGATCGCATGCAGAAAATGCAGGAAGAAATCGCACAGTTGGAAGTGACCGGCGAATCCGGTGCGGGGCTGGTAAAAATCACCGTTAACGGCGCGCATAACTGCCGTCGTATCGAGATCGACCCGTCCTTAATGGCGGATGACAAAGAAATGTTGGAAGATTTAATCGCCGCCGCCTTTAATGATGCGGTACGTCGCGCAGAAGAATTGCAGAAAGAAAAAATGGCGTCCGTAACTGCCGGCATGTCATTACCGCCGGGCTTTAAAATGCCATTCTAAAAACACAACAAAATCCGACCGCACTTTTGCTTCTGCACCAAAGTGCGGTATATTTTTTCATCATTTCAACGAAAGTTATGCAAACCAGTCCACTTTTAGAACATCTGATCGAAGCCTTGCGTTGCTTGCCGGGGGTTGGTCCTAAATCGGCACAACGGATGGCTTATCATCTGCTCCAGCGGGATCGCAGCGGCGGCATGGAACTTGCTCGCGCACTTACCGCCGCGATGTCGCAAATCGGTCATTGCGAGCAATGCCGCACCTTTACGGAAGAAGATATCTGCACCATTTGCAACAATCCGCGCCGACAGAACACCGGCTTGCTCTGTGTCGTCGAACAGCCGGCGGATATTCAAGCGATTGAGCAAACCGGACAATTTTCCGGACGCTATTTCGTATTAATGGGACATTTGTCGCCGCTAGACGGCATTGGTCCGCGCGAAATCGGGCTGGATCTATTGCACAAGCGCTTGCAAACAGAAAATTTCAGCGAAGTGATTCTGGCGACCAATCCGACGGTAGAAGGTGATGCCACGGCAAACTATATTGCCGAACTCTGTTTGCAGCAAGGTATTAAAGTCAGCCGCATTGCACACGGCATTCCGGTGGGCGGCGAGCTGGAAACTGTGGACGGCACCACCCTCACGCACTCATTCCTCGGTCGACGGGAGATCAATACTTAATCAAATACAACGGATAAAAAAATGGCTGGTGCAAATTCATCTTGGGGGAAAGATGATGGGAAATGCACCAGCCTTTTCATCTACTACTTACAAAGCAGTTTCATTATATACTTATTTATATAATGATCAATAAAATATTTTCTCTTTAGAATATTTTGTTAGAATAATAGCCTTATTGACCAACACAAAGGAATTATTATGACTATCAGTGCAAGAAATCAGCTTCAGGCAACAGTAAAATCGATTAAAAAAGGCGCAACCAATGACGTGATAGAACTTTCTTTAGCTGCGGGTGAAACCTTGGTGGCAGTAATTACATCGGAAAGTACGGCAAATCTAGGTTTACAAATCGGTTCGCCAGCAATTGCGATTTTCAAAGCGCCGGCGGTTATTTTATCGACGGATAGCGAGCTGATTCTTTCTTCCCGCAATCAACTGAAAGGTACGGTTCAACAAATTATCGACGGCGCCGTCAATGCCGAAGTGATTGTTAAAACCAACGCGGGTACTGAGCTTACCGCGATTATTACGGAAACCAGTTTAAAACGTTTAGGGCTGAAAATCGGTTCAGAAGTAACCGCTCTTATTAAAGCCTCAAATGTGATTTTAGGCGTTAAACGCTAATTATTGCAGAAAACAAAACATCCCGCCGCGACGGGATGTTTTTCTTTGCTTCTTTGCTTCTTTGCTTCTTTGCTTCTTTGCTCAGAAACTGTATTTCAAATTAGTGAAATAGACTCTCCCCTCTTCAGCAAAACCGTCCGCATAATAATAATTTTTATCAAATACGTTGCCGACACCTATATCAAATTTAAGCTGCGCATTCACATCGTAAGTCAGTTTCACATCTGTAATGCCGAATCCCGGCAAACGCCCGTCTCCGCTATAACGTCCAGTTTCCGCACTTTGGCTGATATAAAACGATAATTGCGGTAATAGTTTCCAATCGGCATAAGCGAAAAATTTATGTTTCGGCACATCGGTTGCCATGGTGTCCGAATCATGCAATTTCACTCGAATATAAGTATAATTTGCGCCCAATGTCAGCGTTTCACCGACAAATGCGGTTACCCCCAATTCTGCGCCTTTAAAGGTTTCTTTCGCGAAGTTGGTATTCATCCAGAAACCGTTGTCTAATGCGATTTCATCGATAGCATCTTTAATTTGCGAATAAAATAATGCGCCTTCCACCTTTAGCCAATCGCCGAACGTGCGGAAATAACCGATTTCATAGTGATCCGCCTTTTCCGGTTTTAAAAACGGATTCGGAATTTTATTCTTTCCGATGGAACGGGAATAGCGATCTTTCATGGTCGGAAAACGGGTTTTATGGGCATAGCTCAAACTTAATTCATCATTGCTATCGAAACTGTGATTAAGTTTAAATTGGTAATTAAACGCATTGCGATTATCCACATTAAACTCATAAATTCCTTTTTGTTTACTAGATGATGATAACTGTTGATAATTCTGCGCTTTTACAGCTTCGCGGCGATCAACACTAATTCCGGCAACAAGATTGGTTTGCGGCGTAAAGCGGTAAGTGTCTTCCAGAGCAACGCTGTAATTACGATCCTCGCTACGCGCCACCGGTTCATCGTCATTATGTTCACGGTGAACATCAAATTTATAAAGTGCGGACAGTTTTAACGCATTTTTTTCATTGGTCTGATAACCGAATTCCAATCCCGCGCCATACGAATAATCCCGATAATGGCTGTTAAACGAGCTTCCTTTCTTCTGACTTGAAAAGGTCGCATCGTCATAGGCAGACAGATCATTTTCAAAACGATCATAAAAGGCTTTGGTTTTTATATACATTGCGCCGTTATGCAATGTCGTATGCGATAAGAAATACAGACTTTCTTTATCCCATGCCGGCCAGCGCCAATATTTATAGACGGATTTTGCTTTGCTTTCACCGGTATAAAGAGGTTGTTGCTTATCGCCGCGCTGATTTGAATAGGAAAGCGCATATTCATCCGTACTGTTCGGCGTATAAGCCAGTTTTAGGCTGAGTTTCTGATCGCGAGCCTTGGAATTCTCCGCCCGTCCGCCGTTTTCCTCTTTTGTCGGATTGAATGCGTTTGATAGTTGTAATCCCTGCCGATCAGCTAGGCTTCCGCTCACCTGTGCATAAAAATACTGCTGTTTACTGCCGAGATTAAAATAGCCCTGATTCACCGCGGTATCACTGCTACGTCCGCGCTGAAAGCCGTAGCCGACCGCCCCTTCCAGTGCGCGGGTCGGTTTATAGCTGACCAGATTAACCGCGCCACCCAGCGTATTCGCGCCGTATAATACCGAACTCGCGCCCTTGGAAATATCCACCTGCGCCAGATCGAAGGTCATAAAACGGCCGAGATCCATTGTTCCGTCATAAGGCACGTATACCGGAATACCGTCGATAAACACCGGTACGCGGCGGGAATCAAATCCCCGTACTCGAATATTCTGCTCGCCACGTCCGCCTTTCCGTTCAAAAAAGACTCCTGGGGTAATCTTTGCCACCTGCGCAACATTAGTGAGCTGGTTTTGCTGCATCTGACTTTGCTCAATCACGGCCGTGTCCGCATCGGTGCCAGCATTCGACACAACTTCTATTTGTCCCAATTCAAAAACTTCGCTTGCACTCGTACCGACGCAAACTGCAGATATCGCAACGCATAATAATGTTCTTTTCATTTGACACTCCATTAAATTTGTTCAGGATTAAGTTTTAGTTTTAACAACAGCGTAATAATGGAAAACAGCATTTCATCATTACTTTTTACATTTTCACGCAATGGCTTATCCACATCAGTCAGCACGATTCTTGCCTGTTTCAATGCTTCCTGCACCTGCGGAAAAGGAAGTTGAAACTGTACACACAACGAAGATAGCGAATGAGATTCGAAACTCATCAGCAACCGATCCAGATTACAATAGGAAGGCACTTGATTACGCCAAATCACATCCCGGCATTGAGTGATTAATTTCAGCCATTTACTACGACGGTGAATAACATGAATCGCTGCAAGCAGAATAAACGCGCCACCGAACCCTATATGTATCCGATACAACACCGGCGCAGGGTTGAAGAAATGTATCGCAAACGCCGACAACGCCACCATGGCAAGACACAAGGCAAGCAATCCGACCAATAAAAATCGGACAATAATTTTCAGTTGTAACATAGCACTCCTTTTCATTTATTATATAAATAATTATATAACGAAAAATAAAAAAATTTTGACCGCACTTTTTTCCGCTTTCTATCTGTCAACGGACTGCGACTTATTTTTTCCAGCTTAAAAATGCCCAGCGGCGTTGGGTCGGAGTATGCACCAAACGGGATTGATGCTGAGCATAATACACTTTCAATTTATGGATCTCCGCCCAACTCAGATCACTGCCAATCGACCATTTCACCGAGCGGATAAAATCCGTTTCACTGAAATCTGTTGCCGGTTTCGGCCCCCCGCAGCCGCGCTCGAGAAAATTCACACTGACCGCATAACCTTGCTGATAAAGCAGATTGACAGCATAAATATAATTTGGAAAACCTACCCCATCCCGCCCGATAAAACGCAGCACGTCACGATCGATAAAATCTTTGTCCACCGTCATCGTCATATACACCGCTTTTTTCGCTTTGGCATTCAGCTTATCCAGCGCACCTTGTAAGTCAGCCACCATAGAAGAACGGGAAGAAACGCAAATATCGCATTGCACAATATCATCCCAGTTATCTTCCCAAGCGCGCAGAATCGGGGTGATATTGTTAATTCCAAGCTGCGCCGCACGCTGACGCAACAAATCGAGCATTCCCGGACTATAATCCAATGCATACACCTGCCGAACATAAGGCGCAACGGATAACGCAATCGCGCCGCCTCCGCACCCTACATCCAACACAGTGTCATTTTCGCCGAACTGCATACGGGATAAAAAATCCTGCACATAACCATTTTGCAGATCAAACTGCGTTGCCTGCATTTTTTTCGCTTTCTCATCCCAATCCTGCGCGCGTTTAGGTTCTCGAGTCGCCAGCCGAATGTGATTACGATACAGTTCAGCAAAATCTATTTCATTGATCGTCTTCATTATTTCCCCTCCGTTAAAAACGTTAGATTTTTTCGCAACACGGACGGCGTTAACTGGTAAATGGTTGCCAGATTTTCCAATGTCATGGTCTCTGTCGGTTTGCCCTGTGCAATAATCCGTCCCTGATGAAATAAGAGACTTTGATCGGCAATCTGCCGTGCCTGCTCCGGTTGATGTGTGGTAAACAAAATTGATAAGCCGCTTGCCTTCAACTGTTCAATATATTCCAACACTCTGAGCTGATTACCAAAATCCAGATTTGAGGTCGGTTCATCCATAATCAAACATTGCGGTTGCTGTGCCAGCGCTCTGGCGATCAACACCAGTTGGCGTTCGCCACCGCTTAATTGATTGTAACTGCGGTGGCGCAAACCGTCGATATTAAGGCTTCGTAAACATTGCCGTGCGATATCCCGATCCTGTCGCTGCGGCACCCGATACCAAGGCAAATAAGCCGTCCGTCCGAACAACACCACATCTTCCACCTTAAACGGAAACACAGCCTGATGCGCTTGCGGAACATAACCGATAAACTGCGCCAGTTGGCGGTTTGACCATTGTGCCTGCGGTTTCGCGGCAATGGTAATACTGCCGCTTAAAGTCGGAATAAGACGTAACAAACTTTTCAGCAAAGTAGTTTTACCGCAGCCGTTCGCACCTAACAAAACGATCACCTGTCGCTGTGGCACTTGCAGATTAAGTGCGGTAGAAATCGGCGTATTTTTATAACCGATTACAAGGTTTTTCAGCTCAAACAAGCTCATCCCTTGCCTCCGCGAATCAGCAAACTTAAAAAGAACGGCGCACCGATGCACGCAGTGATAATCCCGAGCGGCACTTCAATCGGAAACAAAGCGCGCGCTACAGTATCGGTGATGACTAAAAATCCCGCGCCGATAAAAAATGCCGCCGGTAATAAACGGCGAAAATCAGGACCGCCCCAAAGTCGTGCGATGTGCGGGATCACCAGCCCAATCCAGCCGATAATACCGGTAATGGACACCGCAACCGAGGTCATCAATGTCGCAGATAAAATAAACGTTAAACGCGTGCGCTTAATATCTATGCCCAGACTGACGGCCTCTTCATCGTCGAGGCTTAACAAATTCATTCGCCAACGCAATAAAATCAGCGGAGTCAATCCCAAAATAATCAGCGGTACCGCGACTTTCAGTTCTGTCAGCGTCGCCATATTTAAGCCGCCTAGCAGCCAGAAAGTCATGCCCGTCAGCTGACTGTAAGGATCAGATAAAATTTTTAGCAACGCAATGCCTGCACCAAACAATGAACCGACGGCAATACCCGACAATACCAAAGCAAGCACGGGATCTTGACGGCGCGCAGTCTGTGAAACTGCGTACACTAAAAAAACCGTAAGCAGCCCCGTAACAAATGCCATAATTTGAATCATCAGCAGCGACAAACCATAATAAATCGCGATGACCGCCCCCAATCCCGCCCCCGCAGTCACGCCCAGAATATCCGGCGAAACCAACGGATTTCTGAACATGCCCTGATAAGTCGCACCGGAAACCGATAACGCCGCGCCGACAAACACGGCGGTTAGAATACGTGGCAAACGAATATTCCATAACACCACCGCCGCCTGATCCTGCGCGATATCACGCCATAAACCGGTAAATGCCTGCCATAGTTGGGCATAAGAAATCGCCGTTTGTCCGACCGTACAAGCCCAAAGCACGACAACTAAGAGAATACAAGGCAGCAATCCTATACGAAAAAACCACTTTTTCATGGATGACCTATAAATTTGCTCAGTTCCTGCGCATTCAAAGAATAGCCGTAGAAAGTTTGAAAATATTCCGTCAACAACGCAATATATTCCTCTTGCGGGAACAATGTCGGTTCCAATTTATGCGCGAGCCACAAGCAGCCCAGCAGCCGATTAATTCCCGGCGGTTGATCCAACCAACCGAAAGGTTCGTTCGGCACAAGATAAAATCGCTGATTTTTCACCGCACTTAAATGTTGCCACAAACTGTCAGTCTGGAGTTTTCGATAAAAATTCGCATCTTGGGTGATAATCACCTCCGGCTGCCATTGCAATAGCTGTTCCATGGAAACGCGACTGATGTTTTTTTGCCCGATACCGTCAGCGACATTTGTAGCGCCGAGCCATTCGCCTACCTCGGCATGAATTGAACCCGCCAGCCCGGTTTCCAATCCGTCGGCACTGCGCCCGAAATAGAGTGTCGTGCGGGAGTGTCGTGCAATATTTTTTGTGCGATCCAAAATACGCTGCGCTAAATCCGCCAGTTTTTCCGACCGCGCTTTTACCCCCAATAATGTCCCAATCTGGCGAATTTGCTGCGCCGAATCGCCCAATCGCCCTTTTACCAAAACATAAGGAATCCCGGTTTGGTCACGTACTCGCTGCGCGCTTGAAATAAAGGTATCGTTCACCTCGCCCAAATCAATGATCACATCAGGCTTAAGCGCCACCACCTTTTCCAGCGGCGCCGTAGATCCCCGTCCGGCAATGCGCCCGATATTTTCCAGCCGCCGCACTTGTTCAGGTAACATATTTTTGTCCGCACCGTTTAATGCCATGGTGACACCTACCAGTTTTTCCGGCGCCAGCGAAACAAGCAGCACATCGGACACGCGTCCGGCACTCAGTACGCGCATAACCGGTTGTTCCGGTAATGTGCCGAGCGGATAAATCAAGCTATCCTGCGCATAAACGTAAGAACAGAGAAAAAAACAGAGACAGCACCCGATTCGGTTTACAGTGTTGATTAAACGGAAAAAGACAGGCATAAAAAATCCTCGTGATAAATAGCTATATAATATAGTTTATAACGAGGATAAGAAAGTGATTTTAAGCAAAAATCAACCGCACTTTAAGCCTGCTGCCGCGCTTGATTAATCAGAAATTGGGTCAGCAGTCCGACCGGGCGTCCGGTGGCACCTTTATCGGCGCCTTGCAACCACGCAGTACCGGCAATATCTAAATGCGCCCAGCGGTATGCTTTGGTGAAATTGGCTAAAAATGCGCCGGCGGTAATCGCACCGCCCCAGCGTCCACCGATATTGGCCAGATCGGCGAAATTGGATTTCAGCTGCTCCTGATATTCTTCGCTCAACGGCAAACGCCAGGCTTTATCCGTGCTTTGCTGCGCCGCCAGCAATAACGCCTGCGCCAGTTCGTCATCTTCCGCCACCAGCCCGCTGTTATGCTGCCCTAACGCCACCACGCAAGCGCCGGTTAAAGTGGCAATATCCACCACCAGCGCCGGTTCAAAACGCGCGACGTAGGTTAAGGCGTCACATAAGACCAAACGCCCTTCCGCATCGGTATTCAGCACTTCCACCGTCAGCCCCGCCATCGTGGTAAGAATATCGCCCGGGCGATAGGCGTTGCCGTCCGGCAGATTTTCACAGCCGGCTAATACGCCGATCACATTGAGCGGCAGTTGTAAGCGGGCGATTGCGTTCATCACACCGAACACGGATGCCGCACCGCACATATCATATTTCATTTCATCCATGCTGTCCGCTGGTTTCAGGGAAATACCGCCAGCATCAAAAGTCAGCCCTTTCCCCACCAACACAATCGGTTTTGTCTGCGGATCAGGATGATTGCGATAGTCGATAATCGCCATCTGCGCCTCGTTTTTACTGCCCTGCGACACCGCTAAATAAGCGTGCATTCCCAATGCCGCCATTTCTTTTTCGCCCACCACAGTGGTTTTGAGCTGCGCCGACTGCTGTGCTAAGGATGTCGCCTGCTGCGCCAGATACGCCGGATTACAAATATTCGGCGGACAATTGGCAAGATCTTTCGCTGCGCGAATACCGAACGCGATTGCTTCTCCCTCGCGCAGCGCACGTTGCGCCTCCGCCATTTGCGTATCTGTTACATGAAAAACAACCTCATTTAAGACCGCACTTGGCTCAGTTTTTTTGCTTTTGAACCGATCAAAAAGATAAAGGCTGTCTTCAATGCTTTCTAATGCAAAACGCACATTCCAATACGGATCACGCCTGTTGATCACGACCTCTTGCAAAAAGCAAACCAGCTGCTGTGCGTTGGTCTCTTTCACCGCCCGAATAACATGCCGGAATAACTGTTTATAGCGACGTTCGCTTAATTCATCCGCTTTGCCGCAACCGATCACAAACACTCGCTCGGCATTCAAATTCGGGACGTTGCGCAATACCGTCACCTGTCCATGCTTACCGCTGAGCTCGCCGGATTGAACCAATCCGTTCAAATAGCCCTGACTTAACCGATCCAGCTGCGTGGCAGTTTCAGATAGACCGTCATCCTCAAAAACGGCCACCAACAGATTCGTTTCAAGCGCGCAAAGTGCGGTGGTTTTTACTGTATATTTCATGTGTTCCTCACTAATTTACTGCGTAAAAGGCAAAAATACGTTATGATACGCCGACTTATTTGAAACAAGTAAACTACTCAGTTTTAGAAAAATTGCAAGAAATAATATAGGCGAAACCGTGATTTTAACCAGATATTTAACCAAAGAAGTTGTAAAAAGTCAGGCTGCAATTCTGTTTATTTTACTGCTTATTTTCTTTTGCCAGCAATTAGTGCGCGTATTGGGATCGGCAGCGAGCGGTAAAGTGCCGGCGGATCTTGTGCTGTCGCTGCTTGGGCTGGGTATGCCCACCATGGCGCAGTTAATGCTGCCGCTATGTTTATTTATCGCGCTGCTGCTGACATTCGGACGACTTTATGCGGAAAGCGAAATCACCGTGATGCGCGCCTGCGGCGTAGGTCAACGTATTCTTGTCAAAGTGGCGCTGCTGCTTTCGTTTTTCACCGCCGCTCTGGCGGCTTATAATGCGCTTGCGTTGTCGCCGTGGGCGATTCAAAAACAGGCGCAAATGTTGGAAGACGCTAAAGCGAACCCGACTATGGGCGCCCTTGCCGCCGGTCAGTTCATGTCCGCTGGCAATAATAATTTCGTATTGTTTATCAATAATATCCGCAGTAATACTATCCATGATGTTTACCTGTTTCAAATGCCCGCCAAGAAAAATGAAAAACCTTCCGTAACAGTAGCGCAAAGCGGTGAGCTGAAAGCCCTACCGAACGGCGATCAAATTCTTAATCTGCACAACAGTCAACGGGTGGAAGGCAGCGCCATGTTGCCGGATTTTCGTATCACTCATTTCGATGAATACCGGGCATATTTGGGTCATCAGGCGGCCGATAATGCCAACAGCGAAGCGGAAACCTTGCCCTTCAGCGCTTTATTAAAAGCCAAAACGCCAGCGACAAAATCGGAATTACACTGGCGCTTAACGCTGATTTTAGCGGTACCGATTATGGCGTTAATCGCCGTGCCGCTCAGCCGCGTGAATCCGCGACAGGGGCGTTTTGCTAAAATTCTACCGGCGCTGATGCTATATCTGATTTATTTTCTGCTGCAAAGCTCTTTTAAATCCGCTGGCGCCTCCGGCAAACTTGATGCCGCGCTGTTCATGCCGCTGGTCAATATCGCTTTTCTGCTGCTGGGAATTATCCTCAACAGCTGGCACAGCGCCTTTATGTATAAAGTCCGTCATTTATTCGGCAAAAAGCATGTTGTATAAGGATAAACACCATGATGAATACATTAGATCGCTATATCGGTAAAAGCATTCTAGGTGCGATTTTTGCAACGTTACTGACGCTGGTCGGCTTGTCGGCAATCATTAAATTCGTCGAGCAATTTCGCAGTGTCGGCAAAGGCACTTACGATGTGCTACAGGCGGTGCTTTATACGGTGTTAACCGTGCCGAAAGATGTAGAAACCTTCTTTCCCATGGCAGCACTGCTCGGCGCGCTCATTGCGCTGGGTAATCTTGCCAGCCGCAGCGAGTTGATTGTCATGCAATCCGCCGGTTTTTCCCGTTTAAATATCGGCGCTGCGGTGATGAAAACCGCCCTGCCACTGGTAGTGATAACCATGGTTATCGGCGAATGGGGCATTCCGCAAACGGAACAATTTGCCCGCGATATGCGTTCAAAAGCCATTTCCGGCGGCTCCATGCTGTCGGTCAAAAATGGCGTCTGGGCAAAAGACGGCAATGATTTTATTTATGTCAGACGGATCACCGATGACGTCAAACTCAAGGACATTTACATTTATCGCTTTAATGACCAGCGCCAGTTGCAAGAAGTCAGTCATGCCAATCAGGCGACCTTTAAAAACGGTAAATGGACATTGAAACAAATCAATACGTCACAGATTCTGCCGGATCGAATCAAAACCACCAACAAACTGAACGGTGTTTGGCAAACCAGCTTAACCCCGGATAAATTAGGCATCGTTTCCCTGCGCGCCACCTCGCTGTCCATTTCTGGGCTGTCCGATTATATCGCCTTTATGAAAGAGACCGGACAGGATTCAAAACGTTTTGAGCTGACCTACTGGCGCAAATTATTCCAGCCGCTGTCAGTTGGTGTCATGATGCTGCTGGCGCTGTCTTTCATCTTCGGTCCGCTACGCAGCGTGACCGCCGGCGCGCGTATCGTTACCGGTATTTGTTTCGGCTTCCTGTTTTATGTGGTGAACGAAATTTTCGGTCCACTCAGTCTGGTGTACAGCATTCCACCACTGGCCGGGGCGTTAATGCCGAGCATGTTGTTTATCCTGATCACCTGGTGGCTATTAAGCCGAAAACGCGACTAAAACTGACCGCACTTTATTCAATTTGAGATAAAGTGCGGTGCAATTTTTATCAGTTTGCTGAAAATTAAAACAAACAGTAAAGAAATCTAAATTTCCGCTTGCAAGCCCAAAGGATAACCGTATAATACAACGCACTGAATATGATGTTTATCAGTGAAGCCTGGGTGGCGAAATTGGTAGACGCAGCGGATTCAAAATCCGCCGCCTTTAAAAGCGTGTCGGTTCGAGTCCGACCCTAGGCACCACCGATAAATATCATAAAAAATAACAGCCACTCTTATGAGTGGCTTTTTTGTTATAGCAGGATATCGTCTAGTTATAAATAACAATCCGCACGTAAAATATGCGGATTGTTATTTTTCTGTTTTATGATTAATCTTAACCTTTGGCTTTAAATGCAAAATGCATCCAAATTAATGCGGTGGAAATGCCGATAAACATTAATACAAACGCCGTCGCCCGAATGCCGGTGACATCAAGCAAAGCGCCGAAAGCAATAGGCAGAATAAAACCAAATAAACCGCCAGCAAGCCCGACGATGCCGGATACCGTGCCAATATCGTTGGGGTAATCGTCGGCAACGGATTTAAAGATAGAACCGCTACCGATACCCATGGCGCACCCGACCAGAAAGGTCAGCGGTGCAAATGCCCAAAGCGGTAGTCCGATAGGTAAGCTGATTTCGCCTTGTGTAGCGGTTAGTAATAAGCTGCCGTGCGGAACGGCAAAAATCAGAAAGCCTATCCACAAAACCCACATCACTATCCAAGAAACCCTGTTGGCACCAAAACGATCCCCCAGATAACCGCCGACGGAACGAAACGTACTGCCCGGAATCAAATAAATCAGCGCCAGCAACGTGGCATCCTGTAAATCCAAATGGTAATTTGCCACATAATAATTATTCAGCCACAACGTTAAACCGACGAAACCGCCGAATACGACGGTGTAATACTGGCTGTAGCGTAATACTCGCCAGTCTTTTAATAGTGACAACTGCCGCATAATTCCTGCCTGTGCCCCTTTGATCAAATGTGCCGGGTTGCTAAATGCGGTGAATAAAAATATAACTAAAGTCGCCGTTAAAATCCCACTATAGACTTCCGGTATGGCGCGCCAATCACCAAAATGTGCCAACAATTCCGGAGCGATAAAATTATTCAGTGCTGTGCCTGCGGTGCCGATTCCGAAGATTCCGGTCGCCAGTCCTTGCTGGGTTTTAGGAAACCAACGGGCAACATACGGCATACCGACAGAAAACGAACCGCCCGCCAGCCCCATCACCAAACCGATAACCAGAAAATGCCAGAATAATGTTGCGTAACTGGTCAGATACACAAAGGGAATACACACCGCCAGTAAGGCCATCATTACATTTCTGCCGCCGAATTTATCCGTCCACATTCCCAGTGGCAGACGAATAATTGAGCCGGACAGCACCGGCGTCGCCGTTAAAATACCGAATTCAACATCAGATAGCCCCAGTTCGTTACGCAACGGAATACCGATAACGCCGAACATCATCCATACCATAAACGTCATCAGAAACGCCAGCGTGCCGGCGAATAAAACTGAATAGCGTTTGAAACGTTCCGATTTCATAGAATTCCTTACTATTGACTATGCACGACGGCGCACCAGCTGCCAAGCGCGTGGGATATAACAGATAAACGCGGCAAAACCGCTCCATACATGCACCATACGGGTAAACGGGAAGATCAAAAACAATGTCATGCCTAAAAATACATGAATTTTGACCGCACTTGACAATGGCGCAATATAAGCGGCAGCATCGCCACGAAAAGTCAGAATGCGTTGTGCATATTGCATCATGCTTTCCAGCTCACCGACCGCATTGCTGCTTGTCAAGCTGAGCGGAATCAGGCTTAAGCCGGCAAGTATAGTTACGAGCAGCCAGAACACAACCAATTTATCCCGCCATGTACTGATGGTTAAAATCCGTTGCATACGCAAGCGCCGGTGTATCAAAATTAATATCCCGGCAAGCGCCATCGTGCCGGACACCGATCCCGCTGCCAGCGCCATAACGTGATGCTGCTCTTGGCTGATGCCGAGCAGCTCAAATGCCCATAGCGGCGTGAGTAGCCCAGCAATATGCCCGCCCAACACGAGCAAAATGCCCACATGAAACAAGACGCTGCCTAAACGCAATTGCCCGCGGTGCAGCAGTTCGCTGGATTCGCTTTTCCAAGAGTATTGCTCACGATCGAAGCGAATCAAGCTGCCGATAAAAAAGACGCTCAGACAGATATAAGGATAAATTCCGAATAAAAATTGTTCGATATAATTCATTACTCTGCTCCTCGATGTTGTTTATGGGCACCTTCAGGATAAAATCTGATTTTAGTGCGCTCACTAAATGATCGATTAACTAAAGGCTCGGCGCCTGTCATATCCACGCCGAAAGTCCGCATCGCATCATCCATAGTGCGAACCGGCGGTTCAATCAGCGGTAACGGTTTAACCGGACTGAGCATCACCACGGTTTGTAACAACACGGCATAAGGCGAACTGTTAGCGGCTAACTTTTGTGCAATATGATTAATCACATGTACCGCATCGCCAAGCAGTTTAAGTGCGGGTTGCCGGTCGATTGCAGCCAAAAACTCCAGCAATGCTGGCAGATAATCCGGCAGCTCGTCGTCGCCCAGCTCAAAACCATACTTGCGGTATTCTTCTAACAGATCCAGCAAGGCGGCACCGCGATCACGATCCTCACCATGAATATGCTCAAAAATATACAGCGCATGGCTGCGGTTTCGATCAAAAGTCTGTACATAATCTTCCTGTAAAGTCAGTAATTTCGTTTCGGCAAGATGATCTAAAAAACCGATAAGTGCGGTGCGTTTCGGCGCAATTTCCGGTATCTGGTTTAGCGCTTCCCGTAATTCGGGCAGCACGTCGATCAATTCCTGCTCCGGATAGCACAGCAGCACCGAAATCCATTTAAACACGGGTTGATTTGCCATTAACGCACTCCTTTTTGGCGGTTCTCTTCAATGTCTTCCTGTCGATCTTTAAAAATAATCGGAATCCGTTTATTTCTGCCAAACAGACTTTCTTTACTGACACCGCCCGAACAGCCGTTGCCAAAACTGAAACCGCAAGAGGCTTTATCATTAAAGCTGTCTTCCACCATTTCTTTGTGACTTGCCGGAATCACAAAACGGTCTTCATAGTTGGCGATGGCTAAAGTGCGGTACATTTCTTCAATCATTTCAGCGGTCAGTCCGCTGCCGGCTAGACTTTGCGTTAACTGCTCGCCCTGTACGGTCTGTCCGCGTTTAAAACGGCGCATCGTAATCATTTTTTGCAATGCCGCACGAATCGGCGCGACATCTCCAGCGGTGAGCAAATTGGCCAAATAACGCAATGGAATGCGCATCTCTTCGACGCTCGGAATAATGCTGCCGTCACCGACAAAGCCGTTTTCAATCGCCGATTGAATCGGCGAAAGTGGCGGAATATACCAGACCATCGGCAAAGTGCGATATTCCGGATGCAGCGGAAAAGCAATTTGCCATTCCATCGCCATTTTGTACACCGGCGATTTTTTTGCCGCATCCAACCAGCTTTGGCTGATCCCCTGTTTTAATGCTTCGCGTTCAATCATCGGATCAGTCGGATCTAAAAATGCGTCAAGCTGCGCCTGATACAAATCCTGCGGGTTTTCTACGCCAGCGGCTTGGGCGATTTTATCTGCATCATAGAGCATCACGCCCAGATAACGAATGCGCCCGACACAGGTTTCCGCACACACCGTCGGCTCACCACTTTCGATGCGCGGATAACAGAAAATACATTTTTCCGCTTTTCCTGTTGACCAGTTATAGTAGATTTTTTTGTATGGACAGCCAGACACACACATGCGCCAGCCGCGGCATTTATCCTGATCGATTAGCACGATACCGTCATCTTCGCGTTTATAAATGCTGCCAGACGGACATGACGCTACACAAGTCGGATTCAGGCAATGCTCGCATAAACGCGGCAAATACATCATAAATGTCTGTTCGAAGGCTGCCAGCATCTCTTTTTGAATACCCTCAAACAGAACGTCTTTTGCCCGCTTTTCAAATTCGCCAGCTAAATCGTCCTCCCAGTTCGGCCCCCATTCGATTTTGTCCATTTTCTTGCCAGTTATTAACGACACCGGACGTGCAGTCGGCGGTGTGGTTAAGTGCGGTGCATTTTGCAAATGTTCGTAATCAAAGGTAAAGGGTTCGTAATAGTCGTCAATTTGCGGCATATTCGGATTGGCAAAAATATTCGACAGAATTTTAATTTTGCCCCCCTGTTTCGGTACCAGTTTGCCGTTCGCTTTGCGCACCCAACCGCCCTGCCATTTTTCCTGATCTTCCCAATTTTTTGGAAATCCGATACCCGGTTTGGTTTCAACATTATTAAACCACGCATATTCCACACCTTCGCGGCTGGTCCAGACATTCTTGCAAGTAACCGAACAGGTATGGCAGCCGATACACTTGTCCAAATTCAGCACCATGCCGATCTGCGCTCTGATTTTCATTTTGTCTTCCTTTTGATTTCAATTCGTTACTCTGTAGTCGTGCAAAAAGTGCGGTCAATTATTGCGCTGTTTCTTCCATCCAATCGACCTGATTCATCTTGCGTACCACGACCCATTCATCTCGGTTCGAGCCGACCGTACCGTAATAATTAAAGCCATAAGCCAAATGTGCATAACCGCCGATCATGTGCGTCGGCTTGAGTACCGCGCGAGTCACCGAGTTATGAATGCCGCCACGTTTTTTCGAAACTTCCGCGCCCGGCGTATTCACGATTTTTTCCTGCGCGTGATACATCACCGCCATGGTTTCGGGAATACGCTGGCTGACCACCACGCGGCAAGTTAACGTGCCGTTTGCATTAAAGACTTCCGCCCAATCGTTATCCTGCAAACCGGCACGTTTCGCATCCGCTTCGTTCAGCCAAATGTGCGGCCCGCCACGCCCTAAGGTCAGCATACGAATATTTTCCGAATAGGTGCTGTGAATGCCCCATTTCTGGTGCGGGGTTAAGAAATTCAGCGTAATTTCCCGGTTGCCGTTCGGGTAACGATGTAATAATTTTTCTGTCGTTTTAAAATTCACCGCCGGTTTATACACCGCAAATCCCTCGCCGAAGGCGCGCATCCACAGGTGATCTTGATAGAATTGCTGACGACCGGTTAACGTGCGCCATGGAATCAGTTCATTTACATTGGTATAGCCGGCGTTATAACACACTTCTTCGCTTTCGATGCCGGACCAAATCGGCGAGGTAACAATTTTACGCGGCTGTTCCACAATATCGCGGAAACGAATTTGCGTATGTTCGCTTGCCGAAACCAAGTGCGTATGCTCCCGCCCGGTGATATCGCTCAATGCCGCCCACGCTTTTTTGGCTACATGCCCGTTAGTTTCAGGCGCTAATGTCAAAATCATTTCAGCCGCGTCAATGGCGCTCTCTAGTTTAGGTTGACCTTTGCCTGCGCCCTGCGCCTGCACACCGTTCAGTTTGCGTAACAAATCCACTTCTTCTTGGGTATTCCACGCCATTCCCTTACCGTTGTTATTGATTTTCTCAAGTAACGGACCGACCGAGGTATATTGTTCATAAATCGCGCCGTAATCCCGTTCCACCACTGTCATCGCCGGCATGGTTTTACCCGGAATCGGTTCGCACTCGCCGAGCTTCCAATCCTTCGGATCAAACGGCTGCCCCATTTCCTGTGGACTGTCGTGCATCAGCGGGGTTAAGACAATGTCTTTGCGCACATCGAGGTAATCTTTTGCCAGTGCACTGAATGTTTTTGCCAGACCTTTATAAATATCCCAGTCGCTGCGACTTTGCCATAAGGGCTGTACCGCTTCGGTCAGCGGATGAATAAACGGGTGCATATCCGAAGTATTCAAATCATCTTTTTCATACCAAGTGGCGGTCGGGAAAATAACATCCGCATACAGACAAGTGGTGTTCATGCGAAAATCCAGACAAGTCAGCAGATCCAATTTTCCTTCCGCCGCCGGGCGTACTGTAATTTCGCTCGGCGTGATGCAGTCTTTTTCGTCGCTTAGCACGGCATTTTGCGTCCCCAGCAAATATTTTAAGAAATACTCATGCCCTTTCCCCGCCGAGCCCAGCAAATTGGAACGCCAGACAAACAGATTGCGCGGAAAGTTTTGCGGGTTATCAGGATCATTACAGGCAAGGTCAAGAGAACCGTTTTTCAAGCCGTTAACAATAAAATCTTGCGGATTTTCACCCGCACTTTCCGCCTGCTCAACCACATCCAACGGATTGGCGCCTAGCTGCGGTGCGCTCGGCAACCAGCCCATGCGCTCAGCTTTGGCGTTGTAATCAATCATTGATAAGGTTTTCATACGCTCATCCGCCGTCGGAGCTAAAATCTCGTCCGCGCCGAGCTTTTCATGCCGCCATTGGCTAGTATGGGCGTAAAAAAATGACGTACCGGTCATCTGGCGCGCCGGACGATGCCAGTCCAAACCGAATGCCAACGGCGACCAGCCGCTTTGCGGGCGCAATTTTTCCTGCCCCACATAATGACACCAGCCACCGCCGGAACGCCCTATGGTTCCGCACAGCATCAGCATATTTATTACGCCGCGATATGCCATATCCATGTGATACCAGTGATTTAAACCGGCGCCGATAATCACCATGGAACGCCCTTTCGTCACATCAGCGTTTTGCGCAAATTCGCGGGCAACCTGAATAACCAAGTCGGGATCGACGCCGGTATGTTTCTGCTGCCATGCCGGGGTATAAGGCTTGTCTTCATCGTAGCTGTTCGCCGCATTGTCATCCTGCAAACCGTTATCGACTCCGTAATTGGCGACCATTAAATCGAATACAGTCGCCACAAGTGCAGTTTCCCCATTCGCTAATTGAATCCGTTTCACCGGAACTTTATGTGCAATCAGCGCATCATTATCGGCACCGAAATAGCTGAACTGCACCTCAACGATGTCATCGGCGCAGGCTTTTAACGACAATGCTAATTGCACCGGTTTATCTTGTGCGGTCTGTTCCAGATTCCATTTTCGACTGCTGTCCCAACGAAACCCAATCGTTCCATTCGGTGCGACCAGACCGTCTGATTGCGTATCCCACGCCAAAACTTTCCATTCAGAATTTTTTTCTTCACTGAATTGAGCGGACAAATCGGAGGCGCGTAAAAAATATTTCGGCATCAGACCTTTTTCGGAGTGTTCAAGACGAACCAACATCGGCATATCCGTATAACGGCGAATATAAGACGTAAAATACTCGGAAGGATTATTGAGATGAAACTCTTTTAAAATAACATGTCCCATTGCCATCGCAAGCGCGGCGTCAGTGCCCTGCTTCGGCGCAAGCCAAATATCGCCGAATTTCGCCATTTCACCGTAATCGGAGGAAATCGCTACGGTTTTCGTGCCTTTGTAGCGTACTTCGGTATAAAAATGGGCATCCGGAGTGCGTGTCAACGGTACGTTAGAACCCCACACCAGCAGATAATCCGCATTATACCAATCGGCAGATTCGGAAACGTCCGTCTGCTCGCCCCACACCTGCGGGCTTGCTGGCGGTAAGTCGCAGTACCAGTCATAAAACGAGAGTGGCACCCCACCTAATAAGCCTAAATAACGCGTTCCGGCGGCATAGCTGATCATTGACATCGCCGGAATAGGCGAAAAACCGATAATACGATCCGGGCCATATTTCTTGATCGTATAAGCGTTGGCGGCAGCAACCATTTCATACGCTTCATCCCAAGTGGAACGAACAAAACCACCCAATCCCCGCTGTGATTTGTATGATTTGGCTTGTTGTTCATTTTCCACAATAGACGCCCAAGCCTCTATTGGTGATTGAGTGCTGCGCGCTGTACGCCATAATTCAGCCAATGCACCGCGTATCATGGGGTATTTGATGCGCTGTGCCGAATAAACATACCAGCTGAATGACGCACCACGCGGGCAGCCGCGCGGTTCATGATTCGGCAGATCAGGGCGGGTACGGGGATAATCGGTTTGCTGAGTTTCCCACGTAATCAAGCCGTTTTTCACATAAATTTTCCAACTGCACGAGCCAGTACAATTCACGCCGTGAGTGGAGCGGGCAATGCGATCATGCTGCCAGCGGCTGCGATAGCCGTCTTCCCAGCGACGATCATCGTTGATTAACGTGCCGTGTCCGTCGGCGAAGGATTCGCTCTTACGGCGTCTGAAAAAGGTTAAACGATCCAAGAAATGACTCATTATGTTTTCCTTCTTTTTGTATAGAATATAATCACTATACGCTCAAAACCATACAAAAAATACGCCTAATAAGTGTTACTGTTTATTAGGTATATTCAGTAAAATCAGCGTGTTAGGTTACGATTCAGGTAGTTATAAATGAGTAGTCGGCTAGGTAGAAATGGGTATGTTATCTGACAAAGATCAAAAAATATGCGAAATGCAAACCGGCACCTCCGCACTTTTCAGCCTGCTTTTTCGATGAAAACAACGTTGCATTTATCAACATGCACTGCGCATCAGTGGCATTGACACCGACACATGAGGGAGGAAGTGTTATTGAAGAGGAGATAAAGAGGTAAAAAAATCCGCGTGAATCCTAGCTGCGGGATATCACGCGGATGAGTGATTACAACGCTTCTATTGCCTGATATTGCTGTTTCAGCTTATCCAGACCGTCGCAGTAGCCCTGCATTTTTTCGCGTTCTTTGGCAATCACCGCTTGCGGCGCTTTTGCCACAAAGGCGTCGTTCGCGAGTTTATTTTCGATGCGTTTGACTTCATTTTGAAGTTTTTCGATCTCTTTATTCAAACGGCTCAGTTCCGCCTCTTTGTTAATAAAGCCCGCCATCGGCACAAACAGCTCCGCATTGCCCACCAGCTTGGTAACAGATAAAGGCACCTCAACACCTTGCGCCAATACGCTGATATTGTCCAGTTTTGCCATAGCCTGCAATAAAGTGCGGTTATTTTCGAGACAGTTTTGCTCGTTTGCAGTCACATTGCGCAATAACAGTTCCAGCCCTTTGCTCGGCGCGATATTGCTTTCGGCACGAATATTGCGCACCGCCACAATAATGTCTTTAAGCCAGTTGACTTGCGCGACCGCTTCGGCATCTTCAAGCGCACTGTCGTAACGCGGGAACGGCTGCAACATAATGGTATCGCCGTCCACTCCGGCAAAGCCTTTTACCTGCTGCCAAATTTCTTCGGTAATAAACGGCATGATTGGGTGTGCCAAGCGGAGTAATTTTTCCAACACTTTCACAAGGGTTTTACTCGCCCCACGTTTTTGTGCGTCTGTGCCGCTGGCGAAAATTGGCTTGGTTAATTCCAAATACCAGTCGCAGAACTCGTTCCACGTGAAATTGTAGATCGCATTTGCCGCCAAGTCGAAACGGTATTGGCTGAGTGCCGATCTAAATTCGCCCACCGCACGGTTAAAGGTGGATTCGATCCAGCGATCTGCAAGGCTGTATTCAGTGGTTGCCTCTGTCAGATCCAATTTGTCGTTGGTGAGTACAAAACGGCTGGCGTTCCACAATTTGTTGCAGAAGTTGCGGTAGCCTTCCAGTCGTTTCATATCCCAGTTAATGTCGCGCCCGTTGCTTGCCAGCGCCGCCAAGGTGAAACGCAGCGCATCAGTACCGTGTGCAGCAATGCCGTCGGCAAATTCTTTGCGGGTCGCTTTGGCGATTTTTTCCGCCAACTGCGGCTGCATCATATTGCCGGTACGTTTTGCTAACAAATCTTCAAGGCTGATGCCGTCAATCATATCGATCGGATCTAATACGTTTCCTTTCGATTTCGACATTTTCTGCCCCTGTTCATCACGGATAAGCCCAGTGACATACACGGTTTTAAACGGCACCTGCGGTTTACCGTTTTCGTCTTTGATGAAGTGCATGGTAAACATAATCATGCGCGCCACCCAGAAGAAAATAATATCAAAGCCGGTGATAAGTACATCAGTCGGATGGAAAATTTTCAATTCTGGGGTTTGTTCAGGCCAGCCGAGGGTTGAGAACGTCCATAAACCCGAGGAAAACCAGGTATCCAGCACATCTTCATCTTGTTTTAATTCCACTTCGGCATTTAACTGATATTTTGACCGCACTTCCGCTTCATCACGGGCGACATACACATTGCCTGATTCGTCATACCACGCCGGGATGCGATGTCCCCACCAAAGTTGGCGAGAAATACACCAGTCTTGAATATCACGCATCCAAGAGAAGTAGAGGTTTTCGTACTGTTTCGGCACGAACTGAATTTCGCCGTCTTCCACCGCTTTGGTTGCCACTTCTGCTAGCGGTTTGACGCTTACATACCATTGATCGGTCAGCATCGGTTCAATCGGCACGCCACCGCGATCGCCGTAAGGCACTTTCAAATCGTGCGGTTTTATTTCCTCCAATAAGCCCATGGCATCAAAATCCGCCACGATTTTCTTACGCGCCGCAAAGCGCTCCAATCCTTGATAGTCCGCCGGAATAAGTGCGGTGTAATTTTCGCAAATTTTGCCGTCTGCACCGATAATTTCCGCCTTATCGCGAATATCCGCATTTAAGGTCAGCACATTAACCATAGGCAAACCGTGTCGTTTGCCGACTTCGTAGTCATTAAAATCATGCGCAGGGGTGATTTTCACCACACCGGTACCGAACTCGCGATCCACATATTCATCCGCAATAATCGGAATTTCACGCTCTGCCAATGGCAGAATCACGGTTTTGCCAATCAGCGATTGATAGCGTTCATCTTCTGGATGCACCGCCACCGCCGTATCACCCAACATCGTTTCCGGACGCGTAGTCGCCACCACTAAATAATCTTTACCGTCGGCGGTTTTCGCGCCGTTTGCCAACGGATAACGGAAATGCCACAGCGAACCTTTACTTTCTTTATTTTCCACTTCCAAATCGGAAATTGCGGTGTGCAGCTTCGGATCCCAGTTTACCAACCGTTTGCCGCGATAAATCAGCCCTTCTTCATGCAACCGCACGAACACTTCTTTCACCGCATTGGATAAGCCTTCATCCATGGTAAAGCGTTCGCGCTCCCAATCCACCGAATCGCCCAATCGACGCATTTGTTGGCTGATAGTACCGCCCGAATGGGCTTTCCACTGCCAAATTTTATCAATAAAAGCCTCACGCCCGTAATCATGACGGGTTTTGCCCTCCTCGGCGGCGATTTTACGTTCCACCACCATTTGCGTGGCAATACCTGCGTGGTCGGTACCCGCCTGCCACAGAGTATTGTTGCCTTCCATGCGGTTAAAGCGAATCAACGTATCCATTAAAGTTTGCTGAAACGCGTGCCCCATATGCAAACTCCCCGTCACATTCGGCGGCGGAATCGCGATACAATAACTCGGCACGTCCGGATTACCGTTCGGTTTAAAATAACCTTGTGCTTCCCAATGGGTATAAAGTGCTTTTTCGACGGCGGACGCATTAAAGCGATCCGCCATTTGGAATGGTTTTGTCATGTTGTTTCTCTATTGTGTATAAATTCTTGTTAATCCGTGTTCAGCCACCAACGAACTTGAGTAATTTTCAGCTTTTAAACCCCAGTATCACTAAATCTTCAAAATGATCCTGCATATCAGCAACCTGCGGTAATCGGCCCCAGATTTCAAATCCCATCCGGTGTAGCAATCCCAGACTCTGAGCATTGCCGCCGAAGACAAACGCCAATAAGGTGTGCAAGCGGTAAGCCGGCATTTGCTCAATCAGAAAACTGACGCATTGCTTACCGATGCCTTTGCCTTGCACCGCCTTGTCCAGATAAAAACTCACCTCCACCGCGCCATCATAGGCGGCACGTTGATAAAACGGCGAATAGCTGCACCAGCCGAGCACATGATTATCCGCCTCATAAACCCATAAAGGATACTCGTTGCTGTTGCGATGAAAATCAAACCAATCTTGCCGGTCTGCCAGCGTTACCGGTTGCAAATCGGCGCTGACAGTGCGCCGCGCAATAACCTGATTGTAAATATCTAAAATACGGGGCAAATCATCGGCTGCGCTCAAACGAAACATCATCTCTCCTTATGTCTGCTCGGTACTCAGCTGCCAACCAAGCTGGCGATATTGTTTATAACGTTCGCGCGCCTGCGCTTTCAGTGCTTCTTCTGCCGGCACAAAATCAATCGCCTGATTGAACGCGGCGGCAAAATCCGGTACCTGCATTTGTAAGTTAATCAATAAATCCCGCCGCTGCGCATTGCGTTTATCACCCCAAGAAATCTCAATCGGCGTGGCGTATTGGGTGATTTCGCCGGATAAATTATGCGGAACAAACTGTTCCGGATCCCGCTGCCACAGCGCTTCATCAATATCCAGCGCCTGTGCCTCGGTAGCACAGGCAATCAGCACCCGTTTGCCCAAACGCCAAGCGGAAGCCGCCAAATCACAGGCGAGTGCCTGCGCGCTCTGCGCGTTATGCAGAATGTAAAACTGAGCGTGTTTTGACATACAATCATTACTCCAGCTTAGGCTGTTGTCCGTGGCGGACAACGAAGAAAAACGGGTTGTTAAACTGCAAGATTTTAGCGAAAAATCCGGTGAAGATAAAATATTAATTTTTTAAACGGGCAAAAAACCGACAGCTTTTACTAAGGTTCGGAAAATATTAAAAAATCCACCGCACTTTATGATCTAAATCACAAAACCGAAGTTTACAATTCC
Organism: Necropsobacter massiliensis; assembly: GCF_000827595.2. Classification (GTDB taxonomy): domain Bacteria; phylum Pseudomonadota; class Gammaproteobacteria; order Enterobacterales; family Pasteurellaceae; genus Necropsobacter; species Necropsobacter massiliensis. The sequence goes on along the minus strand of NZ_LN776183.1, from coordinate 134,827 downwards.
TCCTACATTCCATTCACCTCGCTGAAATGTTAGACTTGCCCTGTTTTCTTATATTTAACAAGAGGTAATTATAATGGAATTTCGTATCGAAAAAGACACCATGGGCGAAGTGAAAGTGCCTGCCGATAAATACTGGGCGGCACAAACCGAACGTTCACGCAATAACTTCAAAATCGGTCCCGCCGCCTCAATGCCGAAAGAAATTATTGAAGCGTTCGGCTATCTGAAAAAAGCCGCCGCCTATGCCAACTATGATTTAGGAGTTTTGGCGCTGGAAAAACGCGATCTGATTGCGCAAGCCTGCGATGAAATTTTGGCGGGCAAATTAGATGAGCAGTTCCCGCTGGTGATCTGGCAAACCGGTTCGGGTACCCAATCAAATATGAACCTCAACGAAGTCATCGCCAACCGCGCACATGTGCTGAACGGCGGTAAACTGGGTGAAAAATCGGTCATTCATCCGAATGACGATGTCAATAAATCCCAGTCATCCAACGATACTTATCCGACAGCAATGCATATCGCCGCCTATAAAAAAGTGGTGGAAGTTACTATTCCTTGCGTTGAACGATTACAAAAAACCTTTGCGGCAAAAGCCGAAGCATTCAAAGATGTGGTTAAAATCGGACGTACTCATTTAATGGACGCCACACCACTCACCTTAGGACAAGAATTTTCCGCCTATGCCGCACAGCTGCATTTCGGTTTATTGGCACTGAAAAACACCCTACCGCACTTAAGCCAACTGGCATTAGGCGGTACGGCGGTCGGCACCGGGTTAAACACCCCGAAAGGCTACGATGTGAAAGTCGCCGATTATATTGCGAAATTCACCGGTTTGCCGTTCATTACTGCGGAAAACAAATTTGAAGCACTAGCCACACATGATGCAGTGGTGGAAACGCACGGCGCATTAAAACAGCTGGCGATGTCATTATTTAAAATCGCCAATGATATTCGCCTGCTTGCCTCCGGTCCGCGTTCCGGGATCGGCGAAATTCTGATTCCGGAAAACGAACCGGGTTCATCAATTATGCCGGGCAAAGTGAATCCAACTCAATGTGAAGCGATGACCATGGTCTGCGCACAAGTGTTGGGCAACGATACCACCATTTCATTTGCCGGTTCACAAGGACATTTCCAGCTAAATGTATTTAAACCGGTTATGGCGGCGAACTTCCTGCAATCTGCACAATTGCTGGCGGATGCCTGTGTCTCCTTTGACGAACACTGCGCCGCCGGTATCGAACCGAACTATCCGCGCATTAAAATGCAGCTGGACAATTCATTAATGCTGGTTACCGCGTTAAATACCCATATCGGTTATGAAAATGCGGCAAAAATTGCGAAAACCGCACACAAAAACGGTACCACGCTAAAAGAAGAAGCGATTAATTTAGGCTTGTTAAGCGCAGAACAATTTGATCAGTGGGTGCGCCCAGAAGATATGGTCGGCAGTTTAAAATAAACCGTTCAGACAAAAATTAAGCGAAAGGCGGGAGCAATTCTCGCCTTTTTCGTATTTGTTGATATAATCAGCCCAGCGTTGATAAACCCTATATATTATTCCGGCAGCCCTATAACAATCCAGTCTGCCGCCAATTTGAAAAGAATAACATTCCGTTCCGAAACGCCTGACGCGCTGCCGGAGAAGGGATTGACCCAACAAGGAAATTCTGATGAAACTTAAGGTTTTTTTGTTACTGCTTGCTTGGTTGTTTTCCACCGCACTTTCCGCTCATTGGATAAGTGTCGGTAATGTCGATTATAACTGGGGGCCTTTTCATGTTTATACCGTCAGTCTTTATAGCGAGACCGGCGCTTATCAGGAAAATCAGCGACCGTTAATGATTTCGTTTAAATACGCCAAGCCGGTGGAAGGAAAAAGTTTCGCCATCGGTCTGGTTAAGGAAATGAACGCGCAGCGTTTTAACAAAGACAGTTCGGCGGCTTGGCTGAAAAAAATGCAGGAAATCTTTCCCGATTTTTCGCCCAATGACGTACTAAGCTATATCGCACTGACGGATCGCGGCTATTTTATTTTAAACGATACGGTGTTAGCCCACGAATTCGATATGCAGTTCAATCAGGCACTGCTTGCCGTTTGGCTGTCACCGCAAAGCAGTTACGCACAACTGCAAAACCAATTACTCGGCAAAGACAAACCTGCGCACGACGATAAAACGGAACAACTCATGGCGACCCCGGAAGTCAAGCAACTTAATGAAGAAGATGCCGATCCGCAATTGCCGCCAGATTTTGAAATGCAAGACCGCAGCAAAGATGCCACATAAGCGCCGGGCATTTCGGCTGCGGATAAAAAAACGCTAGGCCTTAAAACGTTTCAAACGCTGCAAATGCTGAGAGATTTTGCTGAATTTATGGGTTTCCACCGCATCCCAAATCACCTCATAAAAGGGCGATAAAGTCTCTGCACTGCGAGAAGAATCTAAATATTCATCCTGCCGGGATAAAAACACCAGACAATGCCCTTTATTCTTCTGGCGAAAATTTTCTACGCATTTGGTGGCAATATCTTCATATTCTTCCGGGCGGTCAATTTTCCCTGCCATATTTTCATAAGGAAACAGATTCGGATTAAAAATCGCCTGCTTAATGCCACATAAAAAACCGATACGCTCCGCCCAGTAACCGCCTAACCCAACGCCGCAGATCAACGGCGTCGGATCACGGCTTTCCGAAACCAATTTATGCACCTCATTGAGCAGAAACTGCATATCATGACGCGGATGCAGCGTGCTGTAATTCACAAAGCGCACATCATCATCAATAAACTTCAACTGTATAATTTTTTCGTAGTTACCCGGACTACTGGAATCAAACCCGTGTAAATAGATAATCATGATAACTCCTTCATTATTTCGATGGACTGCCGCAGTACAGAAAACCGTACGGCTGCCGCTACAGGCATTGTAATGCCGAAGCGATAAGATGAAAAGCAAAACGCGCCGATTTTTCACCGCACTTTGCGGCGTAACCGACGGTTTTCCATTCAAGCTAGGACGCCGATTTTAATTTTTTCTCAACATGGGCAATCATTTGAAGCGCAATATCGATCCCGCTGGTTTTTTCGATCATCTCCAGCCCCGGACTGGCGTTCACTTCCAACACCAGCAAGCCCTGTGCGGAACAAATCAAACCCCCGCCCGCCACATCCAAGCCCAACGTGGTTGCCGCTTTTACCGCAATGGCTTTTTCCGCCTCACTCAGGCGGACTTTTTCCGCCGTGCCGCCGCGGTGGAAATTAGCTCTGAATTCGCCATTTTGTCCGATACGCCGCATGCTGGCAACCACCTGCCCGCCCACGACGAAACAACGAAAATCCATGCCTTGCGCCTCTGCAATAAAATCCTGCAATAACACCGGCACGTCCGTATGCGTTAATGTTTCCAAAATACTGACCGCACTTTGCGCTTTGTCCGCCAGAATCACCCCGATGCCCTGCGCGCCATTTAAGGTTTTCAAAATTGTCGGCGAACCGATCCGACTAACCGCCTGCGTTGCCTGAAATTCACTGCCGGAAAGCACCGACGGCGGCAATGCAATACCGGCACTCGCCAATAATTGCAGGCTGCGCCATTTATCACGCGCATTTAAAAAAGCGCTCTCGCCGTTTAAACAAGGCACATTTTTTGCCGCGAAATGGCGCAAAACCGCACAGCCCATTTGCGTGCTGGCAGTTCCGAAACGCGGAATAACCGCGTCATAATCGGGCAACAAATAAGGCTCGCTGTCCGTATTAGACTGATAATATAACTGAAAGTGCGGTGGATTTCCCGCCAGTTTCAGCAAACAGCGGTTCGGATCCAAAATATCCATTTGATGTCCGCTCTCTTCCGCCGCCTCTTTCAGCCGCCGACAGCTATATAAGCGCGGTTCGCGGCATAGCATTAGCAATTTCATAGTCACCTACTTTTTAACAAATCCCTGTTTGTGCAGATAAGCCAACACATCTGGACGCACCGGTTTGGACAAAGTTTTAATCACATTTCTCGACCAGTCCATATCGATTGCGCTGCGTTTTTGATAATAATCAGCCACCTGCACATTATAATCCTCCAACAGCGAGACATCCATGGGGTGATAGGCATTCTCAAAAAACATCGCCGCCTGTGGCAAACGCGGTTTCAACGGCGGATCCTGCTGCGGATACCCCAAACACAACCCGAGCATCGGCAAAGTATGCGGCGGCAGTTGCAGCAATTCACCGACTTTTTCCATTTGATTGCGCAAAGAACCGATAAACACGCCGCCCAGCCCCAGGCTTTCCGCCGCAATCATCACGTTCTGCGCCATAATGCCGGTATCCACCGCACCGATTTGCAGCACCTCCGCATAATCTAACTGCGCCTGCGGACAAATCTGTTTGTGTTTATAAAAATCGACGCAAAACACCCAAAACTCCGGCGCGCTTTGCACATATTCCTGATTAGCACAACAGACCATCATCGCCTCACGTAGCGTGGCATCCGTCACCCGAATAATAGAAACACATTGCAGATGATTGGACGTCGAAGCAAAACGGGCAGCATCCACCAAATTGCTGATAATCTGCTCGTCAATAGGCTGCGCGCTGAATTTACGAATAGAACGATGAGATAAAATACATGCCAAAGTTTGTGAAGTAGATTGCTGCACCGTCATAATTAATTTCCATCAGTGATTTTCCGTTCTCATATATTACACCAATCGCAACAATGCAGAAAAACGCTTTATTCTTTTTCCGTTGATCGGGTAGAATTATTGAGATTTTTTTATCACTAAAAATAAATTAGACCATTATAAAAAAACACTAAGCTCTGCATAATACAGAGCTTAGTGTTTCAATATTACCCAATTTTTTAAAAGCAAAGCACAGAGTATTTATTTCTTATGTTTTTAGAATGACAGTTTATTAAATGCTCCGTTCCAATCTGTATCAAATTTATCAAGCGCAGCGAAAACCGCAGGATCTGCAAGAAGTAATTCTGCTACATCAGTACCAATAGTGATAGAACGGCTGCCTGTAAGCATACAATCTAACACTTGGCGTGGAGTACGGAAACTTGCCGCTAACACCATAGAATCCGGTTTATGTAAATCTAACAAGCGTTGTAATTCATGCACGGTCTCTACGCCATTACCACCCTGAGCATCAATGCGATTAACATAAGGTGCTACATATTTCGCACCTGCTAGCGCTGCCAAAAAACCTTGGACTGCACCATAAACTGCCGTACCGAGGGTCGGTATATTTTGAGCGGTTAATATTTTAATGGCTACAATGCCTTCTGGTGTTGCCGGCACTTTTACTACGATCGACGGAAATTTTTCACGTAATTGCAGAGCTTCTATAACCATGTTGTCAGCATCTCGACTGAGTGTTTGTGCAAATAATCGCCCATTTTCACCAATAATATCCTGTAGTTCAGCCAATATATCAAAAGCATGACGTTTTTCTTTCGCAATAATGCTTGGATTAGTAGTGACACCTGCAATTGGCAATACGCGACTGAGCTTGCGGACAGCTTGAACATTTGCAGTATCGAGATAGAATTCCATAATGTACTCCTTGTGATTTTCTGATAATGGGTTACACTGCGTTATCATTTCATTGGTTTGATTAGCTTATGACAACCCTTTCAATAAAAAAAATTTTGATCGATTTTGTGCAAAATAATCGAAATTTGCACCGCTCTTTTTTCGCCAATAGTAGTAACGGTATGTCTTCATTAGCTTATCAAGTAGATTTTCCTCGCCTTGAAATAGTGCTTGATGGAGAACAGTTTATGGAATGGAACCATAACGATTTATACCTTCAACACTGTTTACAATCTGGCGATTTTTTGTTTATTTCCCCTAACGCATGGAATAAAGCAACTTATTCAACACCGACAACCACTCTCAGTATTTTATTTGGGAAACAGCAACTTGGCTTAAGCTTATCGCAATGGGACGGTTCACGACTGGTGCAAATAGAACAGCTTAACTCGCCTCGCCGAGGAGCGCGTGTTGGCGCATTTATTCTGCAAGCACTGAGTGAATTATCAATTCATTACCAAGAACAATATCAGCAGACAGCCTCATTTTTACTTAGCAGTTTATTGAGTAACTGCCTTGATTTACTTTCATCACGCATCAAAACCACACCGAAAACACGTGATCTGTTTGAAGGTATTCGCCAATATATCGAACTGCATTTTACCGAAGATCTGACGCGAGAAAGTATCGCGAAAACCTTTCATATTTCGCCCAATTATCTCTCTTTTCTATTTCAACAAAAAAGCCGAATGGGACTAAATCAATATATCAACCAACTTCGTTTAGAACACGCAAAAAGCTTACTTAAACGTTACGATCTTAATGTGCAAGAAATTGCTCTTGCCGCCGGATTCAAAGACAGTAACTATTTTTGTCGAATTTTTAAAAAGAAAACAGCTCGCTCCCCCTCTGAATACCGCAGCCAATATCATAGCCAGTTACTCAACGAAAGTTAGTCCAACTGTATTTTCGTACCTTTAGGTCGCAACATTATTTTCTGGACCGCTTGAAATAACTTGTCGTTATTCAATAAAAATTGGCTAATATCCATTTCAATGCAACGACATTTTTCAAAACGTTCGGACATTTTGATAGCCGTATTGCAGATCAGTAATACTATGTCCGATTTAACAATATCATCAGGTTGAAGTTCATTTTCAATTCCTAATGCACCTTGCGTTTCTACTTTGATATGCCAATTCTTTAATGGTGCAATTTTCTCTAATTGTGTTGCTGCCATATAAGTATGAGCAACACCACTGATACAAGCCGTTACTGCACAAATATTTAATTTAATCATTGTTCTATTCAATTGTTTGTCATTGGTGGTAAGCATAAATCTAACTCGCTCAAGAGACTACATGATAAAACATCTAATTATTGGAAAATTGTACATATTCAAGAGAATAGTACTATTTTCGGCTTAAAATATACTCTACACTTTGCTTTTAACTATTCGCATGGTTTTATAAGTCAATTTCGACTAAACTCGCTGAATTGCGATAATACTCATCCTAAATTTCTAATTCATTTTTCAAAATTTGCTCAATTTCAACCGCACTTTGGGCATTCATAATTTGATTTCTGAAAGCTTCATGCATAATTCTGCGGGCAAGTTTAGAAAAAATTCGCATATGCTGATCACCGGCAGAATGTTTGTTAAGTGTAAGCATAATAACAAAATTGACTTGTTCTTCCCCCCATAATACCGGTGTGGCAAGTTTTGCTACGCTAATAGTGGATTGCTCAATATGTTCTGATTTAGTATGTGGAATAGCAAAGCCATAACCAAGCGCAGTAGAAAATACATCTTCTCTTAGCCAAATATCTTCAGCAAGTTTGCGCGGGTAGCGGCAGCGTTCGGCAATAAGCAATCTATCGGTCATGCCTTTAATAATTTCTTCTTTGCTTTGCCAATCTGGGTTTACCGTAATGCTATCAATACTAATCATGGGTAAATCACCTTGACTCATGGTAAATTGAGCCAACAAATGTTCTACCTCTAATGCGGTGCGGCAATTCATCGCTTCATTTAGCAAAATACGACATTCAGCTTTATGCAATTTTGCAAGGCGTGCTTTCGTCGCTAAAATATTGGGCGAACTCATACTCAGTTCATCTAAACCTAAGCCAACTAATAGCGGAAGAACGGATCCTTTTGCGCCTAATTCACCACAGATCCCCACCCATTTGCCATAATGATGCACTCTTTCCACGATATAATCTAAACCACGCAAAAAAGCGGGATTTAAACTGTTGTAATGTTTGGTAACTTTTGAATTATCTCGATCTACCGCCAATAAATATTGAGTTAAGTCGTTGCTACCTATACTGAAGAAGTCCACTTCTTCACAACACTGATCGATAATAAACATCACAGATGGCACTTCTAACATTATGCCGAACTGGATCTTTTCGTCGAATGGAATTTTTTCGGTTCGTAGCTGTTGTTTGATCGTCATCAATTCTTCTTTTACCCATAGAATTTCCTCCATAGAAGAAATCATTGGAATCATAATTTTTAAATTACCATGGGCTGATGCTCGTAAAATTGCTTTAAGTTGAGTACGGAACAGTGCTAAAAACTCTTGGTAAATTCGCACCGCTCGATAACCTAAAAACGGATTGTTCTCCGCCGGAATGCGGAGATAATCTACGGGTTTATCACCGCCGATGTCAAAAGTGCGGATAATAATAGAACGGTTTTCAGCATTTGCTATAACCTGACAAAAGGTGTTGTAGAGTTCATCTTCGCTTGGTTCATTATGACGATCCATATAAAGCATTTCAGTACGAAATAAACCGATGCTTTCCGCACCATTGTCAAAGGCGGTTTGCGCTTCTATTGAGTGGGCAATGTTAGCGGCGATCTCTACTTTTATATCATCAGCCGTACGCCCTTCACACTCTAAAAAGGCTTTTTGTTTCGCACATAAATTAGCTTGTAATGCACGTTCTAATTGATAATAACGGCTCACTGCTGGTGAAAGGTCGTAGCAAATCACGCCAAGATCACCATCAATTTCTACATCTTGCCCCAAATAATACATAAGGCTTTGGGTATCTACATCAACTAATGTCGGAATATTAAATGAACGCGCTAAAATCACAGTGTGTGACGTTGTGCCACCTGATTTAAGTAACAAGCCTCTAAGATATTTCTTATCAAGTTCTAAAAATTGGCTCGGCGTTAATTCCTCGGCGATGCAAATTGCGTCTTCTTGCAATACCTGCTTAGTCGGGAAATATTCCTTTCCATAGATTTTCTGTAATAATTGTAAGCAAATATCACGGATATCTAATTCGCGCTCTCGCAAATATTCACTATCGGAGGATTTAAATTGTGCACTAAAGTACTCAGCGGTCGCCACAATAGCACTGCCCGCACAGCCTGTTTCTGCTACACTCTCTATTAATTTTTGATTAAACTGACTATCTGTCAAAATAGCCAAATGGGCTGCCAAAATATCCTTTGATGAGTCAGTGGCAAGACTAATTTGCATATTAATGAATTTTTGCAAATTTTTAACCGCACTTTTTAGTTGCCCAGCTTCTTCATCCAGAGAACAAACAATCGGGAAATCAGAGTATTTTGTAAAATCAATTCCCCCCACTATATGCAGCTTACCTTTGGCTGAACCATTACAAACTGTTTTTGCCCGAATAATTTTCGGCTTGAGATTAGCAAGTGAGCGCGGTAACGGTTCAACATTACCATTCATTTGAGTAAGTATCTCATCACAGAACGGAAATTCATTTTCGAGATAAGTTTTTAAGCGTTCAAAGGCAGCTTGCTCATCTTCACCGTCAATCGTTAAGCGGCAAGCATCATTTTTCATAGTATTAGTACCAATTAGGGAAAGTACGCTTTTAGCATCACCGATTATTTGAGTGCGTTCATTCATCCATTGAATATCGGCTTTAAAATGTTTACACACGGCTTCTATATGGCTTGCCGGACGTGCATGAATACCATTAGGCAATTCGCAGATAAATTGAATTTGTAAAGACATCGCCAAGCTCCTATATGTATGTTTGTGTTTTATAGAATACGAAATGGACGAATATCAAGCTATATGAAAAAAAATCTAAAAACTGGATAAATGTAAGATACTTATTATTTTACAATCACACCTAAAAATCATTAAGTTATAATATATTAAAAAAATTTGAAGTACTTCACACTTTGAATAAAAGAATACAAAAATCCAGAAAATAATAAAAAAATCCACTATTCCACTTTTTTGCTTTTTCCTAATATATTTGCCAATAACGTTCTGATGTTATTTTAATTCCAATAATAATTTTCAGGAGATGACCATGAATGACTTAACTCAGATTTTAAAACACACTCGTCAACATTTAATGACAGGGGTGTCACATATGATTCCATTTGTGGTATCAGGTGGGATCTTGTTAGCCGTAGCTGTAATGTTATTTGGACAAGGTGGCGTGCCGGATGTGACAAATGATCCATTTTTACATAAATTATTTAACATTGGCGTAGCGGGTTTAACACTAATGACCCCATTCCTAGCGGCTTACATCGGCTATTCCATTGCAGAACGCGCGGCACTTGCACCTTGTGCAATTGCGGCTTGGGTGGGCAATTCATTTGGAGCCGGATTTTTTGGCGCATTATTTGCGGGTTTAATCGGTGGTATTGTGGTGTTTTATTTAAAAAAGATCAAAGTACCGCAAGTGTTACGCTCGGTTATGCCTATTTTCATCATCCCGATTATCGGCACATTTATTACCGCAGGTATTATGATGTGGGGTCTAGGTGAGCCTATTGGATATTTGACTACGAGCTTAACCACTTGGTTAAAAGGAATGCAAGCAAGTGGCGCGGTAATACTCGCAATTATTACCTGTGCCATGATCGGTTTTGATTTAGGCGGTCCTGTAAATAAAGTTGCCTACGCATTTATGCTGATTTGTGTTGGTGAAGGCATTTACAATATTGTTGCAGCCATAGCCATTGCAATCGCAGTACCGGCCATTGGAGCTGGTTTAGCCACATTTTTAGCCAAAAATTTATTCACTGCTGATGAACGTGAAGCTGGTAAAGCAGCTATTATTATGGGCTGTGTTGGTATAAGTGAAGGCGCGATTCCATTTGCAGCTTCGGATCCATTGCGAATAATTCCATCAACTATGCTAGGTGCGGTTGCTGGCGGTGTTGTTTCTGTCTTACTCGGTGCAGAATGTTATGCCGGTTGGGGAGGAATTATCGTACTACCGGTCGTCACAGGCAAACTAGGTTATCTCGTAGGCATGATTGTAGGTTCATTAGTGTGTGCGCTGTCTATCGTTATTTTGAAAAAATTAACTAAAAATACGCCATTGAGAACTGATGAATCTAATGATGATTTGAATATTGAATTTATTTAATTTATACAAAACCTCCAAGGAGTTAATTATGACATACATTATTGCTGTAACCGCTTGTCCATCCGGCGTCGCTCATACTTATATGGCAGCAGAAGCCCTTGAAAGTGCTGCAAAAGCTCGTGGCTGGGAATGTAAAGTAGAAACTCAAGGTTCTATTGGTATTGAAAATGAATTAACCACTGATGATATAGCAAAAGCAGATTTCATCATCTTAACAAAAGATATTGGTATCAAAAATGAAGAACGCTTTGCAGGTAAACCTATGGCAAAAATCGGAATTAGCGATGCTGTGAAAAAAGCGCCACAAATCCTGGACAAAATCGCAACACATTTGGCATAACGTATCAAGGAATCAAAAATGACTAGTTCTCGCATTAATTTACTCAAAACGGGTTTATTTACTGGCGGCCGTGAAATTTCTTTAGAACGATCTATACTTTATACGGAAAGTCATCAACAAACGGAAGGCGAACCAACTATTATTCGCCGAGCAAAAGCAACTGCGAATATATTAGATAAAGTGCAGATTTCTATTCGTGAAAATGAATTGATAGCAGGAAATCGTACAGTAAAACCTCGTGCTGGAATAATTTCACCAGAGATGGATCCATACTGGATTTTACAAGAACTGGATATATTTTCGACACGACCACAGGATAAATTCTTCATTTCGGAGGAAGATAAACAATACTATCGTGAAACACTGTTTCCCTATTGGGAAAAACGTTCCATGAAAGATTTTATCAATGCCCAAATTCCACCAATTGTACGTGATGCTGAAACAAAACGGATTTTCAGCATCAATCAAACAGATAAAGGGCAAGGACATATTATCATTGATTACCCACGTTTGCTTGAAAACGGTCTGGGCAAATTGGTGGCAGAATTGACCGCACTTTGTGATAAAAAACCTAACAATGATTTTTATCAAGCGGTGCTAATCTTGCTAAAAGCATCACAACGTCATATTTTGCGTTATGTGACACTAGCTCGTGAAATGGCGATAAATTGTGCGGATACTGTGCGTAAAACAGAATTGCTTCGTATTGCAGACATTTCTGAATTTGTGGTGGAAAATAAACCGACTGATTTCTATCAGGCTTGCCAATTATTCTGGTATATAAACATCATTTTGCAATATGAATCTAATGCTAGCTCTATTTCTCTTGGGCGGTTCGACCAATATATGTTGCCGTTTTATCGTGCATCTGTGGCAAATGGTGAAAATATTGCCGATTTAAAAGAATATTTAACCAGCCTTTGGGTAAAATGTAATGATATCGTATTATTGCGCTCAACTGGTAGCGCAAGATACTTTGCCGGCTTTCCATCCGGCTACACTGCATTATTAGGCGGTTTGGATAAAATTGGGCATAGTGCGGTAAACGAATTATCATTCTTATGTTTAGAGGCTTACCAAGATGTATGCTTGCCACAACCAAATTTAGGCGTGCGAATTAATGAACTGATCGATCGTAAATTCTTGCTCAAAACAGCCGAGACTATTCGCTTAGGCACAGGAATTCCGCAAATTTTCAATGATGAAGTTATTGTACCGGCGTTCCTAAATCGAGGTGTTAAATTAGAAGATGCCCGTGATTATTCTGTAGTGGGCTGCGTAGAATTGTCAATTCCAGGTCGCACTTACGGTTTACACGACATCGCGATGTTTAACCTATTGAAAGTCATGGAAATCACGCTCTACGAAAATGAAAATACTGCAAATCTCACTTACGAAAGCCTATTCGAACAAATCAAGGCAAATATTCGCTATTATGTAAAATTGATGGCAGAAGGCAGCAACATTTGTGATATCGGGCACCGCGACTGGGCGCCAGTACCGTTACTCTCATCATTCGTATTAGACTGCATTCAAAATGGTAAAGATATCACAGAAGGGGGAGCAAGATATAATTTTTCAGGCGTACAAGGCATCGGTATTGCCAATCTGAGCGATTCATTACACGCCTTAAGAGGTATCGTGTTTAATGAAAAACGATTGAGTTTTAATCAATTACTTGACGTGCTACGTTCTAACTTTGCAACCGAAGAAGGACAAAAAATCCGTACCCGCTTAATCAACCGCTTTGAAAAATACGGCAATGATATTGACGAAGTGGATAACATCAGCGCCGAATTACTTCGTTTATACTGCAAGGAAGTGGAAAAATACACAAATCCTCGTGGCGGACATTTCTCACCTGGCTCCTACACTGTATCGGCTCACGTGCCATTAGGCGCTGTAGTTGGGGCGACGCCAGATGGTAGATATGCCAAAGAACAACTTGCCGATGGCGGTTTATCACCAATGCTTGGACAAGATCAACACGGACCAACCGCAGTGCTAAAATCTGTGAGTAAATTGGATAATTATTTACTCTCGAATGGCACACTATTAAATGTAAAATTTACTCCTGCTACCTTAGATGGCGACAACGGCTTGAATAAGCTTGCTGATTTCTTACAAGCTTTTAGTAAACTCAAATTACAACATATACAATTTAACGTATTGAACGCAGAGACCTTACGTGAAGCGCAAAAACGTCCTCAAGATTTTGCAGGTTTAGTGGTGAGAGTGGCCGGCTATAGCGCTTTTTTTGTTGAGTTGTCGAAGGAAATTCAAGATGACATCATTCGTAGAACATCGCATCAACTGTAAAACAGACTCAACCCATTCAGCTTATTTTACTAAGCCAAAAGGTCATCTGGGGCGAATATTCAATATTCAACGTTATTCACTCAATGATGGCAAGGGTATTCGTACAGTAATATTCTTTAAAGGTTGTGCACACCGCTGTCCTTGGTGTGCAAACCCTGAATCAATATCTTACCAACCACAGCTAGTTCGTCGTTTATCAAAATGTATTCATAACGACCTGTGCAGCAACGATCCCAAGGAATGTCCAAGCGGTGCATTGGAATGGATTGGCTATGATATCAGCCTTCATGTACTTATTGATAAAATTCTAAAAGACGAAATTTTTTACCGCACTTCTGGTGGCGGCGTTACTCTTTCAGGTGGAGAAGTATTACTACAAGCGGAATTCGCCAGCCAATTACTTAAAGAACTCAAACGTCTCGGCATTTCGACTGCCATTGAAACTGCCGGTGATTGTAATTTTGACGACTTTTATTCCGTCGCTCAATACTGCGACGAAGTCCTTTTCGACTTCAAAATTATGGATGAAACTAAAGCTAAAAGAAAATTGCATATCCACTTAGACCGCGTGCTTTCTAATTTCCAAAGACTCTATGAAAAAGGTATTAATCTAATCCCTCGTCTGCCGTTAATCCCAACTTATACGCTTTCAATGGAAAACGTAGAAAAAGTATTGCGTTTTCTCCATGCCTTTGCCGCCATCGAAGAAGTTCACATTCTACCATTTCATCAATTTGGTACGCCAAAATATGAATTAATCAATAAACCCTATGCTTTAAAAAACCTTCCTACCCCCGAAGAAAGCGACATTGAACCGATTAAACATTTGATTGAAGAACGTGGATATCGGGTAGTTCAAGGAGGATGACGATATAATAGACTAAGCCAATATAGCGCTATCATAGCTTGATTGATTTAAAATTTCCGACGAATGACATTAATATCGTTTGAGATAATTCTAAGTTAAGTTCATTTGCACCGTCATAATTAATTTCCATCAGTGATTTTCCGTTCTCATATATTACACCAATCGCAACAATGCAGAAAAACGCTTTATTCTTTTTCCGTTAATCGGGTAGAATTGTTGGGATTTTTTTATCACTAAAAGGAAATGAATTATGTTCGTGGTTATTTTCGGGCGTCCGGGCTGCCCTTATTGTGTTCGAGCCAAAAATTTGGCGGAAAAATTAAAAAATACGCTGGAAGATTTCGATTACCGTTACGTGGATATTATCGCAGAAGGTATCAGTAAAGCGGATTTATCCGCGTCCGTGGGTAAACCGGTGGAAACGGTGCCGCAGATTTTTATTGATGAAAAACCAATCGGCGGTTGTACGGATTTTGAAGCCTTAATGAAAGCGCAGTTTAACGTTGTGGCATAAACAATGCGCTGAAGCCTAATAAAGTGCGGTGAAAATTCACCGCACTTTCATATGGAAGAAAATTTTGCTTGCATATTTACCTGAACGAATATAAATTCAATAAAAATGAATAATTATATATAGGAAGGGTTATGCGCAGCACAGAATTAGTTCAATGGTTCAGACAATCCACGCCTTATGTCAATATGCATCGGGGCAAAACCTTTGTTATTATGCTGGACGGGGACACCGTCGCCAGTCCTAATTTTGTCAATATTATCAGCGATATCAGTCTATTGCACAGCCTCGGCATTAAGCTGGTGATTGTGTTTGGCGCGCGTTGTCAGATCAATCAACTGCTTGAGCAGCATCATATCCAATCCGTTTATCACAAAAATATCCGCATCACCGACCCGCGCACCCTTGAGCTGGTTAAACAAGCGGTTGGCAAACTGCATTATGATATTTCCGCTCGTTTGTCACTGCGGCTACCTCATTCGCCGGTGATCAATGTGGTCAGCAGCAACTTTATTCTGGCGCAACCTATCGGCGTGGACGACGGTGTCGATTATATGCTGAGCGGCAAGATCCGCCGTATTGATACGGAAAACATCAAACAACAGCTGGAACGGGAGGCGATTGTGCTATTAGGTCCGATTGCGCCCTCAGTTACCGGTGAAACCTTCAATCTGCCGTTTGAGGAAATCGCGACGCAAGTGGCGATTAAACTGAAGGCGGAGAAACTGATCGGCTTTTCTTCCACTCAAGGGATTTTGGATGATAAACAAATGCCGATTTCAGATCTGCTGCCGCAAGATGCCGCCGCGCATTTGCAAGCGCTGATTGAAGCAAATCGCTATCACAGTTCGCAAGCGCGTTTCCTACAGGCTGCAATTGATGTCTGCCGCGCCGGAGTAAAACGTTCGCACCTGCTCAGCTATGAAGAAGACGGTTCCTTACTACAGGAATTATTCACCCGCGATGGGGTGGGAACGCAGCTTTCCATGGAAAGCTCCGAACAGATTCGCATTGCCACCGTGGCAGATATTCCGGGGCTGCTGGAGCTGATTCATCCGCTTGAACAACTGGGTATTTTGGTGAAACGCTCGCGCGAACAATTGGAAATGGATATTGCCAATTACACCATTATTGATCGTGACGGCGTGATTATCGCCTGCGCGGCACTCAATCTCTATGCGCAAGAAAACATGGCGGAAATGGCCTGCGTTGCGGTGCATCCCGATTACCGTAATTCCTCACGCGGCGATACGTTATTGGAAGCTATTCAAAAACGCGCGCGGGAAGCCGGGATCGACAAGTTATTTGTGCTGACGACCCGCACGGTACACTGGTTTCAGGAACGCGGATTCCGACTCGCCGGCGTGGAAGATTTACCTAAATACAAACGGGAAAATTATAATTATCAGCGCCGTTCCAAGATCTTAATTCAGAATCTCGCCGAAAAATAACCGCACTTTTAACGGGCACTGAACAACATGTCGGTGCCGCCCGTCTGATCGCACATGAGCGCCCAAACCACCCGCCGCACATTGATTGTGCACAGCGGGCGACGGGCTGATGCACGCTTTTTTGTTAGGTGCAAGCCATGCGTTTTTTTGTTAGAATCCCCTGCAAATTTGATGTTAAAGCACAGAAAACAACATGACAAACAATTACTCCGCAAATGAAATCACGGTGTTAAAAGATCTGGAACCAGTCCAACTGCGCCCCGGTATGTACACCGACACCAGCCGCCCCAATCACCTTGCCCAAGAAGTCATAGATAACAGCGTGGATGAAGCGCTGGCGGGCTACGCCAACAAAATTGAGGTGATTTTACACAAAGATCAGTCGCTGGAAGTGATTGATAACGGGCGTGGCATGCCGGTAGATATTCACCCGACAGAAAATGTGTCCGGCGTGGAAGTGATTATGACCAAATTGCACGCCGGCGGGAAATTTTCCAATAAAAATTATGAATTTTCCGGCGGCTTGCACGGGGTCGGGATTTCCGTTGTCAACGCCCTGTCCGATCGGGTAGCCGTCACTATTAAACGTAACGGACAGATTTATAAAATCGCCTTTGAAAATGGCATGAAAACTGAAGAGCTGGAAGTGATCGGCACCTGCGGTCGGCGCAATACGGGCACTGCGGTGCATTTCAAACCGAATCCGAAATATTTCGACAGCAGCAATTTTTCCGTCACGCGTTTACGCCATTTACTGCGCGCCAAAGCAGTGCTGTGTTCGGGGCTGGAAATCAAATTTATCGACAAAATCAATAACACCGAAGAGAGCTGGCTGTATCAAGACGGCTTATCGGATTATCTGCAAGAAGCAGTACAAGGCAGCGTAACACTCCCCGCCACGCCTTTCGTCGGCGATTTCAAAACTGACAAAGAAACCGCCAGCTGGGCATTACTCTGGCTGCCGGAGGGCGGAGAATTACTCGGCGAAAGCTATGTCAACCTAATTCCAACCATTCAGGGCGGCACTCATGTCAACGGTCTGCGCCAAGGATTGCTGGACGCTATGCGCGAGTTTTGCGAATTCCGTAACCTGTTGCCGCGCGGCGTAAAACTGACTGCCGACGATATTTGGGAACGCTGCGCTTATGTGCTGTCAATCAAAATGCAAGACCCGCAATTTGCCGGTCAAACCAAAGAACGCCTGTCATCGCGCCAAAGTGCGGTCTTTGTCGGCGGCGTAGTAAAAGATGCGTTCAGCTTATGGCTGAATCAGAATGTGCAGGAGGCGGAAGAACTGGCGAAACTGGCGATAAGCTCCGCCGAACGGCGTTTGCGCGCGGCCAAAAAAGTGGTGCGCAAAAAGCTGGTCAGCGGTCCAGCATTACCGGGTAAACTGGCGGATTGCAGCCAACAGGATTCCGCTCGCACGGAACTGTTTCTGGTGGAAGGTGATTCCGCTGGCGGTTCAGCAAAACAGGCGCGCGATCGCGAATATCAGGCGATTTTGCCGTTACGCGGTAAAATCCTGAATACTTGGGAAGTCTCAGCGGATCAAGTGTTGGGATCGCAGGAAGTGCATGATATTGCCGTCGCCCTCGGCATTGATCCCGACAGCGACGATCTGTCTCAGTTGCGCTACGGTAAGGTCTGTATCCTTGCCGATGCGGACTCCGACGGGCTGCATATCGCCACCTTGTTGTGTGCGCTGTTTTTACGCCATTTCCCAAAACTGGTGCGCGAAGGGCATGTGCATGTGGCAATGCCGCCGCTGTACCGCATTGATTTAGGCAACGACGTGTTTTATGCGCTGGACGAGGGGGAAAAAGAAGGCATTTTGGATCGCCTGAAAAATAAAAAAGGCAAGCTCAATGTGCAACGCTTCAAAGGGCTAGGAGAAATGAATCCCAACCAGCTGCGCGAAACTACGATGGATCCGAATACCCGCCGTCTGGTGCAACTGACCTTTGAGCAGGACACTCAAACCGCCACGGAAACCTTAGAGTTAATGGATATGCTGCTGGCGAAAAAACGCGCGGAAGATCGCAAAAATTGGCTGCAAAGCAAAGGCGATCAGGTGGACTTAACCGTTTAAACGGAGAAAACGAAACATGCGAAAAACCTTGTTATCCTTCATTATCGGCAGCGTTTTAGCCATTACCGCACCTGCTCAAGCAGTTGTACCTGAAACCCCGGCAAAAAGTGCGGTGGAAAATTCGGCAGTTTCCGAGCTGCCCGTTATCGAAGCGGAGCTGACTGCGGCACCGAATGTGCCTAAACCGCTCAATCGCACCACGCCAGCAAGAGTGGTGGTCAGGCTGGAAGCGTTAGAAAAAATCATGGAAATCATGCCGGCGGTGCAGTTCAAATACTGGACCTTTAACGGCACTACCCCGGCCCCCTTTATTCGAGTGCGTGAAGGCGATACGGTCGAAGTTCACTTATCCAACCCGGTCAACTCCAAACTGTCGCACAGCCTTGACTTCCATTCCGCCGCCGCGCCGGAAGGAACGGCGCTGGTCAGTGATACCGCACCGGGGCATAGCAGCATTTACCGTTTTCAGGTACTCTCGCCCGGTCTGTATCTGTACCACTGCGCCGCCATGCCCGGCGCCGGTATTCATATCGGCAAAGGCATGTTTGGCTTAATGTTGGTGGAACCGAAACAAGGACTGGCGCCGGCAGACAAAGAATTTTATATTGTGCAAAACGAATTTTATACCCGCGGCAGTTTCGGTGAAAAAGGTTTACAAGTATTCAGCCCAGAAAAAGCCGGCTATGAATTGCCTGATTACGTGGTGTTCAACGGGCATTACGGCGCCATGACGGAAGAGCAGGCGCTGAAAGCCAAAACCGGCGAAAAAATCCGCTTTTATGTGGGTAATGCCGGACCGAACAAGGCTTCCGCGTTCCATTTAGTCGGCAAAGCTTTCGACAACGTTTATGTGGAAGGTGGTTCTCTGCGCAATCAGCATGTGCAAACCACGCTGATACCGCCGGGCGGCGCGACCATCGCGGAAGTCAGTATTCCGGTGCCCGGTCGCTACACCTTTATTGATCATTCGATTTTCCGCGCTGACAAAGGCGCGCGCGGCACCTTAATCATCGAAGGAGAGGACAATCCGACGATTTTCAGCGGAAAAATCAAAGACGAAATTTATGAAAAACGCAATCCTGACGCCGATACCGACAGCGGATTCCAACATTAAAAAATAACGAAAAAAACGACCGCACTTTTTCGGTCATCACACTACACAGAAACAAATTTTATGCCAGAAATGAATTATGAAGGCGTCGAGCAAATGCCGATCCGCCATTTTACCGAAAGCGCTTATCTCAATTATTCCATGTATGTAATTATGGATCGTGCGCTGCCGTTTATCGGCGACGGGCTAAAACCCGTTCAGCGTCGCATTATTTATGCCATGTCCGAACTCGGTCTGAACGCCACGGCAAAATATAAAAAATCGGCGCGTACCGTCGGCGATGTATTGGGTAAATTTCATCCGCACGGCGACAGCGCCTGTTATGAAGCCATGGTGTTAATGGCGCAACCTTTTTCCTATCGCTACCCGTTAGTGGACGGGCAAGGCAACTGGGGCGCGCCGGATGATCCGAAATCCTTTGCTGCAATGCGTTATACGGAATCTCGTCTGGCCGGCATTGCCGACCTGCTGCTTGCCGAACTGGGACAAGGCACAGTTAATTATCAGCCGAATTTCGACGGTACGCTGGAAGAACCGCAATATCTGCCGGCACGCCTGCCACACATTCTATTAAACGGTACGACCGGCATTGCCGTCGGTATGGCGACAGATATTCCGCCGCACAATATTAATGAAGTTGCCGCCGCCGCCGTGATGCTACTGGATAATCCGCAAGCCGATCTTGACCAGCTGATGACTGTTCTGCAAGGTCCCGATTATCCGACCGACGCGGAGATTATCTCGTCGAAAGATGAAATTCGGAAAATTTATCAGCAGGGGCGCGGTTCGATCAAAATGCGTGCGGTGTGGAAAAAAGAAGACGGTGAAATTATTATCAGCGCATTGCCGCATCAATCTTCGCCGTCCAAAGTCATCACCCAGATTGCCGATCAAATGACAGCCAAAAAACTGCCAATGGTAGAAGATATTCGCGATGAGGCGGATCACGAAAATCCGGTGCGCATCGTGATTGTACCGCGTTCCAATCGCGTGGACAGCGAAGCGCTGATGGCGCATTTATTCGCGACGACGGATCTGGAAAAAAGTTATCGCGTCAATATGAATATGATCGGTCTAGATAACAAACCGGCGGTAAAAAATCTGCAACAGATTCTAAGCGAATGGCTGAGTTTCCGCCGCACCACCGTGACCCGTCGCCTGCGCCATCGTTTGGATAAAGTGCTGGCGCGACTGCATATTCTACAAGGGTTAATGATTGCATTTCTGAATATTGATGAAGTGATTGCGATTATCCGCAATGAAGACAAACCGAAGCCGGTGCTGATGCAGCGTTTTAATTTGAGCGATGAGCAGGCGGAAGCGATTTTAAACCTGCGTCTGCGCCAGCTGGCAAAACTGGAAGAACATGCACTACAGGCAGAACAGGATAAACTGGAGCAGGAACGCCAAAATCTACAGGCGATTCTGGATTCCGCGCGTCGTTTGAACACATTAATTAAAAAAGAAATCCAACAGGATGCGCAAACCTTTGCCAGCCCGCGCCGCTCACCGTTGGTCGAACGTGGCGAAGCCAAAGCCATTGCCGAAAACGAAATGCTGCCGACCGAACCGGTCACGGTGATTCTGTCGGAAATGGGTTGGGTGCGTTGTGCCAAAGGACATGACATTGATGTGCGCGGACTGAACTATAAAGCGGGCGACAGCTATCTGGCACACGCTTACGGCAAAACTAACCAACCGGCGGTCTTTATCGACAGCAGCGGGCGTAGCTACGCTCTCGACCCACTTTCGCTGCCCTCTGCCCGCTCACAGGGCGAACCGTTGACCGGTAAACTGTCGTTGCCGGTCGGTGCGACGGTAGAACAGGTATTAATGGAAAATGACGCACAGCCTTTGCTCATGGCATCCGATGCAGGTTACGGTTTTATCTGTAAATTTGAAGATTTAATCGCGCGCAACAAAGCGGGCAAAGCCTTAATCTCACTGCCGACCAACGCCAAGGTGCTCGCGCCATTAACCCTGACAAATCCGACCGCACTTTTAGTGGCGCTGACATCGGCGGGGCGTATGCTGATTTTCCCGGTGGCGGATTTGCCGGAATTATCAAAAGGAAAAGGAAACAAAATCATCTCCATTCCGGCGGCAAATGCGAAAAACCGAACCGAATTGCTGGTTCGATTGCTCCTTATCAGTGAAAACGCCAATCTGGTATTCCACGCTGGCAAACGCAAAATCACCTTAAAACCGGCAGACTGGCAGAAATTCCGAGCCGAACGCGGGCGCAAAGGTTCCGCCCTGCCACGCGGTCTGCACAGTGATGCCAGAATTGAGGTGATCGAACCGGAAAATCCACAGTGACAATCAGGCGGACTGTGATTGTCCGCCTGATTATCTTTCCCGTTTTTATTTGTTGTCCATATTGGTCGGATTAATATCGTGAGATTTCAACGCATTCAGGCGTTGTTGTGCCTGTTCAGCGAATTGATCGGGATGTTTTAAGGTTTCGCGATACCAATAAATCGCTTTTTGTTCATTCTTTTTAATGCCTTTGCCTTCTTCATACATGGTAGCGAGGCGAAATTTGGATTCATTATGATCGGTGTTGGCGGCTTTTTCAAACCAGATAAACGCGTTTTTAAAATCCTGTAAATCACGGTAATACAATACGCCGAGAATAAACATTGCAGTCTGATTGCCCGCCTGTGCGGTTTTCTTTAACAGTTTAATGCCATGCGCAATATTCTTTTGTATGCCAAATCCGTCCAGATACAAAAACGCCAGATAATTAATGCCTTTAATATTGCCCTGCTCCGCCGCTTCACTAAACCACCAATAGGCTTTTTCCGCATCCTGCGCCACACCTTTGCCCTGCACATATAAAATGCCCAAATTGGCCTGTGCGTTGGCATCGCCTCTTTCTGCCAGCGGATAAATCAGTTCAAACACTTTCGGCCAGTCGCCGCAGTTCGCCGCCAGCTGCGCCATACTCCGCCGCTGCTGATCGGTAAAACTTTCCGTTGACGACATATCAGCCGTCTCGGCAAGAGCTTCCTGATAATCCGCCGACTGCTGTGCGTGCGCATAAACGCCGATCACGGCAAGCAGCAATAATAACCATCGATATAACTTCATAATTTCTCTACATTAAGTTGCAAACAGTAATATCACTAAAAACCACAAGGATATCACCATTTCAATTAACCCAATCTGCTTCACCGACAATTTGACTTTCGGCAGCGCAACCGCACGCATAAACGGCGGTACAAACGCCAGCGCCAAAGCATATTGCCCTACCACGATAAACCCGAGCACACACAGCAAATGAAACAGAATCGATACTTGCAGATAGCGCGGATTCTTACGTTCGCGCATAACGGACTTGACATACAACGTGGTGCCGAAAAACAACAGCGTCGGATACAGCGCCACCAGCCAGATAGTTGCGTCAAATGCACGTTCCGAAAAATAATACGCGCCCATTCCAGCCAGCGCAAAAATAATAATGCCCGCCACATCATTAACAAATGCGCGCTCGTTTTTTTGTTTAACAAAATAAATATTAATCAGGACGAAAGGCAACATTGCGCCCAGAAAATACAGAATACGCCAATTATAATATAAAGCGGGCAGCGCCAAAATCAGCGCGGCGCCCGCATAAATACCGCTCCATTTGGCATAAAAGGCTAAATTACGTCCCTTAAATAAATTCAGGAACGGATATGTCATCAGATATAACGCAAACCAGCCCGCCAGCAAAAAAATATGCTGCCAAATCGGATGCGATGAAAACATACCGTATAAAAACGGCAACAGTGCCATGACAATGGCGCCATGCTGATTGGAAATTAATAACTTCATCTTGTATAAGTGCGGTTAAAAATAAAAGAATTTTAGTCGTTTTTAATGAAAACGGCTATAATCTTTCCGTGTTAATTTACCCTTTATTATTAAGAGAAACAAAAATGTCAAAAGTTCAACGTTTTTATGCCAACCGGCGCTTATCAGAAATCAGCGTGCATAACGGTGTGGCTTATTTAGCGGGGCAAGTGCCCGAGCATACTGATACCGATGCTTATGCGCAAACGCAGGAAGTGCTGGCGTTAATCGATACGCTATTATCTTCGCTCGGTTCTCATAAAAGCAATATTTTGAATGCGCAGATTTTTCTGGCGGATATGGCGGATTATGCGCAAATGAACCGCGCATGGGACGAATGGGTCGATGCAGACAATCCGCCGAGCCGCGCCACTGTCGAGGCACGGCTTGCCGATCCGAATTGGAAAGTGGAAATCGTTATTCAGGCTGCGGTTTAAGCAATTCCAGCTCAAGCAGCAACGGATGATGATCGGAACTTGAGGTTTGCAATGTTGTCGCTTGAAGGATGTTAAATCCGCGCACAAACACCCAATCCAGCGGATTACCGAAAAAGCGCAGGCGATGATCTGGTGTAAAATTGACCTGCTGTAATTGATACTGCGCCGCCAGTCGGCGAATCAACGCCAAACGCCGATCGTTCCACGAATTAAAATCTCCGGCTAATATAATCGGTCCTTGGTGCTGCGCAATCAGCGCCATCATGTCGGTTAGCTGTCGGTAATAATAGGTCGGATTTAACTCAAAATTCACCAAATGCAGATTTACTGTTAATAAATGCCGCCCGTCCGCCAGCGGAAAACGCATCGCATTGCCGACTTTAGGAATCCGAATCCAAGGTTCGACGGAAGCGCCAGCGCAATAGATCTGCGGAGTAAACCGACTCAGCGAGTTTACGCCCGATTGTTGTCCCAAATAAGCAAATGCAGTGACATAAAGTGCGGTGGAAAATTGCCCAGAAAATAAGCCCGTAATATTCTGCCGCTCAGTCACTTCCTGTAACAAAACGAAATCTTTACCCTGTGCAAACTGCCGCACCGCACGCTGCCAGCCTTGATCCTGTCCTTTATGAATATTCCAAACCAATACCCCGAAAGTATTTTGCTCAATTGGGGCGACTGCGCCTGTAGCTGCGGCACACTGCACATTGTCCTGTAAAGCGATCGGACGATAATTCATTGCAGCGGCGCTGGAAAAGTTGATCTTCGGGGTCGGATAAATCTCAATACTGTAAAACCAATAGGCAACACCTGCCACTATCAGCAGCAACAAGGCAAGAAAAACGGTTTTTATTCTACTCATTTCAATGTATTTTCAGGAATTATGCTTTCTAAATCATAACAGTTTACTTATACTACGCCAATTAATTGCTTGCTGTATTTTTCTATTCACTTCTTTCATCAAGCTTTTTTGACTCGGTTTATTTTTTATTAAGGCTTAGCTATGAGTATCTATACCTATATTTGCTTTCTCTCGGCAATTTCCATTCTTATCGGTTTTATCACCCAAAAAATCAACGATCAAATTCAATATACTATCGCCGTCACCGCCTCCGCCATGGTGGGTTCTTTAGTGCTGCTGATTATGGGCTATTTAAACTGGTTCAATTTGGATGATATCGCCAGAACTGTCATGGAGCGAATTAATTTTAAAAGTTTTCTGTTAGACGGAATTCTCGGCTTTTTGCTGTTTGCCGGTGCATTGGGAATCAAACTGCCGGTGATGAAAAGCCAAAAATGGGAAATCACTATTCTCGCGCTATTTTCCACGTTGGCATCGACTTTTTTGGTCGGCTTCGTGCTGTACGGTATTACCGGGCTAATCGGCTGGCATATTGAATTTATCTATTGTTTGCTGTTCGGCGCGTTAATTTCGCCGACCGACCCGATTGCCGTCCTTGCGATCATTAAAAATCTTAAGGCGCCGAAAAAACTGTCAATGAAAGTGGAAGGCGAGTCCCTATTCAATGACGGCGTAGGGCTGGTGATCTTCACCACAGTTTTTGCGGTGGCTTTCGGCGGGCGAGAACCCAGCGTGGAAGGCATTAGCGAATTATTTCTGATTGAAGCGGTAGGTGGCATTGTATTCGGTTTGGTGCTGGGGCTGGTCGCACATTTTTTGATTTCCGCCACCGATGACGGCAGTCTGGAAATTCTGCTGACGCTCACCATTCCCACCGCCGGCTTTATGCTGGCAAATCTGCTACAGGTTTCAGGCGCACTGGCAATGGTGGTTGCCGGCATTATGATCGGAAACTGGACAAGACACACCGGCTTTTCTACGCAAAGCCAACATTATCTGGATCACTTCTGGGAAATGATCGACCATTTTCTTAACTCGTTACTGTTTCTGCTGATAGGCTCCGCCATGTTGCTGGTCAGCTTTACTACGCAAGGGATTGCGCTAAGCCTTATCGCCATTCCAGTATGTCTGCTCTGCCGCTATCTTAGTGTCTGGATGCCGTTTAAACTGCTGAGTCTGAAAACCACTTACAATCCTTATACGCTGCGCATTCTGACTTGGGGCGGACTGCGCGGTGGACTATCGTTGGCAATGGCGCTGTCGATTCCCGCCGAAAGCCTGTTTATGCCGGAAATCGGTATGAATGTGCGCGATCTGCTGCTGGTGATGACCTATGCGGTGGTGATGTTTTCTATTTTAGTGCAAGGCACTACCATTGAAACCATGGTGAAAAAATCCAAGGAAGTCACCTTGCAGCAACGGGGTTATGTGGATTTACATCATAAAAATCAATAGCGAGTTTCAAATCGACGAAAAAACCTTCCCGTTGCGGAAGGTTTTTTTAGATGACTTTTTAATCGAAAATTGATAGTCGCATCGCGCGGGGCGAGAAAAGCGCTTAAATTCAGACGAAAATGACACCGCACTTTTTACCTTAGCTACTACCTTTTACCTTACGACCAGCTTGGCGTAGCTATCTTAACGGCTGTCTGAGCGACAATGAGACCCGCCTATTACACCGGGCGGATACTGCCGAGATCCAATTGTGCGTCAAATTCTTGCTGTAATAAGCCGAGTTTTGCATCCGCCTGCAAATCCTGTTTCGCCTGCTCACTGAATTCATGATAAACTCGATTGCGGTAATCCTGTGGCGTCAACTTGGTCGAATCATTGTTTTCTTCAATCGTCAAATCAATCTCCGCACCATAAAACTCACTGAGCGCCTTACCCAACATTTGCCGAGTTTTATCTTTATTTAAATGAAAATGCGCAGAAGATAAGCCTAATTTGATTTGCCGGTCCGATTGCTGCACCAGAAAACAGTGCATCGCCATTTCTTTTACCAGCCCACTGACAGCGATATTTTCCACGGTATCCGTCCAACTGTCCTGCTTGCGCGCGGCGGTAACAATCCGATTTTGCAGTTCCGGTGTGCTGTGTTGCAACATGGCACGCTTAATCTCGGAAAGGCGCACCGATTGCTGCTCTTTCGCCATTTCCGGATTAATCCATTCCCAGCGGTAATTCTCGGCAAGATGGGTTATTTCGCTGTCGTTTTCTACTTCATTTTCTACCGTATTTTCCACCGCACTTTGCGCTTGAGGGGTTGGCGATAGGGAAGAATCCGACGCCGAATCGGCATTCTCGCGTTGGGATGTCGTAGGAGGCGCTTTTCTGCCGGTTGGTTCAACCACCGGCAACACCATTGACTGCGCCGGCGGCAACTCGGAGGCTACATTACGGTTTTTTTTTTCGCTTACGCTGTCCGGTGCGCTTGTCGCAGGTTTCGACAGTTGTTCTAATGCCTCTAGCGCATCCGATGTAGCACTGCTGAAAACCTGCGTTGTTCGGCGCGCGGCGGTTTGCGGCTGATATTTGGCTTTAATGTTTTGCGAAAGTACCGGCACATCCAGCAACTGCTGCATTTTCGGTGCGTCTGCCGCTGGGGCAGGCGTTGTTGTATCGGCAGAAGGCGTTTCATTTAACAATTTCGGGTGAAATGCCAGCGCGCGCATTAAAATCATTTCCGCACCGGCACGACGGTTCGGCGCAAACGGCAGCTCTTTGCGTCCGGAAACAATAATCTGATAAAAAAACTGCACATCTTCCGGCGCAATATGTTTAGCTAAAAAACCAAGCGGGCTTTCATCGCGAATCTGCCCTTGCGGTAATAATTGCTGCATCGCGATATGATGCAGCATTTCGGCGACCGCACTGAGTAATTCATCCCAATCGCCGCCTTTATCAGCGACCGACTGAATGCCTTTCATCAAGGCTTCCGCATTGCCTTGTTGCAGCGCGTATAAAATCTCAATCGGTTGATCGTCGCTAAGTAGCCCCAGCATGGTATTGACGATCTCAAGGGTAATATTGCCGTTACTCATGGCAATCGCCTGATCGGTTAAACTCAGACTGTCGCGAATGCTGCCCTGCGCGGCTTTCGCCAGTTTATCCAGCGCTAGTGCCTCAAAAGGAATATTTTCCGCGTGCAAAATGCGCGCCAGATGATGCGCGATTTGCTCCCGCTCTAATGCTTTCAAATGAAACTGAATACAACGGGATAAAATAGTCACCGGCAATTTTTGCGGATCGGTGGTAGCAAGCAGGAATTTGACATACTCCGGTGGCTCTTCCAGCGTTTTCAGCAACGCATTAAAAGAATGGCGGGATAACATATGTACTTCATCGATCAGATACACTTTATAGCGTCCCTGCACCGGTTTATACTGTACATTATCCAGCAGCTCGCGGGTGTCTTCTACTTTGGTGCGCGAGGCGGCGTCAATTTCGATCAAATCGATAAACCGCCCTTCTTCAATCGCTTTACAATGCTCGCACACACCGCAAGGTTCGGCGCTCACGCCGTTGACACAGTTCAGTCCTTTGGCAAACAGGCGCGCAATGGAGGTTTTGCCCACACCACGCGTACCAGAAAATAAATAAGCATGGTGCAGACGGTTTTCTTTCAGACCATTGGACAGTGCGGTCAGAATATGCGCCTGCCCGACAACATCAGCGAAATTTTTCGGTCGCCATTTTCTTGCCAATACCTGATAACTCATTGCCCGTCCTTCCTGTGCAAATTAATGTCCCGGAAAATCCACCAGCGTAAAAGGTTCAACACCCAACTCATGCAGACGTTGCTCGCCGCCGAGATCCGCCAAATTAATCACAAATGCGGCGTGTTTTACTTCACCGTGCAAACGACGAACCAGTTTCACCGTCGCCTCTACCGTGCCACCGGTTGCCAGCAAATCGTCGATAATCAATACGTTATCGCCCGCGACAATGGAATCCGTATGAATTTCCAGCGTATCTTCGCCATATTCCAACTGGTAAGATTGAGAAAGAGTTTCGCGCGGCAATTTGCCCGGTTTGCGAACCAACACAAAAGGCACGTTCAGCGCCAGCGCCACCGGCGCACCAAAAATAAAACCGCGACTTTCGGTGCCGATAACTTTGCTAATACCTTTATCGCGATATTGTGCGACAAGTAAATCAATTGAGGCTTTAAATGCGGCGGGTACTGCCGTCAGTCCGGTAATATCCCGGAAAATAATTCCCTTTTTCGGATAATCGGGAATGGATTTGATCGATGATTTAATCAGTTCTAATGGGTTGTTCATCATATTACCTAAAAAGTGCGGTCGAAAATTTTCGACTTTTTATCTAAAAGAAACCGGCGCAAATAGTATCACAGATTATGTGATTTAACGATAAATATCCTCGCCGTTTTTTCGCGTTTTCAGCAGGCGTAAAATCCACACATATTGTTCCGGCGTCGGCGTAACAAAGCGTTCAATTTCATGGTTCATCGCCCGTGCCGATTGTGCCGGATCATCGCTTAAATTCATCACCGGATGAATTTCCATTTCATATTTTCCGCATGCCGCGTTATAACGTGGAAACATCGGGATGACCACCGCTTTAGCTAATTTCGCCATTTTATTCAGCCCCGGCAATGTGGCTTTATAAGTGGCAAAAAAATCCACATATTCGCTCAGTTCGGCGCCATAATCTTCATCGGGTAAATAGTAGCCCATTTCGCCTTTTTTCACCGTATTGAGAAAGGGTTTAATGCCGTTTTGGCGGGCGTGCATCTTGCCGCCGAAACGCTGGCGGGTGATGGTCCACAGCCAGTCCACCAGCGGATTACGGTGCGGATTATACATAGACGTCATCGGCATGCCATGCGTGTGCAAAATAATGCCGGAGGCATCAATCGCCCAGCTGTGCGGCACCATTAAAATGATATTATGCCCTTCGGCTTTCGCCCGTTTAATATGTTCAAGACCGATAAATTCGCTGCGCGCCTGTAAATGTTTTTTCGAGCGTACGGCAATTTCACCGATTCCCAGCATCACTTGGGCGACAGTCACAAACATGGCGTCAATGACTTGTTCGCGTTTTTCCGCCTGCCAGTGCGGAAAACAATAACGCAGGTTAACCGCGGCACGGTGACGCTGCTTTTTGGCTTTGCGCCCAACAATCCCCCCTAATTTCGCCGCCAATTTATCACGCAGACGATAAGGCACAAACGCCAATACCAGCAGCAGCAATATACCGCACCAAATTCCCCAATATTGCGGCGATAAATAAGACCACGACCAATGCGGTTGGTAGCCTGCGCGCGCGGTTAAGCGTAAATCTTCTTGTTGTTCAGCCATGTTATTTCACTCAAATTACCCGAACCAGCCCTGATCATAGGCCATTTTCGCCGTCATAATAAACGACATAATGACGACCATCGGGCGGATTAATGCTTTGCCTTTGCTTAATACCATTTTGGCGCCGAAATTCGCACCGATGATCTGCCCCAGCATCATAGCCAGCCCTACCTTCCACATAATCTGTCCGCCGAGCAGGAAAAAGATCAATGAAGCCAGATTCGAGGTAAAATTCAGTACCTTAGCATGTGCGGTAGCCTTTGCCAGATTAAAACCTAGCAAGGTAACGAACGCCAGACTCAGTAGCGAACCGGTACCCGGTCCGAAAAAACCGTCGTAAAACCCGATGCCAAGCCCGGCGCTCAAGGCAAACGCGGAATAAGAAATGCGTTTTTGCCGATCTTCGTCGCCAAGTTTCGGTGTAAATAAAAAATACAGCCCGATTGCCAGCACCAAAAACGGAATGACTTTTTTGATCAATGTACTGTCAACCGCCTGAATTAGAATCGTACCAATCACCGCGCCAATGAAGGTCATCAGTAATAAAAACCAGACTTCCTTGAGATTTACGGTCTTTCTGCGCAAAAAATACAAACTGGCGGAAAAAGAACCGCCACAAGCCTGTAATTTATTAGTACCCAATGCCATGGCGGGCGGCATACCGGTCATCAATAAAGCCGGAATGGTAATCAGTCCGCCACCACCGGCGATAGCGTCAATAAAACCGGCGATAAATGCCACGCCGAATAAAAGCATAATGATGTCAATACTGAGTTCCGGCATAACTATTTTCCTGCCAACCATTTATGACTTAATGTTCCCGCCACCATGGCGCCATTCACATTCAGTGCGGTTCGTCCCATATCGATAAGCGGTTCAATGGAAATCAACAATCCCACCAATGCCAACGGCAGATTTAAGGTTGACAACACCACAATCGCCGCGAAAGTCGCACCACCGCCCACACCGGCAATACCGGCGGAAGAAATCGCCACCACCAAAATCAATGTGGCGATATACTGCACACTGAACGGGTCGATGCCGACTGTCGGCGCCACCATCACCGCCAACATTGCCGGATAAATGCCGCCGCAACCGTTTTGTCCAATAGTCGCGCCGAAGGTCGCGGCAAAATTTGCAATCACATTATTGTTACCGAGTTTATTGATTTGAGTTTCAATATTTAACGGGATCGTTGCCGCACTTGAACGGGACGAAAAAGCAAAGCTTAACGTCGGCAACACTTGTTGGTAGTAATGTATCGGGTTGATGCCAGCCAACGCCAGTAAAACGCCATGTACCACAAACATCAATAAAATCGCTGCATAAGACGCAACAATAAAATTACCCAAGCTTAAAATATCCGCCCATTTTGACGTAGCCGCCATTTTAATCATCAACGCAAACACCCCATATGGCGTTAACCGGATGACAAAACGCACCAGACGCATAATCAACTGATTCAAGGTATCAATGCCCTGCCCGATACGTTCGCCCAATGGCGGGTTTTCTTTACGCAAACTGATTGCCGCCACCCCTAAAAAAGCGGCAAAAATCACCGTGCTGATGATGGATGTCGGACTGGCGCCGGTCAGTTCCGCAAAGGGATTTTTCGGAATAAACGAAAGCAACATGGCAGGAATAGTCATCCCGCTGATTTGCTCGACTTTACCGTCCACCCTTGCCTGTGCGGCAAGTTCGCGTTCACCGGCAATCAGCCCTTGTGCGGACACATCAAACCAATACACCATAGCAATCCCGATGGCTGCTGCAATGGCGGTGGTTACTAATAACACGGAAATTACGCTAAAGCTGATTTTGCCGAGCGAACCGGCCTGATTTAAGCGCGTGATGGCGGATAAAATAGAAATAAACACCAACGGCATGACAATCATCTGCAACAAACGCACATAGCCGCCACCGACCAAATTAATCCATTCCAAACTGTCTTTAATGCTCTGCGCCGTGGCAAAAAGCTGCAATAACGCGCCGCCCAGCAAACCTAACACTAAACCTAAAAAAACCGTTTGTCCCAGTTTTTGTGTTTTGTTGTACACCACGCCCAACAAAAACAGGCAGGCAACAAAAATCATCAAATTCAAAATAACCATCCTTCTCCCCCTTCCATGTTAACTCACGGCAATGTTGCCAACTACACAACACTTTTTTAGCCTCAATGCCATGCCGAAATGTTAATGTTACTCCAACCACTCGCTGCGATTCGGTGCGTTCAGCACCTGCTGACATAAAATCGGTTCCGGTGGCAGCACTTTCGGTTTACTCGGCACAACCGAAGGCTTCGGTTCAAACCAAGAATACAACTCATCACCGCAACCGTCACCGGCCGGCACCGGCGCCTGATTTTCACAATAGGCGGCACCTTGCGGACAGCTTAGGCGCACATGAAAATGGGAGTCGTGTCCGAACCACGGGCGGATTTTGCGCAACCAGCCGCGATCGCCGGTCACGGTTTGGCACAATTTCAGTTTAATTGCCGGGTTGACAAAAATTCGACTCACTTGTTTATCTTGCGCTGCCAGTCGAATCAGATTGGTGTGATTCTCATTCCATAAACGCTCATCCACGCGTTGTGCCTTGCGATTAACCACCAGCAATCCCATACCGGCAGGATTCTGTGCGTCTTTTGCGGATAAACTTCCCATACGCAACCAAATATCCGCATCCAGCCCCATTTGATGACTGGCATGCCCGGTCAGAAAACGACCGCCGCCTGGCATTGCAATATCGCCGATTAACATGGTCGGCATGCCCGCCGCTTTGACTTTCTGCCCCAGCCGTTGCAAATAGGCAATCATATCGGGATGACCGTAATAACGGTTTTTCGCCGTACGAATCACCTGATAACCGTCGCCGTTAAACGGCAATGCCTGCGCGCCGATAATGCAGCCGTTGCTATAAGAGCCGACCGGTGTCGCCTCACCAGGAATCGGGCGTTTAACCTGCTGCCAATCCTGCGGCGCCGCTATTGCGGTCGGAAAACAAAAAACTGCGAAAAAAACCACCGCACTTACTACCGCTTTCAAATATGCTTTCATCGACATTGCGCCTTAAATCTGAGTAAATGATCCAGCAATACGATAGCCGTCATTGCCTCGGCAATCGGCACTGCACGAATGCCGACACAGGGGTCATGACGACCTTTCGTCACCACTTCCACCGCCTGATTATCCAGATTCACCGAACGTCCCGGAATGGTAATGCTGGAGGTAGGTTTTAATGCGATAGTAGCGATAATCGGTTGTCCCGAACTGATGCCGCCGAGAATGCCGCCCGCATGATTGGAACAAAATCCCGCCGGCGTCATTTCATCCCGATGCTCCGTACCGCGTTGCTCAACTACGGCGAAACCATCGCCGATTTCAACGGCTTTGACCGCATTGATACCCATTAATGCGTGAGCAAGATCCGCGTCCAAGCGGTCGAATACCGGTTCGCCTAATCCGACCGGCACATTTTCCGCCACCACCGTCAGTTTCGCACCGACGGAATTACCTTGTTTTTTCAGCGCGCGAATCAATTCGTCAAATTTTTCCACCGCACTTGGATCCGGGCAAAAAAACGGATTGGCGTTCACCTGCGCCCAATCAATCGCGGCAATATTTTCTACGGTGCGCGAGTCGATCTTCAGCGAACCAATCTGCGACAAATAACCGCGTACCGCAATACCGAACTGTTCACGCAGATACTTTTTCGCAATCGCTCCGGCAGCCACCCGCATGGCGGTCTCGCGTGCGGACGAACGCCCGCCGCCGCGATAATCGCGCAAGCCGTATTTTTGCTGATAAGTATAATCCGCATGTCCCGGGCGAAAACGATCTTTGATTTCGCCGTAATCCTGCGAGCGCTGATCCGCATTGCGGATCAGCATACCGATACTGGTGCCGGTGGTTTTGCCCTCAAACACACCAGATAAAATCTGTACGGTATCATCCTCACGCCGCGCAGTAGTGTAACGGGAGGTACCCGGCTTACGACGATCCAAATCCGGCTGAATATCCTGTTCCGATAACGCCAATCCCGGCGGAACGCCGTCAACGATACAGCCTAACGCAATACCGTGCGACTCACCGAAAGTCGTGACGCGAAACACTTGTCCTATACTGTTGCCTGCCATGTTTGCTTCCTTAATTTTTTATTACACCCGGTTTTTCCGATGCCACCTGAACTTCCTCGCTAGTTGACGGATTTTTAATAAATACATCCAGCTGGTTAAAGGCGATATCAATATTATTTTCTGCAAATAACTGATCGATACGGCGGTTCAGATAATCTATTGTGCGAGTTCTGTCACCGATTTTACCCACATAAACGCGCAACTCGTGATCCAGCGTGCTGGCGCCGAAAGATAAGAAGTATGCCATCGGTTCAGGATCTTTCAACACACGATCACATTCATTTGCCGCCTGTAGCAATAATTTTCTGACCAGTTCCAGATCGGAGCCGTAAGCCACCCCGACATTAACCAGTACGCGGGTCATGGAGTCGGTCAACGCCCAGTTGACGATGCGCTCGGTGACAAAGGCTTTATTCGGTACAATCACTTCTTTTTTATCAAAGTCAATCAAGGTGGTGGAACGAATACGGATTTTCGACACAGTACCGGAATAGCTGCCGATGGTCACCACATCACCGATACGCACCGGACGTTCAAACAAAATAATGATACCGGACACGAAATTGGCGAAAATTTCCTGTAAACCGAAACCGAGACCGACGGACAAGGCGGCAAACAGCCATTGCAGCTTCGACCACGATATTCCCAGCGTCGCAAAGGCGCTGCCGGCACCAATCGCAATAATAAAATAGATCAGCAATGTAGTGATTGTATAAGGCGTGCCCTGCGAAAAACTGAAACGGGAAAAAATCAACACTTCCAGTAGCCCTGAAATATTACGCACTAAAGCATAAGTGGCAATTAATATCACCGTCGCCAGCAGCAGGTTCAATAAAGTAATGGACTCCATCACCGTGCCGGAATCCGTCACCACGCTTTGCTGCCACAGGGTAACGCCTTCCAAATAATAAGCGACTGCGATTAAATCCGACCAAACCCAATACAACAGCCCGAATAAGCCGACCCACAGCAACAAATCGGTTACCCGCCCGACCTGCGCCTTCACTTGCGAAATCGCCATGACTTCTTCCGGCTGAACATCTAAATTAACTTCGCCGTCATCGGTTTCGGCTTTTTGCGCCTGTAGCTGCTCACGTTTTTCCTGAATGCGGCGATACGCCAAACGACGAGCAGAAACTGTAAACGCGCGGTAAATCACATCGCGCAGCACCATCCAAACAACGAAAACGAAGTAGGACGACATTAAATGATCCATTAAAATCAACGCGGTATAGTAATATCCCATAATAATCAGGATAATTAAAGCTATCGGCGCAAAAACCAGCAACAGCCGCGCAAATTTAAACAGAAACTCTTGTCCACCGCTTTCTTCCTGACTGCTTTGGTAAGCCCGCACCGCGTAACGCAGGCGCGGTCCGACAATAAACAGTGAAATAATCAGAATTGAAATGGTCAACACTTGCCCGATCACATCATTGGTAATACCGGCATCCAGGCGCGTAAATATCGACGCGTTCAGCCACAATGCACAAATCCATACCGAACGTTTCAGTACGGAAGAAAAAATTTCGACATTTTTCAGCGGCATATTGAAATGGCGGTAAGCCAACCCGTTCGGACGCAACATCGCCAGAATAAAGGCGAAAAATAGCCAATAGCCGGACATCTTCAGCGACCACCACCAGAAATTCCCCGGATTCTCAAAACAAATAAATGTAATCAGAATCAGGGCAGATAAAAATAACAACGTACTTGGCAGACACAGAATCAATGTCCAGAAAATTGCCTCCGGCGTATAGCGCTGACTGTCTCCGGTCAACGTATTGATTTTGCTGTTAATATAGCTTAACCGCTGCTTAATTTTGGTTTTGCGCCAGCGAATAAGTGCGGTTAATAACGATAAAAAAACAATCAATACCGCAGCGGGAAGCAGATTGTCTTTCCAGTTGGAAAAATTGATCAGAGTGCCGATATCCTTAAACTGAAACTGCACCCGCGGTAAAAAGTTCGTCAGCCAGTCTAAATCGATGGGCGAATTACTTTTTACCCAGAAGCTTTGCTGCTGTAGTTTATCCTGCAAGGTATCGCTGATAGCGGTAACCTGCTGCTGATTCAGCTCGATATTAATCGCCAGATTGAGCTGATTGTTCAGCGTTGTAATTGTATCCGACAACAATTTACGCCGTTCTTGTAATATATTGGTCAACTGCGCGCGTTCAGTATCGGTCAGATTCGCGTTATTTTTCTTTTCCAAATCGGCAATATAGCTTTTCGTATCATATAAATTGTCGCGGATCTCAGTCAGATCAAAAATTTTCACCCGCAATTCAGTGATCTGCTTGGCCAATCCACTGATCATTTGATCCTGCGGCAGTAATTGTTTTTGCTTGTTGATAATGCGGGAAAGTACCAGCGTTCCCTGTAAGGCGCTGATCTGCTCGTTAATATTGCGCTCGGTTTGCTGCAAGTTATCCAGCACGCTTTTAATGCGCAGATTATCCTGCGTCATCGTATTTAACTGGGCAGTTTGTTTAACCAGATCCTGACTGATAGCCAGATTGAAATTCTGTTGTTCCGCCAGCAACGGATTAGTGCTGTTATTGCCGTCCTGCTGTAAATGCTCCGCCTGCTGGCGGGTTTCTTGTAGATTTTTTTCGTTAACGATTTCTTGTAACACCGTCTGTTTAGTTTTCAGTTGCTGCTGAACCAGATTTTTTTCTTCTAACTGAATGGTATAGAGTGCGGTCAGCTCATTATTACCCTGTAATAATGCCTGATTATACGCGTTCTGCAACTTGATGAGCGCCGCTTCGGTTTCCAATTTGTTTTTTTCCGTCGGATCAATGGAAGTATTAAACAGCAATTTCTCAATTTCTTGCGAGCGGATCAAATTATTACTTAATACGGTCTGAGCACGATCCGGAGCGGAACGCTGATTAACCAGCTGCCCGTTAATATTGGTTAAATCCGTTTGCACCTGTTGTAAGCTCTGCTGTACCGCGGTTAACTGATTTTGTAGCTCCGTCAGCGATAATTTAGCAAGTTGTGCAACGGTCGGCGCGCTGGTGCTTTTCAGTTTATCCACCGAGGCCTGTGCCGCCGCA
The DNA here is from genome assembly GCF_000827595.2 of Necropsobacter massiliensis. Lineage (GTDB taxonomy): Bacteria > Pseudomonadota > Gammaproteobacteria > Enterobacterales > Pasteurellaceae > Necropsobacter > Necropsobacter massiliensis. Next base: position 97,537 of record NZ_LN776183.1, on the reverse strand, counting down.
GTGGCTTTCGACGCGTTGTTAATCGCCGTATCCAGCGCCTTGTTATCTTCTTTTTGTTTGCTGATTTTACTCAATAAATCCAGCGTATCTTGCAGATTCTGCACCAGCGCTTTATTCGCCGCATCGGTTTGATCTTTTTCTTTTGCCGCCACAAGCTGCTCCTGAACGGCACTTTCGGTCGGCACATCCGCAAAACTGTTATGGCTGAATGCAAGCCACAGCCCGATACATAATAAGCTGAAAAAAATACTACTTCGTTTCATTTTACTTTCCTAATAACTGCGCTAACCGTACTTTCAGCTGCGCGCGAGAAATTTTAATATTACCCTGCTGCCACGGTTCGGATTCCAAAGGCAAATAACGCACAGGCTGCTTAAACTTTTCTAACTTATCCGCCAGCCAAAGTGTTAAATTTTCGACCGCACTTTGACTGAAATTATCCTTAAATTTGATCATTGCCAGCGGACGCTGACCGAACTCGGCATCGTCAAGCGGCAAAATAAACACCTGCTCAACTTCATCATGGGTTAATATAACCCGCTCAATCTCTTCCGGTTGAATATTCTCACCACCGGAGACAAACATATTGTCCAACCGTCCGCTGACCACCAGCTCGTTATTCTGCCACAAACCTTTATCTTTTGTCTGTAACCAGCCTTGCGAATTAACAAGCGGCACGATGTCGCCCTGCCGCCAATAGCCCAGCGCCAGCCCGGCACCGCGCAGCCAGATCTCATCATTGACCAGACAGTACTCCCGCCCCGGCAGCGGCTGCCCGACGCCGTCTGAAGCATCACTAGGTTTGGCAAAAACGGTGGACGCCATTTCGGTCATGCCATAGCCGGAATAGGTACGAATTCCCAACGCCTGCGCACGGCGGGTGAGTTCCATCGGAATCTGGCTGCCGCCCAACAAAATATGGTGGGTGGAAAACGACCGCTCGTCATGTTGCGCCAAATACCCCAGCAAACGCTGTAACTGAGTCGGCACCAGCGATACGTGACTTGCCCGCAAGACGTCGGCATAAAAATCATCCCCGCTCAAATGCAACCGCGCACCGGCATGCAGCCAGCGCCAAACAATACCCTGACCGGACACATGATACAGCGGCAGCGACAATAGCCAGCTGCTGTGCGTATCGAATGCCATTAACTCGCATACGCCGCGCGCATTATCCAGATGCGCCTGCACATTATGCACCACCGCTTTCGGCATGCCGGAGGAACCGGAAGTCAGCGTCATCGTCGCCGGACGTTGAAAATCCGCCACCGGCGCAACAGCCGTACGGTGGTCATCCTGCCCGGCGGGTAAGTAAAGTGCGGTCAAATTCGGCAATGTTTCTGCCGAGGGTGAATAATAAAATTGGATCTGATTATCTTGACACAGCGTCAGCGCTTTTTGTTCCGGAAACGCCGGGTTAATGCCCAGCACCCGCGCGCCGCTTTGAATCGCCGCTAGATACAACAGCAATATGTGAAGATCATTTTTAGCCCATAGCGCGATGCCGCAACCCGGCGTAACGCCCTGTCGCCATAACGCGCAGGCATAGCAGTCGATAACATCCGCCAGTTGTGCCCAGTTAAACGACGCGCCTTGCCCGTCACGTAGCGCCGTTTTATGTCGGAACAATGTTGAATCGGCATATTGTCGCCAAGGAAATAGCATGGAAAATGCACCTAATCTGCAAGATTAATTTGCGGTGAAAAAAGCTCTAACTTCATCAATCAACGCCTCCGGCAGGTGCATCGATTGCATCGCGCTTTCCAGCATTAGCATTTTGCGCCCGCTGTTGGTGTTGGTAATCACCCAGTAAGGCGTATCCGGGATCTGTTTAGGTTTGGTGTGATTGCCCGCCATTAATAATGTCGCCTCATCGCGAGCGAAATAAACGCGAGTTCGTCCCTGCAACGATTCCGTCGCCTGAGCGAAACTTTCGGGATTGGTGCGGTACAGCACGCGCAAAATGGCTAAAAAGCGAATCACCGCCTTGCTTTCCTGCAAAAAGATTTCCGATGCCAGCAGCGCGCGGACTTTCTCGACAATCTGTAAAATCGCCTCATCAGATTGTTTTTTCGGCGCCGGCGCAGTATGTTCCGCTTGATTCGGCGGGGTCACTACAGTATCGCGTTCGTGCACAGGCGTATTTTCGCTCGTCGCCGGTCGGTTAAAAACGCGCTCATTGTTGACCGCACTTTTAGCGGAGGAAAAATTCAGCAAACGGCGCAGAATATCCGAGGCACTTTCGCCAATAGATTGCGTCTGACCGGCAATATATTGATAAAGTTCTTCATCCACTTCGATTATTTTCATTTTTTCTCCCCACTCGCTTGATCTATTTACGCTTTTGCAACATTATAACGACTTATTTACAAATACTCTATGCAAAAATTATGTCGCAGCAAAATTTACTGAATTTCGAATTTAATCAATTAAAACAATCGACTATCAAGCCGACACTAGTTTTTATTCATGGTTTGTTCGGTGATATGAACAATCTGGGCGTGATCGCCCGCGCCTTTGCCGACAACTATCCGATTCTGCGCATTGATTTGCGCAATCATGGACACAGTTTTCACAGCGATGACATGACTTATCCGCTGTTGGCGCAGGATTTACTGACGCTTCTTGAACATCTGCAACTCAATAAAGTGATTTTAATCGGTCATTCCATGGGCGGTAAAACAGCCATGAGCGCGGCGGCATTACGCCCCGACATGGTGGAAAAACTGGTTGTGATTGATATTGCACCGGTGCGCTACAACAATCACGGGCATGATAGCGTATTCGCCGGATTATTCGCGGTAAAACAGGCGTTGGCGCAAACCCGTCAGCAGGCAAAGCCGATTCTGGCGCAGCATATTGCACAGGAAAGCGTTCGCCAGTTTATGCTAAAATCATTCGACGCCCATTCGCCCGACCGTTTTCGCTTTAATCTGACCGCACTTTATGCCAATTATGCCAACTTGATGGACTGGCATGCGGTAAGTGTCAATCAACCGACGTTATTTATTAAAGGCGGTCTATCCGACTATATTTTGCCCCAATATCGCGACGACATTACAGCGCAGTTTCCACACGTCAGCGCATTTACCATCAATGGCAGCGGACACTGGGTACACGCAGAAAAACCGGAGGCGGTCATCCGCGCCATACGGCGCTTCTTATCCTGATTCGGGTTGTGTGAATAGGGTTTAAATCCCCCTTGAATTATGTTATAGTTCGCCCAATCTTAGCGTTGTAGCTTATCATTCTCAATTAGCTGCGTGTTGAATAATTTCAGTAGGTTGGAAAATGGCAAAACAAGATGCCGACTGCATAACTTTAGATCTGTTTGCTAACACGCCGAGAGTGGGACGCCCGCGAACCAATCCACTGAGCCGCGAGCAGCAAATCCGTATTAATAAACGCAATCAGCTTAGACGCGATAAATCTAGCGGCTTAAAGCGGGTCGAGTTGAAATTGCATACCGATTTGGTGCAGAAACTGGAACAGTTGGCGTCCGTTCAGGGAGTGAGTCGTGCGGATCTCATCGTAACGATTTTACAAAATCATTTTAATATTAAGGAAAACAGGTAATAAACATGGCTATCGTTGGTTTATTTTATGGTAGTGATACTGGCAACACCGAAAATGTTGCCAAGATGATTCAAAAACAACTGGGCGCTGAAATCGTCGATATCCGCGATATTGCCAAAAGCACCAAAGAAGATATTGAAGCCTATGATTTTCTGATGATCGGGATTCCGACATGGTATTACGGCGAGGCGCAATGCGACTGGGATGACTTTTTCCCGACGCTGGAAGAAATTGATTTCACCGATAAATTAGTCGCCATTTTCGGTTGCGGCGATCAGGAAGACTACGCCGACTATTTCTGCGACGCAATGGGCACCGTACGCAATATTATTGAGCCGAAAGGCGCAATTATTGTCGGTAACTGGCCGACGGCAGGATACAATTTCGAATCATCACAGGCGTTGATTGACGACAATACCTTTGTCGGTCTGTGTATCGACGAAGATCGCCAGCCCGAATTAACGGCCGAGCGTGTGGAAAAATGGACTAAACAGGTTTACGATGAAATGTGTTTAGCGCAATTGGTTGAATAATCCGCTTAATCTCAAACAAGGGGCATTTTATGTCTGAAGAAAATATCAAATTACTAAAAAAGGCCGGCTTAAAAATCACCGAACCGCGTCTGACAATTTTAGCATTAATGCAAGAGCATGAAATGTCACATTTTTCTGCAGAAGACGTGTATAAAATGCTGCTGGAACGCGGCGAAGACATCGGTCTTGCCACGGTATATCGCGTATTGAACCAGTTCGACGAAGCGAATATTCTGACGCGTCACAATTTTGAAGGAAATAAATCCGTATTTGAGCTGGCACCGACCGAACACCATGACCACATTATTTGTGTGGATTGCGGTAAAGTGTTTGAATTCAATGATGAAATTATTGAAAAACGGCAACGTGAAATCAGCGCCGAACACGGCATTAAATTAAAAACCCACAGCCTGTATTTATACGGCAAATGCAGTGATATTGAACATTGCGACGAAAACAATAAAAAATGATTAAATACAAAGGACGCCGACGCGTCCTTTGATTTTATTGGCACTGTGCCGTTTATTGCGGTTTAAATGTCGCCATATAATTACAACTAACATCCTTATTCAAGTAAAAATTGCCGCTTAACGGATTATAGTGATAACCTGTCATATCACAGCATTCCAGTGCCTGCGCATCGGTCCATGCCAATAATTCCGCCGAACGGATAAATTTAGCATAATCATGGGTGCCTTGCGGCAGCATTTTCAGAATGTACTCCGCGCCCACCACAACCAACATTCGGGCTTTAAAGGTACGATTGATGGTGGATAAAAACAATATGCCATCCGGTTTCAATAAATGTTTACAACTGCCGATTACCGAGGCGGGTTGCGGCACATGTTCCAGCATTTCCATGCAGGTGATCACATCAAATTTCTCTGCGCCAAGTGCGGTCTGTTTTTGCCGAAAATCTTCCACTGTGGTTTGCTGATAATCAATCTGTAAACCGTTTTCCCGGCTATGTTGTCGGGCAACCGCTAACGGCGCCGCCGACATATCGATTCCCGTCACCTGTGCGCCTTGCTCTGCCATACTTTCGGACAAAATCCCGCCGCCGCAGCCCACATCCAACACCCGTTTGCCAAACAACCCGTTTGCCTGCCGCAAAATATAGTCCAAACGCAGCGGATTCAGGCGGTGAATCGGTTTAAAATCCCCTTGCGGATCCCACCAGCTGTCCGCCATTTTTTCAAATTTGTCCAATTCCTGCGGATCAAGATTCTGCATCGTTAACCTTCTGATAATTAAAATAGAAATAATGCGGTATTATTCCTCAAGTGCGGTAAAAATTCACTATAAAATTTGCGGAACATTAGAGGAACAATAGAAATTATGCTATAATTCCGCCAGTTTTTTACCATATTAGGAAGACCTGAATGACTGATTTAGTCCCAAACGTTACGCCTGTCAGTATCGAAGAAGAATTAAAATCTTCATATCTTGATTATGCGATGTCCGTGATTGTCGGACGTGCCTTACCCGACGTACGAGACGGCTTAAAGCCCGTACACCGCCGCGTGCTGTTCTCCATGGATCAAAGCGGTATCACGCATAACAAAGCCTATGTCAAATCCGCACGCGTAGTGGGTGATGTGATCGGTAAATATCACCCGCACGGCGACAGCGCAGTATATGATACTATCGTGCGTATGGCGCAGCCTTTCTCGCTGCGCTACATGTTGGTGGACGGGCAGGGCAACTTCGGCTCGGTGGACGGCGATGCGCCGGCGGCGATGCGTTATACCGAAGTGCGGATGCAAAAAATCACCCAGGAATTACTTACCGATTTAGACAAAGAAACCGTGGATTTCTCGCCGAACTATGACGGCAAAGAAATGATCCCCGATGTTCTGCCAACCAAAATCCCCGCCTTATTGGTGAATGGTTCATCCGGTATCGCGGTCGGAATGGCAACCAATATTCCGCCGCATAATTTAGGTGAAGTGCTGGACGGCTGTCTGGCATATCTCGACAACGAAGAGATCAGTATCGATGAGTTGATGCAATACATTCCCGGTCCGGACTTCCCTACTGCGGCACTGATCAACGGTCGTAAAGGTATTGAGGAAGCCTATAAAACCGGGCGCGGCAAGGTTTATGTGCGGGCCAAAGCTGAAATTGAAACCAACGACAAAGGTCGCGAAACCATTATCGTGACCGAAATTCCTTATCAGGTCAATAAAGCCAGATTAGTGGAAAAAATCGCCGAACTGGTGCGGGATAAAAAAATCGAGGGTATCAGCAATGTGCTGGATGTCTCCAACAAGGAAGGCTTTCGCATTGAGATCGAAGTAAAACGCGATGCCGTCGGTGAAGTGGTATTGAATCATCTCTATGCGCTGACCCAAATGCAGGTGACCTTCGGAATTAATATGGTGGCGCTGGATCACGGTCAACCGAAACTGTTTAATCTGAAACAGATTATCAGCGCTTTCGTGAAACATCGTCGCGAAGTGATAACCCGTCGCACCGTCTTCGAACTGCGCAAAGCCCGTGAGCGCGCACATATTTTGGAAGGGCTGGCAATCGCCTTAGCCAATATTGACCCGGTGATCGAACTTATTCGCGCCTCCAAAACCGCCGATGAAGCGCGCGAAGGATTACTCTCGCGCAGCTGGGATTTAGGCAATGTGCGGGCGATGTTGGATGCCGCTGGAGAAAATGCCTCCCGCCCGGAAGACCTTGACGAACAGTTTGGTGTCAGAGACGGTCAATACTATCTTTCCGAAGAACAGGCGCGCGCCATTTTAGACTTGCGCCTACAACGCCTAACCGGTCTGGAACATGAGAAAATCGTCAACGAATATCAAGATATTCTGCATGAAATCAGCGAACTGTTACGTATTCTGAACAGCAGCGAACGCTTAAAAGAAGTACTGCGCGAAGAGCTGGAACGGGTAAAACAGGAATTTAACGATCCACGCCGCACCGAAATTACCGCGGCGTCTGGCGATATTAATTTGGAAGATCTGATCGCGCAGGAAGATGTGGTCGTCACCCTGTCGCACGAAGGTTATGTAAAATATCAGCCGTTAACCGACTACGAAGCACAGCGTCGCGGTGGTAAAGGCAAATCGGCGACCAAAATGAAAGAAGAGGATTTCATCGAGCGCCTGCTGGTTGCCAATACCCATGACACAATCCTATGTTTCTCCAGCCGCGGTCGCTTATACTGGCTGAAAGTCTATCAACTGCCGCAAGCCAGCCGCGGTGCGCGCGGTCGTCCGATAGTCAATATCCTGCCGCTGGAAGACAATGAGCGCATCACCGCAATTCTGCCGGTTTCCGCTTACGAAGAAAATCAATTCGTGGTCATGGCGACCGCCGGCGGTATCGTCAAGAAAACTGCGTTGACCGAATTCAGCCGCCCGCGTTCAAATGGGATTATTGCACTGAATCTACGTGACGAAGACGAACTGATCGGGGTAGATATTACCGACGGCAGTAATGAAATCATGCTGTTCTCCTCACAAGGGCGCGTAGTGCGCTTCGACGAAAACGCAGTGCGCGCGATGGGGCGTTCGGCAACGGGTGTCCGCGGTATAAAACTGGCCTTAAGCAATGAGCCGTCGGAGGAAGAAAGTGCGGTCGAAAATGACGAGATTTCCGAGGATAACGGCGACGAGCGTTTGGATTTGAATATCGATAAAGTCGTTTCGTTAGTCGTACCGAAAAATGGCGGCGCAATTTTAACCGCAACCCAAAACGGTTACGGAAAACGTACTAATCTGGAAGAATACCCTGCCAAATCGCGCAACACCAAAGGCGTGATTTCCATTAAAGTCAGCGAGCGCAACGGTAAAGTAGTCGCCGCTACACAGGTAGAAGAAAACGATCAGATTATGCTGATTACCGATGCCGGCACCCTAGTCAGAACCCGTGTCAGTGAAGTCAGCGTGGTCGGGCGTAATACGCAGGGCGTGCGCCTTATTCGTACCGTCGAAAACGAACAGCTGGTCAGCTTAGAACGGGTCTGCGATGTCGATGACGACGAAGAATCGGTGCCAGAAAGTGCGGTCGAAAATTCGCAAGAATAACGCGCTCAAAAAATTCGACTGCTCTCAATGAGCACTTAATAATCCGGTTAATATATTAATCGGATTATTTTTTTATGATACAACAACGGCTCTTCCGAATGACTTCCTATCGTTCTTAATGCTATAGCTTGACCGATTTTATTGATAAAAAAAGATTTTTCTCTTGGGTTCGAATGCTAAACAGAAAAATACGATAAATTTTAACCGCACTTGCAAATAATTACACCTAAATAAGGTAACAGTGGCGTCGTCGCGTCTGCCATCATCGGGCGGTGACAATTTAGCAATCACGTTGAGTCGGGCTTAGTATTTAAGGCGTGTTTACTCTCCGAAAGCTCTAACAACAAAAAACCACTGATAAATTCAACTGATTACCGTCAAATTTATCAGTGGTAAAAGAAATATATTAAAAATAACGTTTACCGTTGTGTTTCGACCGCTTCAAGGGCGCGTAGGGCGTAGGTGTAAGCGGCGCCGGCATTTAGAGAGATCGCGGTGGCCAATGCGCCGGCGATTTCGCTTTCCGTTGCGCCGGCTTTGGCTGCTGCAGCGGCATGTACGCTGATACAACTTTCACAGCGTGTGGTAATCGCGACTGCCAGTGCAATCAGCTCTCTGGTTTTGGCATCCAATGCTTCCGCCGCGGCTGCCTGTTCGAGGCTGCCGTAAGCCTGTAGCATTTTAGGGTGATTTTTACCCAATTCACCGAACGCTTTTTTAACCAATGCGGTATGTTGTTGCCAATCTTTAAACATAAATTTTCTCCTGTTGTATAAAAAACGATGTTATTATTATGCAAATTCAGCGGTAAATCTCGTCAAATCGTATCAATTCATCGTCAAATATTATGGATATTCTTGAACAACTCATTTCATTGGCACAGATTTCAGGGCATTTGGATATTCAATGCCGTTTACAAGGCAGCTGGTATCTACGGCATGAACCGAAAACCGCATGCGGTATTGCGCACATCGTTACGCAAGGCAGCGGTTATCTGCAAATCGACGGTCAACAGCAACCGCACTTCGTGAAAAGCGGTGATGTGATTTTCTTCCCGCGTTCAATCGGACATACTCTCACTGATCAGCCGAATACGACGGCGCGTAAAATTATTCCGCAAACCGGTCGTAACGGCGCGTTTATCCTCAAACACTGCGGCGAGACCAGTGCGGATTTTAGCCTCTTCTGCGCCCGTTTTGAATATGAGCGGCAAGCGGAATTAATCAGCAATTTGCCGGAATATATTTTTCTGCATATTGATGCGCAACATATATTAACGCCGATCATTCAGCTATTACACAACGAAGCCGCCCGCCCTGCGATGGGCGCGACATTGGTGACAAATGCGCTTTCCGTTGTGTTGCTGGTTTCGATCCTGCGCGCCTATTTGCAGCAGCATAATGTGACGCTGAGCGGCACGCTGAACGGCTGGCAAGACCGACGCTTGCAGCGTTTAATTCAAGCGATATTGGCACACCCCGAACAAGACTGGTCCGTTGAACGCATGAGCACTATCGCCAATCTGTCACGGGCGCAGCTGATGCGCGTGTTCAAGCAACAAATGGCTATCAGCCCGCATGCCTTTGTACACAAAATCCGTTTACAAAATGCGGCGTTGTTACTCAAACGGAGTAATGAATCCATTCTGTCAATTGCGCTTACCAGTGGGTTTCAATCCGAAACTCACTTCGGTAAAGCGTTTAAAAAATATTATGGCTTAACGCCGGGACATTATCGAAAATTGAAAAAATAATAGCGCACTTTAAAAAAACCAGCTGTCATGTATAGCCGTATGATTATTTGGTTTTCTTTCTTATTTTTCAGCTAAATAGCTTTCGTTTAAACGGGCTTTCAATCATCACCGCCGCATCATTTTGTGCCAGGAATGGCGCGCTAAGCCGCGCATACCCCGATTTCAGTAAATACGCTGAACATAATAGTTGATATAATTAGTCAGTTATTTGATATAGCACCTGTTGAAATTTAGCAATGATAATGAATAAGGAGTGATCTATGGGACAATATAAAAAACTCTGGTACACCTTAGTCGCCGTATTGATCGGGGCGTTCTCGATTCTGGGCTACTACGGGTTTGAAATCTACCGCGAGGCGCCGCCTATTCCGGAAAAATATGTTACGGAAAACGGCGAAACACTATTTACCAAAGCCGATATTTTACACGGTCAAACCGCATGGCAAACCACCGGTGGTATGCAGCTCGGTTCGGTCTGGGGGCACGGCGCTTATCAAGCTCCGGACTGGACAGCCGATTGGCTACACCGCGAATTAGTCAATTGGCTGGATATCGTAGCAAATAAAGAATTTGGTAAACCCTTTGCCGATTTAAGCGAAGATCAGCAAACCTTGCTGAAAGCCCATTTAGTCAAAGAATATCGCAAGAGTAAAGTGGATGAAAACGGCGAAGTCGTGATTTCTGCCGACCGTTTACAGGCGCTCAACCAAACCGCACAATATTATATTAATTTATATGGCGACGAACCGACTTTGCACGATACGCGTGAAAATTTCGCCATGAAAGAAAACACCCTGCCGAATCTGCAAGACCGTCAGGATCTGGCGCGTTTCTTCTTCTGGACGGCATGGACCGCATCCGCCGAACGTCCAAACACTGATGCCACCTACACAAACAACTGGCCGCACGAACCGTTGATTAATAACGTACCGACCGCGGAAAACATTATCTGGTCTATCGCCAGCGTGGTGTTCCTGATTGCCGGTATCGGTGCAATGGTTTGGATTTGGTCGTTCAAACGACGTGAAGACGAAAAAGATCCGACACCGCCAAGCGTCGATCCGCTCAGTAAAATTGCGCTGACGCCTTCACAACAAGCCTTAAGTAAATATTTGTTTACCGTATTGGCATTATTTATCGCACAAATCAGCTTCGGCGCGATTTTGGCGCACTATACCGTGGAAGGACAGGAATTTTACGGTCTCAATATTTCCGAATGGTTCCCGTATTCATTGATCAGAACTTGGCATATTCAAGCCGCACTGTTCTGGATTGCGATGGCATTTCTGGCCGGCGGACTATTCCTCGCCCCGATTATTAACGGCGGTAAAGATCCGAAATTCCAGAAACTAGGGGTCGATGTATTATTCTGGGCGCTGGTTGTGCTGGTTATCGGTTCTTTTAGCGGCAGCTTCCTTGCCATTTCCCACATGCTCCCACAAAAGCTCAGCTTCCTGTTCGGTCATCAAGGTTACGAATACATTGACTTGGGGCGTTTCTGGCAAGCGGTCAAATTCGCCGGTATCCTGTTCTGGCTGGTATTAATGCTGCGCGGCACCATTAACGCATTCAGACAACCGGGCGATAAAAACCTGCTGGCATTATTCTTTGCCTCCGTCATTGCGATTGGTTTGTTCTACGGCCCGGCACTGTTCTACGGCGAACATACGCATTTATCCGTCATGGAATACTGGCGCTGGTGGGTGGTGCATTTATGGGTGGAAGGCTTCTTTGAAGTTTTCTCCGTCGCGGCGCTGGCCTTTATTTTCGTCAACCTCGGGCTGGTTTCGCAACGCACGGCGACGGTGTCCACCATCGCCGCCGCCGCAATTTTCTTAATCGGCGGTATTCCGGGCACTTTCCACCACATTTATTTCTCTGGCGCAACAACACCGATTATTGCCGTCGGCGCTTCATTCTCCGCACTGGAAGTGGTGCCGTTAGTCCTGCTCGGTTATGAGGCTTGGGAACATTGGTCCATGCAAAACAAAGCGCCGTGGATGAAACGTCTACAATGGCCAATTTACTGTTTTGTGGCGGTCGCCTTTTGGAATATGTTGGGTGCCGGCGTCTTCGGGTTCTTAATCAATCCACCGATTTCGCTGTACTACATTCAGGGGCTAAACACCACACCGGTGCATGCTCACGCCGCGTTATTCGGGGTGTACGGTTTTCTGGCGCTCGGTTTTTCGTTCCTTATCGCGCGCTATCTACGCCCGAATGCAGCATTTAACGATCGCTTAATGAAATTCGGCTTCTGGGGATTAAATCTGGGGCTAGTTTTAATGATCTTCACCAGCTTGTTGCCAATCGGCTTAGTCCAAGCGTTCGCCAGCATGAAAGAAGGTCTATGGTATGCCCGCAGCGAAGCATTTATGCAGCAACCGCTGTTTGAAACGCTGCGCTGGGTGCGTATGATCGGCGATATGATTTTTATCCTCGGTGGTTTAGCCTTCTTCTGGCAAATGATCTTGTTAATTTTTAATAAACATTCTGCTCGATAAGCACACTGAACCCGCCTCGGTTTAAATTAAACGGGGCGGGTTTAGGCTCAAAGTGCGGTCAAATTTTAGCGTATTTTTGATGCGCAAACACACCAAAAAACGCCCCAACCTTTCGTTGCGCTGGCAACACTGTGATAAAAAACACTGAAAAAATTGACCGCACTTTTTGTGCATAAGCGCACACACAGAAACGGTGCCATTGTCCAATGTGATGAAAAACGTTCGGTTCAGTTTAATGCATGTGGTCAGACAAGTTAATGGCGGTTGTTGTTTAATTTTGTGATCTTTCCCACAGTCTATTAAAAAATTTGCCGCTTTCTTGGATTAACCGTTTGCAAAGGGAAAACATTTACATTATTGTTACATTCTTATTATAACCATGTAATATTAATAACAACAAAAAGAGGTAAGACCCATGATTATTTCATCAGCCAACGACTATCGTGAAGCCGCACGCCGTCGCGTGCCGCCGTTTATGTTTCACTATGCTGATGGCGGTTCCTATGCGGAACAAACCTTAAAACGCAATGTGACCGATCTGGAAAATATCGCGCTCAGACAACGCGTATTAAAGGATATGTCGCAACTGAATACCGAAATTGAGCTGTTCGGCGAAAAACTGTCCATGCCCGCCGTGCTGGCGCCGGTAGGTGCGCTCGGTATGTATGCGCGCCGTGGTGAAGTGCAAGCCGCCAAAGGCGCTGCCAACAGAAATATTCCGTTTACCCTTTCCACTGTGTCAATCTGCCCGATCGAAGAAGTGGCGCCGGCGATTAACCGTCCAATGTGGTTTCAGCTGTATGTGCTGAAAGACCGAGGATTTATGCGTAATGCCCTTGAACGCGCCAAAGCGGCGGGCTGTTCTACGCTGGTGTTCACCGTCGATATGCCGACCCCGGGCGCCCGTTATCGTGATATGCACTCCGGCATGAGCGGTCCGTACAAAGAAATTCGCCGTGTTATTCAAGGCGCAACACATCCGTTCTGGGCATGGGATGTGGGCATTAAAGGCAAACCGCATACACTGGGCAATGTTTCCCAATATATGGGTAAACAAATCGGCTTGGATGATTACATCGGCTGGCTGACGGAAAACTTTGACCCGTCTATTTCATGGAAAGATTTGGAATGGATTCGTGAATTCTGGGACGGTCCGATGATCATCAAAGGTATTTTGGATCCGAAAGACGCTAAAGACGCCGTACTGTTCGGCGCAGACGGCATCGTTGTGTCAAATCACGGCGGTCGTCAGTTGGACGGTGTATTGTCCAGCGCGCGCGCTCTTCCTCCGATTGCGGAAGCGGTGAAAGGTGAGATCAAAATTTTAGCCGATTCCGGTGTCCGCAACGGTCTGGATATCGTCAGAATGATCGCGCTCGGGGCAGATGCCTGCATGCTCGGACGCTCTTACGTTTACGCGCTCGGTGCCGCCGGTCAAGCCGGCGTGGAAAATATGCTGGATATTTTCCAAAAAGAAATGCGCGTCGCCATGACGCTGACCAGCAATCAAAACATCAGTGATATTACGGCCGACGCCCTCGTGGACTTAAGCAAACTGTAATCTTACCGCAGTATAACGTAACGGCGTATGTAGCAGCATACGCCGTTTTGTTTTTAGACGAAAAACGCGCTTAATTTTACCCGCACTTTCTTTAACGTCGATATTATTGTATTAATTTTAAACAAATTGATGTTTTTTTACTTTAATGTTAAAGAAATATTGTGATTGTCGTCATATTTTTTAACAAAGATTCTACATAAAATTCAAAAACCCAATAGAATAAAACTCCATTTAATTTAATCTATTTATTGATGTCGCATGGAGTCTCTGTATGGCGCTTTTTTTAAGTATCTTTCCGATCATTCTGTTGATTTATTTAATGGTTAAACGCAATGCGTTACCCTCTTACGTGGCACTGCCTTGGATTGCCGCGGTCGTGTTTATCATTCAGCTTGTTTTCTTCGGTACCGATATTACTATCGTCAGTGCAAATATCGCTTCGGCGCTGATTGCGGTACAAACACCGATTACCGTTATTTTCGGCGCCATTTTGTTTAACCGTTTTTCCGAAATCTCCGGTGCGACGGATATTCTGCGTAAATGGTTGGGCAATATTAATCCGAACCCTGTTGCACAGATTATGATCATCGGCTGGGCATTCGCCTTTATGATCGAAGGCGCCAGCGGCTTTGGTACGCCGGCGGCGATTGCCGCACCGATTTTAGTGGGCTTGGGCTTCCCGGCGTTGAAAGTGGCGATGCTGGCATTGGTGATGAACTCCGTACCGGTGTCTTTCGGCGCGGTAGGCACGCCGACGTGGTTCGGCTTTGGACCGCTCAACCTGACTGAAAGCCAAATTCTTGAGATCGGCTCAATGTCCGCATTAATCCACAGTATCGCCGCTCTCGTTATTCCGCTGATGGCGCTGCGTTTTATCGTCAGCGGCAAAGAAATCCGTCAGAACCTGATATTTATTTACTTATCAGTATTTGCCTGCGTTATCCCCTATTTTCTGTTGGCGCAGATCAATTATGAATTTCCGGCATTGGTGGGCGGCGCGATCGGCTTGCTGGTCTCCATTTTTCTGGCTAACCGCGGCGTCGGGTTGGCAAAAACCGAAAATACCTTGGACGGCAATGCAGTCAGTGTCGGACAGGTGGTTAAAGCGCTATTTCCGACCGGTTTATTAATCGCGATCCTGATCGTTACCCGTTTGCAGCAGCTGCCGTTTAAAGCAATAATGAATGATGCCACATCGTTATTCAGCGTACAGCTCGGTTCGCTTGGCACTTTTGACATCAGCCGCGGCTTAATTTTCAGTTTGCAGAATATTTTCGCCACCTCAATCAATGCAAGCTATAAGCTGCTTTATGTGCCGGCACTGATCCCGTTTGTGATCACCGTGTTGATCGCCATTCCGGTGTTCGCGGTCAACGGCGCCAAAACCAAAGATATTTTTGTCGGCAGTTTCAAACAAAGCAAAAATCCGTTTTTCGCGCTGGTCGGGGCATTAATTATGGTGAATTTGATGTTAGTCGGCGGTGATCATTCCATGGTAAAAATCATCGGTAAAAGTTTTGCCGAAGCGACCGGCGAATACTGGACGGTTTTCGCCTCCTATCTGGGCGCTGTCGGCGCATTCTTCTCCGGCTCAAATACGGTATCCAACCTCACCTTCGGCAGCGTTCAGCTTTCTACCGCGGAACTCACCGGCTTATCGGCAACCCTGGTACTCGCGCTGCAATCCGTCGGCGGCGCCATGGGAAATATGGTGTGTATCAACAATATCGTCGCCGTTAGTTCGGTGCTGAATATGAATAATACGGAAGGTGCAATCATCAAACGCACGGTAGTACCGATGATTGTTTACGGCATTATCGCCGCGCTCAGCGCAATGGTCGTCATACCGCTGTTCTATCAGCTGTAATACTTCACGGGCGGTGCGTTATCCGCCCGTTAATTCATTGCATCCTAATTGTTGTGCGGCAGAATAATTCATAAAAACGATCCATTATTTGACCGCACTTTGATTACCGCTTTACTCCATTTCAGCACGCCAATACGTGCTTTGCCTATTTGATTTTTTGTGATGTTTAGCACAAAAAATCAACCAATTCCGATACTATTCGGCAAAATGTGTGCGACACCAATCAATTCCGTTCAGAATTTAGCCTGAGTGTGAGTTTCATCACAAAATAAAATTACTCCTATTTCAGTACTTGAATTTTTTCAGTTCTCTGACTATGCTTTGTTAGCTTTTATTGAGAATAATTATTATTTACATTATTAACAAAGGGAAATAAACATGGTCTTCAGAAACACCGAAAACTACCGAAAACTGATACTAACTGCCTTGCTTGTGGCGGTCAATACCACAAGTCACGCCCAAAAAGGCTCAGATCAGTTGGACGTCATTGAAGTCAAAAGCAGCAGCGAACAGCAAGACGAACAACGCAAAGACGAAGTCTATTTGCGCAATATTACCAATATGTATGCCGATAAAGAAACCGTCGAGCGGTATAAAGGCGCAACACCGGCGGATTTGTTTCAGGGGTTTAACGGCGTTTACAGCGGTGATGCGCGCAACAGCGGTGCGGTGGATCCGAATATCCGCGGCATTCAAGGCGAAGGGCGAATTCCGGTTACCATCGACGGTACAGAGCAGGCAATCACCACTTGGCGCGGCTATAACGGCGCCAATAACCGCAACTATCTTGATCCGAACCTAATCGCCGGTATTACCGTGGAAAAAGGACCGGATATCGCCTCCGGGAATGCTTCGGGTATCGGCGGCGCAATTAAAATGCGCACCATTGATGTGGACGATATTCTCAAGCCGGGACAACGGGTCGGCGCCGAATTAAAACTGGAAGCCAGCAATAATTCGGTGAAAGAACGTATTCCTGATTTCGATAACGGTAAGGATTGCCGTGAAACCGGACAATGTATTTTAGGTTTTTTCTCACCGCATGCGCTCATCAAACCGAAAACCAAAGGTTCGTGGGGGCATGACAATGCTATGCGTCTGGCAGTGGGGCTCAGAGAAGATAAATTTGATTTACTGGCTGCCTACAGCTATCGCAGCAAAGGCAACTATTTAGCGGGCAAAGGCGGCGCACATAATTACGAAGGAGACATTGATATCAAAGGCTCGGATATTTCCATTAAGCAAATGGAACCGAATCTGCCCTTTGCCGCCACCATATACCGCCCGCATACGGAAGTACCGAATACGTCCAGTCTGATGGAATCTTACTTGCTGAAAACCACAGTGCGACCGACTAAAACACAGCAAATCAAGCTGGGCTATCGCCATACTAAAACCACTTACGGCGAAATTATGCCTTCTCGTCTGGATTTCCGTAGCTTTCACGGGTTTATTCCGCAATGGCCGCTTTCCACTGTTAAGCAATCCGCATTGAATTTTGATTATGCCTACAATCCGGAGGATAACGACTGGCTCGATTTAAAACTGGGCTTGTGGTACACCCGCACCGATAGCCTGACCAACACCTCGGGCGGTAATCCACGCGAAATTAATGATCCGAAAGCCATATTACAGGATCCGGCATTTTACCAATGGTTTGCCATGACAAGCAGCTGCGTACAAGAACGGCAGGACTGGACAAGCGCGAATTCCGGCAGAGATGTGCTGATTGTCGATTACGCCTGTCTGCACCGCAACGGCGATCCGATTGTGCGACAACATCCGAATACGGGCAAATATACATTGGTCAACAGCGCACAAATGCAGGCGCATAACACTCGCCGCGGGGTGAATTTAAGCAATGTGATGAAGCTGACCGATAAACTGGATCTCACCTTTTCCGGCGCGCTGCAACGCGAACATTTAACCAGTTCTAACCCGGGCAAATCAAACCGTAACGACGGTTTTACCACCTACGAAGCCCCGCCGCGTCTCGGACGCCGGCAGGAATGGGACATCGCGCTCAATTTTCATTACCGACCAACCGACTGGCTGGCATTGACCGCCGGCGGACGTTACAACGAATACTGGTCTTATGATGATTATCTGGCGGAACTCCTGAATTCCGGTGAGCTTTCAACAGATACGATTACTGTAGGACAAGAAATTAACTACGATAGAGTACTCTCCAAAAAAGAATGGGATACTTATCTTAAAGCCAATGCAGATTTTCATAATTTAAACTCATCGGAAGAAAAACGAAACGAGGCATTACATACATTATTAAAAATGAATTGTTTTGGTCACTGCGAAAACGGTATCGTTAGTGAGAATAAAGCAATATCATGGCGTTATCATTCTGATGGACGCCTACACCGAGAAGACAATCCGTTTTATAACGGTACATTGAAAAACGAACTGGTCAAAAACCCCAAAACCGGCAAAACAGAATATAAATATCAAAAGAGAATAACAGGTCCAATTGAAGAAAAACTAAAAAAAGAAGAACTGTTGAAATCAGTGAAAAAACAACGCGGTCATGCCTTTTCTCCGGCATTTTCCGCCACCGCGTTTTTAACCGACCATTCCCGCGTTTATCTCCGCTATGTGCAATATGCCCGCATGCCGAGCATCTTTGAAACCACTATCGGTTTTTCTGCTAGCCCGGGAACTTCAGCACGCTTTAAAGATGCCAAACTGAAACCGGAAAAGGCACGCAATATCGAACTGGGCTACGCATACGATTTCGGTCACTGGTTCGCCACCCCCACCAAAGCGGATATTAAACTCAGTTACTACCACAATGTTACTAAAAACGTGATCGATCGGGATACCGAGTTCCGTTTCATACAGCTGGATAAACGCAAGTTGGAAGGTATTGAATTGCAGGCTCGTTATGACAACGGCGACTACTTTGCCGATCTGGGGTTTGAATATCATTTAAAAAATAAAGTTTGTGATGCCAATACCGCAGTAGAACTTGATCCTGTTGAATTACGCTTACCGAAATGTATGACCGGCGGTTTCCCGATGGGCTATCTGCGTACCCAGCTGCAACCGAAATATTCGATCAGCGCCAATATCGGCGGCCGTTTCTTTGAACGCAAACTGGAAATCGGCAGCCGCTGGCTGTACCACAGCAAGGCGGTGAATAAAGATGAACAACGGATCTATGAACAGGGACTTGATAAAAATAATACGTTCTGGAACTGGAATCGCCCGATGTCATGGCAGCCGGTACTGGTGGTGGATGCTTACATCCGCTATGCCTTTTCGCCAGATTTAAGTATTGAACTGACCGGCACCAATTTAACTGATCGCTATTATCTGGATCCGATGACCCGTTCCATGATTCCGGCACCGGGCAGAACCTTTAAACTAGGTCTAACGGCGAAATTTTAAGCAATGGAACGGCATAATTCCGTTGTTTAAAAAAGACAGCAAAACACTCGCTTGACCCGAATTTTGCTGTCTTGCAGCGCATACATCATGATGTATGCAATGATTACAATGAGGAAAGCCCTCACAAAATTAGGAGATTTTATATGAAAAAATCCATTTTAGCCACCGCACTTTGCCTATCTTGCGCAATAACACTCAGCGCCAATGCCAACATTAGCTCCGGCATATCCAATAACAATGCTGTGTTGAGCGTAAAAAACCCTTCTGCTAAACACGACGGCTGGTTCCATTCCGATCCCGGCGGATTACCTGGTGTTGAAGTGCAAGGCGTCACCTCCAAAGTTACCAGCTTTCAATCACTGACCAAGGTTGCTAATAACGTGCTGGTGCCGAAATCACTGGGTGGGCAGGATAAAAACGGTGTTGTGGTGTTAAACATGAACAACATTCCAAGTTGGGTGCCGGGTTTCCACGGCAAATTAGGCAACTTTGCGTTTAAAAAAGTCGGCACGCAGGAATTATACTACGGTGAATGGCTGGGCAACGGCGCCAATGCCAAGCAGGATCGGGTGGTATATTATGCCGGTAACAACCAAACACAAAACATGCCGACCGGCGGAAAAGCCGTGTATAGCGTGCAGGGCATTAATCAGCACGGCAAGTTGGGGGCTGAAATGCTAAAAGGCGAGCTGACCGCCGATTTCGGCAAAAAACAAGTTAACGGCTCAATGAGCAAAACCGGCTTAACGGTGAGCATCAATGATGCGAAGATCAGCGGTAATGCGTTCTCAGGCGCTGCAGTTGCGAATAAAACCGTAGCAGGTACCACACAAGGTCATTTCTTCGGTAATAATGCGGCGGCGTTAGCCGGTTATGCGAAATTCGCCGGACATAACCAATACGACACCGCATTCGGCGGCACGAAAAAATAATAATATTCGGGGGAACGCGCTCCCCCCTTTTTGTTTCAATTAGTTATAACAGCAGATTTATGGTTTCTTTTTATGTTAATCGCCGTCACATAACAGGCACAATGTTTCGCATCCTGCCGCCGTTATTGATAACCGCTTGTACGGCAACCTTGACCGTGGCACAAACACCCAATAATCATGATGCCGTTCAGCTTTGGCAGCAGCACAGTCGGATAAGCCGGCAACAAGAACAAGAAAGCCGAGTGGACGAACAAACAATTGATGCACCGGCAACTGAAAATGAACTCAATTTCGACGGTCAATCAGTCATTATTGAGCATAATGCCGAAGCGGTCGGGCAGGCGCTATTTTTCGCCTTAAACCGGCAGTTATGGACTGAGGCGGAAAAACTCCTTATGCACTATCAAACGTTCAAGGCCCATCACCCCGAATTGGTTTTATTTGCTGAAGCTACACTGGCGCGCCAAAAAGGCGACATGGAGACGGCGGAACAACGCTATCGTCAACTGCTACAGGCAGATCCGAGCTTTATCCGCGCTCAGTTGGATCTGGCACGCGTGCTGTTTGAAAACAAAAAAAGCCGAGAATCCACCGCACTTTTTAACCAACTGGCGAGATTGCCGCTGCCGGATAGCGTTCGGTACAATATCGACGACTACCGTCAGGCACTGGCACAACGGCAAAAATGGCAGCTGGCTTTTAGCTTAGGGTACCAGTACGCCACCAATATTAATCAGTCCTCCGAACGCAGTTTTTGCACACTGAACCAAGGCGATCACTGTTTCGCTCGCTTTACCTCGCCACCTGCCGCCGATGCGCAGGGTTGGCGCTATGAGGTCAGCGCACAGAAACAGACGGCATTATCCGGTCATCACGGCATGTACTTTTATCTGAACAGCTACGGTCATTTTTATCCGCATGCCGGAGAATATGCCGAAGACAGCAGCAAAGTTTATTTTGGCTATCGTTATCAGAACATGAAAACCGAACTGACCCTTACGCCCTTGTTTGAATATAATCGCCTAGGCAACCGCACTTATTCGCGGGCGTGGGGCGTACAAGGCACACTGAACCGCCGGATTGGTACGCAACATTGGCTGAATGTACAAATGGAACAAAAAAGACTGCAATATTCACCGCACTATAACGCACTGCACATGGCGGATCTCAGTGCGCTCTATACGACCTTGTATTACACCGTTGCCGAACAAACAACCTTGTTCGGCGGGCTTGACGGACAGTATCGGCGCACCGCAGACAAGGCTGATGATTATTATCTGTACGGGCTACGCGCGGGCATCAACCGGCAATTTGGGTTCGGACTGGATGCGACTCTGCTGGCGTTATTGCGCCGTTATGACTACCGCGGCTTCAATGGAGCGTTAAACCAAACTCGACGGGATAATCAACAGGTTTATCTGGTCATATTGAAAATGCCGACATGGCAGTTTTACGGCATGACGCCGAGCCTATGGTTGAAACATTCCGACAACCGGAGCAATGTGGACTGGCTGTATTCCTATAAACAGAATGAAATTCAACTAAATGTCGAGTGGCAATTTTAACCGCACTTGATATGGCTCAAGCACGGAATATCTGGCACGAGAAGAGCGGCGCAAACAGAATTTATCGGCGCCTGCCGGCGAATAAGATGACATTGGCATTAACTTTTCAGCGCCTCGACAATTTTTTCTGCCAGCGCCGCAGAAATACCGGGTACGGAGGCTATTTCATCCACTGTGGCGTTTTTTACGCCTTGCATGCCGCCCAAATATTTCAGCAATGCCTGCCGGCGTTTGGCGCCTACACCGGCGATATTTTCCAGATTGCTGTGCGTAAAGGCTTTCTGTCGTTTATTACGATGACCGCCAATCGCATGGTTATGGCTCTCGTCGCGAATATGCTGAATCAGATGCAGCGCCAAACTGTCCGGCGGCAAATGCAATTCTCTGCCTTGTTGGCTGATAATCAGAGTTTCCAGCCCCGCTTTACGGTCCACCCCTTTGGCAACGCCGATCAGCAACGGTCGGTTTTTATCCCATGCCACATTCAGTTGCTGAAACACCTGCAACGCTCGCCCAAGTTGCCCTTTACCGCCGTCAATAAAAATAATATCGGGAATTTTATCTTCTTCCAGCGCGCGATCATAGCGCTTCAACAATGCCTGTTCCATTGCCGCATAATCATCCCCGCCGGTAATGCCGCTGATATTAAAACGGCGGTAATCGGGTTTTAACGGACCGTCCTGATTAAATACCACGCAGGAGGCTATCGTTTGTGCGCCCATGGTATGACTAATATCAAAACATTCCATGCGCTTAATCGGCGCAATAGCCAACACCTTTTGCAACTCGGCATAACGTTCGCGCATTAATGAAGATTGTTTCAGTTGCGTGACCAGCGCTGCCTTGGCATTCATTTGCGCCAGCTGCAAATATTTACTCTTATTGCCCTTTGCACGGTCTTGAATCAGCACCCGACGTCCTGCCTGCTCGGTTAGTAAGGTTTCTAGTTCGGTTTTCTGGGTCAGTGTATGGTCCACAATAATACTGTTTGGAATGCTGCGCCCTTGATGTGCTTGCAAATAAAACTGTCCGACAAAGGTTTCCGTCAATTCGGACAGATCCGTATCGGCAGGCACTTTCGGAAAATAGCTGCGGTTACCCAGCACTTTGCCCTGTCGAATAAACAATACCTGCACGCAAGCCACACCGAGCCGATAAGCGATAGAAATAATATCAATATCATCCAGCCGTTCGTTAGTAACGAATTGTTTTTCCGTCACCGCACGCACTGCCTGAATCTGGTCACGATAACGCGCCGCCTGTTCAAAATCCAGCCGGGCGCTTGCCTGTTCCATTTTGGCGATCAGATGATCCAACACTTGCTGATCTTTGCCTTGCAAAAATAAACGAGCAAAATTCACCTGCTGGTTATATTCTTCATCGCTGACATAGCCAGCAACACAAGGCGCGCTACAACGCCCGATCTGATACTGCAAACAAGGGCGGGAACGATTGCGGTAAACGGAATTTTCACATTGGCGCACCGGAAATAATTTCTGCAATAACGATAAGGTTTCACGCACAGCCCCCGCATCCGGATACGGACCGAAATATTCCCCTTGAATTTTCTTTGCCCCACGGTAGGCGGTAATACGCGGATGGCGTTCTTTGGTCAGCAGAATATAGGGATAAGATTTATCATCGCGCAACAGCACGTTATAGCGCGGCTGAAATGTCTTGATGTAATTATGCTCAAGCAACAGCGCCTCGGTTTCTGATGAGGTAATGGTCGTTTCAATGCGACGGATTGCTGCCACCAGCGCTTCGGTTTTGCGGCTAGATAGATTGGTGCGAAAATAACTGGCAAGGCGCTTTTTCAGATCTTTTGCTTTGCCCACATAAATAACCCGATCTTTATCGTCATACATACGATATACGCCGGGGTCATGGGTAACATTAGCAAGAAAGGCTTTCGCATCAAACATCATCAGCTGTACATTAAAAATGCCCCAAAATTGACCGCACTTTTTCTAGATCTTCTGCGGTATCCACACCGACTGCCGGCACCGCTTTGGCCGCTTCCACATGAATTTTTTCACCGTACCACAGCACCCGCAGCTGTTCCAAACTTTCGATTTGTTCCAGCGCGCTTGGTTGCCATTGCACATAACGACGAATAAAACCGGCGCGATAA
The DNA here is from genome assembly GCF_000827595.2 of Necropsobacter massiliensis. GTDB lineage: Bacteria > Pseudomonadota > Gammaproteobacteria > Enterobacterales > Pasteurellaceae > Necropsobacter > Necropsobacter massiliensis. The sequence goes on along the minus strand of NZ_LN776183.1, from coordinate 73,667 downwards.
GCATAAATGCCGATATGGCGTAAATAATGGTCTGCCAAGCTAAGTTGCTCGACCGTCAGCTTACCTTGTTGCAATAAGGCGAACTGATCGCGCTCCCATGGGATAACCGCGCGAGAAAAATACAGCACATAGCCGTCTTTATCGGTCAGCACTTTCACCACATTCGGATTAAACAGCTCTTCCGCCTGTTCGATTTTGACCGCCAGCGTTGCCATATTTACCCGATATTGCGCCAGATTTTCCGCCACCTGACGCACAATCAGCGGCGGAATCAGCGGTTCATCCCCTTGAATATTGACGATAATTTCATCATCGGCGATATTGAATCGCTGCACCACTTCCGCCAGTCGTTCGGTACCGGAGTTATGTTTTTCCGAGGTCATACAAACTTCACCGCCGAACTGCCGCACCGCCTGCGCTACCTGTTCATTGTCGGTAGCCACAATCACCCGTTCGGCACCTGACTGGCAGGCTTTTTCCCATACATGCTGAATCATCGGTTTGCCGGCAATATCCGCCAGCGGCTTGCCCGGTAAACGGCTGGATGCGAAACGGGCCGGAATAATAACAGTAAATTTAAGCATCGGCAGACTCCCGTGTCGGCTCCGTTAATGCTTGCGCCTGCTCTGCCAATAACACCGGAATGCCGTGCGCAATCGGATAACATACCTTATCAAAATTGCAGATAAGCCGTTCGTGTTCCTTGTCGTATTTCAATCTGCCCTGACACATCGGACAGGCAACAATTTCCAATAGTCTAGCGTTCACCTTTTACTCCTGTCATAATGTTGTCGATAAAAAATGCCGCCGCTTCATCATTGATTTCCGCTTCCACCGGCACATACCACCAGTTCTCTTGTGCAAAAGCACGACATTTTACCGCGTCTTTTTCGGTCATCAAGAGCAGTCGTTTTTTATCGAATTTTTCAAACTGCGCGGGTTCAAAGCGCTGATGATCCTGAAACGCACAACATTCGGCAAGCTCGAACCCGAATTTTTGCAACATGCTAAAAAAGCGCGCTGGATTGCCGATTCCGGCAATGGCATTAATCGCCTCCCCGCGCAATTCACTTAATGCGCGAGATTTGCCGTTAAATAAATTAACCGCATATTTCGGCACCAGCCGCATTACCGCTTGTGCATACGGATGGGGCGCTCCATTGGCAATAATCAAATCTACAGACGCCAAACGCCGCGCCGACTCACGCAACGGTCCCGCCGGCAGCACAAAACCGTTGCCCAGACCGCGTTCGGCATCGATCACCACAATCTCGAAATCACGCTGTAATTGATAACGCTGCAATCCGTCATCGCTGACGATTAGATCACAGTCCGCATGGCGCAATAATAACTCTACGGCCTGTTTCCGATCAGGTGCAATACATACCGGCACGCCGGTACGTTGCGCAATCAGCAGCGGTTCATCGCCGGCTTGAACCGGGTCGTCATTTGCCGTCACCAAGCGTGGATACAGCGGTGAACGACTGCCATAACCGCGCGAAATCACGCCGACGTTCAGCCCTTGCCGCTGTAACTGTTGCACCAGCCAAATCACAACCGGTGTTTTGCCGTTGCCGCCGACAGACAGATTCCCCACAATGACAACCGGCACCGGCGCACGATAGGTGGGCAAAATACCGCGTTGCAGCAAACTGCGGCGCAGTTGAGAAATCAACCAAAACAGCGCAGAAAACGGCGCCAACAGCCATTTCAACAACAGCGCCAAGCCTCCGGAAGCATACCAAAAATTCATGACCGCACTTTCCCGTTAATAAGCCCGTTAATGAGCAAATTGCATACTATGTAACTGTTTATAAACGCCGTCTAACCCCAGCAGTTCGGCATGATTGCCGCGCTCTTTGATTTCGCCGTGTTCAATCACCAAAATTTCATCGGCTTTTTCAATGGTGGACAGACGGTGTGCAATCACCAATACGGTACGGTCTTTCTGCAATTCTTCCAGCGCAGCTTGGATCGCACGTTCCGATTCCGTATCCAACGCCGAGGTGGCCTCGTCCAAAATCAGCACCGGAGAATCACGCAACAGCGCCCGCGCAATCGCCAAACGTTGACGCTGACCGCCGGACAGGCTAGCGCCATTTTCCCCAATCACCGTATCTAAACCGTTTTCCAGCTGTTCAATAAATTCCATGGCGTGCGCCGCTCTTGCCGCGTTGATTATTTCCTCTCGGCTATATTTGTTTGCCGCCGCATAAGCAATATTATTGGCAATCGTATCGTTAAACAGATGTACCTGCTGCGACACGACGGCGCAGTTTTCGCGCAAATTGCGCAGCGTATAATCCTGAATATTCACGCCGTCTAAAGTAATTTCGCCTTGTTCAATGTCATAAAAACGCGTAACCAAATTCGCTATCGTAGATTTGCCGGAACCGGAACGCCCCACCAGCGCAACCGTTTTGCCATGCGGAATATCAAAGGAAATATCGTTCAGCGCCCGACTTTCCCGCCCTTCATAACTGAAAGTTACATGTTTAAAACTGATGTCGCCCTTGGCTTTTTCGATACTGTAACGCCCGTTATCTTTTTCAGTTTCCATATCCAAAATGGCGAACAATGTCTGGCAAGCCGCCATGCCGCGCTGAAACTGCGCATTCACATTGGTCAGCGATTTTAGCGGGCGCATCATCGCCAGCATAGAGGAAAACACCACGGTAAACGAGCCGGCGGTCAGATTCTGGCTCATAATTTCCGGCAAGGTCGCCAAATACAGCACAGCGGAAAGCGCAAAAGAGGCGATAATCTGCACAATAGGATCGGAAATGGCATCCGCCATCATCACTTTCATGCCCTTACGACGCATATCGTTGCTGACGTGGTTAAAGCGCTCTTCCTCCAGATTCTGCCCGCCAAAAGACAACACCACTTTATGCCCTTTCAACATTTGCTCCGCGGTTGAGGTCAGTTCGCCCATGGAATTTTGCATATTTTTCCCTAGATTGCGGAAGATTTTCGACACCATCCGAATCAGCACCGCAATAATCGGCCCGATAATAAACAGCACCAGCGATAGTTGCCAGCTGGTATAAATCATCACCCCAAGCAAAGAAATAATATAGGCGCCTTCACGCACAATGGTTACCAACGAACCGGAAGAGGAATTCGCCACCTGTTCGCTGTCATAAGTAATGCGTGACAATAGCTTACCGGCGGAATTTTTGTCGAAAAACGCCACCGGCATATACATTAAGTGACGGAATAAGCGGCGGCGCATAGTCATCACCACTTTACCAGACACCCATGCAAGGCTGTAAGTTGAAACGAAGCTGGTAACCCCGCGCACAATAATCAGCAATACAACCACCAGCGCCATCATTCTCAAAAACGAAACATCCGCTTTACCGAAACCATCATCCAACAATGGTTTCAGCATCTGAATCAGCGCGGCGTCGGTGAGCGCGTTAAATACCAAGGTAATCGCCGCGGCGATTAAACCAGCTTTAAACGGCGCAATAATCGGCCACAAACGCTTAAAGGTTTGCGCGGTAGAAAGGTCTTTATCCTGCATAGTTCATCGTCTTAAATAGAAAAAAATCGCGTCATTGTACCTTTATTTTCCATACAAGCCAATTAATCCGCGATACCAAGGCACGAAATCCGTTCTGGCCGGGCGAATTTTAAGGTGTGCAGGATAAAACGCTAGTTCTATCTGTCCGGAAACTGCTGTATTATAGACCGCACTTTGTTGAGCGTGCAGTCTGGCCATTACATCGGGATGGGGAAATCCCCACGGATTGTGGCGTCCGCTTGAAATCAGCGCAATTTTCGGACGGGTCTGCGTAAGCAAAGTCTGACCGGTAGAAGTTTTACTACCGTGATGCCCAACCTGCAACACATCAATGTGTGCCAACGTCGTCACAAACCGGTTTTCCGTCGCAATATCCGCATCGCCGGTCAACAAGAGCCGATAGCGCCCGTCTTCAACCAGCAAGACACAGGAATCCGGATTATCCGCTCGCTCAACCGGCGCCGGTGGCCATAAGGCGCGGATTGTCAGCCCCCGCCACTGCCATTGACGTCCGCGATAACAAAAAGTGCGGTGGATTTCGCCGTAGTTTTTGTGTGATGGACTCACCAGTTCCGACTTAGGATAATGCTGCAAAATATCAGCTGCACCGCCGGCATGGTCGTTATCGTCGTGACTTAAAATCAATTTTTCAATTTGAATGCCCTGACGTTGCAAATAAGGAATAATCTCTGTTTTCGCCATACTGCCGCCACGCCAACCCGCGCCGGTATCATACAATATGGCGTGCTTATCTTTAACCAGCAATGTCGCCAACCCTTGCCCCACATCCAGGGTTTGCACATGCCACAACGGTCGGTTAATGCGCGCCTGTACATAACATAACAAACAGCAAAATGCGACGACCAGACTGCCGATCATAGCGTTTCGCAGCAAAGTCGGCGGTGCAATCGCCCGCTCGTTTAACTGAAAAGGAAAGCGGGAACGCGGCAAGACAAATGGCATGGTCTCGGCAGATTTCTGCCGCCATCGCGCCAGCCCGTACAGCGCACCGCCGAACAGCATACTTAAAAGTGCGGTGAAAATTAACCTATTTTGGTCAGACACGGCAAGCCAATGATTCTGCAACGGACTGATCCAATCGGTGATAAGCTGCGCCAGCTCATTTGCCGCCCACCACGTATTCCATGCGCCTCGACTGATCACCGCAAACAGTACTAACGGCACCAGCAACAAACTGAATAACGGCACGGCAATCAAATTGGCGGCAAAACCGCTCAGTGAGATAGCATTAAATTGCAACAGCAGTATCGGACTGAACAACCATAGCAAACCGAACTGTAAATGCAGCAGATTGATGACATAGCGCATCTTGCGTAACGGTGAATGCTCCAATGAGCGCCCGCGCCATTGCAGCAAGGCAAGCGGTATAAATTGATACCACACGATCAGCGCCGCCACCGCGCCGACCGACAGCCAGAAACTAGCGGACAGCAGCATCAGCGGATCGGCAATCAGCAACAGCGCCAGCACCCGCAACAGCATTTGCCACGCCGTGCAATACACCCGCTGAAAACGAAATAAGCCAATGACCACCAGCGCGCTCAGCGCGCGGAAAGTCGGAATACTCAAGCCCGCCAGCTCGGCATATCCCCATGCCATCGCCAGTCCGCCCAACAGCGGCAGGAACGGACCGATATGTCGGGTCGGTAACATTATCTGCATAATGCGAACCAGACCGAAGCCCATCAGCATTGCCAATCCGATATGCAAGCCGGAAATCGCGATTAAATGCGCCGTATTGGTGCGCTGGTAAATTTGCCAATGCCTCGCATCCAACCACGCCCGTTCACCGAATCCAAGCGCCAACAGCAAGCCCTGTGCAGACAATCCTTCGGTCTGTTGCAAAGCTTGTTGCAGCCATCGTTGACGCAAAGAAAATTCATCCGCAATTTTGACCGCACTTTTTACCGTCGCATAGGCGCTTATTCCCTTGGCAAAATACCATTGCTGGCGGTCAAAACCGCCATCATTCAAACGTGAAGAAAGCACACGCAAATGCAGCTCGCCTTTCCAACGCTCACCGAGATTCGCCGGGTGTGTGTGCTGCCAACGCAGATAAATTCGTTGTTCGGGCAGATCATCGCGCAGCCGCGCCGTTGCCACCAGCGTCTGATACTCGTGATGACGCACGATCTCCGTAATGCGAAACTCCGTATTTATCCGTTTCGGCAAGTCGGTAATCCGTTCTGCCTGCTGCAACAACGTAGCGGCGGGATAATGAAAATACGCCAGACATAATGTCAGCAGAAACCACGCCGTAGCAAAGTGGGCCAGTTTGACACGATGGCACACAATTGCGGTAAGTAACACCGCCAATCCGCCCGCCGAAATCATCGTCGCACCGGTTAAACTCAGCAAATAAGCGCGCGGTATCCAGCATAAACTGAACGCGGCAAGCAAAATGAGGGCAACGATAACATCTAAATTCAGGCGACAATATTTCATAACGACAAACGGGCAGTATTTTGCGTTACTATGAAAAATTGATGATAATACGCCAACGCCTCAGAATTATTTTCACGACACGGCTCGCAAAAATCACCTTTATTGCGCTAAAAACCGCCTGAATGTTTCCATTCAGGCGGTGTTAAGCGATGCGAACAGGGAAAAAATCAGAGATCCAGACACAGGTATTTCAATTCTAAAAACTCGTCAATCCCATAGCGGGAACCTTCGCGCCCCAGACCGGATTCTTTGATGCCGCCAAAGGGAGCGACTTCATTGCTGATAATCCCCTCGTTGATCCCCACGATTCCGTATTCCAACGCTTCCGATACGCGCCAAATACGCGCAATATTTTGCGTAAACAGATAGGATGCCAATCCGAATTCCGTATCGTTTGCCATACGCACCGCTTCATCTTCCGTTTCAAATTTAAATATTGGTGCCAACGGCGCAAAGGTTTCTTCCCGCGCCACAAGCATATCCTGTGTCACATTACGCAATATCGTCGGCTGAAAAAAGGTACCACCCAACGCATCGAGTTGTCCGCCCCGCACCAGCTGCGCCCCTTTTTGCAGAGCGTCACGGATATGTTCCTGCACTTTTTGGACCGCACTTTGGCTAATCAGCGGTCCCATTGTCACCCCTTGCGTATTCGCTTCGCCCAGTTTGATTTGGCTGACTTTTGCAGCGAATTTCGCTAAAAAGGCGTCGTAAATCCCCGATTGCACATAAATGCGGTTAGTACAGACACAGGTTTGACCGCTGTTGCGAAATTTCGAGACGAACACGCCGTCCACCGCTTTATCCAAATCTGCATCATCAAATACGATAGCGGGTGCGTTACCGCCCAATTCCAGCGCAAGTTTTTTTACCGTCGAGGCGGACTGCGCCATTAACAACTTGCCCACCCGAGTCGAGCCGGTAAAGGTCACTTTGCGCACGATCGGGCTTTCTGTCAGCACCTTTCCCACCGCGACCGAATCGGTGGAAGTGATCACGTTCAGCAAGCCTGCCGGCAGACCGGCGCGGGTCGCCAGTTCCGCCAACGCCAGTGCGGATAATGGCGTTTCCGACGCCGGCTTTAAGACCACCGCACAGCCTGCCGCCAGTGCCGGTGCGGCTTTACGCGTAATCATCGCATTCGGAAAATTCCACGGCGTAATCGCCGCCACGACACCGATAGGCTGTTTAAGCACCAGCAAACGATGGTCGGGTTTATCAGAAGGCAGAATGTCGCCGCAAATACGTTTCGCCTCTTCGGCAAACCACTCGATAAAACTGGCACCGTATGCAATTTCACCGAGGCTCTCCGCGATCGGCTTGCCCTGCTCCAGACTTAAAATCTGCGCCAGTTCGTCTTTGTGCCGAAGCACAAGCTCATACCAACGGCGCAATACCGCGGCACGGGCTTTCGGCAACACCTTTTTCCACTGCTGCTGCGCATTTGCTGCGGCACAAATGGCGGCTTCGGTTTCTTCCGCACCGAGATCGGCAACCCGACATATTTCCCGCCCGTTTGCCGGATTAGTTACGGCAAAGGTGTTGCCGTTGTTCGCCGCAATATATTCGCCGTTAATATAAGCATGGGTTTTGATAAGAGAAAAATCCTGCATACCGCCTCCGTTTCGATTAAAAATTCGTTTTCCGTTTCCGCCAATGAAGCTGCCTATGCGCACGCGCTTCATGCGGTTTACCATCACATTGCGCGACAATAGCCTAAGTGTACGCCCGATGAGTTCAAATGCAAAAAGTGCGGTCGATGTTGAGCGAGTTTTTTATTTAAAAACTTTCCGATTTTTGACCGCACTTTTATGCAACATTTTATTCATCTTAATATACATCAACAGGTTTTGCACCTTGCCGACAATTCGTCTTAGCCGAATTCCGTCGCAAAATCGATACCCGTTTGCAGCGCAGGACAGGTTTAGCCGCCCCTTTAGCGACAAACGCGAACGCTGATTATTTGAACGTGTGGCTAAAAGCTAAAACGATAAACCCCAATCAGCAAATTGTTTTTTTCAATTTTGTCGCGAATATCGCAAAATAAAAAAATTATTCGTGCAAATCAGAATTTCTACGCGAAATTTATTTGCTAATTGCTTCAAGTTCTGTTATTTATATCGCCCTTGAAAAAGCCCGTTGCACTTTAATCGGCTTTTTCATGCAGACCATGAGAATGCTTATCGCCCGAACGCGGTTTGAATAACAAGTTAAATGGATGAAGTTTATCTAGGAGATACAAATGACTAACGCTTCTTTAAGTTTACTAGCCTTAGCCGGTGTAGAGCCGTATCAATTAAAAGAAGGCGAAGAATATATGAATGAAGAGCAACTGCTTCATTTCAGAAAAATCCTACAGGCTTGGCATGATCAAATTCGTGAAGAAACCTCTCGCACCGTTGCCCATATGCGAGATGAAGCATCGAATTTTCCGGATCCGGCGGACAGAGCAACTCAGGAAGAGGAATTCAGTCTGGAGCTGCGCGCCCGTGATCGTGAACGCAAGCTCATGAAAAAAATTGAGAATACCCTGAAGAAACTGGATACCGGCGATTTCGGTTATTGCGATTCATGCGGGGTAGAAATCGGCATCCGCCGTTTGGAAGCGCGTCCGACCGCGGATCTGTGCATTGATTGCAAAACGCTGGCGGAAATCCGTGAAAAACAAATGGTCGGTTAAACGGCATCGAATGAGGGCGGAACACCGCCCTCAAATAACGCTATAAAGGATAACTCGGCGGTATGAGGCTTATGCCTACCGCACTTTAATTAAACTGCCCGTGTTTTTCTAAGGGGTGAACTATTTTAAATTTAATTAAGAATCTGTTTAAAAAGACAACGCATCGCACCGTCCCTGAAGTCAATCTGAAACAAACGACAGATTCCAAGTCAAAATCACAAACCGAATCCTCCACGCAACGCGCCGAACCGACGTTCGTGGCGTCAGCGCGCCTTTCCCGTAATGCGAAATCTGCCGCACAGGCACATCGTTATAATAAACATGTGGTAAAAGCCTCACAATACGGCATTAATCCGCGTATGATCAGTAAAAACGCGCTGAACGTGGTGGAAAAATTACATCGTCACGGTTACGAGGCTTATATCGTCGGCGGTTGTCTGCGCGATTTACTGCTCGGCAAACACCCAAAAGATTTCGATGTGGCAACCAATGCCTTGCCGGAACAGATTCAGGCAGTGTTTCAACGCCAATGCCGGCTGGTAGGACGGCGTTTTCGGCTCGCTCATGTGATGTTCGGGCGCGATATTATTGAAGTGGCGACGTTTCGTGCCAATCACAGCGACAGCCACAATGAACGGCAGGCAAAACAAAGCGAACAAGGCATGTTGTTGCGCGATAATGTGTACGGCAGCATAGAACAGGATGCCCAACGGCGGGATTTTACCGTCAATGCGTTGTATTATAATCCACAAGACAATACCCTGCGCGATTATTTTAACGGACTGGAGGATCTGAAAGCCGGCAAATTACGTTTAATCGGCGATCCGGCGGTACGTTATCAGGAAGATCCGGTGCGAATGCTGCGTTCAATTCGCTTTATGGCAAAACTGGACATGTTTCTGGAAAAACCGAGCGAAGCGCCTATCCGTCGGCTAGCGGGACTGCTGCAAAACATTCCGCCCGCCCGCTTATTTGACGAAAGCCTGAAATTACTACAAACAGGATATGGTGTAAAAACTTATCAGCTGCTGCGCAAATACGGGCTTTTCGAACAATTGTTCCCGGCCCTGATGCCCTATTTTACCGAGCAAGGCGACAGCCATGCCGAACGTATGATTCTCACCGCGCTGACTTCAACAGACGAGCGGGTTGCCGATAAGCTGCGCATTAATCCAGCATTTCTGTTTGCCGCGTTTTTCTGGTACCCATTGCGTGAAAAAGTGGATATGCTGAAAAACGAAGGCGGATTGAACAATCACGATGCTTACGCCTTGGCCGGCAACGATATTCTGGGTTTATTCTGTCGTGCCCTTGCCGCACCGCGCCGACATACCACGGTGATTCGAGATATTTGGTTTTTGCAGCTGCAACTGTTAAAACGCACAGGCAATGCGCCGCTTAAAGTGATGGAACATCCGAAATTCCGCGCCGCTTTTGATTTGTTGGTCATGCGTGCGGAAATCGAGGGCGGCGAAACGGTGGAGCTTGCTGCGTGGTGGCATGAGTTTCAGCTGAGCAACGGCGAACAGCGCTCCACCTTAGTGCAGGAGCAGCAGCGCTTAAATCCGAAACCGAAGAAAAAATTCTACCGCGCCAGAAAGCGGCGCAAAGCTAAACCGATATCCGAATGAAAACCGTTTACATCGCCTTAGGCAGCAATTTAAATAATCCGATGCAGCAACTGAATACCGCCTTAACCGCCATGGCGGCGTTGCCCGATTCTAAGCTAAGCGCGGTAAGTTCCTTTTACCGCAGCAGCCCGCTGGGTCCGCAGGATCAGCCTGATTACGTCAACGCCGTCGCCGCCCTGCAAACAATCCTTGCGCCGCTGGATTTATTAGATCAGCTACAACGGATCGAAAACCAGCAAGGCAGAGTGCGTTTACGTCATTGGGGGGAAAGAACGCTGGATCTGGATATTTTGCTGTACGCCGATGAAATCATCCAGCATGCGCGTTTGACTGTGCCCCATTATGATATGAAAAAGCGCGAATTCGTGCTGATTCCGTTATATGAAATCGCACCGCATTTGGTGCTGCCGACGGGAGAAAAACTGGCGGATTTACAGCGCTCTTTTGCCAATCATCAAATGAAAATTATCAAAAAATGACCGCACTTCGGTCATTTTTATTCTGCCTACACTTGGTCTTGGTTTCGCTTTCCATTTCGTGATGCTAGCATCTCACGCGGTTTCCAGTCCTGAGCGGATCCGTGGTTCAAAAAAATCGTAATCCACCAAAAAAGCGTCGTGACCATAATCAGAAGGAAATTCATGATAATTCAGATTAACGCCATGTTGCTCTAATAAAGCCTTACTTTTGCGTAAATCCACGATCTTAAACAGCTGATCATTAGTGACCGCTACCAGCGTATAACGGGCTTTGATACGCGAAAGTGCGGTTTTAATATCCGCATATCCCACTGCCGGATCATATAAATCCAGCGCACGCAGTAAATGCAGATAAGTGTTGGCGTCGAAGCGGTCGAGAAATTTCTTGCCTTGATAGCTCAAATAAGATTCAACCTGAAAATAATCGCCCCAGAATTCACCTTCCGCTTTAGTCGCCCGCCCGAAAGCTTTGGCAAGCTGAATATCCGTGCGGTAGGTCAGCATACCGAGCATACGCGCGATAGACAGACCTTTCAACGGCGGTTCGCCGTCATAATAATCACCCTGATTAAAATTCGGATCATTGATTACCGCTTGCCGCATCACGTGATTAAAGCCGATGGCTTCCGCGCTGAAATAAAGGGAAGAACACAGATTAATCACATTGCTGACAAAATCCGGGTAATCGATCGCCCACTGGGTCGCCTGCATGCCACCGAATGAACCGCCGATCACCGCATGCAGATGAGAAATGTTCAGCTGCTCCAACAAGGCTTTTTGAACTTTGACTAAATCCTGCACTACGATATGCGGGAATCGGCTACCGTAAGGTTTTTGTGTGGCGGGATTCAATGAAGCGGGACCGGTAGAACCTTTGCAACCGCCCAGCACATTGGAACAAATAAAATAATAACGCTCAGTATCCAGCGCAAGCCCGGCTCCCATAAAATTCTGCCACCAGCCGGTTTGGGATTTATCCGCAAAATAAGGTTCGGCATCGCCGGTCAACGCGTGACAAATCAAAACCGCATTATTTCTATCTGCATTTAATGTTCCGTATGTCTGATAAGCAATGTCAATTTGCTCCAGCTGCCCGCCCAAGGTTAAAGTGAGAGGCTGTTCGGTAAAAAGTCTTACTTTTTGTACTGTCATTGCCTATTCCGTAAACGATCCACTCCGGCAGCTCCATGCGCCGGTTCCTGCTGCATAAACTACCGCTACCGCCGGATGTTGTCAAGAAATTTTAGACGTCTAAACTTCTAGACGTTTTAGCCTTCGACAATCTCATCGTTGCTCGATTTAAAACTTGAATTTATCACTATTTTTCATTATTTTGACAGGCAATCAAATTGCGATAAAATCAGCGCATGACTAAACAAACACGGATACCTATGTTGCACAGTGAACGCGTTAAGACATGGTTACGCAAATGCCTGCGTTATTGCATGTCTGCGCTGTTTCTCTGTATTTTTGTGCTGATTTTGATTGATCAGGCAATTGGCTTTTATGTACGTCAGGGCATTTATACCGATATTGCCAGTATACCGAACCGCCCTTATGGATTGTTGCTGGGAACAGCAAAATATTTTGCTAAAAACACCCCAAATCTGTTTTATTCCAACCGCTTACTGGCTGCCGATGAACTGTTCAAAGCAAAGAAAGTCGATTATCTGCTGCTTAGCGGCGACAACCGCACGCTGGAATATAATGAACCGCGCACGATGTATAAGGATCTGAGAAAAATGGGCGTTCCGGAAGCATTTATGTATATGGATTATGCCGGCTTTCGCACACTGGATTCTGTGATCCGCGCCGATCAGGTCTTTAAAGCCCATTCCATCACGATTATTACCCAGAAATTTCACTGCGAACGCGCGCTGTTTATCGCCAAATATCACAATATCGATGCAATCTGCTTTGCAGCGGAATATCCGTCGGGCTACACTTTCGTGCGCATCCGCGAATTTTTCGCCCGGCTGCAAGCGGTATGGGATCTTTTAATCGAAAAAGAACCGCACTTTCTGGGTAAACCCGAACCGCTGCCGCCGCCAGTAACAATTCCGCTCAATTAGCTTATTGGTAATGATGATACACAATATCGCGTAAAATCACGGTTTGCTGTGTGTCCGCTTTTTTATGATGTAATTTATGCAATACCAGATTTAATAAAGATTGCACGATTTGCTGATGATCCTGTACGGCGCAGACCACCGGATTTTCCAGCACTTCCAGCATATCGTGATCACCGAAAGTCGCAATCACCAGCTGTTTTGGAATGGCTTTTTTCTGCTGTAACAGAACCTGAAAAACGCCCTGTAGCAAGGTTAATGAGGTGACAAACAATGCGTCCGGCAGCGGATTTTGCGCCAGCCAACGGGCAAATGTGTCAGCCGCTGCCGCTTTGTGAAACTGCGCGGCATACAGCAGCTCAACGGTTGTGTCGGCCTTTTCATGTAATGCTTTACGAAAACCCCGCTCACGTTCTTGACTGGTCGGCAGCTCCGGCAACGCGCCGAAAAATAAAATGCGCCGATATTGCGGTTGTCGCAACAAATGTTGCGCCAAACGGTAAGCATCATGCTCATCGTCAGTTAATACGTTGATTACGCCGTCAGAGGCAATCCGCCGATCAAAACCGAAAACCGGGATGTGACTGTTCTGATAAAAAGGGGTGTTTGTCGGTAACGCGGTAGATACAATCAGCGCATCCACCTGCCGCTGAAACAAATGCTTGGCGCAGTCAATTTCATTTTCCGGGTGATCATTGGTGCAGGCAATCAAGAGTTGATAACCTTTTTCACGGAATTTATTCTCTAACTGATTGGCGATTTTGGCATAACTGATATTCTCAAAATCAGGAATAATCAAACCGATTGTGTTACTTTTCCCTGCACGCAATCCTGCCGCCATCGCATTAGGTTTGAACTGATGTTTTTTAATTAACGCCTGAACTTTTTCAATGGTTTTATCACTGACTCGATACTGTTTCGCCTTGCCGTTAACCACATAACTTACCGTTGTACGCGAAACACCAGCAAGTTTTGCAAGCTCGTCTAATTTCACATTAACTCCTTTCAAATGTCTGAAATAGCTAAAACGATTATAGCACTGATAATTTTACCCGTTCAAAGTTCAAAACGGCATAATTTGATCTTGCTCGCAAAAAATAAGTGCGGCGGATTTAAAACATCGCTAAATCCGACCGCACTTAATCAAAAGTCGCTGATTTTACTTACAATATGCTTTTTAACGCTGCGCCGATTTCTGCCAGACTACGCACCGTTTTGACGCCCGCCGCTTCCAATGCGGCAATTTTTTCCTCCGCCGTTCCTTTACCGCCGCTGATAATCGCGCCGGCATGCCCCATTCGTTTGCCTTTCGGCGCGGTAATGCCGGCAATATAACCAACCACCGGTTTGCTAATATGGGATTGAATAAACGCCGCCGCTTCTTCTTCCGCCGAACCGCCGATTTCGCCTATCATCACAATAGCATCGGTTTCCGGATCCTGCTGGAACAGCGTTAATATATCAATAAAATTCGAGCCCGGAATTGGATCACCGCCAATGCCCACGCAGGTTGACTGTCCAAGCCCTTCGTCGGTAATTTGCTTGACCGCTTCATAAGTCAAGGTACCAGAGCGCGACACGATACCGACGCGCCCCTTACGGTGAATATTGCCCGGCATAATGCCGATTTTGCACTCCTCCGGTGTAATCACCCCCGGACAGTTTGGTCCGATCATCACTACATCGTCGCATTGGTTCAGTTTCTGCTTAATCTGTAGCATATCCAGCGTCGGAATGCCCTCGGTAATACAAACGATCAATTGCAGTCCGGCGTCAATGGCTTCAAGCACGGCATCTTTGCAAAACGGTGCCGGCACATAAATCACCGTTGCCGTCGCACCGGTGCGTTCTACCGCTTCACGCACAGTGTTAAATACCGGTAGCCCCAAATGAGTCGTGCCGCCTTTACCCGGTGAAACACCACCCACCAACTGCGTACCGTAGGCAAGCGCCTGTTCGGAATGGAATGTCCCCTGTCCGCCGGTAAATCCCTGACAAATCACTTTCGTATCTTTATTAATCAAAATTGACATTGTTACACTCCCGCCGCCGCATTCACTACTTGCAGCGCAGCATCCTGTAAACTTTGCGCCGCCATAATATTTAATCCGCTTTTTGCCAAAATCTCACGTCCCAGTCCGGCATTGGTGCCTTCCAGACGCACAACCACCGGCACGCCGACGCCCACTTCGTTGACTGCGGCTATCACGCCTTCGGCAATCAAATCACAGCGCACAATGCCGCCGAAAATATTGACTAAAATGGCTTTTACCGACCGGTCGCTTAAAATGATCTTAAAGGCTTCGGCTACCCGTTCTTTGGTCGCACCGCCGCCCACATCCAGGAAATTCGCTGGTTCGCCCCCGTGCAGCTTAACAATATCCATAGTGCCCATCGCCAGCCCGGCGCCGTTCACCATGCAGCCGATATTGCCTTTTAACGCCACATAATTCAGGTTCCATTCTTCCGCCGCCGCTTCTCGCGGGTCTTCCTGAGTTAAATCACGCATCGCCAGCAAATCCGGATGACGGAACAACGCATTGCCGTCCACCGCAATTTTTGCATCTAAACAATGCAGTTCGCCGCTTTGCAGGATCACCAACGGATTGATTTCCAGCAACGCCAAATCCTTTTCGCTAAATAAACGCCCCAATTGACAGAACATGTGGGTAAATTGTTTGATTTGCGCCCCGTTCAATCCCAGTTTAAACGCCAGTTCCCGCCCTTGATACGGCATTGCGCCGACCAACGGATCGATTAAGATTTTATGTACCAAGTGCGGTGTTTTTGCCGCCACTTCTTCAATATCGACACCGCCTTCCGTTGACGCCATAAACACAATGCGCTGTGAACTGCGATCCACTACCGCACTTAAATACAGCTCTTTTTCAATCGCTACCGCAGGTTCAAGATAAATGCTGTTGACCGGTTGTCCCTCGGTATCAGTTTGGAACGTCACCAAACGTTTGCCCAAAAACCTCTCAAAAAACGACCGCACTTCCTGTTCGGATTTCAATAGCTGCACACCGCCCGCTTTGCCGCGACCGCC
This sequence comes from Necropsobacter massiliensis, assembly GCF_000827595.2. Classification (GTDB taxonomy): domain Bacteria; phylum Pseudomonadota; class Gammaproteobacteria; order Enterobacterales; family Pasteurellaceae; genus Necropsobacter; species Necropsobacter massiliensis. Next base: position 57,764 of record NZ_LN776183.1, on the reverse strand, counting down.
GGCATGTACCTGACATTTCGCCACCCACGGCGCAGCGCCTAATTTTTCGATTGCCTCCAGCGCCTGCGCTGTATTTTCGCAGATATAACCTTCGCTTACCGGCAAACCGTACTGCGCAAAGAGTTGTTTACTTTGGTATTCGTGTAAGTTCATCGTTATCCTTTAACCTAAATATTGTCTATGTTTGCATAGTTAATGAAGCGTAAATGCTGCGAACTATCCGCAGATAAAACGGAACAACAGCTTTTTCCGATTTATCACCGACAGGTCGAAACCGGTCGGCAACATCAGATTTCCAGCAGCAGACGGGTCGGGTCTTCCAGCAGTTCTTTGATCGTTACCAGGAAGCCGACGCTTTCACGCCCGTCGATTAACCGGTGATCGTAAGAAAGTGCTAGATACATCATCGGGCGAATCACCACCTGACCGTCAATTGCCACCGGGCGCTCTTTAATCGCGTGCATGCCTAAAATGGCGCTCTGAGGCGGGTTAATAATCGGCGTGGACATTAAAGAACCGAATACACCGCCGTTGGTAATGGTAAAGTTGCCGCCGGTCAGATCATCTACTGTCAATTTACCGTCACGTCCTTTTTCCGCCAACACTTTAATTGCTTTTTCAATGTCCGCCATACTTAGCTTGTCGCAGTCGCGCAATACCGGCGTAACCAAACCGCGTGGCGTAGATACCGCAATACTGATATCAAAATAATTGTGGTAAACCACATCATCACCGTCAATAGAAGCGTTCACTTCCGGATAACGTTTGAGCGCTTCTACCACAGCTTTAATATAAAAGGACATAAAACCTAAACGAGTAGCATGCTGTTTCTCGAATTTTTCACCGTAGGTTTTGCGCAATTTCATGATCGGCTGCATATCCACCTCATTAAATGTGGTCAGCATAGCGGTGGTATTTTTCGCTTCTAGCAGGCGTTCTGCAATGCGTTTGCGCAATCGGGTCATCGGCACCCGTTTTTCATCTCGCTGAGCAAGCGTAACGGCGGAATCCGCTGGCGCTAGCACGGCTGCCGATTCCTGCTGTTGCGCGGCTTTCTGCGCGATTGCTCGTTCAACATCCTCACGCGTGAGACGACCGCCGACACCGCTGCCTTTAATATCTTCCGCATTCAGTTCATGCTCAGCCAGTAAACGGCGCACGCCGGGGCTGACTGCATCGCTGTTGGTTGGTTCAGAAGTCAGTGTCGCGGCATAGCGATCCGCCGGTGTTTTTTCCATGCTCTGCACGGTATCTTTCGTTACTCCGCCAGCAACCGCCAACGCCGATACCTTGCCCAGCAACTGTTTGCTCACCACCGTCGCCCCTTCCGGCTGCAGAATGCTTTGCAGCACACCATCTGCTGCCGCCGGAACCTCCAGCACGACTTTATCCGTTTCGATTTCAACCAGAATCTCATCGCGTTTAATGGCATCGCCGACTTTTTTATGCCATGTCACCACAGTAGCATCTGCCACAGACTCGGGTAAATCGGGGGTAATAATCTCAAAATCGCTCATATTCTGTTCCTTCTTGTCAAGTTTGTGAAAGTGCGGTGATTTTTACCGCACTTTTATCAGTTAAGCCAGTGCTTCAGCCACTAAAGCCTGTTGTTGTTCATTATGCAGGGACATATAGCCGACCGCCGGCGATGCGGAAGCCGGACGCCCGACATAACGCAATTTACCCGCCTCCGGCAAGGACGTCACAAAATTATGCTGACTGCAATACCATGCACCTTGATTTAACGGCTCTTCCTGACACCAGACATAATCCGTGACGTGGTTATACGGTGCCAATGCGGCTTTCATTTCTTCATGAGGATAAGGATAAAGCTGTTCGACTCGGATAATCGCCACATCCGTCTGCGCATTTTTACGGCGTTGCTCCAGTAAATCATAATAGACTTTGCCAGCACACAGCACGACGCGTTTGACTTTTTTCGGATTAAGCGTATCGATTTCACCGATGACATTCTGGTATTTGCCCTGTATCAGTTCTGCTTTTGATGATACGGCTAACGGATGTCGCAATAAGGATTTCGGCGTAATCACCACCAACGGTCGGCGCACCTTGCGCAACATTTGACGGCGCAGCAAATGATAAATCTGTGCCGGTGTCGAAGGCACGCAGACCTGCATATTCTGCTGCGCACAAAGCTGTAAATAACGCTCCAGACGCGCGGAGGAATGTTCCGGCCCCTGTCCTTCGTAACCGTGCGGCAGCAGCATTACTAACCCGCACATTCTGCCCCATTTCTGTTCACCCGAACTGATAAACTGATCCATCACCACTTGCGCCACATTAGCGAAATCGCCAAATTGTGCTTCCCACAAGGTTAAAGTGCGCGGGGTCGCGGTAGCATAACCGTATTCGTACGCCAGCACCGCTTCTTCCGACAGCACGGAATCCCAAACTTCAAAATGCCCCTGCTGACCGTGCAGTTGGGTTAACGGAATATATAAGGTGCCGTCTTTCTGGCTGTGCAACACCGCATGCCGATGGAAGAATGTACCGCGCCCGCAATCCTCACCGGACAGGCGCACATTGTAGCCTTCATCCAACAAAGTCGCATAAGCCATGGTTTCCGCCATGCCCCAGTCAAACGGTTTTTCGCCGTTTGCCATTAATCGGCGATCATCATAAATTTTCTTCACTCGGGCGTGCAGCGGATGAGTGGACGGATATTTGCAGACTTTGTTCGCTAACCCATCAAAGCGCTGAGCATCAATACTGCTTTCATATTCCGTCCATTCCTGACTGAGGAAGGTTGTCCAGTCCATTGCCTCCATATCCATTTCACGCCATTCCGACACCACACAATCGCCGTTATCCAAGGCATCACGATAATTATTGACCAGCTCTGTGACATATTCTTCGTCAACCACGCCATCGGCAATCAGACGATCGGCATAGACTTTACGCGGGGTCGGGTGCCGTTTGACTTTTTCATACATCAACGGCTGAGTCACCGACGGTTCATCCGCTTCATTATGCCCGTGGCGCCGGTAAGAAATCAGATCAACAAAAATATCACGTTTAAATTTAACCCGGAATTCCACCGCCATACGCGCCGCATAGGCTACCGCCTCCGGATCATCGCCGTTGACATGAATCACCGGCGCTTCGATCATTTTCGCAATATCGGTGCAGTATTCGGTGGAGCGGGTATCATGCGGATTAGAGGTGGTAAAGCCGATCTGATTGTTGATCACAACCCGAATCGTGCCGCCGACAGAATAACCGCGGGTTGCCGACATGTTCAGGGTTTCCTGTACCACGCCCTGTCCTGCCACCGAGGAATCGCCATGTACCGTAATCGGCAGCACTTTGCTGCGTTCGTTGTCTGCAATCCGGTTTTGGCGCGCCCGCACCGAACCGAGCACGACCGGATTGACGATCTCCAAATGCGACGGGTTAAACGCCAACGCCAAATGTACAATGCCGTTATCGGTCATAAAATCCGAGGAAAAGCCCTGATGATATTTCACATCGCCAGTACCGTTGCCATGATGTTTGCCGGCAAACTCATCAAACAGCTCCGCCGGTTTCTTGCCCAGCACATTGACCAGCATATTCAACCGTCCGCGGTGCGCCATCCCCATCACAATCTCGTTGATGCCGTTACGCCCACCGTGGCGGATAATTTCTTTCATCAACAGAATAAACGCATCGCTGCCCTCTAAAGAAAACCGTTTCGCACCGGGGAATTTGGCGCCGAGATAACGCTCTAATCCGTCTGCGGCGGTCAGCTCCTGCAAAAACGTGAGCTGTTCTTCTTTTTTAAACAGCGGTTTATTCAACAGATTTTCAAGTTTACTCTGCAACCAAGTACGCGCTTCCAGATCATTGACGTGCATAAATTCCAGCCCGATGGTGCTGCAATAAGTGTTTTTCAGAGCATAAGCCAGATCACGCAGGCTGATTTTTTCTTTATTATATACATAGCCGCCGATATCAAATTCTTCGTCCAGATCCGCATCGGTAAAACCGTAAAATTTATAGTCCAGTGTCGGGGCATCCATCCGCTGCCAGAGTTTAAGCGGATCGAGATCCGCATGCAGATGACCACGGTTACGGTGTCCGTTTACCCATTGCAGCACTTTAACCAGTCTGGCGCTGACGTTCGGGTCAATAACTGTCGCGCCGTTTTGCGATTTATCGCGCGCCAGCCGTTTAAAATAGTCACGAACCGGGGTGTGAGGTTGTTCAAGTGCGGTTGATTTTGGAAGAGAATTAAAGATTTGTTGCCAGCTTTCATCGACGGAATCCGGATCTCGGAGATAATCCTCATAAAGCTGTTCCACATAAGACTGATTGGCGCCGCCGAGCGCGCTGGAAGCTAACCATTCACTGATTGGGTTGTTTTGTTTCATTGCGACCACCTGATTCGATTAATAGCGATATAGGGTGTAAAACCGTATTCAACCTATTATACATAGGATTCGGTAATAAACACGTTCTGTTTTAAGTTGAATAGTTACTCGGACAATTAAAAAACAAATTTCTCCGATAATCAATAAAATCACTTAACAAATAATTAACATTTTTTCTATTTTTTGATCTCCCTCTCATTTTTAAAAATAACATTTATTTAACAAATAAATTTTTGCAAAATTATAAAGACAGTCGATAAATAACAGGTTATATTGAACAGAACACAAAAAATGCACCTCTATACAAACACAACATCAACTTTACTATTAAACGATTAAGAAGGAATATCCTATGACTGAATTAACTGCAAAACTTTCTCTCAGCGACGGTCGTGAACTGAATCTTCCTGTGCGTCAAGGAACGCTCGGTTACGACACTATCGATGTGCAGCAATTGGTTAAAAATAAGTTATTTACGTTTGACCCGGGATTTATGTCCACCGCCTCCTGCGCCTCGGAAATTACCTACATTGACGGCGACGAAGGTATTTTGCTGCATCGCGGCTACCCTATCGCCGATCTTGCGCAAAATGCCGACTACCTGGAAGTGGCGCACTTACTGCTATTCGGTGAACGTCCGAATGCCGAAGAATATAAAAATTTCGTTCAACTGGTGCGTAAACACACGCTGGTGCATGAGCAGATTTCCCGTTTCTTCCACGGTTTTCGCCGCGACTCACACCCGATGGCGATTATGTGCGGGGTAAGTGGCGCATTGGCGGCGTTCTATCATGATTCACTGGATATTAATGATATCGAACACCGCGAATTGACCGCCATTCGTTTATTGGCGAAGATGCCGACGCTGGCGGCGATGTGTTACAAATATTCTATCGGTCAACCGTTTATGTTCCCGCTCAATAAACTGTCTTATTCCGGCAACTTCCTGCACATGATGTTCGCCACCCCTTGTGAACCTTACGAAGTCAACCCGGTGCTGGAACGCGCCATGGACAGAATCTTTATCCTGCACGCCGATCATGAACAAAACGCCTCCACCTCAACCGTGCGTACCGCCGCTTCTTCTGGCGCCAATCCATTCGCCTGTATCGCGGCGGGAATCGCCTCTTTATGGGGACCGGCGCACGGCGGTGCCAACGAAGCCTGTATCAATATGTTGGAAGAAATCGGCACCGTTGATCGCATTCCGGAATATATTGCGCGAGCAAAAGACAGAAATGATCCGTTCCGTTTGATGGGCTTCGGTCACCGCGTATATAAAAATTACGATCCGCGCGCTAAAGTGATGCGTAAAACTTGTCACGAAGTGCTACAGGAACTCGGCATTAGCACGCCATTATTTGAAGTGGCAATGGAACTGGAACGAATCGCCCTAAGCGATCCATATTTTATCGAACACAAACTCTACCCGAACGTAGACTTCTATTCCGGCATTATCTTAAAAGCCATCGGCATTCCGACCTCAATGTTCACGGTAATGTTTGCACTGGCAAGAACCGTCGGCTGGATTGCGCACTGGAAAGAAATGTTTAAACCGGGCAATATGAAAATCGTTCGCCCGCGTCAGCTTTACGTCGGTCATACCCAACGTCCGTTTGAACCAATGGATAAAAGTTAAGTAAAACTCCACAAAAAAATACCGCACTTTTAATCGTGCGGTATTTTTTATTCCTCAATCATTCATTAATAACTTAAATGCGGTGCAATTTGTTCGGCGGTTTTACGACCAATTCCCGGGATTTTGGATAAATCCGAGGCAGATTTAATTTTGCCGGTTTTATTGCGGTATTCAATAATCGCTTTCGCTTTTTCTTCACCGATACCGGATAATTTTTGCAGGGTCGCAGAATCGGCTTTATTAATATTGATTTTACGTTTTACCGTAACGGTTTCTTTCTTCACTGCCGAACCATGATCAGTGACAACTTTTTTGACGTGCGTAGTTTTATCCACCGCACTGGAACGGACTTTTTCCACCGACTCCGATTTCATCGTGCCGGTTGTTTCTTTCATTGTTCCGGCTTTATCCTGTACATGCTGCTTTGCGGTTTGCATGTTGCCAAGTGTTTCCTGCTTCATAGTTTGAGTGGTATTTTTTGCAGCATCCTGCATTGGATTTTCCGTAGCGAAAGACAGTGCGGATACCGCCAATCCGATACTTAATGCCAGTACTGATTTCAATAATTTCATATAAGCTCCTTAGTCATTAAACAGTAACAAACTTGTAACCTTAGACTCACAAAATTCTTATTAGTTCAATTCATTAACAATTTTAACCGCACTTTATAGTAAAAAAACAGGCGATTTTTATAAATAAAAAATAAAATATTTCTTAAATTCATTAATAATTTATAAAAAAATAAATAAGCCGAATATTTCCATAAAAATTCGTTGCAAGCTGTATCAATCTACTGTATATCTTTACTTTGTCTGTAAGAAATTCCGACACAACACCTCATCATCATTCTTAATTCTCAATAGGAGCAACAATATGAAAAAATTACTAAAATTCTCTCTTATTGCCGGAATGGCTGTTACTGCGTTTTCCGTTCAGGCGGAAGATAAATTCGTGACTATCGGAACCGGCGGTCAAACCGGTGTGTACTATGTCGTGGGGCAATCTATCTGCCAGCTGGTTAACCGCGATACCGCCAAAACTCAGATTAAATGCAACGCCCCATCAACCGGCGCATCTGTGGCCAACCTGAATGCTATCGCCGCTCATCAAATGGAAATGGGTATCGCACAATCCGACTGGCAATATCATGCCTATAACGGCACCGGCTCCTTCGAGGGGAAAAAGAATGACAAATTACGCGCCGTATTTTCACTTCATCCGGAACCCTTTACACTTATGGCACGCGATGACTCGGGCATTAACAGCTTTGATGATCTGAAAGGCAAGCGTGTCAACGTCGGTGATCCGGGCTCCGGCACTCGCGCAACGATGAATGTCATTTTAGCGGCAAAAGGTTGGAGCGATAAAGAATTCAAAGTCGCCTCCGAGCTGAAACCTGCGGAAATGGCATCGGTTATGTGTGACAACAATTTAGATGCAATTACCTATAATGTCGGTCACCCGAACGGAGCGTTAAAAGAAGCTGCGGCATCCTGTAACACACACTTGGTACCGGTTTCCGGAGAAGCCATTGACAAGCTGGTCGCCGATAATCCTTACTATGCTAAAGCAACCATTCCGGGCGGTTTATACAAAGGCACTGATAACCCGGTTGATACCTTCGGAGTGTATGCCACCTTAGTAACATCCGCCGATGTGGATGACGAGCGCGTCTATGCAGTGGTAAAAGCGGTGTTTGATAACTTTGATCGCTTTAAACGCCTGCATCCGGCATTTGCTAATTTGAAAGAACAAGAAATGATCAAAAACGCCCTATCGGCACCACTGCACGACGGCGCAGTACGCTATTATAAAGAACGCGGTTGGCTTCAATAACGCTTATCGTTGTTTCGGGCAGGTTTCGCCTGCCCTTTTCTGTTTAATAAAAGTATTATTTTTTCATTAATATCATCGTTTTCGGGAGAACTTATGTCCGTAAAATCCAAAACCGTCGATTATGATGATTTGCAGGATATCGTCGCGTCTAATGATTCCGGCGGTCGTAATCCTACCGGATTAACCAAAAAGCTGATCATTATTACTGCAATTTTATGGTCGATTTTTCAACTTTATTACACCTCGCCGCTGCCATTTTGGCTACAGGAAGTGATCCGCCACTGGGGCTGGAATTTGAATGTGGTTATTGACGATACCAAAGCGCGTTCCATACACTTGGCATTCGCACTGTTTCTGGCCTATCTCGCCTTCCCCGCATTTGCGGCGTCCCCCAAAAATCGAGTACCCTATCAAGATTGGCTGTTCGCCGTGCTGGGCGCATTTTTAGGTGCATATTATATTTTCTTTTACGAAGGATTAGTTACCCGTTTCGGCGCACCAAATACACAGGATATTATTGCTGGCTGTCTGGGCATCATTCTTTTACTGGAAGCCTGCCGCCGCAGTCTGGGATTACCTTTAGTTATTATTGCCATCGTATTTCTGCTGTATAATTATTTCGGTCAGTATCTGCCAAGCAATTGGATCATCAGCCATCGTTCGGGTTCACTGTCACAAATCATCAATCAGCAATGGGTCACTACCGAAGGGGTGTTCGGCGTCGCACTGGGTGTTTCAACCAAGTATGTATTCCTGTTTGTATTATTCGGTGCGTTGCTGGATAAAGCCGGCGCTGGCAATTATTTTATCAAAACCGCGTTTGCTTATTTGGGCCATTTACGCGGCGGTCCGGCAAAAGCCGCCGTAGTCTCTTCCGGCTTGACCGGGTTGATTTCGGGTTCTTCCATTGCCAACGTGGTCACTACCGGCACATTTACCATTCCAATGATGAAACGAGTCGGATTTTCTGCCGAAAAAGCCGGTGCGGTGGAAGTCGCTTCATCGGTAAACGGACAAATTATGCCGCCGGTGATGGGTGCAGCCGCTTTTTTAATGATCGAATATGTCAATATGCCGTACAGCCAGCTAATCGTTCATGCGGCATTGCCAGCGCTGATATCCTATATTGCGCTGGTATATATCGTGCATCTGGAAGCGTTGAAGATGAATCTGCAAGGTCTACCGCGCACAGATCCGCCAAGTTCGCTACCAGTGTTGCTGTTGAAAATCATTACCTCTATTCTGGTGGTAATCGGTTTAGTTATTGCGGTTAATTTTTCTCTCGGTTGGATAAAACACCTCACCCCGGACTATGCGTTTTTCATTGTGTGCGCCATTCTTGCGCTGATTTATCTCGCCTTGATTCGTCGCGTGGCAAAATTTCCCGATCTGGAAATCGATGATCCGAACGCACCGGTTATGCGCCTGCCTTCCGCCAAACCGACGGTAAACGCCGGACTGCACTTTTTAATTCCGGTCGTGATCCTGATTTGGTGCTTAATGGTCGAAATGTTATCACCGGGGCTTTCCGCATTTTGGGGCATTACGGCACTGGCAGTGATTTTAATCACCCAGCGACCGCTGCTGAACTATTTCCGCCGCCAACCCGTTAGCATCCAACAATTTTCCGAAGGTCTGCACACTTTTATTCAAGGATTGGAAACCGGCGCACGTAATATGATCGGCATCGGGATTGCCACCGCAACCGCCGGCATCATTGTCGGCGTAGTCTCCTTAACCGGCTTCGGTGTCCAGCTTTCCGGCATTATTGAAGTGCTGTCCATGGGTAATATTGTCCTGATGCTAATTCTGGTCGCGATGTTCAGTTTAATCCTCGGTATGGGGCTGCCGACCACCGCGAACTATATCGTCGTCTCTTCGCTCATGGCATTGGTCATTGTCGAAGTAGGAAAACAAAACGGTCTCATTGTGCCGCTTATCGCCGTTCACCTGTTTGTATTTTATTTTGGTATTATGGCAGATGTTACACCGCCGGTCGGACTTGCCTCCTTTGCCGCAGCAGCAGTTTCCGGCGGCAATCCGATAAAAACCGGTATGGTGGCATTTTTCTACAGCCTGCGTACTGCGATTCTGCCATTTTTGTTTATTTTCAATACCGATTTATTGCTCATCGATGTCGGTTGGGTTAAAGGTACGCTGGTTGCCGTGGTTTCCACCATCGCCATACTGGCATTCACGGCCGCGACCATGAACCATTTCTTTGTGAAAAATAAATGGTGGGAAACACTGGGGCTGATTATTGCCGCATTCATGATCTTCCGTCCGGGATTTTTTATGGAATATATCTCACCCACCTCACATCATGTCGCGCCGGTGAATTTCGTGCAGGAACTGGCAAACACACCGGCAGGAAAGACGGTTACCTTGAAAGTTGCTGGCGTCAATCCTTACGGCAAACAAATCGAGTTCTATTCAGAGCTTGAAGTGCCTGAAGGCGCAACGGGTGAGGAACGCCTTAACGCGTTAGGCTTAACCTTACTAAATACGCAGGAACAGATCGAAATCGACGGTAACCGCACCGATAAGATCATCATTGATATGGTGGAAATTGACTCGCCAGCGGCAAAAGCCGGATTAAACTGGGATCAAACCCTGCTTGACGTTGCGTTACCGCTGATTGCGATGCCGAAAGAATGGATGTTTATTCCTGCGCTAGCGATTATCGCCGCCCTCGGCTGGAATCAACGCCGCAGAGCAAAAAAATTGTAAAAAAACCGACCGCACTTTTGCCCCGTGCCAAGTGCGGTTCATGACTTCTAAGGATATGCTATGTATAACAAACTACTGATTGCCATTGATTTGAGTAACCTAACCAGCGCGAAATATGTGGTTGATACGGCGTTGAAACTTACCGGCAATAATCCCGATACAATTTACCGCGTGGTTACGATTATTGAACCGATTGATGATAGTTTCGTCTCCGCATTCTTACCGAAAAACTTCGATAAGTCGGTGATTGAAGAAGCCAACAAAGCATTACATGAGTTCACGCAGGCGAATTTTCCGAAAAATGCCAAAGTACAACACATCGTCGCCCATGGTACCATTTATGAAGAAATCAATCGAATCGCCGAAGAAAAATCGGTAGATTTGATCGTTATGCTCGCCAGCAGCAAACCGAATTCCAAAGGATTGAGCAGCAATACGGTCAAAGTTGCACGCAACGGCAACAAACCGATTCTGATTTTAAAATAATCGTCCATAATGCGGGAATAGCACGCAGATAACAAAGTGCGGTCAAAATTCTTTCGATTTTTTGACCGCACTTTTCAACTGATAAATTTCGCACCGGTAAAGATTAGCCGGCAGTCAGAAATGGGTTGTGTCGTTTTTCCTGTCCGATTGTGGTATAAGCACCGTGTCCGGCGATGATAATCATATCATCGCCCAAAGGGTATAATTTTTCCCGAATGGAATCTAACAGGGTTTGCAGATCGCCGCCGGGAAAATCCGTTCTGCCGATGCTGTTTTGAAATAACACATCCCCGGTAAATGCCACCTGCTTGCTATGTTCGATAAAACCGATATGCCCCGGCGTATGTCCTGGCAGCTGTAATACTTCCAGACGAAGTTGACCGACACGGATTATCTCGCCATTTTCATTCAACCAGCGATCCGGCAGAAAACGGTCGGCTTCAAACAACATACCGAATTTCTGCGACTGTTGCGGCAGGTTTTCAAACCAGTAAGCATCAGCCTGATTCGGTCCCCAGATATCAACCTGAAAATGCGCCTTTAATTTCGGCGCCGCGCCGACGTGATCCAAATGTCCGTGTGTGAGCAAAATCCGCGTTAAAGTCAATCCGAGGGCTTCAATCCGACGGATCAGTTTATCCGGCTCACCGCCCGGATCAATAATCGCTGCGTTTTTTTCATCATCCCAGATCAACGAGCAATTCTGCTGAAATCCGGTAACCGGAATAATTTCAATCTCCATATTATGTCCTTTTGTAGCCGATAAACAAAACCGCAGCAAACTGCGGTTTCGGTCAAAAATAAGGCGAGTTCTGTTCGTTAGCTGCCGCTCCAAGTCCGTACCGGGCCAGTATCCACATGGACGAAATTACTGCGTGGATAGTACCCCACACCGCCGTTTTTCAATCCTTCGGCGGCTTTTTTGACCTTCGCCAGCGATATGCCGTCAATGCGAAAATCAATGGCTTGCCCGCGCATATGATAGCTATTGCTGGCGACGCCTCGGCTATGACGGCGCATAGCGGCATTGCTGGCGGGAGAACGGTATCCGCAGATAATTTGAATTTCCGTGTTGCGTAGCCCCAGATTGCTTTGAATGCGGTAAAATTTAGAAAATAAATTCGGATCCATGCGATGAATCTGGTTATTACGCTTATCGCGCAACAGATAGTCCAATTTTTTTAAATGTGCGGAAGAAAATCCTTTACCGCTTCCGAATTCGGCGCTGAATTTATCGCCGGTATTGATATTTCTGAAACGGAGAATACGCGGTTTAGGGGTGGAAACTACGGCTAACACCGAATTCGGCAAGAGTGACGCGCCTAAAATAATGCCGCCGAGCGATAACCATTTGCGGCGATGCTGATTAATCTCATTCATTATATTCTTGACTCTAAATTTACAATTCTTTACTTACGGCAGCTATAATTACCATAAGTTAGAAAAAAGGTCAAAAAAATATCATTTTTTATGTCGAAAAACGTCATCAGCACCTTATTTAGCAACCTATAAAACAGGATTTAGCGCAAATATTTTTTTACCGTATGCCAGTTGATGTAACTTAAATTCGGCACCACATCGTAATCGTAAATATCCGGCAGCGTATGCACTTGCCCGTTGTCCACCCAGCGAGTGACGTAATATAAATAAACCGGATTGTCGGACTGAATATTCGCCCATGTTGTACGACGACTGTCTAGCACCTTGCGTTTTCTGTCTGCCGACCAACCAGCTTCGGTCAGCAAAATGGTCGCCAGCTGATCAGATTGTTCCACTCGGATACAGCCGGAACTCAAGGCACGGTCTTTCTGTTTAAACAAATTATGATTCGGCGTGTCATGCAGATAAATAGCATCAGAGCTTGGCATATTGAATTTATAATTCCCCAGCGCACTGTCACCCGGCGCCTGCCGCAAACGATAAGGGAATTTACTGCCGATGGTTTCCCAGTTAATCGAATACGGATCCACTGCATTACCTCGGGCATCTAAAATGGTATAACCGTTGCGCGCCACATAACTCGGATCCCGTTTGATTTTAGGCACCAGATCCTCATTAATTAAGCGGGTTGTCGGATTCCACGGCGGATTCACCACCACATTGTTTAATTTACTGTACATAACTGGGGTTTTGCGTGCTTTTTTTCCCACAATCACCCGCGAATCCAGAATTAAACGCCCGTCGCGGTAATAATTCAGTTTATAACTTGGAATATTGACAAAAATCCCGTTGTCAAAACTTGGAATTACTCGCAGCCGCTGAGCGTTAATGGCCAATTTATATACATCGGCAGGATTATTCGTTGCCGAACCGACAAGCAAACTCAGCTTATCAAGCGTTTGTTTATACAAATGATTGCTGCTGGATAACTGCGCCACAAATGCGGCGTTTTCATTATGCTTAACTGCACCGAGCCAGTCTTGAATCGTGTTTTCATCAGGCAGCGCCGGCTTATAGCCGTTGGCGGAATACAGCCATTTCTGTGCCGAATTCATGGCATTTTTGGCATAATACAGATAATCCAGAAAAGTGTCGGTCAACAGAATGTCGTAAATCAGCCCGCCGGTTTGTGCGGCGTTGTCGATCTGTTCTAAATTCTGTGCCGCTCTGCGGGAAATCCCGCTGGCGACAAGTGCGGCGTATTCATGCAGAAATTGTTTGCGTGCCGCCTCGTCTTCCCATAGCAAGACATAATCGTTTTGTGCATAAATTTTGGCGATTTCAGCTTTAAACTGTAATTGTCGGGTATCGATCACATCAGCCAGACGCTGTTCTGCCTGTTCTTGCTGTTCGGCATACAAGCGCGCTTCTTCCGCTTTTTTCTCTATCGCCAGTTGTTGCTCAATCGCCTTTTGTTCCAATGCCAGCTGCTCGTCTGTCAAAGTAATAAGTTCTTTGGCCTCGTTCAAGCCCGCCTGAACAATCGGTGCAGGATCAATCACTCCGCTTTTCGTCTCGGCGGCCGCACTGCCGAGATAAGCACAAGACATCAATAAAGTCGCCATATTTGCAAACTTGTATGAAGTCATTTTCAACATGCTGTGGTTCCTTAAAATTAACAAAAAAACTACCGCACTTTGACGTAATAAAAAGAACAAAGTGCGGTCAAAAAATGATTAGTTTTTCGCATCCGGTTGCGAACTTCGGGTTTTCTCGCTATCCATCTTTACCCAATCCGCCGCCATTTTTTCCGCTTCTTTCAGATAAAAATCCGGACCTTCATAATCTTTCGGCAAGCTGTCAAGGTCTTTCAATGGTTTCTTGCCTTCGCGCTTAAAGCGGGCGTTGAGATCTTTCAGCCGTTTCGCATCATCCTTATCATTTTCCGCCTTACGTTTGGCGAAGTTAAGGGATAAAAACTTGCGCTCGCGGCGTTCGTCACGAATTTTCAGATCTTCATTCAATGTAATGAATTCCGGATCTTTGGCAATCCGCGCGATGTGTTTTTCTTGCAGGGCGTCAACCGCTTGGCGCGCATGACCGGTTTCTGAGTAAGATGCCGGCGGCACTTTGTCCCATGGCAACGCATTATCTTCTTTTTCCTCACCGTTTTCTTTCGCATCAATCACTTCCGGGAAGGTAATATCCGGCGCAACGCCTTTTAGCTGGGTGCTGCCGCCGTTAATGCGATAGAATTTCTGTACCGTGTATTGAATCAACCCGAGCGGCGTCTGATCCAAATCATATACAAAATTCAGCGAACGACTTTGTTGGACAGTGCCTTTACCGAAGGTATTCTGCCCGATAATAATACCGCGGTTATAATCCTGAATCGCCGCCGCAAAAATTTCTGACGCCGAGGCACTGAAACGGTTGATCATCACCAGCAGCGGACCGGCGTAAACCTGTGCGGTATCCGGATCTTCATGAATACGAATGCGCTGATAAGCATCACGCACCTGAACCACTGGTCCGTCGCTGATAAACAAGCCGCTGAGTCCGACTGCTTCGGTTAAAGCGCCGCCACCGTTCTCACGCAGGTCAATAATTAGTGCGCGGGCTTTTTTCTCTTTTATTTCGCTCAGTAATTTTCTGACATCTTCGGTTAAGCCCAAATAAAAGCTTGGGATTTTAATCACTGCGATCTTTTCACCGTCTACTTTCTCAACGCTCAGTTTCGCCGCTTGATCCTCCAGACGAACTTTATCGCGAATCAAGGTGATAATGCGGGATTTGCCGCCTTTGGCGGGCTCAATTTCCAACCGAACTTTACTGCCTTTTTTCCCTTTGATCTTGTCAACGATATCTTCCAAGCGCCAACCCACTACATCTTCAATCTCGCCGCTGGCTTGCCCGATTCCGATAATCTTATCGCCCGCTTTAATCTTTTTGCTGCGTTCCGCCGGGGCGCCCGGTACTAAGGATTTAATCACGGTTTCATCATCTTCCGCCTGCAAGGTCGCACCGATACCTTCCAACGACAGATTCATGCTTTCATTAAAACTTTTCGCTGTTCTCGGCGCCAGATAGCTGGTATGCGGGTCAATTTCGCGGGCAAAAGCGTTCAGATAAATTTGCACGATATCATCCGCTTTGGTCTGGGTTAAACGACGAATCGCCAGATTATAGCGGTTAACCAATTTGCTTTTAATCTCCGGCCATTTCTTCTCTTTCAGTTTCAAACTGATAATATCGTTTTTAACCCGTTGCTCCCATAGTTTATTCGCCTCTTCTGCGGTTTTCGGCCAATCCGCCTTTTCACGATCAATTTCAATTTGATCATCATCGTTTAGACTTGGTTCTTTATCCAGCAATGATAATGCATATTTGTAGCGTTCGTAACGGCGTTTGCTCATTAAATCGTACATCTCGAAAGCAATGCCAAGATTGCCTTCGTTCATTTCGTCATCAATTTTATCGGCATATTTGGCACGCATTTCATCCACATCGGATTGCAGGAAAGTATTACGGTTAAAATCCAGACTTTTCAGATAACGATCAAACACTTTTGTGGAAAATTCATCATCCAGCTGAAATTTACGATAATGCGATTGGGTCAGACGTGTCGTAGCACGCTTGGTTGCCAGCATATTTTCTTCCGTCGGCTGTGGAATAATAATCTCCGTCGGTTTCAATTTAGGCGCCACCGCAACTGCCGGAGCAATATTAATAAATAAAGTACCTAGCGCTAATGCAGCTAAATAACCTTTTGTTTTATTAAATCTCATGTAAACTTTCCTGATTCAAGAAAAACGCAATACCATTGCTGACCTGTCCGTCGTCTCAATTTGCCCGACACGACATAATATTTTTAGGCGAACAGCCGATCTACCGTCACCGAGACGGTCAATCCGTTTTCTAGCGCAACCCGAGCGCTGTCTTTGTTGATTTCCAGCACAGTCGCCCGTTTGATGCTGTCGCCCGCTTTGACTTTTACTCGACTGCCTTTTTCCAGCGTACTCGGATCCACGGCGGACAAATTCGGTTTTACTTTGCGCGGCGCCTTTTTGCCAACCGCGTTATTCTGTACGCCCTGCGCATTGCCCTGACGGCGAAGAGACGGTTTTTTGCCGGCTTTCGGATTGGCCGCTTTTTCCGCTGCACGCTGCTGTGCAATCCGCGCTTTCGCCTCCGCTAGCTGGGTGGCGGCATGTTCGGCATGTTCCTGTTCAAGAATGCCGCTCGGCTCACCGTTTAATCCTACTCGCTCGGCGCCGGCTTTACAGCCGTATAAATAACGCCAGTTTGACGTATATTGCCGTAACGCATGGCGCAATTGGGTTTTGCTAACCCGCTCATCCTCCGCCAGCGCTTCCGCTAAATCCTGAAAGATACCGATTTTCAACGGTTTCGCCTCGCCTTCCAGTGAGAAGCACAGCGGGAATTTTTCCGCTAAGTAGGCAATAATTTCTTTGTTATTCGTTAATTTTTGAACATCTGTCATGGTTATATTCCTGCGTACAGCCATTTTTAAATAGAAAAACGAGCGATATTTTAGCGTAAATTACGCGACAATGACAATTCTTTGATCCGATAGAATCGGGATTTCATGCGAAATTAAACGGCTTTATTTGAAAAAAGGTCAACTCGGTATAAAATGCGGTCCTTTATTAAGAGAATTCACAGATAACAGCAATGGCAAAAGCACCGGTTCACTTACAATATGCAAAATACCACATCGCCGCCTGTCCGGACTGCGATGCCACGGTATCCGTGTCAGCATTGGCGCCCAACCAGTATGCCGAATGCCCGCGCTGTCATAATGTGTTAAGTTCCGGCAGTCGCTGGGGATTGCACCGCTGCGCCATGATCGCACTGTCTATTTTGATTCTGATGCCTTTCGCGCTGAATTATCCGCTGCTAAGCATCGATTTGCTCGGCACCAGAATCGACGCCTCGGTTTGGCAGGGTATCTGGAAAATGGCTACGCAAGGCTACCCTTATACTGCGTTCATGATTTTTCTCTGCGCTGTATTTATGCCTATTGCTTTCGCTGTGCTGGTGCTGTTGTTGCGTCTGGCGCAATTAATCGGGATCAAACCGCGTAAAGTCTTGCTGGCGCTGGGCTATATCAAACCTTGGGTAATGTTTGATGTTTATCTGGTCGCCCTTGGCGTCACCATGTTTAAAGTGCGTGAATATGCCACATTACAGGTGGATATTTATCTGATCGCTTTCGTTTTTACCGCTTTACTGACCACCCTGCTATTTATTAAATTGAATCTCAATGCGCTATGGAACGACTTTTACCCGCAACAGCCTCTACTCACCCGGATGCCGGCGCAAACGCCTTGTCTGTGTACGGAATGTCAATATACCTTTCGCCTACCGTTTTTTGATAAAAAACAAAGACCATTGTGTCCGCGTTGTTACAGCCGACTGGATGCGCCGCCGGCAATTAAATTACAACGCACTTGGGCAACCTTAATCGCAGGCATTATTATGATGTTTCCTGCCAATCTGCTGCCCATCTCGGTGATTTATCTCAACGGCGCAGCCTCTGCCAGTACACTCATGTCCGGCGTTATTTCATTTGTAGAATCAGGTAGTTACTTCGTTGCATCAGTGGTGTTTATAGCCAGTATCTTCATTCCTATCAGCAAAATATTTATTTTGCTGTATCTGCTGATTTGTGTACACTTTAACCTTAACCAGCCCATTCAGCGCCAAATGCGATTACTGCATATCGTCCATTTTGTCGGACGCTGGTCGATGCTGGATTTATTTGTGCTGGCATTAATGATGTCACTGGTTACCCGCGGACAGATTATTGATTTTTCAGTAGGTCCCGCCGCCTTTTATTTCGGTGCGGCAGTATTTTTAACGATGATTTCAGCCTCACAATTTGACAGTCGTTTACTTTGGAACATTTATGACAGAAAACAATCAAACTCACACTCAGCGGAATGATGATAAAACAATAACCGCCGCAATTCGCCAGAACAGACATATCTCACCGTTCTGGCTATTGCCGTTTGTTGCCTTATGTATCGGAGCAATTTTATTTTTCCAGATCGTACAGGAACAGGGCTACAGCATCAAAATCACCTTTGATAACGGCGACGGTTTAGTGGCAGATAAAACCCAAATCCGCTATCAAGGATTACAAATCGGTGTGGTGAAAAAAGTTAACTTTACCGAAGATCTGAAAAAAGTTGAAGTCATTGCCAATATCTACTCGGAAGCTAAGACGGTGCTACGCAAAAACACTAAATTCTGGTTAGTGCGTCCGACAGCGTCATTGGCGGGAATTTCCGGTATCGACGCGCTGGTTTCCGGCAACTATATTACGCTACAACCGGGAGACGGTGAGGCGGAAGACGAATTCATCGCCGAAACTGAAGGCCCAATTGCACAGGTTAACGACGGCGATTTGCTGATTCATCTGCTCGCCGATGATTTGGGCTCTATTTCTATCGGTGCGTCAGTCTATTTTAAAAAAATACCGGTCGGTAAAATTTACGACTATCGTTTCAGCAAAGATCAGAAGAAAGTCGAAATTGATGTGGTAATTGATAAAGCCTATACGCAGTTCGTCAAAAAAGACAGCCATTTCTGGAATGTCAGCGGCATCAACGCCAGCGTCGGGCTTTATGGCATGCACGTTAATGTGGACAGCCTTAATGCCGTAGTTCAGGGCGCGGTGGCGTTTGACTCGCCTAGCGACAGCGAGCCGGCGCAAAGCAACCAGCGTTATACCCTCTATTCCAATCTACAGGCGGCAAAACGCGGCGTGGAAATAGCAGTCTCCTTGCCGAATATGCCGGATTTGCAGGCAGGACAGACCAGCGTGTATTCGCAGGATGTACAAATCGGCGTGCTGTCGGAATTAAGTGCGGTGGAAAATAACGATAAAATTCTGACCGGCAAACTGCTGATTGACCCGCACAACGCCGATTTATTTAAATCCGGAACCCATATCGTACTGCGCAACCAAAAACCGAATCTGGGCGATATTACCAATGTGAAGAAAATTCTGCGCGGGCAGTATCTTGATGTCATTGCCGGCGGCGGAGACGCCAAAACGGATTTTACCGTTATCAAAGAAAGCGAACTGCTGCTCAAACAATCGGATACGCTGGTATTAACGCTCACTGCACCGGAAACCTACGGCATCAGTGAAGGTCAGGACATCTATTACAATAATATGACGGTCGGTCAAGTTGTCAGTCAAGAAGTTCATCCCGACGGTGTTACTTTCAAGGTAGCAATTGCCGGTGATTTTCGCTCGCTGATTCATCAGGATACCCTATTTATCGCCGCCTCTAATTTTGAGGTCAGTTTCGGCGTTGACGGTCTGCGCATGCAAGCCGCATCGCCGGAAAAATGGCTACAAGGCGGTATTCGTATCATCACCGGTAACAAACAGGGCGATGCGCGTGAAAGCTACCCGCTTTACAGTGATCTGAGCAACGCGGAAGCAGGCATTACCGGCAACCGGCTACAACCGAGCATTACCTTATCCACAAAAACTTTGCCGAGTATCAGCAAAGGTTCGCTGGTGCTTTACCGCCAGTTTGAAGTGGGTAAAATTCTGGATATTCGCCCGACAAACACTCATTTTCAGGTGGATGTCTTTATCTATCCGAAATATCAGGCGTTATTAACAGCAAAAAGCCTGTTCTGGGTCGAAAGCGCCGCACAAATTGATATTACCCCGAAAGGCATCAGCATTCAGGCCGCGCCGGTAGCGCGCTCGCTGAAAGGCGCCATCAGCTTTGATAACAGCGGTTCCGGCAGCAATAAAACCCTGTATCCGAACGAACTGCGCGCCAAATCCGCCGGTCAGGTGATCACGCTGAGTGCAGAAGACGCCACCAATCTCAGCAAAGGCATGAGCCTGCGTTATATGGGCTTAAATGTGGGGGAAATTGACCAGATTCGCCTGTCGAAAGAAAACAAAATTATTGCTACCGCACTGATTAACCCGAATTATATGAATCTGGTCGCCCGCGAAGGCAGTAAATTCCGCCTAATTTCGCCACAGATTTCCGCCGGCGGGATTGAAAATCTGGACAGTTTGTTACAGCCTTACATTGATATTGAAACCAACGGTGGCAACCGCAAAACTGAATTCCGCCTGGCGCAAGCCGTTCCGTCGAATAATAAATACGGCAACGGTTTTCCGCTGGTGTTAGAAACCGCTGATGCTACCAACATCACGGCGGGTTCGCCGGTTATGTACCGTGGCGTACAGGTCGGCACAATCCGTACGCTGGAACTGAACAATCTGGGAGATCGGGTATTCGTCCATATTTTAATTGCCGATAAACACAAACATTTAGTGCGCCGCAATTCCGAATTCTGGATCGCCTCCGGTTACGGCATGGAACTGGGATTAAACGGGCTGTCAATCAACACCGGCTCCATGCAGCAATTGCTGAAAGGCGGGATTTCGTTCTCTACGCCGTCGGGCACGGTGATTCAGCCGCAGGCAAAACCGAACCAGCATTTCTTATTGCAGATAAAACGACCGAAAGAGGCGCCAAGCTGGAATTCCGGCGTGTTGGAACATTAATCGCAAGGTCATTTTCACAGGCGAGCGCACGGCTCGCCTTATTATTCGACACACAATAATCAGTAATCAGTCGACCGCTGTTTCAGCGATCCGAATATCAAAGGCGCACCGCCATGCGCTTTCATTTAAACAATATTGTGGCTTCAGTGCCGGTCCGCAGGAATTGGAACCGACGCCACTCATCTTATAATCCACACACAACAGCGTACAGCCGCTTTCTTGCAGCTCGTCATTATGTGCTTTCGCGCTCAGCTCTTCCTGCGTATACGGCGACAGGTTAAAGCTGAAAGGCTGATCGGCGCTAATATGAATCACTGTATTTTTCGACCGCACTTTGACAAATGAACAACCATAATGGCTGCCGTTTTCCTGCGGTTTTAAATAATTTTGATGATTACCGCGCGGCGTAGTCCGATAAAACCCAAGTCGAGCAGACTGATGTTTATCGATATAGCTTTCTGTGGCGCCATAGCCGAAATAATCCGTCCGTTGAAAATCCGCTGGCAAATAAAAACGTAGCCCGAAACGCGGCAGAAACGGTAAGTGCGGTGCTTTTTGCGCCTGTATTTCAACCCGAAAACCGCCGTCGGCAAACAAACGATACAGCACCTTTAAAGTGACG
Organism: Necropsobacter massiliensis; assembly: GCF_000827595.2. Lineage (GTDB taxonomy): Bacteria > Pseudomonadota > Gammaproteobacteria > Enterobacterales > Pasteurellaceae > Necropsobacter > Necropsobacter massiliensis. Next base: position 36,120 of record NZ_LN776183.1, on the reverse strand, counting down.
ATGCGCGCCTTCGACACGGCAACCAACGCGCATTGTACCCGTACGATCACCTGCTGCGCCTGTTGTTGGTAATCACAGGCATAAGCGCGGGTATAAGCCCTATCGTAACCGGCATCAATCCAATGGGCTTTAATCAGACTGTCGTTATCCAGCGGCGCGCGCCAGATATTGAAATCTAATGGCTGTTCCAGCACAGACCGCTGCCGATACATCAACTGGCTTAAAATGCCTTTTTTCTTGTCGAAAACATAGCGTACTTTGTCACTTTCTACGCTTAATGTGCCGCTATCTTCTGTAATCCAAAAACAACCTGGCTGCGGAAGCGGGTAAATGTTCGGCAGCATTTTGCGCCCGAATAATGCAAGTTGGTCAAACCCCAATTGATGATTTTTTTCTGCCAGCGGCGTGGCGTATTTTTGATAATAGAATAAATCCAACAACCACAAACTGCCGTTGTCCTGCGGTAATGCGAGCGGCAAAAGTGCGGTCTGTTTGGGCGCAATTTGTAAGCTGTCCAAATAGCCTTCTTCCACAACAATACCGTTTTCCGACAAGCGATAATGCAGCGAAATCATCGCCTTGCAGTCAGTAAAATCCAGATAGTTTTTCAGTTCGACACCCTGTTCGGTCAGTCTTGCTCGCAGCGGGCGCTGAACGTTTTTCAACTCCAGTAAGCTGGTCTGAATCCGCCGCTCTGCGGTTACTAGTCCGTCTGCACAGAAATTTCCGTCATGGAGCGATTCGCCGAAATCACCGCCATAGCCCATACGTTCGGAATTCGGCAAATACGGCGAATGATTGCACCATTCCCAAACAAACCCACCGCAGGCTCCGGGATGGTGTTGTATCGCCTGAAAATAATCTTCCGCATCGCCGCAGGAATTGCCCATAGCATGCAAATATTCACACAGCAGATAAGGCTTGCGATTGCGGCGATCGGCAAAATAAGCTTCCATGTCTTCGGTTGAGGTATACATTTCGCTATGCAAATCCAGATTCGAACAGTCATTTTGATGTGCCGAATGTTGAAAAATGGCGTTTTCATAATGCAGCAGACGGCTCGGATCAAAGGCTTTTACCCATTGCGCCGCCGCCTCAAAATTCTCGCCATAACCGCTTTCGTTGCCTAGCGACCAAATCAGCACCGACGGGCGGTTTTTATCGCGCTGCACATTGGCACAAGTGCGGTCTAAAATTGCCTGTTTAAAGGTCGGATCACGCGCCATATAACAATAATTGTCAATGATTTGCTGACGCACTTCGGCATGATCCGCCGGCGGTTTGGCGCCCAGCAGAATACTGCCTTGCGCACGCTTAACATAAACCGCATTGCTGCCGTGGCTTTCAATATCGGCTTCGGTAATCAAATAAAAACCATACTGATCGCATAATTCCGCAAACCACGGCGCATTCGGGTAATGAGCGGTGCGGATTGCGTTAAAATTATGCTGTTTCATCAGGCGCAAATCCGCCAGTGCCTGTGCGCGGCTGATGCAATAACCGGTTTTCGGATCGCTGTCGTGGCGATTCACGCCTTTAAATTTAATCGCTTGTTTATTCAGCAATAGTACGCCGTCGCGCACCTCGATTTTACGCAAACCGATGCGCTGGCAAATCACTTCCGTGCCGCAGCGAAACAGCAGCGTATAAAGCTGCGGCGATTCCGCATTCCATAATTTCACCTCCTGTAACGTAAATTCAAAACGCTTTTCCGTTACCGCGCTCAGCAACACTTCGCCCTGCGGATCGAGAAGTCGCCAGCTGATTTCTCGCCCGTGCTGCGGCTTGTCATGCGCGGCGAAAGAAACGTCCACATTCAGCACCGCACTTTTTAAATCATCCGCCACTTCGGTTTTAATAAAAAAATCCTGCACATAATAGCGGTCGCGCTCCAGCAAATAGACATCCCGGAAAATCCCCGACATGCGGAATTTATCCTGATCTTCCAAATAGCTGCCGTCGCACCATTTCAGCACCGCTACATCCAGACGATTTTCACCGCAGCATAGATAGTCGGTTATATCAAATTCCGACGTACAGTGACTGATTTGGCTGTAACCGGCAAACTGTCCGTTGACGTATAAAAACAAGCAACTGTCAACGCCCTCAAAGTTGAGCAAATAGCGCTTCTCCGCTTTCGGTGCAAGGTGGAATGTGCGCCGATACAGACCGCACGGATTATCTTGCGGCACATAGGGCGGATCAAAAGGAAACGGATAATTCACATTGGTATATTGATGCCGATCATAACCGTAATTCTGCCAATTAGCCGGCACCGGTATGGTGGTCTGCGGCGACAATGCCAGAAAATCTGCCGGCATGTCCCAGTAGCTGTCGAAATAACGAAATCCCCAGTCACCGTTTAAATCGGTAAAATAGGCGGATAATTCGCGCGGATTTTTGACCGCACTTTCCACGCTGTGATGAGGAATAAAATAAGCATGATGCGGTGTGGTGTTAATATGCAGAATCTGCGGATTTTGAAAATAATTCGGTAAGGACATCATCGGCTCCCCGGCTAATAACGGATGAGCGCACTATAACGTAATTTTATTGCTGAAATCCCACCGGGAAAAGAAAACTGTGAACGGCATCACAAACAAAAGGCTTATTCGACGAATAAGCCTTTACACTATGTCATGTTGAGATTAGAAGCGATATGCCAGACCGGCAAAGAACACTAACGGATCCAGTTTGATTTTTACTTCGTGATCCAAATTCAGTGCGGTAAATTTAGCCGTTGTTTTAATGTGCGTATACCACACTGCGGTATTGAAATATAAATTGTCCGCTAGTTTAATATCAATACCGGCATTCACAACCGGTCCGAAGGAATGTTTTTTAACATCCAAATTCGTTACCCGCGCATCCAACGCTTTGGCACCGAAGAAACGGGTATAGTTCAGACCGGCACCGATATACGGACGCGAACCAGCATCTTTATCTAAGAAATAATACTGCACATACAAACTTGGCGGCAACTGTTTGACTTTCACCGCATTCGGCAGATAAGCGGCGACATTGCCGTTCACCACAGCCTGTGCGTTAATTTTGTGCGAGAACGGTGTGGCGCCTAATAATTCCACCCCGACATTGTCGGTCAGCATATAAGTTAAGGTCAGTCCCACTTGCTGATTATTTTTCACCGCCAAATTGACATCAACATGCGCGCCATTTTTATTCGGATTTTGCGTGGTCGAATCCGAATTGGCATACACAAATACGCCCCCCAGACGACCGATAAAACTTCCTGCTTCATGTGCGCTGACAGAACCCGCCGCCAACACAGCCGCCATACCCAATGCTAATGCAGTTTTTTTCATATATGAATTCCTCTTATATTCAAAACAATGAATGTATTTATCTGAAAAGGGCAATATACCCATAAAGAATTTGTGTCTATTGATGACGCGGTGCAATATACCACTTTATGATTAGCTTTTTCGTGACGAAGATCAAATTTTGAAAAAAATGTTAAATTCACTCAAACCATATCTTGCGCAGTTTTTTAATGGATTGATGATATAATTTATTTGATTTAGCGCAAAAATTATGATTTTTATGCAATTAAGCACAAACGTTGTATAATGCCGGTATTACATTTTATTCACAATTTGGATCGCGATAATGCCAATTAATTTCACGCAAATCTTTCAGGACAGCTGGAACTTTATGCGTAATCAGCAAAAGATTACGCTGCAATTTAGCGCCTTTTTCTTTGTCGTCGCCTTTGCCGTTAATCTGCTGGTGTCAAACCTAGTGCCAGCAAATATGACCATTTATGCACCGAGCGCCGATACAGCAGATCTCACCGTTGTCGGCAATCTCATGCTCAGTAAAGAGGTTATCCTGCTCGGCGTGGTGCAAGTGCTGCTCAATTTGTTTATTTCCTGCTGGGGAATGATGACCTTTCATCAGTTAAGCGAACGCCACCAGCTGCCGCTGAGCCACACGCTGAGCATGACGGCAACACGCTTTATCGGGGTATTTTTCATTAATCTGATTATTGTCCTTCCGATGGTAATCGGGCTGGCGGAATCGCTGCTTGCCTTAGCCAGCAAACAATCGCCGTCACTGGTTTCCGTGTTTGCCATTACGCTGGGCATCTTTATTTTTATCCGGCTAAACCTTGCTACCGTGCATTATCTGATCACCCGAAGCAGTCTGGCACAAACCCTGAAAACCATCTGGCTGAGCGGTTTCAAGCGCACCGGCGTATTGTTTATTTACTGTTTACTGATTTATTTCGCCCTGCCGCTAGTCGTCAGAAATATTGCGGCATTAAGCGATAATATGCTGTTTGATATTGTGATTTCATTTATTATTTCGGCGCTCAATGTATTTTCATTAATTTTTACGTATCGCTTCTATACTCTATTTATGCAAAAGGTTCGGGCATGAAACAATTATTAGAATTTATTCCACTGATTTTATTTTTCGCCGTTTATAAACTGGTGGGCATCCGCGAGGCAGCGATAACACTGATTGTTGCCACTGTCATTCAGCTTATTGTGCTGAAATTCAAATACGGCAAAATCGAAAAACAACAGCTGATTATGGGCGTTGCGGTCGTTTTTTTCGGTACACTGACCGCTTATTTCAACGAACTGGAATTTTTGAAATGGAAAGTCACCGTAGTGTACGCCGTTTTTGCCTTAGCCTTGCTGATTAGCCAATACGGCTTTAAAAAGCCGCTGATTAAACAATTACTGGGCAAAGAAATCGAGCTGCCGCAGCGTGCATGGGACAATCTGAATCTGGGCTGGGTCGGATTTTTTATCCTTTGTATGCTCGTTAATATCGTCATCAGCTACTATTTTTCCGACGATATTTGGGTGGATTTCAAAACCTTTGGCATTCTGGGTATGACTTTTATTGCAACGCTGGCAAGCGGAGTTTATATTTACCGTTATCTTCCAAAAACAGACAAAGAATAACAAATAAGGATTGTTTATGTCGGATTTTATTGAAACCCGCACAGGGCGTCACTCTAAAGGAAATCTTTTACTCAGAACACTGGCAATGCCGTCGGATACCAATGCCGCCGGCGATATTTTCGGTGGCTGGATTATGTCGCAAATGGACATGGGCGGCGCGATTCTTGCCAAAGAACTGGCGCACGGGCGGGTGGTAACCGTCGCGGTGGATAGCATGACATTTATCCGCCCCATTGCCGTAGGCGATGTGGTCTGCTGTTACGGCGAGTGCGTCAATGTAGGGCGTTCCTCAATTCAAATTAAAATTGAGGTATGGGCGAAAAAAGTCGCTAGCGAACCTATCGGCGAACGTTATTGCGTAACCGAGGCGGTTTTCACCTTTGTCGCCGTCGATCCGCAAGGTAAATCACGCCCGATTCCGCGGGAAAATAACCCGGAACTGGCAAAAGCGCTGGCACATATTGCCGAACAGGCACAACAATAAAGGAGGACAGCATGTACTATGTTATTTTTGCACAAGATAAGCCGAATACGTTGGCACAGCGTCTGGCAGTGCGCGAGCAGCATCTTGCACGGCTAAAACAATTGCAGGCGCAAAACCGTTTGCTGACCGCTGGTCCCAATCCGGCGATCGACGATGAAAATCCTGCCGAGGCGGGTTTTACCGGTTCCACCGTCATTGCGCAATTCGACAGCCTACAAGCGGCACAGGACTGGGCAAGCAAGGATCCTTACGTGGATGCCGGCGTGTATGGCGAGGTTATCGTCAAACCCTTTAAGAAAGTATTCTAACCCTTGACCCGGCACTCTCCCATTACCCGGGGAAAAGACTTCCTAACAATCAATGCAAACTCAACAACAAGGAAAACGCTATGTCAAACTTTCTACAAACCTACCAACAGCATGTGGACGAACGAGCCGCACAGGGCGTGATAGCCAAACCGCTGGATGCAGAACAAACTGCACAGCTGGTGGAATTGCTCAAAGATCCGCCGTCGGGAACAGAAAAAACCTTAATCGATCTATTTAAAAACCGCATTCCTGCCGGCGTAGATGAAGCGGCTTATGTGAAAGCGGCATTCTTAGCGGCAATCGTCCGAGGCGAAACCTCCTCACCGCTAATCTCCGCCGAAAGTGCGGTGGAATTATTGGGCACAATGCAAGGCGGTTATAATATTGAGCCGTTATTGACCGCACTTGACGACGAAAAACTCGCCCCTACCGCCGTTAAGGCGCTCTCCTTTACGTTACTGATGTTTGATAATTTCCATGATGTCGCCGAGCGTGCCGAACAAGGCAACCCGTATGCGCGCCAAGTGCTGCAATCTTGGGCGGATGCCGAATGGTTTCTGTCGCGCCCGCCATTAGCGGAAAAACTCACTGTTACCGTATTCAAAGTCAACGGTGAAACGAATACCGACGATCTTTCACCGGCGCAAGACGCTTGGTCTCGCCCGGATATTCCGCTGCATGCCCTTGCCATGTTGAAAAATGCACGTGACGGTATTCAACCTGATGACGATGGCAACATAGGTCCAATCAAACAGTTGGAGGCCTTAAAACAGAAAGGTTATCCCCTAGCCTATGTGGGCGATGTGGTGGGTACCGGTTCATCGCGTAAATCCGCCACCAACTCGGTCTTGTGGTTTATGGGCGACGATATCCCGTATGTGCCGAATAAACGCGCCGGCGGCGTAGTATTGGGCGGGAAAATTGCGCCGATTTTCTTTAACACATTGGAAGATGCCGGCACGCTGCCGATTGAAGTGGATGTCAGCAATCTGGAAATGGGCGATGTTATCGACATTTATCCGTATCAAGGAAAAATCTGTCGCCACAACAGCGATGAAGTATTAGCCGAATTCCGCCTGAAAACCGATGTGTTACTGGACGAAGTTCGTGCCGGCGGACGTATTCCGCTGATTATCGGACGTGGATTAACGCATAAAGCCCGGATGGCACTACAACTGCCGGACAGTGATGTCTTCGCTAAACCACACGCGGTAGAAAGTAGCCAAAAAGGCTTTACCCTAGCACAGAAAATCGTCGGACGCGCCTGCGGTGTGGAAGGCATCCGTCCCGGTCAATATTGCGAACCGCATATGACTTCCGTCGGTTCACAAGATACCACCGGTCCGATGACCCGCGACGAATTAAAGGATCTCGCCTGTCTGGGCTTCTCCGCCGATTTGGTGATGCAGTCTTTCTGCCATACCGCCGCTTATCCGAAACCGGTGGACGTCGTCACCCAGCACACGCTGCCGGATTTCATCATGAACCGCGGCGGCGTCTCGCTACGACCGGGCGACGGCATTATTCATTCTTGGCTGAATCGCATGCTGTTGCCGGATACCGTCGGAACCGGCGGCGATTCACATACCCGATTCCCGATCGGCATTTCATTCCCGGCAGGCTCCGGGCTGGTCGCCTTTGCTGCCGCCACTGGCGTTATGCCGTTGGATATGCCGGAATCTGTGTTGGTACGCTTTAAAGGCGAAATGCAACCGGGCATTACTTTGCGCGATCTGGTACACGCCATTCCTTATTATGCGATTAAACAGGGCTTGCTCACCGTAGAGAAAAAAGGCAAACAGAATATTTTCTCCGGCCGGATTCTGGAAATCGAAGGGCTGGAACACTTAAAAGCGGAACAGGCTTTCGAGCTATCCGACGCCTCAGCCGAACGTTCGGCAGCGGCTTGTACCATTAAGCTGGACAAAGCGCCGATCATCGAATATCTCAATTCCAATATCGTGCTGCTGAAATGGATGATCGCCGAAGGTTACGGTGATCGCAGAACCCTTGAACGCCGCATTAAGGGAATGGAAAAATGGCTTGCCAACCCGCAGCTGCTGGAAGCCGACAAGGATGCTGAATACGCCGCGATTATCGACATCGACTTAAACGAAATCAAAGAGCCGATTTTATGTGCACCGAACGACCCTGACGATGCCCGTTTATTGTCCGAAGTGCAAGGCGATAAAATTGATGAAGTGTTTATCGGTTCCTGCATGACCAATATCGGTCATTTCCGTGCGGCGGGCAAATTGCTGGCAAAATTCAAAGATATGATCCCAACCCGCTTATGGCTGGCGCCGCCGACTAAAATGGATGCGGCACTGCTGACGGAAGAAGGCTATTACAGTATTTTCGGTAAAAGCGGCGCAAGAATCGAAATTCCGGGCTGTTCGCTGTGTATGGGCAATCAGGCGCGGGTTGCCAATAACGCCACCGTGGTTTCCACCTCGACCCGTAATTTCCCGAACCGTCTGGGACAGGGCGCCAACGTCTATTTGGCTTCGGCGGAATTAGCCGCAGTCTCGGCGCTGCTGGGTAAACTGCCAACACCGGAAGAATATCTGTCTTATGCGGCGGATTTGCAGCAGGACAAAGACGATACTTATCGTTATATGAACTTTGATCAAATCAACAGCTATGCCAAAAAAGCGGATGAAGTCATTTTCCAGACTGCAATATAATGTCGGCAGGATTAAAAGTGCGGTATTTTTTACCGCACTTTTTACTGTATGCCGCACCACGCAATAATATTTCAAGGATAAACATCATGGAAAGGAAATCTATTCTGACCACGCTGGTCATGTTTTTCAGTCTCATCTCTCTTCATACGGCAAACGCGGCAGGAAAATTAACCCTCTATTGCAGTATGCAATACGACGTGTGCGAACGCGTCGCAAAGGCGTTCGGGCAACAATATCAGGTGGATACCCAGTTCGTGCGCCACAGCACGGGGGCGGCATTGGCGAAAATCAAATCCGAGCAATCTCTGCCGCAGGCGGACGTTTGGTATGGCGGCACAATCGAACCGCACTTTCAAGCGGGAGCGCTCGGCTTGCTGCATGCTTACCGCTCTCCCCGCCAGGCGGAAATCCTGCCGGTATTTCAGGAATTACTCCGCCAAAAAGGCGAATTCACCTCCATCGCTTATATGATCGTGTTCGGTCTCGGCATGAACCCTGACCAACTCGACCGGCTCGGCATATCGGATTATCCCAAATGTATGCGAGACTTGCTCGATCCACGCCTGAAAAATCAGGTACAGCTGCCCGACCCGCGCAGCTCCGGTACCGGCTATACCTTTTTGACCGCGGCGGTACAATTGTGGGGTGAAGAAAAAGCATTCGAATATCTGAAAGCGCTGAATCAAAACGTCTCACAATATACCAAAAGCGGCGTTGAACGCACCCTGCTTGCGCGCGGCGAAGTGGCGGTGAGCATCGGTTTTTTGAGCGGTTACGCGTTAGAAAAAGCCAAGGGCGCGCCGGTGGCAATGCAAACGCCTTGCGAAGGCACGCCGTATTCGCTGGGCGGCATCAGTATTCTGCACAACGCACGCAATCTGGATAACGCCAAATTATTTATGGACTGGGCGTTAAGCGCCGAAGCGCAGGAGTTAGCGCTACAAGATGAAAAAACTTATCAGTATCCAACTAACGTGAACGCTAAGTTATCACCGGATGCGGTCGATCCTGCGGCGTTAAATCTGATTCCTTTTGATTTCGACCGGTTTGGCTCGGATGCCGAAGCCAAACGCTTGATCGAACGCTGGACGCGCGAAATCAAACTGAACTAAAGCAAATTATCAGCAACAGTCCGGCAATATAGCAGCGATACCGACGAATATGCCGGTTTAGCAAAAACAGATTGGGCTTTGACAATTCACAAAAGCCCATTATACTAAAACACTGTTGATATTTTACCGCCGACCCGGCGCAACCGGATTATCAACGGATTCACGACAACCGTTAGTCGGGGTGCTAGCAATAGCTGAGATCATACCCGTGAACCTGATACAGTTAATACTGACGTAGGAAACTAATTGTCCGATTTGCCTTTCTGTACCGTCAATATTGCTGGTCATTCTTTTTAGCTAAAAGGAAAAACTATGCAATTTAACATAATCAATCTTATTAGAGAACGCAATCCGCTGGTGCATTGCATTACCAATACTGTCGTTGCCAATTATACGGCAAACGGCTTGCTAGCATTGGGCGCTTCGCCGTTAATGTCGGCAAATCCGGCGGAAATGGAGGAAATTCCTGCCTTTGCACAAGGATTGCTGCTGAATATTGGTACGTTAAACGGCAGCGATATCGATGCCATGATTCTGGCGGGCAAAAGTGCAAATCGGGTCGGGGTGCCGGTGGTGCTGGATCCGGTCGGCGGCGGGGCAACGCAATGCCGACGGGAAGCGGTACAACGTTTGCTGGCGGAGGTAAAATTTGCGATTATTCGTGGTAACGCTGGGGAAATCGCAACGCTGGCGAATGCCGATTGGCAGGCAAAAGGCGTAGATGCTGGCAGCGGCAAGGCAGATTTGGTCGCAGTGGCGCAGACGGTGGCACGGCAATATCATTGCGTGGTGGCAATCAGCGGTGCAACAGATATTATCAGCGACGGCGTGCGGGCGGCTAAAATTACCAACGGCACGCCGTTATTTGCGCGCATCACCGGCGCCGGTTGCCTATTGGGTGCGCTGTGTGCCGCCTTCGCCGCGGTTGCCGGGGAGCAGGATTATTTCGCCGCTGGTGTCGAAGCCTGCACATTGTATGCTGTTGCTGGCGAGCTGGCAGCAGCGCCATTATTACCGACTCAAACCGGTACATTTTTTACCGCACTTTTAGATCAGCTGGGCGCAATAACGCCGCAGCAAGTGCGTCAACTCGCAGAGGTAAGCTATGCATAACATTCCACAAGTATTAACAATTGCCGGTTCCGACAGTGGCGGTGGTGCCGGTATTCAAGCCGATTTAAAAACTTTTCAGATGCGCGATGTATTCGGGACTTCGGTGATTACCGCGGTAACCGCGCAAAATACGCTGGGCGTTTTCGATATTCATACGCTTCCGCTGTCAAGCATTGAAGCGCAGCTGAACGCCATTGCCGAAGATTTTGATATTGCCGCCTTTAAAATCGGTATGCTGGGAACGGCAGAAATCATTGAATGTATCAGCGCAATATTAAGCCGCAATCAGTTCGGCAAGCTGGTGTTGGATCCGGTGATGATTGCCAAAGGCGGCACGCCCTTATTGCAGCGTGATGCCGTGAGCGCGATGAAAAGCCACTTATTACCCATTGCTGATGTACTGACCCCGAATCTGCCGGAAACGCAAGCGCTGACCGGTATTGAAGTGGTTGATGACAACAGTGCCCGCGCCGCCGCCGGACGGCTACAGGAACTGGGGGTTAAAAATGTGGTGATTAAAGGCGGGCACAGTGAGGGTTCGCGCAGTAAACTCTGTCGCGACTGGGTGTTTACCCCAACACAGCAATTTACGCTGCAAAGTGAACGCTATCCGACCCGCCATACGCATGGCACCGGCTGTACGTTTTCCGCCTGTATTACCGCGGAACTGGCGAAGGGGCATTCACTTGAGCTGGCAACACGCATCGCCAAGAATTTTATTACCGCCGCGATTAGCTATCCGCTTGAGATCGGTCACGGACATGGACCGACTAATCATTGGGCTTATCAGCAAATCGGCTAAGGAAGGTTGTGGTGAAGTTAACATCCGGATTATTTTTGACCGCACTTTCCTGCGCGGCATTTTTCGCACAAGCGCAAACGGTCAATGTCTACACCTACGACACATTCACTGCCGACTGGGGGGCAGGACCGAAAGTCCAAGCCCTGTTTGAAAAGGCGCATCCTCAGTGTCAGGTGAATTACGTTGCGTTCGACAGCGCAGGAACCTTGTTTAACCGCGTGCGTCTGGAGGGGCGAAAAACCAAGGCAGATATTGTGTTGGGGCTGGATAATTATATGTTGGAGGAAGCGCGCCGAACCGGTTTGTTTACCCCGAATAAGGTGGATTTAAGCCCTCTAGCTTTACCGTTTGAATGGCGTGATGACACATTCCTGCCTTATGATTTCGGGCAATACGCGTTTATTTACGATAAACATAAACTGAAAAATCCGCCGACCAGCCTGAAAGAGCTGGTTGCGCGCCGGGATTTGCGAGTGATTTATCAAGACCCGAGAGTCAGCAGCGTCGGGCGTGGTTTGCTGGTGTGGATGAATGCCGTTTATCCGCCGGAGCAAACGGCGCAGGCATGGCGCACGCTGGCAGAACACACGGTGACGGTAGGCAAAGGCTGGACGGAAACCTACGGCGCGTTTCTAAAAGGCGAGGCGGATCTGGTATTCAGTTATCATACCTCGCCACTGTATCATCTTTTACAAGAGCAAAAAGACAATTATGCGGCAGCGGAGTTCAGCGAAGGCGGAATCTTGCAGCTTGAAGTCGCCGCGCAAGTGGCAAATCGGGATAATGCCTGTGCCGGACAGTTCATGCAGTTTTTACTCGATCCCACGGCACAGCGAGAAATCGCCCTGCATAATGTAATGTTGCCGGTAATTCAGGCTGAAATCGAACCGCACTTTGATGCCTTAAGAGCACATCAGTTACAAGCGCCGGTATTCGATTCACTGCATGTGAGCAGCGAGCAGCTAAAACAATGGGTTCGCACGTGGCAGGCCAGTTTAACCGAATAAGCACGAAATATGCTCGCTGTTTATCTTGGCGCGACGGCTGGGGCGGCATCGGCGTATTGCTGTTTTTGCTGCTGTTTTATGCTTTTGCACTACAGGCGGTGTTTTCCGTCGGTGGACAATATGCATGGCAGGATATGCTGCACGACAACTACCTGCGCCGTATTCTTACATTCAGTATCGGGCAGGCGTTGTTGTCGGCACTGCTTGCCGTGTTGATCGGCGCGTTATTTGCCCGTGCGTTTTTTTATCAGCGCTTTCCGATGAAAAACGCGGTACTGAAACTGTTTTCTCTAACCTTTGTGCTGCCAGCATTAGTGGCGGTATTCGGTTTAATCGGTGTGTACGGACATTCCGGCTGGCTGGCGACGCTCGGCGCAGCGCTCGGTTTGCACCGAACCCCCGAGATTTACGGCTTAAGCGGAATTTTAATTGCTCATCTGTTTTTTAATATTCCTCTTGCCGCCCGTATGTTTTTGCAAACGCTGCACAGTATTCCCAATCAGCAGCGCCAGTTAGCCTCACAACTGAATATTCGTGGCTGGCAGTTTATCCGTTTGATTGAACTGCCGTATTTGCGCCAACAGCTGCTGCCGGTGTTTGCGCTGGTTTTTATGCTATGCTTCACCAGCTTCACCATCGTGCTGACCCTCGGCGGCGGTCCGCGTTATACCACGCTGGAAGTCGCGATTTACCAAGCTATTGTGTTTGAATTTGATTTGCCGAAAGCCGCATTATTTGCACTGCTGCAATTCGCATGCTGTTTTGTGTTGTTCGGCGCGCTGAGTATGTTAAGCAAAACGCCGGATACGCAGCTTCACAGCAAAACATTATGGTTGGATAAACAATCAAGTGCGGTCAAAATTTGGCAGATTTTTTGTTTGAGCGCGGTTTTGCTGTTTATTCTGACGCCGCTGTTAAATACCGTTTACGCAGCTTTCAGCGTGACCGATTTTGTCACGGTTTGGCAACAGCCGCAGCTGTGGCGCGCACTGGCGTATTCGGTGACCATCGCACCCGCTGCGGCATTTATTGCCCTGTGCCTTGCGATGCTGCTATTGCTGTTGTCGCGGCGTTTGTACTGGCGAGCGCAGCGCTATTTAGCCGATGTAATATTACATTGCGGCATGTTGATCCTAGCAATTCCCACGTTGGTGCTGGCAATGGGATTATTTATTCGCCTGCAAAATATCAATTTCGGTCGCGTGCAGTTGTTTGCGGTGGTTGTAATCTGTAACGCGCTTGCCGCAATGCCTTTTGTGCTGCGCGTGCTGGCGGTACCGATGAATAACAATATGCAATATTATGAAAAACTCTGTCAGTCGCTGGGCATTCGCGGTTGGCAACGCTGGCGTCTGGTCGAATGGTACCATTTGCGCCGACCGATAAAATATGCGTTTGCCCTGGCCGGTGCCTTATCCTTAGGCGATTTTACCGCGATTGCGCTGTTCGGCAGTCAGGATTTTACCTCATTGCCACATTTATTGTATCAGCAACTGGGACATTATCACGGGCAGGATGCGGCCGCCACCGCATTGCTGCTGTTGCTGTTATGCAGCGGTATTTTTATGTTGGTGGAGCGAGATAACAACGATGATTAAACTGGATGTTCACTTTAATTACCGCACTATGCCGATGTATTTTAATCTGCATATCCGCGCGCAGCAAAAAGTGGCGTTAATCGGTCCGAGCGGCGCCGGTAAAAGCACGCTGCTGAATCTAATCGCTGGTTTCGCAACGGCGGATCGGGGTGATATTTGGTTGAACGGAGAAAAGCATACGAATTCCGAACCTTATCAGCGCCCGGTATCCATCTTGTTTCAGGAAAATAATCTCTTCCCGCATCTCACGGTGCTGCAAAATATTGCGCTCGGCATTAAACCGAATCTCAACATTAATGCGGCACAACGCCAATACATTGAACAAACTGCCGCCGCGGTAGGGCTGGAGACTTATTTGGCGCGTCTACCGCGCGAATTATCAGGCGGACAACGCCAGCGGGTAGCGCTTGCTCGTTGTCTGCTGCGTGCCAAACCGATTTTATTGCTGGATGAACCCTTCTCCGCACTTGACCCCGATTTGCGCATGGAAATGCTGAATCTGATCGATGCGCTGTGCACCGAGAAAAAGCTGACCTTATTGCTAGTTACGCATCAACCCGCGGAATTACAGGGCAGCATTGATCGGATAATCCGGCTTGAGAATGGTAAGATCTGCGATAATTAATTGTCATATGCGACTTTTTACGTCTAAAATAGACCGCACTTTTACGCTAACGAACAAGGATGATTTATGACTGCCACAACAATTCAGATTCCCTCCATAACTCCTCATCCCACATTGGAATATTGGTCGGTATGCAAAGTCGAAGCGTTATTTGAAACTCCGTTTTTAGAACTGGTTTATCGTGCCGCGCAGGTTCACCGCGCACATTTCAATCCGCAGGCAATTCAGCTGTCTACCTTGATGTCGATTAAAACCGGCGGCTGCCCGGAGGATTGCGGCTATTGTCCGCAATCGGCGCGTTATCAAACCGGCGTTCAGAATCAGCAGTTAATTGACGTGGAACAAATCGTTGAGAAAGCTCGCATTGCCAAAGCGCGTGGCGCGGGGCGTTTTTGTATGGGCGCGGCATGGCGCGGGCCGAAACCGAAAGATATCGAAAAAATTACCGCCATTATCAAAGCGGTGAAAGCCCTCGGTCTGGAAACCTGCGGCACATTCGGTCTGCTGCAAGACGGTATGGCGGAAGATCTGAAAGACGCTGGGCTGGATTATTATAATCACAATCTGGATACTGCGCCCGAGCATTACGGCAAAGTAATCGGTACGCGTCAGTTTGATGACCGTATGAATACGCTAGGTAAGGTGCGCAAAGCTGGACTGAAAGTCTGCTGTGGCGGTATTATCGGCATGGACGAAAGCCGCAAAGAACGGGCTGGATTTATTGCCAGTCTGGCGAATTTGGATCCGCAGCCGGAATCGGTGCCGATTAATCAATTAGTTAAAGTGGAAGGCACGCCCCTTGCTGATGCGGCGGAGCTGGACTGGACCGAATTTGTGCGCACCGTGGCGGTGGCCCGTATCGTCATGCCGAAAAGCTATGTGCGGCTGTCTGCCGGGCGGCAGGGAATGTCGGAAGAAATGCAGGCGATGTGCTTTATGGCGGGCGCCAATTCTATTTTCTACGGCGATAAATTATTGGTAACGGAAAATCCGCAGGAAGACGGCGATCAGCTGTTAATGGCGAAGTTGGATTTGGTCGCGGAAACGGAAAAAAACCGACCGGTAACCGACTGAACTGTATAAAAAGTGGGCTACTTTAATTTAGGCAGACCGGAAAGCATGCCGTCCGAGCCGAATCGCGGCGGCGAGTTTCAGTTAATGATTGCCGCCAGTATTGCATCAGTAAAAAAATAAACCCCCGCATTGGCGAGGGTTTATGCTTAAAGTCCTAATAAAATAATCTTAAACTACAATCTTGCGATTAAAGTTTATCTGCGTTTTGTTTTAAATATTTGGCAACGCCTTCAGGGTTATCTTTCATGCCCTCTTTGCCTTTTTCCCATTGCGCCGGGCACACTTCGCCGTGTTCTTCATGGAACTGTAGGGCATCAACCATACGCAACATTTCGTCAATGTTACGACCTAACGGTAGATCGTTAACCACTTGGTGACGCACTACGCCGTTTTTGTCAATTAAGAAAGACGCGCGCAACGCAACGCCAGCCGCCGGGTGTTCAATACCATAAGCCTGTGCGATTTCGTGTTTTACATCGCCGACCAAGGCATATTGTACCTGACCGATACCGCCGTTTTCGGTCGGTGTATTACGCCATGCGTTGTGGGTATATTGCGAGTCAATGGATACGCCGACGACTTCAACGCCACGCGCCTGAAACTCTTTATAACGGTGATCGAATGCGATTAATTCGGACGGACAAACGAAAGTAAAGTCTAACGGATAGAAGAATACGACTGCCGCCTTACCCGCGATATGTTGTTTTAAATTGAAGTTATCAACGATTTCACCGTTGCCTAAAACTGCCGATGCGGTAAAATCCGGTGCTTGACGAGTCACTAATACCATAGTAAAAAATCTCCTATTGAAATGAACAAAGAATTTTGCGCCTAACTACTTATTGAAAGCGCAGCAAAATCAACGGTTTTATTGTAAAAAAACCGACCGCACTTTAATAGTCGATTTTGTCTATTAAACCGATTATCATAATCTTAAATGATAAATAACAGGAACGAAATATGACACACAAACATTCATTATCAACCGCTTTAGTCCATGCTGGACGCAGTAAACGGGTTACGCAAGGCAGCGTGAATCCGGTGATTCAGCGGGCTTCTTCACTGGTTTTCAGCTCACTGGAAGAGAAAAAACAGGCGGCCCGAAACCGCGCGAAAGGCGGTTTATTTTACGGTCGGCGCGGCACATTGACCCACTTTGCACTACAAGATCTGATGTGCGAGCTGGAAGGCGGCGCGGGTTGTTATTTATATCCTTGCGGCGCGGCGGCGGTGACAAACAGTATTCTGTCGTTTGTGGCGAGCGGCGATCATGTGCTGATGACCGGCGCTGCCTATGAACCGACGCAGGATTTCTGCAATATCATCCTAAACAAAATGGGCGTGGAAACCACGTTTTATGATCCGCTGTGCGGTGCAGCAATCGCCGAGCTGATGCAACCGAATACCAAAGTCGTGTTTTTGGAATCGCCGAGTTCACTCACCATGGAAGTGCCGGATATTCCGGCGATAGTGCAAGCCGTGCGCAGTAAAAATCCCGATGTCGTGATTATGATCGATAATACTTGGGGCGGCGGCGTGTTATTTAAAGCGCTGGAACATGATATTGATATTTCCATTCAGGCCGGTACCAAATATCTGGTTGGTCATTCCGACGTAATGATCGGCACTGCGGTTTCCAATGCGCGCTGTTGGGATCGCTTGCGTGAACATTCCTATTTAATGGGGCAAATGGTCGATGCCGACAGCGCCTACACCACCGCGCGCGGCATTCGCACGCTAGGCGTGCGGCTAAAACAGCATGCAGCAAGCAGCCTCGCAGTGGCGCAATGGTTGGCTCAGCGGGAGGAAGTAAAAGCAGTGTATCATCCAGCGTTGCCGAGCTGCCCGGGACATGAATTTTTTAAACGGGATTTCAGCAGCGCAAGCGGTCTATTTTCGTTTGAGTTGAAACAAAAACTGAGCCAAACCCAGCTGGAAAACTTGATGAATCATTTTGAATTATTCAGTATGGCGTATTCGTGGGGCGGTTTTGAATCTCTGATTCTGTACAATCAACCGGAAGATATCGCACGCATTCGTCCGTCTATTAAACGCGCATTAAGCGGTACGTTAATTCGGCTACATATCGGTTTTGAAGCGGTTGAGGAATTGATTGCCGATTTGCAGGCGGGATTCAAGCGTTTACAAGATTAATCATTGCCATAATGAAAACAACACGACAAGGGGCAAGCGCCCCTTTTTATTTGACTTTCTGACGGTTTTCGCTGTCTGGCGTCACATTTTCACAACCAATAACACGGCAAAAGTGCGGTCGACATTTTATCCGTTTTTGACGGTTCATATTCTGTTATCAGCTGCCGCTAACATCAATAATCATCACTTCGGACTGCGATCCCAAACGCAGCGGGATGCCCCAAAATCCATAGCCGGAGGTGACGAAAAAATGCCCGTTACCGATTTTTTGATAACCATAATCCAAACGGTACATCAGCGCGGTAATCAGATTGCCGGGGAAAATCTGCCCGTTGTGAGTATGCCCTGATACTTGTATATCGATAGGCAGTTTGGCATGTTCGCTGATTTCCGTCGGGCGGTGATCGAGCAGCACAACTGGCAACGAAGTATCAATATGGCGCAACAATTGCGCGCTGCTCGGGCGCTCACGAGCTAGATCATCATTCCTCCCGACCAACACGATACGCTGATCCACCACAAGGGTTTGATCCATTAACAGTTGAATGCCAGCTCGGCGGATTTCCTGTGCGATTGCCTGTTGATGACCGAAAAAATCATGATTGCCGAGGGTAGCATACACGCCCAACGGCGCACTCAAACGCGCCAGATGCGGACGCATATTTTGCGCCAAATAGGCTTCGGTATTGTCATCCATAATATCGCCCGGCAGCAAAATCATATCCACGTTTTCCTGCCTCATAATCGCCGCCAGCCGATCCAACTGTGCAGCACCGAATAGCTTGCCCAAATGCAGATCGCTGGCTACGCCGATACGCAGCGGAGCCAACGGTTTATCAATATGGATTTGATAGCGAACCACGCTCGGTGTATAAGCGTTATAAAGGCTGAGCCCGAGTAATCCCGCCAGCGCCGGAACATAAGCCAAGCGTAAAGTGCGGTTCAATTTTTGCGGATTTAGCACCCCTTTCAGCAAACGATACAACAATGCCGCGGCAAGGCTGACCAAAGCAGCGAATAATAGAATAACCAAAATCAGCGCGCTTAAACGAAACATCGGTTGCAGGCGGAACAGCGTCAGCAAAATGACGCCGTTTGCCGCCAGATAATTGAAGATCACAATAAGCCGACGGGTTTTATGCCCGATTTTGCCGCTGAACAGCCAGTACAGCGTGCGATTAAACAGATAAATAAACAGTTGTAATAGAATCACCGAGGCGGCAAAAAGAAGATAATGACGAAGTTCCATTGCTTTCCTTATCGTTAATCTAAAAAAGTGCGGTGATTTTAACCGCACTTTCTGTCAATGGAAAGGGAAAGCGGGAATATCAGTTAAGCTTGACTTCCGTCGTCCATTTTTCAATCAGGCGTTTGCCTTCAATATCGGAACCGAACCGCTCGAAATCAAAATCAATCAGTTTAAGATCTTTCGGATCAACGGAGTTGGGTGATGCCTGAGCATAGATATTGGTTGGGATCTGATACATTTTTTCTTCACGCCAGGCAATTTCCTGCGCTTCGGCGGTTAATGCCCAATCCATAAACAGTTTGGCATTTTCCAAGTTGCGTGCGCCGTTCAAAATGCTGATTCCACCCAGCGAATAGCTGTCGCCGTCGCAGGGCAAAATCGCTTCCACCGGCGCGCCTTTTTCTTTTTCCGAGGCGTAACCGTTAATAAAGCCGATAGTGACCGCCGCCTCGCCGCGCGATAGGTTGGATTTTTCCGTGCCGCTTTTGGCATATTGCGAAATATTGTTATGCAGCGCTTTTAAATAGCGAAAGGCTTCTTCCTCGCCCCATAACTGGATAAGCGTGGCGATAAAGGTATAGCCGGTGCCGGTATTACGCGGGTCGGGCATTTGAATCTGATCTTTTAAGCGCGGATCGAGCAAATCTTTCCAGCATTTTGGGTAATCATTAATGCCGAGCTGGCTAAATTTTTCCGTATTAACGCCGATACCCAGCACAATGAGATAACCGATTGAAGTAAAATCGCCTTTTTCCTCCAGTAAATGTTTAAATGCCGGCATGGTTTGCGCCTGCAACGGCGAACGGTAAGGTTGCAGCAAACCGAGTTTTGCCGCCTGAAAGTGCGGTTCGATTGTGCCGCCGTACCAAATATCCGCTTGCGGCAGAGCGCGTTCCGCCTTGATTTTCGCCAGCGTCGCGCCGGTGCTGTTGCGCACGAACTGAGTGTCCACATTGTATTTTTGCGCGAACGTGTGCGCCATTTTCTCACACACGTTATGCTGCACGCTGCAATAAATGGTCAGCCTGCCCGCAGCCTGTGCCGTATTCAGCGCCGAAAACAGCAACAAGATGAGAAAAAGCGGTTTGCACCAAAACGTGCGACAACTGATGAAGCGGTTCAGTTTAAAAGAAGATAATTGCATAGTGTTTCCTTATCGAATAATAAAAGATCGACCAGCAATAGTGACGGGAGCGCGAAAGAAAACCGCCAGCAGGATTAAGGGCGGTCGTTTTCCGGTTAGTTTCCTACGTCAGTATTAACTGTATCAGGTTCACGGGTATGATCTCAGCTATTGCTAGCACCCCGACTAACGCGCCTAAGTCTATAATGTTTGTCATGCCAATACAATAGCTACGCCACAAACTTCTGTCAGTTTTATATCGCCAAACCGCCATGTTTGCCTTACAATTCAGCCATTGCCCCGTTTTACATAAGGATTTGCTATGTCGTTGCTTCCGTCTTCGTCCGCACTTTTACGCCAACTTGCCACCCAACTGCACGCCGGCTTTCCCGATGTTTATGACGAACAGCACCTTGCCGGTCAGATTGACGAGGCTTGCCACAATCCCGATGCGCCTATCGCCCGGCTCGGTTATGCCGTGGCGATGTCGGATTTCTGTCTAGAAGTGTTGCAAAAACAACCGCACTTTTTACATCAATGCTGGCAGCGCCTGCCTGAATTAGCCGATTGTGAGCATTACGCCGCACGTCTACAAAGTTTACTTGCCCCGCTACAAAACGAACAGCAGCTGTACCAAACATTGCGCCGGTTTCGTAATCGAGAAATGGCGAAACTCAGTATTTGCCAAAGCTTAAATCTCGGTACGGTAGAAGATATTTTTATCCGCTTATCTCAATTGGCGGAAAGTTTGATTATCGCCGCGCGCGACTGGTTATATACACAAGCCTGTGCCGAAATGGGAACGCCCCTCGATCAGCACGGCAAGCCGCAGCAGCTGTATATTCTCGGTATGGGAAAACTCGGTGGCTTTGAGCTGAATTTTTCGTCCGATATCGATTTGATTTTCACCTACCCAGCTAACGGTGAAACCGTCGGCGCTCGCCGTGCGGTGGAAAACAGCCGTTTTTTTACTCGTCTGGGTCAACGGTTAATTAACGCCTTGGATCAATACACGCCGGACGGCTTTGTTTACCGCACCGATATGCGCCTGCGCCCGTTCGGCGACAGCGGCGCGCTGGCACTCAGTTTCAACGCCATGGAACAATATTATCAGGAACAGGGACGGGATTGGGAACGCTACGCTATGATCAAAGGACGCATTCTGGGCGCCTCCCCTCAGGATCCGCATGTCAATACGCTGCGGCAATTGCTGCGCCCCTTTGTCTATCGCCGTTATATTGATTTCAGCGTGATTCAGGCGCTGCGCGAGATGAAACGCAAAATCGAGCGCGAAGTGCGCCGTCGCGGTCTGACAGACAACATTAAGCTCGGTGCGGGCGGGATTCGGGAAATTGAATTCATCGTGCAAGTATTTCAGCTGATTCGTGGCGGGCGTGAAATCAGCCTGCAACAGCACGAACTGCTGCGTCTGCTGCCACTGCTTGCCGCGCTGCAACTGCTCTCAGTCCAGCAAACCGAAGCGTTGCGCCAGGCCTATCTGTTTCTACGTCGAGTGGAAAATGTGCTGCAAGCGATCAAAGATCAGCAAACTCAAACTTTACCGACTAATGCTACCGATCGCCAACGTTTGATCACCGCAACTGCCTGTTTTACCTTGCAAAATGCGCAGGGACAACCCGAAACAGTACGTTATCCAATTGCAAACTGGGAAGATTTTTATCGAGAATTGCAATTTCATCAGCAACAAGTGCGGTCGGTTTTTCATCAATTAATCGGTGAAGAGGATGATAAAGAACGCCATGAAACCGGCAGCTGGAGCGATTTTCCGGATGAAGATCTCAATCCGCAAGAAATTGCAGACCTGCTGCGCAGTAACGGTATGGACGCCCGCTATAATGAGGAGATTATCGACAAACTGGCGCAATTCAGAGCAGAACTTTCGCACCGTTCTATCGGCAGCCGCGGACGCACTGTACTGGCACAATTAATGCCGGTGTTGCTGGCACAGGTATTCCGTCGGCAAGAACATCATAATCTGCTGCCGCGCATGCTGAATATTGTCAGCAAAATTGTCAGCCGCACAACCTATCTGGAACTGTTGGTGGAAAATCCGCAAGCGTTGACACAGTTAATCGAGCTGTGCGCACAATCCGAGATGATTGCGGCGCAAGTGGCACGTTATCCGATTCTACTGGATGAACTGCTGGATCGCGAGGCGTTACTCAATCCCGTCGCCTACACCCAATATCCGGCGGAATTGCGGCAATATCTGTTGCGCCTGCCGCCGGATGATGAAGAACAGTTTATCAACGGTCTACGCCAGTTTAAACAATCTACGTTGCTACATGTGGCGGCGGCAGATATTTTGGGCGCGCTGCCGGTGATGAAAGTCAGCGATCATTTGACGTTTTTAGCCGAATCCATTATCGAGGCGGTAGTCAATTCCGCTTGGCAACAAATCAGCCGACGCTTCGGCGTACCGGAATTTCTGGCGGAAAATCAAACCGGTTTTTTGGTGATCGGCTACGGCAAACTCGGCGGTATCGAACTGGGCTATAAATCGGATTTGGATCTGGTGTTTCTGTATGACGGTACGCGTAGCGGGCAAACCGTCGGCGGTAAAAAAACCATTGACAGCCATCAGTTTTACTTGCGTCTGGCGCAGAAAATCGTCAGCATTTTCAGCATGAATACCAGCGCTGGCGTCTTGTATGAAGTGGATATGCGCCTGCGCCCTTCCGGCGATGCGGGTTTGCTCGGCTGTTCCCTATCCGCCTTTGAAAATTATCAGCTGAATGAAGCATGGACCTGGGAAAAGCAAGCGCTGGTACGCAGCCGCGCGGTATACGGTGAACGGGCATTGCGCGCACACTTCGAAACCATCCGCCGCAAGGTATTAACCGCGCCGCGTGATCTCAACGCGCTACGGCAGGATGTACGGGACATGCGGGAAAAAATGTATCGCCATTTAAGTCATCATGCCGACCATCAGTTCAACATCAAAACCGATCGCGGCGGCATCACCGACATTGAATTTATCGCGCAGTATCTGGTGCTTGCCAACGCGCCGCAACATCCGTCGCTTGCCGTTTGGTCGGATAATGTGCGGATTTTTGAGGTTATGGCGCAAAGTGCGGTCATTTCTACGCAAGTTTGTGCGCAGCTGAAAAAATGCTATGTGGATCTGCGCAACCGCATTCATCGCCTGAACCTGCTTGGTCAGCCGCCACTGGTGTCGGCACAAGAATTTCAACAAGAACGCGCCTTTATCGGTGAAATCTGGCAACAATTACTCGGCGGGGTCATTGTAAAATAATAGGTTTATGCTATGGTTGAATTTTTCATTGACAAGGATAATGTTATGCAGGCACTACTCAAATTCACTCATTTTATCAGTAAAACTTTCGCCCTCTGGGTTTTGTTGTTCGCTTATCTGGCGTTCCATTTTCCGCAGTATTTTATCGAACTGCGCCATTATATTCCGTATTTGCTGGGGATCGTGATGTTCGGCATGGGCATCACCTTGACCTTTAACGATTTCGGTGCCGTCTTCAAACACCCGAAATCCGTTTTTATTGGCGTGGTCGGACAATTTGTGATCATGCCATCCATTGCCTTTGCGTTGGCAAAAGCCTTCGCGCTGCCAACCGATCTGGCTATCGGCGTGATTTTGGTAGGCTCCTGTCCGGGCGGTACCTCTTCCAATGTGATGACCTATTTGGCGAAAGGCAATACCGCGCTGTCTGTCGCCTGTACCACAATATCCACCCTGCTTGCGCCGTTATTGACGCCAGCAGTGTTCTACGTATTGGCAAGTCAATGGCTGGAAATTGATGCCTCAGCGATGTTTCTGTCGGTATTGAAAATGGTGTTGTTTCCGATCTTTTTAGGGCTGTTGGTACGCGCCTTGTTTAAACGGCAAATCGGTGAAATCAGCCAAACCATGCCGTTGCTGTCCGTAATTGCAATTGTATTGATTCTGGCGGCGGTAGTCGCGGTCAGTAAAGATAAAATTATTGAATCCGGTCTGCTGATTTTTGCCATTGTGGTGCTGCATAACGGTTTGGGTTATCTGCTTGGGTTTGGCGTGGCAAAAATGCTGAAACTCAACAATGCCGACAGTAAGGCGATTTCCATTGAAGTCGGCATGCAAAATTCGGGGCTGGGGGCAGCGCTTGCCGCCGCGCATTTTAACCCGATTGCGGCGGTACCCAGTGCGGTATTCAGTTTCTGGCACAATGTCTCTGGTCCGATTTTAGCTAATATCTTTTCAAATCTAAAAAATGAAAAGCCATAATGCTGGCATAAAAAACCTCCGTTAAACCACAAGCGGAGGGTTAAACTGCGGTCGGCTGCGGTAAATTAAACCGGCCTAATCGCCAGTTCGGCGATTTTTACTATCACTTTCACGGCGTCCAGCATGCCTTCCAGCGTAATCAGCTCATGCTTACTGTGAAAATTGTAGCCGCCGGTAAACAGATTCGGACAGGCAAGTCCTTTTTCCGCCAGCTTCGCGCCGTCCGTACCGCCGCGAATCGGTTTATGTATCGGTTCAATGCCGCATTTTTTCATCGCCAAATCCGCCAAATGCACCGACGCCGGTACTTTCTGAATGGTGTCATACATATTGTAGTAGGTGTCGGTCATCTGTAATTCTGCTTTCTTGCGCAGTTTTTTCTTACGATTAAAATCTACCACCAGCATAGATAAAAACGCTTTGCGCTGTTCAAAACCGACCCGATCAAAATCGCGGATCAAATAGCGCAGCTCCACCTTTTCGATATCACCGCTAAATCCAGCCAAGTGGAAGAATCCCTGTCTGCCATCAGTTTTCTCCGGCACTTCATCGGCAGGAAATCCTTGCTGAAACTCGCACGCCAACGATAACGCATTGAGCATCTTGTTTTTTGCCGTACCGGTGTGCATATTACGTCCGTAAATCGTCACATTCGCGACTGCCGCATTGAAGTTTTCATATTCCAGCTCGCCCACTTCCCCGCCGTCTACGGTATAAGCCCAGTTACAGGAGAATTGTTCAAACGAAAAGAAATTCATGCCCAAACCAATTTCCTCATCGGGCGTGAACGCGACCCGAATATTACAGTGCGGAATATTGTTCGCTTTAAGATAGGCAAGTGCGGTCATAATTTCAGCAATTCCGGCTTTGTTATCGGCGCCAAGCAAAGTATTGCCATCAGCGACAATCAGGGTTTTGCCGATCAGTTTTTGCAGAAAATGGTAATATACGGGGCTGATGAATTCATCGCCCACGCCCAGCGAAATATCACCGCCGCGGTAATTTTCAATCACTTCCGGGCGGACATGCTTTCCGCTGCACTGCGGTGAAGTATCCAAATGCGCGATAAAGCCGATAGTCGGCATTTTAGGGCTAACATTCGACGGTAAAAATGCGGTCAGAACGGCATTTTTGCTGACCTCAATATCCTGTAATCCCAGTGCGAACAATTCCTGCTGCAAGTGCTTCGCCAGCCTCATCTGCCCGGCACTGCTCGGCGAGCTTTTGGCGCCCGGTTTTGCCTGGGTATCAAAGCCAGCATAGTGCAGAAAACGTTCCAATAATCGGTTTCTGTATTCTGTTATCTTTTCCATAGCGATCTCTTTTGCCGTCCGAGAGAAATAAACGATTTTCATTCTATACACAGATTCGGCATCGCATATTGATATATAACAAAGTTATACGGAATTTCGCGCTAAAATCATTGCTACAAATCGCTTTTTTTTATTAAAACACAATTAATTACTTTCAATTACAGGGTAATCGCTATATCATTAGCACTTATTTTTAATCTGGTCGCTTACAGTATTTGCTGTAAGTATTTTTTTGTTTCTACTCAATACCGATGAGCAGTCGGCGCATTAGGGAGAAAACCAAAGCTAGTGGAAAATT
Source organism: Necropsobacter massiliensis (assembly GCF_000827595.2). Classification (GTDB taxonomy): domain Bacteria; phylum Pseudomonadota; class Gammaproteobacteria; order Enterobacterales; family Pasteurellaceae; genus Necropsobacter; species Necropsobacter massiliensis. Next base: position 9,978 of record NZ_LN776183.1, on the reverse strand, counting down.
CAGTTCAACGCAAACCGATTATTGAGCTTCGTTCTCTGACTAAGTCTTATGATAGCAAAACGATTATCAACAACTTTAATCTCACCATTAATAACGGTGAATTTCTGACCATCTTAGGTCCTTCCGGCTGTGGTAAAACCACGGTTTTACGTCTGCTTGCCGGACTGGAAGAATTGGATCAAGGTACCATTATCCTTGACGGCGAAGATATCACCAACGTTCCCGCCGAACGTCGTTTCGTTAATACGGTATTCCAAAGTTATGCACTGTTTCCGCATATGACTATCTTTGAAAATGTCGCTTTCGGTTTGCGTATGCAAAAAGTGCCGAACGACGAAATCAAACCCCGCGTAATGAATGCGCTGCGCATGGTGCGGCTGGAAGACATGGCGGAGCGCAAACCGACTCAGCTTTCTGGCGGTCAGCAACAGCGTATCGCTATTGCCCGTGCGGTGGTGAACAAACCGAAAGTGTTGCTGCTGGACGAATCTTTATCCGCGCTTGATTATAAATTACGTAAAGAAATGCAGAACGAACTGAAAGCCTTGCAGCGCCAGTTGGGCATTACCTTTATTTTCGTCACTCACGATCAGGAAGAAGCCCTGACCATGTCCGATCGGATTATCGTGATGAACAAAGGCAACATTGAACAAGACGGTTCGCCGCGCGAAATTTATGAAGATCCGAAAAATCTGTTTGTGGCGCGCTTTATCGGTGAAATCAATGTGTTTGATGCAACGGTGATTGAACGCACCGGGGCAAAAACCGTCAAAGCCAATGTGGAAGGACGTATCTGCGATATCTATACCGATTTGCCAGTAACCACGGGGCAAAACCTGAAAGTGTTGCTGCGTCCGGAAGATATCGTGATCGAAGAACTGGACGAAAACGAACATTCCAAAGCCATAATCGGTCACGTTTCCGACCGCACTTATAAAGGCATGACGCTGGAATCCAATATTATTTTGGATCACAATGAGATGAAAGTTCTGGTCAGCGAATTCTTTAATGAAGATGATCCGCATATCGACCACTCGGTCGGTCAGAAAGTCGCGCTGACATGGCATGAAGGCTGGGAGGTTGTATTAAACGATGAAGACCGCCAGTAATCGATTTCAGAAAATCACCGTCGCCATTATTTTCGCGTGGCTGATATTCTTCGTGCTGGCACCGAATGTTCTGGTGTTGGCTGTCAGTTTTCTGACCCGCGACGGCAGTAACTTTTACGCCCTGCCTTTCACTTTTGAAAACTATGGGCGACTATTTGAGCCGCTGTATGCACAGGTAGTGTGGAATTCATTATATATGTCGGGCATTGCCACGATCATTTGTCTGCTCGTCGGCTACCCTTTTGCCTTTATTATCGCCAAAATCAGCCCGAAATACCGCCCATTGCTGTTGTTTCTGGTGGTGTTACCGTTTTGGACCAACTCGTTGATCCGTATTTACGGCATGAAGATTTTTCTCGGTGTGAAAGGCATCCTGAATAATACCCTGCTGACGCTCGGTATTATCAACGAACCGATCCGGATTTTAAACACTGAAGCCGCAGTTATTATCGGATTGGTTTACTTACTGCTGCCGTTTATGATTTTACCGCTATACGCGGCAATCGAAAAACTTGATCTACGCCTGCTGGAAGCGGCGAAAGACTTAGGCGCCAATGGTTTTCAGCGTTTCATTAAGGTTATTTTGCCGTTAACCATGCCGGGCATTATTGCTGGCTGTTTGTTGGTATTGTTACCGGCAATGGGAATGTTCTATGTGGCGGACTTGCTGGGCGGCGCCAAAGTGCTGCTGGTAGGTAACGTGATTAAGAGCGAATTTTTGATTTCACGCAACTGGCCGTTCGGTTCCGCCATCAGTATCGGGTTAACAATCTTAATGGCGTTGCTGATTTTTGTTTACTATAAAGCCAGCAAACTGATGAATAAGAAAATGGAGTTGGAATAATGAACCGTTTACTGCGTAATGTATTTATGTTGGTGGTGTACGCGTATCTGTATATCCCGATCATTATCTTAGTCACCAATTCATTTAATGAAGACCGTTACGGATTAAGCTGGAAAGGCTTTAGCTGGAACTGGTACGAACGCTTGTTTAACAACGACACCTTGATTCAAGCGGCAATTCACTCGGTGACGATCGCATTTTTCGCCGCCACCCTGGCAACCATTGTCGGCGGGCTAACAGCTATTGCCCTTTACCGCTATCGTTTCCGCGGTAAACAGGCGGTCAGCGGAATGCTGTTTATCGTGATGATGTCACCGGATATTGTCATGGCGGTGTCCCTGTTGGCATTATTTATGATTGTCGGCATTTCGCTGGGATTCTGGTCGTTGCTGCTGGCGCATGTCACGTTCTGTCTGCCGTATGTGGTTGTCACGGTGTTCTCGCGCCTGAAAGGGTTTGATGCCAAAATGCTGGAAGCCGCCAAGGATCTGGGCGCCGGTGAAGTAACTATTTTGCGTAAAATCATTTTTCCGCTTGCATTGCCGGCAATCGTTTCCGGTTGGCTGCTGAGTTTTACCATTTCACTGGACGATGTGGTGGTATCTTCTTTTGTCAGTGGCGTAAGCTATGAAATTTTACCGCTGAAAATTTTCTCGCTGGTCAAAACCGGCGTCACGCCGGAAGTGAATGCGCTGGCGACGATTCTAATTATTTTCTCCCTCACGTTGGTGATTTTAAGCCAACTGGTAACAAGAAAAGAGAAATAGACTCAGCCCAAAATAATACTTCACAATTCGGTACATAGCACATAAAATACGCCTTGACGCTTTAGCAAGGCGTTTTTTATGACCGCAGCCTCAGGCAAAAGTGCGGTTAATTTTTTACTCTCAACAGGAGAATGATAGAAATGAAAAAATTTGCAGGTCTTTTCACAGCAGGAATGATCGCAGTTGCTCTTACAGCTTGTAACGATAAGGAAAGCAAAACCGCCGAAGCCGCCGCACCGCAAGCGACAGCACCGGCAAACGACACGGTTTATCTTTACACTTGGACTGAATATGTGCCAGACGGCTTACTGGATGAATTCACTAAAGAAACCGGTATTAAAGTTATCGTTTCAAGTCTGGAATCAAATGAAACAATGTATGCAAAACTGAAAACGCAGGGCGAAAGCGGCGGTTATGACGTTATTGCACCATCGAACTACTTTGTTTCTAAAATGGCGCGCGAAGGCATGCTGATGCCGTTAGACCACAGCAAATTGCCTGTTATCAAAGAGTTAAATCCGGACTGGCTGGACAAGCCTTATGACAAAGGCAACAAATATTCGTTACCACAATTATTGGGTGCACCGGGCATCGCGTTCAATACTAACGATTACAAAGGTGCCGATTTCACCTCATGGGGCGATTTATGGAAACCAGAATTTGCCGGTAAAGTCCAGTTGTTGGATGATGCACGCGAAGTGTTTAACATCGCACTGCTGAAAATCGGTCAGGATCCGAATACCCAAGATCCGAAAATTATCGAACAGGCCTATGAAGAACTGTTGAAACTGCGTCCGAACGTACTTTCTTTCAACTCCGACAACCCGGCGAATTCTTTTATTTCCGGTGAAGTCAGCGTCGGTCAGCTATGGAACGGTTCTGTGCGTATTGCGAAAAAAGAACAGGCGCCTTTAGATATGGTGTTCCCGAAAGAAGGTCCGGTATTGTGGGTAGATACGCTAGCGATTCCTGCCACCTCCAAAAACCCTGACGGCGCGCACAAACTGATTAACTATATGCTGAGCGCCAAAACCGCCGCACAGTTAACTGAAGAAATCGGCTATCCGACTTCCAATCTGGAAGCGTTGAAATTGCTACCGGCTGAAATCACGCAAGACCCGGCAATTTATCCGTCGGCTGAAATTCTGCAAAACAGCGCATGGCAGGATGATGTCGGTGACGCGGTACAATATTACGAAGAATTCTACCAGAAATTGAAAGCGGCAAAATAACCGCTACCGAAATGCCTCCCACGGGAGGCATTTTTATTGCCCAAAAACTGTGCCGAAATGCACCGCACTTTTCGCTACAGGTAAATTGCCCGAAACCACGCCGAAACACACCGCACTTTTCGCTACAGGTAAATTACCTGAAACTATGCCGAAACGCACCGCACTTTTCGCTACAGGTAAATTGCCGAAACTATGCCGAAACGCACCGCACTTTTCGCTACAGGTAATATTGCCCGAAACTATGCCAAAACGCACCGCACTTTTCGTTACAGTTAAATTAATCCGGCTCGCATAAAAAAGCGTTTATACGCCTCGACTTTTTTCGCAAAACTCAACGGATACGCCCGCGAGGTGGACGGCAAGCGATATAACTGTAATGCGGCGTTCGGATAAGGATAGGCGATATATTCATTGGTTTTCGGCGCTTTAACTTTTTCCGGCAACAAGGACAATAAAATCTCCGTGGCTTTACCGCCAGTGGTAAACAGCCAACGACAATGCGGCACCTGTTTTAAGGTCGCCGCCAAATCCACCGGTTCGACAATAGTTAAAAATTTGTCCGACGCATTATCATGCTCACGAATCGCCTTTCTCACCGTCGGGCAGAGCGCAATCCCGCGTTCATGCAAAAATGCCTTAATCCGTTCAGGATCAAACCGCTTTTCATCGTTCACCTGAAAATAACTGGCATCGTCAAAAAACACCGCGCCATACACCCGCCACATATCATTCTGAAAATTCGGATAATGAAACGACATACAGCGTTTTTCCGGCTTCGGCGGAAAACTGCCCATCATCATCACTGTCGCATCAGGCGGCAGCACCGCGGCAAAAGGGTGACTTTCGATTTGTTTTTCAATTTGTGTTGACATCTGAATTCACCTGAAAAAACTGATTCATCAATAAGCATAATTATAATACAGCGCGATAGATTAACACATCCTCGCCGCTAACACAGCGGCATAAAAGCGTGATGTGTATGCGGATCGGCGCTCGCTGCTCTGCGCTTGTTATTTTCGCCATAAATTTGCACCGCACTTGATATGCCATAAGGCGACAAATGTCATCGCTCACAATAAAAAACCGCACTTCTTAGATAAAAAGTGCGGTCGAAATTTTAACAGTTTTGACAAAAACGGAACCGGTCGTAACCGATGTCCCGTTGCTTAACCCAACGCTTTAAGAATGTCATCCACCCGTTCTTTGGCATCACCGAATAACATCTGAGTGTTTTCTTTAAAGAACAGCGGGTTCTGCACACCGGCATAGCCCACCGCCATAGAGCGTTTGAACACGATAACATTTGCCGCTTTCCAAACTTCCAGCACTGGCATACCCGCAATCGGGCTGTTCGGATCGTCCATTGCCGCCGGGTTGACCGTATCGTTCGCGCCGATAACCAGCACCACATCGGTGTCGGCAAAATCATCGTTGATTTCATCCATTTCCAGCACTACGTCATAAGGCACTTTCGCTTCCGCCAATAATACGTTCATATGCCCCGGCAGACGACCGGCGACCGGATGAATACCGAACCGCACGTTCACACCGCGATCACGCAATTTTTGGGTGATCTCGGCAACTGGATACTGTGCCTGCGCCACCGCCATACCGTATCCCGGCGTGATGATCACGGAACTGGCGTTTTTCAGCAATTCCGCCACTTCTTCCGCCGTTGTTTCGCGGTGCTCGCCCTGCTCCTGATCCGATGAGGCAACCGCATCATTACCGAAGCCGCCAGCAATCACACTGACGAACGAACGGTTCATGGCTTTACACATAATATAAGACAGAATCGCACCGGATGAACCTACCAGCGCACCGGTAACGATCAACAGGTCATTATTCAGCATAAAGCCCGCTGCCGCCGCTGCCCAACCGGAATAGGAGTTCAGCATCGACACCACCACCGGCATATCCGCGCCGCCGATTGATGCCACCAAATGCCAGCCGAATGCCAGTGCAATTGCGGTCATCAATAACACCGGGAAGATATTATGTGGGGATTTTAAGAAAGCCACCATTAACAAAGCGGAAATCACTAACGCCGCCAAATTTAATTTATGCCGATGCGGCAGCATTAACGCTTTGGAATTGATAATACCGCGCAATTTACCGAACGCCACCACGGAACCAGTAAAGGTGACCGCACCGATAAAAATACCGAGGAACACTTCAACATTATGAATATTCGCCAGCACCGCCTGCTCTGCTTCAAACGCCGCTTTCTGCTGCGCCAGTAGCGCCTGTGCGCTTTCGCTCACATATTCAACTCCTTCTGGCACCACAAACACGGCATCGGCATGCAGACCGAAGCTGTTGAAACCGACCAACACTGCTGCCAGCCCCACGAAGCTATGTAAAATCGCCACCAGCTCCGGCATTTCGGTCATTTCAACTTTCAATGCGCGATGAATACCGATAATCGCACCGATGATCATCGCAATAATGATCCATAATGTGCCCTGCGAGTGCGGTCCGAAAATCGTCGCGATCAGCGCAATCGTCATACCGACGATACCGTACCAACAACCGGCTTTCGCGGTTTCATGTTTAGAAAGCCCTGCCAGACTCATAATGAAAAGTAATGCCGCAACAATATAGGCAGCCTGTACCAAACCTTCAGACATTGCTTGTTCTCCTTAACCTTTTCTAAACATGGCAAGCATACGCTGGGTCACTTTAAAGCCCCCGAAAATATTAATGCTTGCAACTAAAATTGCGATAAATGCCAATACGCTCACAAAGAAATTCCCCTGCGAAATCTGTAGCAACGCCCCGACGATAATAATACCGGAAATCGCGTTAGTAACCGCCATTAACGGTGTATGCAAGGCGTGGCTAACATTCCACACCACATAATAGCCCACCACACAGGCAAGCACGAATACGGTAAAGTGCGATAAAAATGCCGCCGGCACCACCGAACCTAACCATAAGAACGCCGCCCCGGCAACCGCCATGACGCCGTATTTCACCCGCGGATCGGTCGGTTTTTTCTCCGGTTTTGCCGCCGGTGCCGCCGCTTTCGCCTGCTGCTGCGGTTGTGCCGACACCTGAATTTGCGCCGGCGGAATTTCTTCCCCATCGCGCACCACGGTCACGCCGCGCAACACCACATCATCAAAGTCGATATTGATCGTGCCGTCTTTTTCTTTGCACAGTAATTTCAGCAAGTTAACCAAATTGGTACCGTACAGCTGGGAAGATTGGGTCGGCAAGCGGCTTGGGAAATCCGTATAACCGATCACTTTCACCTGATTTTCGGTTACCACCACTTCGCCAGCTTTGGTATAATCACAGTTACCGCCGGTCGCCGCCGCCAAATCGACCACCACCGAACCAGGTTTCATTGAATCCACCATTTCTTTGGTAATCAGACGCGGTGCTGCACGCCCCGGAATTGCTGCTGTGGTAATAATAATATCCACTTCTTTGGCTTGTTCGGCATAAAGTGCCATGGCACGACGGTTAAATTCTTCCGACATGACTTTCGCATAACCGTCGCCGCTGCCGCCTTCTTCACTAAAATCAATTTCCAAGAAACTGGCGCCCATACTTTGCACCTGCTCTTTCACTTCCGGACGGGAGTCAAATGCACGCACAATCGCACCTAAACTGTTTGCCGCACCGATAGCCGCCAAACCGGCAACCCCTGCGCCGATCACCAGCACTTTCGCCGGCGGCACTTTACCTGCCGCGGTAATCTGTCCGGTAAAGAAACTGCCGAACTCATGCGCCGCTTCGATCACCGCACGATAGCCGGAAATATTCGCCATGGAACTGAGTGCATCTAAAGACTGCGCCCGAGAAATACGCGGCACGGCATCCATTGCCAATACATTAATTTTCTTTGCCGTTAATTTTTCAATTAACTGTGGATTCTGCGCTCGCCAGATAAAACTGACCAGCGTTGCACCCTCTTTGATCAGCGCAATTTCCTTGTCTGTCGGCGCATTCACTTTGAAAATAATGTCCGCATTCCAAACTTCCTGAACCGTACCGATCTTTGCACCGGCCGCTACAAATGCCTGATCTTCAAAACTGGCTTTAAAACCGGCATCGTGTTCCACGATCACCTCAAAGCCGAGTTTTAAAATTTGCTGAACCGTCTTCGGCGTCGCCGCCACACGACTTTCATTATCAAGCAGTTCTCTAGGTACACCAATTAGCATAATGTTTCCTTCAAATCGATTGATTTACAAATAATGAGTAACCGATTGCGCTACCCAACCCGTCTATATGACCAAAAGTCAAATCGTTCTAACTCTATCATTAAATAACTAAAAACTGAAAAAATTTTTCGCCTTTTCAATTAAATAAATAACTAAAAATCCATTCAAATCATTAAATGAAATCGAACAAGATTTACCAGACTTTACATTGCTTTACAGTTAATTATACGCACGGATAGGTATAATAACCGGTCTTTATATAACCCAGTCTTATAAAGATAAAACAAATTTTTATAAAAATAATTTTAAATGTATAGGATTATCTAATGAATAAAATCTTTCGTGTGATTTGGAATCATGCTTCTCAAACCTGGACGGTAGTATCGGAGTTAGCCAAAGGGAAGATAAAAACTTCAAGTAAAACCCATAAAGTAAAAGATATTATACGAAATACGATTGTAGTATCAGGCTCACGTCCGAGTTCAATGACAAATACTACACTGGGAATAGCTACTACTGCTATTATAGGCGCGGCAGCCTTTGTAATAAGTCATCAAGCTCAAGCTGCAACGGCAGTAAAAACTATTGTACACACAGCGGATCAGGGTACAGCTATCGCAGGTGGTAATGCAAGTGGGAATACTCAATCTTTAGCAATTGGCGGTTTATCTGGTACTGGTGTATACAATGCAGCTACAGCTGCAACAGCTACCGGTTCTGGTGCTATTGCAATTGGTGCACAAACAAAAGCATCAGGAGATACATCAGTAGCAATGGGTTGGAACGCCACCGCTAGTGGCAGCAACGCACTTGGCTTAGGACAATCTTCAAATGCGTCGGCAACCAACACAACCTCAATAGGTTCATCTACTGTAGCAAGCTCAGACAATGCAACAGCACTTGGTGCCAATGCAAGTGCTACCGGTTCATCTGCAACTGCGTTAGGTTTTAATACTCAAGCTTCGGCAACTAACACCGTTGCCATCGGAAGCGGTGCAAACTCAAGCATAGAAAATTCAGTTGCATTGGGAGCAAATACAACCACAACTGCTGCAACCAATGTTACGGGATTAACATATACCAAATACGACGGCACCAACATAACATTAAGTTTTGCCGGAAATTCTTCCGTTGGCGTAGTTTCAATCGGCTCTGATACAGGCACCCGCCAAATACAATATGTCTCTGCCGGACAGATCAGTGAAAATTCTACAGACGCCGTAAACGGCAGCCAATTATATGCCGTACAAAAAATGGCAGAAGAAGGTATTGCCGGTGCAATTTCCGCATCAACCGCCGCCAGTGCAGCACAATCAACAGCAACATCAGCCGCAACCACCGCCAGCACAGCACTATCAATCGCAACATCCGCGGCATCGACCGTAACAGAAAATTTAGAGAAAATAGAAACCGCTGCAAGCTCCGCTATCTCCGCAGCTTCCAGTGCCGCAAGTTCTGCAAGCTCAGCTTCAACCTCAGCATCTAATGCTTCAAGTTCAGCTAGCGCGGCTTCAACTTCTGCATCCAGTGCACAAAGTTCTGCAAGTTCAGCCTCAACTTCTGCTTCTAATGCAGCAAGTTCTGCAAGCTCAGCTTCAACATCAGCATCTAACGCAGCAAGTTCTGCAACCGCAGCTTCAAGTTCAGCTAGCGCGGCATCAACTTCAGCATCTAGCGCGTCAAGCTCCGCCACTGCGGCGTCAAGTTCGGCAAGTGCAGCTTCTAGCTCGGCATCTAGCGCATCAAGCTCCGCAAGTGCAGCATCAACCTCAGCATCTAGTGCATCAAGTTCTGCAAGCTCAGCTTCAACATCGGCTTCTAGTGCGGAAAGTTCAGCTACTAAAGCTTCAT
>NZ_LN776181.1 GCF_000827595.2 Necropsobacter massiliensis | reverse complement strand
TTTATTCTGCGCAATACCAGCTTTGTTTGTGGCGATATCAGCTTTATTTTTTTCAATATGGGCTTTGTTCGAGCTTATTTTAATCTCATTGTTTTGAGTGATGTAATTTAATGCTTTAATATCTCCTTGATGTGCGTCAAGCTGCTCTTGATATTTTTTTGTGGCATCTTGTAAGTTTTTATTTATATTGTCGTTGTCTTCAAGTGATTTTTGTAATTGTTCAATGGATTCTTTATTTTTGATGATATCTCTATCGTGTTGTGCACGGCTTTTGTTTAACGAATCAATTTTATCGCGATGTTGATCTAACGCTTCTTCAATGCTTTTATTTTTATTAGCTACATCCGTAATTTGCTGAGCATTTTTCTGCGCCATATCTTTTGCTGTATCTGCCGCGTCTTTAGCTTTGTTGATATTTTCTCTGTTTTTTTGTTCTGTTAACTCTAGACTCCGTAGTCTCTTACCAAAATAGTCAACCTGGCTTTGATTCGTTGTAGTCTGTTTTTTTAATGCTTCAATATCTTTTTTACTTTGTTCAATTGATTTTGTATTTTGTTCAATTGATTTTGTATTTTGTTCAATTGATTTTGTATTTTGTTCAATCTGCTCGATCTCATCCTTATCCAGATCATCGAGCACATCTGCTACCGCATAACTTGATGTCAGACTGATCAGTAAGGCAAGCGCCAAGGTTTTATTTGTGGTTAATTTTTTCATACCTGTCTCCAGAAAGTTATAAGTTTTATTGTTGTTATGCATATATGGCATATGCAGTGCGCGCATTTTATGTTTAGAAAAATAAGTTTCAATATTTGTGGCAGGGATAAGATGTTTAGCAATGGTTATATTAAATAAAATCAATGTGTTAAAAGTGGTCTGATCTGATTTTGTTTTTTATATAAAATAAGTTTTAGTATAAAATTTATTCTTTTATGCTGGTTTATGGCTAATAATTTAGTTATTTTATCTACTTTTTATCATTTATATAGATATATATTCTGTTTTTATTATTTTTATTTTATGCTTTCATGATTCAGCTATCTGATTCAGGCTATTATTCCATTTGGCGGAGTCGTTATTTTGGCAAAACGAGGTGGAATGATTATCTTGTGTCAAGGTTTTTTATGTTAACGAAAGTGGTTGAAAGGCGGTTTAGAGTTTGTGTTTATTGATTTGAGAATCTGTAAGGAAACAATTGGAAAGGAATATATTCAGCATGAAATCCTACAACCTTGGACTGTTTTGCGCAGGCCAAGGTGCAGGTGAATGATATTGTTTATGATTAGAGACCGGTTATTTCTGTGTTAAAAGTGCGGTCGGTTTTTCTTCTGTTTTTAGCTTATCCTCGACGGGCGGGGTTTTGATGTCCATTGCCGATTTTAAGCTGTCTTCGCGCACTTTGCGCGCTAGATCGGTGTCGCCCTGTTGCTCAAAGACGTAAGCCGCCATGGTGATATCATTCGGTTCAAGGTGAGCCTCACAGGCAATTACTTTTTTGAATGCGTCCGCGGCTTTGACGAAATCGCCGTTGCGAACATGCAAATAACCTAAGGCGCGGTTAATGCAGCAGCATTGCTCTTCATCGGCTTGCTGTGCCCGTTTTTCCACCAGTTTAAGCAGCTTGCTGTTATCTGTCGGTTGTAGGCGAGCAATTTGACGGCACAGTTCTTGGTTCAGCGTAGGCGAGCCTTCCGATTTCTTGAATGCGTCGAGCGCCAATTCATACGCGCTTTCATGATCGTTACAGTCGATCAAGCGACGGACTAAACCAACTTTCACATACAGATCATTGCGACGTTTACGCGGTTGCGCTTCCCACCACGCCAGCAGTCCGTCAACGCCTTCTTCGTTCATTTTTTCATCCATCAAGCCGTCTTCCACCCGATGCTGTAATACGGCAAAATCGGCGGCAGAATACAGATCAGCGTTCTTAATCTGATCTAAAATGTTGTCAAGTGCTTGAAACGCATTGGATTTCAGATAAATTTCGACCGCTAATTTCAATACTTCTTTATTGCGGTGAGTCATGACTAACAGACTGTCAATTGAGCTACGTGCAGCAGGCAGTTTGTTCTGTTGCAATAAAATACGAGTTCGGGCGATTTCCACCACCAAATTATCGGTGCCGGCAAGTTCCGTCGCCTGAATAAGATAACCGTTGGCGCTGAATTCGTCACCACGCTGTTGCGCCGCTTCGGCAGCTTTAATAAAGTTTAGCACCGGCTCATCGGAATGTTTGGCGTTTTTACCAATCAATTTTTCCGCTTTGGAATAATCGCCTTCATTCATGCGCATCAGACCTTCAAGGGTCTGTTTTTGCGCTTTGACTCGTTTTCGCCGCGAGAACCAGCCGTAAGTGTCGCTGCTTAAACGGAAGAAGCGGGTGATAATCCATTCGATCGCGTAAATTAGCGCCATGGCAAGGACGAAAAAGACGACCAGCGTGGTGATGGACATTTCGATGTTATAGGATGCCGTTTCGATCAGCACATAACCCTGTTTGCCCGATAAATAAGGTCCTGCAATTAAGCCGGCAAGCAACACCAGCATTAAAAATAGTGTTCTGAACATAGGATGCTATTTCCTCTACTGTTGTGTGTTTTCTTCAGGCGCTGCCGGAGTTTCCGGTGCAGTGTCGGCGTCATTTGGTGTTGTAGCGTTTTCCTCTTTTCCGTCTTTTGCCGCGGCGGCATCCTGCTCGGTAAGCGCTTTATCCGCCGAAATTTCGATTTTTTGGATTTCCTGCGGCTGTTTGTTCAGCAGTTTATCCAGCACATTGAGGCTGCTCAGCTGGTTCGGGACATCCACATAAATAGATTGCTCCGCCAGCTCGTCGATTTCTTTCAGGAAATTTTGTGCAATTTCAGTATTGGTGTCAAAATAGCTTCTGACCCAAGACGCAACAGTTTCCAGGGATTGTTTGTACAGTCCGTTTTGCTGACGCGGCACGGCCATAATTGCCAGTTGTAAGCGTAGACGGATGTTTTCACGCAAATAAATATCCTGATTTGGCGCAAGCAGCGCTTTTGCCTCGGTATTTCGTGGTGTGATGCGAATAAAGTGGTTGAGGAACGAGGCGGCACTTTTTTCCGCATTTTCTTTCCAGTCCGCCCAAGAATCGCTGAGTTGCCCGTCGTTGCCGTTCGGATCGTCAAAATTGATGTTCAGCACCGTCAGTTCATCTACGCTATTTGCCAGCTGGGATAAGCGTTGCATGATAGTGTTTTGATCCACATTGTTTAATGATAACAATTGCTTCAGATCATTATTAATTGCGGTGCGAACCGTCATAACATGCGGATCAGAGACTTTCTCCAGCGTTTCGTCGGCGACTTTCAATAGGGAAACGGTGGTATCCACATCATTGTCCAACACCAGTTTTCTCAACGCATTGTTCAGCAGAAAATCCGCTTCCGACAGCAACCAGTCGTTCGGCTGTTCCGCTTTGGTTTCTGAATTCAGCCGATTAATCTGGGTTTGCAGCGCCCCGATCGCCTGTTCTTTGATGGACAGTTCTTTTTCCAGCTGAGCAAGTTTGGCGTCCGTGGATTGGGCGGAATCGGTTAGTTTGGCAAGTTGGGCGCGCTGTTGCTCAAATTCAGCGACATCCTGTGTGGCGAGAGCGGAGGCGGGCGTTTTGGCATCCACTTCCTTTTCAAGTGCGGTCAGTTTTTGCTGAAATTCTGTGACTTGTTGCTGACCGAAATAATATCCGGCACCGCCCAAACCTAAGGCAATCAGGATTGCCAGCAGCGCTAAACCGGCACCGCCTTTTTTCACCACAACGGTGTCGTTATTGCGGTTCGCCGGCGCGTTACCGGCTTTTTCCGCGTTTATTTCGGCTTTTGTGGCATGCGCCATCTCTGCTTTCGGTTCACCGTTTTGTTTACCCGCTTGCGTATGGGGTTCGTTATTCGTACCGGCGGTCTGAGTTTTCGTGACTTCATTGTTCTCAGAAGTTGTTGCGTTATTTTCAGCCATATCCTATTCCTTAATGATTATTGAAAATGAAATGCAATTAATTTGATTGCAATAAAGTATGTAGTAACGTCTGATTATCCGCCCGCGGCGCGATGATCACATTTTGCCAGCCGGACTGTTCGGCGAATCGACCGATTCTTCGGCTGACCGTAATCAGCCGGCAGCCGGTCAACCAATTATGTTCGTTTTCGGGCACAAAATCCATCAGTGCGGTTAAAATCTCCATACTGGTGGCGACGATGGTATCGACGCCGGCGCGTTTGCACAGGCTGGTTTGCTCCGCATTATTGTAAATAATGGGAATACGCCGGTAACATTCCACGTATATCACTTCGGCACCGCGCGCGTCGGCTTGCTCTGCGAAAAATTCCCGCCCGCCGTTACCGCGTAAAATCAGGATAGTTTTGGCGTGCAATTCTTGCATCGCTGGCAGCGTTAGTAGGCCTTCACTGTTTTCCTGCCGAAAAGGGTAAGTGACGCACTGTTCGCTTTGACCGGCAAAGTATGCGGCGGTTCGCTGACCGACGGTAAAATAATGTAAATCATTGCGCCAATGAAATCCGGTATGCTTTAAGGTTGTAGCGGCGTAATCCACGGCATGTTTGGACACCGCAAAAACATAATCGCCGCTTTTTAATTGATTGACTTTATTCGGCAAATCGTTCAACTCGGTACCTGGCTCAATGGCAAACAGCGGCAAGTGAATAGCCGCGATACCGGCTTTATTCAGCATCTCGGTCAGTTGTCCGCCCCGTTCGTCGGGGCGCGTAATGAGCACCGCCATGAAGTTTCCTCCGAATCAGTCCTGATAAATCGAGCGTAAAATCCGATCCGCCCCTTGATGTAATAGTTGTTCGGCGATCTCAATGCCCAATTCTTCCGCATTTTGCACCGCACTTTTGCCTTCTGCGCGGATGATCTCCGTGCCGTTCAGATCGCCGACTAATGCGCGCAGATAGATTTCGCCTTGTTGCAAGACGGCATAGCCGCCGATAGGTACTTGACAGCCGCCCTGTAGGTGATTATTCATGGCGCGTTCCGCTGTTACACAATAAGTTGTCGCTTGATCAGCCAGCGGCGCCAGCAATTGTTGTACTCGACTGTCCTCAGTCCGGCATTCGATACCAACTGCGCCTTGTCCGGCGGCGGGCAGGGAGATTTCCGGTTCGATAAACGAAGCGATGCGTTCAGATAAACCTAACCGAATTAAACCGGCGGCGGCAAGGATTATGCCGTCGTATTCACCGTTGTCCAATTTGCTCAGGCGTGTGCCCACATTGCCGCGCAAGGAGCGAATGTTCAGATCCGGGCGACGCTGTTTCAATTGGCATTGACGGCGCAGACTGGAGGTTCCGACCGTTGCGCCAGTGGGCAATTCGGTCAGATTGCGGTAGTTATTGGAGACAAACGCGTCGCGCGGGTCTTCACGTTGACAGATGACACTTAATCCTAAACCGGCGGGAAATTGCATCGGGACATCTTTCATTGAGTGTACGGCGATATCTGCACTGCCGTTAAGCAAGGCGTTTTCCAGTTCTTTTACGAACAGTCCTTTGCCACCGATTTTCGCCAGTGGCGTGTCTAAAATCACGTCGCCTTTGGTCACTAGCGGAAGTAATTCCACTTGTAACGTAGGATATAAATCCAGCAGGCGATCCTTGATATAATTCGCCTGCCATAGGGCGAGCGGGCTTTGTCGGGTGGCGATTTTCAGCGTGTTTTTTGTCGTCATAGCAACTCGGATCCGATTATCAATGTTAGGCTTATCCTATCATTGTTGCTGAAAAATGTCAGTTTTGATTTAAATTTTTTGCTTTCATCGGAACCAAGTGATAGAGTAGAGGACCGAAGATAAACGGGTTCCGTTTTACCGAACGGTAATTTACTGTTGCAATCATGTAATGTGATTTTCTGCGATGTTAAAACCTTCCCCAATTTCTAGGATATTGTTTGAATTACGATTTTAAGCGTGCAAGAAAACAAGTGGAATACTTGGATAAATTGCGTTTCGAACGTGCATTATCGGGCAGCTCGGAACAGTTCCAACAAGTGTTTCAAGTCATTACCTTGCTGTTAAATATTAATCATATCAATTTACCGGGTTATGTCGAAAATGCCCCGGCAGGGATCGCTGATTTCAAATTATCCGCCTACCAGCATCATTATTTGTTTTTACATTTGCCTGAGTCGGAGGCCGCCGCATTGGAGGCGAAAATTAAAGCATTTTCCGACCGCACTTTGCCGCCGATGCTGGGTGTGTATGTTATGGGCAGCATTGCTTCCGTCAGTCAGACGCCGAACTCGGATCTGGATATTTGGGTATGTCATCGCGAAGATTTAACCCTTGAGGCGAAAAATCTGCTGCTTAAAAAAGCCGATTTATTACGACACTGGGCATTAGGGCTTGGGGTAGAGATAAATTTATATTTTATGGATCAGCAGCGGTTTCGCAGTTTCCGTTATGTGGAACCGCTGACCGCGGACAATTGTGGTTCGGCGCAATATATGCTGTTGCTGGATGAATTTTATCGCTCGGTTATCCGTCTGGCGGGCAAGCCTCTGCTATGGCTACATTTGGCGGTGGAGCAGGAAACCGATTATGAGGCGGAAGTAGAACGTCTGGCGCGCGCAAAAGTCATCAATATGGACGACTGGGTGGATTTCGGCGGATTGGGGGCGTTTTCCGCCAATGAATATTTTGGTGCGAGTTTATGGCAGCTGTACAAAGGTATTGATGCGCCGTATAAATCCGTCTTGAAAATTTTGCTGCTGGAAATCTATTCGTGGGAATATCCGAACACCTATTTGATTGCGCAGGAATTTAAGCATCAATTGTTGCGCGGTGAGCTGAATCATCATTTTGATCCCTATTTGACCATGCTGGAACGGGCGAGCAAATATCTCAACAGTTTAAATGAATTTAAACGCTTGGATTTTCTGCGCCGCTGTTTTTATATTAAATCCAATGAATATGGACAAAGTCCGCGGGAAACCAACTGGCGTTTTCTGCGCTTAAGCCGACTGGTGAAAGACTGGGGCTGGTCGGAAGATGTGGTGGCCGAATTAAATTGCCATGCCTGCTGGAAAATTAAACGTGCGCGCGAAAGTTATAATAATCTGATTAAATTCTTAATGCACAGTTATCGCCATTTGGTGCAGTTTGCGCGCAAATATAAGGTTAACGCCTCAATTATGCCGCAGGATATCAGCATTCTGACACGTAAGCTGTACACCGCGTTTGAAGAATTGCCGGGCAAAATCACCTTATTGAATTCTATGATTTCCGCCGATTTATCGGAGAAAAATTTAACCTTCATTGAGGTAAAAAATAATAAATTCTTTAAAGACGGCTGGTACATGGTCAATCAAACGCCCGATATTAAAGGATTTGAGCAGCAGCGTTATGTGGAATATGGCGAGAGCCTGAACAAGCTGGTTGCCTGGGCGTATTTTAACCGTCTATTGACATCCAATACCGGACTGCATATTTCCAGCCCGAACCTGAGCAAAGATACATTGCGCCGGTTTGTCACCGATTTGCGTTTATCGTTGCCGGTCAGCGTGCCGTCGGTCAGCAACGGGGAACTAAACCGTAATTGTGAAATCCGAAATTTGGTGGTGGCGATCAATCTGGTATCCGATCCGACCGTGCACCTGCAACAGGCGAAGTCTACTATCGTACCGAGCGATCTGTTCAGCTTTGGACCGGCGGAAGAAAGTTTGGTCGGCAGTATCGATTTGACCTACCGCAATGTTTGGAATGAGATCCGCACCCTGCATTTTGAAGGGCCGAACGCCATTTTGCTGGCGTTAAAAGTCTTGTCGAATAAAATCTATCGCGGCGCGGCATCGCCACAGTCGGTCAATGTGTTCTGCTACAGCCGTTATTACCAGAACACGCTGCGCAATATCGTGACCGCTTTAATCAATA
The DNA here is from genome assembly GCF_000827595.2 of Necropsobacter massiliensis. Lineage (GTDB taxonomy): Bacteria > Pseudomonadota > Gammaproteobacteria > Enterobacterales > Pasteurellaceae > Necropsobacter > Necropsobacter massiliensis. The sequence continues at coordinate 34,510 of NZ_LN776181.1, read as the reverse complement.
AATGTATCAGTATTCAAATCGGTACCAGCGATGTACCGCAGAACAATTTATTGCGCGTTGCCGGCAGAAACTGGCAGTTTTTCTTTGAGGCGCGCGGTATTAGCCTACAGGAAATTCAAGGAACAAACACCAGAATTTATAATGAGGATTTCAATACCGCGTTACAAGGCACCATTGAAGAAAAAGAAGCCGAGGTGTTGGCCAATAAGAAACGCTATCCTTATGAAATCGATGCTTTTGCCAGCGAAGGTTTTTTACAGTTTTTCTTTGAAGATAACCCGAATAAATCTTTCAATGTGTATATTCTGGACGAAGCTAACCGAATTGAGATTTATCGGCACTGTGAAGGCTCTAAAGAGCGCAAAATTCATGAGATCAATCACATTTATCAATCGGCGGGATTTGACGGCGGCGATAATCCGTATAAAATCGTCCAACGTAATTTTAATTATCCGCAATTTTATCAATTATTATCCGGTGACGATGGGGTGAAAATCTTGCCGTTTCACAGTCGCCGGGTATTGTCATGATCGGGGGATATATGTCTGATAAAATGAAAGTCGTCATCATTGATGATCATCCGTTAATGCGTCGCGGCATTAAGCAATTACTTGAGCTGGATGTGATTTTTGAAGTGGTCGGGGATGCCGGCAACGGCGCCGAGGGCATTAATTTAGCGTTACGTAGCGCACCGGATTTGATTATTTTGGATTTGAATATGAAAGGGCTGTCCGGGCTGGATACGCTGAAAGCGCTGCGCGATGAAAATATCGATGCACGAATTGTGATTCTGACCGTTTCCGACGATAAAAACGACATTTTCAAACTGATTGATGCTGGTGCGGACGGCTATCTGCTGAAAGATACGGAGCCGGATACGCTGCTGGCGCAGATTAAGCGTATTGCTCAAGGTGAAGTGATTTTAAGCGATTCCATTAAAGATTTATTACTGGAACAGCGCCCGCAGCAGGATCCGATTCATTTGCTGACCGACCGGGAAATGGATGTGTTGCGCTTGATTGCCACAGGCTTGTCTAACAAGCGGATTGCTGGACAGCTGTTTATCTCGGAAGAAACCGTGAAAGTGCATATTCGCAATCTGTTGCGTAAGTTGAACGTGCATTCGCGCGTTGCCGCCACCGTATTGTATTTTAAACATCATGGCGCATAACGATTATCCGAGGGAGCAGCCGGTGATTTACCGGCTGTTTTTTTATGTAAATTATCGTAAAACCGACCGCACTTTGCATTGCTAACCCTTGATCTTAAAAGTAAACTAGGGACAACTTTCGCTAGGGGAATTTATGTATCACAAAAAAAAGTTTTTAGCGGCCCGTTTTGCCGTGCTTTGCGCCTGCTGCGCGCTGAGTTTACCCTCTTTGGCCGAGCATACGGTTGATCTTAAGGTGATCGGAGTAAAGGGCGTTAAAGCGATCGAAAACGTCAATATTTATACCGCCATGATTGATAAAGAAGAAGCCGACGGTTCCGAACGTTATCAACAATTGGTGCGCGAGGCGATCAGCAAAGCTTTGCGGGTGTACGGTTATTACAATATTCAAATTGACTTTTCGTTACAACCGGCTCAATCGGGCGGAAAGCGTCCGCTGCTGGTGGCGGATGTGAATGCCGGCAAGCCGGTACGCATTGAAGCGACGGATATTACCCTGCGCGGACAGGCAGCAGAAGATGAGGCTTTTCGCGCGTTAGATAAAAAATTGCCGAAAAAAGGCGATATGCTGTATCACTCGGTTTATGACGGCTATAAAAGCAGCCTGCAATCCCTCGCGCAGGGGCGCGGTTATTTTGATGCCGAGTTTGAACAATCCCGGCTGGAAGTTAAACCCTCCACCAATCAGGCGTGGTGGAAAATCATTTTCAACAGCGGTGAGCGTTATCGTTTTGGGCGCTTTAGCTTTGCCCGCTCGCAAATCCGTGAGGATTACCTGCGTAACATTATGCAGATTCAGCCGGGTGATCCGTATTCCATTAATGATTTATCGGCGCTGACCAACGATTATACCTCCTCCAACTGGTTCAGCTCCGTGCTGTTACAGCCGAAATTGGATGAAGAAAAAAAAGTGGTTGATGTGGATGTGTTGCTGTATCCGCGCAAAAAAAATGCCATGGACGTGGGGATCGGCTATTCTTCCGATGTGGGACCGCGCTTTCAATTCGGCTGGACTAAACCTTGGATTAACGACCGCGGACACAGTTTTCATACTAATCTGTATTTATCCGCGCCTAAGCAAACGCTGGAAGCCACCTATAAAATGCCGTTGTTGAAAAATCCGCTGAAATATTACTATGAGTTTTCCACCGGTTTTGAGCGGGAAAACGACAATGATACGGATACCACAGCAGCGACTTTTGCCGCACTGCGCTACTGGAACCGTCCGACCGGCTGGCAACATTCTCTGGGGCTGCGCATGCGATATGATTCTTTTACCCAAGCAAGCGTATCGGATACCACATTCTTACTGTATCCCACCGCCTCCGCTTCACGAACCCGTTTGCAGGGCGGGCTGTTTCCGACTTGGGGCGATTCGCAGCGGATTACTCTGGATTTAGGGCAGAAGTTGTGGTTATCGGATGTCAACTTCCTCAAAATTCAGGCGTCTAGCGCGTGGATTCGTACTTATGCCGAAAATCACCGCGTTGTTGCCCGTGCCGAAATCGGCTGGCTGCATACAGCAAATATTAATAAAATTCCGCCCGCACTGCGATTCTTTGCTGGCGGTGATCGCAGTGTGCGCGGTTACGGTTATAAAAAAATCTCACCCAAAGACGCTGCTGGCAAATTAGTTGGTGCCTCACGTTTGGTGACCGGCTCGCTGGAATATCAATATCAAGTTTATGATGGCTGGTGGCTGGCGACTTTTGCCGATACCGGGTTAGCCGCCAATTCTTTCAGTGCCGCCGAGTTGCGTTACGGTGCCGGCTTCGGTGTGCGCTGGGCATCACCGGTCGGGGCGATTAAACTGGATATCGCTACACCGATTCGCGATAAAGACGACAGCAAAAATATTCAGTTTTACATCGGATTAGGTTCGGAATTATAAATAGGTTCAGGCATGACAGAGCACATCGAAGAAAAAGACAAGCGCGCGGAAGACGGTGACGGCGCGACGGATAAAGCCGGTAGAACAGGCAACAGAAAGCGCTGTAAGCGGGCATTGTGCGCGGTAAGTGCGGTAGTTTTTTGCACTGTTTTTGGTTTGTCCGCCACCTTCATCACGGATGCTGGGCAACGCGGCGCGCTTCGGCTTGTGGATAAACTGATGGACAGTCTTGCCATTGAACGGATTGAGGGCGGTCTGCAAGATGGGCTGGTGCTGAATAATATCCGTTTTCAGTCGCAGGGCGTTGACAGCCTGATTGAACAGGCGCGCTTGCAGTTGGATCTGCGCTGTTTGTTGCAGGGGCAGATTTGTGTGGAAGATTTAAGTATCAGCGGTACGCAGATTCAGGTGGATACCGCCGCCTTGCCGCCGGCAGAAGAAAAAACGCAGAATAGTACGCCGATGCAGCGTATCACATTGCCGGTTGCCCTGTCTGTGCGTCGAGTTGCGGTAGAAAATGTAGGTGTGCAGGTGGATAACACGCTCATCGGTTTGGCGCGTTTTCAAACTGCACTGGAGTTGAATAATGACAGCGGTTTTACCTTGCTGCCGACCCGTATCGATAATCTTTCTATGGAAACCAAGGTCAGTAAAGCCGCTATTGTTGAAGCCGCAGTGAAGAAAACCGTGGAGCAGAGCGCACCGGAAGCGCAAAGCAAGAACACGCTTAACTGGGATGAATTGGAACAACGCCTGACGCCGCCGCTGTTGGCGGAGTTGGTCTCGGTGGAGTTACCGTTCGATATGCACATTCAGGATATTCAGGGCGAAAACTGGGAATATCGCCATGAAATCGGCGATTCGGTGCAGCAAATCAGCGTTCCGCATCTTCAGTTACAGGCTGATGCCACGGGCTACGCGGTGGCGTTGCAAACATTGCAGCTAGAAAGCTCGCTGGGAACCTTGCAAGGGCAGGGAACGATGCAGCTGAACGGCGATTTTCCGCTGGATTTCGTGATTCAGACGGCGATTAACCCATTCATGCAGAATAATCAGCTCTTGTTACCGGAAAGCCAAGTCCGCCTTGAACTGTCAGGAAATCTAAAAAAACAGACCGCACTTTCTCTTCAAACTGAAGGTGCGGCGCAAGCGCTGTTGACGGCGAAGGTGAATCTGAACGAGCAAAAAACGCCGTTTAGCCTGCATTTGGACAGCCAAAAAGTGCAGTATCCGTTTGCTAAAAACGCGCCGGATCCGTTGCAAATCAAGGGGCTGGCGCTGGAAGTCAACGGCGATTTACTCCGTTATCAGGCAACGTTGAACGCCGATATTGTCGGTATGGGCGCGCCAAAAACGCAAATCGACGCGGCATTGAACGGAGGATTGTCACATCTGCACATAGAAAAATTTCAGCTAAACGCGCTAAAAGGCAGCACCACATTGCAGGGGAACGCAGATTGGCGGCAGGGAGTGCAATGGCAAAGCGAGTTGGATTTTGCTGGCATGAACGTCGGCGAGTATTTACCCGCGATGCCGGCGGTGGTTTCCGGCAAAATCCTGACTAACGGGCAGATTGGCGATGAGCGCTGGTCGGTTGAGGTGCCAGAATTGAATATTCAGGGCTCGCTGTCACAACGCGCGCTGAACCTGAACGGCAGTTTGAGCGCGAATCAGGAAAAATTGTTGCATATTCCGCAGTTGTCGCTGAATTATGGCGACAATAAAATCGCCCTACAAGGCGAGTTAAGCGAGCAATCGGATTTGGCGCTGACAGTTAATGCGCCCGATTTACGCGGTTTATTGCCCGGGTTATCCGCCTCACTGAAAGGTAGCGCGAATCTGGGCGGCAATATTCGTGAACCGAATGTGAACGTAGATTTTGCTGGCAGCCGTATCCGTTTTCAGGATCTGAATTTGGATAATATTACGCTGCAAGGTCGCCTCAGTTCGGCAAACCTGATTCAAGGCAATATGGCATTGGCGCTGAACGGTTTGAGCTATAACGATGTGCGCATCAGCAACGCAACGCTGAGAGCCAGCGGCGATGAAAAAAATCACAGTTTGCAGCTGCAATCGCAGGGCGAACCGGCATCGGCAAATTTACATTTAAGCGGAAATTTCGACCGCACTTCGCAGGTTTGGAAAGGGGTATTGAGCAATATTAATATTCATTCGCCGGTCGGCGGTTGGAAAACCGATCAAAACATTAACCTCAATTATGATAATAACGCCATGCAGGTGAATGTGTCCGCACATTGTTGGACTAATCCGGATATTCTGTTTTGTTTCCCGCGGGCCTTTAATGCGGGGGCAAACGGCGAAATTGCATTTGAGCTGAAAAAACTGAATCTGGAACTGGTTAATCGACTGATTGAGCAGGAGCTGCTTAAAGGGCAACTGCACAGCAGTGGTAATGTCGCGTGGTTTACGGATAAGCCGATGCAACTGGCGCTTCAACTGGACGGCAATAATTTATCTTTGGCACACAAAATTGATTACCGCACTTTCCGATTGGACGTGCCGAAATTCAATGTTGACGCGCAGCTGCAAAATAATCAGCTCGGCGTAAAATCCGAAATCAATCTTCACAATCAGGGCAGTATCAGTACCGATTTGAAATTGCAGGATTTAACCGACAGCCGCACACTCGGCGGTTCATTGAATATTCATCGGCTTAATCTGAATTTGGCTAATCAGCTGCTGTCCAGCGGCGAAAGTGTCGGCGGCGAAATTGCCGCTGCGTTGACCTTTGGCGGCAATCTAAACGCGCCGTTGATCAACGGTTCTTTGCACCTCAAAGAGTTAAGCGCAGTGATGAAGTCGCTGCCGTTTGATATTAAAGACAGCGGCATAGATATTGCATTCCACGGTACAAGTTCAACCCTGCAAGGGCGCATTCAAACGCCGGACAGCCGGTTGGATATTAACGGCGAAGCCCGTTGGAAGGATTCGGCGCAATGGGAAACCCGCGTTCATGCCAAAGCGGATCGGTTTAAGCTGAATATTCCGTCGATGGCAAAACTGGTAGTCAGCCCGGATGTGGAAATGAAAGCAACACCGAAACTGCTTGAATTGTCCGGGTTGGTGGATATTCCGTGGGCCAGAATTGCCATTGAGAACCTGCCGGACAGTGCGGTTTCGGTCAGCGATGATGAAGTGATTCTGGACGGACCGGATAAAACCAAGGATAAAATCGTCGGCAAACAGCTGAATGCGCAAACACAAAGCGGTATGTTGATCCGTTCCGATCTGAAAATTCAGATCGGCGATGATGTGAATTTAAATGCTTATGGGCTGAATACGAATTTGGATGGTCTGCTCTCGGTACAGCAAGACAAAGGAAAGCTGGGGCTATTCGGGCAGATTAATCTGAAAAACGGGCGATATGCCTCTTTCGGACAGGATCTGCTTATTCGAAAAGGTCAAATTAGCTTTTCCGGTATGCCGTCGCAGCCGATGTTGAATATTGAGGCGATTCGCAATCCGACTGCAATGGAAAACAGCAGCGTGACTGCTGGCGTCAAAGTGGTCGGGATTGCCGATGCGCCGACGGTGACGGTGTTTTCTGAACCGGCAATGTCGCAGGATCAGGCATTGTCTTATTTGTTGACCGGTCGCTCGCTAGAAAATAGCGGTGAAAGCGGTTCTGGCGGTTCTATCGGCGTGGCACTGCTTGGTATGGGGCTGGCGAAAAGCGGTAAGCTGGTCGGCGGTATTGGCGAGGCGTTCGGTATTCAGGATCTCAATTTGGGTACGCAAGGCGTCGGTGACAGCTCGAAAGTGGTGGTCAGCGGCAATATTACGCCGCGTTTGCAGGTGAAATACGGCGTCGGCGTATTTGACGGATTGGCAGAGTTTACGGTACGTTATAAGCTCATGTCGCAGCTGTATTTACAATCGGTTTCCGGTGTGAATCAGGCGGTGGATCTTCTTTACCAGTTTGAATTTTAGGCAGTCTTATGAATAACGAAAATTTAATTGCGAAAGCCACGGCATTTGCCCATCATCGCGGTGAAGTACGTGAAATTGCGGCGATTGATTTGGGTTCCAACAGTTTTCATATGATTGTGGCACGCATTATCAATGGCTCGATTCAGGTATTGTCGCGCTTAAAACAAAAGGTTCAGTTAGCAGAAGGGTTGGATGAACACAATGTACTAAGCCAAGCGGCAATTACCCGTGGGGTCAATTGTTTGGCGCTGTTTGCTGAGCGATTGCAGGGGTTTAAGCCCGAAAATGTCAATGTGGTGGGTACCTATACATTGCGCAGTGCGGTCAATAAAGACGAATTTTTATACCAAGCCGGACAGGTTTTCCCTTATCCTATCAATATTATCACCGGACAAACCGAAGCAAAGACCATTTATGCTGGCGTTTCCCACACCCAGCCGGAAACCGGGCGTAAATTTGTAGTGGATATCGGCGGCGGTTCTACAGAAATGATCATCGGCGATAACTTCACGCCGCTTATTGCCGAAAGCCGGCACATGGGCTGCGTCAGCTTCGCTAAGAAATTCTTCCCTAAAGGCGAAATTTCGGCGGAAAATTTTCAGCGGGCAAAACAAAGTGCGCTGAATAAAATTGAGGATCTAGCGTTTGAATACCGTAATCTGGGCTGGCAAGCGGTGCTGGGCTCATCGGGAACCATCAAAACCGTTTATCAGGTGATTATGGCAAATTGTGATCCGAACGGCGTAATCACCGCCCAACGTCTGGCGCAGCTGACGGAAAAAGTGCTACGGGTTTCTCATTTTGATGCGTTGCGCCTACCCGGTTTAAACGACGATCGGGCGGATGTGTTTGTGCCCGGATTGGCGATTTTAAGCGCGGTATTCGAAACCTTCGCCATTCAGACCATGCGCTATTCCGACGGCGCCCTGCGTGAAGGCGTGATGTATAGTCTGGAACAGAATTTTCAGGTCAGCGATATTCGCCAGCGCACCGCCTCAGGGCTGGCGGAACAATTTAATCTGGATCGGGCACAATCGGAGCGAGTGTATAACAGCGCGCTGTTGTTATGTGAGCGCTACAATGCGTGGCAGCAGATTAAATGTGCAGATGAGATGAAAGAAATTCTGCTCTGGGCGGCGCGGCTACATGAGGTCGGCATCGTGATCAATCATAAAGGGTTGCAAAAACATTCCGCTTATATTTTACAGAATGTCGAATTGCCGGGCTTTGACAAAGAACAACAGCGTTTACTGGCAACGCTGGTACGTTATCAGATCAATGCTTTTAAACCGACGGAGTTCGCCAAATTCGCTCGTTATACGGAACAGGACGTACTGGTGCTGGTGCGTTTACTGCGTTTAGCGGTGATTTTGAATAAATCTCGTCAGGCGACGGAAACCACTGAGCAAATTGGTCTGAAAACCGACCGCACTTTGAACCGCTGGCAGCTGGATTTTGCCCCCGGTTATTTGGCGCGCAATCCGCTGATAAAAAACGAATTGCTCACCGAACAGGGATTGTTACAGGAATTGGGGCTGGAATTAACGTTTTAATTTATCCCCACCGCATGATGGGGATATGATCTGCACCTCAAAAGTTGGACTAAACAACCAACCCATTAAGGTGCAGATTTTTATTCATCTTTTCTGGTGAAAAACCGACCGCACTTTGGTGCGTGCTTGACTATTTTTTATTCATTGCAAGCGATGTACCGTCGGAGAGGTGAATATCCAACTGATTGTATGGAATCGCGATACCAGCTGCATCAAAAGCCAACTTGACTTTTTCGGTAATGTTAAACTGTACCGCCCAGTAATCGGCGGTATTGACCCACGGGCGCACGATCAACTGCACGCTGTTGGCGGTGAGGGCGCTGACGGCAATGGTCGGCTGCGGCGCTTTCAGAATGCGTTCGTCGGCTTGCAGACAATCGGCGACGATGGCTTTTGCCTGCGCAATATCCGCTTCATAAGCAATATCAAACACAAAATCAATACGGCGAGTCGGGTTGCTGGAATAATTGGTAATACTGTCGCCGAACACTTTGCCGTTGGGCACCAGTACGGTTTTGTTATCGCCGGTGCGCAATTCCAGCACCAGCAAACCGATTTGTTCCACCGAACCGGAAATGCCGCCGGTTTCGATAAAATCGCCTTTACGGAACGGTTTAAAAATTAAAATCATCACGCCGGCGGCAAAATTTTGCAGTGAATTCTGTAATGCCAGACCGATAGCCAAACCTGCCGCACCGATTAAGGCGACCAGCGAGGTGGTATTAATGCCAAGCTGCGATAAGGCGGCGATAACCACAATCAGCAGGAAGAGAAAATAGCTGATCGAGCGAACGAACCCTTGCAGCATTTCGTCTTTGGTGGAATGAAACGCCGCTTTACCCAGCAGGCGACTTAAAAACCGCGCCAGTATTTTACCGACAAGGTAAATAACCACCGCCAGCAGGAGCTTGGTGCCGTAGGGAATAATGTAGTCGTTTAATAATGCGTGCATATCCAGCGTTTGCACTTTATTGATCAGCTCGGCGGTTTGCGCCTGAATGTCTATTGTCGTTGCGCCTTGTGCGGCGCTATTCTCAGCAGTCATAAATTTTCCTTGTTATAGCTAAAATGAACAATGATTGTAGCGGAAATTGTTGGCAACGCGCAAAAAAATGTCATTGTGACGGAAAATAGCGCAAAAAAACACCGCACTTTTAATGCGGTGTTGAAATACCAATAGGCTATTTTTTCTTGCTCGGACGCTGCCAGCCTTGAATATGGCGCTGTGGCACGCGGGTCATTACTAGCTCGCCTTCTGCGATGTCTCGGGTAATGGTGGAACCGGCGCCGATGGTAGCGCCGTTTGCCACATTGACCGGCGCGACCAATTGTACGTCGGAGCCGACAAAAACATTATCGCCGATTAGCGTTTTGAATTTGTTGGCGCCGTCATAGTTACAGGTGATAACGCCGGCGCCGATATTACAGTCGCGTCCGATTTCCGCATCACCCACATAGGTTAAATGATTGACTTTGGAACCCTGACCGACGCGGGATTTTTTGATTTCGACGAAATTCCCCACATGGGTATCTGCTGCCAGTTCGGCGCCCGGTCGCAAGCGGGAGAATGGACCGATTTGCGCCCCCTGACCGACAACCGAATCTTCGAATACGGAATACGGTTTGATTTCCACATCGTCGCCGATTTCACAGTTTTTCAGCACGCAGCCTGCGCCGATACGCACACGATTGCCGAGGACGACTTTGCCCTCAATAATCACGTTTACATCAATTTCCACATCTTTACCGTGGATCAACTCACCGCGCAGATCAAAACGCGCCGGATCCGTCAGCATCACCCCGGCAAGCAATAATTTTTCCGCCTGCTTACGTTGGTAATAGCGTTCTAACGTTGCCAGTTGCAGGCGGTTGTTGGCGCCTTCCACTTCCATGGCATCGGTGGCTTGTACCGCCGCCACTTGGCAGCCATCCTGATTCGCAAGTTGGATAACATCGGTCATATAGTATTCGCCTTGCGCATTATTGTTAGTTAAACGCGCCAGCCATTTTTTGAAACTTGCGCCGTCGGACACCATAACGCCGGTGTTCACTTCAGTAATTTTCAGCTGCTCGGGCGACGCATCTTTTTGTTCCGCAATAGCGACCACACTGCCGTCGCGGCGGATAACCCGCCCGTAGCCGGTAGGCTCATCCAGATTCACCGTTAACAGCGCAATCCCGCCTTCGGGCTTGGCGGCGATCAGTTTTTGCAGCGTTTGCGGCGTAATCAGCGGACCGTCGCCGTACAGCATCAGAATATTTTCGTCGTCTTCAAAAAACGGCGCCGCCTGCTGCATCGCATGTCCGGTGCCGAGCTGTTCGGTCTGCAAAACCCAATTGACCGGTTCGTCGCGCAATTGCGTCTGCATGACATCGCCGCCATGTCCATAAATCAAATGGATATGCTCGGCATGTAGGTTTTTTGCGGTATCAATCACATGTTTGACCATCGGTTTGCCGGCGATTTTGTGCAATACTTTCGGCAAATCGGAATACATCCGGGTGCCTTTGCCGGCGGCAAGGATAACAACGCTCAGTTTTTTCATAGAAATTCTCTTTTACGCTAAAAAATCAGGGTTATTCTATAATAGAATAGCGTGAAATAAAATTATCAACTGCTTTAATCGACACAAACTAAGAGCAATCTCATGGATAGTAATTATTATCTCGGCATTATGTCCGGCACCAGTTTGGACGGCGTGGATCTGGCGTTAATGGATTTCAGCACCGAACCGCCGCGACTTGCAGCGACGGATTTCACCCCGATGCCGTCGGAAATACGGGAAAAACTGACCGCACTTTTAGCTACGGGCGAAACGTCGTTAGCCCAGCTCGGCAAACTTGATCACCGTTTGGCGCTGTTGTATGCAGACTGTGTTAATCAATTCTTGCATGCTCAGGGGCTATGCGCATCGGCGATCCGAGCGATTGGCTGCCACGGGCAAACCGTCTGGCATGCGCCGCAGGGGAAGTATCCGTTCAGCATGCAAATCGGTGATATGAATTTGCTGGCGGCAAAGACCGGCATCACGGTCATCGGCGATTTTCGCCGCAAAGATATAGCTTACGGCGGGCAGGGCGCGCCGTTGGTGCCGGCTTTTCATCAGGGGGTATTCAGTGCGCCGCAGCGGGTAACGGTGGTGCTGAATATCGGCGGCATCAGCAATATTTCAGTATTGATACCCAATCAACCAGTGAGCGGTTATGACACCGGAGTAGGTAATGCGCTAATGGACGGTTGGATTGAAAAACATCTGGGTAAAGCCTATGATGAAAATGCCACATGGGCGAGTAGCGGGCGGGTGAACCATGCGCTGCTGAGCGATTTGCTGGATGAGCCCTATCTTGCTTTGCCGGCGCCGAAAAGTACCGGACGCGAGTTATTTAATATGGACTGGCTGGCGAAAAAGTTGCAAAAACATACCGCACTTGCGCCTTGCGATGTACAGGCAACTTTGCTTGAGTTTACCGTGCAAAGCAGCTTGCCCTCGTTATTGGCGATTGGTCGTCGGACCGCGTTGCCGTGCCTGCTGCTGGTGTGCGGCGGCGGAGCAAAAAATCCGCTATTAATGGCGCGTTTTGCCGAGGTACTGCCCGACTGGACGGTGGTCACAACCGGTGATTACGGTTTGGATGCAGATTATGTGGAAGCCGCCGCGTTTGCATGGCTGGCCTATCGGCGCATCAATGGCTTAACCGGCAATTTGCCAAGTGTGACCGGCGCGCAAAGTGCGGTCGGTTTAGGCGCAGTTTTTTCGCCATGTTGATCATTTTTTACAGAGATTAAGCGACGAGTATAATGACAGAACAGAATCTTTTAGCGACCCTTGAACAGCTGCTCACCGAACAGCGTAATCCGCATTCTATGACCTTAGATAGCCTGTCGCCGCTGGCGTTGGTTACACTGATGAATCAAGAGGATAAACAGGTGCCGGCGGCAATCGAGCGGGTATTGCCGCAAATCGCGCTGGCGGTGGATCACATTGTGACTGCCTTTCGCTGCGGCGGTCGTTTGGTGTATATCGGCGCTGGCACCAGCGGTCGATTAGGCGTACTGGATGCCTCGGAATGCTCGCCGACTTTCGGGGTGTCGGCAGACATGGTGAAAGGCATTATCGCTGGCGGCGAACGTGCGTTGCGTTATCCCGTTGAGGGCGCGGAGGACAATCCGCAGAGCGCGCAGGAGGATTTACAGCGCATTAATTTTTCCGCTGCCGACATATTAGTCGGCATTGCTGCCAGCGGACGGACGCCTTATGTGATCGGCGCTTTGGAATATGCCAAAAAAACCGGTGCGATCACGATTGCGCTGGTCAGCAACCCGCAATCTTCCATGGCGAAAATCGCTGACGTTGCCATTGAAACACTGGTCGGCGCCGAAGTGCTGACCGGCTCCAGCCGAATGAAGTCCGGTACCGCACAGAAATTGGTGTTGAATATGCTGAGTACCGCCAGCATGGTATTGCTTGGCAAATGCTATCAAAATTTAATGGTGGACGTACAAGCCAGCAATCAAAAGCTGAAAGCCCGTGCGCTGCGGATTGTGATGCAGGCGACGGAATGTGCGGAAGACACCGCGGAGCGTGCGTTACAAGCGGCCGATAATCATGCCAAACTGGCGATTATGATGATCCTGAGCGGTCTGCCGCGGGAGCGTGCGGCGCAGCTGCTGGCGAATAATCAGGGCCGATTACGTCAGGCACTGCACATATAGCGGATTACTTATTTTTAAGTATGGCACTGCTTTTTCTGTGGCCATATAATTTCCTAGTAATTTACTCAACTATAATTATCTACTGAACAGGAGTCATTTATGTCATACCGTGATCTTTCTTTGGGCGATATTGCCGCCCGCTTACCGCGTTCTACCGCGCTGTTTTTGAAACTGGGACTGGATTTCTGCTGCGGCGGCAAGCAGACTTTGGACGAAGCGGCGGCGGAAAAAGGGCTGGATATCAATGTGATCGAAGCTTCACTGGAGGTGTTGGCGCAGCAGCCGGCGCAGGCGGATAAAGATTGGCGCGCGGCACCGTTGGGTGAGATTATTGATTTTATTATTCCGCGCTTTCACGATAAGCACCGTTCGCAATTGCCGGGTTTAATCGAGATGGCGGAAAAAGTGGAAAGCGTGCATGCCGATAAACCGGAATGTCCACAAGGACTGGCAGTGATTGTGCGCAAAGTCTATGAAGATCTTGTCAATCACATGAGCAAAGAAGAGCAGATTCTGTTTCCGCTTATTAAAGCCGGCAGAGGACCGATGGCGGCTGCGCCGATTTCGGTTATGGAAGCCGAACATGATGAGGCGGGAAATGATCTGGAGGAGATGAAAAAACTGACTGCGGATTTCACCGCGCCGGCGGAAGCCTGCAATACTTGGCGAGCGCTTTATAGCGGGTTAAATGAATTCGCCGCCGATCTTATGGAGCATGTTCATTTGGAAAATAACGTACTGTTCCCGCGCGCTTTACGTGGCGATCAGCCGTAATTGAAAGTGCGGTGTAAATCGCCGAGGTTTAGCGTACGGCGGGAGCTTGTAGCACGATATATTGCTGTTGAATGATGCGACGGAAGTTCTCGCTGGTGGTCGCCCAGTCCACAATGTCCACCCGCCAAGGCAAATCTGATTCGGAAAAATCCTCACTCAGATTGGCGTGTTCGGATAAGGAAAGCGGGGTCGGGGCGATCACCGCAAGATCCAGATCGGAATAAGGCTTTGCCTTGCCTTTCACCCGACTGCCGAAAGCCCAGACTGTATAGTGCGGTATGTTTTTTGGCAGAATATCTCGTACGATTTGCAAATGGACGGGTTTTATATCCAGCATTGAAATATCAAGCATTGCGTTCCTTTAATTGTCGTTCTTGTGTCGGACTTGCCGAGGTTAATTCTAAATAGCGTTTCAGCATTTTATGACTAATTTCATAGGTAAATTCAAAGCGTTGGATTAGACCATCACGTATTTGGGAATAACGGATTAAACCTTCCTGCAGCCGCTTAACTGCATTGGTTAACGGGGTGAGATCCAAGGTCGTCATGTTTACTCCTTAATACCCTTTCGATGTTATGATGTCTTGCAATAAGTTAACCACATCCTGCGCCCTAATCAAGTCAGTTTTTTCCCGTTGCAGATAAAACTGATTTTTACCGTAGGTGCCGATAAGTTTCGGATCTGTCGGACCATACAGCGTGATATTGGGTTTATCCAGTGCGGCGCTGAGATGTGCCAGCCCCGTATCCACGGAAATCACTGCGCGGGCGGCAGCGATTTCCGTGGCAAGTGCGGTTAGGCTGAGTTTAGGCAGCACCCGTGCATTTTCAATTCCGTCGGCGATCTGTTCTGCCCGCTGTTTCTCTTGCGCATTGCCCCACGGCAAACGAATTTGCAATCCAAGTGCGGTTAGTTTTTGCGCTGTTTTTTTCCATTCCTCCGTTTGCCAGTGTTTATCGGTTCTGGTGGTGGCGTGGATAAACATGATATAGGGCGGGGTATTTGATCCGACAGGTTTAAAACGGTGAGCAATCCCGTAATCGCCGCGGCTGTGCGGCAGCTCATAATGTAGGCTGTAGGCAAATAAGCGGCGTATCCGCTCGACGGCATGTTGTTGATAATCAATATAAAATTGATGCTCATAACAGAGCGATGCCAAGGGTTCGCGCGCGCACCGCCGGTCGTAGCCGTATGTTTCTCCGCGCGCAAGACGGGTGGCAAAAAAGGCACTTTTTAGCAAACCTTGTGCGTCGATTACGGCATCATAACGATTCTGACGCAATAAAGTGCGGTAGTTTTTCCATTGATTTCGAGTGGCGCACGAAAATGGTTGTTTACGCCAACGACGGAGCGCAATCGGAATCACCTGATCCACGGCGTCATGCCAGCGCGGAATTTCGGCGAAATTTTCCTCCGCCACCCAGTCAAAGCAAATCTCGGGCAGTGCGTTGCGGGCATCGGTTAGCGCCGGTAAGGTGTGCAGAATATCGCCCATGGAGGAGGTTTTGATAATCAATACTTTCATGCCGCGAGCAGGGATTCCAGTTTTTCCATGACCATTGCCGGTGTAATATCAATCAGGCTTTGATGATAGCCTTCTGCGCTGTCATGGCTTTTGCGCACTTTAATCAAGCCACCTTGAATTAAACGGATAATCACCGCCTGATCCGATAACGGCGGCGTGTATTGCGGGCTGGTTGGACCGTAAAGGGCAATTAACGGGCGTTTTAATGCAGCGGCGATATGCATTAAACCGCTGTCGTTGCTGACAACCGCATGGCAGTCGCTGATTAAATCTACCGCCTGATTCAGACTGGTTTGCCCGGCGAGATTAAGACAATAGCGTTGTAATTCTGCCGGCAACATTAAACGAATTTGTTCGCCTGCCGCATGATCTTTGGCTGAACCGAATAATCGAACGGCATAGCCGCGTTCAATTAGCCGTTTTGCCAGCGCGGCGTAATGATAATGCGGCCAGCGCTTCGCCGGACCGAATTCTGCACCGGGACAGAAACCGATCGCCGGACGATTTTTCGCCTGTGCCAGTTGGGCGGCGAAAGATACTTTTGTTTTTTCGACCGCACTTTGTGTTGCCGTTAAATACGGTGTTGGCAGCGGCAATGTGTCAGCGGCGGGGACGGTATTTTTGGCATAGCCCAGCGCCACATAACGCTGCACCATCATCGGGTAGTCGCCTTTATTGCAGCGCAAATCGTTTAAAAAAAGATAACGACTTTCGCCTTTCCAGCCGCGCCGCACGGGGATGTTGGCAAATAGCGGAATAAAGGCGGATTTCAGAGAATTCGGTAGCACGATTGCCATATCATATTGATTACGCAGTGATTTCCCAATGCGATAACGCGTAAGCAAACCGAATGTGCCATGCCCGACCGGCATACTCAGCACATTACGCACTTCCGGCATACGTGTCAACAGCGGCTTGCACCAGTCCGGCGCCAATACGTCAATGGTGCAAGCGGGATATTGCCGTTTCAGAGTTTGATAAAGGCTGTGCGACATCATCATATCGCCGACCCAAGACGGGCCGATGATTAAAATATTCATAGTTGTCCGTTTAGCGATTGTGGAGACTCGATTATTACGCCGCGTACGGTAAATGGCGTCGCGGCGTTGTTACGGCGCAAGGGTATTGAAGCTCCTGCGGATTATTTACGGTTCAGCCACGCCATATATTCGGTCACCCCTTCGGCGACGCTTTTAAACGGCGCGTCATAACCGGCAGCACGCAGCTTAGACAGGTTGGCTTGCGTATATGTTTGATAACGGGCTTTTAAATGATCCGGGAACGGAATGGTTTCAATCCGACCTTTGCCGTGGAAGTTCAATACCGCTTTGGCTACTTCCTCAAAACTTTCCGCTTTGCCGGTACCGCAGTTGTAAATGCCGGAAATGCCGTGTTGCCAACACCAAATGTTCACCTGCGCCACATCGCTGACATATACGAAATCACGCAGAAAATGTTCGCTGCCGGCGAAAAGTTTCGGGTTTTCACCCTGTCGAATTTGATTATTTAAGTGAAACGCAACGCTTGCCATACTGCCTTTATGCTGTTCGCGTGGACCATATACGTTGAAATATTTAAGTCCGCACACCGGTGATTTGGCTTGCGGCAGAATCCGGCGGACATATTCGTCAAACAGGAATTTAGAATAGCCATATACGTTTAACGGCCCTTCAAACGGACGCTCTTCAATAAAGTCGGTTTTGTCACCATAGGTCGCGGCACTGGAGGCGTAGAAAAACGGAATGTCGCGTTCCAAACAATAATGCAGCAGTTCTTTTGAATATTCGTAATTGTTCTGCATAATGTATTTACCGTCCCACTCAGTAGTGGCGGAACAGGCGCCCTGATGGAATATCGCATCGACTTTGCCCAGCTCGTCGCCGGCAAGTACCGATGCGATAAAATCTTCTTTGTCACAATAATCCGCAATATCCAAATCTACCAAATTAACGAATTTCGTTCCGTCTTTTAAATTATCCACCACCAAAATATCCCGACGTCCGAGATCGTTTAACGCTTTCACGATATTACTGCCGATAAAACCGGCGCCGCCTGTTACGATAATCATAATGTTGCCCTCTGTTGAGTGTCGATAGTAAGGTTATTTTAAAGGATTTTACCCGGGAAAGGTAATAAAAAATCCCCGGGGCGGCAAAATCCCGAGGAGATGAGTGGTGAAAAATTATTCTATACCAGTAGTGACAGAAAAGATTCTGGTTTCATGTGGTTGCATCATAATAAGTGAGCCATTTTTTTTAGCCGCTAAATAACCTTCCGGGCGGCAAGTCGCTGGTAAAACGAAAGCGCCGACTTGTTGATCTTCGTTGTATAAAATCCATCTGGTCGCATAGTTAAAATCTTGAGAAGAGAATTTGGTCAGATAGGTATGCCCTTGCGGCGAATACATGCGAAATTCTAAGTTTTGTTGATATTGGCGCAGATTATCCATGAAAAATACGATTTCTGGATTATACATGAGATCGTTATCTAGCGCGGTTAGTTGGTACTTGCCTTGCTTGATTTGCTCATTGAAGTTTAACCATTTCGGGGTCGGTTTTACATGTGCCGGAATAGTGTTACGCAATTCAATGAGCTGATCGGGAATGTTTTGGCTAAATGTAGCGCCGTGTTCGTAACAGTAGTTCATGTGGCACATATACTGTAACGGCATTTCGACACTCGCCAGATTGGTAACCTGCATTTTTATGTCAAATAGACTACTGTCAGCATGTAGTACTACTTCCGGTTTTGCCGAATAATGATCACCGAAACCTTTTACATATTCAAATTGTCCGCCTACCCCTACCGATTCATCGTCAATAACCAGCCATGCCTGATCCATTGCCGCACAAGGCATCTCTCCGTGTAATGGATGATTATCCTCTGGACTCGGACAACCGTTGCAGAGTAACCCAGAATGAAAAGCAAAGCACCCGTACGTATCAATAATAGTTGTTCCCGGTTTTGGTTCGTTGAACATGTTTTTCATTTTAAGATCATGGTTGTTGAATTTGGCTTCCCAAATGATTTGTCCATAAAACGGAAGAACCGTAATAAAGCCTTTACTGTTGATTAATCTAACGGCTTCAATTCCCGAATTATATTTAAAACCGACCGCACTTATTTTTTCATTTTGGAAAATCAGCTGTTCGTTAGCGGAAAACAGCGCTTTGTATAAATAAATATAGCTTTTCATGTTGTCTCCTTATTTGCTATTTCTGATTTTATCGAAGAAGTAGTAGCCTACGTAGGCAAAACAAAATAGTGGCACGATAAAGGCAAGTTGTAACGATCCTAAACTATCCGATACGTAACCGTGAATTGCCGGAACGACGGCAGCACCGATAATCGACATTACTACGACAGCACCGGCGACCTCACGGTGTTCCTGCTCGACGGTTCCTAGAACTGATGCATAAATCGTTGCCCAGCAAGGACCGAATAATACACTGGCGAAAATTGCCGCATAAACGGCAGAGAAATCATGCACGAGCGCGGTATATCCCAAGGTGACGACACCTAAAACGGAATACCACATCAATACCATATCGGATTTAAATTTTGTCATCAGGAAGTTTGCGACGAATTTACCAATGAAAAAGCCGATAAAGCTGTATACCATAAAATTCGATGCACCGCGTTCGTTCATATCGCTCAAGTTTAATGCTAGGCGAATAGTAAAAGACCATACTGCAACTTGCATGCCGACATACAAAAACTGAGCGATAATACCTTTTTTAAATGCCGTATTTTGAGCTAGATATTTTAAGGTATCGGTAAACTTCACTTGGGTCTGAGGATTATCCGCATTTATGATTTTGCATTTTGGAAATTGAGTGATTAAAAATAAGACGGTTACGGCAATTAAAATGAAGATTAAATATTTGTAAGGCTGTAATGTGTGTTCCAGCATCGCAAGTTTAAAGTTATGTATTTGTTCGGGAGTCATGTTTGCCATTTGTTCATGCAGGCTGGCGCCTTCCTGAAAAATGAGATATTTACCCAGTAAGATACCGGCGATAGCACCGACAGGATAGAAGGTCTGGCTGATGTTTAAGCGCAATGTGGCGTAATCTTTATGGCCGATCATTGAACTATAGGTATTGGCGGCAGTTTCTAGAAAACTGAGGCCGATAGCAATTGAAAAAATAGCGGCTAGGAACATAGTATAAGTTGCCATATGAGATGCCGGATAGAACATCGAACAACCGACAATATATAATGTTAGACCGATTAGAATCGCTATCTTATAGCTAGTTTTTTTGATTACCAAAGAAGCAGGTATAGCAATTAAGAAGTATCCGCCATAGAATGCACTTTGCACAAGGGCACTAGCAAAATCGCTGAGTGTAAATACACTTTTAAATTGTGTGATTAAAATATCATTTAAGCTCGCAGCCGCTCCCCATAATGGAAATAAGCAGGATAGTAAAATAAACTGAAAAAGCGGTGTTCTATTGAGATAGCCATCTGGCATTTGTTGTATGTTTTTCATAGAGGCGCTCCTTATTTGATAGAAGTTTGTATAAATTGCTCGAATTGCTCTTTGTTTGGATAAGATGATTGCGTGCCTTGTCCCGTGACGCTATAAGCGGCGAATAAGGAAGCCATTTGCATTGACCGCGGAATGTCTCCTGTGGTGATGTAATAATGTGCGAAGCAACCGATAAAGGCATCGCCGGCGCCACTTGTATCTATTGCATTTACTTTGTACGGTTCAATATATGTTGTATTGTTGTCATGCAGCCACACAGAACCTTTACTGCCCAATGTGACGATAAGATTTTTTAGCCCTTTTTCTAGTAATGTATTAGCCGCGATTTGAATCTGATCCATTGTGTCTACGGGTAATCCGGTTAGAATTTCAAGTTCGGTTTCGTTTGGCATAAAGAAATCGCATTTGCAGGCATAATTGAGATCAAGATTTTTACTTGCCGGCGCAGGGTTCAAAATAACGGGAATTTGGTGCGCATTAGCGAAATCAATGGCATAGTAAACTGTCTCTAAAGGGATTTCCAATTGCAGAATAATAAGTTTGCATTCTTTTAAGCGGGTTTGCGCACGATCTATGTCATTTGGTTTGAGATGAGCATTAGCGCCTTTAATGATGAGTATTCTGTTTTGTGAGGATTTGTCGACAAATATAGGTGCTACACCGCTGGATACTGCTGGTACTGTGTCTACATAGTCTGTATTTACCCCGAAGTGCTGGAAATTTCGGATAGTATTTTCTGCAAATATATCGTCACCGACTTTTGTCAGCATCATAACCGAAGCGCCCAATTTAGCGGCGGCGATCGCTTGATTTGCGCCTTTTCCTCCGCATCCCATGTGAAAACTTGGCGCTTCAATGGTTTCACCCATTTTAGGCATCGTCTCAATGTAGGTGATGAGGTCGACCATATTTGAACCGATAACGGCAATATCCATGATGTTCTCCTTAGTTGTTGATGTTTTTTTTATAACAAAATATTTGCTTTAAAGTCTATAATAAATAAAATGTGAAAAAAGTTACATCGATCACAGTTTTTATCTTTTTTTCCGGTATGATAAAAAAGAGCTTATTTTCTTTTCCACCCTAACAAGAGGTTATCAACATGCACGCACATGACATTGCAAAATACATCGATCACACCGCACTTACCGCTGAAAAAACACAGCAGGACATTATTCGGCTCTGTAATGAAGCCATTGAGCACGGTTTTTTCTCGGTGTGTATTAATTCGGCTTATATTCCGTTGGCAAAACGCCAGCTTGCTAATACGAATGTGAAAATCTGCACAGTGGTCGGTTTTCCGCTGGGCGCGAATTTGAGTTCTGTCAAAGCCTTTGAAGCGAAAGAGGCAATTCACGCCGGGGCGAATGAAATTGACATGGTGATTAATGTAGGATTGATAAAATCCAATCAGTGGCAGGCAGTTAAAGAAGATATTCAAGCGGTGCTGAACGCCTGTGCTGGCACGCCGTTAAAAGTGATTTTGGAAACCTGTTTGCTAACCAAGGCGGAAATCGTGCAAGCCTGCGAAATCTGCAAAGGGTTAAATGTAGCGTTCGTCAAGACCTCCACCGGCTTCAATAAGGGTGGTGCGACGGTTGAAGATGTCGCGTTGATGAAACAAACCGTTGGTGATATTGGCGTTAAAGCCTCCGGCGGTATCCGCGATACCCAAACCGCGCTGGCGATGATTAAAGCCGGCGCTACCCGCATCGGCGCCAGCGCAGGGATTGCGATTATCCATGGATTAGGCGATACTGACAGCCAATATTAATCAATTCAAGGGTTTACCCGTATGGATAACACACTCAGCCCGCGCGTACAGAAACTGGCGTTTTTGCTGAAACAAATGGATAAAATTCATCTGCGTGACGCAGCGGAAATTCTGAATGTGTCGGAAATGACCATCCGACGCGATTTAACTCATAATACGGGTCCGGTGGTGCTGTTGGGCGGGTATATTGTCGCCAATCCCAGCCAGAATACCGATAAACGGTATTTTATCGCCGAACAGCAAACCCGCAATATCGCGCCCAAAATGCACATTGGCTCACTGGCGGCTCCGCTGGTGCAGGAAGGCGATGTGGTTTTTTTCGATTGCGGCTCCACCATTCCGTTCATCGCTTCGCAAATAGATAACGGGATAAAATTCACCGCACTTTGCTATTCACTGAATGTGTTTATGGCGTTACAGGATAAGCCGAATTGTGAGGTGATTTTGTGTGGCGGGCATTATACGCGCCATAATTCCTGTTTTGCGCCAGTGCGTTTGTCCGCCGAGCTGGAGTCGGTTTGTACCGGTAAAGCCTTTATTTCCGCCGCCGGCGTGGATGCCAGACAAGGCGTAACCTGCTTTAATTTTGATGAAGCGCGCATTAAAACTCATGCTATGGCGAAAACACAGCAGGCGATTTTGGTGTTCGACCACTCTAAGCTGCATAAAGTGCGACAAGCATATATCGGCGAGCTGAAACAATTTGATTTGGTGGTGTCGGATCAGCCGTTGCCGGATGAGTTTAGAAATGATGGGCAAACGATATTGTATTAATACTACCATTTTGCTTTACGCTACAATAAGGCATATAATTTTTATCTGACTGTTTTGACCGTTTTGGGGAGTAAAGATGCAAACCAGAGCAGATTTGATTTTACATGTTGTAAATACGTCGGGTAAGGTGAAAGTGGATGAACTGGCGCGGCGGTTTGAGGTGTCGGTGGAAACCATTCGGCGGGATTTAAACGGATTGGAAGAACGGGGATTGGTTTACCGAGTGCACGGTGGTGCGGTGAGTTGCCAGTCAAAAGATGTCGGGAGTTCTTTTCAGGTGCGTCAGCGTGCCAATTATGATGCTAAACGTGCTATTGCAACGCGCGCGGCGGAATATGTGTTTGAGGGGGCAGTTATCGGTTTGGACGCCAGTTCTACTAGTTGGCATTTTACCCAGCTTATTCCCGATATTCCCTGCACAATCGTTACTAATTCGATGCATAATATTGCTGCATTAGTCAATAAACCCAATGTTACCACAATTGCTACTGGCGGTGTTTATTCAAGTAAATATGACGCCTTTTACGGGCCGCTGTCCGAGCAGTTGTTGCAACGATTGCATATTGATATTTGCCTGTTTTCCTGCACGGGCATCGACAGCAGTGGTTCTATTTGGGAATCCAATGAATTGAATGCGTCGGTTAAGCGTAAGATGATGGATGCGTCCGGGCAGAAATTTTTATTGCTGGACAGCTCTAAGTTTGAACGTAAACATTTAATTAAATTGGCTGATTTGTCGCAGATTGATATTTTGTTTACAGAACGTGAAACTACCGAGGAATTGCAGAATTATTGTAAAAATCACGATGTTCTTATTTCCATCAAATAATTAATCGCCTGTTTGAATTGCCTGTTTTGTTGTTTTATTGCATAAAACGGGCATTTTTGTCACTGTCATAGTCTTTTTTCTTGTGATCTCTCTCACGAAAAGAAGCTAAATTAGCAAAAATGCTATTCTCGCTGTTTTTTTGTGAAAAAATAACCCTAGGCAAATGAATTGGTTATCAGGCAAATGAAATAAGGAGTTGTTATGTTAAAAGGTATTCATCCGGCGATTTCGCCGCAATTGTTAAAAGTGCTGGCCGAAATGGGGCATGGTGATGAGTTGGTGCTGTCTGATGCTCATTTTCCAGCACATCGTTTGCATTCTACAGTGATTCGAGCCGATGGGGTCGCGGTGGATATTTTGCTGAAAGCCATTGCGCCGTTATTTGAGTTCGACAGCTATGTCGGCGCACCGTTGGTGATGATGCAGCCGGTTGCCGGTGATTCGCTCGATCCGGATGTGGAGGCGCGCTATCTGGCGGCGATTAAAAGTGCGGTCGGAAATGTACCTAATTTGGAGCGGATTGACCGTTTTATGTTTTACGAACGCGCGCAGCAAGCCTATGCTGTTGTGATTACCGGCGAAACGGCGAAATATGGCAATATTATCATTAAAAAAGGCGTAACGCCGTTTGCAGAATAACGCAACGGTGCGAATCACATTCCAGAACATGATTAATATTGATACGGAGGAGTACAATGGCAAACAGAATGATTTTGAATGAAACCAGCTACCACGGAAAAGGTGCAGTGGAAAATGTGGTGGTGGAAGCGCAAGCGCGCGGATTTAAAAAAGCCTTAGTGGTTACTGATAAAGATTTGGTGAAATTCAATGTCGCGAAAAAAGTGACCGCACTTTTAGATGACGCGGGATTGGCTTATGAAGTATTTGATGAAGTGAAAGCCAATCCGAGTGTGGCGGTGGTCAAGCGCGGCGTTGAACGTTTTAAACAGATTGGCGCGGATTATTTAATTGCTATCGGCGGCGGATCGCCGATTGACAGTGCCAAGGCCATCGGGATTATTATTAATAACCCGCAGTTTGCCGACGTGTTGTCGCTAGAAGGCGTGGCACCGACGAAATATAAAAGTGTGCCGATTATTGCCGTGGCGACGACAGCGGGAACGGCGGCGGAAGTCACCATTAACTATGTGATTACCGATGAAGCGAAAAAACGCAAATTTGTATGCGTTGATGTGCACGATATTCCGGTGGTTGCGATTGTCGATCCCGAGATGATGTCCAGTATGCCGAAAGGGTTGACTGCGGCAACCGGTATGGATGCGTTAACTCATGCCATTGAAGGATATATTACGAAAGCTGCGTGGGAGTTAACCGATACGCTGCATTTGAAGGCGATAGAATTAATTTCCCGTTCGTTGCGTGCGGCAGTGGCAAATGAGCCGAAAGGGCGCGAGGATATGGCGCTGGGGCAATATATGGCGGGCATGGGCTTTTCTAATGTCGGGCTGGGCGTGGTACACAGTATGGCGCATCCGCTGTCCGCTTATTATGATACACCACACGGTATTGCAAATGCCGTATTGCTGCCTTATGTGATGGCGTTTAATAAAGATTACACCGGCGAGAAATATCGCGAAATCGCACGAGTGATGGGCGTACCTGAGGTTGATCGTATGAGTCCGGAGCAATATCGTAATGCCGCGGTGGCGGCGGTGAAGCAGTTGGCGATAGATGTCGGTATTCCGCAAAAACTGTCGCAGATTGGGGTGAAAGAGGAAGATTTGCCGGCATTATCGGTGGATGCGTTTAATGATGTGTGTACCGGCGGTAATCCGCGCGAGTGCAGTGCGGCGGAGATTCTGGAAGTATATAAAACGGCATTCTGATGCGGCAACAAGTATAATCAGGCGGGTTTGTTGTAATAAGCCCGCCTTTTCCGTGCAAAGTGCGGTCAGATTTTTCCTTTTTCTTTTTGGGCGGTGTAATCGGCGCCTTTTGCCAACATGCGTAATTGTAATACCACCCGTTCTTTGAGCTCATCCCGTTCTTTTTTATTTATATCCAAGGCATTTGCGCCGGCGGTGAAGACCAGCGTGACGATACCTTCCGCCTGCACATAGGCGATATGGGGCGGGTAATTGTTGCGCTGCGCGATATATTCGGTCAACTCGTCGATAAAATGTTTAATTTCGCGTGCCGCAGCGGTACGAAATGCTTGCGAAGTCCCCGAGCTTTCGCGTAGCAGCAGGCGAAAAACATTGGGGCTGTTGTTAATGAACTCAAAGAAAGTGTCAAGAGAAATGGCGATAACGCTGCCGCCGTTGGCAATCCGTTTACGCGCCTGACGCATGAGCTGGCGCAGCATTAGACCGGCTTCGTCCACCATTTCCAGCCCCAGTTCATCCATATCGCGAAAATGCCGGTAAAATGAAGTCGGCGCGATGCCAGCTTCACGGGCAACCTCGCGCAGACTTAGATTGGAGAAACTTTTCTCGGCGCTGAGTTGATTGAATGCGGCATCCACCAATGCCCGACGGGTTTTTTCTTTTTGAACTGCACGTATTCCTGCCATCGCGGTTTCCTTCTAGACAAGAATGGGTTTAACTGCACTGGAAACCATATCTGCGATACGTTCATAACGGTTACGCAGCGGTGAGCCGGGGCGATAAATCAAGGCGACGGTACGCGCTGGTTCCGGTGAGGTGCAGGGAATGTATTTCACGCCGGTGCGGTTGCCTTCGCTTAATACCGCCAGTTCCGGCATTAAGGTCATGCCTGCATTGGCGGAAACCATGTTGCGCAGGGTTTCCAGACTAGTAGCTTGAAAATGCTGGTTTTCTTTTGCGCCGGCAGTAAAACAATAACCCAGTGCTTGACCGCGCAGGCAATGGCCGTCATCTAGCATCAGCATTTCGCAGCCTTTCAGTTTTTCCATTTTGATCGATTCTTTATTCGCCCATGGATGTTGATCGGAAATCGCAAGCAACATTCTTTCGTTAAACAGCGGTACTTCGATAAAGGCTTCTGTTTCCGCCACCGAGGCGAGAATCGCGCAGTCTAGTCTGCCCGTTTCCAGCTGTTCCAACAATTGTTGGGTTTGCGCTTCGTATAGAAACAGTTCCAAATCGGGAAATTCCTGTTTCAGCGTCGGTACGATATATGGCAGCAGATAAGGCCCGATAGTCGGGATCACGCCAATATGCAACGGTCCGGTCATTTCTTTGCCCTGATTGCTTGCCATTTCTTTTAATAATTTGACTTCGCGCAATACTGTTTTTGCCTGATTGACTAATAATAAACCGGATTGAGTAAAAAGTACCTTACGGCTGGTTCTTTCCAGTAAAATAATGCCGAGTTCATCCTCCAGCTTGCGGATCTGTCCGCTCAGGGTTGGTTGGCTGACGTGGCAGGAATCGGCGGCGCGGCGAAAATGTTTGTGTTCGGCCAGTGCAACCAGATATTCTAAATCGCGGATATTCATATATTCACCTTATAGAAGGAATCAATTAAAAAGATAGGTATTAATCGTTTGTAACTATAGCATAGATTTTACTATAATTTACAGCGTAGTAAATAAGCCACTCAAAAATAGGAGAAAAATTATGCCAGCAATGGAAGGAAAACACGTTCCTCAAGTCACATTCCATACCCGTCAGGGTGACAAATGGGTTGATATTACCAGCGCAGAATTATTTGATAACAAAACCGTCGTACTGTTTTCATTACCGGGCGCTTTTACGCCGACCTGTTCATCCACTCATTTACCGCGTTATAACGAACTGGCTGCGGAATTTAAAGCCTTGGGCGTAGACGATATCATCTGTGTTTCGGTGAATGACACCTTTGTAATGAATGCGTGGCGAGCGGATGAGGATGCTTCCAATATCACGGTGATTCCGGACGGCAACGGAGAATTTACTGCCGGTATGGGCATGCTGGTGGATAAAGAGGATTTAGGTTTCGGTAAACGTTCATGGCGTTATTCCATGCTGGTCAAAAACGGCGTGATTGAGAAAATGTTCATTGAACCGAACGAACCGGGTGATCCGTTTAAAGTGTCCGACGCCGATACCATGATCAAATACATTAAACCGGATTGGCAGCCGAAACCGTCAGTGTCTATTTTTACCAAACCGGGTTGTCCGTTCTGCGCCAAAGCAAAAGCGCTGTTGCAGGAAAAAGGACTGCCTTACGAAGAAATCGTGCTGGGTAAAGATGCCACTATCACATCGGTACGCGCGATTAGCGGTCGAGTAACCGTGCCGCAGGTGTTTATCGGCGGTAAGCATATTGGCGGTAGCGACGATCTGGAAGCCTATTTTGCATAATTGGATTTGTTCATAAGTTTTGGGATGTGTGCGCATCCCTTTTTTATACCAATGAGCCGATTAATAATGAGGTGGCGGCGTTTCCTCCGCCTGACTGGCGATATTCGACGGCTGCATATCTTTAAGTTTATTTGCCAGATAGCGCAATTGTAGCTGCATTTTATCGAGCGCGAACTGCTGTGCCACCAACGCCTGATTTAAGTCTTCCAGCATTTTTTCCTGAAACGCGATTTTCGTTTCAAGCTCTGCCAGCCGTTGGTCTGAATTGTGTTGAGTTTGCATAAATAATCCTCAAATAAAGGTTGTGAATTTGTTAAATACGATTTAACCTATTCGCGATGATTTCAACGTTTATTATAAAGGATCAACAACGATGTTAAAAATTCAAAAATTATCAGCGATTGCTGTCGTTATCAGCGCGTTGTTTTCCGGCGCGGCTTTTGCCGATCAGGCAACGGATAAGAAGTTCAGCGATGATGCCTCATACGTTGTCGGTTATGCAACCGGACAGCAATTCCTCAAGGGGTTGATCGACGATCAAAAAGACATCATTAATTATGATCATGCCCGCATTTTAGCCGGTATTAAAGATGCGCTGGACGGCAAAGGCGCGTTATCCGAAGAAGAAATTCAAAAACAATTGCAGGCTATCGGCGATAAGGTTTATGAAGCGCGTCAGGCAAAAGTGAAAGCGGAAAATGAAACCTTTGCTGCCGAATTCATGAAAAAAGACGGCGTGAAGAAAACTGCCTCCGGGTTGCTGTACCGTATTGAGAAAGCCGGCAGTGGTGAGGCGATTAAAGAAGATGATCTGGTTAAAGTGCATTACACCGGTAAACTGGCGAATGGCAGTGTGTTTGACAGCTCGGTGGAACGCGGACAACCGGCGGAGTTTAAACTGAATCAGGTAATCAAAGGTTGGACTGAAGGTCTGCAACTGGTGAAAAAAGGCGGTAAAATCGAATTGGTGATCCCTGCTGGCTTGGCTTACGGCGAACAAGGCGCCGGCCCAATTCCACCGAATTCGACTTTATATTTTGACGTGGAAGTATTAGACGTTACACCGGCTAAAAAAGAACAGACAAAATAATGAAAAAACCGACCGCACTTTAATACGCTCGGCATAAAGTGCGGTTTGGCGGATAACCATTTGGGCATCATACTATGTTAACGGACAGACGGCCTTTTACCGATGAGGATCGCATAATTCTAAATTCTTATGTAGCAGTGGTAGAAGGGGTAAGCGCTTTAATCGGTAGTCACTGCGAAATCGTTTTGCACTCGCTGGAAGATTTGGAACACTCGGCGATCTGCATTGCCAACGGGCATAATACCCATCGTAAAGTCGGCTCGCCGATCACGGATTTTGCCTTGAAATCACTGCGCAGCATGCACACGGAAAACGTGTCAAAACCTTATTTTACCCGGGCTAAAGGCAACGGGCTGATGAAGTCGGTGACGATTGCCATTCGTAATAAAAACAGGCGTATTATCGGCTTGTTGTGTATCAATATCAATCTGGATGTGCCGGTTTCCCAATTTTTACAGGCGTTGATGCCGACGACTCAACCCAATCAAGCGCCGGAAGTGAATTTCGCCAGTTCGGTAGAAGAGTTGGTGGCGCAAACCATTGAACAGACCATTGAAGAAGTGACGGCGGATCGACAGGTTTCCAACAATAATAAAAACCGCCAGATTGTGCTTTCATTATATGAAAAGGGCATTTTTGATATTAAAGACGCCATTCATCTGGTTGCCGAACGGCTGGATATCTCGCGTCATACCGTGTATCTGTATATTCGTCAAATCAAGCAAGAGCAGGAAGAAACCAAATAAATGCGTTATGTACTTGCGGTGAAACAACCGGTTTATGGTGCTGAGGGGGCCTTTTTAGCCTATCAGTTTGCGCAGGCGCTACTGCGTAAAGGGCATCAAATCAGCCAGATTTTCTTTTTTCAGGACGGCGTGAGCAACGGTAATGCGCTGGTGAATCCCGCCAATGATGAATGTAATCTGGTTTCAGGCTGGCAAAGCTTGCATCAAACATACGGCATTCCTCTGCATTTGTGTATTGCAGCGTCGCAGCGGCGCGGAATTGCCGATAAACTGACCGCACTTTGCCCGGAACACACCAATTTAGCTGCCGGTTTTACCCTTGCCGGACTCGGCGAATTCAGCAAAGCCGTACTGGAAGCGGAACGGGTGATCACAATATGAAACTGGCTTATGTGTTCCGCACTGCGCCGCACGGCACGGCAGTCAGCCGCGAAGGGCTGGATGCGCTACTTGCCGCCACGGCATTTTGTGAAGAAGAGGGCATTGCCGTGTTTTTTATGGATGATGGCGTGTTTAATCTGCTGTGCGGTCAAAAACCGGAACGTATTTTGCAAAAAGATTTTATCAGCGCATTGAAATTGCTCGATTTATATGGCATTATGCAGCGTTATGTTTGTCGTCAGTCCTTAGTTCAGCTTGGACTGGAAGCCCAAGATAGCATAATATCCTGTGAAAAAACCGACCGCACTGTGATACTGCAACAACTTGCACGGGCGGAAAAAATCTTCACTTTTTAGAATAACCATGATGCTTTATACCTTCTCTCAGGCGGTTTACGACGCCACTTATCTGCGCCGTTATTTAATCCAAACCACTGCGCAGGACGCCATATTATTGTGGCAGGACGGTGTCTTGCTGGCGCTGAAATACCCTGCTTTGTTTGCCAATTCGGCTGCACCCTGCTATGCGCTGGAAAGTGATGTTACCGCCCGCGGAATCAGCGCATTAATGCCCGCGAAAGTGCGGTCGATTTCGCTTGAGCTTGTGGTTGAATTGAGTGAAAAATATACGCCGCAATTTGCCTTGTAATTCTGTACGTTATAACGAGGACCGTATTAAATCCGCGTGAAATAATTTGAGCTCGGTACCATACCGAGCTCAATATTTAACTGAGGTTTATTTAGTGTTCAAGTTTTGAAGCGCAGAGCAAAGTGCGGTCAAAATTACCAGCCTTTGACTACGCCGTCTTTAAAGAATTTCACGGCTTCCTGATAGACTTCTTCGGTCTGATAGGCTTTTACGAAATCCTGAACGGCTTTGCTGTCTTTATTATCTTGACGTGCCACAATGATATTGACATAAGGCGAATCTTTGTCTTCGACAAACACGCCGTGTTCGGTGGTATTTAGACCGACTTGAGAAGCATAGGTATTGTTGACGACGG
This sequence comes from Necropsobacter massiliensis, assembly GCF_000827595.2. Lineage (GTDB taxonomy): Bacteria > Pseudomonadota > Gammaproteobacteria > Enterobacterales > Pasteurellaceae > Necropsobacter > Necropsobacter massiliensis. The sequence goes on along the minus strand of NZ_LN776181.1, from coordinate 3,549 downwards.
CCAAATCAACATCGTCTAAAGCGCGTGCCGCAACTGCGGTATCAACCGGCTGAATTTGCAGATTTTTCGGATTTTCTACGATATCCAACGGCGTGGCTGCCAGATTCGTGTTGTCTTTCAGTTTAATCAGACCTTGTTTTTCCAATAGAATCAAGGCACGACCTTGATTGCTCGGATCGTTCGGTACGGCGATTTTCGCACCGTCTTTTAATTCATCGACTTTTTTGATGGTTTTTGAATAACCGGCTAACGGATAAACAAAGGTATTGCCGACAATCACAAGGTTATTCAGGTTGTTGGCTTTGACATCGGAATCCAGATAAGGTTTGTGCTGCATCGCATTGATGTCCAGATCGCCTTTGCTGACCGCCGGATTAGGCAGGGCGTAGTCGTTAAATTCAACGAATTCCACATCCAGATTGTATTTTTCTTTGGCGATTTTAGCCGCAATTTCTGCCACCTGATGTTCAGGGCCGGACATCACGCCGACTTTGATTTTTTGCGGCGCAGCTTGTTTCGCCGGTTCGACCGCGGCGCTTTCCGGTTTTTTTTCGTCTTTACATGCGGTCAGGGCAAAAACCGACGCCAAAGTCGCAATACCTAATACTTTTTTTAAGTTCATTGTAAAAGTCCTCTAAATACAGGTGAATAAATTAACGATGATCGAAATGATCAGCGAGCTTGTTACCATATCTTTCGCATAGCATCACGATTAATACGATGATAATTGTTGAAACCCACAGCACGTAGCTCATGTTGCGGTGTAAGCCGTAAGAAATGGCGGTATTGCCTAATCCGCCGCCGCCTACGGCGCCTGCCATGGCGGAGTAACCGATAAGCGTGACGAGGGTCAATGTCATAGCTTTAATTAACATCGGCAGCGCTTCAGGCAAATAAAACCGAGTGACCATTTGCCATACGCTAGTTCCCATCGCTTTGGCGGTTTCGGTCAATCCACTTGGCACATCGCCCAGCGCATTAATTGTTAAACGGGCATAAAACGGCAATGCGGCAACGCTCAACGGGATGATCGCCGCAGTGGTGCCCAGCGTGGTGCCGACCAAAAAGCGGGTTAGCGGCATCAGGTCGAATAATAAAATAATGAACGGAATGGAGCGACCGACATTAATGAGCGCTTCCAAGATGCGATTTAATCGTCGGTTTTCTAATGATTGTCCCGCTTGGGTCAGAAACGTAATAATGCCGAGCGGCAAGCCCAGTGCCACGGCAAAGAATGTTGCCAGCAGGCTCATATATACCGTTTCGAACGAACTCATTCCGATCAATTGCCAAACTTGCGGGGTTAATTGGCGTGAAAATTCAGCGCTAAACTCAGTCCACATAGCCTAATACCTCCACGCGTACATTATTTTCCATAAGATAAATCTTCGTCTGTGTAATGGCATCTTCATTGCCTTCCACTTCGGCAATCGTAAAGCCGAACTTGACACCGCCGGCATAATCGATTTGCGAGGTTAAAATACTCAGTTCCACGCCGAACCGTTTTGACGCCTGTGACAACAGCGGCGCATCGACGGAGCGTCCGGTAAATTCAAATTTGATAATCGGATAAGAAGCGGCGTGTTTTGGCGTTGGCGACAATTTTTCCATGTATTCGTCCGGCAGGCTGATGTGAAAGGTTGAACGAATAAATTCCTGCGCCAGTTCTGTTTTCGGATTTGAGAAAATATCGCTGACCGAACCCTGTTCGATGAGTTTCCCGTGATCAATTACCGCAACCTGATCGCAAATGCGTTTTACCACGTCCATTTCATGCGTGATCAACAGAATGGTAATGCCTAAAGTGCGGTTGATTTCTTTCAATAATGTTAAAATAGCTTGCGTCGTGGCAGGATCCAGTGCGCTGGTGGCTTCATCACACAATAGCACTTTCGGATCGCAGGCTAACGCACGCGCAATGGCGACCCGTTGCTTCTGACCGCCGGATAAATTCGCCGGATAAACGTCTTTTTTATCGGTTAGTCCGACCAAGGCCAGCAACTCATCGACTTTTCGAACGATGGTTTCTTTCGGTGTATGTTCTAATTCCAGCGGTAACGCGACGTTGCCGAATACCGTGCGTGAACTCAACAGATTAAAATGCTGAAAAATCATCCCGATATTGCGCCGCTCTTGAATCAGTTGACGTTCGCTCAAGGCAGTGAGTTCTTTGCCGTCAACAATTACCGCGCCGAAAGTCGGTTTTTCCAATAAATTAACGCAACGGATAAGCGTACTTTTCCCTGCGCCGGATGCGCCGATAACGCCGCAAATCTGACCTGTCGGCACCGCTAAGGTCACGTTGTTCAGCGCGGTCAGCTTTTTCCCCGTAACATCAAAAATTTTACTGATATTTTTTAGCTTAATCATATAAGCCCTTTTAGTTTATTTGCTTAAATTTAAGTTTAACGGGTATTCTAGACGTCTAGATTGCCGTGTCAATATTTATTGCGCGGATTTTTATAATGTTCGGCTATTAGTTAGAAGAAAATTAAGTCATAATGCGACAAATTAATCATCACTTACAAGGATAAAATGTGAACAAGGCCATTTTTCTGGATCGGGACGGAACGCTGAACATTGATTACGGTTATGTGCATGAGATCGAGCGGTTTAAATTTATTGACGGCAGTATTGAAGCGCTTAAACAATTGAAAAATATGGGGTATATGTTAGTTGTCGTGACTAATCAATCCGGTATTGCACGCGGTTATTTTAGCGAACAGGAATTTTTGCAGTTAACCGAATGGATGGATTGGTCGCTGGCAGATCGCGGCGTTGAGCTGGACGGTATTTACTACTGTCCGCATCATCCCGACGGGCAGGGCGATTATAAACAGGATTGTGATTGCCGTAAACCGAAGGCAGGTATGTTGTTGCAGGCGATTGGTGAATTAAAAATTGATCCGGCGCGGTCGCTGATGGTCGGAGATAAGTTTGAAGATTTGCAGGCAGGTAAAAGTGCGGGAGTAAAATACGGCGTTTTGGTAAAAAGCGGTAAAACGCCGACAGGCGCGGCATTGCAGGCCGCAGATTATGTACTGGATTCCGTGGCGGCGCTTCCCGCCTTGGTTAGACAGTTAAAAAACGCTTAAAAAAACGACCGCACTTTGGTTTTTTTTGACCAATTTGACGAAAAGATCAACTTTCGATAAAAATTTTGAAATTTTTTCCAAAAAGCGCTTGCAAAGGTTGATGAAATCCCTATAATACGCCCCACACAACGACGCGACGTTGTAAGCAAAGTGAAACTGACTCGCGTCGTTGTTTTTTGTTCTTTAACAATCTATCAGACAATCTGTGTGGGCACTTGTTGATTGACTTTGTTTAAAACTATTTTTTAATTTTAAAGTCTTGATAAGTGCTTAACTTAAAATTCATTTTGTGTTTGTTGGGAGGCATTGATTGCGTCCACAAACAAAAATTAAAGCTAAGTGATTTATTGAGCGATTGAACTTGAATTGAAGAGTTTGATCATGGCTCAGATTGAACGCTGGCGGCAGGCTTAACACATGCAAGTCGAACGGTAACGAATGAAAGCTTGCTTTT
>NZ_LN776180.1 GCF_000827595.2 Necropsobacter massiliensis | reverse complement strand
CCCGCCATAACTCAAGCTGCTTGATTTTAGCCACCGCATGCAACAGTTGATCAATATCGGTATGCTGCAACTGTAAGGATACCGTGCCTTCCAATTCGTCGTCGATAATTAGGTTAATGTTCTGTTCCAGCGCCAGCTGCTGCAAGGTGGGAACCAACGGTGCCTGTTTTAGACGAATGGAAAAAGCGGAATGTTCAGCCGCCGCCGTGAAAGAGCAAAAACACAGCAAAAACAGACCGCACTTTAAATATAAAGGAAGAAATTTCATCTCGCCTCCTAGAACGTCACTGTGATGGTGCTCGGTTGAGCGCAGTTTGTTTCCTGCTGCCAGCGCAAAAAGCGGATTTGGCGTGTATCAATATTGTCAATTTGGAGTTTTTCACGGGCGATAAAATCCCCTTGGCGCACACTGAGCAGTGCGTGATTTTTCGCCGTCAGTAATATTTCGCTATGTTGCGGATAAATTACCACGCCGATGATAGTGAATTCATCAAAGGCGGTATCGCCGGCGGCGGTCGCTTGGTGCGCGTTACAAGCTGTTTCCGCTTGTTGCGCTTGAGCGCTAGACGGTGCGCTCTCGGTCGCACTTTGATTGCGCCGAGTTTTATCGAAAGGATCTGCCCATGTAGGCTGACCTCCCGTAATAAGCATAACAATCAGCAGTATTTTTTTCAGCATCGTTGTTAACCTTAAGCAAAATGTAAGCGAAGTAACAGCTCAATCCGAATTGAAGCGGTATGCTGGTCGTTGTCGACGCGGTTAATTTGCAGCGAAACGACGTTCAGTTGTCTGTTGGCGGTTAAAAGTGCGGTCATAAATCGGTTAAAATCGGCAAAATGTCCTTCTAATTGCAGGTGCAACAGCGGGTTTCGGCTAAATTCCCAGTCGCTGACAAGCAAATGTAGCTCAGTCGGTAGGAGTTGCCGCACCTGTCGGTTTATTGCTGGCAGGGCGGCGGTTAAACGCTGATCCAACGGTTGTTGGACAGATTGCTGTTGTAATACGGTGAATAAATTCTGCTGGTGCGTCAATTGCTGATTTTTGTCATGCAATTCCTGTTCCAACTGACGTAACAGGCGGGATTGCTGAACATAACCGCTCAGCGGAAAGGCGATTAAAAGCAGTCCTAACAGGCTTAACCACAGATTTTGCCGCAGCGGCGTCAAGGCGGCTAATTTACCGAATAGGTTGTGCGGATTGTTGAGCACGCGGTCTTTCATTGCGCCTCCTTCAATGTCAGACTGAATTCAAACCGTAACGCCGTTTGCTGCGGTGTAAAGGCGGTCAGTTTAACTTCCTGTAACCCCGGATGTGTGCTTAGAAAGTGCTGAATCCGTTCAAATTCTTGCTGGTATTCTACCTGTCCTTTAAGTTTCGGTTGCGCAGCGGACAGGACAACCTCGGATAATTCCCCCTGTTCCAGCGGCAGTTGTGCGAGCAGCGCCAGAAAGCGCAGTGCTACGGACGACGGTACTGAGGTTTGTTGTTCTTTTCCAGCATAATGGCGACGCAGCTTATTGGTTTGTTCAATGCGCTGCGTCAGCTGCTGCGACAGCTGATGCAGCTGGCGATGATAGTCGCTGGCGATGTGCCGTTGTTGCTGGATCAAATACAACAGATAAGCGCAGATGAGCGCACTGCACAATAAACAGCACAGCGTTTTCCACAAAAACACGTTCAGTTTTTGTCGGTGGCGATATTGACGCCAAGGTAACAAATTAATTGCAACGGGTTTTTGCATGTTCGGGCACTCCAGTTATTGGGTTATCTGCGGCAAATCGCGACGCCATAACGCGTTGCCCAAAGCAATCAGCGGGAGGTCGGTGTTGATTACCTGCCAGTGAGCAGGAAAAGGTTGCACCGGCGTTAAATGACTATAAACATAGACTGAACGCGGGCGGCGACGATAAGACTGACAGAATTGATCATAAAGTGCGGTCAAATTTTGGTCGATTTGTTGAGTGACATTCGCCTGCTGTGCGGTTTGCTGGATGGCGAGATTTATCTGTTCGTCCTGATAAATAAATAGCGCATCGTCATCAACGGTTTCATCCAGCAGGTAGAGAAACGCGCGAACTATGGCGTTGATATTACTGTCTAATATGCTGATTGGCAGCGGAGAATACTGCCGGATATATTTTTCTGCGATGTCCTGCCGAACGGCGAAAATATCTAAGCGAATGCCCTGGGTTAACGGCGTGGCGACATAATCAAACCAGATATTATCCACTGGCGTCGGCAGCGCATTTTGCAGTAGAAAACGGCATTGCTGTTCGGATTCCGCCGGGCTGAGGTGGTGGGGCAGCAGCATGGACTGCGTCCAGACATATAATCCCGGAATGGAGATGATAAAACTGAGATTGTTGCGCCGTTCCTGGGCGATGTGACCCATAGCCGCACGGAGTTTAGCAAGGGATAAGGGCGGGGTTAAAACGGTGGACTGCGCTCGGTCGTGCTGATCGAACCATAGGCAGTGGTAATGATTTTCGGTTTTCTGCAACCCGATTTGCAGCGGAGAACGGGGAGTTTTATGGCGACTGAACATTGGCTCTTTACCTTATCTTTACACTTAAAATGTTACTTTTAACTTTTGATTTATATCGGTTGTCTTTATACTTACGGACTACATTGCCGTTATTTACCGAGTAGATAGGGGTTAAGTTTTTCTGATTATTTTCTATATTGCATTAAACAAGAGAGAATTTTACGATGCGGATCGCAAAATTAATATTGAGTACCCTGTTGACTATCGTCGTGTTGGGCTGTGTTGTGGCCGGAATTTTATATATTCAGCTTAAAAGCGACCTTCCGAATGTGGAAACGCTGAAAAATGTTGAATTGCAGCAACCGATGCAAATTTATACCGCAGACGGTAAATTAATCGGCGAAGTGGGCGAGCAGCGCCGCATTCCAGTGAAACTGGAGCATGTGCCGAAAAAGCTGATTGAAGCGGTTCTGGCGACGGAAGACAGCCGTTTTTATGAACATCACGGGCTGGATCCGGTGGGGATTATGCGCGCGGTTTCAGTGGCGATCAGCAAAGGCGGCGCATCGCAGGGCGCCAGCACCATTACTCAGCAGTTGGCAAGAAACTTCTTTTTAACGCCGGAAAAAAATCTGATCCGTAAAGCCAAAGAAGCGATTTTAGCTATTGAAATCGAAAATACCCTGAATAAAGATGAAATCCTGGAATTGTATCTGAATAAAATTTATCTGGGTTATCGCGCCTATGGCGTGGCTGCGGCGGCAAAAACCTATTTTGGCAAAGAGCTTGAACAGCTTACGTTGTCGGAAATGGCGGTGATTGCCGGCTTGCCAAAAGCGCCCTCCACCATGAATCCGTTGTATTCTGCGAAACGTGCGGAAGAGCGCCGTAATGTGGTGTTGGGGCGTATGCTGGATATGGCATTTATCAGTAAAGAAGAATATGAACAGGCGCTACACGAGCCGATTGTCGCCAGTTATCACGGCGCGCAGCTGGATTTCCGTGCCGATTATGTCACTGAAATGGTTCGCCAGGAAATGGTGAAACGTTTCGGCGAGGAAAATGCCTACACCAGCGGTTATAAGGTTTATACCACCGTGCTGTCAAAAGATCAGTCGGAAGCGCAAAAAGCGGTTAGAAACAATGCGATTGCCTATGATATGCGCCATGGTTATCGCGGCGGTGCACCCTTATGGAAGAAAGACGAAGCCCCATGGGAACACGACAGAATTATCGGTTTTTTAAGAAAACTGCCGAATTCCGATCCGTTTATTCCGGCTGCGGTGCTAAGTACCGACAAAAACGGGGCGGAATTACTGTTGGCGAACGGAGATAACATCACCCTGTCTAATGGGGCGATGCGCTGGGCCGGCAAAAGAACGCCGAAAACCGGAGAGCAAATCTGGATTCGTCAAAATAGTGAAGGTGATTGGACATTGGGGCAGATTCCGGAAGTGAATTCTGCGCTGGTATCGTTAAACAGTGATAACGGCGCGATTGAGGCGATTGTGGGCGGGTTCAGTTTTGAACAGAGTAAATTTAACCGGGCCACCCAGTCTTTAGTCCAGGTCGGTTCATCGATTAAACCGTTTATTTATGCCGCTGCGCTGGAAAAAGGATTAACGCTGTCCAGCGTGTTGCAGGATGCGCCGATCAGCATTAAAAAGCCGGGGCAGCAGGTATGGACGCCGAAAAACTCACCGAACCGTTATGACGGACCGATGCGTTTACGCGTGGGGTTGGGGCAGTCGAAAAATATGATCGCGGTGCGAGCCATGCAAATGGCAGGTATTGACTTTACTGCGGATTTCTTACAGCGTTTCGGCTTCAAACGTGAGCAGTATTTTGCCAGTGAGGCGTTGGCGCTGGGGGCGGCATCTTTTACGCCGCTGGAAATGGCGCGCGCTTATGCAGTGTTTGATAACGGCGGGTTTTTAATCGATCCTTATCTGATAGAGAAAATTCTGGATAATTCGGGTAAAGAAATCTTTTTGGCTAACCCGAAAATTGCCTGTATTGAATGTAATCAGATTCCGGTGGTGTATGGTGAAACGGAAAAACTGGACGGATTTAAAAATATTGATTTAACTGCCGCAGATCATTTGGAACGCACGGACAGCAATACCAACGGCGAAGAAGTGGATCAAGACGGAGACGACACCGATGTGCCGGAATTGAATGCTGGCAGCGGCAAGCTGGAAGACGGTGCGGTAGACTTTATGGCGGATGCCAGAACCTCGGAATCTCAGGTGCAGTATGCGCCACGAGTGATTAGCGGCGAGCTGGCATTTTTAATCCGCAGCGCGCTGAATACCGCCATTTTCGGCGAAAAAGGGCTGGGCTGGAAAGGCACCAGTTGGCGCATGGCAAAAGAGTTTTCCCGACAGGATATCGGCGGCAAAACCGGTACCACCAATAATTCCAAAGTGGCTTGGTATGCGGGATTCGGAGCGAATATCACCACCGCGGTATACGTTGGGTTTGACGATAATAAACGCAGCCTCGGGCGCGGCGAAGCCGGTGCGCAGACTGCCATGCCGGCGTGGATTGCTTATATGAAAACCAGTTTGAGCGATATTCCGGAACGACAATTGGCACTGCCGGAGAATATCGTGCAGAAAAATATTGATACCCGCTCCGGTTTGTTGTCCAACGGCGGCGGACGCAGCGAATATTTTATCAAGGGAACGGAGCCGAAACGCGCCTATGTGGAAGAACGCGGATATTATGTACCGCCCGAACTGCAACAGCGCCTGAACGGCGGCTTCGGTCAGTCAGAACCGCAGGAATTATTCTAAACCTATGCAAAACGCACCGCACTTTAAAAAAGTGCGGTCTCTTTTTTATTGATTTTTAAAGGCGGATATTATGCTGAGTTATCGTCACAGTTTTCATGCCGGCAATCATGCCGATGTATTGAAACATTTGGTTTTAATGCTGATTATTGAAAACCTGCAACAAAAAGAAAAAGGATTTTATTATTTGGATACGCATGCTGGCGTCGGGCGCTATCGTTTATTCGGCGATGAAGCGGAAAAAACCGGCGAGTTTGCCGAAGGGATCGGGCGGCTGTGGGAACGCCAAGATTTGCCGGAGGAAGTGGCGCGTTACACAGCGTTGATCAGAAAAATCAATTACGGCGGAAAGGCGCTGCGCTATTATGCTGGTTCACCGTTGATTGCCGCAAGTTTATTGCGTCCGCAAGATCGCGCCCTGTTGACGGAGCTGCATCCGTCGGATTATCCTTTATTGCGCAATAATTTTAAGCAATTTGACAATGTGACGAGCAAACGGGATAACGGTTTTCAGCAGCTAAAAGCCACTTTACCGCCACAAGAACGGCGCGGCTTGGTGCTGATCGACCCGCCTTATGAACTGAAAGCGGATTACGATCTAGTGGTGCAAGCGGTGATCGAAGGTTACAAGCGGTTTGCCACCGGTATTTATGCGATTTGGTATCCGGTGGTGCTGCGCCAGCAGACCAAACGTATTATTAAAGGGCTGGAGGCAAGCGGTATCCGCAAGATTTTGCAGATCGAACTGGCGCTACGTCCAGATTCGGATCAGCGCGGCATGACCGCAAGCGGCATGATTGTGATTAATCCGCCGTGGACGCTGGAAGCGCAGATGCGGCGGATTCTGCCTTATTTGAGTCGGGTGCTGGTGCCGGAAGGAACCGGCAGCTGGTCATTGCAATGGATTACACCGGAGTAAGAAAATACCAATCGGATTAATTCACTCAGCCGTTTTGTATTGGGTGATAATTTTGGGCAAAATAGCAGGAATTTTTGATTAAATCGGGAGATTATGATGAGCAGACATTATGATTATTTAGCTATCGGCGGTGGCAGCGGCGGTATTGCGTCTATCAACCGGGCAGCAAGTTACGGCAAAAAATGCGCCATTATTGAAGCGAAACATTTAGGCGGTACCTGCGTTAACGTGGGCTGCGTACCGAAAAAAGTGATGTGGTACGGCGCACAAGTGGCAGAGGCGATCAAACTTTACGCGCCGGACTACGGTTTTGACGTTAGCTTGAATCGCTTTGATTTCGCCAAATTAGTGGCAAACCGTCAGGCGTATATCGGACGTATTCACACCTCATACGAAAATGTGCTGGCGAAAAATAATGTCGATGTGATTCAGGGATGGGCAAAATTTGTGGACGCCAATACCGTTGAGGTGAACGGTGAACGGATTAGTGCCGAGCATATTTTGATTGCCACCGGCGGTCGCCCGAGCCGCCCGGCAATTAAAGGCGCGGAATACGGCATTGATTCCGACGGCGTATTTGCGCTGAACGCGTTACCGCAACGAGTGGCGGTGGTCGGAGCCGGTTATATTGCGGTAGAGCTTGCCGGCGTGCTGAACAGTTTGGGCGCTGACACCCATTTGTTTGTGCGTCGCCATGCGCCGTTGCGCAATTTCGACCCTTTAATTACGGATACCTTAGTGGAGGTGATGGCGCAAGACGGTATTCATCTGCATACTCACGCAATTCCGCAGGAAGTAGTAAAAAATGCGGACGGTTCGCTGACGCTGAAACTGGAAGACGGGCGCGAGCAGGTTACCGATACGTTAATTTGGGCTATCGGACGCGAGCCGAATACGGATAAATTAAATCTGGATGTCGTCGGTGTGAAAACCAACGCGCACGGCTTTATTCAGGTCGATAAATATCAGAACACCAGCGCCAAAAATATTTATGCGGTCGGCGATATTATTGAAGGCGGCATTGAGTTGACCCCGGTTGCGGTGGCGGCGGGACGACGTTTGTCGGAGCGGTTGTTCAACCATAAACCGACCGAACATCTGGATTACAAGCTGGTGCCGACGGTGGTGTTCAGTCACCCGCCGATCGGTACTGTCGGGCTTACTGAACCGAAAGCCGTCGAGCAGTACGGCGCGGAAAATGTGAAAGTATATACCTCTTCTTTCACGCCGATGTATAGTGCCGTGACGGCACATCGTCAGCCTTGCCGAATGAAGCTGGTGTGTGCGGGTAAGGAAGAGCGAATTGTCGGTTTACACGGCATCGGTTTCGGGGTGGATGAAATGATTCAAGGCTTTGCCGTGGCGATCAAAATGGGCGCGACGAAAGCGGATTTTGACAATACCGTCGCCATTCACCCGACCGGTTCGGAAGAATTCGTGACCATGCGTTAAGGTTATTCGCGGGAAAAGTGCGGTCAGATTTTACGGCGTTTTTCCCGCTATCGGTCTAATATTTGCATATTTTGGCACAATCCAATCATATTTATGATTGGGTTTTTTATCCGTTTGGCATATTATCTTGCTGTGAGCAGCGAAAAATAAAAGACATTTCTTATAAAAAAGTATTGTTGTCGGCATACACAACAGCATAATCGCGGTAAAAAACGACCGCACTTTTGACAAGCCTTGATCTTTATCAAACCGCCCCAATATCAGAGCGTAATCCCGCATTTTGACATAAGAGAGTAGATATGAACGCAAAACGAACTAAACAACAGATTATCCCGGTTCTGCCGTTGCGTGACGTGGTAGTGTTTCCTTATATGGTGATGCCGCTGTTCGTCGGCAGAGCGAAGTCTATCCGCAGCCTTGACCAAGCGATGGAAAGCGGCAAGCAATTATTGCTGGTTTCGCAAAAACAGGCGGATCTGGAAGAACCGACCGTAGACGATGTCTATGACGTCGGGACTATCGCCAATATCATTCAGCTGCTGAAATTGCCGGATGGTACGGTGAAAGTGCTGGTTGAAGGGCAGCAGCGGGCAAAAATCTGGCATTTGGAGGATAACGGCGAGTTTTTCGCTGCCACTGTTGATCCGATCGAGACCCAATTCGGCGATGAGAAAGAGCTTGAAGTAGTAAAAAACGCAGTATTAAGTGAATTTGAAAAATATGCCAATCTGAATAAAAAATTGCAACCGGATGTGCTGTCGGCGCTACAGCGCATCGGTGATGCCGAGCGTTTAAGCGATACTATGGCTGCTCACATGCCGGTTTCCGTGCGCCAGAAGCAAGAAGTGCTGGAGCTGGCCAATGTGGAGGCGCGTCTGGAATACTTGCTCGGCTTAATGGAAAGCGAAGCGGATTTATTGCAGGTGGAAAAACGCATTCGCGGCAGAGTGAAAAAACAGATGGAAAAAAGCCAGCGCGATTATTATCTGAATGAACAAATGAAAGCCATTCAGAAAGAACTCGGTGAGGGTGAAAACGCCATTGACGAAGTGGAACAGTTGCGGCAGAAAATCGAAGAAGCGAAAATGCCGCAGGAAGCGCGCGAAAAAACACTGGCGGAACTGCAAAAGTTGAAGATGATGTCACCGATGTCCGCCGAGGCAACCGTGGTGCGCAGCTATATCGACTGGATGCTACAATTGCCTTGGTATAAGCGCAGTAAAGTGAAAAAAGACATTGCCAAAGCACAGGAAATCTTGGATGCCGACCATTATGGTTTGGAGAGAGTGAAAGAGCGTATTCTGGAATATTTAGCGGTACAAAGCCGTTTAAATCAGATCAAAGGACCGATTTTGTGTCTGGTCGGTCCGCCGGGAGTGGGAAAAACTTCACTGGGACAGTCTATTGCTAATGCCACCGGACGTAAATATGTGCGTATGGCGCTCGGCGGCGTGCGGGATGAAGCGGAAATTCGCGGGCACCGTAAAACCTATATCGGTTCTCTGCCGGGTAAACTGATTCAAAAAATGGCGAAAGCTGGCGTGAAAAATCCGCTGTTTTTGCTCGACGAGATCGATAAAATGACTTCCGATATGCGCGGTGATCCCGCCTCAGCTTTGCTTGAAGTGCTTGATCCGGAACAGAATTCGCATTTTAATGATCATTATTTGGAAGTAGATTATGACTTGTCGGACGTGATGTTTGTAGCGACCTCCAATTCAATGCACATTCCGGGACCACTGTTGGATCGTATGGAAGTCATTCGCCTGTCCGGCTATACGGAAGATGAAAAACTGAATATCGCCACCCGTCACTTACTGGCGAAACAGATCGCGCGCAACGGTTTGAAAGCCGGCGAGCTGACGATTGAAGACAATGCGATTATTGACATTATTCGCTATTACACCCGTGAAGCGGGGGTGCGTAATCTGGAACGCGAGATTTCAAAAATCTGTCGTAAGGCGGTGAAAAAACTGCTGCTTGACCCTACCTTGAAATCCATTACCGTCAACGCGGATAATCTGCATGACTATCTTGGCGTGAAACGTTTTGAGTTCGGGCGTGCCGATACGCAAAATCGAGTAGGAGAAGTTACTGGTCTGGCGTGGACTGAGGTAGGCGGCGATTTGCTGACCATTGAGACCGCATCTGTGCTCGGCAAAGGTAAGCTGACGTTCACCGGTTCGCTCGGCGATGTGATGAAAGAGTCCATTCAGGCGGCGATGACCGTAGTTCGCGCACGGGCGGAAAAATTGGGGATTGCCTCGGATTTTTATGAAAAACGCGATATTCATATTCACGTGCCGGACGGCGCAACACCGAAAGACGGTCCGAGTGCTGGGATCGCCATGTGTACCGCATTGGTTTCCTGTCTGACCGGCAATCCGGTTAAATCGGAAGTGGCGATGACCGGTGAGATCAGTCTGCGCGGTAAAGTTCTGCCGATTGGTGGTCTAAAAGAAAAACTGCTGGCGGCGCATCGCGGCGGTATTAAAACCGTGATTATTCCGAAAGAAAACGTAAAAGATCTGGAAGAGATTCCGGATAATGCGAAGAATAATCTGACTATTCATGCGGTGGAAAATATCGACGAAGTGCTGACTATCGCACTGGAGAATCCGCCAGAAGGCGTTGAGTTCGTCAAGCTCACCCCGGTGAATAAAGTCAAACCCCGCCGAGGTCGCAAAACGGCACCGCGCTTAAGTGCGGTCAATTAATTCGCCGTTTTTAGGTTTTACAGCATATAACGTTTAATAAGCCGGATTGTTCGATCCGGCTTATTTTATCGTGCCAATAACCTGAGTTTCGATTATAATCTGTCAGATTTCATTTAAATATAACATTTATAGGATAACTTCAATGTTAATGGAAAAACTCAACGGTGCGTCAAACAGCATCCTGTGGAAAATTGTGTTTAGTCTTATCGGAGTTTCGTTCGTATTGAGCGGTGTTGCCGGTTATGTGTTTACTCAGGTGGACAGTTCGGCGGCGAAAGTGAACGGACAGGAAATTTCCCAGCAAACTTTTTTGCAGCAATATAATGATGAATATCAGAAAATGAGTCAGCAGTTGGGCGCGCAGTTTGCCGCAGTGGCGGATTCGCCGGAATTTACCAACGGACTGAGACAGACGATTTTAAACCGGCTGATTGATCAGGAATTGCTACGTCAGTATGCCACGGAATTAAAACTGGATGCGGCCGACAGCCAGATTACGCAGGCAATCGTCACCACCCCGGCATTTCAGAGCGAAGGCAAATTCGATAACCGCCTGTATCAGCAAATGCTGGCAGCAAACGGGCTTAACGGCGATACCTATGCGCAATACGTGCGGGAAGGATTACGCTTTGAACAACTGCAAAGCGGCTTAGTCGGTTCGGATTTTATTGTACCGGCGCAGGCGGACAGTCTGGCGAAGTTGTTTTTTCAGCAGCGTGACGTTCGTTTCGCGGTTTTTCCCTTAGCGGATGAAGTGGCGAAACAACAGGTAACAGAACAGGAAATCAAATCCTATTATGAATCGAACCGCGCCGCATTTGCCGTACCGGAATCGGTTAAAGTGCAGTTCATTGATTTGACCCGTGCGGTTGCGGAAAAAAGCGTCAAGGTCGGCGATGTGGAAGTGGCACAGTATTATCAGGATAACAAAGCGCAGTATATGACCCAGCGTTTGGCGCATATTCAATTGCCGACTGAACAGGAAGCTAAAACGGTTTATGATAGCTTACAAAAAGGCGAAGATTTCGCTGCGCTAGCGAAACTGTATTCGGCGGATAAAATTTCTGGCGCACAGGGCGGCGATCTGGATTGGGTAGTCGCCGGCATGATGCCTCCGGCATTCGAAGAGGCAGCGGCTAAACTGGAAGTCGGTCAGTACAGCCAGCCGGTAAAAGTGGATAACGCCTATCATATTATTAAACTTGAAGACGAAAAAGTGCGCCCGCTGGAGCAGGTGAAAGATGATATTGCAGCGAAAATCCGTAATGATCTGGCGGTGAACGAGTTTTATGCGCTGGAAAAACGCGTGAATGAGAAAGCCTTTGAAAATCCGGAAAATTTAAATGCGGCGGCACAAGCGGCGAATGTGAAAGTAGAAGAAACCGGTTATTTTTCTCGTAAGGATATTCCGGCGGAGCTGAATTATTCCAATTTGGTATCGGCGATGTTTGATTCCGATATCGCTCAGGGCGGGGCGAATTCCGAAGCTATCAATGTGGGGGATCAGCATTCCATTGTAGTGCGGGTAGTAGAACACAAACCGGAAGGGGTGAAAACACTGGAGGAAGCGCGGGCGGACATCGCCAGCTACCTGAAACAGCAAAAAGCGGAGAAAATTGTACTTGCCGAAGCGGAGAAAACCGTACAGGCATTGTCTGCCGACAGCACAGCGGCATTGCCTGAACAGGTGAGATTCGGTGAAGCGGAAAAATGGGTATATGCCGAAAATAAAGACCCAGCATTAAACAATGTGATTTTCTCCATGACGAAACCGTCCGACAAACCAGTGTATGCGGCGACGAAAACCGCAGATAACCATGTCGTGGTGATTGAATTAAGTCGGGTTCAGGACGGCAAACTGAATGCTGAACAATTGCAGCAGTTCCATCGTCAGTTAGAGCAAGTGCGTCAAACGGAATTACAGTCATCATTGTTAGCGGCTTTACGCAGCAAAGCCAAGATTGAAATTAACGAGGACTTCATGCGGCAGGAATAATATTTCGCCACACTTTATTGCAAATATACTCTCGTTTTGATGCGGGAGTATTTTTTTAGCTAAAAATCGCGGTGCGACAGCTGATATTTTGTATTTTCGCTAAAATTCGCTAGTTTTTGACCGCACTTTATGGTATAAAGCACGCCGTTGTTTTGAGTTTCTCAAAATAATCGTTAAATAAACATGTTATTTTAAATCACACACATATCGTTCAGGTAAATCGGGGTGCCAAACGGTCGATTTACTGGGTATGTGGAGGCTAAACCCCAAACAAAAGGAAAATTATCATGGCACAAGTTTCAATGCGCGAAATGCTACAGGCAGGCGTTCACTTCGGTCACCAA
Source organism: Necropsobacter massiliensis (assembly GCF_000827595.2). Taxonomy (GTDB): domain Bacteria; phylum Pseudomonadota; class Gammaproteobacteria; order Enterobacterales; family Pasteurellaceae; genus Necropsobacter; species Necropsobacter massiliensis. Next base: position 225,105 of record NZ_LN776180.1, on the reverse strand, counting down.
ACCCGTTACTGGAATCCAAAAATGAAACCATTCATTTTCGGACCACGCAACGGCGTTCATATCATCAATCTGGAAAAAACCGTTCCGATGTTCAACGACGCACTGGCCGAGTTAACCCGTATTGCAAGCAACAACGGTAAAATTCTGTTCGTCGGTACCAAACGTGCGGCGACCGAAGCGGTTCAGGCAGCGGCATTAGACTGTCAGCAGTACTATGTCAATCACCGCTGGTTAGGTGGTATGCTGACTAACTGGAAAACCGTTCGTCAGTCCATTAAACGCTTGAAAGATTTAGAAACTCAGTCTCAGGACGGCACTTTCGAAAAATTAACCAAGAAAGAAGCGTTAATGCGCAGCCGTGAGATGGAAAAACTTGAATTAAGCCTGGGCGGTATCAAAGATATGGCGGGTTTGCCGGATGCGGTTTTCGTTATCGGTGCGGATCATGAACATATCGCGATCAAAGAAGCGAACAATCTGGGTATTCCGGTATTTGCCATCGTTGATACCAACTCTGATCCTGACGGTATTGATTTCGTCGTTCCGGGTAATGATGATGCGGCGCGTGCAATTCAGTTGTACCTTTCCGCAGCGGCGGCAGCAGTGAAAGAAGGTCGCGGTCAGGAAGCGGTAACGGAAGAAAATTTCGTTGAAGCCGAAAAAGCTGAAGCGGCGGAATAATTCAGGTGAGTAAGGCGCAAGCCCTTATTAATCACAACGATTAATTGGTTGGCAGGGGGCTTTCGGTTCCCTGCTTTTTTCATATAAAAGTGCGGTAAAAAATCGTACTAAATTGTGTGAACAGAGGATTTTAACATGGCTGAAATTACAGCATCATTAGTAAAAGAACTTCGTGATCGTACCGGTGCAGGTATGATGGAATGTAAAAAAGCATTAGTTGAAGCGAATGGCGATATCGAATTGGCCATCGACAACATGCGTAAATCTGGTCAGGCTAAAGCGGCGAAAAAAGCAGGTCGCGTAGCGGCTGAAGGTGTAATTATCGCACGTGTTGAAAATGGTCGCGGCGTATTGGTAGAAATGAACTGTGAAACCGATTTCGTCGCCAAAGATGCCGGTTTCCAAGCATTAGCTAATGAAATTGCGGATTATGCGTTGGCGCATCCGGGCATTAAAATTGAAGAATTACAGGCACAGTTTGAAGAGCAGCGCGCCGCATTAGTGGCGAAAATCGGCGAAAATATGACTATTCGTCGTGTGGCTGAAATTGCCGGTGATGTGATTGGCTCATACCTGCACGGTGCGAAAATCGGTGTGTTGGTGGCAGCCTCCAATGCGGATGATGAATTGGTTAAACATGTTGCGATGCACGTAGCGGCAAGCCGTCCGGATTATGTCAATCCAAGCGATGTGCCGGCCGATGTGGTTGAACATGAGCGCAACATTCAAGTGGATATTGCAATGCAGTCCGGTAAACCGCGTGAAATCGCAGAAAAAATGGTTGAAGGTCGCATGAAAAAATTCACCGGTGAAGTGTCTCTGACTGGTCAGCCGTTTGTTATGGACCCGTCTAAATCTGTCGGTGATTTATTGAAAGAAAAAGGTGCGCAGGTTAGCGGATTCTTACGCTTTGAAGTGGGCGAAGGGATCGAAAAAGTGGAAAGCGATTTTGCTGCCGAAGTAGCGGCTATGTCAAAAGCGTAATCGCTCGCCTCAATACACTGAAAAGCAAGTCGGACGACTTGCTTTTTTGTTATCTTTTTGACCGCGGTATGTGGACAGCCGGATCATCGGGCGCGTGAATAGTTTCGATGATATGTTTTAAGCCATAATCGTCCGTATCGGGTTGATCATCAAATAAATTCGCGGCTTTATTCAGTTGTGGATTATCAATGCCAATCCAGTTGGCAATGCCATCTGTAAAATTCAAACCGGATTTAAATACGTTGCTAACCTTTCGGTGTGTATCGTCGCTGGAAATTTTGAACAACGGAATATCGTAGTGACGTTTGCTTTTGCCGCTGCTGTTATGAATAACAATGCTGTCCGCACTAACATGCTGCGCTAGTCCGTGATCGGAAAAATAGAGCATGGAAAAAGTGCGGTGATTTTTTTGTTCGTTTTCACGCAGGCTGGTGTAAACCCGTCGTAGCAGTTCGTCGGTTTTTTTAATGGAAGAAATATAACAGTTTACGTTGAAATATTTTTGGCTGATCTGGTTGTCGGCAAAGATTTTAGGATAGTCTTCCAGCCGATCGCAACTAATCGGGTGTGAACCGTACAGGTGTAGCACGATAAAACGTTTGCCCGGATAAGGCTGGTTAATCGTTTGTGTAAATTTCGGCAGCAATGCAAAGTCGCTGACATTGGTATTCAGCGAATCACCACTTTTCAGAAAAAAGCGTTCGTCCGCCTTTTTGGCGATGGCAGAAACCGGCGTGTCGAATTGTCCGAGATAGCCCTGATTGGACAGCCAATAGGTTCTGATGCCGGCGGATTTGACCAGATCAATTAGGTTCAGGGCGTAATTACCCTCCCAGTTTTGCGTATCGGGCTTGGTCAGCATCAGTTTTAATGAAGCGATAGTATTGGTGCCGCCGGCGGTCAATCCATCCACTAAAATGCCGTTGGCAGAAGACATAAACGGCGTATTTTCTATTGGATAACCATACGCGTGATGATAATCTTTGCGTGCGCTTTCACCGATAATCAGCACATAATCGTCATAACGGGACGCGGCATTTAACTGCGAGCCGCCCCATTGACTGTCGAGGCTGAGATTGTTCAGCATATCCAGTTCAAGAGCAACTTTTAGACCGGCGTGATAAATATCTTGCAACGGTCTAAAGGGAATATTGTCAAACAGAGCAAAGATGATTACGGCAGCAAGAAATAGCTTATTTTTGTGCAAATAAAGGCGGAATTTCTGTGTACAGTAACGAAACAACAGCACGAAACCGATAATCAGAAACGGCAGTAAATAGTTAAACAGCGGCAGCTGGGCGAGGAATTCCCGTCCTTCCATCAGATCGGTGGCGAATACCGACGCGATATATTGGTAAGAGGGCGCGCCGAAAGTCAGCCCGACCGGCGAATAGAGGGCATAAACCGACAGTAAAGGTAGCAGAACGAAATAAAATAATGTTTTCGAGGCATTAAGAATAATAATCAGCGAAGAGAATAATAAAATATCGCGTAAAGAGGGTTCGGGAAAATACCCGGAGCCAATTAACGCCAGCCGAACGGCAAGATATAGCGATATCAGCGCAATAATTGCCATCATTAACTGGATTGAATTCGGTATTCGGGGATATTTGTTTGAGGTGGACGACACGATAGATTCCTTGCTGAGTGTCTGATTTTTTGCGTATTTTACTGAATTTCACAAGGCGCTTCCACGGCTATTTTTGGCTGTGGCTATTTTCAGTGAGCGGATGTTGCTCTATAATAAGCGGAATTTTATGTCCAAGTTCTGTGAGGAAACAATGAGCAAACCTGTGTATAAACGTATTTTACTCAAACTCAGCGGAGAAGCCCTGCAAGGCGCTGAAGGATTCGGCATTGATCCGTCGATTTTAGATCGAATGGCGATTGAGATTAAAGAATTGCTGGCAATGGGCGTAGAAGTCGGTGTGGTGCTGGGCGGCGGCAATTTGTTCCGCGGGGCGAAACTGGCAAAAGCCGGTATGAACCGCGTGGTCGGTGACCATATGGGGATGTTGGCGACGGTGATGAACGGACTGGCAATGCGTGATGCGTTGCACCGTGCGGACGTCAATGCCAAACTGATGTCGGCTTTCCAGTTAAACGGGATTTGTGATACTTATAACTGGTCCGAAGCGATCAAAATGCTGCGTGAGAAACGGGTAGTCATTTTTTCTGGCGGTACCGGCAGCCCGTTTTTCACGACCGATTCCGCCGCCTGTTTGCGCGGTATCGAAATTGAAGCGGACGTTGTACTGAAAGCCACCAAAGTGGCGGGTGTGTATGATTGCGATCCGACCAAAAACCCGCAGGCGGTATTGTTTGACAAATTAACTTACGCGCAGGTAATTGAAAAAGAATTGCAGGTAATGGACTTGGCGGCATTTACTCTGGCGCGCGATCACGGTATGCCGATTCGCGTGTTTAACATGGGTAAACCGGGGGCTCTGCGTAATGTGATTTTAGGTGAAAAAGAAGGTACCTTAATCTGCGATTAAGTTGCCAAGTGATGTTTATTGATTGATTATTCTCATTTTATAAAGGAATTGCTGTGATTAACGAAATTAAAAAAGATACGCAGGCGCGTATGGAAAAAAGTCTTGAAACTTTCAAAGGACATATTGCTAAAGTCAGAACCGGTCGCGCTCAGCCAAGTTTGCTGGACGGCATTCAAGTGGAATATTACGGTGCGGCGACACCGTTGCGCCAGTTAGCTAATGTGGTGGCGGAAGATGCGCGTACGCTGGCGGTGACGGTGTTTGACCGTAGCCTGATTAGCGCGGTGGAAAAAGCGATCTTAACCTCGGATTTAGGTTTGAACCCAGCATCAGCCGGTACCACAATCCGCGTACCGTTACCGCCATTGACGGAAGAACGTCGCCGTGATCTGATTAAAATCGTTAGAGGCGAGGCGGAACAGGGCAAAATTGCGGTGCGTAATGTGCGTCGCGACGCTAATGATCAAATCAAAGCCTTACTGAAAGAGAAAGAAATCAGCGAAGATGAAGAACGCAAAGCACAGGATGAAATCCAGAAAATCACCGACACTTTCGTGAAAAAAGTGGATGACGTGCTGGCGGAAAAAGAAAAAGAACTGATGGATTTCTAATTTTCCTCGTTTTCGGCAAAGGACGCGCTCAGCGTCCTTTTTACTATTTTTAGCGGCGGGCGGCACGTCCGGCAAGCGGCATAAAAACTAATAATCACCTTAAAAGTGCGGTCAAAATATGATGCAAAATACACAAAATATTGTCATTCTCGGGTCAACCGGTTCAATCGGGCGCAGTACTCTGTCGGTTATCGAACATAATCCGGAACGCTATCGCGCCTTTGCACTGGCAGGCGGGCGCAATGTCGATTTAATGTTGCAGCAATGTGTGAAATTCCGACCGCACTTCGCCGCACTGAATGATGGACAAGCTGCGCAGGATTTGCGTGAAAAATTGACCGCACTTGGTTTGCAAACCCGCGTATTATCCGGGCCGCAGGCGATTTGTGAACTGGCGGCGCATCCCGAGGCGGATCAGGTGATGGCTGCGATTGTCGGCGCAGCGGGATTGCTGCCTACGCTGGCGGCGGTGAAAGCGGGCAAGCGGGTGCTGCTGGCAAACAAAGAGGCGCTGGTCACTTGCGGTCGGCTGTTTATTGATGAAGTGAAAAAAAACCATGCGCAGTTGTTGCCGGTGGACAGCGAGCATAATGCCATTTTTCAGTCTCTGCCGCCGCAGGCACAGCAGCAGATTGGCTTTTGTCCGCTACGCGAGTTAGGCATTGATAAAATTGTGCTGACCGGTTCGGGCGGTCCTTTTCGTTACACGGATTTAACTCAATTCGACAGCATTACGCCGGAGCAGGCGGTGGCACATCCGAATTGGTCGATGGGCAGAAAAATCTCGGTGGATTCCGCCACAATGATGAACAAAGGACTGGAATATATTGAGGCGCGCTGGTTGTTTAATGCTACGGCGGAGGAAATGGAGGTGATTATTCACCCGCAATCCATCATTCATTCCATGGTGCGTTATGCTGACGGCTCGGTGATCGCACAAATGGGCAACCCAGATATGCGCACGCCGATTGCGCAAACCATGGCGTATCCGAACCGCACTGTTGCCGGCGTTGATGCCTTGGATTTCTATCAGCTGAGCGGGCTGACTTTTATGCCGCCGGATTATCGGCGCTATCCTTGCCTGAAATTGGCGATTGATGCCTTTGCCGCTGGGCAATACGCCACCACCGCAGTCAATGCCGCAAATGAAATTGCCGTAGAAGCGTTTTTAAACCGTCGTATTCGCTTTACGGATATTGCCAGCGTTAATGCCGCCGTGATGGACAAAATCACACCGCAACCGATTGACAATATTGATGATGTGCTGCAATTGGATCAAAATGCACGACTTTTGGCAAAACAGATGATTTTGGCTTTTTAACCGCCTTATCCCTGTGGTATAGTGGCGGGCAAAATCGCACTTGATAAACCAAGTAAATTAAAATGATAGAACTTGATCCGAATAATATTCCTCAACATGTCGCCATTATTATGGACGGTAACGGTCGTTGGGCGAAACAGAAAGGGAAAATGCGCATTTTCGGGCATAAAAACGGTGTTTCCGCCGTGCGCGAAGCGGTGACCTATGCGCGCAAAATCGGGGTCAAAGTGTTAACCCTGTATGCGTTTAGCAGTGAAAACTGGAATCGCCCGGCGCAAGAAGTCAATGCCCTGATGACATTGTTTATGCAGGCGTTGGAAAAAGAAGTCAAAAAACTGCATAAAAACGATATTCGTTTGAAAATTGTCGGCGATACGGCACGTTTTAGCGCCGGGTTGCGGGAGAAAATTGCCGATGCGGAACATTTAACTGAAAAAAACACCGCACTTACCCTGAATATTGCCGCAAATTACGGCGGCTGCTGGGATATTGTGCAGGCAGCACAGAAAATCGCAACGCAGGTACAGAACAGATGTCTGACCGTCGATGAAATTAATGAAGCGGTTTTTCAGCGTTATCTGGTGACCGAAGAGCAGCCGATGGTGGATTTGTTAATTCGCACTAGCGGCGAGCAGCGGATCAGCAACTTTTTATTGTGGCAGATAGCCTATGCGGAGCTGTATTTTTCCGATGTGTTGTGGCCGGATTTTAATCAACAAGAATTTAACCGGGCTGTTGCGGCTTATCAGCAGCGTAACCGTCGTTTCGGCGGCACCGAATAAGGGGAACCATACTGTGCTTAAACAACGCGTGTTATCGGCGATTGTATTAATCGCCATTGTATTTGCCGTTCTATTTTTGTTTTCACCGTTTTATTTTGCGTTGGCAGTGGCTGCGGTGGTGACGCTGGGCATTTGGGAGTGGACGCAGTTTGCCCGAGTGAAGATCGGTTTCTGGCGGTTATTGATTAGCGGGCTTGCCGGCGCGTTTTTATTTCTCTGGATGTTCGGCGAAGCAGATTATCTTAATGTCGGGCGCGTCTTTACCGGTTATGCGCAACCGTTATTGTTGCTGTCTGTACTCTGGTGGCTGGTAGCGCTAGGATTTGTGCTGAGTTATCCGAACAGTGCGAAAATTTGGGGCAAATCGGCTCTGTTGCAGTTCGTATTTGCGTTGCTGACATTAATTCCTTTTTTGGTCGGCGTGTTGCGCTTGCGTTTGGATGAATATATTACCAATCCTTATCACGGCGTGATGCTGTTGTTATATGTCTTTGTTTTGGTGTGGGCGGCGGATTCCGGTGCGTATTTCGCCGGTCGTCGCTTCGGCAAGCATAAACTGGCGCCGAAAGTTTCGCCGAATAAAAGCTGGCAGGGCGTGCTCGGCGGGCTGATTACCGCGGCGTTGCTGGCGGCGGTGTTTATCGGCTTGACGCCGAATAATCTGTTTTCCATGGCTACCGCGCCGTTTATTGTGCTGTCGGTGTTCACTGTTGCGGTATCGATTCTCGGTGATTTAACCGAAAGCATGTTTAAACGCGAAAGCGGAATCAAAGACAGCAGCAATCTGATCCCCGGTCACGGTGGCATTTTAGATCGCATTGACAGTTTGACTGCGGCGGTACCGTTTTTCACCTATTTTTATTTTTACCTGTAGGCGCGGTGTTTCATGTCATTTCTGTGGTCGTTAGTTTCCTTTATTATTGTTATTGGCGTACTGATTTCCGTACACGAATACGGTCATTTTTGGGCGGCAAGAAAGTGCGGTATAAAAGTACATCGTTTTTCTATCGGGTTCGGTAAAGTGCTTTGGTCGCGGGTTGATAAGCAGGGAACCGAATTTGCGCTGTCGGCGATTCCGCTCGGCGGTTATGTCAAAATGCTGGATGAACGCAATGAAGAAGTGCCGGCTCATCTGCAATCTCAATCCTTTAACGGCAAGCCCGTATTGCAGCGAGCATTCGTTATCGCAGCGGGACCGGTGGCCAATTTTATTTTCGCCGTGCTGGCTTACTGGCTGGTGTATGCGGTGGGGATCCCGAGTGTAAAACCGGTGATTGCGGAGATCCGATCGGATTCCATCGCCGCTCGTGCCGATATCCAGCCCGATAGCCAGATTCTTGCCGTTGACGGCACCGCCACGCCCGATTGGGAAACCGTCAATATGTTGCTGGCTACTAAGACCGGCAGTGCAAAGGTTGACATTACGGTATCGCCTTTCGGTTCGAATATTGAACGGCATAAAGTATTAAACTTGAGCGATTGGCGTTTTGATCCGGAAAAAGAAAGCGCTTTCGGTGCGTTGGGGATTGTGCCGGTGCGAACTAAAGTCGAGATGACCTTGTCTAAGGTTGCGGAAAATTCACCGGCCGAAAAAGCAGGGCTGCTCATCGGCGATAAGCTGTATCACGCGCAGGGCCTACCGCTTGAGTGGCAGGATTTTATTGATCTTGTTGCGAAGGGAGAACCGATTGCGCTAAAAGTTGAGCGTAACGGCGAGCGGCTGACGAAAACCTTGATACCTGAGCTGAACGGAAAGGGCAAATGGTATGTCGGCGTGTCCCCGACCGTGCATCCCATTGCCGATGCCTATCGCAGTGAATTAAAATACGGTATTTTTGAAGCATTGCAAAAAGGTGTCGAAAAGACGGTTCAGCTCTCCGTACTGACGGTAAAAGTGATCGGCAAATTATTCAGCGGCGATCTTTCTCTGAATAATTTAAGTGGTCCGATTTCTATTGCCAAGGGCGCCGGCATGTCTTCCGAAATCGGTTTGGTTTATTACTTAAGTTTTATGGCGCTGATCAGTGTCAATTTGGGTATTATGAATTTGTTTCCGTTGCCGGTATTGGATGGTGGGCATTTGTTGTTTCTGGCGGCGGAAGCGGTGAAAGGCAAGCCGCTGTCGGAACGGGTACAGAATTTTGCGTATAAAATCGGTGCGCTTTTATTGTTAATGCTGACAGCTTTTGCGCTGTTTAACGATATTTTACGTTTATAATAATTTATTTCTTTTTACAGGATCAAAGTCACAATGAAAAAACTTTTAATTGCAAGTTTACTTTTCGGATCAACAACGGTTGTTGCCGCGCCTTTTGTTGTGCAGGATATTCGGGTTGACGGCGTACAATCCGGAGCGGAAGCCAATGTGCTGGCGGGCTTGCCGGTGCGTGTTGGACAACGGGCGACGGACAGCGATATTGCCAATGTGGTGAGAACGCTGTTTTTACGCGGTTATGAAGATGTGCGCGCGGTGCGCGAAGGCAATACACTGGTGATCTCGGTACAGCAAAAGCCGATTATTGCCGATGTGGTGTTAGACGGCAATGAATCCATTCCCGATGAAGCGCTGAAAGAAAATCTGAATGCGAACGGTTTTGCCGCCGGCGATGTCCTGAACCGGGAAAAACTGGAGGCGTTTCGTCAGAGTCTGCTGGAACATTATAAAAGCGTCGGTCGCTATAACGCCAAAGTGGAGACGCTGGTCAATACGCTGCCGAATAACCGGGCGGAAGTGAAAATTCAGATCAAAGAAAATGACGTTGCGTTATTAAAAGGAGTGACTTTCGAGGGCAATAATGCGTTCAGCAGCAGTAAATTACAGGAACAAATGGAATTGCAGCCCGATGCTTGGTGGAAATTATTCGGTAATAAATTCGACGGCACCCAATTTGGCAAGGATCTGGAAACCCTTCGTTCGTATTATTTGGATAACGGTTATGCTAAATTCCAGATTGCCGATGCGGATGTACAATTGAATGACGAACAAACCGAAGCGCGAGTGCTGATTAAAGTGAATGAAGGTGATAAATACACCGTGAAAAGCGCGCGTATTATCGGTAATGTTGGCGGTATGTCGGAACGTTTATCGCCGTTGTTGCAAAACATCCATGTGAATGACACTTTCCGTCGCAGCGATGTGAGCGCTGTTGAAGAAGGGATCAAATCCGTTCTGGGCGAGCAGGGCTATGCCAGCGCGCAGGTGAACGTCAGTCCGGAATTTGATGATGTCAATAAAACCGTAGCGCTAACCTTTATCGTTGATGCGGGACGCCGTTATTCTGTGCGTCAGATCCGTTTCGAAGGCAATACGATCAGCGCTGACAGCACCCTGCGTCAGGAAATGCGCCAGCAAGAAGGCACTTGGCTGTCTTCTAAGCTGGTGGAGCTGGGTAAAGTGCGGTTGGAACGTACCGGGTTTTTTGAAACCGTGGATTCCAGAACGGAAAACGTGAACGGTACGGATGATGAACTGGATGTGATTTATAAGGTAAAAGAACGTAATACCGGCAGCATCAATTTTGGTATCGGTTACGGTACCGAAAGCGGTCTGAGTTATCAGGCGAGTATCAAACAAGACAACTTCCTCGGCATGGGTTCCACCATCAGTTTGGGCGGTTCGCGCAACGATTACGGTACCAGCGTGAATTTGGGCTATACCGAACCCTATTTCACTAAAGACGGTGTTAGCTTAGGCGGTAATATCTTCTTTGAAGATTATGATAACTCGAAAAGCAGCACGTCGGCGTCATACAGCCGTACCACTTACGGCATCAACGGTACCCTCGGTTTCCCGGTTAATGAAAATAACTCTTATTATATCGGCTTGGGTTATGTCTATAACAAATTAAAAGATATCGTGCCGGAATTCACCCGTAATCTGTATCGGCAGTCCATGAATTACGACGGTTGGAAATTTAAAGCCCATGATTTCGAATTGTCTTTCGGCTGGAATTATAACAATTTGAACCGCGGCTATTTCCCAACATCCGGGGTGAAAGCCTCGCTGGGTGGTAAAGTCACCATTCCGGGGTCCGATAATAAATACTATAAACTGAGTGCCGACGTACAGGGTTTCTACCCGCTTGACCGCGATCAAACTTGGGTGATGTCTGCCCGTGCCGGCGCCTCTTATGCCAACGGTTTCGGCGGCAAACGCCTGCCGTTTTATCAGAACTATACCGCCGGCGGCATCGGCAGCTTACGCGGTTTTGCTTATGGCGCGGTCGGTCCGCAGGCGATTTATTGGAAAGAGAGCAGCTGTAAAGGCGGCGCCGACGGTTATTGTTATGTGAATAACGATATTATCGGCGGGAATGCGATGGTCACCGCCAGCGCGGAACTGATTGTGCCGACACCATTTGTGGCGGATAAAAATCAGCGTTCGGTGAGAACCTCGCTGTTTGTAGATGCCGCCAGCGTCTGGAATACCAAATGGAAATCCGACGGCAAATCACTGTATCCGAATTTGCCGGATTACGGCGATCCTTCTCGAGTGAGAGCGGCTGCCGGTATAGCGTTCCAATGGCAATCGCCGATTGGACCGTTAGTGTTCTCTTATGCCAAACCGATTAAGAAATATGACGGCGATGAAATTGAACAGTTCCAGTTCAGTATCGGCGGCACTTTCTAAACGGAACTTATTTTATATCGCATAGTCTAAATGAGAGTCTGTACCGCGCCAAGCGGTACAGAATTAGTTAACAAATCGTTATTTTAAGGAAAATAAAATGAAAAAAGCAGTAAAATTGACCGCACTTTCTTTGGCGTTAGCATTCAGCACCGCGGCGATGGCCGAAGATAATATCGCATTTATCAATGTGGATTATTTATTTGCCAACCATCCAGCACGTAAAATTGAATTACAGAAATTAGATGATGAATTTAAAGCGCCGGCCGAAAAACTGCAAGCGGTAGAAAAATCATTGCAGGAAAAGAAAGCCGCATTCGAAAAAGAAATTGACGGTAAAGTGAAAGCGTTGGAAAAAGATGCGCCGAAACTACGTCAAGCCGATATTAAAAAACGTCAGGACGAAATTTCCAAATTGGCGGCAAAACGTGACGGTGAATTTAAAGCTTTAGTAGATGAGCATCAGAAAAACGTCGCCAAATTCCGTGAAGACGGTCAGAAAAAAGAAATGGCAATTCAGCAAAAATTGTTGAGCGATATCCAAACCGCAGCGACTGAAGTGGCGAAAGCGAAAAACTATACCGCAGTGCTTGATGAAAAAGCGGCGATTTATACCGCAGACGGTAAAAATATTACTGAAGAAGTGCTTAAAGCGATTCCAGCTCCGGCACAGGCTAAATAATAATGCGCGCATATTCTCTTAAGGAATTGGCGGAACAAATCGGCGCTACCATTCGTGGTAACGCCGATGTCGTTGTTGACAGCATTGCGCCGCTGGATAAGGCTGGCGAAAGACAACTGACGTTTATTTCCAATGTGAAATTCCGCGCGCTGTTATCTCAATCGCAGGCGGGTATTTTGATTGTCAGCGAAAACGACGTCGCCTTTTGTGCCGAACACAGCAATCTGCTGATTGTGAAAGACCCTTATGTGGCGTATGCCGTTTTAGCGCAATATATGGACACGACTCCAAAAGCCGCAACGGACATTGCGCCGAGCGCGGTGATTTCACCCGCCGCAAGACTGGGTAAAAATGTCTGCGTGGGCGCCAACGCGGTGATTGAAGATGGCGTCGTGCTGGAAGACGATGTGGTTATCGGTGCGGGTTGTTTTATCGGCAAACATGCCAGAATCGGCAGCGGTACGCAGCTTTGGGCGAATGTCAGCGTGTATCATGATGTGCAAATCGGGCAGCATTGTCTGATTCAATCCGGTGCGGTGATCGGCAGTGATGGTTTCGGTTATGCCAATGATCGCGGACGTTGGATTAAAATCCCGCAGACCGGCACGGTAATTATTGGCAATCATGTGGAAATCGGCGCCTGTACCTGTATCGATCGCGGTGCGCTGGACGCTACCGTGATTGAAGATAACGTGATTATTGATAACCTGTGTCAAATCGCGCATAACGTGCATATCGGAACGGGAACCGCAGTCGCCGGCGGCGTGATTATGGCGGGCAGCCTAAAAGTCGGTCGTTATTGTCTGATCGGCGGCGCCAGCGTGATCAACGGACACATGGAAATCTGCGATAAAGTCACGGTGACAGGCATGGGCATGGTGATGCGTCCGATTACCGAACCGGGGGTGTATTCTTCCGGTATTCCATTGCAGCCGAATAAAGCATGGCGCAAAACCGCGGCGTTAACGCTGGATATCGATAAAATGAATAAACGGCTCAAAGCGCTGGAGAAAAAACTGAGCTGACGGAAAAAACCTTCTAGTTTGTCAACGGAAGGTTTTTTGTTTCCGTGCTATCTTTTGTATTAATGCCCTAATTATCGTATAATTCACCCGATTTATTCTCTCATTATTTTTTAAGAAAGGTGCTAGTGTGACAACTGAAAATACTGCAAGCAGAATTATTGAAGCAAAAGAGATTATGACATTGCTTCCGCATCGTTACCCGTTCTTATTGGTTGACCGTGTAATGGATTTTGAAGAAGGGAAATGGCTTAAAGCAGTAAAAAATATAAGTGTGAACGAGCCTTGTTTTACCGGGCATTTTCCGGCGGAACCGATTTTACCCGGTGTGTTGATCCTCGAGGCGCTGGCGCAAGCAATGGGCATTTTAGCGTTTAAAACTCATGAACTGAAAGGCGGCGAGTTATTCTATTTTGCCGGTATCGATGAAGCGCGCTTTAAACGCCCCGTATTACCGGGCGATCAAATGGAGTTGAATGTCACAGTGATTAAAGAGCGTCGTGGCGTGACCGCATTTACCGGCGTTGCGACGGTAAACGGCGAAGTTGCCTGTGAAGCGAAATTAATGTGTGCCCGCAGATAAGGAGCGATTATGATCCACCCAAGTGCGAAAATTCATCCCACTTCCATTGTAGAAGATGGGGCTAAAATCGGTGAAAATGTGGTCATCGGACCTTTCTGTATTATCGGCCCGGAGGTTGAAATCGGCAAGGGAACGATACTGCATTCTCATGTCGTTGTGAAAGGCGTGACCAAAATCGGTGAAGACAATCAGATTTTTCAGTTCGCCAGTATTGGTGAAGTCAATCAGGATTTGAAATATCAGGGCGAACCGACCAAAACCTTTATCGGCAACCGTAACCGTATTCGCGAAAGTGTCACCATTCATCGCGGTACCGTACAGGGCGGCGGGGTTACCCGTGTAGGCGATGACAATCTGTTTATGATTAATGCGCATATCGCCCATGATTGCCAAATTAAAAACCGCTGTATTCTAGCGAATAACGCAACACTGGCAGGTCATGTAGAACTGGACGATTTTGTGGTTGTCGGCGGCATGTCGGCGATCCACCAATTTGTTATCATCGGTGCGCATGTTATGCTGGGCGGTGGTTCCATGGTAAGCCAGGACGTGCCGCCTTACGTGATGGCGCAGGGCAATCACGCACAGCCTTTCGGCGTGAATATTGAAGGGCTGAAACGTCGCGGTTTTGATAAACCGGCGCTGCATGCGATCCGTAATGTTTATAAGTTGATTTACCGCAGCGGAAAAACGTTAGAGGAAGCCATGCCACAGATTGAACAATATGCGCAGACTGAGGCCTCGATCAGTTTCTTTCTGGATTTCTTTAAACGCTCGACCCGCGGTATTATCCGTTAAGGCTGTAAAAACGTTTAATTTTTTGACCGCACTTTTGTCATATGAAGTGCGGTTATTTTTTATGGAATTTAGCTATGCAACAAGCAAATAAGCAACCGTTAATCGCGCTTGTCGCCGGTGAGGTTTCCGGTGACATTCTCGGTGCAGGTTTGATCCGTAGCCTGAAGCTTCGCTATCCGAATGCGCGTTTTATCGGTATTGCCGGTCGGCAAATGCAGGAAGCGGGCTGTCAAACGCTGGTGGATATGGAGGAGATCGCCGTTATGGGATTGGCGGAAGTGGTGAAGCATTTGCCCCGCTTGCTGAAAATCCGCCGAATGGTGATTGAGACGATGTTGGCGCGCAAACCCGATATTTTTATCGGTATCGACGCGCCGGATTTTAATCTGGATATTGAGTTGAAGCTGAAAGCACAAGGCATTCGCACCGTGCATTATGTTAGCCCGTCGGTATGGGCATGGCGTCAGCAACGGATTCATAAGATCGCAAAAGCCACCAATCTGGTGCTGGCGTTTCTGCCGTTTGAAAAAGCCTTTTACGACCGCTTTAACGTGCCCTGCCGTTTTATCGGGCATACCATGGCAGATGCGATTGCGCTGAAGCCGAATCGTGCCGAAGCCTGTCAGGCTTTGGGGTTGGATCCGCAGCAACGTTATGTTGCGATACTGGTCGGCAGCCGTCGTGCCGAAGTGGAATTTCTGAGCGAACCGTTTTTGCGTGCGGCACAATTGCTTAAACAGCAATATTCGGAGCTACGCTTTTTAGTGCCGCTGATTAACGATAAACGCCGTCGCCAGTTTGAACGGATTAAAGCGCAGCTGGCGCCGACGCTGGAGGTTATGTTGCTGGACGGCAACGCGCGCCAAGCGATGATTGCGGCTGAAGCGACAATGTTGGCATCCGGCACCGCGGCGCTGGAATGTATGCTGTGCAAATCGCCGATGGTGGTGGGTTATCGCATGAAGCCGCTAACCTATTTTCTGGCAAAACGGCTGGTGAAAAGCAAGTATATTTCTCTGCCGAATCTGTTGGCGGATGAAATGCTGGTGCCCGAGTTGATCCAGCAGGATTGCAGTGCGGAAAAATTAGCGGCAGCGCTGTCGCCTTATCTGGAAAGCACGGAAAGTGCGGTGCAAAAACGGCAGCATTTGATCGAGCGCTTTACCGCACTGCATCGGTTAATTCAGTGCGATGCCGATAAACAAGCGGCACAGGCCGTAATTGATTTATTAGAGACATAGAATATGGCAGCATTTATTTATCCCGCTTATGA
The DNA here is from genome assembly GCF_000827595.2 of Necropsobacter massiliensis. Classification (GTDB taxonomy): domain Bacteria; phylum Pseudomonadota; class Gammaproteobacteria; order Enterobacterales; family Pasteurellaceae; genus Necropsobacter; species Necropsobacter massiliensis. The sequence goes on along the minus strand of NZ_LN776180.1, from coordinate 209,243 downwards.
TTTCATCGCCGGCGTCGATGAAGTAGGGCGCGGACCGTTAGTCGGCGCGGTGGTGACCGCGGCGGTTATTTTAGATCCGCATCGACCGATTGCAGGATTATCCGACAGTAAAACGCTGTCGGAGAAAAAACGCTTGCTGTTGGAGGTCGAAATCAAACAAAACGCGCTGGCATGGGCGTTAGGGCGTGCTGAGCCGGAGGAAATCGATCGCTTGAATATTTTGCAGGCGACCATGCTTGCCATGCAACGGGCGGTAAAACGGCTGAAAATTCAACCGCACTTTGTGCTGGTGGACGGCAACCGCGCGCCGCAATTTGATATGCCAGCGCAGGCGGTGGTGAAAGGCGATAGTCTGGTGGCGGAAATCAGTGCCGCCTCAATTTTGGCGAAGGTAGCAAGAGATCGAGAAATGCAGGAGCTGGATCGATTATATCCGCAGTATGCCTTTGCCCGCCATAAAGGGTATCCGACCAAACTGCATTTAGAAAAATTGGCGCAATTCGGTCCTTTAGCGCAGCATCGGCGCAGTTTTTCTCCTGTTAGAAAACTGTTGGAACACGTATAATCAAACACGGAACGCAATTTTAAGTTAAAAAGGAGGACAGCGTGACAGAACTGTTGGCACAGTGGCGGGAGACGGTATTTTCAGACCCTTTATTCTGGGTGGTGACATTTCTTGTCGTTGCGATAGTTTTATTTGTACGCAATAAAATCCGCATGGACGTGATCGCCTTATTGGTGATGCTGGCGTTTAGTCTGAGCGGTATTTTAACCGTACAGGAAGTTTTGGCGGGGTTCAGTGATCCCAATATTATTCTGATTGCGTTGCTGTTTATTGTCGGGGAAGGATTGGTGCGTACCGGGATTGCCTATCAGGTCAGCGAATGGCTGTTGCGAATGTCGAAAAACAGCGAAACCCGCGTACTGGTTTTATTGATGCTGGCGGTGGCGGGCTTGGGCGCATTTATGAGCTCCACTGGGGTGGTGGCGATTTTTATTCCGGTGGTGTTGGTGATTTGCCAGAAAATGAATATTTCGGCACGGCGTTTAATGATGCCGCTCAGTTTCGCCGGGCTTATCAGCGGCATGATGACGTTAATTGCCACGCCGCCGAATTTGGTGGTGAATGCGGAATTAATCCGGGCGGCGGGCGAGCGTTTGAGTTTCTTTTCGTTTACCCCGATCGGTTTGGTGGTGCTGATCATCGGCATTGTATATATGCTGATCGCACGCAACTGGTTAGGCGGTGCCGAGGATGAGCGCAACCAATCTGCCGGTCGGCGTTCTATCCGTGAGTTGATCGATGAATATAACCTGCAAGAACGGACTAAGCGTTTTGTTGTGCGAGCCGGTTCGGATTTTATCGGTCAGCCGCTGGAAGAGCTGCACCTGCGTTCCAATTATGCGTTAAACGTGTTGGCGATTGAGCGCTGGAAGCGTTTTCGCCCGGTTTTTTTATCTTCTTCGTTAGGAAAAGAAGAAATCAAAGAAAAAGATATTTTATTAATTGATATAGGTAATCCCGAGCTGGATTTGGACGAATTCTGTCGTCAGCATGAGCTGGAACCGGCAGAAATTCGTGGCTATGATTTCAGTCAGCAATCGAAATCCATGGGCATGGTCGAAGTTACCCCGATTCCCGACAGCGATTATCTGACGCGCAGCGTAGCAGAAGTGCGGTTTCGTTCCCGTTACGGATTAAATGTGGTGGGGATCAAACGCAATAACGAAATTTTAACCGGCAATTTAGTAGAAGAACCGTTAAAAGCCGGCGATTTGCTGCTGGTGATCGGGTCATGGAAATTGATCCGAGATATGCGCAATAAGACTAAAAGTTTCTTTGTGCTGGATTATCCGGCGGAAATTGAGCGGGCGGTACCGGCGCAAAGTCAGGCGCCGCACGCCTTATTTTCCATTTTTGTGATGGTGGTATTGATGGTCAGCGGCATTGTGCCGAATGTGGTGGCGGCACTGATCGCTTGTTTGCTGCTGGCGAAATTTCGTTGCGTGGATGCCAAAAGTGCCTACGGTTCGATCCATTGGTCGAGTTTGATTTTGATTGTCGGTATGATGCCTTTTTCCATTGCATTACAGAAAACTGGCGGGATCGCCCTAATTGTGGATTTTATGATCAATACCGTCGGTGAAATGGGGAAACACTGGATTCTCATCAGCTTGTTTATGTTATCGGCGGTTATCGGATTGTTTATTTCCAATACTGCAACGGCGATTCTAATGGCACCGATTGCAATCACTATGGCGCAGCATCTGAATCTTTCGCCGGTGCCTTTTGCGATGACCGTTGCGGTTGCCGCTTCCGCCGCTTTTATGACACCGATTTCCTCACCGGTCAATACCATGGTGCTGGGGCCGGCAAATTATAAATTCAGTGATTTCGTCAAGGTCGGCGTACCGTTTACGATTTTAGTGATGTTGGTCACTATTTTCCTCGTACCGGTATTATTCCCGTTTTGATGTCGCGGCATGTATGGGTAACGATTGCAAGCATAACACTGACAATGAAGTTTAGGTTGAAGAAATAAGGAAAAATATGACCGCACTTTTAAAAATCGGCTTAGTCTCCGTCTCTGATCGCGCCTCGCAAGGCGTTTATCAGGATCAGGGCATTCCTGAGTTACAAACTTGGCTGGAACAGGCGCTGAGCGCCCCGTTTATGCTGGAAACCCGCCTGATTCCCGACGAACAGGCTATTATTGAACAAACCTTATGCGAGTTGGTGGATGTGCATCATTGTCATTTGGTACTGACCACTGGCGGCACCGGGCCGGCTAAACGCGATGTGACGCCGGATGCCACTTTGGCGGTGGCGGACCGTGAAATGCCAGGTTTTGGCGAACAAATGCGTCAGGTCAGCCTGCATTTTGTGCCGACCGCGATATTATCCCGTCAAGTCGGCGTCATTCGTAAAAACAGCTTGATTTTGAATTTGCCGGGACAGCCGAAAGCGATTAGAGAAACACTGGAAGGCGTGAAGGATGCAGACGGCAAAGTGCTGGTTCGCGGCATATTTGCCGCTGTGCCCTATTGTCTACAGTTGATCGACGGCATCTATATTGACACCAACGCTGCAGTGATTGAAAGTTTCAGACCGAAATCTGCCAGACGTTAACCGCAGCGGCAAGCGCAAAAGTGCGGTAAAAAATTGAGGAGTTTTATGATGAAAAAAATCGAAGCCATAATCAAACCGTTCAAACTGGACGATGTTCGGGAAGCATTGTCGGATATCGGCATTACCGGCATGACCGTAACCGAAGTGCGCGGTTTTGGACGCCAGAAAGGGCATACTGAATTATATCGCGGTGCGGAATATATGGTGGATTTTCTGCCGAAAGTTAAAATGGAAATAGTGGTTCCCGATGAGTTGGCGGAGCAATGTATTGAAGCGATTATTGATACCGCGCAAACTGGCAAAATCGGTGACGGCAAGATTTTTGTTTACGATGTGGAACGGGTGATCCGGATTCGTACCGGCGAAGAAAATGAGGAAGCGATTTAAGCGATGGAAAAAACACATTCAACCTTACTGCGATTGCTGGTCGGCATTGCCGCGTTGGTGATTATTTTAGCTGGCGTAAAGTCTGCCAGTGAAATTGCCGTGCCGTTTCTACTGTCATTGTTTATTGCCATTATCTGTTCACCGATCATCAATTTCATGACCGCGCGCAAAATGCCGCACTGGTTAGCAATCGGTGTGTTGTTTGTGATGATTTTAGTCATCTTCTTCTTTCTGATCGGCTTAATTAACAGTACGGCGCAGGAATTTACTCGTTCCATACCGCAGTATCAGCACTTGTTATCGCAACGCCTTAGTGATATTACCGCGCTGGCAGGACGTTTTCATTTGTCTTTCGGGATCTCCCGTGAACAGGTCATGGAAAACTTTGATCCGAGTGTGATCATGAATTTTGTCAGTAACTTTTTATTGAGTTTTTCCGGCGTGGTCACCAACGTATTCATCCTGTTTTTGGTGGTTGTGTTTATGCTGCTGGAAGCCCCGATGGCAAAACGCAAACTGGCATTAGTGTTCAGCCAAGACAATCAGGATGTTCAGCACGATGTATATATCGACCGCATTTTACAAGGCGTGATCACTTATTTAGGGGTCAAAACTGTTGTCAGCCTAATCACCGGAATTCTGGTGTTTGTGCTGTTGAAAATTATGGGAGTGCAATATGCCGTGCTGTGGGCGACGTTAAGTTTTCTTCTGAATTATATTCCGAATATCGGCTCGATCATTGCCGCTGTCCCGATTATCGTACAGGCGTTTTTGCTGAACGGTTTTGTGACCGGTTTTAGCGTTTCCGCCGGTGTGATTGCGATCAACATGGTGATGGGCAATATGGTGGAACCGAAAATGATGGGGCGCACGCTGGGGCTTTCCACGCTGGTGGTGTTTTTGTCCCTGTTATTCTGGGGTTGGCTACTCGGCACGGTCGGCATGTTTTTATCGGTGCCGCTAACGATGGTATTGAAAATTGCGTTGGAGGCCAGCCCGACTACGATTAAATATGCGTTACTGTTGGGTGATGTCAAGCAGTTTTCGGTACAAAACAAGCCAGCGGAATAAGATAAAACGCGGTTTTGCGACAGCGGAATAATGTCGAATGTCGCGCAGATTAGCGCAGAATAACGAAAAAATCGAAAAATACACCGCACTTTTTATGCTTCCTGCGATCGGGATCGCAAAAAAGTGCGGTGCTTTTTTCTTTTGTTTTGCATGGCGGCGCAAAATTGCTAGATTAATCGCACTGAAATCAGTACAATCGCTGCCTGTTTTTTAGATTGCCGCAAGGTGTAATAACGAGGCACAGTATGTCAGAAAAAATCAATTTAATGAATTTAACCCGCCGCCAGATGCGCGAGTTTTTTAAAGAACTGGGCGAAAAGCCGTTCCGCGCCGATCAATTGGTGAAATGGATTTACCATTTCGGCGAAGACAACTTTGATAATATGACCAATATTAACAAACCGTTGCGTGAGAAACTGAAAGCGGTGGCGGAGATTAAAGCGCCGCAAGTGGCGGTGGAACAACGCTCGGCAGACGGCACGATTAAATGGGCGATGCAGGTGGGCGATCAGCAGGTGGAAACCGTGTATATTCCGGAGGCGGATCGCGCGACGCTGTGTGTGTCGTCACAGGTGGGTTGCGCGCTGGCATGTACCTTTTGTTCTACCGCCCAGCAAGGCTTTAACCGCAATCTGACTGTATCCGAAATTATCGGACAGGTTTGGCGGGCGTCGAAAATTATCGGCAATTTCGGCGTGACCGGTGTACGACCGATTACCAATGTGGTGATGATGGGCATGGGCGAACCGCTGCTGAATGTAGCGAATGTAGTGCCAGCGATGGAAATTATGCTGGACGATTTCGCCTATGGGCTGTCCAAACGCCGCGTGACTTTATCCACATCCGGTGTGGTACCGGCGCTGGATAAACTGCATGAAATGATTGATGTGGCGCTAGCGATTTCTCTGCACGCCCCGAATGATGAGCTGCGTGATGAGATCGTGCCGCTTAATAAAAAATACAATATTAATATGCTGATCGAGGCGGTTAACCGTTATTTGAGCGTGTCCAACGCCAACCACGGTAAAGTTACGATTGAATATGTGATGTTGGATCATGTGAATGACGGTATCGAGCATGCCCATCAGCTGGCGGCCGTGCTAAAAAATACCCCTTGTAAAATCAATCTGATTCCATGGAACCCATTTCCACAGGCGCCTTATGCCAAAAGTTCCAATACGCGTATCGACCGTTTCCAAAAAACGCTGATGGAATACGGTTTTACCGTGATTGTACGCAAAACCCGCGGTGACGATATTGACGCGGCGTGCGGTCAGCTGGCGGGCGATGTGATTGATAGAACCAAAAGAACGGCGCAGAAAAAACGTTTCGGGCAGGCAATTAGCGCAGTGCAGGTGCACTAGCCTGTCATCGCAGAATAGGAGAGCATCACGATGTCGGCATTAAAGTTGTTATTTCCCGTTGTTTTCGCTCTGATATTGTCGGCTTGTACCGTTCGGTCGGACACGCCAGCAGATTTTGACACGCAGCAGGCGGCAAAAGCACGCGTCGAATTGGGACTGGGCTATCTGAACCGGCAGAATCCCGTTCAGGCGAAACTGAATTTTGATAAAGCCTTGTCTTATGCGCCAGATTATTATCTGGTGCATGCCGCATTGGCGTATTTTTATCAATTGCAAGGTGATGCAGTGCAAGCGGAAAACGCCTATGCCAGTGCGCTTAAATTGGATAAAAAACAAGGCGATGTGTATAACAATTACGGCGCTTTTTTATGTGCGCAGGGGCGATTTGACAGCGCCTATGAGCAGTTTCAGCATGCCTTGAACACGCCGAATTATTATCATCAGGCGGACACTTACGAGAATATCGCATTGTGCGCTTTATCGGAAAATAACACCGCACTTTTTCAGCGTTATTTGGATTTATTACACAAACTGTCGCCAGCGCGGGCACAGGCGCTGCGCGTTTTAGCACACAAAAAATAGCGCCGGTTAGGTGTTTCGTTTGACAGATTCGCGCACCGTTTTTATTGGCGATCCTGACAATAACTGTTGCAAAATACGCCTTGCGACTTTAAACTTTACCTCTTGAATTTTAACTGAAATCAGATACCAAGAAGAACCGATATGACCGCGCCAACTCACAGTCAGGAACACCCGGAGTTAACTTTAGGCGAACGTTTTCGCCGGGCAAGAGAGGAGCTAAACCTTTCTTTGGAAGATGTCTCCGGAAAAATTAATTTACGCCCTTCCATTTTACAACGTCTTGAAAACAATGAATTTACGCATAAATCGATCCCGTCCACCTTTATGAAAGGTTATGTGAAAAATTATGCTAAATTTCTGCGTGTGCCGGAAGCATATTGGCTGAGCGTCGTGACCTCGCTGAGCGAAACCACGCATAACGATTTAGGTAAAAATGCGCGTGCGACCCGTGCCGTCAACCAGTATTCCTCGCATAATCATTGGATCGGTTATATTACGGTGATTGTGATCTTGATTTTAGCCGGCATGACGGCAATGTGGTGGTGGGAAAACTATCAGAAATCCAACGCCGAGCGCGATCATCTGGTGCAGCATTATGTGGAGAATACTGCCGCTGCACCGGTCGGTGAAATAGCGGATTCCGGTAGTGCGATCAGTCTCGGTGCTGATAAACAGGAAGCGCAAACCGTCAACGCACCGAGCGTGGCAGCGCCGGTCTCTGCCGAGCCGGTTGCAGTGCCGGCGACGAATGTTGCGGATACAGACGCTAATGCGAATGCGCTTTCCTCGGCGGTGGAAGCGCCATCAAGCAATCATGCGACCTCGGTCCAGACCCTGCAATCGGAAATGAATAAAATCAACGGAATAGGCACACCTGAAGGACAGGAAAATGCCGCTCAAAGTGCGGTGCAAAATTCCGATGTTTCTGCTCAACCGGCAGGCGAGCTGCAAATTGAAGTCACTGGACCTAATTGCTGGATCAGTGTTAAAGACAGTAATCGTAAGGTGTTGGCTCAGAAAGAATATAAACAGGGCGAGCTGCTGAGCTTTAATCAAGGTGCGCCTTATTCGCTGATTATCGGGGCACCGGGCAATGTAAAAATTACCTATAAAGGCGAGGTCTATCCGCTGACCGTTGACGGGCGCGTTGCGAAGTTTAAATTGCAGTAAAACAGAGAGTAAAAGAATGTTAGCCAAACCGGATATTAAACGTCGCGAATCGACAAAAATTTATGTGGGCAATGTGGCGGTCGGCGGGGATGCGCCGATTGCGGTACAATCCATGACCAATACCCGCACAACCGATGTGGAAGCGACGGTGGCGCAGATCAAATCACTGGAGCGGGTCGGCGCCGATATCGTGCGCGTTTCGGTGCCGACGATGGATGCGGCGGAGGCCTTTAAGCTGATTAAACGACAGGTAAATGTGCCTTTAGTCGCCGATATTCATTTTGATTACCGTATTGCGCTGAAAGTGGCGGAATATGGTGTAGATTGTTTGCGTATTAATCCGGGTAATATTGGGCGGGAAGACCGGATTCGCGCGGTGGTGGACTGTGCCAAGGATAATAATATTCCGATTCGTATCGGCGTGAATGCCGGTTCGCTGGAGAAGGATTTACAGGAAAAATATGGCGAACCAACACCGCAGGCGTTATTGGAAAGTGCGTTGCGCCATGTGGAGATTTTAGATCGCCTCAACTTTGATCAATTTAAAGTCAGCGTTAAGGCTTCCGACGTGTTTTTGGCGGTGGAAAGCTACCGCTTGCTGGCAAAAGCGATTAAACAGCCGCTGCATTTGGGGATTACCGAAGCGGGCGGTGCACGTGCTGGCGCGGTGAAATCCGCAATTGGCCTGGGTATGCTGCTGGCGGAAGGCATTGGCGATACGCTGCGAGTTTCTTTGGCAGCAGATCCGGTGGAAGAAATCAAAGTTGGTTTTGATATTCTGAAATCCTTACGTATTCGCTCGCGCGGGATTAATTTTATTGCCTGCCCGACTTGTTCTCGTCAGGAATTTGATGTTATCGGCACGGTAAATGCGTTGGAACAGCGTCTGGAAGATATTATTACGCCGATGGATGTGTCGATTATCGGCTGTGTAGTTAACGGACCGGGTGAGGCATTGGTATCCGATTTAGGGGTAACTGGTGGTAATAAGAAAAGCGGTTATTATCTTGACGGCGAACGTCAGCGAGAACGGTTTGACAACGACGATCTGATTAATCAGTTAGAAGCGAAAATTCGTGCCAAAGTCGCACAGCAGGATCCGAAAAACAGAATTATTTAAGGAAGATATTGTGGCAAAAACCATTCAAGCAATTCGGGGGATGAACGACTGTTCCCCGACGGAAAGCCCGTTATGGCAATGGGTTGAGAGCAACATTCGCAGCGTGTTGGCGAGCTACGGCTATTCAGAGGTGCGGATGCCGATTGTAGAAAGCACGCCGTTGTTCGCGCGAGCTATCGGTGAAGTGACCGATGTGGTATCCAAAGAAATGTACACATTTTGGGATAATGACGAACAGTTGACGTTACGCCCGGAAGGTACTGCCGGTTGCGTGCGAGCAGCGATTGAACACGGTTGGATTTATAATAATGAACAGCGCCTGTGGTATCTCGGTCCGATGTTTCGCCATGAACGTCCGCAAAAAGGGCGTTATCGCCAGTTTCATCAGGCGGGAGTGGAAATTTTTGGCATTCCAAACCCGGAGGTCGATGCGGAATTAATTCTGCTTACCGCTCGTCTTTGGAAAGCGCTCGGCATTGAGCGGCACGTTTCACTGCAACTGAACTCTATCGGATCGCTGGCAGCGCGGGCGAATTACCGTTCGGCGTTAGTCGAATTTCTGGAAAATCACACCGCACTGATGAGCGAAGAGGAAAAAGAACGACTGGTGAAAAATCCGTTGCGGATTTTGGATACTAAAAATCAAGCTCTGCAAGCAGTATTAAATGATGCACCGAAATTACTGGATTATTTAGACGAAGAAAGCCGTGCACATTTTCAGCAGCTGTGTAGTTTGCTGGATGCCATGGGAATTCGCTACGACATTAATCCGAAATTAGTGCGCGGGCTGGATTATTACAATAAAACCGTGTTTGAATGGGTGACCGATGCGCTGGGCGCACAGGGCACGGTCTGTGGTGGCGGGCGTTATGACGGCTTGGTCGAACAGCTGGGCGGTCATGCGACACAGGGCGTAGGTTTTGCCATGGGATTGGAGCGGTTGGTATTGCTGGTGCAGGAAGTCAATGCTAATATTGCGCTGCCTGCGGCGGTGGATATTTATGTGGTGTATGCGGGTGAACATACCACTTTACCGGCATTTCAACTGGCGGAAAAATTGCGTACGGAATTACCGCACTTACGCATTATGACCCATTGCAGCGGCGGGAATTTCAAAAAACAATTTAAACGCGCGGATAAAATCGGGGCTAAATTGGCTTTGGTTATCGGCGAAAGCGAAGCTCAGCATCAGCAGGTTATCGTGAAAGATTTATTAGGTGGCGCAGAACAGCAGACGTTTTCACAGACAGAGGTGAGCGCTTATCTGAATACTGTATTTAAATAAGAAAGGAGTTGACATGGCTTATACCGTTGAAGAAGAACAGGAGCTCAATGAGCTGAAAAACTGGTGGCGAGAAAATTATAAATCCATTATTGTGATTGTGGTGCTAACCTTTGCTGGCGTCTTCGGTTGGCGTTACTGGCAGGATCACCAAATCAGCAAGATGCAACGAATTTCGGCGCAATATGATCAATTAATTTACTCTGCACAACAAGAAGGTGGCGCGCAAAATACCAAACTGGCGCAGTTTGTGAAAGAAAACGGTAAAACCAGTTATGCAGTTTTTGCCTTGCTGGATGCCGCGGGCGCCGCAGTGAACAAACAGGATTTTACGCAAGCTGAAGATTTGTTGAAACAAGCTGTCAGTGCTTCTAGCGATGATATTTTACTTTCGCTTAGTAGCTTGCGTTTGGCTGCGGTTCAACTTCAGCAACAGCAGTTTGATGCGGCGCTAGAAAGTCTGAAACAAGTGAAAGGACAAGGCTGGGAAAACCGCAAGAATTTAATGAGCGGTGATATTCTATTAGCCAAAGGTGATAAGGCGGGCGCCAAAGCGCACTTTGAACAAGCCTTGCAAAACGCCGGTCCGTTAGAGGCTCAGCTGATTCAAGTGCGGTTAAATAATTTATAGTTTTTATGACGACACAAGGCTTGGGAAGATTCTCAGGCCTTTTTTCTTTCGACATCGTGTTTAACCGAACAGAGGTAAAATGACAATGAAACGCTTGACTGTTCCGCCGCCGCTGCTGTTTATTGGTTGCGCCGGGTTGATGTGGTATTTACCGCCTGTTTATGAATTTAGTGCAAATAGATATGTGATAGGTTTTATTCTGTTAATTGCCGCAGGGATAGCGGCGGGTGGGTTATACCAGTTTTATCGGGCAAACACCACTGCCAGCCCGTTGAATCTGGATAACACGTCGGTTTTGGTGGTGACCGGTGTGTACGCTTTCAGTCGTAATCCTATGTATTTGAGCCTGCTGCTCGCTTTAATTGCTTGGTTTTTATGGCTGGGTGCCGTCAGTGCGATAATCGGACCGTTGCTTTTTATCGGGCTGATGAATTATTTGCAGATAAAACCGGAAGAGATCATGTTAGCCAAACTGTTCGGTGCAGCATATCAGGCATATTGCGCCAAAGTTCGTCGCTGGTTGTAAAGACGCTTATGATTTCTTTCCCGCTCGCAGTCGCGGTAGGCGATAGAGCATTAAGGCCAGCAGAATGCATACGCAGCCTGCAAGCTTATACAGAGTTAATTCTTCGTTTAAAATCATGATGCTTAATATCAATGTCCAGACAGGTTCTAAGATCATAATGATCGCACCGTTGGCGACATCACAGTATTTTTGCCCTAGGGTTTGCAGCAACATACGCAGATTGGTTGCGATGAGTACGCTGGCGCAAAACCACAGCCAGCCTTGCGGGGAAATGGGCTGCGACCAGTTTTCAAAACACAGGGAATATAGCCCGCAGCAAATGCCGACGATGCCGATTTGAATGGTTGTTAGCGACAGCACGGGAATATTCCGAGCGTATTTGTTGTTCAGAATAAAATAAACTGCGGCGGATAACGATGAGAACAGAAAGATCAGACTGCCTAAAGACAGACTTAAACCGCCCGCTTTATAAGACAACATATACAGCCCCATGGCGGCGAGCGGCAGAGATAATCGGAACGATTTGTGTGGTGCCTGTTTGAAAAACAGCCACGATAGTAACGGCGCGATCAACATGGATAAACTGACCAGAAATGCGCCTTCGCCGAAGTGATCGCTGTTTACCAAGCCGAACAGCCATAATGTCAGGTAAAAAACGTAGCAAAATCCCACCGCACTTGCCCGTATTATCTGCGCTGTTGATAATTGCTTTAATTGCGGATAGGCAAAGGGCAGAAATAATAGCGCGGCAAGGGAAAAGCGTAATCCGATAAATCCGAGCGGGGGAAATTCCACTATTGAATATTTGGAAAAAAACCAGCCGGAAGCGGCAATTAGAGTGACGATAAATAACAGTATTTCGCCGCGATATTGTGCAAGAACCATAGTTTTTCTTTTCGGTAATGGCGGGAGAATGTAAGCTTTATTTATACTCGCTAAAGCTTACATTAACCGATTGCCAACAGAGGTTATTATTCAAAAAACACTTTTTTCAATGCAAGCTCCAAGCCACGAAATTCTGCCAGACCTTTAAGACGACCGATCGCGGAATAGCCCGGGTTGGTTTTTTTATGTAAATCATCAAGCATCTGGTGTCCATGATCTGGACGCATTGGAATCAAACGCTGATCGCCGTTGGCTTTACGACGATATTCTTCCGTTAATAACGCTTTCGTTACATTAAACATATCCACATCGCCCGCTAAATGTGCGGCTTCATGGAAGCTCAACGGATTCTCTTCACGGCAGGTGGAGCGAAGATGAGCGAAATAAATACGATCAGCAAATTTTTCCGTCATGTTGACGAGATCATTGTCGGAACGAACGCCGTAAGAACCGGTACACATCGTAAAACCGTTTGCCGGCAGCGGTTCGGTTTCAACGAACCACTGCATGTCTTCAATCGTGGAAACCACTCGCGGCAAGCCTAGAATCGGGCGCGGCGGATCGTCCGGATGGACTGCCATTCGGATACCGACTTGTTGAGCCACGGGGATGATTTGATTAAGAAAATAAGCCAAATGAGTACGGAATTTTTCGGTCGAAATATCTTTATAACGATCAAGCTGCCCTTGAAACTCTGCCAATGTATAGCCCTCTTCCGCCCCCGGCAAACCGGCGATAATGTTTTGTGTCAGCTGCTCAATATCCTGTGGGCGCATGTTGTCGAAATAGCGCTTGGCCGCTAGCTGTTCTTCCTGCGTATAGGATTGTTCCGCATTCGGACGTTGCAAAATATAGAGCTCAAAAGCAGCGAACGCAATCTGATCAAAACGCAATGCTTTGGAACCGTCTGGCATTTGGTATGCCAAATCGGTCCGAGTCCAGTCCAACACCGGCATAAAATTGTAGCACACGGTATCAATTCCACACTGCGCAAGGTTACGCAAGGTCTGTTTATAATTTTCGATCCAAGTCTGATATTGTCCGGTTTGAGTTTTAATTTCCTCATGCACCGGCACACTTTCCACCACCGACCAACTAAGTCCTGCCTGTTCAATTCCCGCTTTACGTTTTTGAATTTCCTCAATACTCCAAACCTGCCCGTTCGGAATATGATGAAGTGCGGTCACAATACCGGTCGCACCGGCCTGTTTGATATCGGATAATGACACGGGATCATTCGGCCCGTACCAACGCCAAGTTTGTTCCATAGAAAACTCCTTGTATTTTTAGTTTAAAGCCCCACGGCAACAGGATTTACATTAAATAAAAAGCCGTCGAAATCCGGGTGTTCTACATCAGATAATTCAAAAAGTTTTTGCTTAACATTTTCTAAATGCTGCCACATCGCTTTTTTGGCTAATGCAGGATTTTTACGTTGAATGCTGTTTAGAATCAATTCATGATCTTTTAACCATAATTTGCGATACTCCCGATCGGCGATATGCGAATGCAGACCTTGCCACATAGAATTTTGCCGATATTTCCATAAACCTTTCTGCGTTTGAATCAGCACTTCATTTTGGGTAATTTCAGCGATGGCACAATGAAATTCTTCATCAGCGGAATAATCGCTGTCATTTTCTTCCAGTGTTATTCGTTCATTACGCAGAATTTCTTTTAACCTCTGAATATCGTTGCGGTTTGCCTGTATCGCGGCAAATTCGGCGATACTACTTTCTATGAGTTGTCGAGCTTGTAATAATTCAAATGGTCCGACATCTTCATAAAATGGTTCACTTTCTGTATGGCGTACAGGTAAGTTGATTACGTAAACACCTGAACCTTTTCGAACAGAGACTAGATTTTCCAGCTCAAGCATAATGATTGCCTCACGGACAACAGTACGGCTTACATCCATTTTTTCTGCAAGATCTCGCTCGGGCGGTAACCTTTCTCCAATTTTATAAACGCCGTCAATCAGTTCTTGTCGTAGTATAGAACCGATTTTTTTATAAGAGCGTAATTCCGCATTTTCTGTCATTTGTTAAACCTCATCAGGTATTTTGTTAATATTTAGCGGACTTCCTTGACTAACTATCTTTCCATTTATAACAAGTTTTCTATTTTCGCGATCAGGAAGTTTTATGAATATATTTTTATAAGCGGGAAGCCAGTTCCCTGATTTATAAATATTTAATGTAATGGTATCCGAATCACAGATTAATTTTATCGTTAATTTAAGATATTCACCATTGAGATATGCGAAACTCTCGCCGTCGTCGTCGAAAATAGTCGTTTCGCTAACACCGCAATTTTTGAATGGATAAACCATTAAGGTTCTGACCGTATCTTTTTTCACACAACTATATGCGGTTCTGTCACTTATTGGAATAACGGCACCAGATTTAACAAATAGCGGAATTTTATTTAGAGGTGCATCGGCAGTAATTGTTTGACCGCCGGCATACCATTGATAAGTATAGAAATCAAACCAGCCAACATGATTTTGTGGTAGATATACTTTTCTGCTGCGTTGTTTATCTTCAACAATAGAGGCGACCAACAATTCTTTGCCTAAAAGGTAGTCATCACATTCTGCAAAGGTATTTGGATCCTGTTCATGATCCAAAAATGTTGGGCGAAGCATCGGTTCAAACTCATGATGTGCCTGCCAGAAAATATTGTAAAGATAAGGCATTAGACGGTAACGTAATTTTATCGTATCGCGAATGATTTCAGTAACTTCGGGATACATCCAAGGTTCGTTGACTGTCTTATCATCATTCCAAGAATGAATTGTGAAACGCGGATGCATTATGCCATTTTGTACCCAGCGTACGAATAATTCCGCGTCAGGTTTATTGCCAGAAAATCCGCCAACATCATGACCGATATTATAAAGACCGGACAAACTCATACCTAATCCCATTTTGATATTGTATTTTAATGTATTCCAACTTGTTCGATTATCACCGGACCAAGTTTGTACATAGCGGGCCATGCCAGGGCTACCTGAACGTGAGATCAGATAAGGACGTAGGTGAGGGGCAAACTCCCGTTGTGCTTCATAGGAAGATTTCATCATCAGTAACGGCTGCAACGGGCGAATTAGCTTAATCGGCATACCTTTGCCAAAATAGCAGCATTTGGCATAGTCATCCCAAATTTCAAATTCATTATTATCATTCCAAGTAGAATCAATACCGTATTCTAATAATTGTTTTGTGACATTATTTTTCCACCAATGCACGGTATCTGGATTAGTGAAGTCTAAATGAGAACCTTCATCGTCCCAGAACATTGAACGTTCTGGATTTTCCGACTCGGAGTCTTTAATAAATAAATTCAGTTTTGCTACCTCGTTGTAACGAGGATGATCCTGTAGTAAACAAGGTTTAATATTAGCGGCCAGTTTCATTCCTACTTGATGAAAATTTGCGCTCATTTTCTGTGGTTGGGGGACTTTGTCATAATTCCAGTTGAATACATAGCGTTTACCATTAATTGACGTATAACCGGATGATAATTGGAATGAATCACAGGGAATATCATGTGTATTACAAAGTTCGACAAATTTTTTCAATTGTTCCTGTGCATCTGGCGCATCAGTGTAACTCATGGTTGAACCGCTGTAACCGAGGCTCCATCTCGGACCTAAACAAGTACCGCCGGTCAGTTTAGTGTATTTTTTGGTGACGTCTAATATTTGTGGACCCAGAATCATATAATAATCAAGGTCACCGTCCTCGGTTTTATAGTTGCGGTAATAAGCGTGGTAATTATCAATTTCACTACCCAAAATAAACCAGCAAGGTGCGAGATTATCGTAGTATAAACCATAACTGATTTTCGCGCCGTGAGTAATATAAAATGGAATATGTTTGTACAGCGGATCCATATATTCAGCATTGTAGCCCATGGCATCAATGTTCCGCATTTCAAATCGACGTCCATGTCGGTTCATATTCCCTGTTTTTTCTCCTAAACCATAATAATGGTCTTTTGTGTCTCGTTGTAAAAAATGGGAGATTTTAGTGTTGGATATCCCGAATAAGTATGCTCCGGTTTTTCTATCTGTCACAAAGGTCTTCCATTCACCGTCTTTTTTGTATTGCCATTCTAAATAAAGTGGTTGATGAACAATAACTTTCAAAAGTGCGGTAGAAATTTCCAACGTTTTTTCTGTTTGTTTGAATTTATAATCAGGGAGTGTAAAACCATGTGACGACCATTTATTCCGTCCTTGCCATCCAATATCCTGTTGATCCGGTGCAATTGCCCAAGTATGCGGAACTTTAAATTCATGATTTCGGGTAAATGCGATACGAAAAATATCTTCTTCCAATACAAATATATGCAGAGTGATATCGCGCTCGCATTGAATATCAATACGGTTACCTTGTTTTTTCAGAAATGTCGCTGATATTAATGTTTTCATGTCGTAACCTCCTGAATTAATAGCCTAGCAACCATTGAGGCAGTAATAAGCTCAGCTGTGGAATAAAAGTCACCATTAATAAGGTGATTATTAGCACCGAGTAAAACGGAAGTAATGGTTTAATAACCTGATCGATTTTTACGCCGGCAACGGAACAGCCGATAAATAATGTACTGCCAACAGGAGGCGTGCAAATGCCGATAGATAAATTAAATGTCATTAAAATACCGAAATGCACCGGATCCATTCCGAGTTCTAAAGCTATCGGTAAGAAAATCGGTGTGAAGATCAGTAATGCCGGGGTCATATCCATAAATGTGCCGATAATCAGCAGAATTAAATTGATAATCAGTAGGATAATAATTGGATTCTCTGATACTGTTAACAGTGCGTCACTAATGGTGTATGGAATATCGGCATTAGCCATTGCCCATGACATCCCCATTGATGTGCCAATCAACAATAATACAATGGATGTGGTAATCATGGCTTCCAAAATAATGGAAGGTAATTGTCTGAGCGGAATTTCTCGATAAATTCCCACTGATAAGATCAAGGTGTAAACTACCGCGATAGCGGATGCTTCCGTTGCAGTGAAAATTCCGATAATAATACCGCCGATGATGACGACAACTAATCCTAAGCTTGGTAAAGCGTCCAGTGTTTTGTGTATAATTTCTTTCGATGTTGGTTTAGCAGATATCGGATATCCCCGCTTTTTAGCGATAAATCCTGCGACCAGCATAATGCCTAACCCCATCAGAATGCCGGGAATGTATCCGGCTAGAAATAATGCGCCGATAGAGGTCCCGCCGGAAATTAGAGAATAAACAATAAATGTGTTGCTTGGCGGAATTAGCAATCCGGTTGGTGACGAAGTAATGTTTACCGCTGCGGAAAATGCCGGATCATAACCTTCTTTCTTTTGTAGAGGTCCCATGGTACTGCCAACAGCGGCTGTAGCTGCGACGGCAGAACCGGAAATCGAGCCAAACATCATGTTTGCTAACACATTAACATGAGCAAGTGAACCAGGTAAACGTCCGCCCAATACTTTGGCAAATTCGACTAAGCGTAATGCGATACCGCCACGGTTCATTATGTTACCTGCCAAAATAAAAAACGGAATAGCGAGCAACGAAAAGCTATCCAGTCCGGAGGCCATTTTTTGTGAGATGACTGCAATTGCAGAATCAAACGGAATAGACATCATAATCGTTAATAGTGACGATATCCCGATTGCAAATGAAATTGGTGTGCCAATTGCTAATAATATAAAAAAACTACTGCAAAGGATGAGAATTGTTGACCATTCCATAATGTTTCACCTTTTTAATTGTTAAGCTAATAATTGGCGGCATTCACTGATAAGATCTCTGAGTAGAAAGACCAGCATGAAGAAACCACTAATCGGGATGGCAAGATACACAAGTCCCATTTCTACGCCTAGCACTGGTGAAATTTGCCCTGCATTCATAATATCAAGAACTAACCGTCCTCCGCCGTAACACATAATGATAAGGGTAAAAGCTAAACCGATGAGGCTGATAATGAGTTGCAAAGCTGCATGCTTTTTAGGAGAGCTTTCTAATTTAGTCAGGAGTAAATCAATCGCTAAATGTTTTTTCTGACCTAAGCCGTATGCTGCACCGATTAAACCGACCCAGATAAATAGGAAGCGGGCTAATTCATCCGTGACTGTACTTGGATCATTTAATACATAACGTGAGAATACTTGCCAGACCACACATAAAACAAGGGCGGAACATAAGACGACACAGAAAGTCGCCAATATTCGATCCAGTATTGATATGAATTTGTTTGTCATACTATCTCCTGTTATCACAAAATAGATTTAATTGGTAAACCAAATATAGCGTTTTTAATTTTTTTATACAGGTTTAATTACAGGAAATGTGATTGTTATCACAAAATTAATTAAATATATTGGTGCAATTTTTGTGATTGGTTTAGTATCTTTGCGGTGGATACGAAAATAATCCAAACCAGTATGCGATATAGTCGTTTGTACTTTTGTTAAAACAATAGGGAGAACATAATTATGTTTATTAAGAAAAAGGCATTGTCCTTGATTATCAGCGGATTATTAGTCGCCTCGGTTTCATTTAGTGTATCGGCTAAAACGGTATTAAAGCTCAGTCATAATAACGATAAAACGCATCCAGTACATATTTCAATGCAGTATATGGCCGATGAGGTAAAGAAAGCCTCCAATGGCGATATCGTGATTCGGATTTACCCGAACAGCCAGTTAGGTAATCAGCGCGAATCCATGGAACTATTGCAGGCCGGTTCTTTGGATATGGCAAAATCGAATGCCAGCGAATTAGAAGCTTTCGAGCCAACCTTTGCGGCATTTAATGTGCCCTATTTATTTAAGAACAGCGAACATTATTATCAAGTTTTACAGGATGAAAATATCGGACAAAAGATTTTGAACAATTCCGCTGGTAAAGGATTTATTGGATTAACATATTATGATGCGGGCGCGCGCAGTTTTTATGCTAAAAAGCCGATTAAAACGCCTGCTGATTTGAAGGGTATGAAAATTCGTGTGCAACCGAGCCCAAGTGCATTAGAAATGGTGAAATTATTAGGCGCTTCGCCAACACCGCTGGCCTTCGGTGAATTATATACTGCATTACAGCAGGGAGTTGTTGATGGGGCCGAAAATAACCAGACTGCGTTGACTTTAATGCGTCATGGCGAAGTTGCTAAATTCTTTAGTGAAGACGAACATACTATTATTCCAGATGTTTTGGTGATTAGCGAAAAAACATGGGCAAAATTAACACCGGAGCAACACAAAATTATGAAAGATGCTGCCGATAAATCAATGCTCTATCATAAAGATTTGTGGGTTGAAATGACCGCTAAAGAAGTGAAAGAAGCTAAAGAAAAAATGGGTGTGGAATTTATCACGGTAGATAAGCAGCCTTTTATTGATGCGGTTAAACCGATGCATGATAAAGCACAAAATGATCCGGTCATTGGTCAATATATTAATAAAATTGATGCATTGGGTAAGTAGCTAAATCGCCGGGATATGGGTACATATCCTATTTTTTGCAATGGAGGAATAAACATGAATATTGCCAAAAAACATAATTTCAAAGACAAGTTAGTGGTGATTACCGGCGCAGGAGGCGTATTATGTGCTTTTTTTGCCAAGGAAATCGCAAAAACCGGGGCGAAAGTAGCGTTATTGGATATTAATTTTGACGCTGCAGCCAAGTTTGCCGAAGAGATTGTTCAACAGGGCTATATCGCCAAAGCGTATCAAACTGATGTGTTGGATCTACACAGTATTCAGATGGCGAGGGATGCTATCGAACAGGATTTCGGCACTTGCGATATTTTAATTAACGGCGCGGGCGGGAATAGTCCGAAAGCGACAACAGATAATGAATTCCATGAATTTAATCTAAGTGAAACGACGAAATCGTTTTTTG
This sequence comes from Necropsobacter massiliensis, assembly GCF_000827595.2. Classification (GTDB taxonomy): domain Bacteria; phylum Pseudomonadota; class Gammaproteobacteria; order Enterobacterales; family Pasteurellaceae; genus Necropsobacter; species Necropsobacter massiliensis. The sequence goes on along the minus strand of NZ_LN776180.1, from coordinate 189,184 downwards.
AACTGGACAAAAGCGGTATTGAATTCGTGTTTAATCTGAATTATCTGGGAACGTTATTGCCGACGCAAGTTTTTGCAAAAGATATGATTGGCAAAAAGGGCGCAAACATTATTAATATTTCCAGCATGAATGCCTACACGCCACTTACTAAAATTCCTGCTTATTCAGGGGCGAAAGCGGCGATCAGTAATTTCACTCAATGGTTGGCTGTGTATTTTTCTCACGTAGGCATCCGTTGCAATGCCATTGCGCCGGGTTTTTTAGTGGGCAATCAAAACCGAGCGTTATTGTTTGATCAAAACGGCAATCCAACGCCGCGCGCGCATAAAATCTTAACTAACACTCCGATGGGCCGATTTGGCGAAGCGCATGAATTACTGGGCGGAGTTTTATTCTTAATGGACGAAGAATACGCAAGTTTTATTAACGGCGTGGTGCTACCGATTGATGGTGGTTTTTCAGCTTACAGCGGTGTATGAGGAGAGCAAATAATGAAACAATTTATGTGCGAAGATTTTCTACTTTCTAATGAAATCTCGCGGCGGTTGTATCATGACTATGCCGAAGCGCAGCCTATTTTTGATTATCATTGCCATCTCAGCCCGAAAGATATTGCTGAAAACCGTCGCTTTACCGATTTGGCGGAAATTTGGTTGGAAGGCGATCATTATAAATGGCGAGCGTTGCGTTCTGCTGGTGTGGAAGAGTATTTTATTACCGGTAAAGCCGATAATTACGAAAAATATCAAGTGTGGGCGAGAACTGTGCCTTTATGTATCGGTAATCCGATCTATCATTGGACGCATCTGGAATTACGCCGTCCGTTTGGGATTCATGAACTGTTTAATGAAAAAAGTGCGGTCAAAATTTGGCATGAATGCAATGAAATGTTGCAGCAACCGGAATTTTCGGCGCGCGGCATTATGCAACAAATGAATGTAAAATTTGCAGGTACGACGGATGATCCAGTGGATAGTTTGGACTATCACAACGCAATTGCTGAAGACAAGACGTTTGATATTGAAGTGGCGCCAAGTTGGCGCCCTGATCGCGTCGTAAAAATTGATTTACCGCAGTTTAACGAATACATTGCTCAGCTTGAACAAGCGGCGGATATGGAAATCAATAATTTTGACGGGTTAAAAAAAGCATTAGCTAAACGCTTAGCGCATTTTGATGCGCACGGCTGTAAATCCGCCGATCATGGGATGGAAATCGTGCGTTTTGCTCCCGTTCCTGATGAAAAAGCGCTTGATACAATTTTACAAATGCGTCGCAACAATCAGCCATTAACGGAATTACAAATCGCGCAATATTCGACCGCACTTCTTGTTTGGTTGGCACAAGAGTATTGTAAACGTCACTGGGTAATGCAAATGCACATCGGTGCGTTGCGCAATAATAATACCCGCATGTTCCGGCTCCTTGGACCTGACTGCGGGTTTGATTCTATCGGCGATCGCACGTTTGCCGAACCGCTGTCCCGCTTGTTGGATGCGATGGATGAAACAGAGCAATTGCCTAAAACCATTTTGTATTGTTTGAATCCGCGTGATAACGAAATGATTGCCAGTATGATTGGTAATTTTCAAACCGGCGGTATTGCCGGAAAAATTCAGTTTGGCTCCGGTTGGTGGTTCAATGATCAAAAAGATGGTATGGAACGCCAATTACAACAGCTTTCGCAACTCGGTTTGTTAAGCCAGTTTGTAGGCATGTTGACGGATTCACGTAGTTTCTTATCTTATACGCGCCACGAATATTTCCGCCGTATTTTATGCGAAATGCTGGGGCAATGGGTAGTGAATGGCGAAGCGCCGAATGATATTGAATTATTGGGAAATATGGTAAGTAATATCTGTTACCGTAATGCCAAAAACTATTTTAAATAAGGTGATTTGATGAAAAAACTCGCCCTACTCGGTGAATGTATGATCGAGCTTAATGGGGAGCCGTTCGGGGCTATGCGCCAGAGTTATGGTGGTGATACGCTCAATACGGCGACTTATGTCGCTCGGGTAAGTTCGTCGGATAAGATTGAAGTATATTATGTATCGGCTCTTGGTACGGATAAACTGAGTCAGGCTATGGCTGAGCATTGGCGGGCGGACGGGATTAAGACGGATTGGGTGTTATGCGATCCTATGCGTCAGCCGGGATTGTATTTGATTCAGTTGGACCAACACGGTGAACGCACATTTTTATATTGGCGCAGCCAGTCTGCCGCACGGTATTTGTTACAACATCGTGATTATCCTCGCGTGTTGTCCGAGCTGGCGCAGGTTGATGCTATTTATTTCAGCGGCATCAGTTTGGCAATCTTGCCGGAAAACGACCGCACTTTGTTTATCCAACAGCTTAACGCTTTACGTAATAACGGGGTCGAGATTATTTTCGACAGTAATTATCGTCCGCAATTATGGCAGAACCCGTCGCAGGCGCAGCGATATTATGCGACGCTGTTGCCGTTGGTTGATGTGGCATTGGTGACTTTTGATGATGAACGGCTGCTGTGGGGCGATCAGGATGTGCAGGACTGTCTTCGTCGTTTAGCTGCACATGGCATTAATAAAATCGTGCTGAAACAAGGAAAGTGCGGTGCAATTTTATACCAAAACGGTCAACAGGTTAGCGTGCCGACAATACCGGCGACACAAGTTGTGGATACCACATCTGCTGGCGATGCCTTTAACGCCGGTTTTTTAAACGGCTATTTGCAACAAAAAGATTTGATTAGCTGTTGCCGACAGGGGAACCAGCTGGCGGGCATTGTGATTCAGCACAAAGGCGCGATTATTCCTTCTGCGGCTACAGTCCATTTAATTGAGCAATTTAATGAGGATCGCAAATGACTGATACAACAGCACAATTGATTGAAAAACTTAGACAAATCAAAGTGGTTCCGGTGATTGCGCTGGATAACGCGCAGGATATTGTGCCGCTGGCGCAGGTGCTGGCAGATAATGGCTTGCCGGTGGTGGAAATTACGTTTCGTTCCGCCGCAGCAGCACAAGCGATAGGTTTGTTGCGCGCTCATCAGCCCGATATGCTGATTGCGGCGGGCACGGTGCTGACTGCCGAGCAGGTTGTGCAAGCGAAAAATGCCGGCGCTGATTTTGTGGTTACGCCGGGATTGAACCCGAAAATCCTACGGCTTTGTCAGGATCTGCATTTTCCGATTACACCTGGTGTGAATAACCCGATGTCCATTGAAGCGGCGCTGGAGATGGGATTAACGGCGGTAAAATTCTTCCCGGCAGAGGCCAGCGGCGGGGTAAAAATGATTAAGGCGTTGCTCGGTCCGTATGCACAATTGCAGATTATGCCGACCGGCGGTATCGGCATACATAATATTTGTGATTATCTGGCGATACCGAATGTGGTTGCTTGCGGTGGTTCTTGGTTTGTGGATAAATCTCTGATTCAGGCGAAAAACTGGGCGGAAATTGGGCGCTTGACAAAAGCGGTCGTACAGCAAGTGCGCGAATGCCGATAATGCGCGAAAATCCACCGCACTTTTATAAGTATAGCGCCATAATAATGGCGTCTTCCCGCCCGCCCGCCGCGGTGGGATAGTAGTTTTTGCGGCTATCCGCTTGATTGAATCCGCATTGTTCATAGAGCCGTTGTGCGCCGATATTGGACTGGCGCACTTCCAACCACAGCGTGCGAATGCCTTGTTCACGCAGTTTTTCAATTAGTTGATTTAGCAGATATTTTCCCAAACCCTGGGCCTGAAAGGGCGGATCGATGGCGATATTGAACAAGGTCGCTTCGTCCAACACGGTCTGGCAAATGGCGAAACCGAGAATTTCGCCGTCATCACCTTGAATTTTCAGATTGAGATAGCGCGCGCCTTGATTATTTTTTAGCGTACCGAATGACCAAGGCACGACATGTGCCGCCTGTTCAATGGCAAATAAGCGGGGAAAATCCTGTTCTTCAATATGAGTAATATACGGCATAATTAATCGGCTTGTTGTTGAATTTGTCGCCATAGCTGACGCTTCGCCTGCGGGTCTTGCCGTAAGCTTTGCCAGTCCGGCGATTGCCATTGCGCCATCGCCTGTTTGCAGTAGGCTAAAGTGCGGTCGATTTTTTGCGGATTATTGCTTAATAACCAGTAACAGACCGGATGCTGAATCTTCATTAGTGGCGCGAAATCGAAATTAATACATAAACAATCTTGCGCGCCAATTTCCAGACTGCGCAAAATATCCTGTAGCAGCTGTTGGGTGGCGGGAATTGCCTGTTCGGCAATAATAATCAAACGGATATGTTGCGCGACAGCAAGATTGACCGCGCCTTTTAAGGCATCGGGACGATTCAGCTGCCATTGAGTAATGCCCATTTCCTGTAAGAGAAGATCGCGTCTGTTCATCAATATCTGATTTCCTTTATAATAGGCGCCAATTTTAACCAATAACGCAGAGGATTGATAGGGTGATTTCTCTCGAAAGTCAGGTGCTGGAACGTCATTTGGCGTTTTTTCAGGATAAAGCGGTTTTATTTGCCGGTGGCATTAAGGATCATTTTCCGCAGCAGATTCAAAAGATAGCGAAATCCGTTCGCATTTGGTCGTGTTATTTTGATTATGCTCGAACCAATAGTGCGGTGGATTTTTCTGCCGTTTTTAACGGCGATACAGAGTTAGTCGTTTATTATTGGACGAAAAATAAGCAGGAGGTCGCTTTTCAGTTGATGCAGTTGCTGGCTAATGCGTGGTCAGGGCAGGAGTTGTTGATTGTCGGCGAAAACCGCAGCGGTGTTCGTTCGGCGGAAAATTTGCTGGCACCTTACGGGGAGATCGCAAAAATTGACGGCGCTCGCCGTTGCGGGCTATACCATTTTTCTCTGAAAAACCGACCGCACTTTCAGCTTGATGAATACTGGAAAACTTATCGCCCGCTGAATTCATTCACCGTTTATAGCCTGCCGGGTGTATTCAGCGCCCATGAACTTGATGCCGGTACGGCGTTGCTGTTATCTACCCTTGACGCGCCCATTAACGGCAAGGTGCTGGATTTGGGCTGTGGTGCGGGTGTGATCGGCAGTTATATCAAACAACGCAACCCGCAAGCCGCGATTACCATGACGGATATTCACGCAATGGCGCTGGTCTCCGCTGAACGCACGTTGGCGGAAAATCGGTTGCAGGGCAAGGTGATGGCAAGCGATGTGTTTTCTCACATTGACGGCAAATTCGACATAATTCTTTCTAATCCGCCGTTTCATGATGGTATTGATACCGCTTACCGTGCGGTGGAAACTTTGATTCGACAGGCAAAACAGCATCTAACCGCCGGCGGAGAACTGCGGATTGTGGCAAATGCGTTCCTGCCTTATCCGAATTTGCTGGACGAATATTTCGGCACTCATCAAGTGCTGGCGAAAACGGGAAAATTTAAGGTATATTCGGTGAGAAATTAAGAAAGTGCGGTGAAAATTCTTTTATTTTTCACCGCACTTTTGACTGTTTTGAACATCGGTTATTTTTTCAATAACTCGGCATGGGCTTTTTTCTGCCCTTTCATTTTGCCGCTGATTTCGCGCCGCTGTTTAGACAGCTCCGCGTTGCGGATAGTGTAATCATCCACTCGGGTTTCATAGTCGTCACGCATATTTTCAATAATGGCGCGCACATCTTCAATGCTCATATCGTCACGGATATATTGGTTCAGGTTGTCCAATAACAGTACGCGTTTCTGGTTGTCGCGAATTTTACGATTGTTATCGTCGATATCGCGCAATAATTTATTTTTTAAACGATACATACGCACATACTCTAACACTTCTTGGAACGATTGTTTATTCACGTTTTCCATAATTGATACTCTCTGCCTTTAATTAAATATAAACCCCGATTAATGTAGTCTTTTTTAGGCTTTTCGTCAAAGTATTCGCACGCTTTTTCCGGCTAAACGCAAAAAATTTGCTGAATTTCATAAAAGTCGTTGCTTACGCTATCCTGAGGTGATAAAAATATTGAATTATTCTGTTATTTCTCAATTATCTCTCAGGAAGTGAAACATGTCTCAAGTCTTTAATTTCAGCGCCGGACCGGCAATGATGCCGCCGGCAGTATTGCAACAGGCTCAACGGGAATTACTCAACTGGCAGGAACAGCATACCTCGGTCATGGAGGTCAGTCACCGCGGCAAGTTGTTTATGGAACTGATCACGCAGGCGGAAGAGGATATTCGCCGGCTTTACCATATTCCGGAAAATTATAAAGTCCTGTTTTTGCAAGGCGGCGCTCGCGGTCAGTTTGCCGCCGTTCCGATGAATTTGTGTAATGAAAAAGGCAAAGCGCTGTATTTAACCAGCGGTCACTGGTCGGCGACGGCGGCGAAAGAAGCGCGCCTGTTCTGTGAGGTTGATGAAATTAATCTTTTAACCGAAGGTGAAACGCTACAAGTAGGAACGCTGGATTTCAGTGATATTGCGCAGCAATACGATTATGTGCATTATTGCCCGAACGAGACTATCAGCGGCGTTGAGATTTTTGACCTGCCGAATGTGGGTGAGACGGTATTGGTCGCTGATATGTCATCCAATATTTTGTCACGTGAAATCGACGTTAGTAAATTCGGTCTGATTTATGCCGGCGCGCAGAAAAATTTAGGACCGGCGGGGATCACCATCGTGATTGTGCGTGAAGATTTACTCGGTAAGGCGCGCACCGCCACACCGTCCATCTGGAATTATGCAGTGCAGACGAAAAGCGATTCGATGATCAATACACCGCCGACTTTTGCGTGGTATTTATGTTCACTAGTGTTTAAACATTTGCTTGCCACCGGCGGGGTGCCAGCAATGGAACGGCGTAATAAAGCCAAAGCTGAATTGCTGTATGCCTATTTAGATCAGAGCGATTTTTATCGCAACCATGTGGCGCCGGCGAATCGTTCTTTAATGAACGTTACCTTTACCACCGGCAATGACGAATTAAATGCGAAATTTGTCGCCGAAGCCACCGCCGCAGGCTTGCAGGCGCTGAAAGGTCATAAAGTATTGGGCGGTATGCGGGCGTCTATTTACAATGCGATGCCGATTGAGGGCGTCGAAGCTTTGATTGCCTTTATGCGCCAGTTTGCCGCGCAAAACCGTTAATATCACAGGTAAGGGCAGGTGAAAGCCCTTATCTTTTTCTGTTACAACCGATAAAAAGAAACCTATGCAATTTATCAATATCGCAAACAAAGGGGTCAAATCCCTTTCCCCTTATCAGGCGGGTAAGCCGATTGAAGAGCTTGAACGTGAGCTCGGTATCCGTAATATCATTAAACTGGCGTCGAATGAAAACCCTTTCGGCTTTCCGCAAAGCGCCAAGCAGGCCATTGAGCGACGGCTCAATGATCTGACCCGTTATCCCGATGCCAACGGTTTTGAACTGAAAGCCGCCATTGCCGAAAAATTCGGTCTGCATGCCGATCAGATCACCCTCGGCAACGGTTCCAATGATTTAATTGAATTGTTCGCTCACACGTTTGCCAGCGAACATGATGAAATTATTTATTCGCAATATGCGTTTATCGTTTATCCGTTGATTACCAAAGCCATTGGCGCAACTGCACGTGAAATTGCGGCGAAAAACTGGGGGCACGATTTGGACGGCTTTTTGGCGGCGATTAACGATAACACCAAGCTGATTTATATCGCCAATCCGAACAACCCGACCGGGAATTTTTTAACGCAGGCGGAAATAAACCGCTTTTTGGCGCAGGTACCGGCACATGTGATCGTGGTGTTGGACGAAGCCTATACCGAATTTACTGCGCCGGATGAGCGTGTGGATTCTTTTGCGCTGGTGGAGCGGTATCCGAATTTGATTGTTTCTCGTTCGTTATCCAAAGCTTACGGTCTGGCGGGGCTGCGTATCGGCTATGCGGTGTCTCATCCGGAAATTGCCGACTTGTTAAACCGCGTGCGGCAGCCGTTCAATTGTAACGCTTTGGCATTGGTTGCCGCCGTTGCGGTGTTAAATGATGACGAATTTGTGCAAAAAGCCGCAGCAAATAACTGTGCCGAGATGAAACGTTACGAAGATTTTTGCCGGCAGCACCAACTGGCGTATATCCCCTCGAAAGGGAATTTCATTACGCTTGATTTTAAACGTCCCGCCGCGCCGATTTACGATGCGCTGTTGCGCGAAGGCGTGATCGTGCGCCCGATAGCCGGCTATGGCATGCCGAATCATCTGCGTGTCAGTATCGGTTTACCGCAAGAAAATGACCGATTTTTCACCGCACTTTTGAAAGTGCTGAATCTGGCATAAACGCAGTTATCAACGTATAGTGTTCAAACTTGGGGCGAGAGTTATCGCCCAGTCATTATGGATAGTGAAACAATCATGGATAAAATCACCCTTAATCCTATTGCTCGTGTGGATGGCGATATTCATTTGCCCGGTTCGAAAAGCCTTTCCAACCGAGCCTTATTGCTGGCGGCGCTTGCCAGAGGAACAACCAAAGTCACCAATTTGCTGGACAGCGACGACACCCGCCATATGCTGAATGCGTTAAAAGCCTTAGGGATTCAATATCAATTGTCGGACGATAGAACACAGTGTGATGTTCAGGGGGCAGGCGGCGCTTTTCAATGTCATGATGGCTTGGCACTGTTTTTAGGCAACGCGGGAACGGCAATGCGTCCGCTGACGGCGGCATTGTGCCTGAAAGGGGCGATGGAGGCGGAAGTGGTGCTGACCGGCGAAGCGCGCATGAAAGAGCGCCCAATAGCGCATTTGGTGGATGCGCTGCGACAGGCGGGGGCCGATATTCAGTATCTAGAAAATGAGGGATACCCGCCGCTGGCGATTCGTAACAGCGGTCTGTCGGGCGGAAAAGTGCGCATTGACGGTTCGATTTCTTCCCAGTTTTTAACCGCACTTTTAATTTCCGCGCCGCTTGCTGCGCAGGATATGGAGATAGAAATTATCGGCGAACTGGTTTCTAAGCCTTATATTGATATCACATTAGCGATGATGCGAGATTTCGGTGTGGCGGTGCGGCATGATAATTATCGCACTTTCTTTGTGCCGGGCGGACAGAGTTATATTGCGCCGCATACTTATCTGGTGGAAGGCGATGCGTCGTCTGCCTCCTATTTCCTTGCTGCCGGCGCGATTAAGGGCAGAGTGAAAGTCAGCGGTATCGGGCAACATTCCATTCAGGGTGATCGGCTGTTTGCCGATGTATTGGCAAAAATGGGCGCTAAGATCACTTGGGGCGATGATTTTATTCAGGCGGAAAAAGGCGAGTTGCACGGCATTGACATGGATATGAATCATATTCCCGATGCAGCGATGACGATTGCCACAACCGCATTATTTGCCACGGGCGAAACCGTGATCCGCAATATTTACAATTGGCGGGTGAAAGAAACGGATCGTCTGGCGGCAATGGCGACTGAACTGCGTAAAGTCGGCGCAGAGGTGGAAGAAGGCGAGGATTTCATCCGGATTCAACCGTTGCCCGCAGAGCAGTTTCGTCATGCGGAAATTGCGACCTATAACGATCACCGTATGGCGATGTGTTTTGCCTTAGTGGCGTTGTCGAATACGCCGGTTACTATTTTAGATCCGCAATGTACGGCAAAAACATTCCCGACATTTTTTGATGAGCTTAGTAAAATCGTGGCATAAAATCTAATATGCTCCGGCAATAGCATGAATTTTCACTTGATATTTGACAGGTTACCCTTGTGCTATTGCCGCTCCGGCGCGATATAAGATCTCATTTTTTCATTTCATCGCGCCCTCAGTTCCAGCTGAGCCATTCTCTTTGTGGCAATTGATGTAACTTAGTCTCTTCGTGTTTTCTATTTCGCTATTTCGCTTATTTTCCCCTATTTTTTATTTTTCCTGTGCTCCTGATTTTTTTCTTCCGCGTATATGCTAAATGCGATAATGCTTAAATGTGCTAGCCGGCGCATTATATTTTTCAGCCGACTGCATCCAGCATATCACGCGCATTGGCAAGGGCGCTGTCGGTAAGTTTGCTGCCACCCAACAGTTTTGCCAGTGCGTTTACTCGTTGCGAGGCGGAAAGTGCGGTCATTTTTGTTTCGGTTTTGCCGTCGATAGTTTGTTTTTCTACCCAAAAGTGACGGTGACCGCAACAGGCGACTTGCGGTAAGTGCGTGATACACAGCACCTGACATTTTTGTCCCAGTTGGCGCAACAGTTTGCCCACCACGCTTGCAGTAGCGCCGCTGATACCGGTGTCCACTTCATCAAACACCAGTGTTGATACGGAAGATTTATCCGAAGTCAGTACTTGTAAAGCCAGTGCGATGCGGGATAATTCGCCGCCGGACGCCACTTTCGCCAATGGCTGTGCAGATTGCCCCAGATTGGCGCGCAGCATAAATGTTAGGTTATCCGTGCCGTTCGCGCTAATACGATTTTCTGCTGTGTCAAACTGAATGGAAAATTGCGCGTTTTCCATGGCGAGCTGTTTGATTGATTCGGTCACTACCGTCGCCAGTTTTTCCGCACCTTGTCGACGGCTGTTGCTGAGTGCCGTTGCTGCATCTATCATTGTACGGTAGGCGAGCTGTTCTTGCCGGTGCAATTCTGCTTCGCTGTGTGAAAAATCCGTCAGTTGATTTAATTCCTGCTTTAAGGTTTGATGGCGTTTCACCAGTTGTTCCGCAGATATGTTATGTTTGCGCGCAAGTTGCAGCGCTTGGCTCATGCGCTGTTCCACTTGTTGTAATAAAGCGGGATCCTGCTCAATATTGGCGGATAAATGCTGCACTTCTGAAGTGGCTTCCTGAATTTGGATCAGCGCCTCCTGTAACATGCTTTGTACATCGGCATAACGCGGATCCAATTCACACAGCTCGTCAATATATTGATTGGCCCGATGCAGCAACGCATCAATACTGACGCTGTCATTTTCGCTTAACAGTTGCAGCGCTGATTGGCAAAGCGAGTTGAGCGTATCGCTGTTGGATAGACGTTTATGTTCTTCTTCCAGTTCTTGATATTCGCCTTCTTTCAACGCGAACTGATCCAGCTCCTCGACCTGATATTGTAGCAGTTGTTTTTTGGCTTCATTTTCTGCGCAGTGTTGGTGGAAAGCGGTGATTTGTGCTTGTAAATGTTTCCAAGTGCGGTAACTTTCACGCATGTTTGTTAATAATTGCGGGTGGGCGCAGAAATTATCCACCAGTTGCAGTTGGTCATCGCTTTTCAACAGACGTTGTGAGCTGTGTTGCCCGTTAATTTGTACCAGATATTGACCGACGGCTTTCAGCTGTGCAGCAGAAACCGGCGTGCTGTTAATAAAGGCTTTTGAACGTCCGTCGGCATTGATAATACGGCGCAGAATACAGCTTTCGGGATTATCTTGATCCTGTAATTCCTGTTCTTGCAACCATTGCGATGCGGGGTGTTGGGCGGGGAGTTGGAAGGTGGCGCAAATATCCGCGCGTTGCTGTCCTTCGCGCAGCATACCGCTTTCCGTGCGTTGTCCGAGACATAAGCCCAGCGCATCAAGCGCAATAGATTTACCGGCGCCGGTTTCACCGGTAATCACCGACATTCCCGCAGATAACTCTACATCCAGATGATGAACGATAGCAAAATTGTTGACGGTAAGTTGAGTGAGCATGACAAAATCCTCTTTACTGTATATTTGTCAGTTTATAACTGTTTTTATATACAGTAAAGTTTTTTTTGCCAGCATTTTAGGCGGAATTTCTCAACCAGCCTAATTTTGAGCTTAACACTTTGTAATAATTGTAACTTTTTAAGTGTAGTAGGCGCAGCTTGTGTTCACTTTTATACACATGCACCACATCGTCCGGGGTGAAAGAAAGTGCAATCTGGCTGTCGCAGCCGACTTCTAGCTGTGAGGTATTGTCTTCGGCGAAACGAATGGAAATTCTTTGGTCACCGTCAATCACCAACGGGCGGGAAGACAGCGTATGCGGGAACATTGGCACCAATGACAGTGCGTTTAGCTGCGGCATCAGAATCGGGCCGCCAGCGGATAACGAATAGGCGGTGGAGCCGGTTGGGGTCGAGATAATTAAGCCATCGGAACGCTGAGAAAAAGCCAATTTATGGTTAATATAGACGTGAAAATCAATCATATGGGCGATTTTTGCCGGATGGATAACCGCTTCATTGACGGCGTAGCTACGGGCGATGATGTTGCCTTCGCGCTCGACTGCGGCTTCCAGTATAAACCGTTCTTCTACAAAGAATTCGCCGTGTTTCAAACAGGCTTCCAGTTGCGCATAGGCGTTTTTCGGATCAATATCAGTCAGAAAGCCCAAATTGCCGCGATTGATACCGATCAGGGCGATGTCATATTTCGCCAGAATTCGGGCGCGCCCGAGCATATTGCCGTCGCCGCCGATGACGATCGCCAGTTGGGCTAGCCGTCCGATCTCATCAAGTTCCGCCAGATGATGAAAAGGCAGACCGAGACGTTCGCCGATGGCTTTTTCGACCAACACGTTATAACCTCGTTCCGACAACCACTGGAACAGGTTCTTGTGCATTTGCAAATTGATGTCTTTACGCGGCTTTCCCACTAAACCGATAGTATGAAAGGAAATATGCAATTCGTTGTTGTCAATTAAATTACCGTTGGACATAGTGGTTCCATTTGTGCCAAAAAATAACCGCACTTGAATTCATAAAATTAATGCCTATATTACACATAAAGTTTTTTACTTGCCAGCGCAGCGCGGGGCAAGTGTTAATTTTTATGTTTTTTGTTACAATAGACGACACCTTTTGATGAATGGAGCAGAGCATGTCAGAACAGGAAAAGAAAGTAGAAAATCCACAAGCGGAAAATCAAACGGAAAACCCAACGCAAGAGCAGGCGCAGGAACCGCAACAGCCGATTGAAGAACATGCAGAAGAACAGGATGCACTGGAAGAAGCGATTGCACGGGTGCAGGAATTGGAAGAACAATTAGCGGAAACCGCCAAAAAAGAACAGGATATTTTATTACGCACCCGCGCGGAAATGGATAATATTCGCCGCCGCGCCGAACAAGATGTGGAGAAAGCCCATAAATTCGCACTGGAGAAATTCTCAAAAGACTTGCTGGAAACCATTGATAATTTGGAACGTGCGTTGGCCACACCGGCAACTCTTGAAGATGACGGCATTAAGGCATTAGTTGACGGTGTTGAGCTGACCTTGAAAGGGTTATTGGCAACAGTTGCGCGTTTTGGTGTTGAACCAGTCGGCGTGGTTGGTGAAACCTTTAATCCGGATCTGCATCAGGCGATTTCCATGCAGCCAACGGAAGGTTTTGAAAGTAACCAGATTACTACTGTATTACAGAAGGGCTATTTACTGAATGGGCGTGTTATCCGCCCGGCGATGGTGATGGTTGCCGCATAACTGTCGGATTAATCCAATCCGTAGCAGCGGCATTTTGCCTTTATTATTAATCCGCCGCCGGTTGTTTGGCGGATTTTTTTTGTTCACGTCTTTTGCGGAAAAATTCGCTTAGTTTGCGGCTGCATTCCGCTTCCAGCACTCCGCCGGTAATTTCCGGTACGTGATTCATTTTATAGTCATCGAAAAAGTGGAAACGGGAACCTACGGCACCGGTTTTATAATCCGCCGCACCGAATACCAAACGCTTAATCCGACTGTGCAAAATCGCGCCGGCGCACATTGTGCAAGGTTCAAGAGTTACATAAAGGGTTGTGTTCAATAAACGGTAGTTGCGCACTTTTTGTCCCGCATTACGTAGGGCGACAATTTCCGCATGAGCGGTGGGATCGGAACTGACAATGGATAAATTCCAACCTTCACCGAGGATCTCGCCTCGCTCGTCAACCAGTACCGCGCCGACCGGAATTTCACCCAATGCCTCCGCTTTATCCGCTAAAGCCAGTGCATAACGCATCATTTTCTGATCAAAATCCGACCGCACTTTTAGATCCCTTTCTGGTTCAGATCTTTGTAATAATCACAACCGCGTTGATCGCCGTTGTCACAGGCATCGCCGTATAAGGCTTTGGCTTTTTTCAGATCCTGCAGCACGCCTTTTCCCTGTTCGTATAATACGCCGAGATTCAATTGCGCTGGCGCGTGTTGGTGAGCGACCGCTTTGTTGTACCAGTCGGCTGCGGTCTGATAATTCTGGGTTACGCCGACGCCGTTTTGATAGATTAAACCTAAGCTGAATTGCGCCGGTGCATGTTGTTGTGCGGCGGCTTGTTCAAACCAATGTTTGGCTTTGTGCAGATCCTGCGCAATATTGTTCAGCCCTTTGTAATACATCATTGCCAGATCGAACTGGGCTTGGGCATAACCTTGTTCCGCCGCGGTTTCCAGCCATGTATGCGCGATATTCATATCCTGCCGCAGCCCTTGTCCGTTCAGATACATATAGGCAAGGCGATATTGTGCTGGCGCGGCGTGCTGTTCTGCGGCGCGTTTATACAGTTTTACGGCGGTATGATAGCTTTGTTCCACGCCCAAACCTTTTTCATACAAATAACCCAGATTAAACAAACCCATCGGCAGGTTTTGCTGTGCGGCTTTGTCATACCAAAAGGCGGCATTGCTATAATCCTGCTTTTGTTCATACTGCTCGCCCAGATAGATCTGCGCCTCGGCATTGCCCTGTTCGGCGCCCTGCTGCAATTGCGCCGGTTCGGTTGCCGTGCTGTAATTGTCGGCGCAAGCTAACTGTGCGTTCAGCATCAGCGCGCTCAGTAGAAAAGGTATAACGGCTTTCATGTTTTACACCGAAAACGGATATTTAATGGCATCGTGGCACTGATAGCCGACCACTTTGAAATCATCCAACGTCACCCAAGTTTCCAGATCTTCCAGGGTTTGTATTGCTGGGTTAATTTCCAGTCGCGGCAGCGGAAAGGGTTCACGTTGCAGCTGTACATCGCGCATTAACTCAAGCTGATCTTCATAAATATGCGCATTGACGATTTTGTGGAACGCCTGCCCCGGTTTTTTGCCGGTAATTTGCGCCATTAACGCTAGAAAGGTGAATACCTGAATCTGGTTAAAGTTTAGTCCCAGCGGCACATCACAGGAGCGTTGGTAACTGGTTAAATACAGTGTATCGCCCAGTAGCGAAAAGGTGTGCGTGTGCATGCAGGGGCGCAGGCAACCGAGATCAATTTCCCCCGGGTTGTAAAAAGTCATGATTTCACCGCGATCATCAATACCGTTGCGCAGATGATCAACGATTTTGCGCAGCTGATCGACGGATTCGCCGTTCGGTTTGCGCCAAGCGCGCCCCTGCACACCGTAAACCCGCCCCATATCATCGGTGCCTTTACGCTGCGGATTATGCAACCACGCAAGGTTTTCGTTGGCGTTGGCATCCCATGTTTTGGTGCCCAGTTTACGGAAATCGGCGGCATTGTCATAACCGCGCAGATAACCCAGAAATTCGGCGATGGCGGCTTTCCAGTAACTTTTCCGAGTGGTGATCAGTGGAAACTGATTTTGCGCCACATCATAGGTGAGATCCGCATCGATCACAGTCAGACAGCGTTTCCCGGTACGTTGGTTTGCAACCCAACAGCCTTTATCAATGATACGTTGGCATAACTCTAAATATTGACGCATAAACTTATCCTTTTTTGACCGCACTTTGATAGGCAACGGCGATAATTATTAAACCGATAATAATCATCGGCGTGGACAGAATCTGCCCCATGGAAATCTGTTGTCCGAAAAATAGCCCTAACTGAGCGTCCGGTTCGCGGAAGAATTCAACGATAAAACGGAACAAACCGTAAAAGGTTAAAAACAAACCGGCGACGGCTCCTGTCGGGCGCGGTTTTTTAATGAATTGATTAAGGATAAAAAACAATACCAAGCCTTCCAATACCGCTTCATACAATTGCGACGGGTGGCGCGGCAGATAACCGCCGGAGGGAAATAACACCGCCCAAGGCACATCGGTAACCCGTCCCCACAGTTCGTCGTTGATAAAATTCCCGAGACGCCCCATACCTAAACCGAACGGAATCAGCGGAGCGACGAAATCCGCCGTTGCCCAGAAGCTGCGTTTTTGCAGTTTGGCGGTGATGTACATAGCGAGAATGACGCCAATTAAACCGCCGTGGAAAGACATGCCGCCTTCCCACACGCGGAACAGATAAAGCGGATCCTGGAGGAAATAGTCGAACTGATAGAACATCACATAACCGATACGTCCGCCGAGAAAAACGCCTAAAAAGCCGTTAAACAGCAGATTATCAACCTGTTCTGTTGTCCAACTGCTGTTCGGTCGATTGGCACGGCGCACCGCCAGCCAGCGGGCAAATACAAAACCGATTAAATACATCATGCCGTACCAACGTAGGCTAACGGGACCGAGTGAGAAGATCACCGGGTCAAATTGTGGGAAAGCTAAAAATTCCGAGTTCATAAGAGTCCTTTGGTTAAATAATCATATCAATGGCGATGGCAATCAACAGCAACGCAAAATAGCGTTTTAAGGTCGGTACCGGTAATCGAGTTGTGGTAGTAGCGCCGAGTTTTGAGGTGAAAAACGATGTTAGCGTAATGCCGATCACCGCCGGCAGGTATACATAACCCAGCGAATAGGGCGGCATGTTGGCGGTATGCCAGCCGCCGACTATAAAACTCAGCATACCGGATAAACCGAGCAACATGCCGCAGAACGCGGATGAGCCGATGGCTTTTTTCATCTCAATACCGCGTGAATTTAAAAAGGGTACGATAAATCCGCCGCCGCCAATGCCGGCTGCGCTGGAGGCGATTCCAATCAGCGCGCCACCGATCACCGATGCAGTAGTCGTCAGCGCTTTATGCGCTGCTTTGGGTTTAATGGATAAGAGCATTTTGACTGCCAGATAAATTACCAGACAGGCAAAAATTTTACTGGAAATCGCTTTGTCCAGCTTGCCGATAAATAAACCAGAAATAAAGGTTGAAAGCATAATCACCGGTGCCAGAATTTTTACCGCATCCCACACCACATTGCCGAGTTTGTGGTGTTGTTGGGCCGATGAAAAGCCGGTGATAACAATAGTGGCGAAAGAAGTGCCAAGTGCGGTGGACATTAACAGATTATCTGGTACGCCGACCATCGGTAACAGATAAACCAGCACCGGCACGATGACCAGACCGCCACCGATACCGAATAACCCGGCGAGAAAACCGACCAGCGAACCAACCGCCAGACAGATCAGAAAAAAGGTCAACATATTAACCCCTTGTTTTATGTGATGAACGTTTTTGGTATTTGGCGGAACCGGACTTTTTGAGCGGCTGCGCATGTTTATTATCGTGGCGGTAAGCGGTGGTTTTGCCGGTCAGCAGCTCTTTATTTTGATCAAACAGCACGGCGGCGAATTCTTTCATCGCTTTACGATAAACGTCTTTTTTGAACGAAACCACCTGACGAACCGGATACCAGAAACTGACCCAACTCCAGCCGTCAAATTCGGGCGATTTGTTGGATTGCACGTTAATATTGGTTTCATCCGAAATCAGTTGCAGCAAAAACCAACGTTGTTTTTGTCCGATACACATGGGTTTGCTGTCATAACGCAGCAGGCGTTTTGGCAGTTTGTAGCGCAGCCATTGCTTAGAAACATACAAAATCTTGACATCTTTTGGGCTGAGTCCCACTTCTTCAAACAGTTCGCGGTACATTGCCTGCTCCGCACTTTCATTATCATTAATGCCGCCTTGAGGAAATTGCCAAGAATTCTGCCCGTATCTTTTTGCCCAGAGTACTTGTCCTTTGCGGTTGCAAATCACGATACCCACATTCGGACGGTAGCCATCGAAATCGATCACTATCCCTCACCTTAATTTTTGTCTAATTATATTGATAACGCTAAATTGTTTCATAATCCGCTCGGTTTAACAACCGCTAATCATGATTTTCAGCGCAAAAGTTAAAGTGCCGAAATGTGTGGATAAGATTGTGTATAGGCGGCGCATAAATGTGGAACAGAAAAAAATGATCCACACCGGAGCATTGTCGTTATTGATGTGGTGGCGACGCAACAAAGGATCTTGGTTTTTTAAGTAAGCGATCCTGACCTATTTCGAACCGCACTTTTTTACAGCGATTTATGCCGATAAAATCAGCGACTCACCGCTGGTAATTGCAATGTCTTGCTGTTTACGCCAGCGCTGTGAGTTATTCAGAATTTCTGTGGATAACTGTGTGACTGACCGGCGGGATAAGTCCGAGTAACGTTGCAGAAGTTTGTAAGATAATTGATTGAATTTGAAAATAACGTTATTTTTCAATGTATTGACGAATTTTTTAGGCGTGTCTCAACGCACTGAATATCCTCTGAAACAGGCGGTTATTTATTAAGCGGTAGCGCTTCGGTGCATACTGTTACAGTCGGGACAAATAGTTTTCCCAGTCGAAATACTGACCGGGATCAATTTTGCGCCCGGGAGCAATATCACAATGCCCGACGATGCGAGTTTTATCGATTAACGGATATTCTGCCATGATACGACGGGTTATCCGGCTGAGCGCACGGTACTGCGATTCGGTGAACGGCTGCGCATTACTGCCTTCCAACTCAATACCGATTGCAAAATCGTTGCATTTTTCCCGCCCTTGAAAACAGGATAAACCGGCATGCCAGGCGCGCTCCTCAAAACTCACATATTGAGTAACTCGACCTGAGCGTTCGATCAAACAGTGGGCGGAAACGCGGGTCTGATAAATTTCTCGGAAATAAGGGTGAATGCGGGGATCAAGTTGCCCGAGAAAAAAATCGTCAATATAACCGCCGCCAAACTGCTCCGGCGGCAGGCTGATATAATGAATTACCAATAACGAAATATCATGGCGATCCGGGCGCTGATCATAATGGGGCGAGGGCAGTTTTCTGGCGTCGGTAAGCCAACCGTGAGAAATATGTGGTGTTTTTGGCGTCATAAAAAGTATTTTTGCGATCCTGATCGAAAAAAAAGTGCGGTGCATTTGGTGTGCGTTTTTCTTTTCGTCACACTGTCGTCCATACTTTGTATGGCAGTTCAGATTAATAGAGGACAATCACTATGCACCTGTTTTATCCGGCAAAAATTGAGCGGGGATTTACCCTGATCGAATTAATGATCGTCATTGCGATAGTCGCGATTTTGGCTACCATCGCGATTCCGTCTTATCAGAATTATACCAAAAAAGCCGCCGTAGCAGAATTGTTGCAGGCGTCGTCACCCTACCGCTCGGAAGTGGAGCTGTGCATTTACAATCAAGGCGGCAGAGAAAACTGTCATGCCGGCAGCAACGGCATTCAGAATAAACTTGAAAATAGAGGGCGAGTGGCTTCCGTGGAAGTGAAAAGCGGCGTGATTACGGTGAGCGGGCGCGACAGTTTGGCTGACACGACTTATATTTTAACGCCGGATGGTGATGCCGCCCAAGGCATTGCGTGGAGTGCTTCCTGTTCGCCGGCCGAGATTTTTCCGGCAGGCGCTTGCAGCTAGTTAGAGATTGAAGGCAATGTCCGATTATCGCGCCGAACCGGTGCCAAGCATCACCGCCGCAGACGGAAAACGTTTTGAAATCACACCGCACTTGTGGAGCAAAAATCGCCAGCAGCGGGCGTTACTCTTGCGTTATTTTGCCTTTCCCGTGCAGGAAGACACGCATTCGCTGTGGCTGGGCATTGATAATCTGGCTAATCTTGCCGCCTGCGAAACTTTTGCGTTTATCAGCGGCAAAATCGTCGAACCGGTTTTACTCGACAGCGCAGCGTTGAAAGCATTGTTGCAGGCGCTGGCACCGTCTGTGGCGGAGGAACCGCAAACGGTGTTTTATACTCCGACGGAAGTTAGCACGCCGCCGGCAGGGCTGGCGCAGACTGATGAACCGGTTATTCGTTTGCTGGAACAGATTTTTGAAAACGGATTGCGCCGGCAGGCGTCTGATATTCATCTAGAACCACAAGCCGACGGTCTGCAAGTGCGGTTTCGAATTGATGGCGTGTTACAGCAACAGAGTGCGGTGGCACCAGCATTGGCGGTCCGCCTAATTTCTCGTTTAAAACTGCTGGCAAGGCTAGATATCAGCGAAAACCGTTTGCCGCAAGATGGGCGTTTTCAGTTTAAAACTGCTTTTTCCGACGTGCTGGATTTTCGTTTGTCCGTATTACCGACCAATCGCGGCGAAAAAGCGGTGCTGCGTTTACAGCAAAATAAACCCGTAACTCTCAGTTTTGCCGAGCTCGGCATGACAGCGGCGCAACAAAGCGCATTACAACGGGCATTATCCCGACCGCAGGGCTTGATTTTGGTGACCGGTCCGACTGGCAGCGGTAAAAGCATTACGCTTTATACCGCGCTGGAATGGCTGAATCGCACGGAAAAACATATTATGACCGCCGAAGATCCCATCGAAATTGAATTGCCGGGCATTATCCAAACGCAGGTCAATTTGCCAATCGGTTTGGATTTCAGCCGATTGTTGCGCACTTTTTTACGGCAGGATCCCGATATTATTATGCTCGGCGAAATTCGTGACGAAGAAAGCGCGGCGATGGCATTGCGCGCTGCACAAACCGGGCATCTGGTGTTATCCACTTTGCACACCAACAATGCCGCATCTGCAATTTCCCGCTTGCGGCAACTGGGTATTCGTCAGCACGAAATCGAGAGTTCGCTGTTGCTGGTGATTGCTCAGCGTTTGGTGCGTAAACGCTGCGTTGTTCATCAGGCGGAGAATTGTGATTGTTATCAAGGATATAAAGGACGCATTGGTATTTATCAGTTTTTACGACCGCACTTTTCGGCGCAGCAAACAACATATCGAACAGATTTTGCCGATTTGCATGCCAGTGCCATGGAAAAGGTGAACGCGGGGGTGACGGATTTAGCGGAAGTGGAACGAGTGCTGGGTAAAGGTGATGAGCAAACTTAAACGATTCCGCTGGCGGGGCATCGATCAGTTACAACAGAAACAGCGGGGCGAGATTGTGGCGGAAAATGCCGATGCGGCGCGGCAGGTCTTGTTCCAGCAAGGATTGCGCCAACTCAGGTTGCAATCGGACTGGCAATGGCCGCGCGCACCACAACATGCGGAAATCACTGACCTGACGATGCAACTGGCGGTGCTGCTACAGGCGGCACTTCCGCTGCAAAGCTGTTTAGAAATCTTGCGCCAGCATTGTACCAATGTGGCGCTTTATCAATGGTTGGACTTGTTAATTGCCGATATTGAACGCGGGTTGAGCCTTTCACAGGCGCTGGATCATCAAGCGGTATATTTCACTTATCAGGAACGCCAGCTGATTAAAGCCGGTGAAATAACCGGCAGATTGGTGGATGTCTGCGAACAAATTGCACAACATAAAGCGCGCGCCTTGGCATTGCAGCGCAAAGTGCAAAAAATGCTGCTTTATCCTTTGTTGGTATTGGCGGTTTCGTTGATTTTAACCTTGCTGTTATTGATTTTTATCGTGCCGCAATTTGCTCAAATGTATGTCGGCAACAATGCTTCGCTGCCTATGTTTACGGCATTGCTGATCAATCTGTCCGACGGGCTGCGTCAATATATTATTCAGTTTGTGTTATTGGGCGCGTTGTTGGTGGCATTTATCCGTTTACGTTTGCAACATTCCCGTCGTGTTAATCGTTGCAAAGAGTGGTTATTGGCGCATACGCCGATATTGGGCGATATTATTCGGCTGTCGCGTTTGGTGGCGTTCTGCCGCAGTTTGTGCTTAATGTTGCATGCTGGCGTTCCGCTGGAGCAGGCGTTGCAATCTTTTCTGCCGAAAGTGCAAAGCTGGCAGGTGGGCACGCCGTGCGACGGCGATCCGGTGTTAATCGCCGAGGTGGAATATATGTTGCAGCGGGTTCGCCAGGGGTATGCATTTTCTCACAGTATCGGTTCGGTGTTATTTCCGCCGCAAGCGCGGCAAATGTTACACATCGGGGAGCAAAGCGGCAATCTCACGATGATGTTGCAGCATATTGCCGAGCATTATCAACAGCGCCTTGATCATCGGATTGACTTGTTGTCGCAGTTGTTGGAACCGATATTAATGCTGATCATCGGCGGGCTTATCGGCATGATTATGCTGGGAATGTATCTGCCGATTTTTACTATGGGGGCGCTGATTGAATGAGTTATTTCGCTGGGATATTGTGCGGCATTGTCGTCGGTAGCTGGGCGTTTCATTATATTTCTACGTTTGCCGAACACACGGTTATGCAGGTTTATCGCAATTATGTGCAGATTTTCAGCCAAAATCCACCGCACTTTTGTCCACGCGATGCCACATTACAACGTAAAAAGTGCGGTGCGTTTTACGCCTATTTGATCGGTTTCGGGGCATTGTTTTTGGGTTGTGCCGTCAGTTTTTCGCCGTTGTCGTTTGCGTTGTGGATTGCAGCATATTGTAGTTTGTTGTTTGTTATTGCGTTGATTGATTGGCAATATCGTCTGATTCCGCCTGCGCTGTGTCAGCTGTTGTTTGTGCTGGCGCTGGGCGGTGCATACGTGCGTTTAACGCCGTTGGCGTTAGAACAGAGTCTGCTTGGCGCGGCGACCGGATTTAGCAGTTTCTACTTAATGTATCATCTGGCTAAAGTCGGTTACCGGCGCGAAGCCTTGGGGCGCGGCGATTACTGGCTAATGTTTGGATTGGGCGGGTTTGTTCCCGCTCAGCAGTTGGCGTTAACGGTGTTTCTTGCCTGTTTTGGCGGTCTGAGTTACGCGCTTTATTTACGTATGCGCGGCACACATGTTCGGTTAATTCCCTTTGCGCCGTTTTTATGCGCGGGCGGCGGGCTGGGGTTTATCTTTTATATGGGCAATTTTGCTGAGATATGCCACAATAATCTTCATTCGATTTGTATGTTTATTCCGTATTCTTTCGGGCATTAACTCATTCGTGTCTTGAAATTAACCATACCTTTGCGGGATAACTATTTGATGGCATTAAGGAAAAAGAATGACCTATATTGTAGGCTTAACGGGCGGTATCGGCAGCGGTAAAAGTACTGTGGCGAATTTGTTTGCCGCACTTGGCGTTCCTGTGGTTGATGCGGATATTGTCGCGCGCGAAGTGGTGGCAAAAGGTACGCCGTTGTTGGCGCAGATTGTCCAGCATTTCGGTGAAGGCATCGTAACCGAACAGGGCGAGCTAAACCGCGCAGCGTTGCGCGAGCTGATCTTTGCCGATGAAACCGCACGCCAATGGCTGAATAATAGATTGCATCCGGCTATTCGGGAAGCTATGTTGCATCGTTTGCACGCACAGAGCTATCCTTATGTGCTTTGGGTGGTGCCATTATTAATTGAAAATAATTTGACCGCACTTTGCCGGCGCATACTGGTGGTGGATGTGATGCCGGAAACGCAGCTTTTACGCGCCGCCAAGCGGGATAGCAATAACGCGGCATTGATTAAAAATATTATGCGTGCGCAAGTCAGCCGTGAGGTGCGCCTTCGTGTTGCCGATGATGTGATTGACAACAACCGGGAGTTAAGCGAATCGCTGCCAAATATAAAACAAAAAGTGTTAGAATTACACCGTTATTATTTACAACAGGCAGAGGCTGAACATGAGTGATGATATTTTTGCAGTGCCTTGCCCGATTTGTGGAAAATCGGTGGTATGGTCGGCACAAAGTCCGTATCGCCCTTTTTGCAGCAAGCGCTGTCAGCTAATTGATCTGGGCGAATGGGCGAATGAAGAAAAAGCGATTCCGGGCGAAACGGCGGATTTTACAAGCGATGAACATGGTGGCGAAGATTGGAGTAAACATTGATGAACATTCAGCATGAACAGGGCGAAAAGGGCGGCGTATTTTTTCTGACCGACGCCGATAATCAACGAGTGGCGGAACTGACGTATTATTTTGTCGATCCGAACACCATCAACGCCAATCATACCTATGTATCGGAAAGTTTACGCGGGCAGGGCGTAGCGGATAAATTATACGGCGCGCTGCGGGCTTTTATTACCGAACGCCAACTGACGCTGATTCCCGGCTGTAGTTATATTGCAAAAAAATGGGAAAAGGAAACCCGTTGAATTTATCGGTATATCATTGAAAATAAAAAACACGCATAGCGCCCGTTTCGGTTGCCCGCAATTTTGTCGGCAGCTGTGAGTAAACGGCAGGCTGAATAAATCCGGCGGCGGTTATTGAGCTTCGGCGCTTATCCTGCTAAAATTCACCGCACTTTTATTCTTGTGATAAAAGACAAGTTCGGATGAAGGTAGCTGGAGAGTAGGGAATTGACCCTGCACCGACGAGGTAAAATCTTTCAGGTGCTAATAGATTAGCGAGGACTGTTACTGGACGAACCCTTGGAGAGATCCACTGTGCAATGGCACAAAATGGACGCCGAAGGCGCAAAAGAGCGGTCGTTTTTACGACAGTTTTTGAAACGCTCAGGCAAAAGGACAGGGGCAAGAGACTATTCAGGTGACGTTGACGCTGATATTTCGACAGAAATCGCGTTATTTCTTATCTATTCGCCAAACATCTTTTCGCCTCCTTGTAAACCGTCATTTTTACGAGGAATTCACATGTCGCTGGAAACGATATTATCATCCATCAATTCATTTATCTGGGGTCCGCCGCTGCTGATTTTGTTGTCCGGCACCGGACTTTATCTTACTTTGCGCCTTGGCTTTATTCAGATTATTCATCTGCCGCGCGCACTGGTTTATTTATTTAAAAAAGAACGGGGACAAAAAAAAGGTGATGTTTCCGCCTTTGCCGCGCTTTGTACCGCACTTGCCGCGACTATCGGCACTGGGAATATTGTCGGTGTGGCGACTGCCGTGCAGGCGGGTGGACCGGGTGCGATGTTTTGGATGTGGCTGGTCGCCTTGCTGGGTATGGCGACTAAATATGCCGAATGTCTGTTGGCGGTAAAATATCGCGTGCGCGATAAACAGGGTTTTATGGCGGGCGGACCGATGTATTATATTGAACGTGGCTTGGGGCTGGGTTGGCTGGCGAAACTGTTTGCCGTTTGCGGCGTGTTGGTAGCGTTTTTCGGTATCGGTACATTTCCACAGATTCAGGCAATTACCCATGCCATGAACGATACTTTCCATGTGCCGGTAGCGCTGAGTGCTGCGGTGATGACACTGTTGGTCGGGCTGATAATTCTCGGCGGGGTGAAACGCATTGCGACGGTTTCTTCCGTGCTGGTGCCGTTTATGGCGGTGTTGTATGTGGCGACGGCTATTGTGATTATTATCTTCAACTGGCAGCGCGTGCCTGATGCTGTTGCACTGATTATTCACAGTGCTTTCGAGCCGCAGGCGGCGTTGGGCGGCGCTTTGGGCTATACGGTGATGAAAGCGATTCAGTCTGGTGTGGCACGCGGTATTTTTTCCAATGAATCGGGGCTAGGCAGTGCGCCGATCGCCGCCGCTGCGGCACAAACTAAAGAACCGGTACGGCAGGGGCTGATTTCCATGACCGGTACTTTTCTAGATACGATCATCGTCTGTTCTATGACTGGAATCGTGCTGGTCCTGACCGGCGCATGGCAGTCAGAGATGGCGGGCGCTGCGGTGACCAATTATGCGTTTTCGCAAGGCTTAGGCAGCGGTATCGGGGCGACTATCGTTACCGTCGGATTGCTGTTTTTTGCTTTTACTACCATTTTGGGGTGGTGTTATTACGGTGAGCGTTGCTTTGTTTATCTGGCGGGTGTAAAAGGGATTAAACTGTACCGTACGGTGTTTATCGTGCTGGTGGGCTGCGGAGCTTTTATTCATCTGGAGTTAATCTGGATTTTGGCGGATATCGTCAACGGATTAATGGCGTTTCCGAACCTGATTGCATTGGTTGGACTGCGTCATGTGGTGGTGAATGAAACGAAAGCGTATTTTGCTCGCCTGCCACTGAGTAAGGTTGACCAAGACGAGCCAGCATAACTGGGAACTTGTTTAAAAGATAAGCTAAAACAAAGAGTTGCTAATGTAAATCAGCAACTCTTTGGGGTAAAAAACTCTCTCATCATAGCAATTTTCAACTAAAAAGGCAGTATCTTTTTTCAGATTTTCCAGCCGGATCATAATTTTTATTTTTTCCGATGAAATTCGCGATAAAGTGCTTGAAAAGTCAAGATAACGACGTTATGTTGTTACTAAAGGATTTCACGGAGTAGAAATACTCTTCATTAAAACAAAGAGGTAAATGCTATGACTCTAAATATCACAAGTAAACAAATGGATATCACCCCTGCAATTCGTGCTCACATCGAAGAAAGACTTGCTAAGTTAGGTAAATGGCAAACTCAGTTAATCAATCCGCATTTTATTTTAAACAAACTTCCGCAAGGTTTTTCCGTTGACGCCTCAATTGGTACGCCGCTTGGTGATTTATTTGCCAGCAGTCAATCGGAAGATATGTATAAAGCGATTAATGAAGTTGAAGAAAAATTAGAAAAACAACTGAATAAATTGCAACATAAAGGTGAGGCTCGGCGAGCCGACGAACGTTTAAAAGATTCGTTTGCCGAATAATCAACCAAGATCTTAATTCAGCCCGTCTGTGATGACGGGCTTTTTTGTTGGACAATTGCCGCTTTCAGGGTAAAATGGCGGCACTTGATATTCACGTGGTTCGCAACCCTCCCACGCAAAAAAACTAGGAAAATTATGTCTCTATCAACTCAAACGGGCGATCGCAAAGCGGTTGTCATTTTCTCCGGTGGACAGGATTCCACCACCTGCCTGATTCAGGCGATTGCCGATTATGGCGTACAAAACGTCGAAACGGTCACGTTCCGTTATGGTCAGCGCCATGCCATTGAATTGGAAAAAGCCGCTTGGATTGCGCAGGATCTCGGTGTTAAACAAACCTTAATTGACACCTCAGTGATAAGCACCATCACTACCAATGCGTTAATGCACACGGATGCCGCAATTAAAGCAGGCGATAATGGCGTGCCGAATACTTTTGTGGACGGGCGTAATGCGCTGTTTTTGCTTTATACGGCGATTTATGCCAAAGGGCGCGGCATTCACGATATTATTGCCGGTGTGTGCGAAACAGATTTCAGCGGCTATCCCGATTGTCGCGATGTGTTTATTAAGTCTATGAACGTTACGCTGAATCTGGCAATGGACTATACCTTCAACTTGCGGACGCCTTTAATGTATCTGACCAAAGCGCAAACTTGGGCGCTGGCAGACGAGCTGGGCGCGCTGGACTATATCCGCACACATACTCATACTTGCTACATGGGCGTTGAACAAGGCTGCGGCGAATGCCCGAGCTGTATCTTGCGCGAAAAAGGGCTGAATGAGTATTTGCAACAAAAAAGTGCGGTGCAAAATGTTTAAGGTTTCAAAAGAATTCAGTTTCGATATGGCGCATCTGCTCGACGGACACGACGGCAAATGCCAGAATCTGCACGGGCATACCTATAAACTACAGGTAGAAATTGCGGGCGATTTGCATCCACAGGGCGCAAAGAAAGGCATGGTAATAGATTTTACCGATCTCAAGGCGGTGGTCGACGCACTGATTTTAGCGCCGATGGATCATGCTTTTATTTATGATACCAGCAGCCCGCGAGAATGCCGAATTGCGGCATTGCTACAGGAGTTGAACTCGAAAACCTTTGGTATGCCGACCCGCACCACGGCGGAAGAAATCGCGCGGTTTATTTTTCAGCGCCTAAAACGGGAAGCTGGATTGCCGGTATCGGCAATTCGTTTATGGGAAACGCCGACTTCGTTTTGTGCCTATGATGAAGATTGAACCGATTATGCTAACTGCTGCGGATGAACCGCAGTATGCCATCGTAGAGATTTTTGAAAGTCTACAGGGCGAAGGCGCCAATACCGGTATGCCTTGTGTATTTATCCGTTTCGGCAAATGCAATCTGGCTTGTTCTTGGTGTGATACAGAATTCAACCGTTTTCGCTGGCTGCGCTTAAGCGAGATTATGCGCAAAGTGCGGTCTTTTTCCGCCAAGAATATTATTATCACTGGCGGCGAACCTACAATTCAGCCGAAACTCACCGCACTTTTGGCACAATTAAAACAGGCGGGTTATTTTCTTGCGATTGAAACCAACGGATTAAAGCCCGTTGCGGCGCAAATCGATTATATTGCGGTGAGTCCGAAAGCCGAATATCAAGACAAATATCGCCAGCGCTGTATTAAAACCGCCGATGAAGTGCGGATTGTAGCGGACGGCGACGTGCTGGATTTTTGTGCGGAAATCGAAACGCGGATTCGAGCGACTTATTATTATCTGTCGCCTTGCGACAGCGGCGGCGAGATGAATCTGTTGCATACCGTGCGCCAATTGGGCTTGTTGAATCAGCGTAACAACAAACCGAAATGGCTGTTGAGCCTGCAAACCCATAAATTGCTCGGCATTGAGTAATGCGCTAGCCGCGCGGGTGATAACGCGCGTGCAGATGTTTTAAACGTTCCTTGGCAACGTGGGTATAAATTTGCGTCGTGGATAAATCGCTGTGTCCAAGCAGCATTTGCACCACCCGCAGATCAGCGCCGTGATTCACCAAATGCGTGGCAAAGGCATGGCGTAGCACATGCGGCGATAGGGCATCGCAGTCGATTTCCGCCAAAATGGCATAATGCTTGATCCGATGCCAGAATGTTTGGCGTGTCATTTGGCTGCCGCGACGGCTCGGAAACAGCGTATCGGCGCTTTGCCCGGCGAGTAAATGTGCCCGTCCATACAGAATAAACTGGCGCAGCCAATAAGCCGCCTCTTCGCCCATGGGCACAATGCGTTCTTTATTGCCTTTCCCGATGACCCGTACAACCCCTTGATTCAGACTGATGCTGTCGATAGTCAGAGAAACCAGCTCGCTGACCCGCAACCCCGTAGCATAAAGCAGTTCCAACATAGCTTTATCGCGCAATTCCAACGGTTCATCCGTATTCGGCGTACTGAGCAAATCCGTAACCTGCTGTTCGCTCAGGTATTTAGGCAACCGTCCCGGCAGTTTCGGCGAGCTTAATACCGCACTGGGATCGTCAAGACGGTATTTTTCCCGGTATAAATATTGAAACAACTTACGCAGCGCGCTTAACAAACGCGCCGTGCTGGTGGCTTTATAGCCTTGTTGCAGTCGTTCGCCGAGAAACGTTTGCAGATCCACCGCATCTAAGGTCAGCAGATTGCCGTTTTGTTTTTCCAGCCAACGACAAAGTGCGGTCAGATCCAGCCGGTAAGATTGCACGGTATTTTCCGATAAGCCTTTTTCCAGCCAGAGTTCGTTGAGAAACAGTTCAAGCAGCGCAGAATCTTTCATGAAGCGTCGTTCCGAAGTAAAAAGGCTTCCACTTTCGGCGGAATAAATAACAGTGCGATTAAGGCGACTGCGCTCATAACAGCGAACGTTAGTGACGGCGAAAGCGGATACAACACGCCAGATAGCGCCGTCAGCAGCGCTACGGCGGCGCAACCGGACAGACCGTTATATAATCCCTGTAATTTGGCGATCGCATTTTGCGGCTGGGTCGTAATATAACGCACCATGGCATAATGACCGGCAGCATAAGTCAGGCTGTGCAGCAGTTGTGCCGAGGCGATAACCGCCAATTCCTGCGTGGATCCCAACACGCCCCAGCGTAGCGCTGCCGCCAGTGCAGACAGATAAAACAGACGGCTGACGTTCCAGTGTTTGAATAATTTGGTAGAAAAGAAAAACAACACGATTTCCGCCACGACACTTAATCCCCACAGCAAACTGGTGGTCTGCACCGAAAGACCAGAATCCGTCCAATACAGCACACTGTAGGCATAATAAGCCGCATGGGAGCCTTGAATTAGCGAAATGGCGATCAGCAGGCGCAATGTGGTGTTATCTTTCAGTAATTGTTTGAATGTTACCGTATTTTCGACCGCACTTTCCGCTTCGTCATGGGGTGGCGTATGCGGCGAATTCATCTGCATCACGGCATACAGCCCTAGCAGCGCGGCTAAGATCCAAATAATAGACGCTTCCCCGATAATCCCGATCAGATATCCGAATAAGGTAACGCCGACCACAAAGGCGGCAGAACCGATCAAGCGCGCCTTACCGTAATCCAGCTGAATCTGCTTTTGCCAAGTGGACGCCAGCGTATCACTGAGCGGCATTCCCGCCGCATTTAACATCGCAAATAGCCAAATTGCAGCGCATAGCAGCCAGAAACTTTGGGCCAGAAATGCGATAACCGACATGACGGCACAACTCAGCCAAGCCAGATAACGCAACGCATTCAGCAGTTGTGAGGCGCGTTTGACCAAGGCGGAGAAGAAAATGCCGCCGATAAAACGGAATAAATAGGAAGAGGCCAAAATCAAGCCGATGGTCTCGGCGCCGTACGCTTGCGATTTCAGCCAAACAGGAAAAAACGGCACAAAGACGCCGTAGGCACAGTAATAACCGAAAAAACTCAGTGCCAGCCAAGTAAAAGGAGCGATTTTCATTAAAACAGTGTTTCCATTTCTTGTGAACGTTGCACACAGGCTTGTATGGCCTGTTGTACCATTTGTTCAAGCTGATACTGATCAAATACCGCCAGTGCCGCCGCGGTAGTACCGCCTTTCGAGGTGACGTTTTGGCGTAGCTGAGCTAACGTAATTTGTGGATTTTCTCCTGCCATTTTTGCCGCGCCCAAAGCGGATTGCTGCACTAGCATACGTGCCTGTGTTTCGCTCAGCCCCATTGCCGTCAATGCCTGCTGCATGGCGTGCATAAATTGGAAAAAATACGCCGGGCTGCTGCCGGAAGCAGCGGTTACCAGATGCATATCCGATTCGTTTTCCACCCAGCAGCTTGCGCCGACTGCATTTAATAAATTCTGCGCAAAGGTTTTAAATGCCGAAGGCAGATTCGGTTCGGCAAATAGCCCCGCCATTCCTGCGGAAACCAGCGCCGGCGTATTCGGCATCACACGCACGATATGCCGTGCGCCGGGCAACAATTCCCGCAAGCGTGCAATCGGCACGGCGGCGGCGATGGAAATTAATAATTTATCTGAAAAATCCACCGCACTTAAGGGCGAACAGACCGCGCCGATCACCTGCGGTTTTACCGCCAGCAACACCACTTCGGCTTGATTTACCGCCGACAGATTATCTGCCGTGACCTGCACGCCTTGACGGGCGAACAGTTCCCGTCTGTTCGCATTCGGATCGCAAACGATAATGTGCTGTGCCGGATAGTCTTTTTTTAACAGCCCGAAAACAATCGCCTGCGCCATATTACCGCCGCCGACAAACGCAATGAATTTATGTTGCATATTTTTATCCCGAATAAGTTACAATAGAAAACCGATATAGGCATACATTTTACCTGAATAATAATAAGGATCTACTATGTTTTGGTTTAAGCACGCGATGATTTTCCGCCTAACAAAAACACTGGATTGGGATATGGAGCGCTTGCAGCAACAGTTGGCACAATGTGAATTCCATGCTTGCGGTCAAGCGGATATGAGTAAATTCGGCTGGGCAAATCCGTTGTCCGGCAGCGAGTTATTGCATTTTTCCGTTGGTAAGCAGATTTTGCTGGTCGCGCATAAAGAAGAGAAAATTCTGCCTTCTTATGTGGTTAAGCGTGAGCTGGACAGTCGTATTGAGGCGCTGGAACAAAAAGAAAATCGCAAACTGAAGAAAATAGAAAAGCAGGCGTTAAAAGATGACGTGGTTTCTCTGTTATTGCCGCGCGCATTCAGCAAACATCAGCAAACCGCGTTGTGGATTGATGCGCAACATGAGCTGATTTATGTGGATGCCGCATCAAGCAAACGGGCGGAAGACGTGCTGGCGTTATTGCGTAAATCCTTGGGTTCACTGCCGGTGGTGCCGTTGAGTTTTGCCAATGAACCGACGTTGGTCATGAGCGATTGGGTGGCACAGGATAAGCTGCCGCAATGGTTGAATGTATTGGAAGATGCCGAGTTGAAAGGCAGTCAGGATAATGCAGTGATCCGTTGTAAACAGCAGGCGCTGGATACGGATGAGATGCTATCGCTGTTGCAGGCGGGCAAACAGATCAGCAAACTGGCATTGGAATGGGAAGAGCATTTAACTTTTGTGTTGAATGAGGATTGCAGCTTGAAACGGTTGAAATTTGCCGATCAAATTCGTGACAAAAACGAGGATATTTTAAAAGAAGATGTTGCGCAGCGCTTTGATGCGGATTTTGTTCTGATGACCGGCATATTAGCGAAATTGACGGCAAATCTGCTAGAAGAATGCGGCGGAGAAAAAGTGCGGTGATAAAAATCAATGTTTCAGTGGGTCGGCATATTCAATCCTCTTTCTGATTAACTATTTTCCCTGCTATGCCGATTACAGTGAAAATAAAGGGCGAATATATTTCGCCCTTATGTGTTTGATATCGGTTAAGCCGCAAAAGGATCGCGTAAAATCATGGTTTGTACACGGTCAGGACCGGTAGAAAGAATATCCACCGGTACGCCGGTGACTTCTTCAATCCGTTTGATATAGTTGCGGGTATTTTGTGGAAGCTGGTTAACATCGGTGATCCCGAAGGTATTTTCTTTCCAGCCCGGCAGTGTTTCATACACTGGTTCAACGCCTTCCCAGTCTTTTGCCGCCAACGGTGCGTATTCGACAATATCGCCGTTCGGCATTTTATAACCGACACAGATTTTTACTTCGTCAAAACCGTCCAGCACATCCAATTTGGTCATACAGAATCCGGAAATCGAATTCACCTGAATGGCGCGGCGAATGGCCACGGCGTCAAACCAACCGCAACGACGCGGACGACCGGTCACAGCACCGAATTCGTTACCTTTGCGCGCGATCTCCGCACCGACGTCATCGAATAATTCGGTCGTGAACGGACCGCCGCCGACACGGGTACAGTAAGCTTTTACGATACCCAATACATAACCGATATAGCGCGGACCGAAGCCAGAACCGGTAGATACGCCGCCGGCAGTGGTGTTTGAGCTGGTGACATACGGATAGGTGCCCTGATCGATATCCAGCATTGTGCCTTGTGCGCCTTCAAACAGAATATTGTCGCTGTTTTTACGTGCGCTGTCTAAAATGGTGGTCACATCGGCCACCATGCCGGTAATAATATCGGCAATGGCAAATACTTCATCCAGCGTTTTTTGGTAATCAACCGGCTCGACTTTATAATAGTTGACCAGTTGGAAATTGTAATAGTCTAAAATCGTTTTTAATTTTTCGGCAAATGCCGCGCGATCAAACAGATCGCCTACTCGCAAACCGCGCCGCGCCACTTTATCTTCGTAAGCCGGGCCGATACCGCGCCCGGTGGTGCCGATGGCTTTTTTACCCAGCGCCGCTTCACGGGCGTGATCCATCGCGACGTGATAAGGCAGAATTAACGGGCAGGCTTCGGAAATCAATAAACGTTCGCGTACTTTAATGCCGCGGCTTTCCAGCTCACCCATTTCTTGTAATAGTGCGGACGGTGAAAGCACTACGCCGTTGCCGATCAGACAGGTGACATTTTGACGCAGAATACCGGACGGAATTAAACGCAGCACGGTTTTTTCACCGTTGATAATCAACGTATGCCCCGCATTATGACCGCCTTGATAACGTACTACGTACTTTACCCGGTCGGTGAGTAAATCGACAACTTTTCCTTTACCTTCATCGCCCCACTGAGCGCCTAAGATAACAACACTTTTTCCCATATATTCCGCCTTTTAAGCTGAGTTTTTATGAATGAACAAACAGCTGATTACTTTACTATTTTATCCGCTTAATCTCAATCCAAATCGTTATTTTCTTTGTATCTTTTCCGGCAGTAAAAAAGAGCGGTGATTTTACCGCTCTTTTGCCGCTATGCTTCAAACAGGTTTTTATGCAGTGCGCGTACGACATCGTCCGCTTGTTCGCTTTGCACCAGCATGCAGACATTATTGCTGCTGGCGCCGTAACTGATCATGCGGATATTGTAGGTTTCCAGCGTGCCGAAAATCCGTTTTGCCAGCCCGGCAGTAATATGCAAATCATTGCCGACCAACGCCACCAGCGACAGCCCGGTATCCACTTTTACGCTGGATACTTCGCTTAATTCGGCGAGCAACTCGCCGGATAGCATATTAGCGCCGGAAGAGGCGGAGCCGGTTTTATCCAGCGTCAGCGCAACACTGACTTCAGAAGTCGTAATGGTATCCACCGAAATTTTGTGTTTTGCCAGAATGCTGAACACATTGGCTAGAAAACCCTGCGCATGCAGCATGCTGAGGCTGGACAGGGTGAGCAGGGTCTGATCGCGGCGCAGGGCGATGGCACGGAAAGTCGGACGCGGCTGCGGATCGCGCGTGACCCATGTGCCGCCGTCTTGTGGCGCTTTGCTGGAACCGACGTAAACCGGAATATTGCTGCGCACCGCTGGCAGCAGGGTTGCCGGGTGCAAAACTTTGGCGCCGAAAGTCGCCATTTCCGCCGCTTCGGCAAAACTCATGGTATCAATGCGACGTGCGTTCGGCACAATGCGCGGGTCGGTGGTGTAAATGCCGGCGACATCGGTCCAGATTAATACATCTTTGGCATCTAATACTTCCGCCAGTAGCGCTGCGGAATAATCGCTGCCGCCGCGCCCCAAGGTGGTGGTTTTACCTTGTGGATCACGACCGATAAAACCTTGTGTGATCACCAGTTCGCCGCGATCAAGCAAGGGTTTCAGAATATTGTCGCTGTTTCTACGGGTTTGTTCGTCATTCGGTGCGGCTTTGCCGAAATGGCTGTTGGTGGCAACGACTGTGCGTACATCGATCCACGTAGCGTTGGCATGCAGTTCTTTCAGTACCTGCACGAAAATTAAGGTGGACATCATCTCACCCTGGCAGATTAATTCGTCGGTAAGCGCCGGGGAAGTCGCCAAACTGGCGGCTTCCGCCAGGCTTTCAATGGTGCCGAGGATGGTCTCCACTTTATGACGAACCTGCGTGGCATCCTGCAATTCATTTAAAATGTTTTCCTGAATTTGGCGTACTTCCGCCATCCGTTTGGCTTGTTCTGCCGCATCGCAACCGTTGGCGAGTGCAACTAATAAATTGGTAACGCCGGCCGAGGCGGAAAGTACCACGACGCGCGTGGCGGGGTCGGCAATGACGATTTCCGCGCAGGCACGCATAGCGGCATAATTGGCGACGCTGGTGCCGCCGAATTTAGCTACTGAAAGATTAGGCATAGGTTAATTCCTTAATAATTAATGGTAAGCGATATTGTGTTCAACAATACAGATAACGATTTAAACAAAGATTGTCAAATATTTTTTTATAAAATAAAAGAAAAACGCCATTCTGTTAAATGGCGTTCTGTTATTCTTGGTTTTTGACGATTAAAATCGAATAATTTTTAATTAGCTGCGAACCAGATAATCGCCGCTACCAATCCATTTGTATGAGGTTAGTGCCTCCAATCCCATCGGACCGCGCGCGTGCAGTTTCTGCGTGCTGACCGCCACTTCCGCGCCCAGCCCGAATTGTCCGCCGTCGGTGAAACGGGTGCTGGCATTAATGTACACAGCAGCGGCATCCACCTGATTGACGAATTGCCGGGCGAGCTGCTGTGAGGCGGTTAGAATTGCCTCCGAATGTTGCGTGCCGTATTCGGCAATGTGGGCAACGGCCTGTTCGATGTCTTGTACAATCACGACGTTTAAATCCGGTGACCCCCATTCTTGGCGCAGTTCCGCTTCCTGTACCGCCACAACCTCGGCGCCGGTTTGCTGTAAAAGCGCAAGTGCGGTCGGATCGGCGTGAAATTTTACCTGTTTATCCTTTAAGTAAGCGGCGAGCCGAGGCAGGAAATCGGCTGCGATACTGCGCTGTACCAGCAGAGTTTCCAGCGTATTACAGGTGCTGGGGCGCTGTGTTTTGGCATTGGCAATTAGGGCTAAAGCGCGCTGTAAATCGGCACTTTGTTCCACGAAAATATGGCATACACCGACACCGCCGGTAATTACCGGAATGTGGGAATGCTGTTTGCAAAGTGCGTGCAGACCGGCACCGCCGCGCGGAATAATCATATCAACGTAACGATCCAGTTTGAGTAATTGCAGCACCAGTTCGCGATCGGGATCAGTAATCGCCTGTACGGCATGTTTCGGCAAATCGGCTTGTTGCAGCGCCTGCTGTATCACGCCAACCAGCGCGGCATTTGAATGGCGGGTTTCTTTGCCGCCGCGCAGAATAACCGCATTGCCGGTTTTTAAACACAGGGCAGCGGTGTCAATGGTCACATTCGGGCGTGCCTCATAAATGGTACCGATTACGCCCAGAGGCACACGTACACGTTCGATTTTTAATCCACTGTCCAGCGTGCCGCCGTCGATAATTTTGCCGACTGGATCGGCCAGCGATACGACATGACGGACATCCTCGGCGATAGCGCGCAGGCGCGCTTCGGTCAGCAGCAGGCGATCGAGCAATGCTGCGCAAAGCCCGTTTTGTTTGGCTTGTGCGATATCCTGTGCATTGGCAGCCAGGATTGTGTCAGCTTGCGTTTCCAACTGTTCGGCAATCAGCAGTAGGGCGTTGTTTTTGTCTTTTGCCGATAACTGAGCGAGAACGAAAGCCGCCTGTTTAGCCTGTTTTCCCATTTCGATTAAATCTGTCATAACTGATCCTATTTGGTTTTTTGCGGTAATTTGTCGGTGTTTTCTTTGGCTGCGATAGGCGTTTCCTGATAATCGAACACCGGCAGCCCCCATTCAAAATAAATTGCCAGTAAACGGATGATAAAGCCACTTACCAGCGTGACGATAATGACCAGATTTTGATTAATATGCAGCTGCTGTAAGCCGATATAAATGATTGCCGCCAGCAGCGCGACACTGGCATAGAGTTCTTTTTGAAAGACCAGCGGAATACGGTTGCACAATAAATCGCGCAAAACGCCGCCGAATGCACCGGTAATAATTGCGGCGATAATGGCAATCGTCATGCTGTGTCCCATATCCAGCGCGATCTGTGCGCCGATAATCGAAAAGACGATCAGCCCCAGCGCGTCCAACACCAAAAAGACAGTGCGGAAATAGTGAATAAAATGTTTAATCAACGGCGCGATAACCACGGTTAAGACGGCAGCGCTTGCCACGATTAAAAAATAATGCGGATTTTTCACCCAACCGAGCGGATAATGACCGAGCAGTACATCGCGCACCGAGCCACCGCCGATAGCTGTCATCGAGGCGATAATAATTACCCCGAAAATATCCATTTTCTCCCGTCCGGCCGCCAGTGCGCCGGTGATTGCTTCGGCGGTGATGCCGATAATATATAAAATGCTGAGCAGCATAAGGCTCCTGATAAAAAGTGCGGTCCGTTTTGGCGTATTTTAGAGAGGAATCGGACAAAATGCCAGTGAAGCGAAAGATTGAAATACGCTTATTTTTGACCGCACTTTTAAATTTTTGCATAATGTGCGCCTCAATCGTCCCGAGTAGGAAATTTTTATGTCAGAACAACAATCGAAACCTTTAACCGCGGCATTATCTTTTATTCCGGTGCTGCTGCTTTGTCTGTTAGATATTTTCGCCTTGTATTTACAAGCGCAGTCCAAAGCGCTGGCTCATTTGAGTTTTGCCGTGTTGACGGCACAACTGTTGTGTATTCTGGTATTTGCGAAAGGTGAAATTTGTAACGGACAACGCGCGCGCTTGGTGAGGGTCAATCTTTATTTTCTGATGTATTGGACGTTATGGCTTGTGTTAAGCCTGTTTTCCAATTATCACTATGTGCTGACGGATATTGTCAGTCTGTGTGGCATTGCCGTTACGCTGGCGATTTGGCTACAGCCGCAGGAGGCACAGATGCGCAAATCACTTTTAATGCTCGGTGCTTTGTTGGCGGGATTAGGCATGCTCACCTATGCGCTGATGTTTATCGAATTACCGTTGCTGGATACGATGCAATATAACTTAACCGCACAACTGCTGACGGGCGTGATTCTGACCAATATTGCGTTGGTGACGGCGAAAAACCGTCTGCGGGCGCTGATCGCTTTATTTCCCTTTGCCATGCTGATTTTATTGTTAATCAATGCGTTGATTGTGCTAGCGTTATTGGCTTACGCGTTTACAAGTGCGGTAGTTTTTGCCAATGAATTGGCGCTAGGTTTGTATTTCGTCTTACATTTGCTGATTGCGGGGATCATCGGGCTGCATATTTTCCTCAAACGCAGCTTGGATTATAACGCGTTATTGATTCTGTTGTTTATCAGTGCCAGCCTGCCGTTATGGATAGGGTTTTCTTATATGAAATAGTCACTACTTTTTTATTTGTAGACAGACTATTGTCTGTCGGCAAAGAGGTTTTTATTAAATTTGATATGTTATCACCGGACTGATTTTGTCCAAAAACAAGAATGAAAGAGATAAAAAGCCATTTAATGCGCCTATCTTTTATTATGTACAGTCTAAATAACTTATTCTAACTTGCTAAAATTTTCTAGCGCGTCCACGCCTGTTTGACATCTTTGGTTTGAGGCGTATTTTGCGCCATGATGCCGGCGAGGCGATGCGGTTGGTAGGTTTCTTTCAGATAAGCCGCATCTTTGGCAGAAAGTTGTAATTCAGTGGTGTCGTATTTGCCTTTGGCATAGATGTCTTCTTCGGCATGCTTGGTAGTTGTGCCCGACAGGCGGGACAAGCATTCACTGGCAAGGGCGCTGTAGAGCATAAGGGCGATGTTGTCTTCACTGCACAGAGGATGCAGTTGGCGCTCAAATTTTTTATAAAGCAACCCATTATTTTATTTAATTTGTTAAATAAATGTTTTTTATTTGAATTAATAACCCCTCTTAATCCTTCAATTGTTCTTTTTATGTTAAATCCTACCAATTTTTAAGTATTTTTACTTTGTTTTCTTATTTAATCTGATTAGAATGAAACACGTTTATTGTTTGTTTGAACTTTTTTATTCATTTATGAGGTGAAAATGACTACTCTTGGAAATCGTATTTATACAAAAATCAACCGTCCTTCCCCAGAATTAATTCAACAATTCAAAAATCTTCCTGTGCCAAATATTGCAGACAATATGTCTCGTATGTTTTGTGCACATTCATCCATTAAAGCCGTTAAACCTGAGATGACTATTGTAGGTTGTGCATTTACGGTAAAAGTACGTCCCGGTGACAATTTATTTTTACATAAAGCCATTGATATGGCACAACCGGGCGATGTCATTGTTATTGACGCTCAAGGCGATGTCACCAACTCAATTTTAGGCGAAATTATTGCACGTCACGCTAGAAAACGTGGTATCGCTGGCATGATTGTTGATGGTTCAATTCGTGATTACGGCGGTCTTGCTGAATTAGATGATTTCCCTGTGTTCTCTAAAGGCTACGCAGCAATGGGTCCTTATAAAGATGGTCCAGGTGAAATTAATACGGTGATTTCTTGTGGCGGCGCAGTCGTTCGTCCTGGTGATATTGTTGTTGGCGATTGTGATGGTGTGGTTTTTGTACCAGCTGACAAAGCTGAAGAAATTTTAAAAGAAACTATTGCTGTTGGTGAAAAAGAAAAACAAATTTTCAAAGATATTGAAAATGGTTGCTACGACAGAACTTGGGTAGATAAATCCCTTGCCAAAATTGGCACTGAAATTATTGACGATTACTATAAATTTTAATTGAAATTTAAATGTAGATTTGGAGTTTTACTATGAGTGAAAATACTAAAGAGCAATCACCACCTAAAAAAATCGGGAAGTTCCGCTGGGTTATTGCCGTTATCTTTTTCTTAGTGTATATGATTGCGGGTGCTGACCGTGCAAACATTGGTGTGGTTGTTCCTTTTATTAAAGAAGATTTCCATTTAACCAACGTTGATATTGGATTAATGGCAACCTTATTCTATATCACTTATGCCGCGATTCAAATTCCTATCGGTTTCTTGTTTAGTAAATATGGTGTAAGAAAAATTTTCTCTGGTGCCATGATTTTAACTTCACTTTCAACCTTAGTGATGGGTTTTGCGACTAATGTTATACAATTGAAAATTTTCCGCGCTATTCTTGGTGCTGCAGAGGGTCCATTAAACATTGGTATCGTATCAACCATTAACCGTTGGTTCCCTGCAAAAGAAAAAGGCTTAGCAACGGGGATCTTTATGTCCGCCATTAAATTTGCGCCTGCATTTGTTCCACCACTTTGTACTTTTATTATTCTTACTTGGGGGTGGCGCGAAGTTTTCTATATTTTTGCGGTGCCTGGAATTTTACTTTCTATTGTTTGGTGGGTTATTGTTAAAGACGATCCAAGAGAAAGTAAATATTGCTCAAAAGAAGAATGTGATTACATTTTAAATTCAGATGCTCCTGCTGCCACTGATAAAAAATCAGCGGCTACTGAAGTGAAAGAAAATATTTGGTTAGATAAATTAATTCGTCGTAAAGAAGTTGAATTATTAGATGACAACCGTTCTATTTTATTTTCTTGGAATAACTGGGCTTGTGCAATTGGATATGGTCTAATGGTGGGGATTACTTATTCTATTATGACTTGGGTACCAACCTATTTATTAAATGAAAAAGGCTTATCCATCAAGAGTATGGGGATTGTGGCAGCCGCACCTTGGGTTGGCGCAATTTTAGGGAATATTATTGGCGGGTATTTATCCGATAAATTCTTTAATCGCAGAAGAAAACCAGTAATGTTAATTACCACTGCATCCACAGTGATTATGATGTATTTGTTAATTAATGTTCCCGCTATTCCTGTCGTTATTGGCGTATTATTCTTCTTAACTGGAATTTTATTAAATATTGGTTATTCAACTTTCTTAGTTTATCCAATGGGATTAGTGGCGAAAGCGAAAGTACCGCTTGCTGCATCCATCGTTAACACTGTAGGTTCAATTGGCGGTGCTGTTTCTCCATTCGTGGTGGGCTTGCTTTTAGATACCTATGGTTGGGAACAAGTGTTTATTTTCTTATCCATCAGCTCTTTCATTACATTATGTTTATTGTTAACCATGATCGAGCCTTTCGGAAAAGAAAAACAACAATAATTTAATTTTTAAAACGAATAGCCCTAATTATTTATAATTAGGGCTATTTTTTCATGGAGTTTTTAACCCATCTTCCCGATATTATGTAGTAGTTATACAAAGGTTTTAAATGTAGGGGCGGAGCGATGTGTGTGCCCTTACGAGATTTTGAGCAACGGCTACATAATACCGACGATTTTGGCAATTTCGTCCAGTTCGAAAAAGCAACTGAAACGGCTTTCGATTTCCGCCTGTACCCGTGTGATGTCATCCGATTTTTCTACATCGGCAACGATGTAATGGATATTTTCATGCTGCGCCATAGTTTTGGCGATGCTACGCCTGATACCCGAGCCGCCAGTGATTAACGCGACTTTGTCATTGAGTTCTAATATGGTTTTCTCCTGTCATTCAGATAAAAAGTGCGGTCGTTTTTGTCGGTGTTTTTAACGTCCCGCCTGTTGTGCATTTAT
This sequence comes from Necropsobacter massiliensis, assembly GCF_000827595.2. GTDB lineage: Bacteria > Pseudomonadota > Gammaproteobacteria > Enterobacterales > Pasteurellaceae > Necropsobacter > Necropsobacter massiliensis. Next base: position 147,766 of record NZ_LN776180.1, on the reverse strand, counting down.
TATACGGACTTTGATTTTACAAATTAGCCGGTAAATCACAAATTCAGTTTTAGGAAAAATGAAGAATAGAAGAAAAAACATGGCACCTGAAATAGCATTCAGGCACCGGTGGTGAGATAAGAGATGAAAAAAGAGACGGTCAAATCGCTTTTAATTTAATGGCGCATTTCTCCAGCCAGTTGCCCAGTTGAACCCGTCCGTGTTGAATCATCGGGATCCACCAAATCCAAGGTGCGTAACTCCTGCGCGGCGACGGAAAAGCCGAGGCTGAGCGCCAAGGCGGTTAACAAAAATTTTTTCATCGTAAGCCTGCCTTATTTATTCGTTGAACCGTCGAAGGCCAAACCACCTTTGTTACCCAAATAGGTCGGACGGATTTCGATACTTTGCTTATCCTGCAACATATCACCAGTTTGTTTTAAATAATCTTTAAAATGCGGGGTTTCGCGGTGTGCCGCATAAGCCTCATCGTTGGCGTAAATTTCAAAGAACACCCAGCGATTCGGCTGTTCTTTCACGGTGGCGGCATACATCGCCAGCACGCCCGGTTCCACGTTCAGGGATTTCTCCATTTCCGGCAAGACAACGGCTTTAAATTTGTCATTTTCCGACGGTTTCACATCCACAATCACCAAATTAGTGCGGGTTTCGTCCGTTTGCTGCACTTTTTTATCCGCTGAAAACTGCGGTTCCAGCATGGTATGTTTTTTATGATCCGTTAAAATCTCCGGCGAAGCGGTTAAAAACGCCTTATATTGCGGCGAAGTGCGGTGGGTTTCATAAGCGTTTTCATCGGCATAAATTTCCACCATGTACGCCATGCTCGCATCGGCTTTTTGTTTCACCGAATACATCGCCAGTGTGCCTTTTTCATCTTGAATGGAGGTGCTGATATTGTGCTCGCCCATGGCATCATATTGCGCGCTCTTGCCGTTTTGAATGCCGAGCTCGAACAGATTGATAATCGGCGCGGTTTGGGTGGTCATTGCCATGCTTAACAGTCCTAAAAGTGCGGTTGTTTTTTAAGCATTTCTAAGCTTAACCGCTTGCTGATGCGGTGTATTATAACGAAAAGATTTATGATGATTAGATACAATATAGCAAAAACAATATTAGGCAGAAACAAACAATGGACAATTCATTCTACGGGCAACTCAATGTCTTCCAAACTATCGCCCAAGAAAGCAGCATCTCAGCGGCGGCACGTAAATTGCAGATTGCCGTGCCTTCCGCCAGTCAATCTTTAAAACTGCTGGAACAGAAAATCGGCGTGCCGTTGTTTCATCGTACCAAGCGCAGCATTCATCTGACTGGCGGCAATACCCTGCGTTATATTCATATTATTTGTAACATACACAAAAAGCTAAAAAGGTTCAGGTAGTAAATTAGCAAAGGTAAAAAAATAAAGCTATTAGAAAATATTAAAAGGCATTTCAAAAGCTGTATAACAAAATTATTAAGCTATTTAAGAAATTATAGTTAACCTTTTTAGGTTATAAGTGTTTTTACAATAAAAATATTTTACAAGATCTTTATAATTTAATTGTATTCTCATTAATGGCATTAAATCTAGGAAAGCTGTGTTAGGTCCTCGAATTCGCTTTAATATTAATGATATAAAGCTTGTATGTTAGCAATATTTCGAAGTTTGATATCGTATTGAAAAGATTGATTTTATTTTTGCCTTATCCTATAGAATAATTGACAAAAACGGTATGAAAAAGTGGCAAACCTGCTCATATTTTAACACGGTTGACGAAAAATTAAGTTAATAAGAAGTATCGATTATAATCACTATACAATTACAGGATGCTTAATAATTTTAAGCCAGTTAAGGATGTAAACTATAACTATCTGATTTGTAGATACAGTTTAATTAAATGGTGCCCGAGGGCGGACTTGAACCGCCACAGCTCGAAAGCCGAGGGATTTTAAATCCCTTGTGTCTACCGATTTCACCACTCGGGCAAGACATTCTGACTGCGGTTGCATAATGGAGGCGTGTCCCGGAGTCGAACCGAGCTACATGGATTTGCAATCCAGTGCATAACCGCTTTGCTAACACGCCGTAGCGTAGATTGGAGCGGGAAACGAGGCTCGAACTCGCGACCCCGACCTTGGCAAGGTCGTGCTCTACCAACTGAGCTATTCCCGCTTGCGCTGCAACACATTCGCTGTCAGTGGCGTGCATTTTACTGACTTCTGGCAATCTGTCAACGGGCAGGATGAAAAAAAATGCCTGACTGCTGAAAAAAAATGCAAACCGAAAGATGGAAAAGACGGGTTGCAGATCCGCATAAGCGATAACTGAATTGTATCAAGGAAAACGAAAATCTGCTTTTATCGTGACTGAGTTTGTGCCAGAATGTGACAATTCATTTTTCGGATTGATATGCGCCGATTGCCGGATAGCGACAGATTAAACAGGCTATAAAGTGCGGTGCATTTTTTGATAATTTTAGTGAGGAATTATGACCCAGCAATATAAAATCGATACTTTGTTAGCCCAAGCCGGCAACCGAACCGACGAACGGACTGGCGCGGTTTCTACGCCGATTTTCCTTTCCACTGCATATGGTCACCGCGGTATTGGCGAGAGTACCGGATATGATTATACCCGCACCAAAAACCCGACCCGCACTGTGCTGGAAGACACTATCGCCGCGCTGGAAGGTGGGGATCGCGGTTTTGCCTGCGCCTCCGGTATGGCGGCGATTCAGCTGCTGATGTCGCTATTTACCGCGCCAGACGAATGGATTGTGTCCAGCGATGTGTACGGCGGAACTTATCGTTTGTTGGATTTCGCCTATAAAAATAATCACGGCGTTAAGCCGGTTTATGTTGATACCGCATCGCCACAGGCGATTGAAGCGGCGATTACGCCGAACACTAAAGCCATTTTTGTGGAAACACCATCCAATCCGTTGATGGAAGAATGTGATGTGGCACAGATTTCGGCGATTGCGAAAAAACATCACTTATTATTGATTGTGGATAATACTTTCCTAACGCCAGTGTTATTCCGTCCGCTTGAGCACGGTGCGGATATTGTGATTCACAGCGGTACTAAATATCTCGCCGGTCATAATGATGCGTTGGTCGGTCTGATTGTGTCGAAAGGTCAGGAATTGGGCGAACGTTTGTTTTATATTCAAAACGGTGCCGGCGCAGTGTTGTCGCCGTTTGATAGCTGGTTGACGATCCGCGGGATGAAAACGCTGGCGTTGCGCATGGAACGGCATGAAAAAAATGCCAAAGAGTTGGTAGCGTTTTTACGTGCTCAGCCGCAGGTCACCGATGTGTTATATCCGAACAAGGGCGGCATGCTGTCTTTCCGTTTGCAGGATGAAAACTGGGTAAATCCGTTTTTAAAAGCCTTGAAACTGATTACCTTTGCCGAAAGCCTTGGCGGTACGGAAAGTTTTATCACCTATCCGGCGACTCAGACTCACATGGATATTCCCGCCGCAGAACGTATTGCGCGCGGCGTGTGCAACCGTTTACTGCGTTTTTCCGTAGGGCTGGAGAATGTAGAAGATATTCAAGCCGATTTGCAGCAGGCTTTCGCACAGTTAAACGGATAAAATGACACGGAGTTTTCACTGGATAGGAGGTGAATATGAAAATCGCAGTCTATAGCACCAAAAGTTATGACCGTAAATATTTAGAACTGGTGAATGTTAAATACGGTTTTGAGATTGAGTTTTTTGACTTTATGTTGAACGAAAATACGGCCAAAATGGCGGAATATTGCGATGTAGTCTGTATTTTTGTTAATGATGACGGCAGTCGCAAAGTGTTGGAAAAACTGGCCGCACTTGGTGTGAAAATGGTGGCGTTGCGCTGTGCTGGGTTTAATAATGTGGATTTAAAAGCGGCGCAGGAACTCGGTTTGAAAGTAGTGCGCGTACCGGCTTATTCGCCGGAAGCCGTTGCTGAACATACAGTGGGGCTGATGTTGACCTTAAACCGCCACATTCACCGCGCTTATCAGCGTACCCGTGAAGCCAATTTTTCGCTGGAAGGATTGATCGGGTTTAATATGCACGGGCGTACCGTCGGGGTGATCGGCACCGGTAAAATCGGCGTGGCGGTAATGCGTATTTTAAAAGGGTTCGGCATGCAGATTCTGGCTCATGATCCGTTTAAAAATCCGATGGCGGAAGATCTGGGCGCACAATATGTCGAATTGGACGAATTATATGCCAAATCCCACGTGATCACGCTGCATTGTCCCGCTACGCCGGAGAATTATCATTTGCTGAACCGCGATGCGTTTGCCCAAATGCGTGATGGCGTGATGATCATTAATACTAGCCGCGGCACACTGATTGATACTCAGGCGGCGATAGATGCGCTGAAACAGCGTCGAATCGGTTCATTGGGGATGGACGTTTATGAAAATGAACGCGAGTTGTTCTTTGAAGACAAATCCAATGAAGTGATTCAAGATGATATTTTCCGTCGTCTGTCCGCCTGTCACAACGTGTTATTGACCGGTCATCAGGCGTTTTTGACCGAAGAGGCGTTAATCAGTATTTCCGATGTGACATTATCGAATATTTATACTTTGCAGACCGGTCAGCCTTGTGCCAATGCCGTATTATCTTCTTAGTCTTTGACTATCGAAAGATTAGTGCGGAGGCGATGATCTTTGTGTTATTATCACCGCACTTGAATTTAACAATAATGTCACCATATTATGAGACATGGTTTACAACAAAGGAAATAAAAATGAGTGAAGTATTACATACAACAGATGCGACATTTGAACAGGATGTATTGAGATCCGATGTGCCGGTATTATTAGATTTCTGGGCGCCATGGTGCGGTCCGTGCCGTATGGTTGCGCCGATTTTGGACGAATTGGCAGCTGAGTTCGGCGGCAAAGTGAAAGTGGTTAAAATCAATATTGATGAAAATCAGGAAACCCCAGCAAAATTCGGCGTGCGCAGCATCCCGACATTAATGTTGTTTAAAGAGGGAAAAGCGGCGGCAACTCAGGTCGGTGCGCTACCGAAAAATCAGTTGGCGAATTTTGTTAACCAAAATATCTAATGAGTTAATCAAACTCAAACCGGAATAAAGTCCCGCACCAGGCGGGGCTTTTTTGTTTGGCGGATGCGGCGTTTTATTTCGTTTCACGTAAGGTTTTTAGCAGCGCTTTCATTGTCTCGTCCAGTGGCGCGGTTAAATGCAGCAGCTCCCCCGATTTAGGATGAGCGAAGCGGATTGCATAAGCATGCAAAAACAGGCGATTTAAACCAAGTGCGGTCATTTTTTGGTCGAAATTTTTATCACCGTATTTATTATCCAGCGCAATAGGATGACCGGCATATTGGGTATGTACGCGGATTTGATGGGTTCGCCCAGTAACCGGTGAGGCTTTGATTAAGGTTGCCTCGGCGTAACGTTCTTCAATGCTGAAACGGGTTTCCGACGGCTTACCCTGTTCGTCAACTCTGACGATACGTTCGCCGCCGGTCAATTCGTTTTTCAGTAACGGTGCTTGAATCATTTTGCAATGGGATTGCCACTGCCCGCGCACTAGCGCCAAATAGTCTTTCTGCACTGTTTTGTCACGCAGCTGTTGATGCAGATTGCGCAGTGCAGCGCGTTTTTTAGCGATCAGCAAAATGCCTGAGGTATCGCGATCCAGACGATGTACCAGTTCCAGAAAGCGGGCTTGCGGACGTAGCGCGCGTAATGCCTCGATCACACCGAAATTCAGCCCGCTGCCGCCGTGCACGGCAATGCCTGAGGGCTTGTTCAGCACCAGCAGACAATCGTCCTCAAAAATAATCTGATGTTCCAGTCGGGCAACTTGGTTTAAGTTTTTTGAGATGGGCGCTTGCGCTTTATCCGCAACGCGTACCGGAGGCAGCCGTACGACATCGCCCTGTTGTAATTTATACTCCGGTTTGATTCTGCCTTTATTGACCCGCACTTCGCCTTTGCGCAAAATGCGGTAAATCAGGCTTTTCGGCACGCCTTTTAATTTTGCCGCCAGATAATTATCCACTCGCTGTCCGGCTTCATCCTCTGTAATGGTCAGAAATTTTACGCCCTGATTGATGATTTTTGCTTGGCTATCGTTATTCATGTGATTTTTCGCAATGCTCAATAAAATTGCCGCGTATCATACCATAAAATAACGGAATTACCTTGCCAAAATAGCCCTGTCGGTAGATAATAAGGCGGCTTTTTAAGTAACTAAAAACAGCTTAAAAATGCGTTGGATATCGTTGAATCCGGCAATGCGGCATACGGCATAAGACATCGCGGGTTCAATCAGTTAGTCTGATTAAGATAAACGACAGCTTGCAAAATGACGGTTTAATCGGTTTTGTTTTATCGGAATATTGCGCTTTGCATTTGATTCCGATAACGCAGTCAATGCACCCAGCGACTGACGGTCGGGAGACTGACATGGCGCGACAGACACGAGGTCGATTGCGAAGCAAAGTGCGGTTATTTTTAATCAAGAATTATGAAAATATAAGAGACAATTTAATGAAAAGAATGCTGATTAACGCAACTCAAAAAGAAGAGTTGCGCGTTGCTCTGGTGGACGGGCAGCGTTTATTTGATTTGGATATTGAAAGTCCGGGTCACGAACAAAAAAAAGCGAACATCTATAAAGGTCGCATTACCCGCGTAGAACCAAGCCTTGAAGCCGCTTTTGTCGATTATGGTGCCGAACGGCACGGTTTCCTTCCGCTGAAAGAAATTGCGCGCGAATATTTCCCGGCTGATTATGTTTATCAGGGGCGTCCGAATATTCGCGATATTTTAAGCGAAGGACAGGAAGTGATCGTACAGGTCAACAAAGAAGAACGCGGTAACAAAGGGGCGGCGCTCACCACTTTCGTTTCTCTGGCGGGCAGTTATCTGGTGATTATGCCGAATAATCCGCGTGCCGGCGGGATTTCCCGTCGTATTGAGGGCGATGAACGTCTTGAATTGAAAGATGCGTTAAGTTCGTTGGATGTGCCTGAAGGCGTCGGTCTGATTGTGCGTACTGCCGGGGTCGGTAAATCGCCGGAAGAACTGCAATGGGACTTAAAAGTGTTATTGCACCATTGGGAAGCGATTAAACAGGCGTCCGAAAGTCGTCCCGCACCGTTTTTAATTCATCAGGAAAGCGATGTGATCGTCCGTGCGATCCGTGATTATTTGCGTCGTGATATCGGTGAGATTTTAATCGACAGTCCGAAAATTTATGAAAAAGCGAAAGCGCACATTAAACTGGTTCGTCCGGATTTTATTAATCGGGTTAAATTGTATCAGGGCGAAGTGCCGTTATTTAGCCATTATCAAATCGAGTCACAAATTGAATCTGCGTTCCAGCGTGAAGTGCGTCTGCCGTCCGGCGGTTCAATTGTGATTGATGTCACCGAAGCCTTAACCGCAATTGATATTAACTCCGCCCGTTCCACGCGCGGTGGTGATATTGAAGAAACCGCGCTGAATACTAACTTAGAAGCGGCAGATGAAATTGCCCGCCAATTGCGTCTGCGCGATTTGGGCGGTTTGATTGTGATCGATTTTATTGATATGACGCCGGTGCGCCATCAGCGCGAAGTGGAAAATCGCATGCGTGATGCGGTACGACAGGATCGCGCGCGTATTCAGATTAGCCGTATTTCCCGTTTCGGTTTGCTGGAAATGTCTCGTCAGCGTTTGAGCCCGTCACTGGGCGAATCGACCCACCATGTGTGTCCGCGTTGTCAGGGTACGGGCAAAATTCGCGACAATGAATCTCTGTCGTTATCCATTTTGCGTTTGCTTGAAGAAGAAGCGCTGAAAGAAAACAGCAAGCAGGTTCATACCATCGTGCCGGTGCAAATTGCCTCTTACTTGCTGAATGAGAAACGTCGTGCAATCAGCAGTATTGAAAAACGTCATAATGTGGATATTGTGGTGGCACCGAGTGAAACGATGCAAACGCCACAATTCAGTGTTTTCCGTGTGCGTGACGGCGAAGATGTGAACGAATTAAGTTACAATCTGGCAAAACTGCATGAAAACGAAGAAGACAGTTTCAGTGCGGAAGGCTCGCTGGTAAATCGTAATACGGAAGTCGCCGCGGTTACCACGGAAAATATTCTAGAAAATGCCGCCGTTTCTCTGGCTATTGATACGCCGGCACCGATGCCGACTGAGCGCAAAGAGGAAAAACCGTCCTTGCTTGAGCGGATTATCGCTAAAATTAAAAGCCTGTTTGCCGCTGAAACGGTAGAAGAACAGCCGAAAGAAACGCGCAATAATAAAACTCAGCGTAATAATCGCCGCAATCAGGAACGTCGTAACGGCCGCCGAAATCGGAATGAAAATCAGACTAACGGTAAAAACGGCGATGAAAACAATGAGCGCAGCGAACGTAATGCGGAAAAAGCACCGGAAAATGCGCGCTCAAACCGCAATAAACGTAAGAAAGCGCAGACCGTTGAAGAGGTGCAGCCTAAAGAGCCCGCGGACAATCAGGCCGCAAATGCAGAAGGTCGCGAGTCGGCACCGGCTCCGCAACGTCGTCAGCGCCGTGATTTGCGTAAGAAAGTGCGAGTGAACGAAAATGAAAATCCGTCACCGCAAAAAACGGGTGAAGCCGTAGCGCAGCTGGAGAGCGTACCACAAGCAGAAGTTGTGCCACAGGAAGAAGTGGCACCGCAATTTAATGTCGAGGAAACAGCCGCGACGGAAAATCCGATTGCGCCGCTCACCGAGGTTGTCGCTGAAGAAAGCACCGATAACGAAAAACGTCGGGATAATCGCGATAATAATCGTCAGCGCCGTTTACCGCGCCATTTGCGAGTCAGCAAACAGCGTCGCCGCAATAACGGTAATGAGGTTAAATCGCCGATGCCGTTGTTTGCCGCCGTGGCATCACCGGAACTGGCAAGCGGTAAAGTGTGGATTAATCTTACAGACAGCAATACTGCCAAGAGCAATGCGTTTTTATCCGTAGATGAATTGCTTGAACAACAGAATCGACCGGAAGAGCTTGCCGTGGTACTGCCAGCTACTGAAGTGCTGGTAGAGGCTGGACAAAGCGAGTCGAAACCGTTAGCAAATTTTGTGCCACAGCCTGCAAATGAATCGGTCGAGAAAAAGGTTCAGGAATCCTTGCAGCGTCTGAATGTTGTGCAAATCGAAGCGGAACCGGTAATGCCGATTGAACAACCGCTAGTTGAGAATAAACCGCTTTCAGTGGAAATTATGCCGGAAACCGACCGCACTTATACCTTTGCCGGTCAATTAGGCACGATTTCTGCGGTGTCGCATACCAAGGCGGAAATGACGCAGGCGAAAGCGCTGGAAGGGCGAAACACGCCTTATCCGATTGTAGAATGGCAGGACTCCCGTTATTATTTCCACGGTAAAGGTTCGGCAGGGCATCACAGCGCTGTCAGCCATGTATATTCGGAACCGACCCGAGCAAAAGCGGAATAATTTGTTATTGCATTAAAGTGAAATCCGAAAGCGTTGGCTTTCGGATTTTTTTATCTGTTTTTTCTGCCGTGAGAAGTTGTTGCAAAAAAAAGCAATTAAACCAAAAGCGATTTTTCTTCGCTTGACTTAGCCGGGCAAAGCACGTATTATTCCTCACGCTTAAATCACGGAGGAATGGTCGAGTGGTTGAAGGCACCGGTCTTGAAAACCGGCGAGGGTTTACGCCCTCCGTGAGTTCGAATCTCACTTCCTCCGCCATCAAATTCAATAAAACCTGTCAAATTACTCTGGCAGGTTTTTTTATTATGACTTTTCCGATTCTTCTGCTTTTATCAATCGTTGTTTAATGACAGATAATCTTCCAGCAGTTCAATGGCTTCGAGACAGCGGGCGCGGCGTTGTTTGGTGATTTCTGCCTGTTGTAAGTGGTATTGTTTTTCTGCGTGGTTGCGCGCGCGAGTAGCGTTGGTCTGTTGTTGTTCCAGTTTTTCATTCAGCGCGCGTAGTGCGTCGTAATATTTTTCCAGCCGCTTGCGCGGCGGTAGTTGATGAACCAGTTGTTTCTGTCGTGCCCGTAATGATTGCGCCGCCTGCGTTGTTGTAACGGATTGGCGCGGGGAAGGGGTCAGCGCATCGGCGAGCGCATTGCATTGTGCCAGCAATTTTTGGCTGTAAAACTGATATTGTGCCTGTTGGTCGCTTTGCAAATGTTCTAAAACCGTCAGCGTTTGTTGCAACTCTTTTACATAAAAATCCAATGATTGGAAATCTTCGCTGAATAAAGTGCGGTCGAATTTTGCTAAGATTTTGCGCTTCTCTGCAATATGATATTGCGTATAAAATCGCTTTACCGTTTGTTTCAGACGCAGAATAAGTTTGGATTGATTCATAGCATAATAAAGCGGGCGCCGTGGTGACGCCCGTATAAAATTAAAGAGACATTGCCGCTATCCAGCCGAAAATCAGCAGCGGGATATTGTAGTGAATAAATGTCGGCACCACTGAATCCCAGATGTGGTCGTGCTTGCCATCCATATTCAAACCGGAAGTCGGACCCAATGTTGAATCGGAAGCGGGTGAACCGGCATCGCCCAACGCTGCCGCAACGCCAACAATCGACACCGTCGCCAACGGTGAAAATCCCAGTGACAGGCACAGCGGCACATAAATTGAAGTAATAATCGGTACGGTAGAGAATGAGGAACCGATGCCCATGGTGATAAACAAACCGACCAGCAACATTAAAAATGCCGCCAGCCCTTTGTTATTGGCGCCCAATCCTTGACTGAAGGTATCCACCAGGATGTTGACGCCGCCCGTTGCATTGATGACCGCAGCGAAACCGGAAGCGGCGATCATCACAAAGCCAATCATCGCCATTAGGCGTAAGCCCTGCTGAAAGATATCGTTGCTTTCTTTTAATTTAAAAATTCCGCACAGGGCGAAAATAATTAACCCCGCCAGCCCGCCGATAATGGTGGAACTGGTGATTAGCTGTAGCCCGAAAGTGACGATAATCGCGACGATACTGGCAGTAATATGAAATGGTTTGATATTGGCGATATGCTGTTCGATTTCGGCGGTGGTTAACGTCTGATGCGAAACAGCATACTCGCGCGGTTTACGATAGCTGATAAATACTGCGGTCAGCAATCCCAGCACCATACCGATTACCGGAATGGTCATCGCCAGCGAGACTTCACCCACACTGGTTTGTAAGCCTAACGGCGCGCCCACCTGATTGATATTTTTCACCAGTACGCTTTCAATAAAGATTTTCCCGAAACCGACCGGCAGCAGCATGTAGGTAGCGGTTAATCCGAAAGTCAGTACACAGGCTACCGCACGGCGGTCGATTTTCAGTTTATTGAAAATGGAAAGCAGTGGCGGAATGACAATCGGAATAAACGCAATATGTACTGGCAGCAGATTTTGGGAAGAAACGGCGAATACCAACAGTACTGCGAGGATAAAATATTTAAAGCCCGCCATGGAGCTGCTTGTGGGCGCTCGCCCCAGCCGCTTGATAACGTTAAACGCCAGTAAATCGGTGATGCCGGATTTTGAAATTGCGACGGCGAACGCGCCCAGAATGGCGTAGTTCATCGCGACTTCGGCACCGCCGCCCAGTCCGCCGGTAAAACTTTTTATTGTTTCGCTGATATTCAGATCACTGCAAATGCCTGCGGTTAAGGCGGCGATAATCAAGGCGATCACCACATTAATGCGCAGTAGGCTTAATGCCAACAAGACAATGATAGAAATAACAACCGGGTTAGTTAATAACATGGTGTATTGTCCTTATGGAATGAATAATAGAAAACCGCCGTTCAATGTACTAAAAATAAAAGTTTTGTCTATAACTTTTATAAAATACACCGCACTTTATGCCAATCGGATTGATTTTATTCAGAAATATGCGGAAAACCGCCGAGATTTTTTAAATGATTGACCATATAACAAAACAATTCCGCGGTGCGTTCCGTATCATAGAGGGCGGAATGCGCCTGTTTGCTGTCGAACGGAATTTTCGCCGCCTGACAGGCTTTCACCAGCACTGTCTGTCCGAACATCAGCCCGCTTAATGTGGCGGTATCAAACATGCCGAAAGGATGAAATGGGTTGCGCTTGAGCGCGGTGCGTTCTGCGGCTGCCATCAGAAAACTCTGATCAAATGCGGCGTTGTGCGCCACAATAATGGAACGCTGGCATTCGGCGTCTTTTTGCGCGCGGCGCACCATTTTGAACAGCTCACTCAGCGCGATATTTTCTGAAACGGCGCCGCGCAAGGGATTGTCAATATCAATACCGTTAAATTTTAATGAGTCAGGGTTGATATTGGCGCCTGCAAAGGGCTGAATATGGAAATGACATCGCTGATCCGGCGCTAATAAGCCGTTTTCGTCCATTTTTAAGGTAATGGCCGCCAGTTCCAGCAACGCATCCGTTTTGGCGTTAAAGCCGGCGGTTTCGACGTCAATAATGACCGGGAAGTAGCCGCGGAAGCGGTTTTTCAGCAGATTATAGTTAATGGGTTCGGCTATGGTTGTCATCAGTATAAATTCCGAATGAATAAGTCAATAAAAATATCGGGCGGTTGCATTGTTCCTCCCGTAAAATCATCACGGCAGCGCGGCAATTATCCGTCCGCCGCATAAACAGTGAAATTAGTTGCCTAAACCCGCCTGTGCGTTTTTATTTTCGATAAATTCAATTTTATAACCGTCCGGATCTTCTACGAAAGCGATCACGGTTGTACCGCCTTTGACCGGTCCCGGTGCGCGCGTTACTTTCCCGCCGGCGGCGCTGACTGCCTCGCAGGTGCGATAAATATCGTCCACGCCGATTGCAATATGACCGAATGCGTTGCCCGCTTCATATTCGCTGACGCCCCAGTTATAAGTGAGTTCAATCACCGACGCTTTGTCCTCATCGTCATACCCTAAAAATGCCAATGAATATTGATATTCGGGATTTTCGCTGGTGCGCAGCAAACGCATGCCCAATACATCGCGATAAAATGTAATTGAGCGTTCCAAATCGCCTACCCGTAACATGGTGTGTAAAATGCGCATTCTTGCCTCCGATTGATTTGAATAGATAAACCGCCGGAATTATGCCACAAACGGGGGCAAAAATCATTAAGCCGACGAACCGGTTATAACGAATTGTCGCTCGGCGTTATTTCGACATTGTTGAATCTAAACTCAGAATTTGCTCCGGACTGACCTGCAATACGCCTTTCCGCGAGGCAAAACGGCTCCGTATTTGTCGGTAGTCGCTGTTTTCCGGCACATGTACTGCAATGGCGTTGAGATGGTTATAGCGATAAAGCAATGTCGTTCCTTGCCGATGGGCATAGGCAATCAACGTATCGGCGTCGGTTTGAGTTCGGTCATAGAAAATAATCAGATTATTGGTGCGCGTTTCCTGCGCCAGTGCCGATTGCAGGAGACCGGCGCACAAACCACAAATTAGAAGCGTGTATTTTATCATGCGGATTAACAGGTTTATTTTACAGCAATCATCGAGCCGAAATTAAAACATTGAAACCACAGTTCTGTATGTGAAAACCCAACGGATTTTAACCGCACTTTATGTTGTTCAATGCTGTCGGTGTGCATCACGTTTTCAAGTGCGGTGCGTTTTTGGCTGACTTCTAGCTCGCTGTAGCCGTTGGCGCGCTTGAACTGGTGATGCAGATCGATCAGCAGATCGTTGATATTGCTATCATCAAAGCGGAATTTTTCCGACAACACCAATACGCCGTTTGGATTCAGCCCGTGGTAAATATTTTGCAATAAAGCCAGACGATCCTGCGGCGGCAGAAATTGCAACGTGAAATTTAAAATCACCATGGAAGCGTTGTGAATCGGAATATTGCGGATGTCGTCGCACAGAATTTGCACCGGAATTTCACTGTGATAGGCGCTGATATGTTGGCGACAGCGCTCGACCATCGGCAGGGAATTATCCACCCCGATGATCTTCACGTTCGGCTGTCGGATATTACGCCGCGCGGCAAGTGTTGCGGCGCCGCGCGAACAGCCGAGATCGTACACCGTGGAATCGGCAGTGACGAACCGATGCGCCAGCATGCCGATAGCGGTGATGATATTGGAATAGCCGGGCACCGAGCGTTGGATCATATCCGGAAACACTTCTGCCACGTTTTCATCAAATGTGAAATCGCCCAGTTTCTCAATCGGGGTCGAAAATAGCGTATCTTTTGGCATTCTTTTTTATCGTTCAGTGAAAAAGTGCGGTCATTTTAGAAGAAGTTTCGCTATCCGACAAATGATTTAGTATAAATGCGCCATTGCACGCTGTTCTTGTTTTATGCGAATAAATAAGATCAGTAAATATACCGGCAGACCGAACAACGCCGTATATGTTGCGTGGCAGAGCAGCGCGAGCCCGATCAGTTCGGGGATAATATTGAGGAAATAATTCGGGTGGCGCACGTATTTAAATAAAAAGGAACGATTGAGCCGGTGATGAGGCAGAATATAGATTTTTACCGTCCAGATTTCTTTCAGCTGGCGGATCACATAACACAATGCCGCGAACGCGAAAACAATCAAGCAAAGTCCGCATAACGCAACCGTATCAAAGCCTATTTGGTTACGGTTGGCTTCAATAATGGCGGAAAAATAAAAAACGATATGGGCGGCGGAAAGCAGCGCGGAATTGCCTTTGCCGTATTGTTGTGCACCGTTTTTGATCAGGTTTTTTTCATTTTTAATGGAAATAGACAGGGTATAACACCGAATAGCCAATATTGTGATAAATAACACATTGATAATGAACATTAAATATCCTTGATTTATTAATTTTTATCGAAAATAATGTTAGCAGAGATTTGCGTTTTATCAAACTCGGGAATGATTGGTCGGAGCAGAAAACAGGCGCTTTGAGCTGCCAATAAAGTGCGGTGAAAACAAATCATGTTTTTTTGCCTTGATTTTCGCTATAATCAGTCGGTTAATTTATCTCGTTTTATTCAAGGAATACTATATGATGCGAACTCATTATTGCGGTGCGTTAAGCCGCGAACATATCGGGCAGGAAGTGACCTTAAGCGGCTGGGTGCATAAACGCCGCGATTTGGGCGGGTTGATTTTTATTGATATGCGCGATCGCGAAGGTATCGTGCAAGTTTGTTTTGATCCGAAGTTTCCCGACGCCCTGAATGCCGCTGCGGCGCTGCGCAATGAGTTTTGTATTCAGATTAAAGGCGAAGTGATTGCCCGCCCGGACAATCAAATTAATAAAACCATGGCGACCGGCGCAGTGGAAGTGCTGGCGCAAGCCTTAACGGTTTATAACGCCTCCGAAGTGTTGCCGTTGGATTTTAATCAGAACAATACCGAAGAACAACGCTTGAAATATCGTTATCTGGATCTGCGCCGTCCGGAAATGGCGCAGCGTCTGAAAACGCGGGCGAAAATTACCGCATTTGTGCGCCGTTTTATGGATGCCAACGGCTTTTTAGACATTGAAACGCCGATGCTGACCAAAGCCACACCGGAAGGCGCGCGCGATTATCTGGTGCCGAGCCGCGTGCATAAGGGCAAATTCTACGCGTTGCCGCAATCGCCGCAATTATTTAAACAGTTACTGATGATGTCCGGTTTTGATCGTTATTATCAGATCGTAAAATGTTTCCGTGATGAAGATTTGCGCGCTGATCGCCAGCCGGAATTTACCCAGATTGATGTGGAAACCTCATTTTTAACCGCACCGCAAGTGCGTGAGATTATGGAACGGATGATTCGCGGTTTGTGGCAAGATACGCTCGGCGTGGATTTGGGCGCATTCCCGGTGATGACTTGGCAAGAAGCTATGCAACGTTTCGGTTCTGACAAACCGGATCTGCGTAACCCGCTGGAAATGGTGGATGTAGCGGATATTGTCAAAGACGTGGATTTCAAAGTCTTCAGCGTCCCGGCGCAAGACCCGAACGGTCGCGTCACAGTGATCCGCGTGCCGAACGGCGCCAGTATCACACGTAAACAAATTGACGAATATACGCAATTCGTCGGCATTTACGGTGCGAAAGGGTTGGCGTGGTTGAAAGTCAATGAGCTAAATGCCGGCTTAGACGGCGTACAAAGCCCGATTGCCAAATTTTTAAACGAAGCAAAAATCAAGGCGATTTTAGACCGCACTTCGGCGCAAAGCGGCGATATTTTGTTCTTCGGTGCGGATAAATGGAATGTGGCGACCGATGCCATGGGCGCATTGCGTTTGAAACTCGGGCGCGATTTAGGCTTAACCCGTTCGGACGAATGGCGGCCGCTTTGGGTGATCGACTTCCCGATGTTTGAACGTGATGACGAAGGTCATTTAGCCGCAATGCACCACCCGTTCACCTCGCCGAAAGATTTTACCCCGCAGCAGTTGGAAGCCGATCCGACCAGTGCGGTGGCAAATGCTTATGATATGGTGATTAACGGCTACGAAGTGGGCGGCGGTTCGGTGCGTATCTTCAACCCGCACATGCAGCAAACCGTGTTCAGCATTTTAGGCATTGATGAACAGCAGCAGCGCGAAAAATTCGGCTTCCTGCTTGATGCGTTAAAATTCGGTACACCACCGCACGCCGGGCTTGCATTCGGGCTGGATCGGTTAGTCATGTTGCTCACCGGCACTGATAACATTCGCGATGTAATCGCCTTCCCGAAAACTACTGCGGCAGCCTGTCTGATGACCGAAGCACCGAGCGCGGCAAATCCGCAGGCCCTGGCGGAATTGGGGATTGCAGTGGCAAAAAGCGAATAAAATTTAGCTTGAAGGGCGTATTGGCGGGCGCCCTTTTTCTGTAATCCGTTCGCCGTGTGTATCGCTTTGAATGCCAAGATGTTCTTGCAAGGAATAGGATTGCGTTTCCGTTTATTGTGAAAAGCCGTCTTTATTTATCTCAGAATCAACAACACCGATGAAATATAAAAATCCTCATTCCATTCTTGCCGTGATCTATGCTGAAAATACCGGGCGAGTTTTGATGCTACGGCGCCGAGACGATCCCGCGTTCTGGCAATCGGTGACCGGTTCGCTGGAGGACGGCGAATTTGCCCGTCAGGCAGCGATGCGGGAAGTGAAAGAAGAAACGGGCATTGATATTGCGGCGCAGCGGTTGAATTTAATTGATTGCAAAGACAGCATAAAATTTGAAATTTTTCCGCATTTTCGGTATAAATACGCGCCGAATGTCACACATTGCACAGAATATCGATTTTTGCTGGCACTGCCGCAGGAGGCAACGCCGATGTTAAGCGAACATTCGGCGTATCAATGGCTGGAACCGCAGCAAGCGGCGGCGATAACTAAATCGCCAAATAATGCGCAGGCAATCAAAAAGTATTTAATCAATAAAAGTGCGGTTGAAAAATAGCAAATTTTTAACCGCACTTTCGAGACGATAATCACGTTTCTGCTTTGCTGCGGCAAAGACCGAAACGGGAGCAACTTAAAAGGAAAATAATATGGCAGGACATAGTAAGTGGGCCAATATCAAACACCGCAAAGCGGCACAAGACGCACAGCGTGGTAAAATCTTCACCAAATTAATTCGCGAATTAGTTACGGCGGCGAAAATCGGCGGCGGCGATGCCGGCTCGAACCCGCGCTTGCGTGCGGCGATTGATAAAGCGCTGGCTAGCAATATGACTCGCGATACCATTAATCGTGCCATTGACCGCGGCGTGGGCGGTGGCGATGATACCAATATGGAAACAAAAATTTACGAGGGTTACGGTCCGGGCGGAACTGCGGTGATGGTTGAGTGTCTAAGTGATAACGCCAACCGTACTATTTCGCAGGTGCGCCCAAGTTTTACTAAATGCGGCGGCAATCTGGGCACGGAAGGTTCGGTCGGTTATTTATTCAGCAAGAAAGGATTGATCTTGATCGAAAACGGTGACGAAGACGCATTAACCGAAGCCGCAATTGAAGCAGGCGCCGACGACATTCAGCCGCAGGATGACGGCAGTTTCGAAATCTATACCGCATGGGAAGATTTAAGCGCGGTGCGTGATGCTATTGAAGCGGCAGGATTTAAAATTCAGGAAGCGGAAGTCACGATGATCCCATCGACAACCGTGGATCTGGATGCGGAAACCGCACCGAAATTATTAAGATTGATTGATATGCTGGAAGATTGCGATGACGTGCAGAACGTTTATCATAACGGCGAAATCAGCGATGAGGTCGCCGCATTGCTTTAATTGACAAAAGATTTTTCAGGAGAAACCAATGAAATTTATTTCCTCTTTAGCATTAATCGGTTTATCAGTCGCATTAGTCGGCTGTGATGATAAACCACAACCCGCGTCGACTAATGCTCAGCCATCGGCTCAAACGCAGGAAGCCGCCAAAGCGCAGGCACCCGCAGAGCAACAGGCTGTGACTAAAACGGTAGAATATGCCTGCGGCGTTGACAGCAATGAACCGGTTATCGTCACTTATCGTTTTGAGGGGCCGGATGCTGTTTCAGCAGAGGTGGCTTATAAAGGTCAGAGCGTATCCGCTTCCGGCTTTATGCGCGATATGGACGATAAGGAGAGCGCCAGATTTACCAGCGCGGACAAATTCGTCTGGGTAGCCGATAACTTGACGCTGGATAACCTCGATAAAGTTAGCGGCAATATGTTATATATCGACGGTAAAGAATCCGATGAGATTCTGGTAAAATACTGCTCGACACCGAAATCGGTTAAATAATCGGGGATAAGCGGGCAATAGCTCGCTTATTTTTTGCAGTAAGCTGTATGACGGTTATTTTAGGTATTGACCCCGGTTCGCGCGTCACCGGTTATGGCGTGATCCGCCAGCAGGGGCGGCAGTTGGATTATCTCGGCAGTGGTGCTATTCGCACACTGGCGGAGGATTTGCCGACCCGACTGAAACGCATTTATGCTGGCGTGACAGAAATTATCACTCAGTTTCAACCGCATATGTTCGCCATTGAAGAAGTGTTTCTGGCCAAAAACGCCAATTCTGCGCTGAAGCTCGGGCAAGCGCGCGGCACGGCGATTGTTGCGGCGGTGAATCATGATTTGCCGGTATTCGAATATGCTGCGCGGTTGGTGAAGCAGACGGTGGTAGGCACCGGTTCGGCGGATAAAAAACAGGTGCAGGATATGGTTACGCGTATTCTGAAATTATCCGATACGCCGCAGGCTGATGCCGCAGACGCGCTGGCGATTGCGATCACTCATGCGCATTCAATACAACATTCGCTGCGTGTAGCAGACAGCGTGAACACCATGGAAACACCGGAAAAAATGACCGCACTTTTACGCACGCGATACAGCCGCGGACGTTTTCGGCTTAAAATCTAACGATAAATAAAACTGGATATTTATCCAGTTTTATTTTATGCTAAGGAAAATTTTTAGCCAAGGTAAATCACATTATGATTGGTCGTTTAAAAGGGGTGCTGATTGAAAAGCAGCCGCCGGAAATTTTGTTGGACGTGCAGGGTGTCGGTTATGAACTGCTGCTGCCGATGACCAGTTTTTATAATCTGCCGGAAACCGGGCAGGAAGTCACATTATTTACCCATCTGAGTGTGCGCGAAGACGCTCATTTATTATTCGGATTCTCGCATAAAAATGACCGCACTTTATTCCGCGAATTGATTAAAACCAACGGCGTCGGGCCGAAACTGGCGCTGGCTATTCTTTCAGCAATGTCGGTGACGGAATTTGCATACGCTATTGAACGGGAAGAATTATCCCGCCTGACCAAAATTCCGGGAGTCGGCAAAAAAACGGCGGAACGTTTATTGGTGGAATTAAAAGGCAAATTCAACGGTTTGCAGCAAGCGGATTTCTTTGTGCAGAGTAATCGCTTGCCGGCGGTAGAGAAAAACCCATCGCATGTGGATAGTCAATCGGATGATGCGGTGGCTGCCTTAATCGCACTGGGCTATAAACAAAATGACGCCGAGAAAATGGTGAAAAAAGTCGCAAAACCAGAATTAAACAGCGAACAGCTCATTCGTGAAGCATTAAAAGCCGCTTTATAAAAGATAAATAAAATGATTGAAGCAGACAGAATTATCAGTGCCGGCGCTAAAGCGGACGATGAATATATCGACCGTGCGATTCGCCCCAAATTACTGACCGATTATGTGGGACAACCGCAGGTACGCGGGCAGATGGAAATTTTTATTCAGGCGGCAAAATTGCGCCAGGATGCGTTGGATCACCTGCTGATTTTCGGCCCGCCGGGTTTGGGCAAAACCACATTAGCCAATATTGTCGCCAATGAAATGGGCGTGAATATTCGTACCACCTCGGGACCGGTATTGGAAAAGGCCGGTGATCTGGCGGCAATGCTGACTAATCTAGAACCGCACGATGTGCTGTTTATTGATGAAATACACCGCTTATCGCCGGCGATTGAAGAAGTGCTTTATCCCGCCATGGAAGATTATCAGCTGGATATCATGATCGGCGAAGGTCCCGCCGCCCGTTCGATTAAACTGGATTTGCCGCCGTTTACCTTGATTGGCGCAACCACGCGCGCGGGTTCGCTGACCTCGCCATTGCGGGATCGATTCGGTATTGTACAACGCTTGGAATTTTATTCGGTGGCGGATTTAACTTCAATCGTAACTCGTAGCGCCGCCTGTTTAAATTTAACCATTGAACCTGCCGCCGCGCAGGAAATCGCATGTCGTTCACGGGGCACGCCGCGCATCGCCAACCGGTTACTGCGCCGTGTGCGCGATTATGCGGATGTCAAAAACGGAGGCGTGATTTCCGTTGCGATTTCGGAATCCGCATTATCCATGTTGGATGTCGATCCTGCCGGTTTTGATTTTATGGATCGCAAACTGCTCAGCGCGATTATCGAACGCTTTGACGGCGGCCCGGTTGGTTTAGACAACCTTGCCGCTGCTATCGGCGAGGAGCGCGATACTATTGAAGATGTACTGGAACCCTATTTAATTCAACAGGGTTTTTTACAACGCACCCCACGCGGGCGCATCGCCACATCAAGAACTTATCGGCATTTTGGGGTGGAGAAAATCGTTGATGAATAAAAGCAAGTGGAAAGACAGGGCAAATTAACTTGCCCCGTAGCTATTATTATTTCAGTAGTTGATACAGTTTTGCGACATTCTGTGCGGTAGAAATTAAATTTTCCCGACCGCACTTTAATGTATCTTCCAGACTTTGAACCTGACGGATAATCGGAAAGACAGCGTCAATGCCGTTTTCATAAATTGCCTCGTAATCTTCCCGTAAGCTACCAACGATAGCGATAACCGGTTTATTAAAGATTTTTGCCGTTTTTGCAACACCAATCGGTGTTTTGCCACGAGCGCTTTGCCCGTCCATTCGACCTTCTCCGGTAATCACTACATCAGCATCTTTAATACGCTCCTTTAGATTTAGGGTGTCAGTAATAATATTCACGCCTGATTTCAACCGCACTTTCGGCAACAGTAATAGACCACCACCCATACCACCCGCTGCACCGGTACCCGGTGTATCGCGAATATTCAGCCCGCATTGCTGCTCGGCAATCTGTGAAAAATGTAACAGCGCATTGTCCAGTATGTGTATCATTTCCGCAGTTGCGCCTTTTTGTGGACCGAATATTGCTGTAGCACCGCTTTCTCCGCAAAGAGGATTATCGACGTCGCAAGCAACGTCCAGTTCTATTTGTTGTAAGCGGGGATCCAGTTTGCTGAGGTCAATGGTTTTAATCTGCGTTAAATTTTCACCACCGAAAGCAATCTGTTCATTTTGCTGATTAAGAAATTTTGCACCCAATGCTTGCAACATGCCGACTCCACCGTCATTAGTAGCGCTACCGCCAATGCCCAGTATGATTTTTTTTATACCATAATCAAGTGCGGCGCGAATCAGTTCACCTGTGCCGAAGCTAGTGGTTTTTAACGGATTGCGTTGTGGCGAGGGAACTAGGTGTAACCCTGAGGCGGCAGCCATTTCGATAATAGCGGTTTGATTGTCACCGGATAATCCGAAAAAAGCAGATACTTTGTTACCCAACGGCGCACATACTTCGACATTGATCAGTTTTCCCTGAGTGGCATCCACCAGTGATTGAACGGTGCCTTCCCCGCCGTCGGCCATTGGGATTTTGACATATATGGCGTCAGGAAAAATTTTTCTGAATCCGATTTCGATCGCCTCCGCTACTTCTAATGCGGTCAGGCTTTCTTTAAAACTATCCGGAGCAATGACGAATTTCATTATTGTTCTCCCGTTACAGTAAGATTAAAGAGAGTATATAGACACTTAACATACCGACAATACCCATGATGAACGTTAGCATGGTTTGTGTTCGGTAACCTTGCTGCGGCGTCATTTTTGAGAAGTTAGTGACTACCCAGAAGTAGCTGTCATTGGCATGAGAAATACACATTGCACCGGCAGCGATAGCCATTACCGTTAATGCGGCGGCTATTTCAGAGGTTAATCCCAAGGCATTCATGAGTGAATCACTTGCATCAAACATGCCCATAATTGCTGCTGTTGTGATCATTGCGACCGTTGAGCTACCCTGTGCAGTTTTTAGAACCGCTGAAATAATGAATGGGAAGAAAATACCAGCTGTACTGATAATATGTGCATTTTGTTTAATGTATTCGACAAAACCGGCTTCTATGATTACTTTGCCTAACACGCCACCTGCGGCAGTAATAAATAGAATCGGTCCGACGATTTTCAACGTATCATTAGTGAAAGCGTCAAATTCTTTCATTTTGCTGGAATTCAGCAATAAGAATACTGAAAAGATGACTCCGACCGCTAATGCAATGATCGGATTGCCCAAGAATAGAATTAAATCACCGGCAAAACCCCCCATTCCTATGATTTTGGCGATAGAGCCCAATGCCATTAGTAGAATCGGCATGAGGATTGGTGCAAGGCTTAAGAAACCGTTCGGTAATTTACCGTATTGTTTAATTAATTCATCATAACTTTGAGTAATGACGGTATCGGCCTCGGTCTCTGATAAGATAACCTGTTTACCGATTCGTTTGGCAAAAATATAACTGGCGATTAATACCGGTATGGAGACGATTAGCCCCATGACAATAACCAATAGTAGATTGTGGCTTAAACCGACCGCACCCGCTACCGCTATTGGTCCCGGTGTTGGTGGAATAAATACGTGTGCAGTATAGAGACCGCCACTTAGCGCTACCGCTGTTCCTACCGGATTTGCCGCAATTTTTTTGCGGATTGCTTCTCGAATCGGATTTAAAACTACGAAGCCGCTGTCACAAAAGACCGGAATACCGACAACCCAGCCCATAATCAACATAGCGAGTTCGGGGCGTTTTTGTCCGACAATATTGACTACCATATCTGCTAATTTAAGTGCGGCACCGGTTTTTTCCAGAATTGTACCGATAATAGCACCGAAAATGATGACGATACCGATACTTTTAAATGTGCCACTGAAACCTTCGCCGACAATTGCCGGGATTTTGTTTAGACTGATGCCGGCTATCAGAGCAAGCAACAGGGAGATTGTCATTAGCGCTAAGAAAGGATGAACTTTCAGTTTTGCAATCATCCAGATCATAACGATAATGGCAATAATAAAACAGATAATCAGTGCTATACCGCTCATAGAAAAACCCCTTGTGTTGTTGAGATCCTATGTTGATTATTATCGCTTTAAGTTAAAAATGCTTTGTAAAAAAATACAATTAAATGACCTGAAATGGTATTTAATTGTGTTTTTATCTAATTCTATCTAGTCAGTATAGTGCTTAAATAAAGTATGAATAAATCATCTATCTTATTGAAAGATAAGGAAGTTATTTGTGATATCTTATGCAGTCGATAACGCAGCGTATTAATGTGAATGAACAATTTTTGACTAGTGAGAGACGGATCACAATTTGATAAAAAATATTGTTGCAGCGTTTTGCGTAATTGACGATGTGGATCTTGCCGATAGAGCTTTTGTAATGGTTTTAACAATTCTTCCGCTTGCCAAGAATCGGTCAAATTGTCCAGTAAAACCGGCAGCTGATATTGTTCAAAAAAATAGAATGTCCGTTTGGGATAACATTTCTGCCCATAATTTAAGGTGCTAACTGCGGTTTTATAAGAAAAGTGCAGCTTGAATTCATTCTCTAAGCAGGCCCCAACGGCGATTTTATAGCTATGCGGTGGGCTGTTTGGCGGTAGTAATTTATCTAGTTGTTTGATATCGGTTTGTTGTGCAAGGGTTAGAACGGCGACAGTGTTTAGCGACAGAATCGCTAAATGATGCTTGAATTGCGGTTGATTTAAATAGGTTACCAGCTCCTGTAATTGTTCGCTGGAAGATTGGCAGAGTTTAATAATGACAACAACGTAAGGTAAATCAAGGTTGATATTAAAAAACGCCGCCTGACTTTTAAGTGCATTGATTTGCAGTTTTTCATTTAACAAATGTAAAATAAATTCCTCTTTATAACGATATGCCCAGCGTTCTCGTTCGAGTAAAATTTGTTGTTCAATAATCAGTTCGGCTGTCATTTTAACCAACTCGGCATAGGAGCGAACTTTTTCAGGTTCGCCGGAAATACCGACTACGCCGAGTGTATTACCTAAATAATTAATTGGTACGTTAATGCCGGGCTTAGTGCCAAAATCCCATTTGCGAGCCAATTCATCATCAATTTCAACAACTCTATTTTCCCGAATTGCCACAACCGCACCGATATGTTTTTGGTTCAAGCGAGAACAATCCCCGGAGGCAATAATGATCCCGTTTTTATCCATAACATTAACTGAATTATGGATGATATTCATCGCCCGCTTTACAATCTTCTGCGCCGTTTGCTTATTCAGTTCCATTTGTCGAATCCTATTGTTACCGTGGATATAAAATAATACTATGATAAATTCAGCCACCGCTAATAATATTTATTGCATTTTCCCCCTCCGATGTTAAAATTTGCGTTCATTTGTCGTCGCTGAGTTAGAGATCGGCGAACGATGTATTGTTAACAAAGCCTATTTAAGAGGATTTTATTATGTCTCTAAGCACAGAAAAAAAAGCGGCAATTGTTGCCGAGTTTGGTCGTGACGCGAAAGATACCGGTTCTTCCGAAGTACAGATCGCATTATTAACCGCGCAGATTAACCATCTGCAAGCTCACTTTGCGGAGCATAAAAAGGATCACCATGGTCGTCGCGGTTTGTTGCGTATGGTTTCCCGTCGTCGTAAACTGTTGGACTATTTAAAACGTACCAATCTTGAGCTTTATGCTTCGACTATTGCTCGTTTAGGTTTACGTCGCTAATTGTTACAATTTGTTTGAAAAAGCTTCCGTTAATCGGGAGCTTTTTTTGTGCGGATAAGCAAAAAAGTGCGGTGAAATTTTTGTCAAAATCACCGCACTTTTCTCCGGCTGCGCTATATTTTTGTTAGTAAAACTGATGTTGTGCGTAAATTAATGGAGTTTTATTTCTAAAATATAAAAAATAAATATCAAAACCCAATTCATTCTTCAGTCTGTTGGCTTAATTTGTGATTAGCGTCACAAAATAAAACAATTTTTATCTCAAATTCGTGATCGCAATCACATTATTCTGGAGCGTTTTCATTTACAATCCGCCGGTCAAATAATTCTATTTGATTTGAGCCACTTTTATTATGTTTAAGGAGTCAGAATGACGATTGCGATCATCATAGCAACACACGGTGTGGCGGCGGAGCAACTGCTGAAAACCACCGAAATGTTGATCGGTGAGCAAGATGACGTAGCCACCATTGATTTCGTGCCCGGCGAAAATGCTGAAACGATTATGGCGAAATATCAGGAACAACTCGCGACCAGCTTATCCCATTGTGATCAGGTATTATTCCTTGTGGATACTTGGGGCGGCAGTCCGTTTAACGCCGCAAACCGCGTCGCCGAAGGCAAAGACAATATGGATATTGTCACCGGTGTGAATGTTCCGATGTTGGTAGAAACCTTTATGGCCCGCGATGACGGTCCGAATTTATCGGAATTGGTTGCCATTGCATTGGAAACAGGCCGTGCCGGTGTTCGTGCATTAAAATATGTTGAACCGGAAGTTACCGTGCCGGCAACAGTTGCGCCAGCACAGCCGACACCCGCGCCGCAACAGATTGTGCAGGCGAATAAAGAAGGACATTTAATCGTCGGTCTTGCCCGCATTGATGATCGCTTGATTCACGGTCAGGTCGCTACCCGCTGGACGAAAGAAAGCCGAGTCAGTCGCATTATTGTGGTAAACGATGATGTGGCAAAAGATCAGGTACGTTCCACTATGCTGAAAAGCGTGGCGCCGCCGGGAGTGACCGCCCATGTTGTCAACGTGGATAAAATGATCCGAGTTTATAACAATCCGGAATATGCCAATGAACGCGTCATGCTGTTATTTACCAACCCTGCCGATGTGCTGAAGCTGCTGGAGGCCGGTGTCGATATGAAATCGATTAATATCGGCGGTATGGCGTATAAAGAGGGCAAAAAGCAAATTACCAGTGCGGTATGCGTTGATGATAACGATATTGCGGCGTTTAAAGCTATTGATGGTATGGGAATCGAGCTTGATGTGCGCAAAGTCTCCAATGATACGCGTCAGCACATGATGGATTTATTAAAGAAACATAACTTAGTTTAAGGAATATTCACGATGGAAATTTCAACACTCCAAGTCATACTCGTTTTTATCGTTGCCTGTATATGCGGTATGGGCTCGATTCTTGATGAGTTTCAGACCCACCGTCCGTTAATCGCCTGTACCCTGATTGGTCTGGTGCTGGGCGATATTAAAACCGGCATTATTGTTGGCGGTTCCTTAGAATTGCTGGCGCTCGGTTGGATGAATATCGGTGCAGCGCTGGCGCCCGATGCGGCACTGGCTTCGGTGATTTCCACTATTCTGGTTATCGTCGGCGGTCAGGAAATTACCACCGGTATCGCGATTGCCATTCCGCTGGCGGCGGCAGGTCAGGTTCTGACTTACGTCGTTCGTGCGATTACCGTCGGTTTTCAACACGCGGCGGATAAATCCATTCAAGACGGCAATCTGACCCGTTTGGACTGGATCCATTGCAGCGCGTTGTTATTACAGGCGATGCGTATTGCCATTCCGGCCCTAATTGTGGCGCTCACCGCCGGTACGGATGTTGTTCAGTCCATGTTGCACGCGATTCCTGAGGTGGTTACCAACGGGCTTAAAATCGCCGGCGGTATCATTGCCGTAGTTGGTTATGCCATGGTTATCAACATGATGCGTGCCGGTCACTTAATGCCGTTTTTCTACGCTGGTTTCGTTGTTGCCGCTTTCACTGATTTCAATCTGGTGGCGTTAGGTGTTCTCGGCGCGATTATGGCGGCGCTGTATATTCAGTTGCACCCGAAATACAACCAAAGCAAACAAGTGGTGCAGGTTGTCGCAAACGGCAATGATGACCTTGATAACAGATTAGATTAATAGGGTAAAAAACATGACTACAGAAATTAAAAAAGTAACCCAGCGTGATTTAAACTCCGTGGTACTGCGCTCCAACCTGTTTCAGGGCTCATGGAACTTTGAACGTATGCAAGCGCTCGGCTTCGCTTATTCTATGGTGCCGGTAATTAAACGCTTATACCCGGATCCGAACTCGCCGGAACGCAAAGATGCAATTAAACGTCATTTGGAATTCTTTAACACTCAGCCGTTTATGGCAGCACCGGTATTGGGCGTGACCATTGCGATGGAAGAAGAGCGTGCCAACGGTAAAGAAATCGACGATGCCGCCATTAACGGGATTAAAGTGGGATTAATGGGACCATTAGCCGGGGTCGGCGACCCGATTTACTGGGGTACCGCACGTCCGGTATTCGCTGCCCTAGGCGCGGGCTTGGCATTAAGCGGCAGTCTTTTAGGTCCGATTCTGTTCTTCTTATTATTTAACCTAGTTCGTTTTGCCACTCGTTACTACGGTGTCACCTATGGCTATCGCAAAGGGCTGGATGTGGTGCAGGATATGAGCGGCGGTTTATTGCAGAAACTGACCGAAGGCGCGTCGATTCTCGGTTTGTTTATTATGGGGGCGTTGGTGCAGAAATGGACCAGTATTCATGTGCCGCTGGTCGTGTCCGTGATTGAAAAACAAGACGGCACCGTAGAAACCACCACTGTACAAAGCATTCTGGACAGCTTAATGCCGGGTTTGTTGCCGTTATTGTTCACTTTTGCCTGTATGTGGTTATTACGCAACCGCGTCAATGCGTTATGGATTATCGCCGGTATTTTTGTTATCGGTATCTTCGGCGCTTGGACAGGCATTCTTGCCTAGCTTATAATAGGCGCATTGTGGCGGGCTTTCACGCCCGCCTTTTAGTTTTATTTAAGCTATGATCGAGATCCTCCTACTGAGCGGCATTGTGCTGTTTTTTATTTACGCTTTTTACGATCAGTTCGGCATGGACTGGTTGAAAGGCGAAACTCGCCTAAAAGTGCGGTTAAAAAAACGGGCAAAAATTGACGCGCTGATTTTTATCGCGCTTATTGCCGTTATGCTTTATCAGACCCAGGCGAATATCCGCCCGCTAACCCTGTATTTATTGGCGACCGCCGTGATCCTCAGCCTGTATATTGCATTTATCCGCTTTCCCGTATTGATTTTGAAAGCAAACGGCTTTTTTTATGAAAATCTGTTTATCCGCTATGAGAAAATCCGTCAAATCAACCTTGCCGACGGCAATATACTGGTTATTGAGTTAAACAACGGCAAACGGCTTATTGCACCGCTGCACGACCCACAAGATACGGCAAAAGTGGTGGCATTTTTCGGTGGTTATAAACAAACGGCGGTGGCAAACCGCAGCAAGGAAAGTTAAATGAACGACATTTATATTCTGAAAGGCAGTCTACAGCACTATCAATGGGGCGGCGGGCATTACCTTCCCGCATTGCTCGGTTTTCCCGAACAGACAAATCAGCATTATGCGGAATGGTGGCTCGGCGCTCATCCGTCTTCGCCCTCAATGCTGGAAATCGACGGCAACTGGCAGCCTTTGACCGCATTTTTAGCGGAAAATCCGACCGCACTTGGAAATGACAGTCGCAAAAAGTTCGGCAATCAGCTGCCGTATTTATTAAAAATTCTGGATGTGGAAAAGCCGCTTTCCATTCAGCTGCATCCGACCAAACAGCAAGCCGAAGCCGGCTTTGCGCGGGAAAATGCCGCCGGTATCGCCTTAAATGCGCCGACCCGCACTTATAAAGATGATAATCATAAACCGGAAATGATGATCGCGCTTTCTGACTTTTGGCTATTGCACGGCTTTAAACCCAAAGCAGATATTATCGCCGCGTTAAATGCCCGTCCTTCACTGGCAGCGCTGGCGGAAAAATTGACCGTGCAGGATCTGCACAGCTTTTATGCCGATATCATGCAGGCATCTCAAGCACAGCTTGCTGACTGGCTGCATCCGATTATTACACACAACAACAGCGCTTATGCCGCAGACCGACTGACCCCGGATAACCCCGATTACTGGGTACTCTACAGCATGTCAGCCATGGACATTCGCCCAGATAAACTGGATCCGGGCTTAATCTGTTTTTATTTATTCAATATCGTGCATACCAGACCGGGCGAGGGCATTTATCAGGACGCCGGCATTCCGCACGCTTATCTGCGCGGGCAGAATATCGAATTAATGGCGTGTTCCGATAACGTGATTCGTGGCGGTTTAACGCCCAAGCATGTGGATATTGCGCAGTTGCTGCAAGTGGTGGATTGCCGTGAGGTCGCGCCGAAAATTATTCCTGCCGCACCGCATGATCGCGCGCAGTTCACTTATTCTACACCGGCGCAGGATTTTGCCTTAACCCACCTTCGATATGCTGCCGCCGACCGTCTGCACGGACAGGCGCACAGTGCTGAGATTGTGCTGGTGATGCAAGGGGCAGTGAAAATCGCCTCAACTCACAGCACACTAACGCTGACACAGGGCGAATCCGCGTTTATTTGTGCAGATACCCACTATGTCATAGACGCGGTGCGGGCAGGTTATGCCGTTGTGGCAAAACTGCCGTAATTTCAAGCCAGCATGCGTACAATGGCAATAAAAGTGCGGTGATTTTTTCAGCAAAATAAAAAACTTACCGAAAAACCACCGCACTTTATTCCGTGTCTCAGCGGATGAGCCTTTATTCCGCCGTATAGCCTGTATCTTCCAGTGTCGGATGCGCTGCGCCCTGTTTTGCCAGTTGATCGCAGAGCTCGTTTTCCCGGTGCCCGCTGTGACCTTTTACCCATTGCCAATGAATGTCATGCGCTTGCACCGCGTGATCCAGTGCAATCCACAGATCCTGATTTTTCACCGGATGACCGCCGGCGGCTTTCCAGTTGTTTTTTTTCCAGTTGAAAATCCATTGTGTGATCCCGTTTTTCATATATTGGCTGTCGCTGTGCAGCGTTACCGTGCAAGGCTCTTTTAAACTGCGCAGTGCGGTAATCACTGCCAGCAGCTCCATACGATTGTTGGTGGTACGGAAATAGCCCTGCGAAAGTTGTTTCTCGTGTGCGCCGTAACGCCACAACACGCCGATACCGCCCGGGCCGGGATTCCCTAGACAGGAACCGTCGGTAAAAATCTCAATCTGTTTGCGCATAAATTTAGACTACTCATTTTGTATAAATCAGGCGATAATAGCGCAAATTGATTTAAAGATATAGCGAAACTCATGACTATCAGCATAAATACTAATCGCCAGATCGTGCTGGATACGGAAACCACCGGTATGAACCAGTTCGGCGCCCATTACGAAGGTCACTGCATTATTGAAATCGGTGCGGTGGAAATGATTAATCGCCGTTATACCGGGCGCAAGCTGCATTTATATATTAAGCCCGACCGCCCGGTGGATCCCGAGGCGATTAAGGTTCACGGCATTACCGATGAAATGTTGCAGGACAAACCGGCCTTTGCGGCGGTGGCGGAAGAATTTATCGAGTTTATTAAAGGCGCGGAACTGTTGATTCACAACGCGCCCTTCGATGTGGGTTTTATGGATTACGAATTCGCGAAGCACGGCATCAAGGTGAAAACCGATGAAATCTGTCTGGTTACTGATACGCTGCAAATGGCGCGCAAAACCTATCCCGGCAAACGAAACAGCTTAGATGCCTTATGTGAACGGTTAAATATTGATAACAGTAAGCGTACTCTGCACGGTGCGTTATTGGATGCGGAGATTCTGGGCGATGTGTATCTGGCGATGACCGGCGGTCAGACCAGCCTGTTTGACTACAACGAACAGGAAACCCTATACAGTGCCTCTGTAACGGAACAGCAAAGTGCGGTGGCTTTTTCCCATAATTTGAAACTGTTGCTGCCGAGCGAGGAAGAGTTGCAGGCGCATCAGGATTATCTGCGGCTGATAAACAAAAAAAGCAAGGATAACTGCCTGTGGGATAAGGTGGCGGAAACGGAGAATCTGCATTAACGTTCATGGATTAAGCAACCGGGCGGGAAAGCATAAAAATCGCTTGACGAGCATGCTATTCATGATTATTATGCCTCCACTTAACGCGGAGCGGTAGTTCAGCTGGTTAGAATACCTGCCTGTCACGCAGGGGGTCGCGGGTTCGAGTCCCGTCCGTTCCGCCAATTTATTTACACCTCAGATACGGAGCGGTAGTTCAGCTGGTTAGAATACCTGCCTGTCACGCAGGGGGTCGCGGGTTCGAGTCCCGTCCGTTCCGCCAATCTTGGTGAGATTTAAGGTTAATAAGCACTTTTTAGTGCTTTTTTGCTTTTTCGTCTCTTCCTTTTGGGTTAAACATAGTTTCGGTTCGTTTTAGGTTGCCTTCGATGTGCGAGAAGGCAAGTCGTGTTGCGCTAAACACAGCTTGCGTAGATCAATTTTTCATTCCCCCTGAAATCCGCTATAATGCCCGCCATTGATAAATACCGCATAAGTGCGGTTGATTATAAAGAGGTTTTTTATGACAACTCCCGTTGTTGCGCTGGTCGGTCGTCCTAATGTCGGCAAATCGACTTTATTTAATCGGCTAACCCGAACTCGAGATGCGCTGGTGGCTGATTTTCCCGGACTGACCCGCGACCGCAAATATGGTCAGGCGAATATTGCTGGCTATGATTTTATCGTGATTGATACCGGCGGTATTGACGGCACGGAACAAGGCGTGGAAGAAAAAATGGCGGAACAATCGTTGCTTGCCATTGAAGAGGCGGATGTGGTGCTGTTTTTGGTGGATGCCCGCGCCGGTCTGACGGCAGCGGACATCGGCATTGCCAATTATCTGCGTCAGCGCCAGCACAAACTTACTGTGGTGGTTGCCAATAAAACTGACGGTATCGATGCCGATTCCCACTGTGCGGAATTCTATCAGCTCGGGTTGGGGGAAATCGCGCAGATTGCCGCCTCGCAGGGGCGCGGTGTAACGGCGTTGATGGAACAGGTGCTTGCTCCGCTGGCAGAAACCTTCGATAGCGAACAGTCCATAGCGCAGAATACAGCGGATAATACCGCGCAAGAGCAGGACGAATGGGAGCAGGATTTCGACTTTGACAATCAAGAAGATACCGCCTTATTGGACGATGTGCTGGCACAAGAGCAACAGGATGACGATAAAACCATCAAAATTGCGATTGTCGGACGCCCGAATGTGGGAAAATCCACCCTGACCAACCGTATTTTGGGCGAAGATCGTGTGGTGGTTTATGACTTGCCCGGCACCACCCGCGACAGTATTTATATTCCAATGGAACGCGACGGGCAGCAATATACCATTATTGATACCGCCGGCGTGCGCAAACGCGGCAAAGTGCACCTGACGGTGGAAAAATTCTCTGTGATCAAAACCTTACAGGCTATTCAAGATGCCAATGTGGTTTTGCTGACGATTGATGCGCGCGAAGGTATTTCCGATCAGGATCTGTCGTTGCTCGGTTTTATTCTAAATGCTGGGCGCTCGCTGGTTATCGTAGTGAATAAATGGGACGGCTTGGATCAGGATATTAAAGATCGAGTGAAATCCGAGTTGGATCGTCGTCTGGATTTTATTGATTTTGCCCGCGTACATTTTATTTCCGCGCTGCATGGCAGCGGCGTTGGTAATTTGTTTGAATCAATCCGCGAGGCTTATGCTTGTGCCACGCAAAAAATGACCACTTCAATGCTGACCCGTATTTTGCAAATGGCAACAGACGAGCACCAACCGCCAATGGTCAGCGGGCGTCGAATTAAGCTGAAATACGCGCACCCAGGCGGTTATAACCCGCCGATTATCGTGGTGCACGGCAATCAGATTGAACGCCTGCCGGACAGCTATAAGCGCTATTTATCCAATTATTACCGGCGCAGTCTGAAAATCATCGGATCGCCGATTCGCCTGTTGTTGCAAGAAGGCAATAATCCGTTTGCTGGCAGACGCAATAAACTCACGCCGACCCAGTTACGCAAACGCAAACGATTAATGAAATTTATTAAAAAAGCGAAAAAATAACAACTTGATTAGCGGACGATGCTTAAGCGCGCTGATCGTGTTGTTGGGATGATGTTAAAAAGTGCGGTGGAAAATGTTCGATTTTTCACCGCACTTTTCATTTAGCGGCGTGTTATTGAATAGCTTTAATCGGCAAATGGCGGAAACGCAGATGCAGACACACAAATAACAGCGTGGCAAGCAGCGCCAGTGCGCTGCCGACCAAACCGATATATTGCAGCCCGACGAAATGCATAATCTGATTGCCGATTAATGCGCCGCCGCCGATGCCGATATTATAAATGCCGGAATACATTGCCATTGCCACATCGGTGGCATCTGGTGCCAGCTGTAATACCCGTACTTGCAAACTTAGCCCGATACCGGCGATACCGATGCCCCAGATGAATACCAACATAAATTGCAGCGTTTCACTGCTGTGCAGCACGAGCAATAAACATAAAGACAGGGTGAGCAGCGCCATGGACGAGAGCAGAAATTTCGCCGGTCCGAAACGGTGAAAACGATTGAACAGCAGGCTTGCGATAATGCCGGACAGCCCGAACACTAACAACACGGCAGTTGTCAGACTCGGCGCCATTTGCACGATATTCAGCATAAAGGGTTCGATATAGCTGTAAGCGGTGAAATGCGCCGATACTACAATGACAGTCAGCGTATATAATCCGACCAACAGCGGGCGTTTGAATAATTGCGGTACACTGTGCAGCGAGCCGGCATTAATACTGACTAAGTGCGGTAATAATTTATATAATAATAGCAGTACGACGCTGGCAACCAGCGCAATAACCGCAAAAGTCGCGCGCCAGCCCAATGCCTGACCGATAATACGTCCCAGCGGCAGCCCCAAGACCATTGCCAGCGCACTGCCCATTGCCAGCAGACCGAGCGCCTGGGCTTTTTTGTCTTTCGGCGCCAGACGTACCGCTAACGAGGCGGTAATCGACCAGAATATTGCATGGGTTACCGCCACGCCGATGCGGGAAATCAGCAGTACCCAGAAATTCCACGCACAAGCCGAAAGAATATGGCTGAGGATAAACAGAATAAACAGTTTAATCAGCAAGCTGCGACGTTCCAGCTTGGCAGTCAACAGCATAAAAGGCAGCGATAGCAGCGAGACAATCCAAGCATAAATGGTGATCATCAGCCCGGTTTGCGCCACCGGCATGTGAAAACCCTGCGCAATATCAGACAACAGTGCCACCGGAATAAATTCCGTGGTATTAAAAATAAACGCGGAAAAAGCCAGACAAATTACGCGCCAGAGTTTCAGGCGGCGGACAATTTTCGGTGATAACATGAATGCGGTCTCGGGCGAGAATAAAGAGAGACTATTTTAGCACTCCGGCATCAAATGTCACCTTTAACGCTCAAGTTTCTGTCGGAGCAACTCTTTGATCTGATGCCGAATATCCCGCGTCATTTCAATTTTATACTGCGGCGAATAACAGCTGTCGAAAAAGCGCAACGGTAAAGTGAAATCTTTATATTTTTCATCGGTTAAACCAATATTCAGCGAAATGTCGCAACGCATATCGTTAAGCGCTACCATGCCTCTGCCGAACAGCCGAATATTGCGATTTTTCAGTCGTAAATGATCGATCAGCATGATTTCTTTATCCCAACGCAAATCGGACTGCAAGCGCTCGAATTGACTGTTAGCGTTTTGCAGCGCCTCGGCATCATAATTAATCGGCAGGTGCTGCGCGATAATATTGAGTATGTTTAAACCGTTAAATTCACCGTCTGTAAGCGCAAAGGTGGCCTGTCCCGACGTCATTTGCCATCGGTCAAAGAAAATATCCGCCTGCACATCACCTTTTCCGGAAATTACTGCCGGCAGCTTTAAGAGATTAAACCATTTATTCACCGCGACGCCTTTACCGGTAATTGCCAAATGCGTGAGGCGAGGTTCTGCGTGCGGATGAGAATCAAGTTGAAAGCGAATATTCGCCATTTCGGCGTTAACCAAGTAGCCGGTCAGCGCATCCGCTTGGTTATTGAGATCAATATTAATGTAGCGGAAGGTCTCATTATTTGAGCTGAGATCTTTTAAAATCAGGATATGATGCCCGTCTGTATGGCTTGAAAAAATAGCTTGATCCAAACTGAAATCAAATTGCTTTTTATCGCTGTAAAGGGGGTCGTGCAAATTCAATGTCAGTTTGAGTTGACTGAATTCCGTTTCCAGACCGGAAAAGAAGACTTCCGTTTGTAGCTCAACGTGGTTATTAAACGAGTCTTTGGCACTGAACTGCACTGCATAGCGCCATTTATCCGCCGACCACAGTGCGCTCGGCTCAATCTGCTCGGTGGCGAGAAAATTCATGACGTTCGGTAAGTCTTCCAGGCAAAGTGCGGTGGGTTTTATAACAATATTCACATCATGTAAATCGGGCTTGCTAATCTGTCCCTGATGCAAGGCAATAGACGAAAAACGCACATCGCCAATCAGACTGTAAAGCGGATTTAGTGCGATATCGATTTGTGCAAAGGTAAACCTACGCCCTTGCTCCAATGTCAGATCGACACCTTCCAAGGTGAGTTTGGGGGAAAGAAAAAACTGAAAGTCCAGTTTTTCAAATTGAATGTCGTGCTTGTGCAAGCTGGCGGTTAGCTGACGTTCTAGCCGATCTTTTTGCACGTACATCACTGATAAGATCGCAATAACGACAACCATAAAACTCAATGCGATCTTTTTCCACATCGCCTAATCCTCGCTAATCCGACTTGCGACGGCATTTTGCTGATTTTTATATTTGGCATCCCGCCGCCGATTATACGGGCGCGCTGCTTCGCCGCTCAGCACTTCAAAACTCAGCGCGCCGATCACCATATTTGGGCGCAACGCCAACGGCAGTTTGCCGGAATTAAAAAATTCCAGCACGATTTTGCCTTCCCAACCCGGATCGATACGGTGGGCGGTCACGTGCACCATTAACCCAAGTCGTGCCAGCGATGAACGTCCGTCCAGCCAGCCGATAATATTCGCCGGTAATTTCACCGCTTCCAGCGTTGTCGCCAGCGCCAGTTCACCGGGATGCAGAAAAAACGCGTCGCCGTCGGCAATCAGGATTTCTTCGCTCATTACCGCATCCAGTTGAGCCGCAACCTCTTGTTTATGACCGCTTAAATCAATGTAAGGCGCGGTATGTTCACGAAACACGCGAAAGGAATTCCCCAACCGAACATCAATGGTGGCGCCGTTAATTTTGTCATTACTCGGGCGTGGTGTTAAAGAAATAATGCCGTCGTCCAGGTAGCGTTCAATATCGGTATCGCATAGTCTCATGGCGGTTAACCCTTATTTTTGCCTAACAGATGGCGAATTTGCGCTTTTAACATATTGATTGCAATGCGATTCTTCCCGCCGCGCGGGACGATAATATCGGCATA
Organism: Necropsobacter massiliensis; assembly: GCF_000827595.2. Classification (GTDB taxonomy): domain Bacteria; phylum Pseudomonadota; class Gammaproteobacteria; order Enterobacterales; family Pasteurellaceae; genus Necropsobacter; species Necropsobacter massiliensis. Next base: position 110,914 of record NZ_LN776180.1, on the reverse strand, counting down.
TTGTTTTGACGGTTCGATAAACTGTAAAAACATCGGACGAACCGTGGCACGATACTGATCAATCACCGATTGCAATGAGCGCCCGCGTTCCTGCATATCGCGCTTCAAGCGGCGGATAAAACAAATATCCAGCGGCGTATCCACAAAAACCGAAATATTGGCTTCCTGCCGGACGCGCTCATCGGTCAGCAGCAAAATACCTTCCAAAATAATCACTTTTTTCGGTTCAAAGTGGGTGATCTCACCGGTTCGCGTATGTTCCACATAGCTGTAAACCGGAATATCCACTGCCTTGCCGGATTTTAACGTACGCAGATGCTCGATCAGCAAATTGCGATCCATGGAATTAGGATGATCGTAATTGGTTTTAATTCGTTCCTCAAAGGCCAGATGGCTTTGATCCCGATAGTAGCTGTCTTCCGAAATAATGCCGATGTCGTCACAGCCTATTTCCTCGCGCAGTTCTTTATGAATGGTGGAGGCGATTAAACTTTTACCCGATGCCGATGCGCCGGCGATAGCGATGATAATACAAGATGGCTCTGACATATTGATGATCCGAACAAGTGAACACGATAACCCGCAATTATAAAGAAAAATTCGCAGTTTGGATAATCATTTAGCACAAGATCGGCAAATAAAACCGCACAATTGTTATTCTGTGATTCCCTTCACGTTATTTTCAGCCGGTTTCCTGTAGCATACGCTGCATTCAAAATCGGGCGAAGGATCAAATCGCACCACATTTTGATTGATCGATTTATAATAAGCATAAAGACATGGAGGATATCCGTATGAGGCTAAAGAAAATTTCTCTTGCGATTTCGACCGCACTTTTAAGCGCGGGATTGCTGGCTACTGCGCCGGCGAGTGCAAAAGGTCGTCTGGTTGTGTACTGTAGCGCGACCAATGAAATGTGTGAAGCCGAAACGCAGGCTTTTGGGGCGAAATATGGTGTCAAAACTGCGTTTATTCGCAACGGTTCTGGCAGCACTTTTGCGAAAATCGAAGCGGAAAAAAATAATCCGCAGGCTGATGTTTGGTACGGCGGCACGCTGGATCCGCAGTCACAAGCCGGTGAATTGGGGCTGCTGGAAGCCTATCGTTCACCGCATGTCGAGCAGATTATCGAACGTTTTCAAGATCCGGCAAAAGTAAAAGGTAATTTAACCTCCGCCATTTATATGGGCATTTTGGGATTTGCCGTGAATACCGAGCGTTTGAAAAAACTGGGCATCAGCGATATGCCGAAATGCTGGAAAGATTTAACTGATCCGCGTCTGAAAAACGAAATTCAAATTGCCGACCCGCAAAGCTCCGGCACCGCTTATACGGCGATTGCCACCTTTGTTCAGTTGTGGGGCGAGGACGCAGCCTTTAACTTCTTCCGGCAATTACATCCGAATATTTCGCAATACACCAAATCCGGTGTCACACCGTCGCGCAATACGGCACGTGGCGAAACCACCGTGGGCATTGGCTTCCTGCATGATTACGCATTGGAAAAACAGCAGGGCGCGCCAATTGAAATGATTGTGCCTTGCGAGGGTACCGGTTATGAATTGGGCGGCGTCAGCATCCTTAAAGGTGCACGCAATATGGACAATGCGAAACTGTTTGTGGACTGGGCGTTATCGAAAGAAGGTCAGGAAACGGCGTGGAAACAAGGAAAATCCTTCCAGACCTTGACCAACACGACTGCAGAACAATCGCCGGTCGCTTTTGATCCGAGTAAGCTCAATTTGATTAATTATGATTTTGAAAAATACGGCGCCGCCGATGAGCGTAAGCGCTTAATTAATAAATGGGTCAATGAAGTTAAATTGGCACAATAATTATTCTAACCGTGCAAGAATGTGGCCGTTTTGCTGACCACATTCTTGTTTTTTCTGCGAGGCATTATGAATTCCGCAACATTACCGATTCTTGACCGTTCAACGTTTTGGGTCACGCTGGCCTTCAGCGCATTTTTACTCCTTCCCGCTACCGCACTTGATTACGGTATACTGGACAGCACCGCCGATGAGTTTTTGGCGGCTATGGGCTGGTCTTCATGGAATTTGAGCATACTTTGGTTTCTTCCGCTGCTGGGTTTTTTATTGTTGCCGCGGCTGAAACTGTCGGTGGAAACACAGGCAAAAGCGGAGCTGTGTTTAATCGCCTTTAGTGCGCTGTTTACCTTTGTCAGCGCCACGGTATATCAGGTCAGCATGGGATATGCGACGATTGTATTAGCCCTCAGTTTGACCGCACTTGCCACGTTAGCGCTGGCCAAATTGAAAATCATGCAGGGCGACAAATTCATTCTGGCGGCGCTGATCAGCATTATTTTGATTATTTTCTTTTTTATCGTTTATCCCACTGTTGCGATCTTTATTTCCATGTTTTATGACGGCGACACCTTCGCGCCGCAGCAGGTGGTGCGTATTCTTGGGCAGCAATATATTCTGCGCATTATCACCAACTCGTTAATGCTCTCGGGCTTTGTTGGACTGATTTCAACGGTATTCGGTTTGGCATTTGCCCTTTATACCACCCGTATCGCCAGACGCACCGCATTTATCGGTAAAATCTTTTCCATTCTGCCGATTGTTACCCCGCCTTTTGTGGTTGGTTTAGGCGTGACCTTAATGCTGGGGCGTTCCGGCTATGTGACTGAATTTTTGGATACGTATCTGGGTTTTACCAATCATAATTGGCTATATGGTTTTAGCGGTATTGCCATTGCGCAGATTCTGGCGTTTGCGCCGATCTCCTTTATGATTCTGGACGGTGCGCTAAAATCCATTCATCCATCAATTGAAGAGGCTTCTTATACCTTACGCGCAAATCGTTACCAGACATTCTATAACATTATTTTTCCATTATTGCGTCCGGCGCTGGCAAATTCGTTTTTAATCATATTTATCCAATCATTGGCGGATTTCAGCAACCCGTTGGTACTCGGCGGCAGTTTTGATGTGATCGCTACCCAGATTTATTTCTATATCGCCGGCTCGCAGCTGGATTACGCCTCGGCAAGCACGCTGGGCTCTATGCTGTTAATTTTCTCCCTAGGCATTTTTATCATTCAGTATTTATGGATCGGTAACCGCTCTTATGTCACCGTTTCCGGCAAATCTTATCGCGGCGATGTGCAGGAACTGCCCGCCGGGCTTAAATACACCATTATCGCAATGCTCGGCGGCTGGGTGATATTTAATCTGGTGCTTTACGGTAGCATTTTCTACGGCAGTTTTACCGTCAATTGGGGTGTCAACTACACCTTAACTTTACAAAATTATGCCATGTTATTCGGTCAGGGGTTCAGCGACGGAGCTTGGCCTTCTCTCATCAATACATTGATTTACGCCGGTATCGCCGCGCCATTAACCGCACTGTTTGGCTTGCTCATCGCTTATATTGTGGTACGCAAAGATTTTCAGGGTAAAAAAAGCCTCGAATTCCTTACTATGCTGTGTTTCGCTGTGCCGGGTACCGTGGCTGGGGTTTCTTATATTCTGGCTTTTAATAATGCTCCGATGTATATCACCGGCACCGGCATCATCATTATTATTTCCATGGTCATGCGCGATTTGCCAATTGGTATGCGCGCCGCCATTGCCGGGCTGGGACAGCTGGACAAATCGCTGGACGAAGCCTCATTATCGTTAAAAGGCAGCTCCCTTAAAACGATCTGGTTTATCGTTTTTCCACTGTTAAAACCGGCATTGTTGTCCGCATTGGTAACCAGTTTCGTGCGCGCGATGACCACTGTCAGCGCCATTATTTTCTTAGTTACCGCCGACACGCGGGTTGCCACCGCTTATATTTTAAACCGAGTGGAAGACGGCGAATACGGTGTTGCAATCGCTTATGGCTCGATACTGATTATCGTGATGATGACCATTATTCTGCTGTTTGACTGGCTGATTGGCGACACCCGCATTGCGCGTTCCAAAGCGAAAAAAATGCACTGAACGAACAAATATCGCCGCACTCGACGGCATTGCGGCGTAATAACGAATAATCAATATAAATAGGTTGTTTTATGAATAATCATGATTTCTTAGTATTAAAAAATATCACTAAAGCCTTCGGCAAATCCGTTGTGATCGATAATCTGGATCTCAGCATTAAACGCGGCACCATGGTGACGTTGCTCGGTCCTTCAGGCTGCGGCAAAACCACCGTGCTGCGTTTGGTTGCCGGTCTGGAAAGTCCGACTGCGGGACACATTTTTATCGACGGAGAAGACGTCACCAAATCCTCCATTCAAAACCGTGACATCTGCATCGTCTTTCAGTCTTACGCCTTGTTCCCGCACATGTCTATCGGCGATAACGTCGGCTATGGTTTGCGTATGCAAGGTATCAGCGGGGAGGAGCGTAAACAACGGGTTAAGGAAGCGCTTGAACTGGTGGATCTGGCAGGGTTTGAAGACCGCTATGTCGACCAAATTTCCGGCGGTCAGCAACAGCGGGTGGCATTGGCGCGCGCCTTGGTGTTAAAACCGAAAGTGCTGCTCTTTGACGAACCGTTGAGCAATCTGGATGCCAACTTACGCCGCTCAATGCGCGAAAAAATTCGCGAATTGCAGCAACGGCTGGGCATTACTTCGCTTTATGTGACGCACGACCAGACCGAGGCATTTGCGGTTTCCGACGAAGTCATCGTCATGCACAAAGGTAAAATTATGCAAAAGGCGCCGGCAAAAACGCTCTATCAACACCCGAATTCTCTGTTTCTGGCTAATTTCATGGGTGAAAGCAGCATCTTCGACGGCGAACTACGACAGGGCACGATTACCGTCAACGGCTATCACTTCACTCTGCCGCATATTGAACGTTTCGGTCTACCCGACGGTGCTTGCTTGGTCGGCGTCCGTCCGGAAGCCGTTCGTTTGGAACCAACGGGCGAAGCGGCGCAATATTGCACTGTTACCAGCGCAGTGTATATGGGAAATCACTGGGAAATCGTCGCCGACTGGGGTGGACAAACCTTGCTAATTAACGCCAATCCAGACAGCTTTGATCCCAACCAACACAACGCCTACGTCCATTTAGCCGAACATGGTGTGTTTTTACTGAAAAAAGAATAGCCCGTAGAATGGAAAAGTGCGGTGGAAAATAAAAAAATTTTTAAAATTATGTGATTGTTATATAGAAATTAAAAGGACTAAGCCCTGCTTAATACAGTACTCAGTCCTTAAGTTTAGTAAAACTGTTGCAAAATACCGAAAATTTCTACCGCACTTACCTTTTATTTCACCTCTTTAAACATGATTTCGCCTGGGATGACATCGCCCTGCCAGTAGAGTTCGGCGGCGACCTTTTCCGCCAGTTGCAGGAAGGATTGGGCGATTTCGCTGTGCGGGGCGGAGATGACAGTCGGGGTGCCGTTATCCATGTCTTCGCGTAAACGGATATGCAGCGGTTGTTGCGATAAGACTTTGACTTGATATTTTTCCGCCATTTTTTCCGCGCCGCCAGTGCCGAAAATTGATTCCTGATGACCGCAGTTGCTGCAAATATGGACTGACATGTTTTCTACAATTCCCAGTACCGGTACGGATACTCGCTGGAACATTGCCACGCCTTTGATTGCGTCGATTAATGCGATATCCTGCGGTGTTGTCACCACAATGGCACCGGTCACCGGAATTTGCTGCGACAAGGTAAGCTGAATATCGCCGGTACCCGGCGGCATATCAATAACCAGATAATCCAGTTCTTTGCCGTCGTTAGCCCATAACGTTTCTTGCAGCAGCTGGTTTAAGGCACTGCTTGCCATCGGGCCGCGCCATATTGTCGCGCTGTCGGCATCCATTAGAAAACCGATGGAATTGGCGATAATGCCGTGTGCCTGAATCGGGTTAATATGTTGATTGTCCGGAGAGGTTGGGCGCTGGTCTGCCGCACCAAGCATGTGCGGGATCGAAGGACCGTAAATATCCGCATCCAGAATGCCGACATGCGCGCCTTGCGCTTGTAATGCTAGCGCCAGATTGACCGCGACGGTGGATTTTCCCACCCCGCCTTTACCGGAGCTGACGGCAATAATATTTTTGACCCCTTTGACCGCCGGATGATTATTGGCGCGTTTTAACGTGGCGATTTGGTAGGTCAGCAGCCATTTAATTTGCTGGGTTTCGCTGATTTTTTGCAACGGTTCGGAAAGTGCGGTCTGTAGTTGCGCAAATCCGCTATTCCAAGCAAAGGGCATGGTGATTTCAACGCGCAGGGTTGCACCGCCTTTTTCCACTTTTTTGACGGCGTTTAACGCGAGCAGATCCTGCTGTAACGTAGGATGCTGGAATTGTTGAAATTGCGATTGAATTTGTTGTTTTTGTCTCTCGGTCAGATTTTCAGAAAAGAAAATAGCCATAACTGATATTCCTTTAAGCTGGTGAAGTCAATTCGTCGGATATATTTAAACACGCCGAATCGGCTGTGTTAAGTCAAAATTGCGAAAAGTGCGGTTGAGCTGGAAAAAATACCGTGAATCAGGTAAAATTTACGCCGATTTTTTTGAGGAGAAAGGTAGATAAATCATGTCAAATCCGGCGCGTAAAATTTTGGTCACCTGTGCATTACCTTATGCCAATGGACCGATTCATTTAGGTCACATGTTAGAACATATTCAGGCGGATATTTGGGTGCGTTTTCAGCGTATGCGCGGCAACGAAATTTACTTTGTTTGTGCCGATGACGCACACGGTACGCCGATTATGTTAAAAGCGGATCAAATGGGCATTACACCGGAGCAGCTGATTGACGATGTGCGGCAAAAGCATATGGCGGACTTTGCCGGCTTCAATATCAGTTTTGATAATTATCACTCCACTCACAGCGAAGAAAATAAGCTGTTGTCTGAGATGATTTATCAGGCGCTAAAAACCAACGGATTTATTAAAAGCCGCACGATTTCGCAGTTGTTCGACCCGGAAAAAGGCATGTTTTTGCCCGATCGTTTTGTCAAAGGCACATGCCCGAAATGTAAATCGCCGGATCAGTACGGCGACAATTGCGAAGTTTGTTCGGCGACCTATAGCCCGACCGAGCTGATTAATCCGCATTCGACAGTTTCCGGCGCCACTCCGGTACTGAAAGAAAGTGAGCATTTCTTTTTTGACCTACCGAGTTTTGAAAGTATGCTGAAAGACTGGATCCATTCCGGCACCTTGCAGCAGGAAGTGGCGAATAAAATGCGCGAATGGTTTGATGCCGGGCTACAGCAATGGGATATTTCCCGTGATGCGCCGTATTTCGGGTTTAAAATTCCGAATACGCAAGATAAATATTTTTATGTCTGGTTGGATGCGCCGATCGGTTATATGGCGTCGTTTAAAAATCTTTGCGATAAAAAGGGCGCGCTTGATTTTGACAGTTTTTGGCGACAGGACAGCCAAGCCGAGCTTTATCATTTTATCGGTAAGGATATTATGTATTTCCATTCTCTGTTCTGGCCGGCAATGTTGGAAGGCGCGGGGCTGCGGAAGCCGAATAATATTTTCGTACATGGCTATGTCACCGTAAACGGCGAGAAAATGTCTAAATCACGCGGTACCTTTATTCAGGCGGCGACCTATTTAAAACACTTGGATCCGGAATGTCTGCGTTATTATTATGCGGCAAAATTAAGCGGTCGGATTGATGATCTGGATTTAAATCTGGAAGATTTTGTGCAGCGCGTCAATACGGATTTAGTCAATAAACTGGTCAATCTGGCTTCGCGCAATGCTGGTTTTATTCAGAAACGATTTGATGGTCAACTGGCGGATAAATTAGACGATGAGGCATTATTTGCGGAATTTACCGCACAATCGGAGCAAATCGCGGCATATTATGAACAGCGCGAATTTGGTAAAGCGGTGCGTGAGATTATGGCGTTGACCGATAAGGCGAATAAATACATCGACGACAAAGCGCCTTGGGTGATTGCCAAACAAGCGGAGCGTGAGACCGAATTACAGCAGGTATGTTCTATGGGCATTCAGCTGTTCCGGGTGTTAATGGGCTATTTAAAGCCGATACTGCCGCAACTGGCGCAGCGCGCCGAGGCGTTTTTGCAAACGGAACTGATGTGGGAGAATTTAACTGCGCCGTTACTGGCACATCGGGTGGCACCGTTTAAGGCCTTGTTTGCCCGCGTGGAGATGAAGCAAATTGATGCGATGATCGCCGCTTCAAAAGCGGAAAACGCACAAGTGAACCAAAGTGCGGTGAAAAATGGCGGAGTTTCTGTAACACAGGTTGAACCTTTTGAAACGACCATCAGCATTGATGATTTTGCCAAACTGGATTTGCGTGTGGCGAAAGTATTGAAATGCGAAGCGGTACCGGAGAGCAATAAACTGCTGAAATTTATGCTGGATTTAGGCGTGGAAACCCGACAGGTATTTTCCGGTATTAAAGCTGCCTATGACAAGCCGGAGCAGTTGGAAGGGCGCTTTGTGATTATGGTCGCCAATCTGGCACCGCGCAAGATGAAATTCGGCGTTTCCGAAGGGATGATCTTATCGGCAGGTAGCGGCGGCAGTGATTTATTCCTATTGGATGTGGATCAGGGCGCGCAGCCGGGCAGTCGAGTCAAATAAGGCGTCCAACACATTGAAAAATCCCTTAATATGAATTTTATTAAGGGATTTTTTATGCGTTTTAATCGACCGGCGTGCCTTTCAGCCATTTCCGCAACCAGCTGCGGTTAGCGCTTAAGCAATGAAAAATCTCCTCGTTCAGCGGCAAAGGTTCGCCGTAAATCAGTGAAGCAAGGGTTTCGCCTAACAGCGGTGCGGAGGTTAATCCTCTGGAGCCCAGCGCGCCGACCAGATACAAATTCGGGTAATTGGCGGCATGGTTAACGGCTTGTTTGCGTCGGCGCAGATTGAACAAGTTATGATAATCTCGTGTCTGCGCGGTAAAATTCGGTACATTACCGACCATTGGAATTCTGTCGCGAACGGCACAACGCACGCCGATACGTGCCAGATTAGCTGAGGTGTCCACCTCGTTCACCCAATCGCTTTTTGCCAGATTATGCTGAATTTTTTGCTGATTCTCCAGCTGTTCCTGCGGGTTGAAACGGCGATCCGCACTATCGCGTACATGGCTGGCGCCGATGCAATGGCTGGTTTTGGTCTGGTCTGGCGGGGTGAGATAGCCGTCGTAACACAATACGGTTTTCAGTTTGAGCAGATTGGTTGTCGTCGGAATCTGGCTGACCTGACCGCGCACCGGATACAGCGGCAGTTTTGCCGTTTGCGCGAACTGCGTGAGCTGATGACCGTTAGCTAGTACTACAACAGTATGGGTAAAATGTTCGCCCTGCGTATTGGTAAGCTGCCAGCCGTCGGCAAACGGTGAAAGTGCGGTGATTTTTTGCGCTGTTTTTATGACTAACCCCGCTTGTTGCAAATAGGCGAAGGCGTTTTGGACAAATTGACGCGGCGCCAGCCAGGCCCCCTGCGGAATAAATCCACCACCGCACGGCAGCGGCAAACCGGCTAGCTCGCTTAAGGTTTGTTGATCAAGAGATTGATAAATATTCTGCGGCCAGTCATAGTCGGAAATTTTGGCTAATTTGACCGCACTTTTGCGATTATAGGCGCACAGCGCTACGCCACAGAATTGATGTTCAAATTCGATGCCCTGTTCAATAGCCCAGTGCAATCGTTGATGTCCATAGGCGAAAGCATGGATATAAAAACGGATATTGCGCGGATCGTCGTCGCTCAGTTGCGGATAAAACGCGCCTTGTTTATTGCCGGAAGCGTTCAGCGCAGGTTGTTCGTCTTCACAATAAAGCGTAACCTTGGCGCCACGTTGCAACAGGGAAAGTGCGGTAAATAATGAAGCGATTCCGCCGCCGATCACGGCAATATCTTCTGCTCCGTTGAATTGCGCCGGCTGCGCCAGATACCAAGGCGCATTAATGTGAGGGGCTGCCGTTGCGGTCGGTTTGATGCCTTGCAGACATTCGCGCTTGTGTCCGAACCCTTTACGTTTGCTGACCTGAAACCCGGCGTTTTGCAGCCCTTTGCGCACCGCACTTGCAGCCGTAAAGGTGGCGAAAGTGCCTTGCGGCTTGGTGTAGCGGAACATGTTGCGATACAGTTCATCGTTCCACATTTGCGGATTTTTAGCCGGTGAGAAGCCGTCTAAAAACCAAGCGTCAATGCGCTGAGTCATATAATCGCCCAATTGTGGCAGATTCTCGGCAATATCGCCGAACCATAGATCTAATGTGGTTTCGGCAAAATGAAAACGGTAGCAGCCGGTAATCGGATCAAGCCAATACTGCTGCAACTGTTGTGCCAGTGCGCTGAATTCCGGATAAGTGCGGTGAGCCTCGGTCAGCTGCTCGGCGGTGAGCGGATATTTTTCAAAAGAAATAAAAAACAGGCGTTTCAGCGGCGATTGCGGATAGTCATGGCGAAAGCGACGAAATAGCGCGGTGGCGGCAAAAAAATTCAGCCCCGTGCCGAAACCGCTTTCGGCGATGACGAAATGCCGTTCGCGACACTGTTGCCAGCGTTGCCAAAGCTGATTGCCTTGTAGAAACACATAACGGCTTTCCTGCAAGCCGTCCTGATCGGAAAAATAAACATCATCAAATTGAGCGGAGACGGGCGTGGCGTTTTGATTAAAATAGACCGCGGCGGGCGTGACTTTAAAGCGCATATTCTGGTCCTTTGTGGCAAATACTTATTTTGCTATAATAGCGAAAATCTCCGCATTGGTCGAACCTTCAAAGAAATACTTGCAATATTTTCATTTCGTAGTAAGTTAGCGACCGTGTTCTTATTTTTAACAGTTGAATCACATAAGGAATGATCTATGAAAAGAGCAGTGATTACGGGCTTCGGTGTAATCTCCAGTATCGGCAATAACAAAGATGAGGTGCTGGCCTCATTGAAAGCGGGTAAATCGGGTATTGAATCGGTACCTTCTTTCATCGAAATGGGGATGCGCAGTCACATCGCCGGTACCATTAAGTTAAATCCTGCAGAATTCATTGATCGTAAAGTCTATCGTTTTATGGGCGACGCGGCGGCGTATGCCTACCTTTCTATGAAAGAGGCGATTGAAGACGCCGGACTGACTCCGGAACAGGTATCCAACGATCGTACCGGTTTGGTGATCGGCGCAGGGACTGGTTCTGCACATAATCAGCTGATTGCCTGCGATGCTGTTCGCGGTCCACGTGGCGTTAAAGCGGTCGGTCCTTATGCGGTAACGAAAACCATGGCATCCAGCGTGTCCGCCTGCTTAGCCACACCTTATAAAATTCGCGGTGTAAACTACAGTATCAGCTCCGCATGTGCGACCTCCGCGCATTGTATCGGCAATGCGTTGGAATTGATTCAACTGGGTAAACAGGATATTGTGTTTGCTGGCGGTGCGGAAGAATTAGGCTGGGAATGCGCTTCGGAATTTGATGCGATGGGCGCGGTTTCCACTAAATATAATGATACGCCGACTAAAGCCTCGCGCGCTTATGACGCCAACCGCGACGGTTTTGTCATTGCCGGCGGTGGCGCAGTGGTGGTGGTTGAAGAGCTGGAACACGCCTTGGCGCGCGGTGCGAAGATTTATGCGGAAATTGTGGGTTACGGCGCGACCTCTGATGGCTATGATATGGTTGCACCGAGCGGTGAAGGTGCCGAGCGCTGTATGAAACAGGCAATGGCGACGGTGGATGCGCCGATTGATTATATCAATGTACACGGTACGTCCACACCGGTCGGCGATGTGAAAGAGCTGGCTGCGATTAAAAACGTTTTCGGCGATAACATCCCACCGATTTCCTCCACCAAGTCTATGACCGGTCACTCTCTGGGTGCTGCTGGCGCACATGAAGCAATTTATAGTTTATTGATGCTGGAACACGATTTTATCGCACCAAGCATTAATATCGACACGCTGGATGAACAGGCACAGGGAATGAATATTGTAACGGAAACCAAAGAAAACGCCGGTCTGCGCACGGTGATGTCAAACAGCTTCGGTTTCGGCGGCACTAATGCCGCGCTGGTGTTCAAAAAATACCAAGCCTAATTACTTACTGTTTTTTCATTAAATATCAATTAAACCCGACGTTTCCGACCAGGCAATCGCCGGGTTTTTTGTTGCACTTAAAAAAGTGCGGTCGATTTTTTCTTTATTTTTCCTTTCTCATTGGTTCAAGATTTATTCGAAAAATACATAACTAATGTATAAAAAAGCATTTCAGCTGCCTATTGCTCAGGTGTTAAAGTCCATAGCAGTGAATAGAAAGTTTGTTGATTTCTATTTGATTTTTATATATTCGCAGATACAAACGAGGTAACGGCTATGAGCAATAAAGTGATATTAACCGCAGCGTTAACTGGCGCAGTTACACCTAAAGAGATCGCCCCCTATATTCCTATTACTCCTCAAGAAATCGCAGAAGACGCTTATCGATGCTGGAAAGCGGGAGCTTCTGTCGTGCATCTGCATATGCGTGACGAGCAGGGATTGGGCTGCATGGATAAGCATAAATTTAAAGAAGCCGTGGATCGTATTAAAGACAAATGCGATGTGATAATTAACATCACGACCAGCGGCGATCACCGTGCTTCAGACGAGCAGCGTATGGAGCATTTGGCTTATGTGAAGCCGGAGATTGCGTCTTTTGATGCGGGATCGTTTAACTGGATGCCGGATGGGGTATTTATGAACTCACCGCAATTTTTAACAAAGCTCGGTAATATTATGCAGGAGCTTGATATTAAACCTGAGATCGAAATTTTTGACAGTGGAATGGTGCATGCTTGTCAATATTATTTGAAACAAGGCAATTTAAAGGCACCAATGCATTTTCAATTATGTTTGGGGGTACTTGGTGCGGCTATGGCGACAGTTGGCGATCTTGTGTATTTACAAAGCCTTTTGCCGCAAGATGCCACTTGGAGCGCTTTCGGCATCGGACGTGCGCATTTGCCGATCATGATGGCGACGATTGCCATGGGCGGTAATATTCGAGTTGGTCTGGAAGACAATGTGTATTATAAAAAAGGCGTTCCCGCGACCAACCAAATGCTTGTAGAACGTGCAGTGCGCATTATTAATGAAGCGGACAAAGAAGTGGCGACACCGAATGAGGCCAGAAAAATTCTAGGGTTAAAAAATGTTAATAAATAACAAATAACCTTCTTTTTTCGTTCAACTTAGCGAGGAATGCCGGTATGAAATTTAATCGTATGTTACAAAAACTCGGTCGTATTTTACCAGTGACCGTAATACTATTTCTAATGCATCCAAATGTTTATGGGGCAGAAGGCGTATCACCGTTGCAGCCCGGCGCGACCACCGGTAATCATGCCGGTGCATTGCCACCCGAAGGCTTTTATTTTGGATACGACGTGGATTATGAATGGGGAAAATTGCATTCGCCAAATGTAAGGGTGAAGGCAAGTAATGTGAGTATGGTCGCCACTCTGTTATGGTCAACGCCGTATCAATTCCTCGGCGCGAACTATGCCATGGGAATTGCGCAGCCGTATAAAATCGCGCATACTACCTTAAACATGCCCGGAGGAGAAAACAAATATTCTAATCACGGTTTGATGAGCACCACGATTATGCCGATTTTGCTATCATGGCATTTAGGCAACGGATTTCATTTAGGCACGGGAACCGCTTTTGTCTTTAAAAACGGTAAACATGCTACCGCTTGCGGCGGAGGTTCCTGTAGTAATACACCGGAAAATCTCGCCAACCGCTACTATACCGTTCAGCCCAATATCGCTTTAACTTACTTTAAAAACGATTGGGCTTTTACCATTAATAATACCTTTGATTTTAACGGCAAAAACAAGAAAACCGATTACCGTTCGGGGAATACCTATTATCTTGATCTGACGGCAACAAAACGCATGAATAAGTGGACGGTCGGTATTATCGGCAATTGGACCAAACAATTTACCGACGATAAGAAACATGGCGCAGTGGTGCAGGGCTTACATTCGGCAGGCAGTCGTATTGAACATGTGATGTTCGGTCCGTTGGTAGGTTACGATTTCGGTAAGTTTTCGGTCAGCGCCAGATTATTAGCCTCAGTACATTCTGAAAATGATCCTAAAATGCGTTTTTTCCATATGAGCGTGGCAATTCCTCTATAAAAATGGCGGATATTTAAGTTGCATAACAATGAAGGAATAGACATATGATGAATAATAAAATTTATTCAAAAGCAGATATTGCCGCAAAATTTTATGATGGAATGAAATTAATGGCGGGCATTTTTGCTTGTAAAGGCTGTGCCGATAGACTTGTCGACATTATCGTGGAAAAAGGTTGTAAAAATATTGAATTAATCTCTAATGATGCGGGCGATCCCGGCATTGCGCTGGGTAAACTCTATGATGCTCATCTCATTAGCAAGGCACACCATTCCCATATCGGAATGAATCCTTATGTAACGGAATTAGTTAATCGCGGACTGGTTACTGTTGAATTGATTCCGCAGGGAACGCTTGCAGAAAAAATTCGTGCTGGCGGCGCAGGTTTGGGGGGCGTGCTGACTAAAACTGGTTTGGGAACGGTTGCTGAAGAAGGTCGCCAACTTATGGAAGTTGATGGACAAAAATATATTTTTGAAAAACCTTTTAGAGCTGAAATTGCGATTATTCGTGCGGCTAAAGCCGACGAATTTGGCAATCTGGTTTATCAGGGTGCTGCTCGTAACTTTAATCCTATGATGGCGATGGCTGCGGATCTGGTGATCGTTGAAGCAGATGAAATTGTGGCGGTCGGGGAGCTCGATCCTGAAGCGGTGGTTACTCCCAGTGTTTTTGTCGATATGATTTTAAGCAATGAGGAGTAATGATTATGACTGATTCAAAAAAACTTATTGCAAAAAAAATTGCCGGTTTTTTTAAAGCAGGTGATGTCGTAAATCTGGGGATCGGTATTCCCGGTTTAGTACGCGAATATATTGTAGACGGAGTACTGCTACATGCAGAAAACGGTCTGTTAGGCTATGGCCCGTCCCCAAAACCTGGTGAAGAAGTGCCTAACTATGTTAATGCCGGTGGTCAAATTGTTACCTTACTACCGGGGGCGTCTGTTTCCGACAGCGCGGGCGCTTTTGCGTTGGTCCGTAGCGGCAAACTCACTGCGGTAGTACTGGGGGCATTGCAGGTAGATGCGGAGGGCAGTATTGCCAATTGGAGTATTCCGGGCGGGCGCATTATGGGCATGGGCGGTGCTATGGATTTGGTCTCTGGTGCGAAACAAGTCATTGTTGCGATGGAGCATAATGCGAAAAATGGTGCGGCGAAAATTTTAAGTAAATGTACTTGGCCGCTGACTGGTTATCAAGTGGTGGATATTATTGTGACGGAACTTGGGGTGTTTGACGTTACACCGCAGGGTATCGTGGTGAGAGAGTTGTTTCCGGGCGTTGATAGAGCAGAGGTAATAAGCCGAACTGAGGCGCCCCTAATCTTCAAGAATTAATAAAAAAGTGCGGTCAGTTTTTTAAGAATTTTAACAGCATGAGGAGAATGTTATTATGCGTGAAGCGGTTATTGTTGCTGCGGTGCGAACTCCCGTCGGTAAGGCGAGAGGTATTTTAGCTTCGGTGCCGGCTTGGGAATTAGGACGATTAACTGTGCAGGAAGCGGTTAAACGCTCGGGTGTTGACCCTGCGGAAATCGATGAAATTATTTTCGGTAATTTGTTAAACACAGATTGCGTGAATATGGCGCGAGTGGTCGGGTTGGCGGCCGGGTTGCCGATTAGCGTGCCGGGAATTACTTTGAACCGCCAGTGTGCCTCCGGTATTAATGCCATTGCTTACGCCGCTGCGCTAATTCAGGCAGGTTATGGTGATATTATGGTGGCAGGCGGGGTGGAAAGCGATTCAACCCGTTGTTATCTCATGGAAAAACCGACGGTGGCTTATCAGATGTACCCGCCTGCATGGGTGGTACCGATGTCGGCACCGAAAGAAATGGATATGCCGATGGGGATCACCGCAGAAAATCTGGCTAAAAAATATCATTTAACTCGGGAAGAGTGTGATCAGTTTGCTGTTGAAAGCCATATGAAAGCGACGAAAGCTTGGCACAACGGTTATTTTAACACGCAAATCGTGCCGGTCACGGTGAGAAATCGTAAAGGTGATATTTTAGTGAATCGTGACGAAGCGCTACGTCCCGATTGCAACCTTGAATCTTTGGCTAAATTACCGCCGGCTTTTATGAAGGAAGGTATTGTTACCGCCGGTAACAGTTCGCCGATGAGCGATGGTTCCGGTGCGGTAGTGATTATGGAAAGAAAAAAAGCTGAAGCGTTAGGACTAAAAATTTGGGCTAGATTCGTAAGTTTTGCCGCAGTGGGAGTAGAGCCGTCTATCATGGGTATTGGTCCGGTTTACGCTACTCAAAAATTACTGAAAAATGTTGGTATGTCTTTGTCGGATATTGATTTAATTGAGATGAATGAGGCTTTTTCTGCACAATCTTTAGCCTGTATTCGTGAACTGAAGATGGATACTACCAAATTGAATGTTAATGGTGGCGCTTTGGCTTTAGGTCATCCGTTGGCGGGTACCGGCGGTATTTTAGCCACAAAACTGGTATATGAGCTGGAACGACAGGATTTGCATACGGGGCTGATTACTTTCTGCGCCGGTGGTGGGCAAGGATTTTCCGCTTTGTTGGAGCGCGTGTAAGAGCGAATAAAAAATCCGAGGATTATCGGATTTAAATTATCGACAAAGCCCGTTATATCGGATTTATGCTAATAAGTATGGCGGTTTGTCAGTTATTCGCGCTTTTATTTGATATTTATCGCTGTTCTACACATTGCTCGGCCAATATATCACCTACCGCACTGGTTAGGGTGCCGTATTCGCTACGTTCAGTCCAATGCCAATGAATATTGGTGAATTTTCGTCCGCTTTCAGAGATTGACTGCGTGAGTTTTTGCGTGCTTTGCTCAAACGTGAGGGTAATTGAGTTCAGTTTTCTTTTTTTATTACCCGGTGTGCGCACGATACGTACGATTTTGTTATCTTTGCACAGGTAACGCGTTGCTTTGCCACCCTGTTGGGTCGTTTTTTCTACCACTGCGGGCGTTTTCGGTACGGTTTGAGGTGCAGCCGGTTGGAGCAATGGTTGGCTACAGGCTGCAAGTCCAAATATAAAAATAAATAAAAGTCCTGTTTTTAACATAACATCCCCTTTTATTGTTCTGAGAAAACTGCGTTTAAACGCAATGAAAAGGTGGGAATGCGCCCACCTGAAGATTATTTTTTATAGTGATAACTGCCGTCTGCCTGACGCACGAACCGGCTACCGTTAGACAGGCGCAGCTCGCTGACTCTGCCTTGTCCGTTTAATGAAACCTGAACTTTATCCCCTGGTTTAAAACTGCTTAACACGTTGCCGGCGCCGCTAGCTTTGGTCATCGCATTCACATCGGCGATATTCAAATTGTTATCGCGAAATACCTGCATCAAGGTGACGCCTTGCGGTACGGTGAGGGTTTTGCCTGTTGTCACACTTGCGCTCTGTTTGGCTGCGGATGCACCAGTCGCTTTCGCTTCAACTACCGGCGCGCCTTTGCGTTCTGCTTTTGCTGCCGGCGCGGTTTTGCTTTCGCTGGCTTTTACGTTCTGAGCCGGTTTTGCCGGTTTGCTTGGCGTAGCTTGTTCATGACGCGCAGGTTTGTTGACTTCGCTGCGCACGTTGTTGCTGTGGCTTGGTTGTTGTGTCGGCTGCGGTTGAACAGGTTGTGGCGCGACCATTGGTGCGGTATCGGCTTTATTTTCTGTTGTTGGCTGGCTTGGCGCAGGTTGTACGGCAGGCGCTTGGGTTGCCGCAGGCTGGCTATCGGCGGGGTGCAGAGTGCTGTTATCCGCTGTCGGGCTTGCTGCATTTTGTTCTTCACGCTGTGCGTTTGCATCAGTTGCATTCGTTGCCGGCAAATCGGCAGGCTGCTCGTTTTGTGCGTTATTAATATTGTCCAGCACCGTATTTTCTAGCGGCTGGCTTTGATCCAGAGATTGAAATTGAGTCGGAATAGTGGTTGAGGATTGCTCAAAGGAATGGACGGTTTCCGAACTCGGTTTTAACCAAGATACAATCAGCAGAATAATGATTGCTATCAGCAATGCAATAAAAATACGTCGGTATTTCGGCGGTAGCGCCTGTAAAATCGCCCAGTTTTCAGGATTTTTCAGGCTTTTTGTCGGTGCTGAAGTATTTTGTGGCTGTTGCGAATTTAAGGACGCCGCATCTGACTGCGGGTTGGCGGCGGATTCGCCGGTAGCGGTATCGTTAACCGATGTCGCAGTCGGCGGTACGCTGTTTGTCTGATTGCCTTGCGGCGCGTTTTGAACGTCGGCGTTCGCACCGAAAGTGGGTTCTTTGCGCACGCTGAATTGTGCTTCCGGAGTCTCTTTGCGAGTAAAAGAATTCATAATACCTTTCGCCTTGTTGAAAAATGAAGGTTCAGAGGCAATGGGTTTTTTCGGCGTAATGGGCTCGATTTGATTAAATTCGAGATCCAACTCATTTTGTGCCGGATTATTTTCCGCCCCTGTCTCTGGTTTGTTTTGTTCAGTTGTCACGGTTATACCTTAATACTAACAGTAAAAATAAATGCACTTAAAGTGCGGTCGAAATTTCGCTTATTTTAAAGGATCTTTCGCGATTTTCCTATGCTGAATACAAAGTTTTATTCGGTTCGCCGGCAATTTCGCGCGCCAGTTTCGGCACCAGATAACCGGAGGTGAGGCTTTGTAATTCATTGTAAATTTTTGTGGCACGTTGATCATCAATATAAAAATGGCTGGCGCCTTCCACTTTATCCAACAGATGCAGATAGTAGGGCAGGATGCCGGCGGCAAACAGTTTATCGCTCAAACGTTTCAGTACCTGTGCATTATCATTGACATTTTTCAGCAGCACCGATTGATTAAGCAGAGTAACACCTGCCTGCTTGAGTTTCTGCATGCCTGCCGCCAGTTGTTGATCAATTTCATTTGGATGATTGATATGCGTGACCAATAGGGTTTGCAGGCGCGTTTGAGCTAATAGCTGACAAAATTGTTCGGTAATACGCTGCGGAATTACCACTGGCAGACGGGTGTGAATACGCAAGCGCTGTAAGTGCGGTAGTTTTTCCAGCCGCATGATCAGCCATTCCAGCTCGTGATCTTTTGCCATCAGCGGATCTCCGCCGGAAAAAATGACTTCCTCAATTTCCGCATGCGCCGCGATATAATCGATGGCTTTCAGCCAGCTTTGCTTATCGCCCTTATTTTCCGCATAAGGAAAATGCCGGCGGAAACAATAGCGACAGTTGATTGCACAGCTGTTTTTAACTATAAATAACAGTCGGTTGTAGTATTTGTGCAGAATATTCGGCGCGGCGTTATGTTGCTCCTGCAACGGATCTTTGCTAAATCCTTCCGCACTGAGAAATTCCTGTCGAGAAGACATCGCCTGTAGAAAAAGCGGATCTTGCGGATTGCCTTTTTCCATTTTTTCCACAAAAGGCAAGGGAACGCGCAGCGGAAATAAGCGACGGGCGGCAATATCCGAACTGAATTGATCGTGCGGCAACGAGAGTGCGGTCAATAACGTTTGCGGATCGGAAATTGCGCCGGCAAGGTAATCCGTCCAATTTTGTTCTTCTCTAATCGGGTTGTTTCGGGTTAAAATACGCACTTTAAAAAAACAATCTCTTTTCTTTGAGGATAATATGGCTACATATACTACCAGTGATTTCAAACCAGGTCTAAAATTTATGCAGGACGGCGAACCTTGCGTTATCGTGGAAAACGAATTCGTTAAACCGGGCAAAGGGCAAGCGTTTACTCGTACCCGTATCCGTAAATTGATTTCAGGCAAGGTGTTGGACGTCAACTTTAAATCTGGCACGTCCGTAGAAGCGGCGGATGTTATGGATTTAAATTTAACCTATTCTTATAAAGACGACGCGTTCTGGTACTTTATGCATCCGGAAACTTTTGAACAATATTCCGCCGATAAAAAAGCCGTCGGTGATGCGGACAAATGGTTATTGGATCAGGCGGACTGTATTGTCACCTTATGGAATGGCGCGCCGATTTCCATTACACCGCCGAATTTCGTTGAGCTGGAAGTGATCGAAACCGATCCGGGTCTGAAAGGCGATACTGCAGGTACCGGCGGTAAACCGGCCACTTTAAGTACCGGTGCGGTGGTAAAAGTGCCTTTATTCGTACAGATCGGCGAAGTGATCAAAGTAGATACCCGCTCCGGCGAATATGTTTCCCGCGTGAAATAAGTCTATCTTGTTTGCAAAAGTTGGTTTGAAGGCTGCGATACTCATTTTTCATGCGCAGCCGTCAAAACTTGGGCGGATAATCCTAACGTAAACATTGAGCTCTGTCATCGGCAGAGCTCAACTTTTTTGAGTTTAATTTCATTTTTTATTGTCATAATGAATATGGGTATGGGCGGTGCCGATTCCGTAATATCAGTACATCGCCACAATTAGAAACGTTTCAATGCTAATCCGCTGAAAGAACTGCCTTGTTCTTTCCTGCAAATAGTCTTTGTTTGATGATGTGTAATTTAAATTTAAGTCAATAACCTCTGCCCATAAAGGGTTGCACTTTAATCTTCAGTTGATGAGTTTGGGTAATTTTGGGGGATAGAACGATCAAAGTGCGGTCGGTTTTTTACATAATTATTTCTTTATCATCAAAGGATTGGGCTAATTTATTGATGAATTTCGATACGTAAGGATTGATATTGTGCGCATTCCAGACTAATTCCATGATGTAAGAATATCGATTCGTATCATTGATTTCTAATATTTTACTATTTGGGCCTAAGAGAAATTTTCGGTGTTTTGGTAAAAGCAATATTACATTTGTATTTAATTCTAACTCAACAGTGCAGGTTTTGATATTTGGATATTCTTTATACACGGTAAACGGAATATTTTGTCTTTGCAGAAAATCTGTACTATATAGTTTCGCCCACGGCGATTCTTTTAATTCTTCAACAATAATTGGATATTTGCTGATTTCTTCCAATGACACATTTTGCAAAGATGCCAAAGGGTGTTTTTTATTGAGACCCACACATAAAGGATCGTAAGAAAGCGGTAATGTGCGAAAATTTAATTTTTCTTTCAGAATTTCCTGCGCCAGATCCTGTACGAACACAGGACGAAGCACCATGCCGATATCATATTCCTTAGTTCTTAATAGATTAAAGGATTCCAGTAAATCAGAATCCCGATAATTTACATTCACGTTTGGGTATTTTTCTTTGAATTGACCAAGAAAGGTCGTTAGGAGGTTAAAGAAAGCGTCACCTAAATAAACGATCGACAGTTTATCTTTCGATATCCCAGTGAAATTATTCATAATTGACATGGAGTCATCATATTGCCTGACTATCTTCTTCGATTCCTGTAGCAATAATTCGCCAGCTGGAGTTAGGCTGACATTGTGGGTATTACGAATGAATAATTTGGTATTGAACTTTTCTTCTAACTCTTTGATATGACGAGTTAAAATCGGCTGCGTTGTATATAATTTAGTAGCCGTCTGAGTAAAGTTTAAGATTTCGCTTAAAGCGATGTACTCTCTTAATAAACGTATTTTCATTGCCAACTCCTCCGGTTATCTGCCATTCAACATAGTGTGAATTATATGGATATATAGACTATTTTCTGTGATCTTTATTCCAAATTGGTTGGTTATATATAAATCGGATAACCAATGACAAAAAAGGCATTTCAACACTCACTTGTGAAATAGTATTCTGCGAATTATAGCTAGACCAGTGTACTGATTTAGTTTTAGTAGTAAAGATATCTAATTGTTAATCAAGGAGTTATTTATGACTATCAAAGCAAACTACGAATCAGATCATAATAAACGTAAGGAAATGTCTCATGAGGAACTCGGCACTCTTCCTCACATGACTTTTGAAGAATATTCGGAGAAATTAAAAGATTGTTTCATTATGAAACGTAAAAACGGGATCCTTGAAGCTCGTATGCATACTAACGGTGGTCCTATTCAATGGGGCGCTCAACTTCATCAAGGGTTGCATTATTTCTTTGATTGGGCCGGTCGCGATCCTGATAACGAAGTAATTATTTTAGGCGGTATCGGTCCTGATACTTTTAAAGGTATCGGTCGGGTAAATAAACAAGGTGAATGGTTGCCTGCGACAGAATTTGCATCGGATCCAGATGTAGCCTGGCGTATGTATAACTATCAGTACTACGACGGTACCAATGATATTGAAGGTCAAATCTTTGACCTGGAAGTGCCTACCATCGGCGTATGGGCCGGTGCAACTTTTCATTCCGATTTGGTGTTATTTAGCGATATTACGTTAGCTACCGAAGACGCTTGGACCACAGAAATGCATTTTCGTACCAACATGGTTCCCGGTGATGGGGTTCAAATCGCATGGCGCGAATTAATGGGACGTAAACGCTACGCCTATGCAGAATTAACCGGTGAAATTATTACTGCCCGTAAAGCGTTAGCTTTGGGTATGGTCAATGAAATCTGTGAAGATACCGAAGCTGCTTATGCTCGCGCTTGGGAAATTGCAGAATTGATTATGCGTACCGGTACCCGTGTTACCCGTCGAATTACGACTCAGGTTCTTCGTCAGCCTTGGAAAGAAGATATTGCCAGAGAACTTCGCAGTGCCTTTGCTACAGAAATGTTCGTTACCGCAACGGAACATTCTCCGCACGAAGCTGATTACTGGGAACGTGCTAAAGAAGAGGCTGCATTAGTACGCGCCGCTGAGAAGAAAGGCAAAGTTATTCGTCCGCGTATTAATGGCGGTCAGGAAGAGGACGAAATTAAATAGTCAATCATTAATTACTTTGGAGCTCTGTCATATTCGGCGGAGCTTTATTGTAACCTCCAAGGAGAATTAAGCTATGGCTAATTTAGATAAAGATCAAAAAGGCCTTAACTTTGGCAAAAACGGTTGGCTGGTGATTATTAATCAAGCGATCATGTTTTGGGTTGGCGCCGGTGTCGCAACTCATGGTCTGAATATCGTGCTTCCTGCAATATCCGAATATTATCAACTTAATTATGAAGAGCTACTCTTCGTGGTGACTCCCGCTTCATGGGCCGCTATTCCTGCCGCGCCATTTTGTGCGTGGTTGTGTGAAAAGAAAGGCAATAAATTCGTTATCTGTTTATGTTTATTATTATGCGCACTCTGTTGGGGCTTAATTGGTTACGCTGACTCTATTATTATTTTCGCACTGCTTTTTGCTGGCGTTTCTTTCTTTGCTACTGGCTATGCTTATATTGCCGGTACCGCGTTGGTTGCCAATTGGTTTGTGCGGAAACAAAGCCTAGCATTGGGCTTTATCACCTTCGGTCAAACTACTTCCAGCGCGTTTTTTGTACCGGTATTAAGCGCCACCTTTGGTGTCTGGGGAGTCCATCACGGCTTTTGGGGCATGTCGTTGCTTATGCTGCTTATTTTCTTATTCGTGTTGAAATTTATTTTTAACAGACCGGAAGACGTAGGCGAATTACCGGATAATGAACCCGAGCAGACCGTTCTTTCGGTTCAAAATACGCAAAATAACGATTTCAGTGGCTTAACCCGCACAACATTACTGCGCTCGAAAGACATTTGGTTTATGGGGATATCTACCGGAATTATCTATATTATGTTAGTCGGCGTTGTTAGCCAGATCGTACCGCGTTTGGTCAGTCTCGGGTTTGATCTCA
Source organism: Necropsobacter massiliensis (assembly GCF_000827595.2). Classification (GTDB taxonomy): domain Bacteria; phylum Pseudomonadota; class Gammaproteobacteria; order Enterobacterales; family Pasteurellaceae; genus Necropsobacter; species Necropsobacter massiliensis. Next base: position 87,172 of record NZ_LN776180.1, on the reverse strand, counting down.
ATACAGCGATTTTGTATATGAGCGTCAGTGCCTTAATCGGGACTTTCGGCGCTTATACTTGGGGCTGGCTTAATCATAAAGTAGGGATAAAGATTGCATTGATTATTTATAATCTTTGGTGGCAGGCGGCGATTTTACTCAATCTTTCTTCATCTTCAACCATGTTGCTTGTTTCCATGTTTATGATCGGTCTTGCACTACCGGGAGCCACTAATTACAGCACAGCCTTCGTATCAACTAAATATCCGCGTCAGGCCTATGTACGTGCAATTGGTCTGGTTCATCCGATTCAATCTATTATTCGTTGCTGCGCCTTTTCAGTATTGGCTTTCGGTCTGGCTTATCTAGGAGGGTATGACGGTGCATATTTACTGCTTGTGGGGATAGGTGTCGTTTCGCTGGTTTTGATTCTGGCAACGGATTTAACTCCGGTTACGACGGAGATATAAATTCGGCAAAAATGAAATAGGGGTAAATAATATGAGATTACAGCATAAAGTCGCCATCGTGACCGGCGCAAGCTCGGGTATAGGTGCGAAAACCGCAGAATTGTTTGCCGCAGAAGGGGCAATCGTCGTATTGGTTGCAAGACGCAAACAACGTCTAGAGCAATTGGCAGCGACTATTCGAGCTAAAAATGGTATGGCCAACGTGATTTCGGCAGATTTAACTTCCGAAACCGAATGTCGTCGGGTAGTGGAAGAAACCGTAGCGAAGTTCGGCAAGTTGGATATTCTAGTTAATAACGCCGGCATTGCGGATAAACATATGCCGATTACTAAATGTTCCACTGAATGGTGGAATGAGGTTATTTTAGCGGATCAGACTTCTTTGTTTTATATCACTAAAGCGGCCCTGGAATATATGACTAAAGGCTCTATTGTAAATATTTCCTCTATCGGCGGTGTGTTTGGTTCGGCAGGAATTTCCTATTCTGCGGCTAAAAGCGCAGTGATCGGTATGACCAAAAACATCGCCATCCAATATGCCGGCAAAGGTATTCGTTGCAACGCTGTTTGCCCGGGGCCGACGCCGACAGAATTGAACACACCGGAAAAATTAGCCACGTTTGACGATTTTGCCAAACAATGTGCAAAACATATGAACATGTCTTTACCTGAAACGAGTGCGGAAGAACAGGCTCGGGCAATTCTTTTCTTTGCTTCTGATGAGGCAAGCGGAGTAACTGGTCAGATTATGGTTGTGGATAACGGTATTACATTATAGGCGTTTGTATATGAAAGAAATTGTGATTGTTTCAGCAGTGAGAACGCCTATCGGCAGTTTCGGCGGCTGTTTTAAAGACGTAAGTGCGGTGGAATTAGGCCGAATTTCTGTTGTGGAAGCGTTAAAAAGAGCACATATCAGTAGTAGCGATGTGGACGAAGTCATTTTGGGTAACGTATTATCCGCAGGTCTTGGACAAAATGTAGCCAGACAAGTGGCGATACAGGCGGGTATTCCTGTTGAAACACCGGCTTTTACTGTGAATAAAGTTTGTGGTTCCGGCTTAAAGTCGGTAGTGCTTGGTGCTCAATCCATTATGTGCAACGATGCCGAAGTGGTTGTCGCCGGTGGAACAGAAAGTATGAGCAATGCGGCTTATGCCGCGTCTTTTGTTCGCTGGGGTGCCAGAATGGGCGAGGTTAAATTAGTGGATACCATGATCAGTGACGGTTTAACCGATGCTTTTTCCAAACTTCATATGGGGATAACTGCGGAAAATTTAGCCTTAAAGTATAGTTTGAGCCGTGAAGAATTAGATGAGTTTTCTCTGTCTAGCCAGTTAAAAGCAGAACGAGCGCAAAAGAGCGGTAAATTTGAACAAGAAATCGTGCCGGTAGAAGTCAAAGGTAGGAAATCTACCGTTACTGTCACAACGGACGAGCATCCGCGTCACGGCTCAACCATTGAAGGAATTGCCAAACTGCCTCCCGCTTTTAAAAAAGATGGCGTTGTGACTGCAGGCAATGCTTCCGGATTGAATGACGGTGCTGCAATTATTGTCCTAATGAGCAAAGAAAAAGCGGAAAAACTGCATCTAACGCCACTGGCCACCATTCGAGCTTGGGCGAGTGCCGGGGTTGAACCGAGCATTATGGGATATGGTCCGGTACCGGCAAGTCAAAAAGCGTTAAAAAAGGCCGGACTCAGCATTGCTGATTTAGATTTGGTAGAAGCCAACGAAGCCTTTGCAGCGCAAGCGCTAACGGTTATGCGGGCATTAAATCTGGATCCGGCTAAAACTAACGTAAACGGCGGTGCTATTGCATTGGGTCATCCGATTGGCGCTTCCGGTGCAAGAATCTTAGTCAGCTTGTTGTATGAAATGAAACGGCGAAACGCTAAAAACGGACTAGCTACATTATGTATTGGTGGAGGGCAAGGTATCGCATTAATTGTATCCAGATAACTTAATTTGTGTATTGATGGCATGATAGCCGCCATGTTGTACGGGTTATTTTAAATTACGTTTGAAAAAACTGTTGTGTCAATTCATCAGATTGACGTTATCCCGTGAGTTTTGCCCAATGTTGCCTGTAAAGACCGGCAGTTTGTTCTTTCAAGTGAAGGGTTTATTGGTCTTAGGTTAATTATTTGTTGAAAGAGTTGATGCAGTGAGAACGTAAAAGTGCGGTCAGTTTTTGCTGAATTTCAAGCGGTTAGTCGGGCTAATCTAAGGGCTGAAATGCGTCAGCCCTGTTCACTTTTGTGGATTACTGTGCCAGTGTTTTTTCTAATCGTGCCAGACCGAGAGCCAGTTCTTCCTGTGAGATATTAAGTGCCGGTGCGAAGCGTAATACATTTGGTCCGGCAATTAGTATCATTAAGCCGTTGTCTGCTGCTTTTTTGACAAACTCGGCGGCGTTGCCCTGATGACGTTCAATCAGTTCGGCACCGATTAAAAGACCTTCGCCACGGATTTGTTTAAATAAACCGTATTTTTGGTTAAGCGTTTCCAGCGCGGCGACAAACTGTGCAGAAGTGCGGTTCACATTTGCTAAGAATTCGGGCGCGGAGAGAATATCCACGACTTTGGCGGCAATGGCGCAGGCCAGCGGATTACCGCCAAAGGTGGTGCCGTGTACGCCCGGCGTGAAACTGGCGGCGATTTTGTGAGTTGTCATCATTGCACCGATAGGAAAGCCGTTCGCCAGCGCTTTAGCCGAGGTTAAAATATCCGGTGTAACGCCATATTTCATATAAGTGTAGAAATAACCGGTGCGCCCTAGCCCGGTTTGCACTTCATCGAAAATCAGCAGTGCGTCGTTTTCATCACACAACTGGCGCAGACCTTGTAAAAACGCTGGATTCGCCGGTTGAACGCCGCTTTCGCCTTGAATCGGCTCGACGATAACCGCACAGGTGTGATCGTCAATGAGCGCTTTGACCGCCGCTAAATCGTTAAATGGCAGGTGAACAATATCTGCCGGTTTCGGACCGAAGCCGTCGGAGTATTTGGCCTGACCGCCTACGCTGACGGTAAACAGCGTGCGTCCGTGGAAACTCTGCTTAAAGGAAATGATTTTGCTTTTTTGCGCGCCGAAATGATTAAACGCATAACGGCGGGCAAGTTTAAGCGCCGCTTCATTGGCTTCTGCGCCGGAGTTGACGAACATGACGCGCTCGGCAAAGGTTTTGGCGGTCAGTTTGCTTGCCAGTGCAAGGGTCGGTTCGCTGGTGAACCAGTTGCTTGAATGCCACAGCATTTCGCCTTGTTCTTTTAGCACCGCGACGATTTCATCGGGACAATGCCCCAATGCGTTGACCGCAATGCCGCTGGTAAAATCAATATACTCGCGCCCGGTTTGATCCCATACCCGACAGCCTTTTCCTTTTACCGGAATAAAATCTGCCGGTGCGTAATTCTGGATCATCACTTGATCGAAAGTTTGTCTGGTATAGGTATTCATGTGGTTGTCCTTATTTTACATAGCGGATGGAATTTGCTTTCAGCATAATCCTAAATGAATATCTAGTCAAATTAATGAATAAAAATTCGTTAATTGGTGCCGCCGACGGTAATTCTGTCGATTTTTAATGCCGGCTGACCGACGCCGACCGGTACGCTTTGTCCTTCTTTTCCGCACACGCCGATGCCGTGATCCAGTTCAACATTGTCCGCCACCATGGAGACATTTTGCATTACCTCAATGCCGCTGCCGATTAAAGTAGCGCCTTTTACCGGTTTGGTAATTTTGCCTTTTTCGATTAAATAGGCTTCCGAGGTGGAAAAAACGAATTTGCCCGAGGTGATGTCCACTTGTCCGCCGCCGAAGTGCGGGGCGAAAATGCCGCGTTCAACGGAGGCGATTAACTCGTCAAATTTGCTTTTCCCCGCCAGCATATAGGTATTAGTCATGCGCGGCATCGGCAGGTGAGCGTAGCTTTCGCGGCGCCCGTTGCCGGTTGGTTGCGTTCCCATTAAACGCGCATTCATTTTATCCTGCATATAGCTTTGCAAAATACCGTCTTTGATCAGTACATTGCAGCGGCTTGGCACACCTTCATCATCAATTGTCAGCGAACCGCGGCGATCTGGCAGGGTGCCGTCATCGACAATCGTGCATAGCGGTGAGGTGACCAGTTCACCGATTTTACCGCTGAACAGCGAGCTTTGCTTACGGTTGAAATCGCCTTCTAAACCATGTCCCACCGCTTCATGCAACAATACGCCCGGCCAGCCTGCGCCTAACACTACCGGCATTGCACCGGCCGGTGCCGCCACGGCGCTAAGATTGATTAAGGCTTGGCGAACCGCCTGTTTAGCAAAATAAACGGCACGAATTTCGCCTTGATAAGGCTGGAGGAACCAATCCAGCGCGAAGCGTCCGCCAGCACCGGCACCGCCGCGTTCGCGCTTGCCGTCCTGTTCTACTAGCACGGAAACCGACAGGCGTACCAGCGGGCGGATATCGGCTGCCAGCGTGCCGTCGGTTGCGGCGACCAATATTTCTTCATATACCGCACTTAATCCCGCCGATACCTGCGTGACCCGCGGGTCTTCCGCCCGTGCGCTGCGATCCACCAATTGCAGCAGTTCAATTTTTTGTGTGTTGCTGAGGCTATTGAGCGGATTCAGTGCAGCATAGCGTAAGGTCGGCTTGAGCGGATTAAACGCTTGCGGCGTGATCAAGCGTGGTGCCTGTGATTGCGCGATGCCCTTCACCGCATCGGCACATTGCTGTAAAGTCGTCAGATTAATCTGATCGGAATAGGCGAAGCCGGTTTTTTCGCCGCTGACAGCGCGCACGCCGACGCCGCGATCAATATGAAAACCACCTTCTTTAATGATGCCGTCTTCCAATACCCAGTTTTCATCCTGACTGAGCTGAAAATACAGATCCGCATAATCAATATCGCGCTGGCAAAGCCGATCAAATATATTGGGTAAGTCCTGCAATGATAAATGGCTTTGACCCAGCAGGGTTTGCGTTACTTTGTTTAACATAAATCTCTCATGAGTTGGTGATCAGCCCGCCCCTTGAGCGCTGAACAGGCGGAAGACCGGGATTGCCGATTCGTTATGCTGATCATGTAATAATTAAATAAAATTTTCGGATAAACGGACGAGCAGTGTATGCGTTCGGTCGGAAGAAAAGTGCGGTGCATTTTTCTCACTTTTTCATGCCCGCACTTACATCACGACAACATCAAATTGCTCCTGATGATAAAACACTTCGGTTTTGATTTGAATCTGTTTGCCGATAAACACTTCCAGTTCCGCCACTAAGCCGTGACTTTCTTCATTGATTAAGTAATCCGCCACTGCTCTTGAGGCATATACCACAAACTGTTCGCTGGAAAATAAATGATGCACGCGGATAATTTCGCGCATGATTTCGTAACAGACGGTTTCCACCGTTTTGACTCGACCGCGCCCTTTGCAGGCAGGGCATTCGCCGCATAATACGTGTTCCAGACTTTCCCGCGTGCGCTTGCGGGTCATCTCCACCAATCCGAGTTGGGTAAAGCCGTTGACACTGGTTTTTACCCGATCTTTGGACAGCGCTTCCTGTAGCGATTCCAGCACGCGGGCGCGGTGTTCCTCGGTTTGCATATCAATAAAATCAATAATGATAATCCCGCCCAGATTGCGTAACTGTAGCTGCTGGGCAATCGCTTTAGTTGCTTCAATATTGGTGTTGAAGATGGTTTCTTCCAGATTACGATGACCGACAAATGCGCCGGTATTGATATCAATCGTAGTCATGGCTTCGGTCTGTTCAATGATCAGATAACCGCCGGATTTTAAATTCACGCGGGTATCCAGGGCGGTTTGAATGGCCGTCTCTACGCCATAGACATCAAATAACGGTTGGCTGCCGGAATACAGCACCAGTTTATCCGTTAAAGTCGGCATAAATTCTTCTGTGAACTGTTTTACGTCGGTAAAACACAATTTTGAATCGATGCGGATTTTTTCCAAACCGGCACCGATAAAATCCCGCAGCACTCGTTGGGTTAGCGCCAGTTCGCCGTATAGCATGGAACGCGTCGGATATTTGCCGCGCCGTTCCATCACTTTTCGCCACAAACGCTTGAGAAAATCTGCGTCTTGTTTCAGATCTTCTTCCGTCGCTCCTTCGGCGGCGGTACGAATGATAAACCCGCCCAGCTCATCGCACAGCGGCAGTACCAGTTCTTTTAAACGTCCGCGTTCCGCTTCGCTTTCAATACGTTGTGAGACGCCGACATGACTGTTTTCCGGCATAAATACCAAATAGCGGGAAGGCAACGTAATATCGGTGGTCAGCCGTGCGCCTTTGGTGCCGAGCGGGTCTTTTACCACTTGCACCACGATATCCTGTCCTTCGCGCACTAATTCGGCAATGTCTTTGACGATAAATTGTTTTTTCTCGTTTTCATCGACGCATTCAGTGTGGGAAACGATATCCGAAGCATGTAAAAAGGCGGCTTTCTCTAGCCCGATGTCCACAAATGCCGATTGCATTCCCGGCAGGACTCGAGTGACCCGCCCTTTATAAATGTTGCCGACGATACCCCGTTTTGCCTGACGCTCGATATGAACTTCTTTTAAAATCCCTGTGTCAACTAACGCGATACGGGTTTCGTTCGGCGTTACGTTCACTAATAATTCAACAGATTCCATAATTAAACATGAATTAAAATTTATTATCTACCGGACGTTAGTCTAGCGAAAAGGGAAATAGAATAATAGTACCAAATAGGGTAAAATGCGACCTTTGTCAAATTTTTATAATATAAAATATGTTTTGTGAGGTCGTGATGTTTGGATGGGATCCGACGCTGATTACGTTTGTTGTGTATATTTTGGGGATGTTACTGATAGGGGTTCTGGCATATTATTATACTCATAGTTTGTCCGATTATATTCTAGGTGGACGCCGATTAGGCAGTTTTGTCACCGCGATGTCGGCGGGGGCTTCGGATATGTCGGGCTGGTTGCTAATGGGGCTGCCCGGCGCGGTTTATCTGGCGGGGCTGGTGGAAGGCTGGATTGCTATCGGGCTGACCTTAGGGGCATATTTAAACTGGTTGTTGGTTGCCGGGCGGCTGCGGGTTTATACCGAAATCAACAACAATGCCTTAACCTTGCCAGAGTATTTTCATCACCGTTTCGGTACTGATCGCCGTGCGCTGAAAATTGTTTCCGCTTCGGTGATTTTGATCTTTTTTACGATTTATTGCGCTTCCGGTGTGGTTGCCGGTGCGAAATTATTTCAAAACCTGTTTTCTGTGGAATATTCTACCGCACTTTGGTACGGCGCCTTAGCCACCATTGCTTATACCTTTATCGGCGGCTTTCTGGCGGTCAGCTGGACGGATACCATTCAGGCCACTTTGATGATTTTCGCATTAATTCTCACGCCGGTGATGGTGATGATTACGTTGGGCGGCGTTGACAGATTAAGTGCGGTGTTAAATCAGGCAGAAAATGTAGCACATAAGGATTTTACCGATATGTTTGGTGGCACCACAACCTGGGGCTTGTTAAGCCTTGCCGCATGGGGGCTGGGCTATTTCGGTCAGCCTCATATTTTGGCGCGTTTTATGGCGGCGGACAGCGTAAAATCCTTAACCAAGGCGCGCCGGATCAGCATTACGTGGATGATTCTCTGTTTGCTTGGTGCCATAGGGATCGGGTTTTTCGGGATCGCCTATTTTTATGCCCAATCGCAGGTGGCGGCAACGGTCAATCATGAGCCGGAACAGGTGTTTATTGAGTTGGCGAAATTGCTGTTCAACCCTTGGATTGCCGGTGTGCTGCTGTCCGCTATTCTGGCGGCGGTGATGAGTACCCTGAGCTGTCAGCTGTTGATTTCTTCCAGCGCGATTAGTGAAGATTTTTACAAAGGCTTTATTCGCCCGCAGGCATCGGAAAAAGAGCTGGTTTGGTTGGGGCGTGCGATGGTGCTGCTGATTGCGGCTATCGCCATTTGGATTGCGCAGGATGAAAACAGCAAAGTGTTGCAGCTGGTGCAGTTCGCGTGGGCGGGCTTCGGTAGCGCATTCGGACCGGTGGTGCTGTTTTCTTTGTTTTGGAAACGCATGACGGCATCTGCGGCAATGGCGGGAATGTTGGTCGGTGCGCTGACGGTGTTCTGCTGGAAAAGCGTGTTTGCGCCGAGCGGTGCGTGGCACGAAGTGTATGAAATGATTCCGGGATTCGGTTTGGCTTGTCTGACGATTATGGCGGTATCCCTGCTTTCCGGCGCACCGGAGCAGGCGGTTATCAACCGTTTTGAGCAGGCAAAAAAAGCGTATAAAGAGGCATTATGATTGATTTTCGTCCTTTTTATCAACAAATCGCCGTCAGCGAGTTATCGCCGTGGCTTGAAACTTTACCGCTGCAATTGAAACAATGGGAAAAGCAAACGCACGGCGATTACGCCAAATGGGCGAAACTCATTGATTTTCTACCGCACTTGACGGCTGAACGCATTGAGCTGAAAAGTGCGGTCAGATCCGAAAGCGATTTGGCGCTGTCTGAAGGCGAACGGCAGCGTATTATTCATCATCTCAAACAGTTAATGCCGTGGCGCAAAGGACCTTATCATTTGCACGGCATTCATATTGACTGCGAATGGCGCTCGGATTTTAAATGGGAACGGGTGTTGCCGCATTTGGCGCCGTTGCAGGATCGCCTTGTGTTGGATGTCGGCTGTGGCAGCGGTTATCACATGTGGCGTATGGTCGGCGAAGGTGCCAAAATGGTAGTGGGGATTGATCCGACTGAACTGTTTCTCTGCCAGTTTGAAGCGGTGCGTAAATTACTGAACAATGACCGTCGCGCCAGCCTGATACCGCTCGGCATTGAACAAATGCAGCCGTTGGGCGTGTTTGATACGGTGTTTTCTATGGGCGTGCTGTATCACCGCAAATCTCCGCTCGATCATCTTACCCAGCTGAAAAATCAGCTGCGCAAAGGCGGTGAGTTGGTGCTGGAAACGCTGGTGGTGGACGGCGATGTGAACACGGTGTTGGTGCCGGCGGATCGCTATGCCAAAATGAAAAACGTGTATTTTATTCCTTCCGTGGCGGCATTGATTAACTGGCTGGAAAAAGCGGGATTTGAGCATGTCCGCTGTGTGGATGTGGCGGTTACCAGCTTGCAGGAGCAACGCAAAACCGATTGGCTGGAAAATGAAAGTCTGATCGATTTTCTTGACCCGCAGGATCATCGTAAAACCATTGAAGGCTATCCCGCACCGAAAAGAGCGGTGATTTTAGCCGATAAATAAGATAAAGCAGGATAATAAGTGTAAAAAATCCGCACCTTGAATTGTTGTGTAACATGCAGGTGCGGATTGAGACAAGCGTTTATCGAGAATACGGCGCTTAGGCGTAGTACATTTCAAATTCCACCGGGTGCGGTGTCATATTCAGGCGTTCCACTTCTTTGCGTTTTATTGCGATAAAGGTATCCACGAATTCTTTGCTGAACACGCCGCCCTGAATTAAGAATTCATAATCTTTTTCCAGGCTGTTGAGCGCTTCTTCCAACGAACTGGATACCGCAGGGATTTCTTTTAGTTCTTCCGGCGGTAGATCATAAAGATTTTTATCCATGGCATCGCCCGGGTGGATTTTATTGATAATGCCGTCCAGACCCGCCATTAACAATGCGGAGAAGGCTAAATATGGATTTGCCAATGGATCCGGGAAACGGGCTTCAATACGAATCGCTTTCGGGCTAGTGACGGCCGGAATACGGATTGAGGCGGAACGGTTGCTGGCGGAATAAGCTAACAATACCGGCGCTTCAAATCCCGGCACTAACCGTTTGTAGGAGTTGGTGGACGGATTGGTGAAAGCGTTCAGCGCTTTTGCATGTTTGATAATACCGCCGATATAATACAGCGCGGTTTCGGAAAGACCGGCATATTTATCACCTTGGAAAATATTCTTGCCATCTTTGCTCAGCGACATATTACAGTGCATGCCCGAGCCGTTGTCGCCGGTAATCGGTTTTGGCATAAAACAGGCGGTTTTACCGTGTTCGGCAGCGACGTTTTGGACCACATATTTGTAAATTTGCGTTTCATCGGCTTTTAAGGTCAGCGAATTAAAACGGGTGGCGATTTCATTTTGTCCGGCGGTTGCCACTTCATGATGATGCGCTTCGATCACTAAGCCCATTTCTTCCAGCAACAGACACATTTCGGAACGCAGATCGTGTGCGCTGTCGTTTGGCGCCACGGCGCAATAGCCGCCTTTTTTCAGCGGGCGATAAGCGTTGTTGCCGCCTTCGTAGCGTTTGTTGGTGTTCCACGCGGCTTCAATATCGTCAACTACATAGGAATTGCCGTTCATAGATGCTTCAAAACGCACATCATCAAAGAGGAAAAATTCCGGTTCAGGACCGAAGAATACATTATCGGCGATTCCGCTGGCGCGCATATAGTTTTCCGCACGGGTGGCGATTGAGCGCGGGTCGCGATCATAACTTTGCATCGTGCTCGGTTCGTAAATGCTACAACGAAGGGATAATGTCGGGATTTGTGCGAAAGGATCGACGACAGCGGTTTCTGCGATCGGCATTAACAGCATATCTGCTTTATTAATGGCTTTCCAACCTTCCACAGACGAGCCGTCGAACATTTTACCGTCTTCGAATAGGTCTTCATCGACCAAACTGACAGGCAGCGAAACGCCATGTTCTTTGCCCTTGATATCGGTAAATCGCAGAAGAACGAATTTAATATCGTTTTCTTCGATCAGTTTGAATACATTCGCAACAGCAGCTGCATTTGACATAAGATGATCCTCTATAAATAAGATGGGTGAAATCGAGTGTTGTGTATTATAAAGCACGTTGCTAAAAATAACATATCATTTATAAAAAACAAACGTCAGTTTGAAGATTGTTAATAAAATTATTGATTTTATGTTTTTTTATTTACTTTAATATTGATTTTTTATATTTGTTTTAATTAAACTTGTTTTTATTGAATTTATACCCGGTTCACCATCATCTGGAGCCGTATTATTTAATAGCCCGCTGGCGGAAAAAGTTGTATAATCTGCGACCTTTCGAATAATGCCCACACATTGCGCATTGTCCGTTACTTCAAGAATACCTTTATATTGAATGATTAAGAATACAAATGACAGAGACAATTGATATTAACAAATTGCGTAATATCGCAATTATTGCTCACGTTGACCACGGTAAAACGACGCTGGTGGATAAACTTTTGCAACAATCCGGTACGTTGGAAGCCAGCCGTACCGACGCCGACGAACGAGTTATGGATTCCAACGATTTGGAAAAAGAACGCGGAATTACCATTCTGGCGAAAAATACCGCAATCAACTGGAACGATTATCGCATTAATATCGTGGATACGCCGGGACACGCGGATTTCGGCGGTGAAGTGGAACGCGTACTTTCCATGGTGGACAGCGTGCTTTTAGTGGTGGACGCGTTTGACGGTCCGATGCCGCAAACCCGTTTCGTTACGCAAAAAGCCTTTTCACACGGACTAAAACCGATTGTCGTCATCAATAAAGTGGATCGCCCGGGCGCGCGTCCGGATTGGGTAGTGGATCAGGTTTTTGATTTGTTCGTGAATTTGGGAGCGACGGACGAACAGCTGGACTTCCCGATTATTTACGCGTCGGCGCTAAACGGCGTTGCCGGTCTGGAACACGACGCGCTGGCTACGGATATGACACCGCTGTTTGAAGCTATTGTCAAATATGTCGAACCGCCGAAAGTGGAACTGAATGCACCGTTCCAGATGCAGATTTCCCAACTGGATTACAACAACTATGTGGGCGTTATCGGGATTGGACGCATTAAACGCGGCACGGTCAAACCGAATCAGTCGGTGACGATTATCGACAGCGAAGGTAAAACCCGCAACGGTAAAATCGGTCAGGTGCTGGGGCATTTAGGCTTGCAGCGCTATGAAGAAGATTTGGCGCAGGCGGGCGACATTGTCGCGATTACCGGGCTTGGCGAGCTGAATATTTCCGATACCGTTTGCGATATTAATAACGTGGAAGCCTTGCCAGCGCTGACTGTGGATGAACCGACAGTCACCATGTTCTTCTGCGTGAATACCTCACCGTTTTGCGGAAAAGAGGGCAAATTCGTCACTTCCCGTCAGATTTTGGAACGCTTGAATAAAGAATTGGTGCATAACGTGGCATTGCGCGTGGAAGAAACGCAAAATCCGGACGAATTCCGAGTTTCCGGTCGTGGTGAATTGCATCTTTCCGTATTAATCGAAAATATGCGCCGTGAAGGCTATGAATTGGCGGTTTCTCGTCCGAAGGTGATTTACAAAGAAGAAAACGGGCGTAAGCAAGAGCCCTTTGAGCAGGTCACCATTGATATCGAAGAACAGCATCAGGGCGCGGTAATGGAAGCCCTTGGAATCCGCAAAGGTGAAGTGAAAGACATGATCCCGGACGGCAAAGGTCGCACCCGTTTGGAATATGTGATCCCAAGCCGCGGTTTAATCGGTTTCCGCAATGAATTTATGACCATGACATCCGGAACCGGATTGCTTTATTCCACATTCAGCCATTATGACGATGTTAAAGCGGGCGAAATCGGTCAGCGTAAAAATGGGGTGTTAATCTCCAATGCGACCGGCAAAGCGCTTGCTTATGCGCTATGGGGCTTACAAGAACGTGGTAAACTGATGATTGATCACGGGGTGGAAGTATATGAAGGGCAGATTATCGGTATTCATAGTCGTTCCAACGACTTAACCGTTAACTGTCTGCAAGGCAAAAAGTTGACCAATATGCGCGCCTCCGGTAAAGATGATGCGATTCAGTTGACCACACCGATTAAGTTCTCCCTCGAACAGGCGATTGAATTTATTGATGATGATGAATTGGTGGAAGTCACGCCGGTTTCGATCCGCATCCGTAAAAAACTCTTAACGGAAATGGATCGCAAACGTGCTAACCGCACCACGACCAGCACCAGCACGCATTAAGCGTAAAAACAATGAAAAAATCGACCGCACTTTTAAAGTGCGGTTTTTTTATCCGTCGTTTTTCCTGTCGAATATAAAAAAGTTCCGCGTTTGAAATATCTTTTTCCCGTGCGAACTTTTCTTTTCCCCTTTCGTCTAATCCCGACGTAGTATTCCGTGAATTTATTAGGATTTTTTATGTTTCGATTGTTACGCTTTCATTGTCGTAGTTCCACGCTGATTGCCCTGACGGCACTGTATTTTACCTTAGTGTTGAATTACGCCTTTTATAGCAAGGTACTGGCACTCCATCCGTTTGACGGTAAAGCGGCAGACTATTTTTTATTGACCGTACCGTTCTTTGTTTTCTTTACCCTGAATGCGGTGTTTCAGCTGTTGGCATTGCCGCTGCTGCATAAAATCCTTATGCCGTTGTTGCTGATAATCAGTGCCGCGATTGCCTACAGCGAAGTGTTTTTAGACGTCTATTTCAGCACTGATATGCTGGAAAATGTGTTGCAGACCACGCTGGCGGAAAGCGCGCGCATGGTAACCTGGCAATATCTCTTATGGGTGGCGGTATTCGGCCTGATTCCCGCTTTAGTATACGTTGCGGTGAAGGTAGATTATCGTCGCTGGTTTATGGAAATCGCCTACCGAATCGGAGCGGTTGTACTGTCCGCATTGGTGATTGTGGGCATTGCGAAGTTTTTTTATCAGGATTATGCCGCGTTTGTGCGCAATAACAAACCGGTGGTCAATTTAATCCTGCCGTCGAATTTTATTACCGCCGGCATAAATGAAATCAAACGTCTGCGTGATGCGAACCGCCCTTATGAACAAATCGGTCTGGATGCGCGGCAGGCAAAACCGGATCCGTATCGCCATTTCACCGTGATTGTCGTCGGTGAAACCACCCGCGCACAAAACTGGGGATTAAACGGTTATGTGCGCCAGACCACGCCGCAATTGGCAGCGCGCGGTGATGATGTGATTAATTTCAGACAAGTAACCAGCTGCGGCACGGCCACGGCAGTATCGGTTCCTTGCATGTTCTCTTATTTAAACAAAGAGCAGTATAACGGCTCGAAAGCGGAAAAAATGGATAATCTGCTGGATGTATTGCAGCGTGCCGGTGTCAATATTTTCTGGCTGGATAACAACAGCGATTGCAAAGGTGTTTGTCTTCGCGTGCCGAACGAAACCGTGAATATGACGCTGAAAGACTATTGCACCGAGGGCGAATGTTTGGATGAAGTATTGCTGCGGGATTTTGATAAGATTTTGAATGAAAGCACAAAAGATACGGTACTGATTTTGCATACCATCGGCAATCACGGCCCGACTTATTATGAACGCTACACGCCGGAATATCGCCGATTTCTGCCCACTTGCGATACCAATCAGATTCAAAATTGCAGCAATGCACAGTTGGTGAATACCTATGATAACGGCATTTTATATATTGATAATTTCTTAAATACGGTCATCAGTAAGCTAGAGCATCGTGACGATCTGGAAAGTGCGGTTTATTATGTCTCTGATCACGGCGAATCGCTGGGTGAAAACGGTATGTATTTACACGGCACACCTTACGCTATCGCACCGGAACAGCAAACGCGGGTACCGATGATCTTCTGGTTTTCAAATACTTGGAAAAAGAATGAAGGCGTTGATTTAAATTGCCTGCGAGAAACAGCGAAAACACAAACCTTTTCCCATGACAACCTGTTTAGCACCGTTATCGGCATGATGGACATGAATCTGAAAACCTCGGTTTACCAACCGCAGTTAGACATTCTGGCGAGCTGTAAGCGCCGGTAACATAAAAAATGCGCCGCGCGGTTTACGGCGGCGCATAGTAAAGTGCGGTTATTTTTCGGCTTGTTTTTGGAGTAGATAATCCAACACCACCTGATGATGATCGGTGGTTTTAAATTTGTCAAAGACGTGTTCGATTTTGCCCTGTTCGTCAAGCAAAAAGCTGATGCGGTGAATGCCGTCAAAGGTGCGACCCATAAATTTTTTCTCTCCCCATACGCCGAACTGGTCGGCAACCTGATGCTCCGCATCGGACAGCAGAGTAAAATTCAGCGCTTTTTTCTGTTCAAAAGTCGCTAATTTTTTCGGACTGTCGGGGCTGATGCCTAAAATCACTACGCCGAATTTGTCCAGCTCGCTTTTACTGTCGCGTAGTCCGCAGGCTTGGGTGGTACAGCCCGGGGTCAGCGCTTTGGGATAGAAATAAACCAAAACTTTTTTGCCCTGAAAATCCGTCAGGCAAACCGAAGTATTGTGCTGGTTCGGTAAACAAAAGTGCGGTGCGACATCGCCGGCTTTTAAACGGTTCATTTAAAATCTCCTTAAAAAAGTTGTGCCATATCTAAAAAATAGAAAAAATCGCTTGCAAATTATGGCTATTTTAGCGATCTTAAAGAAACTTTTTCAAGCAAACTCAGCACGAATAACAAAAATAAATCGGGAGGTTTTTATGGCTGCAAATAATCCTTTATTTTACGGTAGTATTACCGCGTTGGTCACACCGATGGATAACCATGGCGAAGTGGACTTCGACGCATTGGAAAAACTGGTTGAATATCATGTAGCGGCAGGTACGCACGGCATTGTTTCGGTCGGCACCACCGGTGAATCCGCCACTTTAAGCATTGAAGAAAACGTGAAAACTATTTTAAAAACCGTCGAATTCGCTGCCGGACGTATTCCGGTGATCGCTGGCGCCGGTGCGAATGCGACCAGTGAAGCGATCACCATGACGAAGCTGTTAAACGACAGCGGTGTGGCGGGATGTTTGTCCGTGGTACCTTATTATAATAAACCGACACAGGAAGGCATGTACCAGCATTTTAAAGCCATTGCCGAGTGTACCGATTTACCGCAGATTCTTTATAATGTGCCGGGGCGTACCGGCAGTGATATGCAGCCGGAAACTGTGGGGCGGTTGTCTGAAGTAAAAAATATCGTGGCGATTAAAGAAGCGACCGGCGATGTCAGCCGCGTGGCGAAAATTAAACGGCTTGCCGGTGAAGATTTTATTGTATTAAGCGGAGACGATGCGACCGGTCTGGAGAGCATGAAAGCTGGTGGTGAGGGCGTAATTTCCGTTACCAATAATGTGGCGGCGGCGGAGATGGCGAAAATGTGCAATCTTGCGCTGGCGGGTAAATTTGATGAGGCGGAGGCAATCAATCAACGCTTAATGGCACTGCATAAAAACCTGTTTATTGAATCTAACCCGATTCCGGTGAAATGGGCGTGTTATAAACTCGGGCTGATTCCGGAACCGGTACTGCGTTTGCCGCTGACGACTTTAAGTGATGCCGCCCAGCCGAAAGTGATCGAAGCGTTGCACAGTGCCGGTCTGTTATAAACCGACGATGTTGTTATTTTAGGGTCTGCCGCATGAATGCAGACCCTAAACTTTTTGTTTCTTTTATTGTCAAACAGTGACGAAAATATCGCGAAAGACGGCGCAATCCGTGTCGACTTAAACCTGAGGAATAAATGTATGAAAAAGTGGTTACTTACCGCAACGATTTTAGCAACTCTGACAGCTTGTTCCGCAAGTAACGAGAGTAAGCAGCAGTCAAATGATAATTTTGAAGAAAAAAGCCGTGAACTGCCTGCCTTTGCACCGCTGGCAAGCGGCGGTGTGAATCTGCCGCAACAGGATCAAACCTATCAGTTACCGCAGGTGAATATTCAACCAGGTCAACCCGTGGATATTCGCCCGCCGACAATGCCGATCGCGATGATTCATAATTCAATTGCGCAATTTGACGGCGAGCGTTCGCTGATTGTTTATCCGCTGGAGAAGCAGAATGTCTATAATTTAAAACAGGTGGAACGCCTGCTGAAAGAACAGGGGATTACTTATTCGGCGGAAAATAGTCAGATTTTGACCGACTGGGCACCGACTGGGCGCGCCGATGAGGTGGGCGATACCCAAATCCGTTATCGCATTGAACAGGTCGCCACCCGTGATGCAAGCGCCTTGACCGTTTCCGTGCAACAAATGAAACGTGACGGCATTATTTTTACGCCGAATGCCACCGATAAGCAACGCTATAGTTCGGATCGCTTGAATCAATTGATCGGCGAGCTGAATTCAGCATACCGCAAACAGCAGCAAGATTTACATAATGCGGTGCGCACACCGGTGCAGTCTGCATTGACGACAGATGCCAACGGACGCGCGGCGTTGGTGTTGGCTGCGGATTTTAATTATGCTTGGGCAAGATTGGGTGAAACATTGTCTCTGCTCGGTTTTGCAATCGAATCGGAAAACGGTGGTCGTGGTTATCGCGAATTAAAATATAAACCGCTGGATGCGCAGGAATGGTTGCGTTTTGGGGTAACACAGCCCGATTTAGAAAAAGGTACCTATTCTATGCAGCTCAGTTCGCTCGGCAAGCAAAGTGCGGTGGTCATTTCTGATGAAAACGGCAATGCCTTATCTGGCGTTCAGGCACAAAGCGTTTATCAAGCATTACAGAATATCCTCGCTAAGTAGCTCAATCAGCGGTAAACAGCGCATTTTGCCGTCATCATCGCGGTTCTGCGCTTGCTAAAATTGTTGTGAAAAAACACCGCACTTTACATTAAAGTGCGGTGTTTTTTTGTTATTTTTTAATCGGATAGGGCATCTTTTGGCAACTGTGGCGATTATTTTTTCTTCGCGTATTTAAGCGAGTCAATTGCCACTGCCAGAATAATAATGCTGCCTTTGATAATGTATTGCCAGTAAGGGTTGACGCCGATGTAGGTTAAACCGTAGTTGATCACAGTGAAGATTAGTACCCCAGTTACCACTCCGATAATGGTGCCGACACCGCCAGCAAAGGACACGCCACCCACCACGCAGGCTGCAATGGCATCCATTTCATACATAAAACCCAGGTTATTGGTTGCGCTGCCGATACGACCGGCTTCTAACATACCGCCGAAGGCATAGAATACGCCGGCTAAGGTGTAGATAACCAGCAGATTGCGAACGACATTGACGCCGGAAACCCGCGCTGCTTCAGGATTGCCGCCGATAGCGAAGATATTTTTGCCGAAGCGGGTTTTGTTCCACAATATCCACATGATAATCGTCGCAATCACCGCATAAATAGTGATGTAGGATAACTTAAAGGAACCGAGTCGGAAAAATCCCTGTGCGAAGGTGGAGAAGTTTTCAGTAAAACCGGCGATTGGGGAGGAACCCACCGCGTCATAGTAAAGCGAGTTGATACCGTACACAATAATCATGGTTCCCATGGTGGCGATAAACGGAGTAACGTTTAACACCGCAATAACGAACCCGTTGAGCAGACCGATAGCGGCACCGACCGCACACACCAGCAGAATAACAAGCGGAATCGGCATTTCCGGTAAATCCGGGAATACGCGGTTCATATTTTCCATTGATTGCAGCATAGTCGCCGAAACCACCGCCGCCAACCCGACTTGACGACCGGCAGACAAGTCGGTACCTTGCACCACCAGCAAGCCAGCAATGCCCAATGCGATAATCAGACGAACGGAGGATTGGGTCAGAATATTACTGAAATTCATCAGATTTAAAAATGTCGGATCCTGCGAGATAATGATTAACAGCAGAAGCAGCAACACGAAGTAAATCGCGTTTTGTTTAAAAAAGTCCCACGTTTTATTTTGTTTAACAGCCATAACTATATTCCTTTTTACGCTTGTTATAAATATTTGGCAGCAAGCTGCAAAATCTGTTCCTGCGAGGTTTTCGCCGTTTCCACTATGCCGGCGACCTTACCGTTACTCATCACGAGAATACGGTCGGTAATGCCTAATAATTCCGGCATTTCGGAGGAAATCATGATAATGCCCTTATCTTTTTGGGCGAGCTGCATGATTAACTGATAAATTTCATATTTTGCGCCGACATCGATCCCGCGGGTCGGTTCGTCCAGCATCAGAATTTCTGGCTGGGTCAGTAACCAACGACCGATAACCACTTTTTGCTGATTGCCGCCGGACAGCGAGCCGATAGTCGTTCTGTGAGACGGCGTTTTTACATTCATCGCATCGATCACCCATTGCGTATCGCTTTTCATTTTCTTATTACTGAGCAATCCCCATGAGCTGATATAGGATTTCATGTTAGAAATCAATGAGTTGAATTCAATGCTTAAGTTGGCGTAAATCCCGGTGGAACGGCGTTCTTCGGTCACCAGCGCAAAACCGTTGTTAATGGCTTCAAGTGCGGTGTTATTTTTCACAGTTTTGCCGTGTAGCTTGACTGAACCGCCGCTGCGTTCCCGCACGCCGAAAATGGTTTCGACGATATCGGTTCGTTTCGCCCCCACCAGACCGGCGATGCCCAAGATTTCGCCCTTACGCAGTTCAAAACTGACATCTTGAATCGACGGCTGATTTTTGGCGGTCAGATTCTCAACCTGCAAAATAACTTCTTTCGGCGTATTAGTTTTTTCCGGAAAACGCTGGGTTAATTCACGTCCGACCATCATGGCGACGATACTGTCCATGGTCGAGCCTTTGACTGGTACGGTGTTGATCCATTTACCGTCGCGCAAAATGGTGATTTCATCGCAAATCTTGAAAATTTCGTCCATTTTGTGTGAGATATAAATAATACCGCAGCCGCGATTTTTGAGCTTGCCGATAATTTTAAACAAATGATCGACTTCTTTTTCCGATAATGAGGAGGTCGGTTCATCCATGATTACGATTTTTGCGTTATAGGAGAACGCCTTGGCAATTTCGATCATCTGCATTTGAGAAACCGACAGATTAGCCACTTTTTCTTTCGGATCAATATGAATGTCCAGCTCGTCGAAAATCGCTTTAGTATCCCGATACATTTTGGCGTGATCAACAAACGGACCTTTCAACGGATAACGACCCAGCCACAGGTTATCCATTACATTGCGCTGACGCACCAGATTCAGCTCCTGATGCACCATGGAAATGCCGTTTTCAAGCGCTTCTTTCGATGTTTTAAAATTAACGGGGCGATTTAAAAATAGAATTTCGCCTTCATCTTTGGCATAAATACCGAATAAGCATTTTAACAATGTGGATTTGCCCGCGCCGTTTTCCCCCATTAGGGCGTGCACCGAATGCGAACGGACGGTCAGATTGGCGTGATCCAGCGCTTTAACCCCGGGAAAGGATTTGCTGACGTCCGTCATGGTGAGCAGCACTTCGCTGTCTTGAGTTTGAGTGTGTACTGTCATCTCCAACCTCACAGAAAAGGGGAGACGACGCTCCCCTGAAGATTACGACGATTATTTTAAAAAGTCGGCTAAATTATCGTTATCAATACCAACATAAGGAATACGCACCACGCGTTCCTGTAAATTCCAGTTGGTGCCTTCGGTCGCTGCTTTACCGTGCGCCAGATTATCGGATAACTGCACGACGGCTTTTGCTTGATTGACACCGTCATTGAGCACGGTACCGGCAATTTCGCCTTTTTTAATCAGCTGCAACACTTCCGGCAAGGCGTCTACACCGAAGATCGGCAGTTTTTTACCGTGCGCTTTGGTTGCTTCCAGTGCGCCCATTGCCATACCGTCGTTATTAGTAATAATCACTTCAATATCGTTTGCCTTGGAACTGGATAACCATGCGTCGGTTTTATCTTTCGCCATCGCTGCATCCCACATACCGGTATCAATAAACAGCTGCTCGGTCTGAATGCCTTGCGCGTTCAGCTGCTCGATCACATATTTGGTACGCGCTTCCGCATCAGGATGACCCGGTTCACCTTTCAACAATACATATTGGATTTTGCCGTCTTTATTTAAATCATACGCCGGATTGGCTTTCCAATGTTTAGCGATCAGGTCGCCTTGAATCAGGCCGGATTCTTTCGGGTCAGTCCCCACATAATAGGCATTTTCATAGCTGCTGATGGCTTTGGCGCCCGGGTCTTTATTGAAGAAGACCACCGGGATGTTATCAGGTTTGGCTTTATTAATAATGGTCGGTGCGGCCGCCGGGTCAACAAGATTGATTGCCAAGGCTTTCACGCCGCGGGAAAGTAATACATCAACTTGGTCATTTTGAATGGATTGTGCATTTTGCGAATCGTTCATCAGCAACTCAACACCTTCAAGTTGTTTCGCTTCTTTGTCGATTTCTTTACGCATTAATGACATAAAGTTATCGTCGTATTTGTAAATGGTTACACCGATACGGGTTGCCGCTTGTGCCGCACTGGCGGCAACACCCAAACCTACAGCTAAAGCGACCGCACTTAATACTGTTTTTTTCATAAAAACACTCCTTGAGTACATTGATGATCAGTTGATTGCTATTACTCTGTTAATCTCAGCTGGTACCAGAGCAACTTGGGCTTAGAGAATATAGGAAAAGCGGTCGGAAGACTGTGATCGCTCTCACAATTATGAAAGCGATTACAAAATAATGCAGGAAAATGTGAGGCAGATCACGTCTTAAGTGAAATTGCCGGTAGAAAAACGTCTGACTAAGGTTGGGTTAAACTGAATATGTTCAGGGGTTTTGATGGTGTTATCGACTAAACTTAGTGCTAAATTAGCTGCATAAGTTGCCATTAAATCAATAGGATAGCGAATCGTGGTAAGTTTAGGGATCAGATATTTGGCAATCGGCATATCGTCAAAACCGATAATGGAAAACTGTTTCGGCACATTGATGTTGTTTTCACTCAAAACGGAAATTGCGCCCGCAGCCATGCTGTCGTTATAGGCTACTACTGCGCTCAAATCGGAGTTATAGCTGAGCAGATTGATCATCGCTTCCTCGCCGCCTTCAAAATCGGGACTGCTGTGTGCGATAGCATGGGCTTTAACCGAGAGCGCATAATGCTTAAGTGCGCTCAAATAGCCTTCAATTCTTTCCGCTTCATCGGTAATTTTATGATTGGAACCGATGTAACCGATATTTTTATGCCCTAAACCAATTAGCATTTCAGTGGCAGAAAAGGTGCCTTTTCGGTTATCCAGACTGACGCAGCGCTTTTCATAACCTCGTACGATGCGGTTGATAATCACCATGCCCGGAATTTTACTCAGATAATCGCGCAATTCGTCGTCGCTGAGCGCTTTAGAATGTACCACCAAACAGCTACAGCGCTTGCGCAGCAGCGTATCAATGGCTTTGCGTTCTTTTTCCGCATTATGATAACCGATGCCGATTAAAATGGTTTTTTGATGTTCTTCGGCGACTTTATCCACCGCTTTGACCAGAATGGCAAAGAACGGATCGGTCACATCCGTTACCACGACACCGATAGTTTCCGTATTTTGCAAGGCGAGCGCCTGTGCGTTGGCATTAGGGCGATAGCCCAGTTTTTCCACCGCGCTTTGTACCGCCAGGCGTGCTTTTTTACTGGATGAAGGATGATTATTCAATACCCGGGAAACGGTGGCGACCGAAACGCCGGCTTGTTCCGCCACATCACGAATCGTAATCATAGCATTTTCCTGCATTTTTATCTTAATCCGAGGCTTATATGATATACAAAATCGCTAAAATTGAAAGCGGTTACGTTGAAAAATAACATCAAACTCACAAAAAAGGTCAACTTTTTTACTCATTTTGTGATCTAGATAATGGTTTATTTTTTTTTATCTGTTATCTTATGCAACAATATTTTTGTAACCGTTTTCAATAAGAGGTGATTATGACAGAGCAATTTATCCCGACCGAGCATCCGCATCGTCGTTATAATCCGTTAACGGAACAATGGGTGTTGGTCTCACCCCACCGTGCCAAACGCCCTTGGCAGGGGCAGCAGGAGAAAACCGCGGAAGAGCATAAACCAAGCTATGATCCTGCCTGTTATCTCTGCCCGGGCAACACGCGAATTAGCGGTGAACAAAACCCGACTTACCGCAAACCTTTTGTCTTTAAAAATGATTTTTCTGCCTTGCTGGAAGATACGCCGGCGCCGCCGGAAAGTGTCGATCCGCTATTTAGAACCGCACCGGCACGGGGGGAAAGCAGAGTGATCTGTTTTTCACCGGATCACAGTAAAACGCTGCCGTTGCTCAGCGTAGATGAAATCAACGATGTGATTTTGGTGTGGCAGCAACAGCTGAATGAGCTCGGAGAGAAGTATCAATGGGTACAGATTTTTGAAAATAAAGGCGCAGCAATGGGCTGTTCAAACCCGCATCCGCACGGACAGATCTGGGCTAACAGTTTTTTACCCAATGAAGTGGCGCGCGAAGACATCGCACAACGCAACTATCTGCACCGGCATGGTTCGGTACTTTTGCTTGATTATGTCCGGCGTGAGTTGGCGCTGAAAGAACGCATTGTGACGGAAACCGAACATTGGGTGGCGTTAGTGCCTTATTGGGCGGTCTGGCCGTTTGAAACGCTGTTGTTGCCGAAAGCGCATATTATGCGGCTAACCGAGTTGGACGCAGCACAGCGCCGCGATCTGGCATTGGCGCTAAAAACCTTGACCACAAAATACGACAACCTGTTTGAAGTGTCTTTTCCGTATTCTATGGGCTTTCATGCCGCACCGTTTAACCATCAAAACAACGAACACTGGCAGCTGCACGCGCATTTTTACCCGCCGTTATTACGTTCGGCAACGGTGCGCAAATTTATGGTCGGCTACGAAATGTTGGGCGAAAGTCAGCGCGATTTGACCGCAGAACAGGCGGCAGCGCGTCTGCGTGCACTCAGCGAACGGCATTATACGCAAAAATAACTATCACGGCGACCTTTCAGTGTTTTCAATATATTGATTTATTTGGAGAATATTATGACACCTCAACAAAGTGCAATGCGACTATTTAACGAAAAATTCAACCGCACTTGTGAACTGACCGTTTATGCGCCCGGTCGAGTGAATATTATCGGCGAACACACCGATTACAACGACGGCTTTGTGATGCCTTGCGCGATTAATTACGGTACGGCAATCAGCGGTGCGAAGCGAGAAGACAATCTATTTAGGGTTTATGCGGCAGATTTTGAACAGTTTGATGCGTTTTCTCTGGAGCAGGCAATTGTGCCGAATACGGCGGAAAAATGGACGGGCTATGTGCGCGGCGTGGTGAAATTTATTCAGGCGCGCTGTCCGACGTTTAAGCAGGGAGCGGATTTGGTTATCAGCGGAAATGTGCCGTTATCCGCCGGTTTAAGTTCTTCCGCCTCGCTGGAAGTGGCGGTTGGCAAATTCTGTCAGCAGCTCGGCGATTTACCGCTAACTGATACGGATATTGCGTTGATCGGGCAACAAGCGGAAAATCAATTTGTCGGCGCCAACTGCGGCAATATGGATCAGCTGATTTCCGCGCTGGGGCAAAAAGATCATCTCTTGCTGATTGATTGCCGCACGCTTGCCGCCACACCGACACCGGTGCCGGAAAATGTGGCGGTGATGATCGTCAATTCACACGTAAAACATGATCTGGTCAGTGGCGAATATAATACGCGGCGTCGGCAGTGTGAGCGCGCCGCGGCATTTTTCGGGGTTAGCGCGTTGCGTGATGTTTCGCTTGAACAGTTCAAATGCCAAGAGCAGGCGTTGATTGCACTGGATGCGGAAACAGCGAAACGGGCGAAGCATGTCGTGACCGAAAATCAGCGCGTGTTGGAAGCGGTTGAGGCTTTGCAGCAAGGCGATTTATCCCGATTAGGCAAGCTGATGGCGCAATCGCATGTCTCAATGCGTGATGATTTTGAAATTACCGTGCCGGAAATTGATTATCTGGTTGAACTGGCGCAGCGCGCAATCGGTGACAGCGGTGGGGCGCGTATGACCGGCGGCGGTTTCGGCGGTTGTATCGTGGCGTTGGCGCCGGGTGATAAAGTGGAGGCGGTGCGTAAAATCATTGCCGATAATTACGAAAAACAAACCGGGCTGAAAGAAGACTTTTATGTATGTACCGCTTCACAAGGAGTCCGCGTATGTTAAGAGAGTATGCACAAGCGACGGCGCCGGACGGTCGACCGTTTCGCATTTTCACCTTAACCAATGGCACGGGTATGCACATTAGCCTTATGGACTGGGGCGCCAGCTGGCTTTCTTGCTGCGTGCCGGTGAATGGGCAGGCGCGAGAAATGCTGCTGGGTTGTAAGCCGGCGGATTATCCGCGCCAGCAGGCTTATCTGGGAGCCAGCATCGGGCGTTATGCCAATCGGATTGCCAGCGCGCGTTTTCGCTTAAATGCTGAAACGGTGAAACTTACCGCCAATCAGGGCGTGCATCAGTTACACGGCGGCTACGGGTTTGATAAGCGGCGCTGGGCGGTGGAAAAGTGCGGTGAAAATTTCGTGCGTTTTTGCCTTTTTTCAGCGCACGGCGATCAGGGCTTTCCGGGCAATCTACAGATTTCTGTAACCTATCGTTTAACCGAGGATAACTGCGTACAGATAACATTTGACGGGCTGGCGGATCGCGATACGCCGCTGAATCTGACCAATCATGCCTATTTTAATTTAAACGATGCGCGGCGCGGTACAGATATCCGCGGACATGCTTTGCAGCTGAATGCGGATTATTTTTTACCGGTAGACAGCGACGGTATTCCTAATGCGCCGTTGAAATCGGTACAATATACCAGCTTTGATTTTACTGAAGAAAAGCCTATCGGGCTGGATTTTATGCAGGAAGAGCAGCGGCTTACTAAAGGGTATGATCACGCTTTTTTGCTTAATCCGCAAACGGACAAACCTTGCGCAATACTGACCGCACTTGACCGTTCGGTGAGTTTGCAGGTATTTACTTCACAGCCGGCACTGCAGGTATATAGCGGAAATTATCTTGCCGGCACACCGAATCGTGATGGCGGCGAGTATGCCGACTATGCTGGCATCGCGCTGGAAACCCAGGCGCTGCCGGATACACCGAATCATCCTGAATGGCTGCGTTTTGGCGGCATCAGCAAAGCCGGACAACCGTATCACCACTGGACGGAATATCGCTTTTGCTAGTGTTGTTTGATAATGACTGCGCCTTCGGCAAATCCGGAGGCGTTTTTATTTTGCGATCAATGATAAAATATGATAATTTTCCACTGTCGATACGACGGCAATGTTTTAACTAAACTATGAACAACGAAGAAAATTCAAACCAATCTGAAAATACCGCTAAAAAAAATTTTTTCCAATCTCTTTTCGGACGCTTTTTCCAAGGCGAACTTAAAAACCGTGACGAATTGGTGGAAGTGATCCGAGATTCCGAACAGAATGAATTAATCGATCTGGATACGCGCGAAATGATCGAAGGCGTGATGGAAATCGCTGAATTGCGCGTGCGCGATATTATGATCCCGCGTTCGCAGATTATCTTTATTGAAACCTCGCAGGATCAGGATTCTTGCCTGCAAACCATTATTGAAAGCGCGCATTCCCGCTTCCCGGTGATTAACGGTGAGCGTGACAATATCGCTGGGATTTTGCATGCCAAAGATTTACTCAAATTTCTGCATTCCGATGCACAAGAATTTGATTTGTTGCCGTTGTTGCGTCCGGCGGTGATTGTGCCTGAAAGCAAGCGAGTGGATCGTATGTTGAAAGATTTCCGTTCCGAACGCTTTCATATGGCGATTGTGGTGGACGAATTCGGGGCGGTGTCCGGGCTAGTGACAATTGAGGATATTCTGGAGCAGATCGTTGGTGATATTGAAGACGAATTTGATGAGGAGGATGTGGTGGATATTCGCCAGCTCTCACGTCATACCTACACCGTGCGCGCCCTGACCGATATTGATGATTTCAATCAACAATTCAGCACCCGCTTTGCCGATGAGGAAGTGGATACCATCGGCGGCGTGGTAATGCAGGCGTTCGGTTATCTGCCGAAACGTGGCGAGGAAATTAAGTTGGACAATCTGGAATTTAAGGTAACCTCGGCAGACAGCCGCCGTATTATCCAACTGCGTGTGACCGTGCCGGATGCACAGCTGGCGGAAATGGAAAAAGCGGAAGAAAAGACTGACGATCATTCATGAAAAATTATGTTATCTATTTTATCGCGTTAATCAGCGGGGGATTGGGCGTATTCGCCTTTTCCCCTTTTGATCTGTGGGGCGTTGCTTACCTATCGTTAATCGGCTTGCTGTTTGTGGCAAAAACGGAACGAAAAAAGACCGCACTTTTCGGTGCCTTTTTATGGGGAATGAGCTTTTTCACTTTTGGCGTAAACTGGCTGCACGTCAGTATTCACCAATTCGGTGGGGCGCCGCTGCTGATTAGCTATTTGCTGGTGGCGCTGCTGGCGGCGTATTTGTCTTTATATCCGCTGCTGTTTGCCTATTTGGTGCAGCGCTTTCAGGTGCGTGGCGCGGCGGTTTTTCCGGTGATTTGGACATTGACCGAATTTTTGCGCGGCTGGTTGTTTACCGGTTTTCCGTGGCTGCAATTCGGTTATACGCAGATTGACAGCCCCTTTGCCGGGCTGGCGCCACTGTTCGGCGTGGAAGGACTGAGCTTTTTTGTGATGTGGGTAAGTGCGGTGCTTTTCAGTATCGTTTCCGCACTGCTGAACGCGCCGAAAAAGCTGAATATCGCGCTGGCTCATACTGTTCTGCTGCTTGTGATTGGCGGATTAAGCGCGCTTTCTTCCAACTTGGATTATGTGCGCAAGGTGGAAGATAAAGCGCTGAACATTAGCCTTGTGCAGGGGAATATCGAACAGAATTTGAAATGGGATCCCGCCTATGCTTATCAAACCTTTGAGATTTACAGTAAATTAATCAATCAACAGCTGGGGAAAACTGATCTGATTATTCTGCCCGAGGCGGCGCTGCCGGTGTGGGAAAATGAGATTCGGCCGTTTTTCGATACCTTACAACAGGCGGCGCAACGGGCGGGCAGTGAGCTGCTTATCGGCACGGTGTATGAAGACGAAACGCGCGGTAAGCTATTAAATTCCATTATCAATATCGGTAATCCGACATTGCCTTATCGCCCCGATACGGCAAACCGTTACAGTAAACATCATCTGGTACCTTTCGGTGAATATGTACCGCTGGAACATTTATTGCGTCCGCTGGGCACTGTGTTTAATCTGCCGATGTCGGCTTTCCAGCAGGGCGATAAAATTCAGCCGCCGCTGTTGGCTAAAAATCGCCGATTTACTCCAGCGATTTGTTATGAAATTATTTTTGGCGCTCAGCTACAACAGAATCTGACGGCGGAAAGCGATTTTATCCTAACGATTTCCAACGATGCTTGGTTCGGCGACAGCATTGGTCCGTGGCAGCATTTACAAATGGCGAGAATGCGCGCACTGGAAACCGGCAAACCGGTGATTCGCGCTACAAACACCGGCATTACGGTCTTTATTGACGAAAAGGGCAAGATTGTCGCGCAGGCGCCACAATTTACCGAAACCGTACTGACTCACCGCATTGCCCCAACAGAAGGCAAAACGCCTTATGCCGTATTGGGTACAATGCCGTTGTATCTGTTAAGTGCGGTGCTGATTTTATTGCGGGGAGCAGGCGTTGTGCTCAAACGCCGACTGGTAAAAAGTGCGGTCTAAATTTTTCGCGTTTCACCGAAACACCAAGTACCGGACTTGGTGTTCATCACGCGAACCCATTAACGGCTGCGGAAGATGATACGCCCTTTGCTTAAATCATAAGGGGTCATTTCAACAGTGACTTTATCACCGGTTAAAATACGAATGTAGTTTTTACGCATTTTTCCTGAAATATGCGCGGTCACAACATGACCGTTTTCCAACTCGACACGAAACATCGTGTTCGGCAGAGTTTCCAAAATGGTTCCCTGCATCTCAATACAATCTTCTTTAGCCATTTTTTCCTCTAATCTTGGGTAATACGAAACAAAACGGACGGATTATACTCTTTTAACGTCTTTTCTAAAAGAGCTTTGTGGGAAAATTATTTTTGACCAGATAGTAGTGCGTTTTTCGAAAGTGTAAATTTTGAAGATATAGCTTGGTTATTGATGGAAAAACCATTAGAATTGCCCTTGCTTATTTTTTAATTATTTGAATTATGTGGGAGTATTGCGATGGTAACAGATCAGCATTCTTTGAATGAAAAGCGCAATGATGAAATCGATCTTATTGAATTAATTAAAGTTTTATGGGATAAGAAGGTTTTGATTATTCTTTCCGCTTTTGTTTTTACCTTGATTGCTGGGATCTATGCTTTTACCGCCAAGGAGCAATGGACATCAAAAGCCGAGGTGATTGCTCCAAAGACCATTGATTTAGGAAACTATTTTAATATACGTAAAGAATACGCCCGTATCTTAGGCGGGGAATTTGATGCTGGTGCACTAGCGAGCGGATTGTTCGGAAAATTTAATTTACTGTCAGAATCTTTGGATAGACGTAGAGAGTTTTTTATACAATCCGAATGGTATAAAAAATTGGCTAAAGGGGAAGATGAAGAATCTCAAAGAACAATTCTTTCAGAGCTTATCAGCAAAGATATCAGTATCACGAAGCCGGATCCTAAAAAAGAACCTGATTTAGTGGGACGAAGAATCAGTTTTAGCGCAGAAACGCCTGAGGACGCGCAAAAAACACTACAACAGTTTATTTCTTTTACAAATCAATCTGCATATCAACAGGAATTAGATAATTTCTTAATTTACTTTAATGAAATCGTTTCCGATTTAAACTATGAAAAAACAAAATTTGAAAGAGACTTAACCATTCAAAGAACAGTACAGCTTGAAAACTTGAATAATGCATTTAATATTGCAAAAGAGGCAGGAATAAAAGACTATTCAAAATCTTTTGGTTTGGCTAATGATACTGCGCTTCAAGCCGTAGCTATGTCAGAAACTAAAATTCCGTTATCCGATTCTAAATTAAGTGACGGTACATATCTTTTCATGCTTGGTGAGAATTATTTAAAAGCCCAGATTAATGTTATTAAAGAGAAAGGCGTGATTTACCCGCCAAGATATTATCAGGTAACGGAATTACTCAAAGAGCTGGAACCACTGTTAGCAAAAACAAAAGAAGTAAAAGCAGATACGTTTAGTTATCAGGCATCTCCGGATTACCCGGTAAAAAGAGATTGGCCGAAACGAGTTTTGCTACTTTTAATTGGTGCAGTGCTGGGTGGTTTGATTGGTTCTATTTGGGTTTTAGTGAAGTCACTGTTTGGTAATAAAAATGGATAAAGATATTAAAATTATCATCGCCACTCATAAGCAGCATTTTATGCCTTCTGATAACATGTATTTACCGTTGCATGTGGGTAAACTAGGCAAACAAGATTTAGGTTATCAAGGTGATGACACTGGTGAAAATATTTCTGCTAAAAATGCAAGTTTCTGCGAATTAACGGGACTTTATTGGGCATGGAAGAATCTAGTGAATGATTATTTAGGTTTAATTCACTATCGCCGCTTTTTTAGTGTGAAAAACCGTTTAGCGCGTCGTAATCAGCCACTTGAAACCTTATATTTAACTACCGAAGAAGCCTCAAAACTGCTTGAAGAATATGATGTAATTGTGCCAAAACGTCGTAATTACTATATTGAAACTCTCTATTCTCATTATGCAAACACATTACATGCAGAGCATTTAGATGTGACTCGCGACATTATCGCTGAAAAGTGCGGTGATTTTTTAGCAAGTTTTGATGAGGTAATGAAGCAGCGTGGTGGACATATGTTTAATATGTTTATCATGTCAAAAGAATTAGTAAATAACTATTGTTCTTGGTTATTCCCAGTGCTTTTTGAATTAGAAAAACGTATTCCTTCAGACCAATATTCTTCATTCCACGCCCGTTTTTATGGTCGAGTGAGTGAATTACTATTTAACGTATGGATGAAGCAATATTCAAAATCTAATCCATTAAAAGTGAAAGCTATTCCATTTGTTTATGGTGAGAAAATTAATTGGTTGAAGAAAGGTAGTGCGTTTTTAATGGCTAAATTTTTTGGCAAGAAGTATGAGAAGAGTTTTTAATCAATAGTATGAGTAATATTGAAGCTGCGCATAAAAAGAGATTATTTGGTAATTTCTTTTCATTAACTATTTTACAAATGGTTAACTATGTCTTACCACTTCTAACATTGCCTTATTTAGTTCGTGTGCTTGATGTGGGAACTTATGGTTTAGTGATGTTTGCGCAGTCATTTATTATCTTTTTTAATATATTAGTAGATTTCGGCTTTAATTTATCTGCAACAAAAGATGTTTCGATCTATCGAGATGATAGGGTAAAACTTACAGAAGTTTATAGCTCAGTCATGATAATTAAATGTTTATTAATGTTGGTATCATTAATATTATTAACGTTAATTATCTATTTATCAGATAGATTTTCTGAGGATAAAACAGTTTATTATTTAAGTTTTCTTTGGGTGGTAGGTCAGGCATTGTTTCCTGTTTGGTATTTCCAAGGAATCGAAAAAATGAAATACATTACCATAGTAAATATTGTGGCGAAATTTTTGTTTACCGGATGTATTTTCCTTTTTGTAAAAGAAAATTCGGATTATTTATTCGTTCCTTTATTTAATGGTCTTGGCTTAGTGATTGCCGCAGTGATTTCATTATGGATTGTTCATATTTCCTTAAAACAAAAAATTCGTTGGCAAAAATATTCAACATTGTGGTTCTATTTTAAACAAAGTTCAACATTCTTTTTATCCCGGGCTTCTTTGAGTATGTATACTTCTGCAAACTCATTTGTTCTCGGTTTGTTTTCTTCAAATACCATAGTTGGTTACTATGCGATAGCTGATCAACTTTATAAAGCATTACAAGCATTTTATACCCCTTTGTCGCAGGTGTTATATCCCTATATTGCAAAAGAACGAAATATTGGTTTATTTAAAAAAATCTTTAAAGCATCAGTTCTTCTAAATATCGTGGGTATATTTACTCTTTTCTTTATTGTAAAAGATGTGTTTGCAATTCTTTTTACCCAGAAGATTGGTGTAGAATCTATCTCTGTATTTAATATATTTTTAGTCGCTTCGCTAATTGTTGTGCCTAGCATTTTGTTAGGTTATCCATTTTTAGGTGCATTAGGCTATTCAAAAGAGGCTAATCTGAGTGTTATTTATGCATCAATTTTGCATATAGTTGGTTTGGGATTATTAATTTTATTTAATAAAATTTCATTATATTCCGTAGCTTATATGGTGTTAATAACAGAATCATTTGTTTTTATTTATCGTATTATGAAAATAAGAGGCAACAAATTATGGCAAAAACAGTTATAACCTATGGTACCTTTGATCTTTTTCATATTGGTCATCTCAAGTTACTACAACGATTAAAGTCGTTAGGAGATAAATTGATTGTTGCAGTTTCCACGGATGAATTTAATGCGGGGAAAGGGAAGACAACAGTTATTCCTTATGAGCAACGCGCAGAAATTGTTGCGAATATTAAATGCGTTGACTTAGTTATTCCTGAATCCAGTTGGGAACAAAAGATTATTGATGTTGAAAAATATGATGTGGATATTTTTGCCATAGGGAATGACTGGGAGGGGAAATTTGATTTCTTAAAAGAATATTGTGAAGTTGTTTATTTAGAGAGAACGACGGGAATTTCTTCGACCCAATTAAAACAAACACTAAAAAGTTTTTCTATTTCAAAAGATGAAATTCTTAAAGCTTTTGATATTCTAGAACAATTGAAGCGTGATTTAGAATGAAGCGATTAATTAAGTTATTTATTGCCACTTTTGTTGCTCTTGGTGGATGGGTTATGTATTTTTTATCGGGCTTTTTTAACCGAGATGAAAAGAAAATCGTTTTTGGAACCCACACAGGGACTTTTTCAGGTAATGTGAAAAGCCTTTATTTAGATGATAGTTACAAAGTTGGATATAAAAAAATTTTTATTTATAAGAATGAGAAAATTAAATTTAGTCTAGAACGGCTAAATGTAAATGGAGAATATTTGTTTTTTTCTGCATCTAGTATAGTGGGTTTATATCATATTTTAACTGCAAAACATTTTATTTATTCTAGCTACGTCTCTGATATTAATTATTGGCTATCAAAAGGTGCTAAATTATTCAATGTATGGCATGGTACACCTTTGAAAAAAATTGAACGAGATGTTACAACAGGATTTTATTCAATTAGAAATAAATATGAATTTATTTTTAAATATATATTCCCATATTTATATGTTCGCCCAGATGAATTGCTAGTTTGTTCTGAATATGAAAAACGATGTTTTAAAACCGCATTTGATGTATTAAATAGCTCATTTGTTGAAGCGTTTCCTCCAAGATTAAAGACATTGAAAGCAGATTATGAATCATCTCAATCAAAGAACCTTGTTATTTATGCTCCAACGTGGCGGGATGACGCCTCTTTTCAATTTTATAAAAGCTGTGATTTAGATAAGTTAAATGTATTAATGGCTGAGAAAAATTTGATATGTTTAGTTAAACCTCATCCATCAGATAAAATGCAACATTTAGATAAAGCATATAGTAATATTAAGCTAGCAGAATTATCTGAAGATTTTTACTCTTTAGTAAAAAATGCTAAATTAGTAATTACAGATTATTCGTCAGTAATGTTTGATTGTATGTATTGTGACATTCCAATAGTATTATTTTGTCCTGATTTAGATAATTATTTGAAGAATAGTAGAGAATTTTATTGCGATATTAATATTTTACCATTTTCATTAACTTGCGTATCTTCGGAATTGTTTGAGCTCATAAGAACCGAATCTTATATAAAGATGAAAAATGAAATATTTTCTCCTTATGAGAATGATTTATAAAGTCAAAAATATTTCTTTTGGGGGTGTAATGTTATTAACAAAACTAATGAAGTTTATTTTAGTTCTTGCTTTTATTGTTCTGGCTTTACTTTCTTTAGAAAAAATATTTTATATTAATGATTTTGTCCTATTAGGTTTATTCTTATTAATTCTATTTCTGGAATTAATAATAAA
Source organism: Necropsobacter massiliensis (assembly GCF_000827595.2). Taxonomy (GTDB): domain Bacteria; phylum Pseudomonadota; class Gammaproteobacteria; order Enterobacterales; family Pasteurellaceae; genus Necropsobacter; species Necropsobacter massiliensis. The sequence continues at coordinate 52,858 of NZ_LN776180.1, read as the reverse complement.
TCCTAGGAGGACGTTCGTTAATATATTAGTAGTTATTACAATTGTATTAAATATCTTTGGTGTTTTCGCTATTGAGCATGCTACTACGAGTTATTATCTTTATGAGATTGAGCAATGGATTAGTCATGAGGGTAGTCTACCTCTTCTTTTTTTATATCAATACTCTTTTTTAATAGGTATTTTTCTAATTATCAAGGAGAAAAGTATCGATAAATTATATATAGGTAGTATTAATTATAAAAAAGTATTTCTTATTTTATTGGTTTCTTTATTAGTCTTAACTTATGTGGTTATCTTAAAATATAAGCCAGCTCCTATGCTTGGCGTTGATAGATTTGCATATGATAAAGATGTATTGGGGATTTTTGGTCAAATTACTAATATCTTGTTTTATTTTTCTCTAGGGCTGGGGATTTTGTTCTTTAAAGAAAAGAAAAAATTGTATCTATGTCTTTTATTTCTTGTCTTATTTGCCTTCTTATTAAAAGGGCATAAGTTTTGGAATTTAGTTGAAATATTATTTCTGTTTTTTATTCCTTTTTCTATATATATTTTTAGAAAAAAAGTTTTAAAATTAATCTTTATTATTGGTTCAGGGTTAGCAGTTTTTATTATTGCTGCAATTAGTATCAATGTATATTATTTCCCGTCATTCGAACCAATGGATTACGCAAGACAACGTTTATCTCAAGAAGGACAGCTATGGTGGTCAACTTATAAAAATTATTCTGATGAACTAAGATTGGATGAAATAACTAAAGAATTTAATACTTATCTTAACTATAATGATGTAAATCAATATGATGTTGGTATGTATAAAGTTATGCAACTAAATACAACCCCTGAGAGGTTTGAGTGGAAATTAGCTAAATTATCTCGTTTTACCTATTCAACGCCCGCACTAATTTTCTATCACTTTGGTAGTTATCTGGGAATGGTTGCGATGTTCATGTTAGGTGTTATATCTGGGTTATGGTTAAAGTTAGTTTTTGCTTCAATTATGATGGGGGACTTACTATTATCTATAATTTCTTCAAGATTCTTTTATATTCTGAGAAAAGGTGTTAAAGATGGTGACCTTTATAAATTTTTCTCATTAGAGTTTGTAGTCTTAATATGTGTGGTTCTAGGATTGTATTTCTTCTATAACTTTAAAGAAGACTTAGCAAATAAAGTGAATGCTGTATCAAAATAGTAATTTTTAGAAGGTTTAAAATATATGAAATACGATTATCTTATCGTTGGTGCAGGACTTTTTGGTTCTATCTTTGCCTATGAAGCGACTAAACGCGGCAAAAAATGCTTAGTTATCGAAAAACGTGACCACATTGGTGGGAATTGCTATACCCAAAACATTGAAGGTATTAATGTGCATAAGTATGGTGCACATATTTTCCATACTAGTAATAAAGTAGTTTGGGATTATATTCAACAGTTTGCTGAATTTAATCGTTTTACAAACTCACCTGTTGCACGCTATAAAGATGAACTCTATAGCCTGCCATTTAATATGCTAACCTTCAATAAAATGTGGGGCGTGATTACACCGCAAGAAGCAGAGGTGAAAATTAAAGAACAAATTGCAAAAGAAAATATTACAGAGCCTAAGAACTTAGAGGAACAGGCTATTTCTCTGGTTGGTCGTGATATTTATGAAAAACTCATTAAAGGTTACACTGAAAAACAATGGGGACGTAAATGTACTGAGCTCCCGCCGTTTATTATTAAACGTTTACCTGTGCGTTTTACTTATGATAACAACTACTTCTATGATACTTACCAAGGTATTCCGATTGGTGGTTATACGGGGATCTTTGAAAGAATGTTAGACGGCATTGAAGTAAAACTTGGTGTAGATTTTTTTGCTGAACGTGAAGATTATGAAAATCTTGCTGAAAAAATTGTCTTTACGGGAATGATCGATGAGTATTTCGGTTACCAATTTGGTAAATTGGAATATCGCAGTTTACATTTTGATAACGAAGTTTTAGATATGTCGAATTATCAAGGTAATGCAGTAGTTAACTATACTGAACCGGAAGTACCCTATACTCGTATTATCGAACATAAGCATTTTGAATATGGTACACAGCCAAAGACCGTGATTACTCGTGAACATTCAAAAGAATATGAAGAAGGGGATGAACCGTATTATCCAATTAATGATGAACGTAATAATGAACTTTATGCAAAATATAAAGCGCTTGCTGATGCCAAACCTAATGTGATTTTTGGTGGACGTTTAGCGCAATATAAATATTTTGATATGCATAATATTATTGCTGAAGCTTTAGAATGTGTAAATTCGCATTTTGCCTAATAATAGGGAATTATGAATGAAAAAAATCTTTTTTTGTAAATTTACCCTTGCCTTAAGTGATTTTATATGTCTGAGTTTATCTATTATTTTTGCTTTTTATTTGCTTGAAGCATGGACAGGTCAACTCAGCCGTTATGTGCCTACAGAGCAAATAGAAGAGCGTTTCTTAATTCATATCATTCTGTCTTTTATTGGTATGGGATGGTTCTGGGTTCGTTTACGCCATTACACCTATCGAAAACCGTTTTGGTTTGAATTAAAAGAGGTTTTACGAACTATTGTTATTTTAGCCGTTATTGAATTAGCTACAGTTGCATTCTCAAAACTATATTTTTCGCGGTATTTATGGATATTGACGTGGGTCGTCGCTATTATAATTGCTCCTCTTATGCGAGTATTTCTGAAAAAACTTTTGATTAAATCAGGAATGTATTTACGGGATACAGTTATTATTGGCGGAGGTCAAAATGCACTAGACGCATATTACGCTTTAATGAGTGAGCCATATTTAGGGTTTAATGTAAAATATTTTATTTCACCACAACAGAATGAGATGTTAAAGGATGTTAATATTCCTGTTCTTAATGAAAGTGATAATTTATGGAAGTCATCGATTAAAAAATCAGATCAATTTATTATTGCACTTGAAGAAGATGAAACTGAATTGCGCAATACATGGCTACGTTATTTCTCAACAAGAAAATATCGTTCTGTTTCTGTTATTCCTACTTTACGTGGATTACCGTTGTATAGTACCGATATGTCATTTTTATTCAGCTATGAAGTAATGCTGTTGCGTGTAAATAATAATTTAGCAAAACGAACTTCCCGATTCTTAAAAAGAATAATGGATATATTGGGGGCGTTAAGTATTATTATTCTTATTTCTCCTATTTTACTTTATCTTTATTTTGCTGTTAAAAAGGATGGTGGAAATGCAATATATGGGCATCCCAGAGTAGGTAGAAATGGTAAAATTTTTAAGTGTTTAAAATTTAGATCTATGGTTGTTAATTCAAAAGAGGTTTTGGATGATTTATTGAAAAATGATCCGGAGGCTCGCGCTGAATGGGAAAAGGATTTTAAATTAAAAAACGATCCCCGTATTACTAAAATAGGGCATTTTATTCGTAAAACCAGTTTAGATGAACTGCCGCAGCTTTTTAACGTATTAAGAGGCGAAATGAGTTTAGTTGGTCCACGCCCAATTGTGAAAGACGAGCTTGAGCGTTATCAAGAAGATGTGGATTATTATCTAATGGCAAAACCAGGAATGACAGGGCTTTGGCAGGTTAGTGGACGAAATGATGTAGATTATGAAACTCGGGTTTATTTTGACTCTTGGTATGTAAAAAACTGGTCACTTTGGAATGATATTGCAATTTTGTTTAAAACAGTGAAGGTTGTTTTTAAACGAAGCGGAGCATATTAAATTTGTTGGAACTTATATGAAATCACTTAATACAAATTATTTTTCTAGAATAGATCATCTTCGTTTTTTTGCAGCAATGCTTGTGATCTTTCATCATTTTAGAGGTAAGTTGACTTTAGATAGTGCAACAAATTTTGGGGATTATTTTGTTAGAACATGGTTAATAAATGGTTCCACAGGAGTTAGTTTATTCCTGTTTTTAACTGGTTTTTTGTTTTGTATTATTAGTGGATATGGTGATAAAAAAATTCAATATAGAGGATTCATTTATAATCGGATTTTACGTATTTTTCCTCTGATGGTGTTAATGGTTTTTATTGTTATTTCTGTGAACAGAGCGCATTCTACACCGATGGATATTTTCCGGATATTGACATTACAGCTTAATACCGGGCATTCCTATACTGGTTGGGGGCATGAGGCTTATCCTTCAGGTCCGATATGGACAATAGCTGTTGAATTCCAGTTTTATTTATTGTTTCCTTTTCTTGCATTATTTTTGGCTAAATATGGTTTAAAGTATTTATTTGCAGTGATTATATTATCGGTAGCATTAAGATTTAATATTGCGAATTTAGTAGATAGACCTATGTATTGGAATTTTTATCATACTATTTTGGGGCGCTTAGATCAGTTTGTTTTGGGAATGATTTTTGCAGTGTTATGGAAGAGAAATTATTTTTATTTATTTAAGTTTAAATTGGTTTCTTCTTTCATTATAATAATGTCTATTTCTGTTTTAATGTATTTATTCTCCTTTGAGAAGACAGACTCGATTTATGTATATTTTTCTTTTACAATTGAGGCTGTGTGTTGGGGACTAGTTACAGTTGCTTACTTTACTGTGAAGTTGCCTAATATAAAGTTTATAGATATAGGATTAGCTAAGTTGGGAGAAATTAGTTTTTCTCTATATGTTTTGCACTTGCCATTAGGTAATATGATCCAAAAAATATTGAATTTTCCTCCAGCAACAAATGTTATAGATTCTTTATCTCTGACATTAGTTAAGATAATTCCTATTATTTTAGTTTCATTTTTTACATTTTATGTTATTGAGAAACCTTTTATGTCGTTACGAGTAAAATATACCTAGATATATAAGCTTTTGAAAGGTTAATTTATGAAAAGAAAAGTAGTTGGCTTTCTTCTAGTTAGCATTTGGGGATAATATGTAGTAGGTCCGAATATAGCAGAAAATATTAAACGAAATATTATAGGTTAGATGTTTATTTAGCATATTTTGTATAAATGGTGAGTGAATATTTGTCAGGTAGGGAGAATAGGAGGAGGAAGCTCTTCGGCTTTATTATGTTATTTGATAGAACAGGTTTTGTTATACTTCTTTAAGTAGTTGGAAAAATAGTGAACACTCTACTCATCACCGGCGGCGCAGGTTTTATCGGTTCTGCTGTTATTCGATATATTATCAATAATACGCAGAATATTGTGGTGAATATTGATAAGCTGACTTATGCCGGAAATTTATCTTCTCTGACTTCTATCACAGATAATTCGCGTTATTTTTTTGAAAACGTGGATATTTGCGATTCTGTGGCATTAGAGCTTGTATTTGCACGGCATCAGCCTGATGCGGTAATGCATTTGGCGGCAGAAACTCATGTAGATCGCTCAATTAACAGCGCAGGCGAGTTTATCCAAACCAATATCGTCGGTACGTTTCAGCTTTTGGAAGTGGCGCGCCGTTATTGGCAGAGCTTGGAGGTTACTCGCAAGGCGGCGTTCCGTTTTCACCATATTTCCACCGATGAAGTTTATGGCGATTTAAAAAGTGCGGTCGGTTTTTTCACAGAGTTTTCACCTTATGCGCCGAGCAGTCCCTATTCCGCTTCTAAAGCCTCAAGTGATCATCTGGTGCGTGCGTGGTTTCGTACTTATGGTCTGCCTGTTATAGTAACGCATAGCTGCAATTGTTACGGACCTTATCAATTTCCAGAAAAGCTGATTCCATTAGTGATTTTAAATGCGCTGAATGGTAAAAGATTGCCACTTTACGGCAATGGTATGCAAGTTCGTGATTGGTTATTTGTGGAAGATTTGGCATGTGCATTATATCAAGTCTTAATACGAGGCAAGATCGGCGAAACCTACGATATTAGTGCGCATAATGAAAAAACCAATATAGCGGTAGTGCGTATGATCTGCGACTTATTGGAGCAACTGGCGCCGAATAAGCCACTCGGCGTGGCAAAATACGAAGATTTGATTACTTATGTTGCCGATCGCCCGGGACATGATAGCCGTTATGCTATTGATGCGTCTAAAATTCGGCGTGAGTTAGGGTGGAAACCGGTAGAGACGTTTGCAAGTGCTATGCGTAAAACTGTGGAATGGTATCTGAATAGTCAAAATGCTGAATTTTATCGTTAGAGCGTTCTGTTTGTCAGCGTGTTTGTAAAACATCCCATTTAATTTTTTCTTAACAATTAAGACACAAATTGAAAAAACTGGTATAGTTCCGCTGTACCGGTTTTTTTGTATAGGATATCAAGTTATGAAGGTGTTGCTTTCTTTTTCGCCCGCATCTGACGGTTGGGGTAGCGGTGCGTTGCTCAGTTTCAGCGATAATCAGGCGGTGATTCATGTAAAAAGCGATGAAAAAACAGACCGCACTTTAATTCAAAAGGCAGCGCGTAAGTTGCGCGGGCAGGGGATTAAGGCGGTCGATCTGGTTGGTGAACAATGGGGGCTGGAGTTTTGTTGGGCGTTTTATCAGGGATTTTATACCGCAAAGCAAGATTATTCGGTTGAATTTCCGCATTTGGATGATGAGCCGCAGGCGGAATTGTTGGCGCGTATTCAATGCGGTGATTTTGTGCGGGAAATCATTAATTTGCCGGCATCGGTGGTGACACCACAGGAACTGGCACAGCGCGCGGCGGCGTTTGTTAGCGAACAAGCGGCGGAATATGCCGATAAAAGTGCGGTGTCTTTTCAGATTATTTCCGGCGAAGCCTTGTCGGCGCAAGGTTATCAGGGGATTTGGCAGGTCGGTAAAGCCTCAGCCAACAAACCGGCAATGTTGCAGCTGGATTTTAATCCGAGCGGCGACCCAACAGCACCGGTTTTTGCCTGTTTGGTCGGCAAGGGTATCACCTTTGACAGTGGCGGTTACAGCCTTAAATCAAGCGAAACCATGAGCACGATGCGTACCGATATGGGCGGCGCGGCATTATTGACCGGTGCGCTCGGCATGGCGATTGCCGGCGGGCTGAATCGACGGGTGAAATTGTATTTATGCTGCGCGGAAAATATGGTCAGCGCAGATGCCATGAAACTGGGCGATATTATCACTTATGCCAACGGCGTCAGCGCGGAAGTGTTGAATACGGATGCGGAAGGACGTTTGGTGCTGGCAGACGGTTTGATTGAAGCAGATAAGCAACATCCGCAGTTGATTCTTGACTGCGCGACATTAACCGGTGCTGCGAAAGTGGCGGTGGGCAATGATTATCACTCGGTGCTGTCTATGGATGACGCGTTGGTCGCACAATTGTTTGAGGCGGCGAAATGTGTGCAGGAGCCTTTCTGGCGTTTGCCGTTTGAGGAATTTCACCGTGCACAGATCAGCTCAAATTTTGCCGATATCGGTAATATCGGCGCTGTGCCGATGAGCGCGGGCGCCAGTACTGCCACGGCATTTTTATCTTATTTTGTCGCGCAATATCAGAAAAACTGGCTGCATATCGATTGTTCAGCGACGTATCGTAAATCAGCGAACGATCTGTGGGCTGTCGGCGCCACCGGGATCGGGGTGCAGACGCTGGCGAATTTTTTATTATTGAAAGCGAACGGATAGCGCAAAAGGGGGAATTTATGGCGCAGCAACGAACGTTATCCATTATCAAGCCGGATGCGGTGGAGCGCAATTTAATCGGGCGGATTTTGGCGCAATTAGAACAACATGAATTTCGCATTGTTGCCGCAAAAATGGTGCATTTGACGAAAGCGCAGGCACAAGGATTTTATGCCGAGCACGAAGGCAAAAGTTTTTTTGCCGCGCTGGTGGACTATATGACCTCGGCGCCGGTGCTGGTTTGCGTGTTGGAAAAAGAAAACGCAGTGAAAGATTACCGCACTTTAATGGGCGCAACCGACCCGGCAACGGCAGAGCAAGGCACTTTGCGCCATGAATTTGCGCAGAGTAAAAGCCGGAATTCCGTACATGGCTCCGATAGCCTAGACAGTGCGGCGCGTGAAATTGCCTATTTCTTTGTCGATTCAGAGATTTGCCCGCGATAAAACCATGCCTTACGCAACAGATAATCAGCGCTGAATTTTTAACCGCCGCATAATCAACACATTATGCGGCGCTATTTTTTGGCAACGCAGCTGATTATTACTTAAGATATTCGCGGCTGCTCGCTGTTTTCGCGCATCAGCGCTAATCCATTTCGGTGCGGAAATAGCGCTTGCCTTTTAAGCAAAAAAGCGTATTATAGCCGTCCAGACGGAAAAACATCTAAACGAACAGCGAATAAAGGAATCTTATGTCATCATATTTATTTACTTCCGAATCCGTATCGGAAGGTCATCCCGATAAAATTGCCGATCAGATCTCGGATGCGGTATTAGACGCAATTTTAAAACAGGATCCAAACGCGCGCGTTGCCTGCGAAACCTATGTCAAAACTGGCATGGCGCTGGTTGGCGGCGAAATCACGACTTCCGCTTGGGTGGATATTGAGCACTTAACCCGTCAGGTTATTTGCGAGATTGGTTATGAACATTCTGATATGGGATTTGACGGGCATTCCTGCGCGGTATTAAACGCGATCGGTAAGCAGTCTTCCGATATTAATCAGGGCGTTGATCGTGGCAATCCGCTCGAGCAGGGCGCAGGCGATCAGGGCATTATGTTCGGTTATGCCACCGATGAAACGGATGTGTTGATGCCGGCAGCGATTACTTATGCTCACCGTTTAATGGAACGTCAGGCACAGGTGCGTAAAAACGGTACGCTGGCTTGGTTGCGTCCCGATGCCAAAAGCCAGCTTACGCTGAAATATGACAATAATCGCATTGTTGGTGTGGATACGGTGGTGCTTTCCACTCAGCATAGCGATGAGGTCAGCCAGAAAACCGTGCATGAAGGCGTCATGGAAGAAATTATTAAACCGGTGTTGCCGGCCGAGTGGTTGTCCGCGTCAACCAAGTTTTTTATTAATCCGACCGGACGTTTTGTGATTGGCGGACCAATGGGCGATTGCGGTTTAACCGGGCGTAAAATTATTGTGGACACCTACGGCGGTGCGGCACGTCACGGCGGCGGTGCGTTTTCTGGTAAAGATCCGTCGAAAGTTGACCGTTCCGCCGCTTATGCCGCCCGTTATGTGGCGAAAAATATTGTTGCTGCGGGGCTGGCGGCGCGCTGCGAAATTCAACTGTCGTATGCTATCGGCGTTGCCGAACCGACCTCGATTATGATCGAAACTTTCGGCACCGCAAAAGTCAGCGAAGCCTTATTGGTGAAATTAGTGCGCGAATTTTTTGATTTGCGCCCTTACGGCTTAATCAATATGCTGGATTTAATTCGACCGATTTATCGTCAAACCGCCGCCTACGGGCATTTCGGGCGTGAACAGTTCCCTTGGGAAAAAACCGATCGCGCACAGGAACTGCGTGCTGCCGCGGGGCTAAAATAAGTAGTTTGATTGATTGGCGCGGACAATTTGTTTGCGCCTTTGCTTTTTTCTTATGTCCGATCAAGATACCCAATTTCGTCATCTTAATATGCAGGTGCAGCGTAAATTACACGCCTGTTTGCAGCTTGCCGAACAGCATTTTGAGCGCGCTTTTCCGCCGCCGACGGTAAATTATCGCCTGCGCGGTGTAAAAGCCGGCGTCGCCTATCCGGCGCAAAACGAAATCAGATTGAACCGCACTTTATTACTGGAAAATCCGCAGGCGTTTATTGCGCAGGTAGTGCCGCATGAATTGGCGCATCTTATCGTGTATCAGGTGTTTGGACGGGTGAAACCGCATGGAACTCAGTGGCGAGCGCTGATGACCGAGCTTTTTCAGCTGCCAGCGGAAACCTGTCACCGCTTTAATGTGGCAAACGTGCAGGGAAAAACCTTTATTTATCAATGCGCTTGCCGCCAACATCAGTTAAGTGTAAGACGACATAACAAGATTCAGCGAAAAAGTGCGGTTTATTTTTGCCGCAAATGCCATCAGCCGTTATCCTTAGTCAATCCGAATAATTAGATGAATTTACGCAGCAGGTGTGCTATATTTCTCACGCTTAATGACTAATCAAAAGGAGTAAGTGCATGAGAAAATCATTATTGGCTATCGTTATTGCGGCATCAGGCGTGGCGTCAACGGCGGCTGCAAACTGGTATGTTGAAGGTGATTTAGGCTATTCTAAAATCAAAACTTCCGGGCTGAATTATGGGGAAATTAATAAAAGTAAGTTCACCCCAAGTGTGAGCGTCGGCTATAAATTTATCGACTGGCGTTTGGCTGTGGACTATACCCATTACGGTAAATCGGAATACAGTTATAGCGGCAACGGCGTGGTCGGTAACGGCGAGATGAAGATTCAAGGATTTGGGCTTTCCGCGATTTACGATCTGCATTTAAATACGGATCTGCAACCTTATATCGGGGTTCGCTTATCTTCAAACGTGGTTGAGCTGGACGAACATTATCGCCACGGAAGCGGCACTGTGTATACCTACAGTGAAGATACTGCCAAATTCGGCTACGGCGCTTTTGCCGGTGCGAGTTATCAGCTGGCGCCAGATTGGGCATTGACCGGAACGGTTGAATATAATCGTTTAGGCAAAATCAATGATGTCAAAATCAATCAATACGGTGCCAAAGTCGGTTTGCGTTACACATTCTGATTTCTTGGTTATGCAAAAAGTGCGGTAATTTTTACCGCACTTTTTGGCTGCACTGTCGTTTATTTTCTCCTGTTTTCCTGTTCCCGTTCGCTGAAAAAATCAGCGATTAGCCACGTAATCATGCTTGAAATCCTCGCTTTTGTTCCTATATACAACAACATTCAGTCACAGAGGATATTATTATGAGTAAAAATCAAGAAACCCGCGGTTTTCAGTCGGAAGTCAAACAACTGCTACATTTGATGATTCATTCGTTGTATTCCAATAAAGAAATTTTCTTACGCGAATTGATCTCAAACGCCTCGGATGCGGCGGATAAATTGCGTTTTAAAGCGTTGTCGGCACCGGAATTGTATGAGGGCGACGGTGATTTAAAAGTACGCATCAGTTTTGATGAGGCAAAAGGCACGCTAACCGTCAGCGATAACGGTATTGGTATGACGCGTGAACAGGCGATTGATCATCTAGGCACGATCGCCAAATCCGGAACGAAGGAATTTTTAACCGCACTTGGCAGCGATCAGGCGAAAGACAGCCAGTTAATCGGACAGTTCGGGGTGGGATTTTATTCCGCCTTTATTGTTGCCGATAAAGTCAGCGTGAAAACGCGTGCTGCCGGGGCAAGCGCGGATAGCGGCGTCTTATGGGAGTCCGCCGGCGAAGGCGATTACACCGTTGCGGATATCGAGAAAAAAACGCGCGGTACGGAAATTACATTACATCTGCGCGATGAAGAAAAAGAATTTGCTAGTGAATGGCGGTTGCGCGAAATTATTGGTAAATATTCCGATCATATCGGTCTGCCGGTTGAAATTCTAGCTAAAGAATATGATGAAGAAGGCAAAGAAAGCGGCGTTAAATGGGAAAAAATCAATAAAGCGCAGGCATTGTGGACGCGAGCAAAAAGCGATATTTCGGATGACGAATACAAAGAATTTTACAAACATCTAAGTCATGACTTCGCCGATCCGCTGCTGTGGGCGCACAATAAAGTGGAAGGCAATCAGGAATATACTAGCCTGCTGTATGTGCCGTCGAAAGCGCCTTGGGATTTGTTTAACCGTGACCATAAACACGGGTTGAAGCTCTATGTACAACGCGTGTTTATTATGGATGATGCACAACAGTTTATGCCCAATTACCTGCGTTTTATGCGCGGTTTGATTGACAGTAATGATCTGCCGTTGAATGTTTCCCGTGAAATTTTACAGGATAACAAAGTCACCGCGGCGCTGCGTAAGGCGCTGACCAAGCGTTCGCTGCAAATGCTGGAAAAACTGGCGCAAGACGACAAAGAAAAATATCTGCAATTCTGGAAAGAATTCGGCTTGGTATTGAAAGAAGGTCCGGCGGAAGATTTCGCCAATAAAGACGCGATTGCCAAATTATTGCGTTTCGCTTCTAGCAAACAAGACAGCAGCGAGCAGAATGTGTCGCTGGAAGATTATGTGGCGCGCATGAAAGAAGGGCAGAAAGCGATCTATTATATTACCGCTGACAGTTATATTGCCGCCAAAAATAGCCCGCACTTGGAGCTGTTTAACAAGAAAGATATTGAAGTGTTACTGTTATCAGATCGGATCGACGAATGGATGTTAAGCTATTTAACCGAATTCGACGGCAAGCCGTTGCAGCCGATTAGCAAAGCCGATCTGGATTTAGGCGAGCTGGCGGATAAAGAGGAGGACGCACAAAAAGCACAGGATGACGCGCTCGGTTCATTTGTGGAACGGGTGAAAACCTTGCTTGGCGACAGAGTAAAAGCGGTGCGTTTAACGCATCGTTTGACCGATACGCCGGCGCTAGTGTCCACCGATAACGATCAAATGACCACTCAAATGGCAAAACTGTTTGCTGCCGCAGGTCAGAGCGTGCCGGAAGTGAAATATACTTTCGAACTGAATCCGCAGCATCCGTTGGTGCAGAAAACCGCCGATATCGCCGATCAGGACGAGTTTGCCGATTGGGTGGAACTGCTGCTGGAACAGGCGATGCTGGCAGAACGCGGTGCGCTGGAGAATCCGTCGGCGTTCATTAAGCGTGTAAACCGGTTGTTATCTTAGTAAATTTGGATAGAATATAAGTGTTGTGCGTCTTGGAGGCGGCAGCACTTATTTTTTGCACGTTTTATAAGGACGACTTATGAAAAAAATGCTGTTCGCGGCGCTTTTCTTGTTATCAGCCTGTTCAATGAGCGGTTATAAAACAGAAAAATTATCTGCAAGTTGTCAGCTTTATTTTGCGCATATCGAACGGAATTTAGCGGCTTCCACCTTGGCGGCGGATAAACTGGCGGCGATTGCGCGCGGATTTGACAACACCAAAGCCGGGCTAAAAACGCTGTCCGTTGCGGGGCAGGAGCGTATTTGCAAAGCGCGTCTGGCGCAGTTGACGCGGCAGAAAAAATAATATCCGCCCGTATTTTGCGACTGTTCTTGGAATAAAGCATGACATTATTGATTGCCTGCGGCAATATTCAACAACATTATCCGCTACAGGATATACCCGCCGATTTATTAACCGATGAATTATTATTCCAGCCGAATGAGAATCCTCGCGTGCGCCAGCGTCATCGTTGTCGCTGGGTGGCGCATTTTCTATTGTGGGAACTGCTAAAAAAAGCGCAAATTGATACCGCACTTTTAGGCAATATTTCGCGTACTGTAAGCGGTCGTCCTCAGTTTTCGCTGCGTCATATTGATTTCAACATCAGTCATTCCGGCGATTGGGTGGCAGTTATTTTACAGATAAAACGGGCATCCTCTGACAGTGTAGTGGGGATTGATATTGAATATGCGCAAAAGCCGCGAAATTACACCGCACTTTTACGTCATTTTGCCGCCGAAGCTGAGCAACAGTGGTTTATGCGTCAGCAAGATGCGACGGGCAGTTTTTATCGTATCTGGTGTTTGCGCGAAGCGCTACTGAAATCGCAAGGTGTGGGGATTGTGAAACTGTCGGAAGTACGCCATGATCCGCTGTGTTTATCACTTCACTCGGCATATTGTCCGCGCGGGCAGCTGATTTTCAGTGCCCAATTCCCTTTTTATTTAGCCTTTTTCGCCAATGACGAACCGGTTGTAGCCCATTGTTTTCGCTGGGGTCAAGACGGTTTAGCAGCGGAAGAGCTGGAGCATTCGATAGTCTATTCGGTAAATCATTGAATTGCCCTCTTTAAAATCACAAAATCGACCTTAAATAATAGCGACTTTCATTAGACTTAGCGTGATATTTTGTTTAGACTGTGTAACAATTTTTTGACAAATGGAGAGAAGCATGTCCTTTAACGGTTCAGATCAAGATCCTTGGGGTAAGCCGGGCAGTAACGGAAAAAAGCCCGAGCACAATCAGCCGAATGACGGTAAACAAAAGCCGAATTGGAATGATGACGCGCCCCGTGATAATCAGCAGTCGCCGCCCGATCTCGAAGAAGTATTCGGTAATTTGCTGAAAAAATTGGGTGGCGGTAATCGAAACGGCGGCAGCAAAAAACCGTCGTTCAATGCCGGTAAACTGTTGCCGATTGCCGTTGCCGCCGGGGTTATTCTGTGGGGTGTGAGCGGATTATATACGGTCAAGGAAGCGGAACGCGGCGTAGTATTGCGTTTTGGCGAGTTGCATTCGATTGTGCAGCCCGGTTTGAATTGGAAACCGACTTTTGTTGATCGCGTGGTACCGGTTAATGTGGAACAAGTCAAGGAGCTGAGAACGCAGGGTTCCATGTTAACGCAGGATGAAAATATGGTGAAAGTCGAAATGACGGTGCAATACCGCGTGCAGGATCCCGCCAAATATCTGTTCAGTGTCAGCAATGCGGACGACAGCTTGAATCAAGCGACGGACAGTGCGTTGCGCTATGTAATCGGACATATGTCAATGGATGATATTTTAACCACCGGACGGGCTATTGTGCGTGAAAACACTTGGAAAGCTCTGAAAGATATTATTCAGCCGTACAATATGGGGCTGGATATTCTAGATGTGAACTTCCAGTTTGCGCGCCCGCCGGAAGAAGTCAAAGCTGCGTTTGATGACGCGATTAAAGCGCAAGAGGACGAACAGCGTTATATCCGTGAAGCGGAAGCCTATGCCCGTGAGCAGGAACCGATTGCTCGCGGTGATGCACAACGTATTATTGAAGAGGCGACCGCGTATAAAGATCAAATTGTGTTGAATGCGCAGGGGGAAGTAGAACGTTTCCGCCGTTTATTGCCGGAGTTTAAAGCTGCGCCGGATTTATTGCGCGAACGTTTGTATATTCAAACCATGGAAAAAGTAATGGCGAATACGCCGAAAGTGATGCTGGATGGTAATAACGGCAATAACCTAACCGTGTTGCCGCTGGAGCAGATTTTGACTGGTAAACAGGCAAAAGCGACGCCGAGCGCGCAATCGAAAAATGACCTATCACAAAGTGCGGTCAGTGCGAAGCCGGTTTATGGGGAAAACAATCCGCCATCTCATGCACCACACAATTCGGAAAATCGTCAAGGGAGATTTAATTAATGCGTAAATTGTTAACTCCGATCATTATTGTTCTGATCGCCGTAATTTATTCAAGCATTGTGATCGTCGATGAAGGCACGCGCGGTATTATGTTGCGTTTCGGTAAGGTGCAGCGTGATGCCGATAATAAGGTGGCGGTGTATAATCCGGGACTGCATTTTAAAATTCCGTTTATCGACAGTATCACCGTGCTGGATGCCCGCATTCGCACCTTAGACGGACAGGCGGATCGTTTTGTCACCGTGGAGAAAAAAGACTTGCTGGTGGATTCCTATGTAAAATGGCGGGTAAGTGATTTCGGGCGTTTCTTCACCGCGACCGGCGGCGGAGATTATACTCAGGCGTCGAATTTACTGCGTCGTAAAGTCAACGACCGGCTGCGTTCCGAAATCGGTTCTCGAACTATTAAGGATATTGTCTCCGGCACGCGTGGCGAATTAATGGCAGGTGCCAAAAAAGCCTTAAATAACGGACAGGACAGCACATCGGAACTGGGTATCGAAGTGATTGATGTGCGAGTAAAACAGATAAATTTGCCGGACGAAGTGTCTTCTTCCATTTATCAGCGCATGCGCGCCGAACGTGATGCCGTTGCTCGCGAGCACCGTTCGCAAGGGAAAGAAAAAGCGGCGTTTATTCAGGCGGATGTTGACCGTAAAGTGACCCTGATTCTTGCCAATGCGAATAAAACCGCACAGGAATTGCGTGGTAACGGTGATGCCGCAGCGGCGAAATTGTATGCTGAGGCATTCAGCAGTGAACCGGAATTTTACAGTTTCGTGCGCAGCATGAAAGCCTATGAGAATAGCTTTGCCGAATCGGAAAATATGATGATTCTGAAACCGGACAGCGACTTCTTCCGCTTTATGCAGGCGCCGAAATGATCGGCAGATAACAAAACCGGGTGAATTTCTTCACCCGGTTTTTCATTCTACTAAGATTAATGTTTTTAAATATTGGTAAATTTCCCGGTAAGCTTTCGGTGGCTTGTTTTGTTCCTGTTCTTTTTGTGCCGCGCGGATTAGGTTGCGTAATTGCTGGCGATCTGCTTGCGGGTAATCGGTAAGTAGCTGGCTCAGGGCGTCATCGCCTTTGGCAAGAAGTTCATCACGCAGCAATTCTAATTTATGCAGCATCGCCTGTTGATGATTGTGTCGGTTTTCGACTTTATCCAGCGCTTCCTGAATCGGGGCGACATTGGTGTTGCGCAAGAGTTTGCCAATATATTGCAGCTGCCGACGTTTGGCTTCTTTCTGCAAACGGCGGGCAAGTTCCACCGCATCCGACAGGTTGTCATCCAGCGGAATTTTAGCTAAGTTGGTTTGGGTTAAATTCACCAGTTTTTCGCCCAGCTTCTTTAACACTTCGGCATCTCGCTTGATTTCGCTTTTGCTGACCCAGATAATTTCTTCTTGCTGTTCTTCCCAATCAAATACGTCTTTTTTGCGTTTTGCCATTATTACGTCCTGCATTAAAATAAAAACCGCGTTAGTTTAGCATAATTTCGCCCGAATTAGCGAGACGGCGCAAAATAAGCTAAAATGCGTAACATGTTTAATACAAAGGTTTCATTATGGAAAATCAACAAAATTCGACCGCACTTTTAAAACAGCAAGAACAAGCATTGCGCGAGGCGGTGGAATATGCACTTGATACGGCACGCAAAGCCGGTGCCAGCGCGGAAGTATCGGTAACGAAAGTCAGCGGGCTGTCAGTCTCCGCCCGTTTGCAGGAAATTGAAAATGTGGAGTTTAATAATGATGGTGCGCTGGGCATTTCGGTATATCTGGGGCAGCAAAAAGGCAATGCCTCAACTTCCGATTTAAGTCACCGCGCAATTAAAAGTGCGGTGGAAGCGGCGTTGGCAATTGCGAAATATACCTCTCCTGATGATTGTGCAGGCTTAGCCGCGCGGGAATTAATGGCTTTTGAGGCGCCGGAGCTAGAATTGTATCATCCCGCGGATATTGATGTGGAGCGCGCGGCGGAGCTGGCACTGCGAACGGAACAGCGCGCGCTGGATTATGATAAGCGGATCGTAAACAGCGAAGGTGCGGCGTTTAATTCTCATACCGGCGTCAGGGTGTATGGTAACAGTTATGGCATGCTGCAAAGTTATTTGTCGAGCCGCTATTCGTTATCTTGTTCTATGATCGCCGCCCATGGTGCGCAGCAGGAGCGTGATTATGAATATACGGTGGCGCGTAATATACACCGGCTGGAAAGCGCGGATTGGGTTGGAACTCACTGCGCGCAGAAAACCCTGGCGCGTTTGCAACCGCAGAAAATCGCAACGCAGGAAGTGCCGGTGGTGTTTTTAAATGATGTGGCGACCGGTTTATTCGGGCATTTGGCGGCGGCGATAAGCGGCGGCAGCTTGTATCGTAAAGCCAGCTTTTTGTTAGATCAGTTGGGTAAACAGATTTTGCCGGATTGGTTTCAGTTAAGCGAGCGACCGCACTTAATCGGGCAGCTGGCATCATCTCCTTTTGACAGCGAAGGCGTTAAAACGGTTTCGCGCGAGATTATTACACAGGGGATCTTGCAGACATATTTGCTGACCAGTTACAGTGCGCGCAAACTGGGAATGCAGACTACCGGTCATGCCGGTGGGATTCATAATTGGTTGGTCAAGCCGAATTTAAGTGGCGGATTGACCGCACTTTTACGCCGAATGGGGCGCGGTTTGCTGGTTACCGAGTTAATGGGACAAGGGGTTAATCCGGTGACCGGCGATTATTCCCGTGGCGCAAGCGGTTTTTGGGTGGAAAACGGCGAGATTCAATATCCGGTGGCTGAAATTACAATTGCCGGTCAGCTGACGGATATGCTGCGTAATATGATTGCGGTGGCGGATGATATTGAGCACCGCTCGAATATTCAAACCGGCTCGGTATTACTGGCGACAATGAAAATTTCGGGCAATTAAATTAATTTCATAAATGAGAATAATTCTTATTGACAATAATGACGATTTTGTTAAAATGAGCGCGTTTGTTAAGTATTGCGGTTAAAAGTGATTGGGTAGAGGTCATTTTTAGGATACTCCAAACAAAAGTAGAGTAGAAAGTAAATTCGTTAGGGTATTTGAAAAGCTGGAGTTTATACTTCAGCTTTTTTTTTGCTACAATACGCGCGCTCATCCGTAGAACAGAGATAACTTATTGATAAAGGGATAGTAATGAAAAAACATCATGTTGATATTTTAATTCCGCAGCAAGAGGTCAAAACCCGTATTCAGGAATTGGGACGTGAAATCACGCAATTTTACCGACATAAACGGGCGGATAAAGTGATTATCGTCGGTCTGCTGCGCGGTTCTTTTATGTTTATGGCGGATTTGGTACGCGAAATCCAGCTGCCGGTGGAAATCGAATTTATGACAACCGCAAGCTACGGTTCGGGTATGACGTCAAATCATGATGTGAAGATCAGCAAAGATCTGGACGGCGATATTAAACACGAGCATGTTTTGATTGTGGAAGATATTATTGATACCGGTTATACCTTGCAAAAAGTGCGTGAGATTTTAAATTTACGTGAACCGGCATCGCTGGCGATCTGTACCCTGTTGGATAAGCCTTCCCGGCGCGAGGTGGAGGTGCCGGTGGATTGGGTCGGATTTTCTATTCCTGATGAGTTTGTGGTTGGTTATGGCATTGATTATGCACAACGCTACCGTAATTTAGGTTATATCGGTAAAGTGGTGCTGGAGGAATAACGCTGCAATAGCGTTATGTTTTGAATAGACCAAAAGAAAAAAGCTTGCGCTCTGAGCATGATTCGCAAGCTTTTTTCCATATGGCTGTTTATTGTTGTTTAGACGTTAGCTTCGCTAATCCGATATCGCAACTTCGGATTTGGGTGGCAAGTTCCATTTCAAGAATTTGCTGCTTGCTTTGGTTCAATTTGCTTTTAATTTTACGTAACTGGGTGTGGGTGCCCGGTTGTTTTTCTGCTTCGGCAATCAGATTTTCTGTTTCTTTAAACAGCTTTTCACACTGCTGCGGTAATGCCTGAATTTCTTTTTGTTTTTCTGTCGGCTGTGCCTGTGCTGATAACGAAACCGCGGTGAGTGCGGCAACTGCGAAAAAAGCCGTCAGCACTGATTTTATTGTTGTTTTCATTAAGACCCCTTTATTAATTTTTAAATACTAAAAATCAAACGCAACGAAAGTTATCAGAATATCGGGGCAATGTCTAGTATTGGTTGGTTTTTTATTCCGTCTTGTGATCATGCGCATAATAAATGTTGTAAAAATGTTAATAGGATATACAATTTGACCTATATCAATAGATAATATTATACCTATTTATTATTATTTTTGATTTAAATACAAAAATGTGATCGGTATTGCATTTTTACTGTTTTTTATCCTTATCTTTAGTAGTAGAATACGTACCTGTCTTGGGGTACCTATGATAATAATTAATTACTGGCTGTAAAAATAGTGTGAATTTTATGTTGTAGTAATAATTATAAAGGTAATTCAATGGAGCTTGCTTAAGGAACATTCTTTTAAGCGTATGGGGTGATTACATGGTAATCATTTGTGAAGAACTTGTAGCATTTACAAGGAGTTGAGATGTTAGACGTTGTTGAACTCTCTAGATTGCAGTTTGCATTAACTGCGTTATATCACTTTTTGTTTGTGCCGTTAACGCTGGGATTATCCTTTATTCTGGTGATAATGGAAACGCTTTATGTAGCGACAGGCAAAGAAGTTTATAAAGATATGACAAAATTCTGGGGTAAGTTATTTGGTATTAACTTTGCTCTGGGGGTCACCACTGGTATTACGATGGAATTCCAGTTCGGTACCAACTGGTCATATTATTCTCATTATGTCGGTGATATCTTCGGTGCACCGCTTGCGATTGAAGCATTGTTAGCATTTTTCTTAGAGTCAACTTTCGTCGGGTTGTTCTTCTTTGGCTGGGATCGTTTATCAAAAGGCAAACATTTGTTAACAACATATTGTGTGGCTTTCGGTTCAAACTTATCGGCAATGTGGATTTTGGTGGCAAACGGCTGGATGCAGAATCCGATTGGTTCCGAGTTTAATTTTGAAACCATGCGTATGGAAATGACCAGCTTTATGGAGTTGTGGTTAAATCCGGTAGCACAAAGTAAATTCTTACACACCTTATCCGCCGGTTATGTATCCGGTGCGTTCTTTGTATTGGGTATCAGCGCATACTATATTTTAAAAGGACGCGATCTTGGTTTTGCCAAACGTTCTTTCTCCGTTGCGTCGGTATTCGGTTTAATTTCCGCACTTACCGTATTGGTGATGGGGGATGAGTCCGGTTATGAAATCGGTCAGACACAACCGGTAAAATTAGCCGCGATGGAAGGGGAGTGGCATACTCAGCCAGCACCGGCGTCGTGGAATATGGTTGTTGTTCCGAATCAAGCGGAGCAGAAAAATGATTTTGCCATTCAGATCCCTTATGCTGCGGGATTAATTGTGACCCGTTCTATTGATAAACAGTTCGCCGGTTTAGTTGATTTACAATCGCGCAATGAAGCGCGTGTACGCAATGGTATTGTCGCCTACGGCTTATTACAACAGCTAAAAGCGGAGAAAAAAGCGCAAGGTCAAGTAAGCGACGAGCTAAAAGCCCAGTTTAGTGCGGTTAAAAATGATCTTGGTTTTGGCTTATTGTTAAAACGCTACACCGATAACGTTGTGGATGCGACGGATGCGCAAATCAAAGCTGCGGCTGCGGATACTATTCCGAATGTCGGACCGACTTTCTGGTCATTTCGCGTGATGATGCTGTGCGGCGGTTTGATTTTACTTCTGATGCTTGCAGCCTTTGTGCAGAACGTACGTAAAACCGTAGGTCGCAGCTCGTTATTGCTGAAAGCCTTATTATGGGGGCTGCCGTTGCCTTGGATTGCCATTGAAAGCGGTTGGTTCTTAGCCGAATACGGTCGTCAGCCGTGGGCAATCTATGATGTTCTGCCGGTCGGTGTCGCCGCTTCTAATTTAACGACGGGCGATCTGTGGTTCTCTATCGGCTTAATTTGTGCCTTGTACACCATATTCCTTGTAGTCGAAATGTACTTAATGTTCAAATATGGTCGTCTAGGTCCAAGTTCGTTAAAGACCGGTCGTTACTATTTTGAACAATCATCTAAATAAGCAGGAGCGCACTATGATTGATTATGAATTGCTACGTTTTGTTTGGTGGATCTTAGTCGGTGTATTGCTTATTGGATTTGCAGTAACTGATGGATTTGATATGGGCGTTATCACGCTATTGCCTTTCGCAGGTAAAAAAGAGGTGGAAAAACGCATTATGATCAACTCAATTGCACCGCACTGGGACGGCAACCAAGTTTGGTTATTAACCGCCGGCGGTGCAATGTTCGCCGCTTGGCCGATTGTTTATGCCACCTCATTTTCCGGATTTTATATTGCGATGATTCTGGTGCTTGCCGCCTTATTCTTCCGTCCGGTAGGTTTTGAATATCGTGCCAAAATCAACAATCCGACATGGCGTAGCGCATGGGATTGGGGCTTGTTCTTAGGCGGTTTTGTGCCGTCATTGGTGTTCGGTGTCGCATTTGGTAATTTATTACAAGGTGTGCCGTTTGAATTCAACGAATTAATGCAGGTTACTTACACCGGTTCATTCTTTGCGTTATTGAATCCATTTGCTTTATTGTGCGGTCTGATTAGTTTAGCGATGTTAACCACACACGGCGGCGCATGGCTGCAAATGAAAACTACCTCTGAATTGCGCGAGCGTGCTCGTGTTATTACGCAGGTAGGTGCATTTGCAACTTTGATTACTTTCGTGTTGGCCGGCGTTTGGTTGTATTTTAAAGACGGTTTTGTCGTGACCAGCGTGCTTGATCACAACGCACCGTCTTCACCGCTTGGCAAAGAAGTGGTGACTCAAGCCGGCGCATGGTTTGATAATTACAAGGCGGCACCGATATTGTTGCTCTTCCCGGCATTGGCGGTGGGCGGCGCATTGTTGAATATTCTGGCATCAAAGGCGAATCGCTGCGGATTGGCGTTCCTGTTCTCGTCATTAACCATGGCGGGTATTATTCTGACCTGCGGTATTTCCATGTTCCCGTTCATTATGCCGTCAATTACACATCCTGAAATGAGTTTACTGATGTGGGATGCCACTTCAAGTGAATTGACTCTGACGTTGATGCTTGGATTGGCATTAGTATTCGTTGTGATTTTACTGGCGTATACGATTTGGGCATATATGAAGATGTTTGGTCGTCTTGACAGTGATTTCATTGAAGAAAACAAAAACTCATTATACTAAGGAGATAAATTATGTTTTATGTGTTATGGGTAGTGGGTGTTTTGTTCGCCGTTATGATCAGTGCCGTGATTACGATCGGTATTGAAAAAACAGGTAAATTTGACGAGTAAGTCAATGATTACTACATTGTATCAAATGGTAAATAAGGGCTCTTGGCGGGCCCTTTCATTTATTATTGCGCTGCTTATCACCTTATTCTTTTTCTTTAATATCAATGAGTTTGCATCTCAGCTGCGCGTTGTTTCACCATTTTGGGTGATGGCGGTGATCTGGGCGACCATGATCTTATGGATTCACGGAATCGGATTCGACATTCGTTCTGTTGTCTGGAAAAGCGTGTTTTTTCCGCCATTCGGCTATCTGATTGCGCTCATTGCGCTGTTGCATAACCTGCTATAACTCGCCTAAGTGGGATGCACCCACTTTTTTATTTTATCTATAGCGCTGTGTATGAGATTGATAATGTCTGTTATTGGATAATGACAGATTATGAAAATTGTTTAATTTTTATAAAAAATAATTAATTTCGACCGCACTTTATTGCTTGCTAATCCGAGCCAGTCGCTCTAAAATACGCGAATTTTCTTCCTGATAAAATACTGTCGATAGCTCTCAAGGTTGAATGCTGATATGAGTATAGTTTCGTTTCCGGTACGCGTGTACTATGAAGATACCGATGCCGGCGGAGTAGTGTATCATGCGCGTTACCTGCATTTTTTTGAACGCGCGCGAACAGAGTATTTACGCATGCTGAATTTTTCGCAGTACGCGTTATTACATGAACGTAATATCGCATTTGTGGTCAAATCAATGCAGATTGACTACTGTTTTCCGGCAATCTTGGATGATTTGCTGGCGGTAGAAACTGACGTAACCGAAGTCAAAGGCGCAACGATTTTGTTTACACAACGGTTAAGAAGAGATGATGTGATTTTATGCAAAGCCACCGTTAAAGTGGCTTGTGTTAATCTGGGTAAAATGAAACCGATGGCGATTCCTGTTGAGATCAAGTCTGCGTTTCAGATGAACTGACGTTTAGGTATATTAATTTCTCGGAGTTATCTAATGACTACTGAATTGAACTTTTTAGAGCTGTTTCTAAAAGCAAGTATTGTTGTTCAAATTGTAATTTTAATTTTGGTCTCATTCTCGATTGCCTCTTGGGCGATCATTATTCAGCGCAGTCGCGTACTAACGAAAGCGCTGAAAGAATCCTCCGCCTTTGAAGACCGTTTCTGGTCGGGTGAAGATCTGCATAAATTGTATGAAGGATTGTCCAATCGTCGTGACGGATTGTCCGGCAGCGAACAGATTTTTTATGTCGGTTTTAAAGAGTTTTCCCGCTTGAAACAGGCTAATCCGGATTCACCGGAATCCATTATTCAGGGCAGTTCGCGTGCCATGAATCTGGCAATGAACCGAGAAGTGGAAGATTTAGAAACCCGCGTACCGTTTTTAGCGACCGTCGCATCCATCAGCCCGTATATCGGTTTATTCGGTACGGTGTGGGGGATTATGCACGCGTTTATGGGATTAAGTGGCGCCAAACAGGCAACCTTGCAAATGGTGGCGCCGGGGATTGCGGAAGCGCTGATTGCCACCGCAATCGGTTTATTCGCCGCGATTCCGGCGGTGATGGCATATAACCGTTTAAGTTTGCGCGTCAACAAGTTGGAACAGAATTACGGTAACTTTATTGATGAATTCACCACCATTTTGCATCGTCAGGTGTTCGGTCGTAATCATCATAACTAATTGAGATTGCAGGTTGACCGCACAAAAGTGCGGTCGGTTTTAGAAAAGTTTTTTAGAGGCAACTATGTCTTATCGTCGCAGACGTCGCGATATTAAATCCGAAATTAATATCGTGCCTTTTTTAGATGTATTATTAGTACTGGTGCTGATTTTTATGGCGACCGCACCGATTATCAGCCAGAGCGTACAAGTTGAACTGCCGGATGCGGTCGACAGTCAGAACGTATCGAATGAAGATAAAGTGCCGGTGATTCTGGAAGTATCGGGTATCGGTCAATATACGCTTTCCGTGGGAGGCGAGCGCAGTGAGGGGCTAACGGAAGAAATGGTCACTCAAATGACTAAACAGGAATATGACAAAGATAACAACACGATGTTTTTAGTGGGCGGTGCGAAAGATGTGCCTTATGAGGAAGTCATCAAAGCGCTGAATCTGCTCCACCTTGCGGGCATTAAATCCGTCGGTTTAATGACTAACCCGATTTAACTAAGTAGGTATAATTGTGCGGAATAATCGGCAAAATAAAGGTATCGATGCGGTCATTGTTTCTATCGTACTGCACATTATCTTGTTTGGTTTGTTGATATTAGGTTCTTTCTATCACAATGTCGAAATTATGGGCGGCGGTGAAGGAGACGGTGATGTTATCGGCGCGGTAATGGTCGATACCGGATCGGCTGCGCAGGAATGGGGGCGTTTACAGCAACAGAAAAAAGGTGATGCCGACAAGCCAAAGCAACCGGAACCGATTGATGAACAAAAGCAAGATAAGCAGGAACAGCTTGAAGAACAAAAACGCCAGCAGGCATTAGAACGTGAAAAGCAGCAGGAACGTCAGAAAGCGTTAGAACAGCAAAAAGAACAGGCTCGTCAGAAAGAGCTTGCTGAGCAGCAGAAAAAACAGCAAGAAGAAAAAGCCAAATTAGAGGCGTTGCAAAAACAGAAAGAGGCTGAACAAGCCAAAGCCAAACAGGCGGCCGAGGCGGCAAAACTGAAAGCTGATGCCGAAGCCAAGCGGTTGGCGGCTGCGGCAAAACAAGCTGAGGAAGAGGCTAAGGCAAAAGCTGCGGCAGAAGCGGCTCAAAAAGCGAAAGCCGAGGCAGAGGCAAAAGCTAAGGCGGAAAAAGAGGCGAAAGCGAAAGCTGAAGCGGACGCTAAAGCGAAGGCTGATGCTAAAGCGAAAGCCGATGCTAAGGCGAAAGCGGAGGCGGAAGCCAAAGCAGCAGCGAAAGCAAAAGCCGATGCGGAGGCGAAAGCCAAAGCCGACGCCAAGGCAAAAGCGGAGGCGGCAGCGGCAAAACGGCGTTCGGAGCAGGCAGCATTGGACGACTTTTTAAACGGCGGTGATATCGGCGGCGGCAGCGCCTCTGTTGGTGGTAACACCAATCGGCAGGGGAGCCAGGGACGCGGCGCCGGATTAGGTAGCGGTGACGGCGGTAAAGTCGGTGATCAATATGCTGGTGTAATTAAAAAGGAAATTCAACGCCGTTTCTTAAAAGATCCGAGCTTTGCCGGTAAAGTTTGCCGGATTAAAATTCAGTTGGAACGTGACGGTACCATTTCCGGTTACCAAAAGGTTTCCGGACCGGATGATATTTGTACTGCGGCATTAAGTGCGGTTGCGCGAACTAAAAAAGTGCCGGCGGCACCGTCTGATGCGGTTTATAGTAAATATAAAGCCCCGATTATTGATTTTGATATTAAATAACTGGTATGGTTTTAGGAAAGTAATTTAACCTGAGGAAAGCGACATGAAACGTATAATGAGTTTGTTGACAATGCTGTTTCTGTTATTGGCGAATTCAGCTTTTGCCGATGACGAAGTCCGTATTGTAATTGATGAAGGGGTTGACAGCGCACGCCCAATTGCCGTCGTCCCTTTTAAATGGAACGGTTCCGGTGCTGCACCGGCGGATATCGCGGATATTATTTCCGCCGATTTGCGTAACAGCGGGAAATTCAATCCGATTCCGGTAAGCCGCATGCCGCAGCAACCGAGTGCGGCATCCGAAGTGACGCCGGATGCGTGGTCGTCTTTGGGGATTGATGCCATTGTAGTCGGTCAGGTAACGCCGAACGGAAACGGTTATAGCATCGCTTATCAACTGGTCGATACTATCGGGGCGTCAGGTACAGCAGGTACCGTTTTGAGTCAGAACCAATATGCCGTGCCCGCCAATGCAACTCGATTGGGCGCGCATACGGTCAGCGATGAAGTCTTTGAAAAGCTGACTGCCATTCGCGGTGCATTCAGAACTAAGATCGCTTATGTTGTGCAGAAAAACGGCGGTTCTCGCCCTTATCAGGTGCGCGTGGCGGACTATGACGGACACAACCAGTTTATCGTAACGCAAAGTTCCCAGCCGTTGATGTCTCCGGCATGGTCACCGGACGGCGGCAAACTGGCGTATGTTTCCTTTGAGAAGAAAAAGGCTCAGTTAGTGGTACATGATCTGCATTCTGGTGCGCGTAAAGTTGCCGCCTCCTTTGAAGGGCATAACGGTGCGCCAGCATTTTCACCGGACGGTTCAAGATTGGCGTTTGCTTCTTCCAAAGACGGTGTGTTAAATATTTATGTCATGAATTTAGGTAGTGGACAAGTCTCTCAGTTGACCAGCGGCGCCGGTAATAATACCGAACCGGGTTGGTCTCCGGACGGACAGTCAATCGTGTTCACTTCCGACAGAAGCGGATCGCCGCAGGTTTACCGTATGAGTGCGTCAGGTGGTGGTGCCTCATTGGTTAGCTCGGGCGGCCGTAGTTATAGCGGGCAAATTTCCGCCGACGGTAGTACGTTAATCATGATTTCAGGCGATCATATCGTGAAAAAAGACTTGGCGACAGGGGAAACCGAGATGCTAAGTTCCACTTTCTTGGATGAAAGCCCGAGCATTTCGCCGAACGGAATTATGATTATTTATAGCTCTACACAAGGCTTAGGAAAGGTGCTACAATTGGTTTCTGCTGACGGTCGATTCAAAGCCCGTCTACCAGGAAGTGATGGACAAGTTAAATTTCCAGCTTGGTCACCATATTTGAGTAAAAACTAGGAGAAAAGTTAATGAAAAACTTTGCAAAATTATTAGTCGTAGCTGGCTCTGTAGCAGTATTAGCAGCTTGTAGTTCATCCAAAAATGAAAGCGCTGGCGCTGACGCAAATGCTCAAACCTTCGGCGGTTACTCCGTTCAGGATTTACAGCAACGTTACAACACTGTTTATTTTGGTTTCGATAAATACAACATCGAAGGCGAATACGAACAGATCTTAGATGCGCATGCGGCATACTTAAATGCAACTCCTGCATCTAAAGTGTTAGTTGAAGGTAATACTGACGAACGCGGTACTCCGGAATACAACATTGCATTAGGTCAACGTCGTGCAGATGCTGTTAAAAACTTCTTATCAGCTAAAGGTGTTCAAGCTGGTCAGGTTTCAACCGTTTCTTACGGTGAAGAAAAACCAGCTGAGTTAGGTCATGACGAAGCAGCCTATGCGAAAAACCGTCGTGCAGTGTTAGCATACTAATTTTTACGCATTCCTTTTTAATATGAAAACCGAGCCCGAACAGGCTCGGTTTTTATCTGCGCAAAAACCGTTTGTTTCTTATTATATCTGGCGAGTATTCATTCAAATGAATAAAAAATCAAAAATTTTTATTGATTATTAAAATAAAACCAGTATTATAAGCCTCCGTTACGCGATGATATCTTCATGGGTCGTTAGCTCAGTCGGTAGAGCAGCGGACTTTTAATCCGTTGGTCGAAGGTTCGAATCCTTCACGACCCACCATTCAAACGTAACATTCCGTAAATATACTTACGGGTCGTTAGCTCAGTCGGTAGAGCAGCGGACTTTTAATCCGTTGGTCGAAGGTTCGAATCCTTCACGACCCACCAATTAACGGTAATATTCCTT
This sequence comes from Necropsobacter massiliensis, assembly GCF_000827595.2. Lineage (GTDB taxonomy): Bacteria > Pseudomonadota > Gammaproteobacteria > Enterobacterales > Pasteurellaceae > Necropsobacter > Necropsobacter massiliensis. The sequence goes on along the minus strand of NZ_LN776180.1, from coordinate 24,751 downwards.
AAATATATTTTCGGGTCGTTAGCTCAGTCGGTAGAGCAGCGGACTTTTAATCCGTTGGTCGAAGGTTCGAATCCTTCACGACCCACCAATTAGTTGAAACTATCCGCCTAAGATTATATGGGTCGTTAGCTTAGTGGTAGAGCAGCGGACTCTTAATCCGTTGGTCGAAGGTTCGAATCCTTCACGACCCACCAACAGTTTTTCTTGTTATTCCAACGTATTCCGACATTTTTATCTCAATTCTTTTTTTGTTTTTGCGATCTGTATTCCAGAAATGTGATGATTTTGTCGCTAAAAGATTTTTTCATATTTAAAGTGCGGTGTTAAAACACAACGTTTTAACTATGCAAGATGAGAATGGGGCATAATGTGGCGAAAGGGGTTACCTTATTGGAAATGTTGACCGTATTGGTGATTCTTAGCAGTGTGATGTTGTTGGCTTTACCAGCTTGGCAGCATAGCGGCGATCGGGCGATTTTAGAAAGAGAACAGCGCAAGCTGTATTTATTTCTGCGCTATATTCAGGCTCGAGCAGAGAATTCCAACGATATTTGGCTGTTGATTGCCAATCGGGATAGCTATCGACAGCGCTGGTGTCTTACGGCGCAGATAAAAAACGAACAGATTTGTGATTGTTTGGCACCGCAGCATTGCTCCGTCCAGCTTTCGGCACAGTTTTACTATCCTGATTATGCCGATAAAACCATGTTGATCAGTAAATCTTATTACCCGACAGAAATCACTCGACTGAACGGTATTCGTAATACCACATCGACTGCCTGCATGGTGTTGCAAGCGGGGGACAGTCGAACCCTGTTTTCGTTTTTTAATATCGGCAGTCTGAAACTGAAGGGTGATCAGGCATTGAGCGCCTGCGTGAAGGATGAGGCATAGAGTATGCGCTCCTTATATCACGGGCAAAGTTTGATCGGGTTGATGTTGTCTCTTTCCCTCTCTTCACTGTTATTGCTGGTGGTGATCCAGTTTTACGGACAGACCCGACGGCAAAATCAAGACATCTTATTTCAACTGCATTTACAAAGTGAATTGCAACGCACGGTGCAGCTTATCGGCAAAGATTTACGTCGCGTCGGCTTCCGTGCCGTTGCGGAGAAATTAACTCGCAATAATCTGATGTTATTTGAACAGGATGAGCGGGGGCGCAGTGTTGTGATTGCGCAGGCAGACGGCGAAAAACCGAATAGTTGTATCTTGTTTTTCTATGATTTGGATGCCACAGGGTGTATCGGTACCGGTTATAAGTCCGGTCTTTGTTTGTCAGCGGGGCAAAACAGTGCCAGAGAAATTGAACGCGAATTATTCGGCTATCGGTTGCATGATAGTATGCTGGAAACCCGTCTGACCTATAAAAATACTGTGCACCAATACTGTACTCAGGAGCAGTGTCGCAGCTATATACAACAGCCGGCTTGCAACAGCGGTGGCTGGGTAGATTTACTGGACGATAGCGAAATTGCCATTACGCATTTGCAATTCGACTGGTTGATTGCGGGAAAGGCGGTGGAAGTGCGGTTGGCGGGGCGCTTAAAAAAACGACCAGAGATACGTTATGACACCGGCATTATTGTGCCGTTAATCAATCAAGAGGCGGAATAATGGCATATCGCGGTATAATGACTCTCACGCTGTTGATGCTACTTAGCGCATTGTTGGTGATGTTTATGCGGTTTGATGACGATCTGTTACGCCTGTATTCCGCTTTGCCCTCACAGCGTCAAGTGTATTTGCAGGCGCAACTAGAATTACAGCATATCAGCCACGAACAGGCACATGCCGAATGTAATAGCGTGCCTTTAGATAATGATGATAAAACCCGGCGCATCCGCTTTGAAAACAATGAAAAAAATCACCGCACTTTCCATTTTGTTTGGTGCGAGCGGCTGTCGCTGTTTCAACAGGCGCCGAAAAAAGCGTTGAACCTGGGCGGGTTTGAACAATATCTCGCACCAGAACTTGAAGCTTTGTTTGCCGCTGAGTTGCATCCGCCACCGCCAAGCCTGCCAAGCGCCAAAACGGGGCATCTTTATTGGTTTAACCGGCAGCAAACGGAATGGGAACTTAACGGCAATATTTATGCCGTTATTGTGGCACAAGGTGACCTTCTCATTACCGGCAAAGGCAAAATCAGTGGCGCTTTGATCACCGGCGGAAAATTTCACAAAAGCGAACAAGTGCAGATTACTTACCATAAAGAGACGGTGACTAATATTGTCAGACAATACAGCCGATGGCAGTTAGCGGAGAAAAGCTGGTATGATGTCGAACCCTTATAGTGCGGTGAATTATCCGGGCATCAATTTGCTCTCCCTGTTAGTGACTTTAACCTTATTTAGTGGTATTTTTCTGTCCGTTAATCAATGGATTGCGGTACAGCGCCACAGTGCGGTAGAAATTTATCAGCGATATCAAGCAATACAGATCGCAGAAAACCAGCGGCAACGATTATTTTTAGGTTTGGCGTGTCAGTCGCGCGTTGAACAAAATCAGCTCACTTTTCGTATCAGCTGTTCGTCGGCGCAAGTGACGGTACATTATCCGGCGGGCGAAATCGTATTATAAAAAGGAACAGATGTGTTTACCGTTTATTATTCCAATCAACTGGATATTCAAAAAGAGATTTTGATTCATTTAATGCAGCGACAGCCGTTGAATGATCCTTTGCAGGCAGAAACGATTCTGGTGCAAAGCCCGGGAATGGCGCAGTGGCTGCAATGGCAAATTGCGGAAAAGCAAGGCATTGCCGCGAATTTACAGTTTCCGCTACCGGCAACCTTTATCTGGCGGCAATATGCGGACAATCTACCAGATGTGGCACAGCAAAGCCAGTTTGACAAAGAGAGTATGACTTGGCGGCTAATGCGACTCATTCCCGACCATTTATCCCGTTCGGAGTTTCAGCCGCTGCGCCGTTATCTGAGCTCTTCCGTGCAGGCGGAGCAGCAGAAACTGTATCAGCTGGCGCATAAGATTGCCGATTTATTCGACCAATATTTAGTTTATCGCCCAGCATGGATAAGCGCCTGGGAACAGGGAAACGATCCGTCCGTTAGCAGCCAAATCGGGCATCAGATCGACGGCAGCAATCAGCAATTATTCGCCCAGATTACTCGCCATGTGCAATGGCAGGGCGCATTATGGCGCGCACTGACGGAAGACATTCGGATGCAGACCGGCGGTGAAATCCAGCATCGGGCACGCTTACACCAGCGCTTTTTAGCGTTATTGGCTCAGGGCACACCGAAAAAGCTGCCAGCACGGATTTTTGTGTTTGGTATTTCCGCTTTACCGAAGACCTATCTGGACACACTGCATGCGATCAGCGCTTATTGTGACGTGCATTTATTTTTTAATAACGGCTGCCGAGAATATTGGGGCGATATTATCGCTCCGTCCTATTGGCAAAAATTACAGATTCGCCACCGCACTTTATATACGGATAAGTGCGCCCGACCGCTGCTTTCGACACGGCAAGTCCGCAAGCTGGAAAACAACGCAATTGAATATACCTATGACAACGAGCTGTTACAGATTGGGCATCCTTTGCTGTCTGCGTGGGGAAAACAAGGGCGCGATTTTTTATATTTATTAACCGAGCTACAAGCTAATGACATCAGTGCTTATATCGAACCGCCGGAAAATCATCTACTGTCGCAGATCCAAGCGCGCATCTTAAATTTAGTGCCGAGCGGAAAACAGCCGCTGCATTATCAGGCTACGGATCAATCGCTGAGTTTTCATGCTTGTTACAGCGCCATGCGGGAAGTGGAGGAGCTGCACGATTACTTGCTGCATTTGTTTAGTCAAGATAACAGCCTTACGCCGAAAGATATTGTGGTTATGGTGGCGGATATTGATCAATACACACCTTATATCCGCGCCGTGTTCGGTCAGGAGCCGCACTATATTCCTTTTTCCATTTCCGATAACAAGTTATCGGAAAGCGATGTGTTGATTTCCGGCTTTCTCAGTTTGCTAAACTTAAAAGAAAGCCTGTTCGGGGCGGAAGAAATACTGGCGCTGCTGGATATTCCGGCGATCCGCACACGCTTTCAGATTGAATCTGACGATTTGGTTCTGATTCATCATTGGGTTGCTGACAGCGGGATTCGTTTTGGGCTGGATAAATATACGGATGCCGCTCAGCATAATTATAATGCTTGGCAGGCGGGGCTGGAACGCATGTTGCTCGGATATGCCCTGCGCGAAGAAAACGGTGTCTGGCAGGATAGCTTGGGGCTGGATAACAGCTATGGCTTGAACGGGCGGCTAGCGGGCTATCTGGCCGCATTTATCGACAGTCTGTCGCAATGGCAGCAGGTGCTGGCGGCAGAACACGAGGCGTTGCAATGGCAGCAGCATTTGTTGACGTTGACCGAAACGTTTTTCGCCGCCGATGAGCAGAACAATGAAACCTTGTGGTATTTGAAAGATTGTATTCAGCGCTTCACCGAACAATTACAAGCGGCGAATTTTGATGAACCGCTTAGTATCGAAGTGGTTAGCGACGTGTTGGACGGATATTTGCAAGATAGTCCGAACAGCCTGAAGTTCCTTGCCGGCAAGGTGAATTTTTGTACGTTGTTGCCGATGCGTTCCATTCCGTTTAAAGTAGTCTGTCTGCTCGGTATGAATGAGGGCGATTATCCGCGCCGACATACGCCGAACAGTTTTGATTTAATGCAATATCATCATCAGAAAGGCGATCGTTTCCGCCGCGATGATGATCGCTATCTTTTTTTAGAAGCGTTGTTGTCGGCACAAGATTATCTTTATATCAGCTATGTTGGGCGTTCCGTGGTGGACGACCAACCCAAAGAACCTTCTGTACTGGTTAGCCAGTTATTGGATTATGTGGCGGAAAACCTGAGTGCGGCGGATGGTGAAGATACAGATAACTCGCCGCAGGATTGGCGCGCGTTGCTAGTAAAACAACATGCGATGACCGCATTCAGCGAACAAAACTTCCGCGGTAACGACCGCACTTTTGCGCGCAAATGGCTGCCGTTGGCAAGACGTTTGCAGCATGCTGATACGCCGGATTTTATGCAGCCGCTGGCGCCGGAAGTTGCACCGATAAGCGAGATCGCGTTGCCTGATTTAATTGCATTTGTCCAACATCCGCTGAAGTATTTTTTGCAGCAACGACTGGGCGTAAGTTTTAATGATGAAAATCCGTTAATTGCAGACAGTGAGAATTTTAGTCTGAATAATCTGGATCAATATTGTATTCATGAACAATTACTCTATTGTGATGAGTCGGCGCAGGAGGCATTTTTTACTGCGCTGATGATTAAAGGCGTGATGCCGCGCGGCAGTTTTGCGCAGGTTTATGAAAAACAACTGAAACGCGATATTCAGGAGTTAAAAGCATGTGTGGAGGATTATCTGACTCGGGATGGGCAGCGACAAGCGATAGAATTGTTTGTTGAATGTGCAAGCGGAACGGTCCGTTTATACGGCGATTTGGATCATTTATATGCGCAGGAAAACGGTATGTTGCAACGGGTGTGCTGGCGAGTCGGTGCGATCAGAGATCAGGACGTGATTGAAAGCTGGGTGTATTATCTGTTGCAATGTGCCGCACAGCATAATGCGGCGCCTGCGCGTTATTATGCTAAAAAAGAGAAGATCACCTTCAAAACACTGGAAAAAAACACCGCACTTGCGCAGTTGGCGGTGTATGTACAAGATTTTATTCAGGGGCAATGCCAACCCTTGCCGGTTATCACAAGTGCGATTGATGGCTATCTGAATTTACTCCGCGTCGATAAAAGCTCGGTGTTTAAAGCGGAAGACGCCGTTGATCTCGCAGCCTGCGCGCAGAAGCTGGACAGTCTTATTCGTGGCACTGCCTATACCCGGCAGGATCTTTACTGGCAGCGGGTTTTTGCTCACATACCGCCGAGCGAGTTGCAAATCCGAGTCATGAACCGACGTATGCAAGCGTGGTTTGCGTTGATGAGCGAGCATTTGCAGCACTAGACAACGTCAACAAACGGCACGATGTAGCGTGCCGTCAGGGATTATTGTTTGCGCCAGATTGTGCCGTTCGGACCGTCTTCCAGCACAACACCCATTGCATTTAACGCATCACGAGCAGCATCCGCTTGCGCCCAGTCTTTAGCCGCGCGGGCGTTATTACGCTGTTGGATCAGGGCGTTAATTTTGGCCACTTCATCGGCATCGGAACCGGATTGCAAAAAGTGTTCCGGCTCTTGTGCCAGCAACCCCAGCACGCCGGCAAGTTCGCGCATACGGGTGGCTAGACCGTTAGCCTGCGCCATATTGTCGGTTTTCAGTTTATTGATGTCACGCGCCATTTCAAATAAAACGGAAAGGGCGTTCGGCGTGTTAAAATCATCGTCCATAGCGTCTTTAAAGGCGGCAACAAAATGCTCTCCACCGTCGGCCGGCGCATTGCGATCGGTGCCGCGTAGTGCGGTGTACAGGCGTTCCAGCGCGCCATATGCCAGATTCAGATTTTCTTCACTGTAATTCAATTGGCTGCGATAATGGGCGGTTAATAAGAAATAACGCACGCTTTCCGCATCATAATGGCTCAGCACATCACGAATAGTAAAGAAATTGCCCAGTGATTTCGACATCTTTTCTTTATCGACCATAATCATACCGGAATGAATCCAGTAATTGACGTACTTGCCGTCGTGCGCGCAGCAGGATTGGGCGATTTCATTCTCATGGTGCGGGAACATTAAATCTGAACCGCCGCCGTGAATATCAAAGTGTTCGCCCAGTTGTTTGCAGTTCATCGCCGAACATTCGATATGCCAGCCCGGGCGACCGGCTCCCCATGGTGCTTGCCAGCTCGGCTCGTGCGGTTTGGACATTTTCCATAACACGAAATCCATCGGGTTTTTCTTGATTTCCGAAATTTCCACCCGCGCACCGGCTTGTAGCTGAGAAAGATCCTGACGAGACAGTCTACCGTATTGCTGAAAACTTTCCACATCAAACATCACATCGCCGTTTTCCGCTACATAGGCGTGACCGCGCTGAATCAGCTTTTCTACCAGCGCGATAATCTCTGCGATATGGTGCGTTGCGCGCGGTTCGGAATCCGGACGCAGGATATTCAGTGCATCAAAATCCCGATACATTTCGCCTACCATGCGGTCCACCAGCTGTTCACAGCTTTCCTGATTTTCCAGCGCGCGTTTAATGATTTTGTCGTCCACATCGGTGATGTTGCGCACATAAGTCAGATGATAGCCCAGATAACGCAGGTAACGCGCGATCACATCGAAACAAACAAAGGTGCGTCCGTGTCCGATATGACATAAATCATAGACGGTGACGCCGCACACATACATCCCCACATGATTGTCGTGAATGGGTTTAAAAATTTCTTTCTCTCGGGTTAATGTATTAAAAATTTTTAGCATTGTGTTGTTCTCGTGAAAAGGTCATAAAAATGCGGGCAAAACCGACCGCACTTTAAAGCGTAATTTATAGCACTTATTGGGCTTTTATGGAATAATAAACGCCTTTATATTTGACAGGAATAAGAAAATGATTACATTACATACAAACTTCGGCAATATCCGGATTAAATTGGATCACGCAAAGGCACCGCTGACTGCCGCAAATTTTGAAAATTACTGCAAAAAAGGGTTTTATAACAACACGATTTTTCATCGGGTAATTGACGGTTTTATGATTCAGGGCGGCGGCATGGAAGCGGGCATGCGCGAAAAAGCCACCGAGGCGCCGATTCAAAATGAAGCCGCTAATGGGCTGAGCAACAAACGCGGCACTATCGCCATGGCGCGCACCTCTGATCCGCATTCCGCGACTGCACAGTTTTTTATTAATGTGGCGGATAACAGCTTTTTGGATTACCGCGCGAAAGAAATGTTCGGCAAGACGGTCGTGCAGGAATGGGGCTATGCGGTGTTCGGCGAAGTGGTTGACGGTATGGATGTGGTAGATAAAATCAAAAGCGTGAAAACCGGCAATAAAGGATTTCATCAAGATGTGCCGCAGGATGATGTGGTGATTGAATCCGTTACGCTGGAAGACTAATTGGTTCGGCGGGCTGTCAGCCCGCTTTTTTATTGGAGGTGAGCATGCAACAAGAGGAGCGCTGGCTGCAATGGGCGGTGGAACTGCAAAGTCTGGCGCAGGCGGGGCTGTTTTATTCGCCGAATAAATTTGATATTGAGCGTTTTCAGCGTATTCGCGAAATCAGTGCGGATATTATTCAGTATAAATCGGGGCTTTCGGCACAAAAAGTCAAAGATCTATTTTGCAATGAAACGGGTTTTCAGACTCCGAAACTGGATACGCGGGCGGCCGTTTTCCGTCAGGATCAGATTTTGCTGGTGCAGGAAGAAAACGGTTTGTGGTCGCTGCCCGGCGGTTGGGTGGATGTGGATCTGTCCATTAAGGAAAATACTATTAAAGAAGTGAAGGAAGAGGCGGGCTTGGCAGTGAGCGCCGATTTTATTATCGCCATTTTGGATCGGGATAAACATAATCTGCCAAAAATGGCGCACAAAGTGTGTAAAACGTTCGTTTATTGTACCGCACTTGGCGGTGAGTTCCGACCGAATAACGAAACCATTGACAGCGGCTATTTTAGCCTGGAAGCATTGCCGCCGCTGTGTACGGAAAAAAATAATGAAGCGCAGGTGCGCATGTGTTTTGAGGCGCACTATGCGCCAAGCTGGAAAACCTTGTTTGATTGATGATGACATTTTTTGATACCCATACGCATCTGGATTATTTGCTGCGCATGAGCGGCGAGCCCTTATCCCGTCTAATGGCAAATGCGGCGCAGGCAGGGGTGCGAAAAATGCTGATCGTTGCGGTGATGGAAAAAGACTTTGAAACGCTGGCAAAAATGACCGCACTTTATCCGCAACGGCTGTATTATGGTTTGGGGCTGCATCCGTTATATATTCGACAGCATACGCAGGCGGACTTGGAGCGGCTGAACCGATTGCTGGCACAGCGTCCGCGCGGATGTACGGCGGTGGCGGAAATCGGCTTGGAACGTGCTAAGCCCGAATTATTAAGCACGGCATTATGGCAAAAACAGCAGGATTTTTTCTCTGCTCAGTTAAGTTTTGCCAAACAATATGGGTTGCCGGTCAATCTGCATTCGCGCAAAGCCCATGAGCCACTGTATGCCTTCCTTAAACGGGCGGATCTGCCGAAATGTGGTGTCGTGCACGGTTTTGCCGGCAGCTATGAGCAGGCGAAGCGTTTTGTGGATCTCGGTTATCGAATCGGAGTTGGCGGTGTGATTAGCTATCAACGTGCCAATAAAACTCGGCAGACGATTGCAAAATTACCGCTTGATGCCTTGATACTGGAAACCGACAGCCCCGATATGCCGGTGTTCGGTTTTCAGGGACAACCGAATCGCCCCGAGCGAATTGTCGAGACTTTCAAGGCGCTGTGTCAGTTGCGTCCCGAAGCGGCGCACGTTATTGCGCAAGCGCTTTGGCACAACAGTGTGCAGCTATTTGCCTGAGCGAATTTTATCGGCGCTGAAACGGTGAATCACCTGATTGGCGGAACCGCGCCAAACCAGCGCCGGATCGGCCTGCGCCTGAATGAATTTGCCGTCGATGAGAACATCGATATAAGGCAACATGGTTTGTTGCTGAGCATTGAGTTCATCCAGTTTATAACCCGTCCACAGCCAAATATCTTTATCCGGACATTCGCGTTTTACTCGTTGTACCAACTTTAACAAGGTCGGAATATTGTTTGGATGCAGCGGATCACCACCGGACAGACTGAGCCCTTGGCGTTTAATACGGGTGTCTTGCAAATCGTTGATGATTTGATCTTCCATGGCTTGATCGAACAATACCCCGGCGGAAAAGGACCAGCTTTTCTGATTGTAACAGCCTTTGCAACGATGGGTGCAGCCGCTGACGAACAAGGTACAGCGCGTGCCTTCACCATTGACGATATCAACGGGGTAATATTGTAAATAGTTCATTTGTTTTCGTGTTAATGCTCGGACATTATAAAGTAACGTCTTTGTTAGCTTAAAGTGCGGTGAATTTTTTTTATTTTTCAATATTGCGCGGCAAACGCATAGCAAACCGCATTGACGGAATATAAAGACGTTATGTCGTTACGGTAGAAAATATCTATTGTTAACATCCCGTCTTTTGAGCAAAGGGGCGGGAGAAAAACGGCATCCGCTTTCCCGCCGCCTTGTTCGGGGTGATGGCAAATTACATATGTTTAACCCGGCGTTTGACTTCTTCCTGCTTGCCGGCGTTAAACGGTCTGGCGTCCGGGCTACCGAGATAACCGCAGACTCGGCGGGTGACCGACACTTTTTCGCTGTCGTGATTACCGCATTTCGGACAGGTAAAGCCTTTGCTGGTACACTCGAATTCGCCGGTAAAGCCGCATTCGTAGCATTCATCAATCGGCGTGTTCGTGCCGTAATAAGGCACGCGCGCATAGCTGTAATCCCACACATCTTCCAGCGCTTTCAGATTATGCTGGATATTCGGATATTCGCCGTAGCAGATAAAACCGCCATTGGCTAATGCTGGATAAGGCATTTCAAAGTCCAGTTTGTCGTAAGGATTGACTTTTTTCTCAACATCTAAATGATAGCTGTTGGTGTAATAACCTTTGTCCGTCACACCGTCGATAATGCCGAACTGGCGCGTATCCAGCCGGCAGAAACGGTCGCACAGGTTTTCGCTCGGTGTAGAATATAAACTGAACGCATAGCCGGTTTCCGCCCGCCATTGTTTAGTTGCCTCGCTGAGCCGTTCGACGATTTTCAGCCCTTTTTGGCGCAGCTGTTCATCGTCATAAATATGGTGATGATAGAGCGCATTGATGGTTTCATGGATACCGATATAGCCCAGCGAAATTGAGGCGCGTCCGTTTTTGAAAATTTGCGCCACATTGTCATCGGCTTTCAGGCGCACACCGCAGGCGCCTTCCATATACAGAATCGGCGCTACTCGGGCTTTGGTATTTTCTAGCCGGGCGATACGTGTCATCAGCGCTTTTTTCGCCAGCGCCAGACGCTGTTCCAAAATATCGTAAAAGCGCTGTTCATCGCCCTTGGCTTCCAATGCGATACGCGGCAGGTTGAGACTGACCACGCCCAGATTATTGCGCCCGTCATGCACATATTCGCCGTTTTCTTGATAAGCGCCGAGGAAACTGCGGCAGCCCATCGGCGCTTTGAACGAACCGGTGACTTTCACCACCTGATCATAATTTAAAATATCTGGATACATGCGTTTAGAGGCACATTCCAGCGCCAGCTGTTTGATATCGTAGTTCGGATCGGTTTTGCTATGGTTCACGCCGTTTTTAATGGTGAATACCAATTTCGGGAAGACCGGCGTTTTATGGTTTTTACCTAATCCCCGAATGCGATTACGCAAAATGGATTGCTGAATCAGCCGTTCCTGCCAGCCGGTACCCAGCCCGAAACCGAGGGTGACAAACGGAGTTTGACCGTTTGAGGTGTGCAGCGTATTGACCTCATATTCCAGCGATTGAAAGGCGTCAAAACATTCTTTTCCGATTAACGCCTTGGCATAGGCTTCCGGTTGCGGAATCTGCCAAAGTGCGGCGGTTTTTAAGTGTTTTTCATAACTTAACTGCACATAAGGCGCCAGCACTTCATCAATACGGTTAATTGTCGTGCCGCCGTAAATATGGCTGGCAACCTGCGCGATAATTTGCGCGGTAACTGCGGTTGCGGTGCCGATGGATTTCGGCGGTTCAATTTCCGCATTGCCCATTTTAAATCCGCTGGTCAACATGCCTTTTAAATCCACCAGCATGCAATTGAACATTGGGAAAAACGGTGCATAGTCTAGATCATGATAATGGATTTCGCCTTTTTCATGGGCCGCTACCACATCGCGCGGCAGAATATAGCGTTTGGCGTAATGTTTGGCGACGATCCCCGCCAGCAAATCCCGTTGAGTAGGAATCACTTTGGCGTCTTTGTTGGCGTTTTCGTTCAGCAGTTCGACATTGCTTTGTTCAATTAATCCCTCAATCTCTTTGGTCAGATTACTGCGCTTTTCACGCGCCAGATCTCTGTCGTGGCGGTATTCGATATACGCGCGGGCGATTTGCGGGTACTGGCTTGACATCAGATGATTTTCAACAATTTGCTGAATACGGCTGATGTCGATTTCCTGTTGATGATGCGCGAAAATTTCATCGCATACCTGCTGACCAATACTGTAACAATAGCGGTCGTCATTGATGCCGACAGCGAGTGCTGCTTTTTTTATGGCGTTGATAATACGCTGAATTTCAAATCCGATTCGTGAGCCGTCACGTTTGATTACGAAAAATGTGCCCATAACTACCTCTGCATGTTCTGCCTGTTAAATTCGCGATACACTATATATAGATATTATTTTTATTTCAACTACTAGATATAGTGTTTTTTCGTCGGTTTTTTATGCAAACTATGGGTTAGTGATTGGTTTTACTGGGGAAATTATCGATTTTTTATGAGAATTATTCTCAACTAAAATTTATATTTTGTGATGTTGATCATATTATTTATTGTGTCGCTTAAATCATAAGCAAAAAAAGTGCGGTGATTTTTACCGCACTTTTGGGATTACGATTTATACATGGATTCGATTTGTTCCTTGTAGCGCTGAAGAATTACTTTACGGCGCAGTTTCAGGGTCGGAGTGATTTCATTCATCGCAGTAGTGAACGCCTGCGGTAGCAGGGTAAATTTTTTCACTTGCTCAAAACTCGGCAACTCTTTTTGCAACTCGTTAATCCGTTTTTCAAACAGTTGAATAATATCGGAATGTTTCACCAGTTCGAGACGATCTTGGTATTTGATATTCAGCTGTTTGGCGTATTCTTCCAATGAAGCGAAACAAGGTACTATAAGGGCTGAGACGTATTTTTTCGCATCGGCAATCACGGCAATTTGCTCAATAAATTTGTCTTTGCCGATTTTGCCTTCAATATATTGCGGCGCGATATATTTGCCATTAGAAGTTTTCATTAATTCTTTGATGCGATCGGTGATATACAGATTGCCCTGCGCGTCGAACTGCCCGGCGTCACCGGTTTTCAGAAAGCCGTCGGCAGTGAAGGCGTCGGCGGTTTCTGCCGGTTTTTTGTAGTAACCGCGCATAACCATACCGCCGCGTACCAGAATTTCGTTATCGGCGCCGATTTTCACTTCGCAGCCGGGCATCAGCTCGCCGATTGAGTTTGGTTCGAAATGCCCATCCTGCCAGCAGGAAACGGTTGCGGTGGTTTCCGTCATGCCGTAGCCCAACTTGATATTGATGCCGATACTCTGGAAAAACAGCCCGATGGACGGGTCCAGTTTTGCGCCACCGCACGGCATCATACGGATTCGCCCCCCCAACAGATTTCTCAGTTTGCTCAACACCAATCGATCAGCCAATAGAAATTGACTGCGGGTAAGCAATGAAACGCGCTGTCGATTGGCGGTCAATTGAAAATAATGTTGAGCAACCTTTATTGCCCAGTTAAAGAGTGTCCGGCGAAGAAAAGGCGCCCGCTGCACTTTATCGTGAATAGCGGCATAGATTTTTTCATAAAAGCGCGGTACTGCGCACATCAATGTCGGACGGATTTCATTTAATGCAAAACGTACCTGGTTGGTATCTTCAATATAGCAATTCATCGCACCGCGATGCAGCACATAGGCGACCCATGCGCGCTCGAAAATATGCGAAAATGGTAAAAACGACAGTGATATATCCTGCATATCGATTGGTTGCAGTGCTTTATCGTGCGCTTGTAACTGGTGAGCGAGATTCGCATAATCCAGCATCACGCCTTTGGGCTCTCCGGTCGTGCCGGAGGTATAAATTAAAGTAAATAAATCGCTCAGCCGTTTATCTGCCAGACGAGATGTTAGCTCGGATTGATTTTGTTCAGAACCGTCGGCGATAAAATCCTGCCAGTAACAGGCAATCGCGTTATCCAGCAGGCGGATGCTGTCTTTCATCGCGACAATGCGCTGTAGCTGCGGACATTGTTCGGCAATAGCCAAGGCTTGTTCGTATTGTTCCTGATCGCCGACAAATAAAATTTTAATATCAGCATCATTAATGATGAATTTTGCCTGCTGCGCGGTGTTGGTGGCATAAATGGGTACACTTACCGCACGAATCTGTAATGCGCCGATGTCTGCTATCGTCCAGCGTGGCATATTATGTGCGAAGATACCGATTTTATCCTGTATGCCGATATGATTTGCCAGCAATGCTCGCGATACATCGTCGATTTGCTGCTGGAAAGTCGACCAAGAGATATCTTTCCAACCGTTATGTTCGTGGTAACGAAGTGCGGTGCGATCAGCTAATGTTTTTGCTTGATGATGAATGCGGTTAATGAAGTGAAAATCAAGTTGCTCCATGTTTTCTTTGCTTCCCCTTAACAATAATTTTATGCGGTTGCGGTCATTCTTATAATTTAAGCGAACACTTGTGCGCTAATATAATGGTTAACAAAACAAAATTCCAGTAGAAAAAACAAAAAAAGTAAGTAAATTATAGATTTTGTGATGTTGATAACATTTTCTAATGAATACAGTTGTTCAGCTTTTTCGAAAAGCAGGAGGGCGGCAATGTGCAGATACAGCGGCGCGAAGTGTAAAATATATTTTGCTGGCGATAAAAAACCGCCCGTAAAAGGGCGGTTGAATATGAGAAAAAGTTGAATCGGGTAGCCAAGCTGTATTGCTACAGCTTAGCCCCCTAAGAACTGTACAAGCAAATTTCTCTGCATACAGCTCAAGCCTTTCTATTAACTGCTAGGCAGTCGGCTTCATTACTTTCAAATTCAGGCGGTGAATTTGACGATGACACTCAGGGTGTACCAAACATCTATTGTTTAGCGTATCCTTTCCACCATACACTTTGTAAATAATATGGTGATCGTGCCAGCCCGTTTCTTTTGTAATTGGAAAACCACATAATACACATTTCCCTTTTTGCTCTTTGTACAAGACTTGCCATTGTCGTCTGTGTGATTGTTCATCATACATTCTACTTTTTTGAACAAGATTTTTCCCATACAATTCCCATTCGGGTAAAAATGGCTTGTATTGTGATTTTACCTTTTGGTGCCGTTTAATTTTAACGTACCCACAATAAATTAAATCTATTGGGATTAGTTTGCCCTGTTTATCATTGGTTACCGTACCAAAAATCCAATTTCGAGTACTATTTGAACAAAAGTATTTCTCTTTTCAGTCACTCGTCTTACTGCTAATGCTTTTGCATAAAATGAGTGGGTCAGCATTCTTTGTAGGTTTTTTACTCTACGCCAATTGCTTTCCTGTGTCGCCTTCGCAATCCGCACCTGCATTCCTTTCACATATCGATTTGCTTTATACCAATCGATATAATGCCATTTTGATATGTTCGGGGTCGCTGGAGCTGGATTATTTACTAATTTCTTAGTATGATGAATCCGCTCTTTCATACTTACCTCCGTTTAGAGATAAGTTTTCTTGGTAAACAGATAGTTCCTCTTTCTGGTCTGTGAAAACTTTCAAGAGTTGCTATCATTACCAATAGTTGTTATCACTAAGGATAAAGAGTGCTTGCGTTGGTTTTGTTTGATTATTTCTAATCAGCAAGCCAACGCTCGCTTTGTCCCGTTTAAACTTTTAAGGAATTAGTCAGACATCTTGCGATGAAAGACCAGTTAGAAGTCTGCACCCTTTCGGGTTAGGTTATATTTCACACCCTATCTGCGCCATTACAGTACAGCATTCGCTTTCTCTAACCTCTCTTACCTACACCCCCAACAGCATTGCTTACGCTTTGCCTGCCTTTTCAGGCGGAAATATAGGTTTACCAAGTTCCATTATTACTACACGAATAGTGAAGATATAGTCTGTTTCCCGACAGTGTTATGGTGACGTATCCCAAGGCTAAAATGAGATAACCCACTGCATACCTTTTGGTTCAAGCCGATAGCGACCGTAGGCTTGTTCTACATAACGAGAATTACGACTATTCACTTACGTTTATCTTTCTATCCAACCTAGCCCCTCAACCCAATGGTCGTTTCGAGTATTTTATTAATATCTCACAATATTAATAACCTTATCGGGGGGCATTGTCAGGAAGCTCCACACAAAACCGTTGTCAGTAATGCGCTATCCCTAGGTTACTGTTAGTCACATAACAGGTTACACTCATTTATCTTTCCGTAACAGCATATATCCACTTCAAAATAAATTGTAACAATAGTAATAACAGCTTACTCATACTTAACTAAGTTAGTTCCTATTCCAGTACTAAATAAGCCCTTGCCGTATACTTCATAAATTTACCTTTCGTTATTTCTAACTCCGTTCGCAACCAATAGTAATACTAATTATAAGGCGCTACATCTCTCACTTTTACTCAAAATCTCCCTAAGGTAAATTTGGGATAGTTCAAGGGTGTCCTTTATATTAGATGTTTTCTTGGTAGAATTCAGGTCGAACGACATCGCTTACTCATTTCCGCAAGCAAATACACGGTTCAACCACTTAATTGAAATGGGGCTTCGGTAGAAGACTTCCCTTAGTGAAGATAAAATTTATTGGTAAAAATACGCCTCTCCTCACTAAGCATTACCAGTGCTTAGTTCTGTTCCGTTTTCTAGAGGCTGACGGAACTCTGGGCTTTATTTATAGTAGGTTTGTAAATGCATTCTCTAATCTGAGGTTTAAATACCCTAAGCCAATTTGCATATACATTAGTGTATGCTGTGCTGCTCTTTATTCCCTTTTATTTGGAAATAAACTAAGAAGTAACTTTCTAACAACGGATCTTGCTTTCCTACTCTCCTTAATCCCATAACTTCAAGATTAAGTACATCAGAGTGAAGATCATACCTTATTGTTATTAGAGTTGGTCGATTTACCTTTACCAACTTAGAACTAGATCTTGAGCAACGCTCCTTTTCTAGCCTGCTACCCAATTACCACTATTGTAGTATTGAATAGTCGGGGAAAACAGTAATAATACTGTTTTCCCCTTGAGCTAAACCCTTGATATATAAGGATTTAACCCCAGTAAGCACGACACTTGTCGCACTTAGCCTTTATAGTTGTAAATATGTGCAACTAAGTCTAATACTTTGTTTGAATAACCGGTTTCGTTGTCATACCAAGAAACTAATTTCACGAAGCTATCAGTTAATGCGATACCTGCTGCAGCATCAAATACCGATGTTAATGCGCAACCGTTGAAGTCGGTAGAAACGACGGCATCTTCAGTATAACCTAACACACCTTTCATTTCGTTTTCGGAAGCGCGTTTGATTTCAGCACAGATTTCAGCATAAGTTGCCGGTTTTTCCAGGTTAACGGTTAAGTCAACAACAGATACGTTTGTTGTCGGTACGCGGAATGCCATACCAGTTAATTTACCGTTTAATGCCGGAAGTACTTTACCTACTGCTTTAGCCGCACCGGTTGACGACGGGATGATGTTTTGTGATGCGCCACGACCACCGCGCCAGTCTTTTGCAGACGGACCGTCAACAGTTTTCTGAGTTGCTGTTGTTGCGTGAACAGTGGTCATTAAACCGTCTTTAATGCCGAATTTTTCATGGATGACTTTTGCTAATGGCGCTAAGCAGTTTGTGGTACAAGAAGCGTTGGAAACAATATCCTGACCTTTATAAGCATCAAAGTTTACGCCGTTAACGAACATTGGAGTCGCATCTTTAGACGGACCGGTTAACACCACTTTTTTAGCGCCGGCAGTAATGTGTTTACGCGCAGTTTCGTCGGTTAAGAATAAACCTGTCGCTTCAACGGCAATATCCACACCGATTTCGTTCCATTTTAGGTTGGCAGGATCACGTTCGGACGTTACGCGGATAGATTTACCGTTAACCACCAGATGACCGTCTTTTACTTCAACGGTGCCCTCGAAACGACCGTGGGTTGAATCGTATTTCAACATGTAAGCCATGTATTCTACGTCGATTAAATCGTTGATACCTACAACTTCGATGTCGTCGCGAGCTTGCGCAGCACGGAATACGATACGGCCGATACGGCCGAAACCATTGATACCAATTTTAATTGCCATAAGATTTTCACCTATAATTTAAGTTAAACAAATTCTTACGTTTCACAGGATGCCGCCAAGCGTTACCCCGCTATCCGTCGGTTGCAGATTATAGCACGGTTTCTTTTGGGGATGAAACCGCACTAGGCGGAAAACTATAACAGATAACCTTTTTGTGATCTATGTCAAAATTATTCCGAGGTTTGGCTAAGTGATTCAAAAATAAAATGCGATTCGGTATAAATTTGCCAAAAAAGCACCGCACTTTTGCTGATTTTTTATGGATTTATCGGCATAATGAACGGCATTATCGCTATTTGAAAAGGACGAGTATTATGAGTAAAGGCAATTTGTATATTATTTCCGCACCGAGCGGCGCGGGAAAATCCTCATTAATCGCCGCGTTGCTGGAAAAGAACAACGGCGCCGAGATGATGGTTTCGGTATCGCATACCACCCGCAATCCGCGCCCGGGCGAGATCGACGGCGTTCATTACCATTTTGTCTCGCATCGTGAGTTTGAAGCGCTGATTGCGCAGGATTTATTTTTAGAATATGCCAAAGTGTTTGGCGATAATTATTATGGCACTTCATTGCCAGCAATCGAGCAAAATCTGGCGCGCGGTATTGATGTTTTTCTTGATATTGATTGGCAGGGCGCGCAGCAAATTCGCGCCAAACTGCCTACGGTGAAAAGCATTTTTATTCTGCCGCCGTCCATATCGGAGCTGGAACGCCGTTTAATCGGGCGCGGGCAGGACAGCGAGACGGTGATCGCCGCACGCATGGCGCAAGCGGTAGATGAAATGTCTCATTATGACGAATATGATTACGTTATCATTAACGAGGATTTTGAGCGGGCGTTGGCGGATTTGGTGCATATACTGCGCGCAGAACGCCTGACCCTTGATTACCAGCAGACACAAAATACCGCGTTACTGCATCAATTACTGGCAAAATAAGCGGCGTTTTAGTATCATAATCACCCTTTTTTATTTTTAAAGATTAATTTATTGGTGGAGTAATTTATGGCTCGTGTAACAGTGCAGGATGCGGTTGAAAAAATCGGCAACCGTTTTGATTTGATTTTAACCGCGGCGCGTCGTGCAAGACAGTTGCAATTGCATGTCCGTGAACCGCTAGTGCCGGAAGATAACGATAAACCGACGGTTATCGCTTTGCGCGAAATCGAAAAAGGTTTGATCAATAATGACATCATGAACGCACAAGACCGTCATGATGCCTTGGAACAGGAGTCGGCGGAACTGCACGCGGTGTCTTTGTTGTCCGAATAAACGGAAAAGTGCGGTCAGTTTTTCTTTAATTTATCAGACAATTGGTTTCGTCTTAATGAAAAGTCAGGTGTCCTTTGTATTTATTTGAAAGTTTAGAGCGAATCATTCAGGGCTATTTGCCGACTGAACAAATTGAATTGGTAAAACGTGCATTTATTATCGCCAGAGATGCGCACGAAGGACAAACACGCTCAAGCGGCGAGCCTTATATCACGCATCCGGTGGCGGTGGCATCGATTATTGCCGAAATGCGGCTGGATCACGAAGCGGTAATGGCCGCCTTGTTGCATGATGTGATTGAGGACACGCCATACACGGAACAGCAGCTGAAAGCCGAATTCGGCACCAGCGTCGCCGAGATCGTAGAAGGCGTATCTAAACTGGATAAACTGAAATTCCGCACTCGCAAAGAAGCCGAAGCGGAAAATTTCCGTAAGATGATTTTGGCCATGACACGCGATATTCGCGTGGTGCTGATAAAACTTGCCGACCGCACCCATAACATGCGTACACTGAGTGCGCTACGTCCTGATAAGCGCCGCCGTATCGCCAAAGAAACCCTCGAAATTTATGCCCCTCTGGCGCATCGTCTCGGTATTGAACATATTAAAAATGAACTGGAAGATCTCGGTTTTGAAGCCATGTATCCGCAGCGTTATGCGGTGTTACAGAAGGTTATTCAAATTGCGCGCGGTAACCGTAAAGATATGATTCAGCGTATCGCCGACGAAATCAAAGGGCGATTGGACGATATGGGAATTGACGCACGAGTATTCGGGCGGGAAAAACATCTTTATGCGATTTATCAAAAAATGCGCCTGAAAGATCAGCAGTTCCATTCCATTATGGATATTTATGCTTTTCGTGCAATAGTCAAAGATGTGGATACCTGTTATCGCGTGCTGGGACAAATGCACAGTTTGTATAAACCGCGTCCGGGCAGAGTGAAGGATTATATCGCCGTGCCTAAAGCCAACGGTTATCAATCTTTGCATACGTCTATGATCGGGCCGCATGGCGTGCCGGTGGAAGTTCAGATCCGCACGGAGGAAATGGATCAAATGGCGGAAATGGGGGTCGCTGCTCACTGGGCCTATAAACAGGGCGGCAAAAACGACAGTACGACCGCCCAGATCCGCGCGCAACGCTGGTTGCAAAGTCTGATCGAATTACAGCAGAGTGTGGGCAATTCTTTTGAGTTTATCGAAAGCGTTAAATCGGAGTTTTTCCCGAAAGAAATTTATGTGTTTACGCCGAAAGGACGTATCGTAGAATTGCCAGCTGGTGCCACACCGGTGGATTTCGCCTATGCCGTGCATTCCGATATTGGCAGTTCCTGCGTGGCGGCAAATGTGGATCGCAAGCCTTATCCGTTATCACAGGCGTTACAATCAGGACAAACGATTGAAATTATCACCTCGGCTACTGCACAACCGAATGCGGGTTGGTTAAATTTTGTCGTTACGGCAAAGGCGCGAACCAATATTCGCCACGCGCTGAAGGATTTGCGCGCCGATACTGCCTTAGTGCTGGGCAGACGCCAGCTAATCAACGCATTGTTGCCGAAAAAATTAAGCGATATTGACCCGCTGCGAATTAACGAATTGCTGGCGGAATTAAAATTAGATAATTTTGATGCGCTATTGACCGAGATCGGATTGGGTAATCAAATGAGTGCCGTGATTGCTTATCGGTTATTGGGCGAGGCGATAGAAATTGATACCGACGGCGAACTGAACAACAATAAAAACCCGTTAGAAATCAAAAGCAGCGAAGGGCTACTGACGACATTTGCCCAATGTTGTCATCCGGTTCCCGGCGATCCAATCGTGGCTTATGCCAGTCCGGGCAAGGGGTTGGTGATTCATCACGAATGCTGTATGAATCTGAAAAAGCGCAAAGACGATCCTGAACATTATACGCCGGTGACATGGGAACAAAGCGATAACAAAATGGAATTTGAGGCAGAATTACGCATTGAAATGATTAACCAGCAAGGCGCGTTACCGAATCTGACCTCGGCGATTTCTGCGCTGGACAGCAATATCCACAGTATTTGGACAGAGGAACAGGACGGGCGTTTGTACCAAATTGTAGTATTATTAACCACCAAAAATACTCATCATCTGGCCAATATTATCCGCAGAATTAAAACTATCCCAGGCTTTGTGAGTATTGAACGTAACACCAACAGTTAAATGAATAGTCGAATACTTGATGCGGTACCGCTGACCTCGCTATCTGGTGTGGGAGCGGCCATTGCCGAAAAATTAAGCCGCATCGGTATTGATAATTTGCGAGATTTGCTTTTTCACCTACCGATTCGCTATGAGGATCGAACTCGCATTACGCCTATTGCCGATTTACGCCTTGAGCGCTATGCCACCATTGAAGGAATTGTGCAAACCTGCACGGTACAATTCGGTCGTCGTCCGATTTTAACCGTTACGCTGTCCGACGGCACATCGAAAATAACATTGCGCTTTTTTAATTTTAATGCGGCGATGCGTAACAGTTTTCAGACCGGTACCCGCGTGCAGGCGTTTGGCGAAGTGAAACGCAGGCGGTTTATGGCGGAAATTCATCATCCCGAATATCGGATTATTCGCGATAAAGCGCCGCTCATATTGGAAGAAACCCTCACACCGATTTATGCGACGACAGACGGGTTAAAGCAGACCACCCTGCGTAAGTTGACGGAGCAGGCACTGGCATTATTGGAGAATATTCAGGTTGCAGAAATTCTCCCCGACGGGTTTAATCCATATCCTTTCAGTTTGAAAGAGGCAATTCGTTTTCTGCATCGACCGCCGCCGGAGATTTCCTTGTCGCAGCTGGAGGAGGGCAAACATCCCGCCCAGCAGCGATTGATTTTTGAAGAACTGTTGGCGCACAATTTGGCAATGCAAAAAGTGCGGTCGGGAATGCAACAGTTTTCTGCATTGCCGCTGCACCGACAAACAGATTTAGCCCGACGATTTTTAGCCCAATTACCATTTCAACCGACATGCGCGCAGCTTCGCGTCAGTGAAGAAATTGAACGGGATTTAGGTAAAAATTATCCGATGATGCGCTTGGTGCAGGGCGATGTCGGTTCCGGTAAAACGCTGGTGGCGGCATTGGCGGCGCTGTTGGCTATCGACCACGGCAAACAGGTTGCATTAATGGCGCCAACCGAAATTCTGGCGGAACAGCATGCCGCAAATTTTCGCAATTGGTTTGCGCCTTTGGGCATTGAGGTCGGCTGGCTGGCGGGGAAAGTAAAAGGCAAAGCTCGGCAGCAGGCGTTGGCTCAAATCGGCAGCGGCGGCGTAAGTATGATTATCGGTACCCATGCGTTGTTTCAGCAAGATGTCGTTTTTGCCGATCTGGCGCTGGTGATTATTGACGAACAACACCGGTTTGGCGTGCATCAACGCCTGATGTTGCGCGAAAAAGGCGAAAAAGCCGGCTGTTATCCTCATCAGCTAATTATGACGGCGACGCCAATTCCCCGCACGCTAGCGATGACGGTATATGCGGATCTGGATACTTCCGTTATTGACGAACTGCCGCCGGGGCGTACGCCGGTGACGACCATTGCGGTGTCCGAAGAGCGCCGCGCCGAAATTGTCGCTCGCGTACATCATGCCTGCGCGCATGAAAAACGACAGGCCTATTGGGTATGTACGCTCATTGACGAAAGCGAAGTGCTAGAGGCACAGGCAGCGGAAGCAACCGCGCAGGATTTACGCAAAAGTTTACCGCACTTGCGAATCGGCTTGGTTCATGGTCGTATGAAAGCAGCGGAGAAACAGGCGGTCATGGAAAGTTTTAAACAGGCTGAACTGGATTTACTGGTGGCGACAACTGTTATTGAGGTTGGTGTCGATGTGCCGAACGCCAGTCTGATGATTATTGAAAATGCTGAACGGTTGGGATTGTCTCAGCTGCATCAGTTACGCGGTCGAGTCGGTCGCGGCAGCACGGCGTCTTTTTGCGTATTAATGTATAAACCGCCATTAGGCAAAATTTCGCAAAAACGTTTGCAGGTTTTGCGTGAAAGTCAGGACGGTTTTTATATTGCGGAAAAAGATTTGGAAATTCGCGGACCGGGTGAAGTATTAGGCACAAAGCAAACAGGCATTGCCGAATTTAAAGTGGCAAATTTAATGCGTGATCGTAAAATGATCCCGCAGGTTCAGCATTATGCCCGTGAGTTAATCCAACGTCACCCGGATGTGGCTGAGCAGCTGATTCGGCGTTGGCTGAATAATCGGGCAATATATTCCAATGCCTGATAGAATTTAAAAAGTGCGGTCATAAATTTAAACGTTTTTGGGATTGAATAGTATGATGAGTTTAAAACCGACAATCCTGTTTTTTGATTCCGGCGTCGGCGGTTTTAGTGTTTATAAGGAAGTGAAACAGCTTTTACCGGATTACCAGTATCTATATTGTTTTGATAATGCGGGTTTTCCTTATTCCGAGAAAGCTGAAGAGGTGATTATCGAACGTACGTTGGCAATTTGTCAGAAAATCGACCGACAATACCCTTTAGATCTCATTGTGATCGCCTGTAACACGGCAAGTACCGTTGTGCTGCCGACCTTGAGAAGCCATTTCGCCATTCCTATTGTCGGTACTGTACCTGCTATAAAGCCTGCCGCGGAAATGTCGGTTAGCAAGCATATTGGTCTGCTAGCGACAAAAGGGACCGTAAAGCGTCAATATGTGAATGAATTAATTGAAAATTATGCCGCACATTGCCGGGTTGAAAAACTGGGCAGTACGGTTTTGGCTGAAATTGCGGAACAAAAATTGCGCGGGGCTTCGGTGGATTTGCTCGCTTTGAATGAAGAGTTGAAAATTTGGCGAGGGTTAGACGATCTGGATACGGTAATACTGGGCTGTACGCATTTTCCTTTAATTAAGGATGAAATCCAGATCTGCCTGCCGCAAGTCAAATATTTTGTTGATCCGGGCAGAGCCATTGCAATGAGAGTAAAAAAACTGCTGGATATTCACACTACGGTCAGACCGATTAGCGAAACCCGGAATTTGATTTTTTGTACGCAGAGTTTTAAATATGAAGCCGTATTTCAGCAAGCGCTTTCATTATGGGGATTTCAAGAGTTGCGCTTATTGAATATTGATAATTAACGATAAAGCGGGGCTTGATCACTATTTCGTATAAAAAAACATCGCTTAATTAAAAAAATAAGAATTTTTCCAAAAAGCGCTTGCAAAGGTTGATGAAATCCCTATAATACGCCCCACACAACGACGCGACGTTGTAAGCAAAGTGAAACTGACTCGCGTCGTTGTTTTTTGTTCTTTAACAATCTATCAGACAATCTGTGTGGGCACTTGTTGATTGACTTTGTT
>NZ_LN776179.1 GCF_000827595.2 Necropsobacter massiliensis | reverse complement strand
CATGCCTAAGCGAACTGTTGAGAGTACGTTTCGATTTCTGACTGTGTTAGCCTGGAAGTGCTTGTCCCAACCTTGTTTCTGAGCATGAACGCCCGCAAGCCAACATGTTAGTTGAAGCATCAGGGCGATTAGCAGCATGATATCAAAACGCTCTGAGCTGCTCGTTCGGCTATGGCGTAGGCCTAGTCCGTAGGCAGGACTTTTCAAGTCTCGGAAGGTTTCTTCAATCTGCATTCGCTTCGAATAGATATTAACAAGTTGTTTGGGTGTTCGAATTTCAACAGGTAAGTTAGTTGCTAGAATCCATGGCTCCTTTGCCGACGCTGAGTAGATTTTAGGTGACGGGTGGTGACAATGAGTCCGTGTCGAGCGCTGATTTTTTCGGCCTTTAGAGCGAGATTTATACAATAGAATTTGGCATGAGATTGGATTGCTTTTAGTCAGCCTCTTATAGCCTAAAGTCTTTGAGTGACTAGATGACATATCATGTAAGTTGCTGATAGGTTTCCAGTTTTCCGCTCCTAGGTCTGCATATTGTACTTTTCCTCTTACTCGACTTAACCAGTACCAACCCAGCTTCTCAACGGATTTATACCATGGCACTTTAAAGCCAGCATCACTGACAATGAGCGGTGTGGTGTTACTCGGTAGAATGCTCGCAAGGTCGGCTAGAAATTGGTCATGAGCTTTCTTTGAACATTGCTCTGAAAGCGGGAACGCTTTCTCATAAAGAGTAACAGAACGACCGTGTAGTGCGACTGAAGCTCGCAATACCATAAGCCGTTTTTGCTCACGGATATCAGACCAGTCAACAAGTACAATGGGCATCGTATTGCCCGAACAGATAAAGCTAGCATGCCAACGGTATACAGCGAGTCGCTCTTTGTGGAGGTGACGATTACCTAACAATCGGTCGATTCGTTTGATGTTATGTTTTGTTCTCGCTTTGGTTGGCAGGTTACGGCCAAGTTCGGTAAGAGTGAGAGTTTTACAGTCAAGTAAGGCGTGGCAAGCCAACGTTAAGCTGTTGAGTCGTTTTAAGTGTAATTCGGGGCAGAATTGGTAAAGAGAGTCGTGTAAAATATCGAGTTCGCACATTTTGTTGTCTGATTATTGATTTTTGGCGAAACCATTTGATCATATGACAAGATGTGTATCTACCTTAACTTAATGATTTTGATAAAAATCATTAGGGGATTCATCAGGGCCTTAAGTGGGAAGAGGTTTATGTCAATGCAGATAATATATCCCATTTCAAAAAGGTCGAAAATACGTTATGCCCAAATAATAATGTAAAAGAAATACGTTTCGCGAGTCCGAAATATAAAGATTCTACTTATTATAGTCGGTTAGAAAAGTATCTATTAAAATCAAAGACACAAGATGCATTTCTAAAAGATGAATTTAGTGACTTTATTCAAAAGTATGGAAGGGCTGATGTTAGTGCTATTTTTGCTGGGGATATTATGTTTTCTGAGGCTATTGAGGTTTACTTTAAAGCGGGGGTTCATCCATTAGATAGTTCTGATAAAGAGCCTGTTATTTCATGTTGTGGTTTAGAAGAGCTTAGGATATTGGTCCCAAAGTAGAGCAAAGCAAAGTAGAGCTTAAATCTGTATAAATAAAAAAATGCACTTACTTTTAAAGTAAGTGCATTTTTTCTAATAAAACATAGGTTCATTTTCCCAATCAATGTCAAGCGGGGGTTCTTCTACTGGTTCAGGTTCAATAACTTGATATTCTGCTTCAGTATAGGAATCTGCACTCTCCAATTTTTTGTTCCAATTCCCCAATATGTGAGCTGGTGTGTATAAATGGTAATTCACCTCATCTTTAAGGGTGTTACCAATAATGACTTCTCCCGGTATGTGTAAGAGTGTCATTTGTATATAACACATTAATGCTGCAGTAAAATCCAAATCTCTTGCTTGAGCCCACATTTGTTGCTGAGGGTTGAAGTCCTCTTCGCGCAAATAATTATAAGCCTCAATAATCATTACGCCGGAGCCACAAGTTGGCTCTTGCAATGTCAAAAAACCACGTTTTTTAATTAAACTATGACAATCTGATAGAGTTACGGCTGCCATAAAGTGGGCAATGTGACCAGGCGTGAAATATTGAGCTTTATATTGATCACCTAAATCCAACGACATGAACACTGATCCTAGGAAATCATAGGTTTTATGCTCCAAAGCCTCAACAATAATGTTGAAAAGGCGACTGAGAGCTTGTTTTTCATCTTCATTATAATGCTCGCCAGCTGTCTGATAACGTTGTCTCAACGATTCATCTGCTTGTGCACCATATATAATGAGATAGAATTCCAGGGCAAAGATTGTAATAAAGTCGTAAAACACTTCTGAGCGTCGATATTGTGGTGCTATCGATTTAAAAAGTGCGGTAAATTTTTTCTCGAAATCCATAGATTACTCCTAAAATAACGGGAGTAATCCCCTTTGAGGATTACTCCCCAAAGGGTGGTTTATGAGAGCTCTAACAAAAAACGTTAGAATGGTTTAATAGAGGCTAAGCCGCTAATTTTGCTTCTTCATTCGATGTTAATTCGAGAGCATTTAACAAGAATTGTGTTGCTTCACGTGCTTGAGAAGATGCTCGGAAAATAGCTTTTTTATCGGCTTTTAATGCGTTAATCCAATGTTCAATATACGCTGCATTTTGTGAAATATTATTGCAAACATTCACGTGCGCACAGGTAAAGGCGCTTGTGAGTTCAGCTATTAATTCTTCAAATGCATATTGTTCAGAACCAAATTTATCAAATTTAGCTACACCGTCACGATTTAATCGGTCTTTATGCCCGGTGGCATGACCGCATTCATGCAGTAGAGTTGCATAGTAGTCGTCAGCTGTATTGAATTTTTTGAAATCCGGCATCACAATGCAATCTTTTCTCGGCATATAACAAGCACGATCTTGTGCTTTGTTATACAGCTGCATACCCATTTTATTGGGTAATACATCTAAATCCGGACGAGCTTGCATTTCAGAAGATTTTTCTGGTTCAGGATATTCTTCATAGTATTTTTCTAAGCCTTCACACTGTTCAATATTAAACACGTGATGACCACGAATAAATACAGATGACTTCATTTTCGGATCACCGTTTTCATCAAGTACAATGTTTCCGCTATCGTCTTTTTCTTCAAACATATTTTGTTTATAGAAAATAATAACTGTACTTTTCTCACCTGTTCGGACTTGGCCACCTAGATGATTTGCTCCTTGAAAAGTTACCCACTTGCGTTGAGTAAAGTTTTTTCTAATGGCGCTCATCCAAAGCAGAAGTACGTTGATCCCGGAGTATTGACGACCACTTTCACCGTTGCATGGAATAGCCATTTGTGGCCATCCACTATCCCAAGGTCTCTGCCATGGCATCACACCTTGCTCTAATGCTTCGAGGATTTGGTCTGTAATTTGTTGATATAAATCTTTGGCAGGTTGAGTTCTTTTTTTCATGGTTGTTCTCCAATAAAAAAAGGGAACAACCCCCCGAATGGGAAATTGCTCCCAGTCGGGTAAAAGAAAACCTTGAACACGCCAATGGCATGATCAAGGTTTGTTGTAAAGGTTGCAGGTATTAATTCAGTTATGAATTAACACCAATGGAATGTGTTTTTTTGCTTTGTGTTTTTTGCTCTTGTTGACGTTTTAATGATCGCACGCCAATAAAAGCAACTGTTCCCATAAAAAACAGTACAAAGACAATTGCAAAGAGGAACCCATTCCAGTTTAACGTAATATTCATACGTTACGCTCCGTCTGTCTCCATTAAGTTGTTGCAATATTTAGCTAACAACACACCACAGAACCAAGCTATTCCGCCAAATATCATAATGATAATGGCAAGAAGTAGCGGAATATTGTCATTCTGAACAAACATTGCGACAAACGCAATACCTAAGATGTAAGTGCCGATTTTACGAAAATCTTCAGAAACCAGCAGCATTGTTTTTTTGTCCCAATTGGAACTAACAAGCTTGAGTAAACGCTTAATCATGTTTACCCCCTTACACTTAACAAATCTTTACGGTTTGCGTATGGCGAAACTGTAAAGAAGTGATATTTCTGTCCGTATTGACTAGGGATATTCACCATAATACGAGTAGAAGATACATCTTTTCCTCGATTTTCCCAGGCATTTAATGCTTGAGTGCGAACTTCCTCTATTAGAGATTCTGAGTCATTATGTTTGGCTAGATAAGCTAAACAACTGTTATGTAATGTCACTTTCATAAGTTTTCTCCTACAGCAAGGGAAACCTTTACCTCTAAGGGTAAAAATTCCCCTTAGGGTTGAAAATGAATAGCTTATGCAATGTTAATGCATAAGGTAGTAAAGAGTACCCACTGTACCAACAATACCGACAATCAAAAATAAAATGCTAAATAACGTTGTTCGTTTTAACCACGTTCTTTGCACATCATCAATAATTGCCTCATATTCTTCCGCTTGGCTATCTAGCATCATTTGTAATTCGCAAAGCCGACGAGCTTCTTCGTCTTCAATGCTTTGATTGATACCAGATGTCACTTGTTTGTATTTATCGGTTGCTTTGTTTTTAGCTGCAACGAAAAAACGGCCCAAGTGTTTTCCCACACGAAATGAAAATGTTGGAGTTTCAAGAGGGTTACTTGATGGAACATCATAGTGTTCCAATTGAGTGGATGAGGACATAGTCATTCTCCTAATGTGAAATAAAAAATTCCTTGGAAAAATGACATGCCCGAAGGGAATCATTTTCCCTCGGAAGGTCTTTAAGGTGGCATTCCTACGATTGCGTAGAGTATCCTTTCAGAATGCTGGATAACATTTTGGCTATGATTCTACTTGCACTAAGGCAAGGCGTTGCTTCTCAAGAATCGTGCAACTTATAAGAGCTGTTTGCACAGCGACTTATCAAGTCCAATCATACTTAATAAGGCTGTCGAATCTCTATTAAAAATTGTTTTTTGGAAATGGAGAATTTATCTCAAAATCAAAAAGAATTTTTTATATATTCCCCCCTGTCATTTCGTTAATGTTTCAACTATCCAATTTCATCGTAAGGGATGGTTATGTCTATAAAAAAATCACTGTTTCTTTTCGGTTTGTTACCACTATCAGTGTTCGCCCAGGGGCCTAATCCCATAATTACTGTTTATTCAACACAAGATTATCCAATTCTTCACGCAGAGCTTGCAAGCCAGGTGTATTTACTTGATCAAGTTGAGCAATGGGAAAATTTGATTAGTCAGCGATTGAGTGCGAATCCTAGTGTAGCAGCTCAGCAAGCATCTCAGATTTTTCAGTCTGCTGAATGGAAACAGTCTGAAGAGCAATTAAAGCGTTCTTATCAGGGCCTTATAAGTGGTTGGCAAAATGGAATCAAGAAGGTGCCTGCAGTTTTATTTCAATATCCGGGAAAAGAGGATAGTGTCATATATGGTGAAACCAATATTGCTCAGGCATTAAGTTTATGGCAACGAGAGATTACAAAAGAGGGGACAAGATGAAATTGAAAAAAATGACATTATCCGGGCTTTGTATTGCAATTGCGTTGACCAGTATTTCAGGACAAGCTTCGGAGTCCGGTCAATCTTCTTTAAACACTGCATCGATTATGGCATCAAGCGCTTCGACAAGTTGTTTAGATTATAAGGTCGTTGGTACTTGTTTTTGGCTATTTTGTACAAAATTCGGCTGTAAAATCCGGACATCTACGAAAATAAAACACTATATTCCCGAGGTAGTGGTTTCAAGTTATAACCATCAGGCTCAAAATCCTTGGGTGGAAATGAATTTCCTTAGCAATGGGGTAAAAGGTGGAGATTATCAATCACCACACAAAGACTATACGCAAGCAACATTTAAAAATGTTGATGTAATCGGTCATCCGCAGGGAGCGATTAGTCAAATGCTTAATAGTACAGGGTATTACTGCAAAAGTCAGACAACGCCTTTTGTGCCTTATTACTTGAGTGGTTTGGACTTTTTAGCGTGGCGATTTGGTGTTCCGGAAATGGTTTATCCTGAAGCGCTTATTCCAGGTATGAGAGAAATTAGAGCAAATGGAGACACTTGGGGAAATATTTATCCACGAGCGGGTACAGTAACACAAGTTCATGACTATAAAGCTTCAGCTGTAACAGCGCATCGAGTAGCAGATGTTGTGACAAATACTTTCCAACCACATGTATATATACCGATTGCGAAAAAAGATAATCAATCGAATGGTGAGTGGTTTCCCCCTCCAGTGAAAGAAGGGGATGAAAAGACACATAAATGGCAACAGCTTCACCCGGTTACTTCACAGTCTTGTGCTATTTTCCCTGATAACCCGCCAAGTATGCTATCTGAAAATGGTAGTTATGCCTGGGCATTATGGCGCCCTTACAAGTGCTGTAAAAAACGCGGACAAACATTTTTGTATAGTATTGATTGGTCTAATTAATAAAGGAATTGAGTATGAAATTAAATCATGCACTGAAAGCATCTTATATTGCTATATCGTGCGCAATCTTATCCTCAACCATGCCAGTATCAGCTTCTAATAGTAATCCGTTTGGATTTAATAAAGCCGATTCTATTTTGTCTGATATGGTGTTTTATCAAATTGGGGGCGGTGTAGGTTATATGGCTCCCCCGAGTCGAGGTACGATTCCTGCAGCTGAATTTGGGATTGGTTGGAAAGCTAACTTGATGTGCGGTAATTTTGACATTAAGACGAGTATTAAAAATCAGTTAAATGGTTTAACTGAAGGATTTAAAGATCTTTATAGTAACGTTATCGAATCAGCCACAGGAGCTGTGGCGAGTTTACCTGCAATGGTTATTCAACGAGCAAATCCTCAGTTATACGATATTCTTACGAATGGTTTATATCAAGGTAAAATTGATTTTAATAGCTTAAAAACCAGCTGTGAAGAAATGTCTAAGAAGCTTGCAGACGCAACTTTAAATGGTCGTTGGTCTCAAAGTTCGGATATGGAATCCTTTAAAGACATTACTTCAACTGAACCAGATGCTACTCGAGCTAAAAAGAGACTTGAGGAATCTCAAGGTAAGGAAGGTAAAGAGTGGGTCGGGGGTAAAAAACGCGGTGGCCAAGGACAAGAACCAATCAAAATTGTTGAGGATGTTGCAAAAGCTGGCTACAACATGCAAAACAAGCGTAATGTATTAGAATCAGGTCGAATCTCCGGTAGTAGTTGTAGCGGATTACTTTGTCAAACTTGGGATAATCCTAAAGATATGACAGATTGGTTAACGAATGTGATCGGTGAGAAGCAATTAACTACTTGTAAAACAGATTGTGGTACTGCTAGTAGCTCTCGAGCTGGTGTTGGTTTAACACCTGAAATTGAAAAAGAAAATATTAAGACGGTAACTCAATTACAAAAAGCGCTTAACATGAGCACGCCTTCCGTTGAAGTACTTGCAGAATTAAGTTCTACAACAGTTCCTGTAACTCGTGGCTTAATTGAGTCTTTACGAGAAGATCCCGATGCTCAAGTATTAGGGCAGCGTTTAGCCAGTGAAATTGCTGTAGCTAAAACAATGGAGAAAATGCTTCTTGCACGTCGAGCTGTTTTAACGGGTATGCGTGAGCCAAATGTGGCCAACAATAAAGATGCTCAAGAAGAGTTAGAAAAGATCCTCACTTTAATTGACCGAGAAATAGGTCAAATTAGAATGGAGATTGATCTACAAAAATCACTTACCGGGAATTCCGCAGTTGCAATCCTACAAAATAAAGAGCTACGTGAATATAACACTGGAACCGGAAATGTTACACGTGACAGTGTAGATAAACGGATTAGCGATTTAGCTAATGGTACGAATAGCAATGCTGCTGAATTGGCAGATGCTGACAATATCAATATTCCTCGTAACAATGTCACTTTAGAAGTGCCTCAGATGTCAAACTCCCTGTCTTACACCGGGACTGGCGGTACATCCGGAAATAGTAGAGGTAACACTTCTTATTCATCAGTTCCAGCAATTAAAGGGACTGCACTTGATCAAGCTACAGGGTTGTTGAAAAAATTTGAAGGGTTTAGTGATAAAGCATATTGGGATGTCAATGCTTATCGCACTGGATATGGTTCAGATACTATCACAAAAGCGGATGGTACAATTGTCAAAGTAACGAAAGATACTGTAGTTAGTCGCGCTGACGCAGAGCGTGATTTAGCACGTCGAACACAAGAATTTGCAAATAGAGCGAGAAATAACGTATCATCTTCAACATGGGATAAGTTACCGCCAAATGCCCAAGCCGCATTAACATCTTATGCCTATAACTATGGCTCATTAACAAAAGATGTGATTGCTGCAGCCCAGGCATCTGCGCAATCAGGCGATATGAACGCACTAGCAAATGCAGTAAGAAATCGTCAAAACAATAATAATGGTGTAAATGCTAAACGTCGTAACCAAGAAGCAGATTACATTTTAGGAAAATAAATAAAGGATATTTTTATGAAAAAATTACTCACTATTGGAGCGGTAGCTATGTTTGCAACGCCAGCTTTTGCAGCTAATAATATTTTTTCTTGTACAGCAGAGAACGGAAGCCCGGTGTCTGTAACAAAAAATGGTTCAGATTATGAATTCACTTATGGCCAGGTTTCTTTTAAAAATCCGGTAAAACAAGTTTTTGCTAATCAGGATTCTTATGTAGCTACTGGTTCAGGATTTATTACTAGCTCATTAGAAATGAGAAATAATGGCACAAGTTACACGATTCAATTTGTGCAACCACACAATAGTAACAGTATTGAAGAGCCAATGCTTTATATCACCAATGGCAGTAAAATGGATACGGTGAGCTGTAAAGCGGGTAGTGCAACTCAAAACTTTGAACGTCGCAGTATGAAAGCTTCATAAGCGTAAATAGAGATAAAATAAGCGGGATTTTCCCGCTTATTTTTTTAGTGGTATTCACTATTTTTAAAGATTTGTATTAAATTATTTAAAATCTCCTGTTCACATTCATTTCCGTTAATGATGTTCAGTTCATCATCAAGATGAGTAAGCATTTCATCAATTCCTAATTCATTCATTGCTATTTCATTTAAACTAATAAGCCATTCTTTAAAACGAGCTTTCATATCTCCTCCTGGTACGGTTTATTTTTATATTGCAGTGTTAAGGTACATTGAGGGGATAGATAAATCAGTAAAATGAGTAAAATTTGCGACGTGGATCGCAAAAATCACATTTTTCCTGCTTAAAACGAGGTTTTAATAAAAGAATAATAAGAGTACAATGAGAGTAAGTCAGAGTATTTTTGATAGGAGAGAGAATATGGATGCTCAAAAATTTGGCCATTCTGTCGGACAATTTTTTAAGAAAATTGACCGCACTTTATCATTTCTCCCAGGAAAGCCTCGTAAAGCTGTTGTGACAGCTGCGGCTCTTGCTGCGAGTCCAATTTTGGCCGGAGTTATAATTTCTAAAGCTAAATCCTTTAAAGAGACTGATTATGGCAGTGGTGCTGAGAATAAATCCATAATGAATACGCTGTTAGAATTTGAAGAACATGAGGATGGCTATCGAGATGGCCCTGAGGGGGTTGGTTTTTATTCTTTTGGAACAAGAATTGATGTTGAGGATGACGTAGATACATTTGAACACATGAATGAGTTTTATGAGATAAAATAAAAGGGGAATATAAATTCCCCTTTTATTATTTTAACTTGCTTTGAATTAACTCTCCGCCTTTTCCCCCTGCTGAACTAGCATGATTTGAACCTTGTTTTAACGCTTGAGACATCGCCCCGCCCATATTAATACCAGCCCAAGACATAGCGCCAAACCATAATGTTGGTAAGAATATAAACATACTTCCCATCACAAAATTAGAGATAATATCGTCTTGCGCATTCTCTAAAAAATTAATATTAAATGAGTTATGAGACGGTGAGCTGTACATAATCTCAATCATATATGAGTCTAACCATCGTGCCAATTCCCACCAAAATGTGGTTGTAATAAGTGCAAAATATACAAAGCTTAGTGTCACTACAGCTTTAATTGAAAAACCACTTAAAATCGTAATGACTGGAATTAAAACTATCAGAGCCATAATCATAAAGGATTGAACCATTGGTAAGGCTTGTCGCATTGCATCGAGACCAGGAAATATCGCTAAACTTCCTACTGCAGTTCCTACAGTTGAGGTGAGTCGAGTGATGGCATTCCAAAATCCAAATTCAACACTACCACCGTAACCTTGATACATTTTTCCTTTTGAAACATCTATGTTTTCAGAACGTAAAAGTGTTCTCAATAAAGCTTCATCTTGGTTGTCGATAGAATTAAAGAAATCACTCACCTGGGCAGATAAGTTTTGACGCATATCTGTAAGTAAGCGAGATTTTAATCCAGCTCCACTTTCATCCCACCATTGATCACAGCTTGGGAAACCACCTTTTCCCGAATTAGGTAATGCCGCATCTCGATTTGCATCATAAGGGAACGTGCTAATAGGTTGCTGAGCCCTAAAACGAGGGTAGAGCTCGCTGTTATTAATAAGCAATTTACCACCTAACCAGGATGTTTCGCGGATTTGTGCCGGACTCAAGGCAATTTGGCTTGTTTGTAATTTTTGACGAGCCGGGATATAGCATTGTTGCACAAATTGCTGTACTTCAGTTAATAATGCTGGGTTAGTGATTTTTTGATGTTGCACTTCAAATCTAACTTGACGTAAATCACGCTGGCAAGGCAATACTGCAGTCATACCATAAGTTAGACCTTTATCCACTTTGTGCATCAACATCCACCAAATAGGAATTCGGGCTTGTCTGTCTCCAAATGTTGTCGTAAATGGCGCATAGCCTGATTTATCCGGGGAAGCAGGAACTTTATAGCCACATTGAATAGATGAACGTTCATTGTATTCAAGGTTATTCAATGATACCGGGATAAGAGGGGCTAATGTCAAAACAACGATAAGCATTGCTGGAAGGAGTTCGATTGTGAGCCAGCGGATTAATAAATCCCCTTTCTCACCTTCATCATCCCCTTGTTTAGCTACGTCACGCCAAATTTTAAAGATCATTCCGATAAGCGGAAGAAGCCATAACCCTGTTCCAACAAATAACGCAAAAACTCCGTTATTAAGCAACCAACCAAGTAGAGTCAGGAAATATTCAAGATAACTGTCAACTGAGAATGTCATATTTCCCCCTAAGCTAAAGTAATCTGTGTAATCGCTTCAGCAAAAATTAAAATCATCGCAATTAACCATTTTGCTTTTGCCGGCATAGAAGATGGTTGGCGACGAGAAATGGAATAGACCATCAACATAATCGCACCATATAGTAATAATCGTACTGCAAACCATATCCACTGCGTTTTAATAAACCAAGCACGAATATCAACATTCTGAAGATATTGAGTTGCAAAGATGCCAATTGCAGTAAGGGCTAAAAATAAAAATAAAAGGATAGCAATAAAACGGAGTACATTTTTAAGCCATCCTCTTGATTGTGGCTTTTCACCTTGAGACATCAGGACTCCTTATTCAGTACCCACAGTCTTATCCCCAAAAACTGGGGATAAGTCAGCAGGGGATTCCCAAATTGCAGCTAATTTCCAAAGCAAATATTGAATTAACCAATATGCATCAACGTGATCGGTTAATTCCACATTAAGTCTAGCTGGCCAGTTTTCGGAAGAAAACACAGGTAATTGGAAACGCCCGGAGATATTAAATAATAAATGCACTTCACCTTTATCTCCTTTAGCGTGTACTTTCCAACTTGATTGAGTAAATACACGCTGAGGAAATGCGCTTAATTGGCAGTTTGAACCAATTTTTGTCTTAATTTTAGCAATGAAATGCAGCACGTAGGCTTTTACCTCATCAGAGGTAAAAGCAAGTGATTGGATGCGAGGCCCAATGTCAAAAATACGATGAAAAGTCATATTAGGATTAGGCTGCGATTGAGTTAAGTTCGTCATTGACTGCAATCCCCCGTTTTTTGTCTAAGTCTTTAGCAACCATCAATGCCGCATCTAACTCAGTACAGTTATGTTCCATCATTAATTGTTTACGTTGTGCTTTCTCGTGTTTTTCGGTCATCCCTAGTGCTAAGTAAAGACTAGGTGGAACAACACGGAATAAGGCTTCCATATTGGTTGCAAGCACCACACCTTCAGTATATTTCTTATCTGCTTTTTTCGCAGATAACAACATCATTTTCTGAGCTTCGGATAAACGACGGAAACGGTTTACCTGTTCGACTTCATCATTAGAAAGGTTAAGTAATTCCCACCATTCAACCATGCTGAGTAATTTATCAGATTCATCAGGGAAGTCAGCCATATTCTGTGTGGCCAACCATAACCAAATACCCAATTTACGCCACATTTTAGAACCTTTAACCAGGAACTTCGCTAGAAGTGGATTTACGGTAATGATATGCGACTCATCCGTAATGTTCACGATAGGGCGGAAACTGTGTTGATATTTTTCACCTAATGAGTTGATATGGTTAATTAGGGAAATATACGAAATCGCTAATTCAGCTTCATAGCCATCACGTGCAAACATCGCCAAATCGACAAGTGTAATATCAGCTTCAGGCCAAATTTCCCCTTCACGGTTAAAGAATCGACCATTTACCCCAGTGCAGAAAATACCCATTGCTTCGGCCATATCTGCAAGACGAGATGCACGTTCCGGGCGAATATCTTGGCGACGACTTAACTCCTCAAGTGCGGCTTTTACATCCCCGGTTAAAACTTGACGAGGTGGGGTCTCTTGTGAAGTTTTCTCTGCAGCTAATAAAATAGCCTGGCGAATAGCCGAGCGGTCAGCA
Organism: Necropsobacter massiliensis; assembly: GCF_000827595.2. Lineage (GTDB taxonomy): Bacteria > Pseudomonadota > Gammaproteobacteria > Enterobacterales > Pasteurellaceae > Necropsobacter > Necropsobacter massiliensis. The sequence goes on along the minus strand of NZ_LN776179.1, from coordinate 91,922 downwards.
CGGCTCATTTTCTCATCTTCCTTCGCTTCTCCCCCGGTGATCATTAAGCGAGCGGTTAATTCCATTTCCGCAAGTAAGTCTCGTTGTTCCTCGCCTTCATCTTCATTATCGTCATCATCTTGAACTTCAAGATCGATATCCATTTCCAATAAACGATGCGCTTCAGAGAAGAGCGGTAAAGCGATGTTACTACTTGGCTCAAGAGATACCCGGTTAACCGTTAAACCGTAACGCTCCGCATAATCTGAAAACAATCCAAAAGAGTTACCCGCTTCTACAATAAACAAGCGAGGACGGTGCACAGCCATCAGTTGCGCCATTTGTGCGGTTAATGTTGCCGATTTACCTGAACCTGTAGGGCCTAAAATGAGCTTATGCGCATTTTTAGTCCGGTCTTTAGGGTTTAGTGGGTCAAAATCTAATGGGCTTCCACCGCGGTTAAAATAGGTGATTCCTGGGTGTCCCGTTCCTGTCTCACGGCCAAATACAGGTAACATATTCGCAATGTGTTGCACCCAATAATATTTGGTATAAAAACGAGATTTTGCATCTAATTGAGGATTAAAATTCATCGGTAGCCAGCGTAAATAGCTATTAAGAGGCGCAACTTCGTTGCCTTCTTTTACCGGCACTAAATTATTACTGAGTAAAACCGTTCTTAATTCTCTTGAGCGAATGCGTAGCTCTTGATCGTCTTTCCCTCTTACATAGAAAACCATGCCAGCTTGATAAAGCTTGTGTCCGTCTTTTAAATATTCCGTTACTGTGAGGGCATCTTGTTTTAAATAGATAGAGTCATAGTTATTACCGACAGCTCGACTACTTAATTTGTCTAAATGCGCCTGTAATTTATCTTGAGGATGAATGACTACAGTGATAGCCATAATGGTTGATTCCGGCAATAAATCAAATAGTGCATTAATATTACGACCTCGAGTGACTTCGCCTGTCATGTGGCCAACATCCGGCTGCTTACGAATATTATCAACTACAATGACTTCGTGAGGTTGCTCATTAAAATACCAATAGCCATTTTTACTTTCCGGTGGCGTAAAAAAGAGATTTTCACTAAAATCTTGGTCTTGTAATGGTAGAGCAGGCTCATCCTTAGAGAGTGATAAAAGATCATAGCAAGCTTTATCATCGAGTCCGTTAAAATAGCGTGATGGATTTGGATTAAACCATTCTAATAACCAACGATGAATTTGTGTTTCATTTTGGCGTTCCATGGTTAATCCAGCTGTGATAAAAGCACTTTGAACACGATCACAAGCTGTATTTAATTTCTCGATTGTATCTGTCTCATTATTTCCAGCATAACGATAAATAACCATGCGTGTTTTACGCACTTTTCCAGCCCATGCCGTATTTGTTACCCGGTCATCAACAAAAAGCCCACCTGGTTTACCTACTGCTTTTAAGTGACGCTCCATTTCACCAAGCCACTGTTCTGTAAACTCACTACCGCTCGCTTCAGGTGAAGTGGTTTTAATGTACTGTCTCAGATTCTCAACATAACCGCTTAAATCCTTGTCATCCTGGCAATAGAATTGTACAACGTAAGGGTTGGTATCAAGTTCATCGAAACTATCCTGTAAGGCATCTTTAACCAATGTGCGAACGCGATTAAGATAGTCGCTGCTTCTTCCCTCAGTTCCTATAGGCTTAATATCAAATACCGCACCTGCACTTTTAGCATCATCAAAAAGCATTACGCCTTCTTCTTCCAAATATTCCGCATAAGGAAGATTGGAGATAAAAGAGGGATCTCGCCCATAAAGCATTTTAACATGTTGCTCTCTGGTCATTTTTCTATTACGCATAACAGGAGTGATTTCAATCGTCTCTTCTACGTTATTGGTATCATCCTGCTGTGCTTCTTCCGGTGCAATGGATGTTAGGATAGGTTCCTTTTTAGGTTGAGGCTTATCACCCTTTTTAGCAGGGAAGAAAGCCTCTAACACGTCTTGGAATAATGCCATCGTTTCTTACCTCATCTAGTACATTCTTGTACGCTCACCCGGTTGGGCATATTGCACACGTCCATAAAATGGAATTACTGAAGAATAACCTGGTACAGGCATTTGCTCTGAGGAATCAGTTAAGTGCGGATAAACATACATCACTAAATCAGGGTTTGGTAAACGAGGGAAAAGGTTTTTCACCTCGTTTTCTGCTGTACGGGTATAAGTTTGTTGTTCACGAGATGAAACGTAATTTGGTGCATCAATAAGACGGCCATTCGGTGTCCGATAAGATGTAATATTGCTATCATTACCACCTTTATTCCAAATATCTTTCATTGTTGCATCACCAGTTGGCAATAAATCACCTTGAGAAGTTGAGCAGCCAGTCAAAGCACTGCTTGCGGCTAAAATCACGCCCATCATCATTAAAACTTTCATTATTGCTCCTTAATCCAAGTTAGGTTGTCTTGAGGCTTGTCCGTATTTCACTTTTCGAGACATGCGGTCATAATCAATATCAATTTGTTTTTCGATGTGTACAGCCACTTCTTTACCCGGTGGAACATATACCGCATCAAACATTTGGCCATAACGCTGACGGAACCAGTCTGCGGTTTCTCTCAAACCGCCACCTAACGCTTGACCAAGAATATACTTACCGTTATTACCCGTTACCGCACCAATTACTGCACCGCCATCAACCACTGTTGTTGATTGAGAAGATGATAAGCCTTGTGCAGCTGCTGAAGCCCCCGTTAAGAAGAAGTTGGTCGTTAGATATTCCGGAGCATTCGTTCTGCGTTCTCCAGGAATGCAAGGCACACCATGTGGATCAGATAACCAGCCAATTTTATTGTTAGAATCATCCGTTGAAACAATGCGCCCATCGCTAAACACAAAAGTTAAGCTTTTCACATCACCACGAACACAAGATAGCGTCCAGTCACCGCTTGCTGTTCCAGAGACAATTGCGCCTTCAATATCCGGCAGTTCAATACCATTTGCAATTAAGTTATCTCGACCAATAAGCAATTTAAACGGATAAGGCTCGGTCACATTATTATCAATCGGCACACGCCCAACAAGCGCAGTCATAGCAACAGAATTAGTTAAAGTAGAGTTAGCTGCAATTGTGAAAAATGGTGTAGCGGTATTAAATATTGCATTATTACCTGTACTAGATTGCAATCCATCATTCGATTTTCGGATGTCATTCACATTGTTATCGAAGGTTTTGGGAAAACCGATTCCTGCACCATTTACACCAATACCTTGTAGAGCATTCCCTTGGCTGTCTGTAGTTGGCATATCACTAGGGTTCACCCAATTAATTCCCCCTCGAGTTTCAACCTGAGGGCCAGTTGTTGCTCCGTTTATTGGTAGAGGAGCATTGGGATTTGCCTGGGCATTTCCATTCCCTACAACTTGATTACCAGCTTGTACAACCTGATCTTTTAACGCATTAATCTCATTAATTAACGCCCCTGTTTCTGCTTGTACCGCCTGTTGAATTTGATAATCCGTATTATTTGCTTGATTTTTTAACTGCTCATTCTCTTTTACCAAGCGGTCATTTTGTAAAATTACTTCATCAAAGCGTTTGTTATTTTCCTTCACTTTACCAATAAGTGTTCTCACCGTATCTTTAGATGTATCACCCTCAAGCCCCATTGAGCGTAGCTCTTCCGGTGATAAATCTTTGAGAGAGAGATCTAAAGCATCTTCTTTTTTGGTTTCTGCTGTAGTTGTTGAGCTACTACCGGAGAAAAGAAATCCAGCCATCAGCGTCACGACAAGCGCGGTAATCCCACCAATAACATAGAACGCTTTATTTGCTTTCATTTGCATTGTTCTCTCCTTATTTCGTTTGAGTTGTCACTGTTGTGGTGACTTTTTTCAATTTTTTCGGTTTATATGAATTTGACTGAGGGATAACAGAATGATTAGGTGAACCTTCTGTCACAAGATATAACGTTGTGGTATCTTCAGGTGTACCATGCCCCCCAAGCCAATTATGCTGAAATGTTGCTGCATAGAATCGACCTTGAAGCTCTCGAGGATCTAAATCAATGCGAGATTGCCCCTGGTTTTGCAAGCGAACCGCAGTGACAACATACCCATCAAGTTGCCAGCTGAGTAATGGAGTAGCTCGCACAGGCAATGCAGGTAAGAGCGTTTTAAGCGGTGTAGGAAGGCGATGTGAAACTTGGCGCACACCTTCCAAAGGCTCAACTGAACGTAAAGGCGCATAAAACATTTGTGCGGCATAACGTGTTAATGCAGCTGGAGCGGGGAGTGCCGGACGCGCATTTGGCATTGGTTCGTTATATGCATTTGCATCTTGGCCATAAGCAGTTGCTTGTTTTTCAACTTTATTTTCATAAACAAAACGAATTGGCTCACTTGCATTGGCAACAGAATGCTTCGCTTGCACATCAAGTAAGATTATTTCTCCGGTTGCAACATCCATAAGCTGTAAGCGTGTTTTTGGGAAATCTGCAGTTGCTTTTAAATAAACCGCACCGCCAGTTGATTGAATGCGAAGCTTGCTATCTAATTCAGGTGGATAACCTACTTTTACATTTTTATCTACGAATAGAATACGTTCTTTTTCGATTTGTAAGTCAATAGGTAACGGTTTGCGCGCCCATTTCATTAACACATCGGCAGATGCCGTCATTGGTGAAAAGATAAAAGCCGCGCTCAGTAACAAAGTGAGTTTTTTCATTATTGGTTATCCCCTTCTCTAAATTCTTTTGCTTCTAAACGTAATGGAATTGAGCTGTAGCAGTTAAATCCCAATCCCCAAGGATTGTTCTGTAAATCTGTTTCCATGCGCACGATATTGACCGGGAAGCGGGTTAAAACACGTTTTACTGGTTCATCTTTGAAATACTCATCTACACTTAAATCAAGATTAACCGTCCAGCTATCGGGGCTATGAACAATCACACTATTATCTTTAAATCCACGTCCCACAATTTCATAAACACCACGTGCACGTTCACGTAATTCACCGTTAGATAAACGGTCATAGTAGTCTTTCTTCAAAAATTCTTGGCAACTTGGCGTAATAAAGGCTTTATTTCTTTCAATATTTAATTTGTATTCTTCCTCGCCATTCTCCATCCAGCGGTTTAACTGCTGGAAGGTTTGATAAGCAAAGGCATAAACGGTTGATTTTGGCACTTCCCACCAAGGGCGTTGACTTCCCGCACGTAAATCCGGTGGGTTATAAATCATTAATCGACTTGGTGCGGTAAAAATAATGGCACATAGCACCAAACAAATCACAAGCAATGCACCGATAGCAATTCGCCCGGTCATGATTTCGCGATTTTTTTGATGAACAATCCCTTTTAAGTTACTCATAATAAACTCTCTTATCTTTTAACTCGGCGAATAGACCAAGTGCCTTGACGGGAGATAAAGCGATTCCCCCCTAATATTCCATCTAATTTAACCTCAATCATTCGATTCAAGTAGGCTTCCGGCTTACCTCGTTTAAGGCGCGCAATAATCACTTTGCCAATCACCACAGAAAGAATGCAAAACAACATGGCGAGAGACGGAATTAACAACCAAAAATCAAAGCCTAAGGCAAAACAACAAAGGAGGCCAAGCACTGCACCTAAGATAAATCCCATTGCTGCAGCCAACATAAATTCACTTACAGATAACCCGCCATACACACTCGATTCACGATTTAATCGAGTAGGAAGAAAGGGGATCGTTTGCTCTTTATCACTTGACATCTTGACCTCACAGAGATAATTAAAACAGACCGATAGCCAATTTCACCAACCAGAGGCTGAAGAAAATTAAAATGAAACCAAGAATAAGAGCGATAATAAATGGGCCCCATCCTTTTTTGTCATTTTCGTCAGTCGCTGCGTTATAGGTTTTAATTAATGCCTTAACCACTGTCATGATTGACCATGCTGCAAATAAAATTGCACACAAGGTTGCCAATGATTTAGCAACAAGATAGATGATTTCCATCGGGTCTTTGGTATTGCTATCTACGCCTGGGATTTTAAAATCAGGGATTTTAGAGGCATTGATACCATTACCACCGCCTGTAGCAAACGCATTTTCAACGGATAACCAAAGTAAAGTTACTACCGCAAGAAAACGACTTGAAACATTCTGAAAGAAGGATTTAATCAACTTCATGAGATGTCCTTATGGTTTGTTAAATAAAAAAGCTGACAACACATATAATTAATGCTGCGCCCCATAGAATCAGTTTAAAGAATGACCAAATGTCACCGTCGTTCACCATGCCTTTGTAGCCATGATTAGTTGCCCACATATACGCAAGCAATAATACGACAACCAAAATAATGGCCAGCATGATTTTCAGTTTTAGCGGGTCTAAACCACTTACAGTATAAAAACTGTCTAATGGTGAAACAGAAGGGAAATTAGCGTTACTCATCTGCTATTGACTCCGAAGATTGAGATAATCTTCTTTTAAGTTACGAATAGCTTTAGGATTTCTAGGGATTGCCCGGGAAGGGTTAATATATTGCTTAATCCCTGCCTGTACCGTAGCAATATCCTGATGTGCTGAAGCGTAATCAAAATATTCACGGCTTTTCGCAGAAACCTTTGCACTTGCAGCTGCTCGCTGTAATGAGAGTTTTGCTGCATCCAACTGTTTAATTGCTTGAGCTAAATGCTCTTGCTCTGTTGCTTGAGCACTTATAGCGCCAAACAATAACCCTATTGCTAGAGATAAACTGAAAATATTTTTAGTCACGGAGAACTCCTTACTTGAAACAGATTCCAAGCAAAGAGTGCCAAAGAAGAGAGGGAAATTTAATGAGAAACTCTTTTTAAATTCAAAACAGTTTTTAGTGATAAAAAAGGGCGCTTATTCTTGGAAAAATAAGCACCCATAATGACAACATAGAGGAATATTAAAGGTATTTTTTAAAGCTCGCTGCCGTTACACAGATGGATAGTCCAAATAGAAATGCAGCTGGCACCAAAATTATATTCGGGTAAATAGAAATTGGGATAGAAAGATACAATACCCATGCCGACAACATAATCGGGCCAATTAATCGACGTGCATGATGATAAAGAAAACTAGACTCTCTGCCCGCACCAAATTTACGACGGTCACGCATCATTAACCCTTCAGTAAAGCCCGCAAATGCGGCTAACAAAAAGAGTGGGGAAGTAAAAACAATCACTACAAGTCGAATAACAAAGGTGATAAAAACATAAATCACTGACTCAATATAAGCTCGCCCATAATGATACACCCACAAACCTACGCCACTATGCTCACGAGGGTTGGCTAACCAATCTTTTACACCTGTTTTCACAAAAAGCCATTCATGTAATGACAAAATAAGACCTTCAGCCAGCTCTTTTGGAGAATGATAGAAAAGACCTCTCGTTAGACTATCAGAAAGCCATCCAAGCTCAGTTAGCATCATTTTTTGACTGTGTAAATGACCTTCTTCAGGCCATAAAAATGCAATACCTAACCATTCAAGAATAATGCTCAAAATCAGGGAACCCAATAAGGCGGCTAATACCGCATTAATGTAGTAAAAAAGACCCTTTTTCTTTTTTTTGACTTGTTGTTCTGCCATTACTGTAATGTTCCCGCTGGAGATAATTTACAGTGAAAGAAAAGATAACCTTTTACTTCACCGTCTAAAAAAATTTGAATTGCCTGGATGCCATTTTCAGATTTTTTTACATCATTAGCCGTCCAAAGTGAGATGCCTTTATTTGCATACTTTTTCGCAAATTCATGTGTGGTATAACGCTGATTATTCCAATCTTCCAAATAAGGTAAAAAGTAATTAAGTAATTCATCAGCGTTTTCCAGCCCACAAGAACAGCTAGTGACTGAATTGAAATCTACGCTCATATCCGGAATATCAAGCAAGTTCATATCCGGCTGATTAATTATCTGTGTCATCAAAATCATCCTCATCTGTATCATCATTCTGATCAATATCTTCATCTTCCATATCTTCAGCAACTGGAGCTTCAACATCCCCGAAAAGCATTTCTTCTCCTGCGTGTGAAGGTGCTCGATTTAATGACATTGACTGAAAAGCGGTTGCTATATCTTGACTTGGCGCATAATCAGAAAATGCAGATTGCCACCAATTTGGAGAAATATGGTAGTTTTTGCGCATATAAGCCGTCAATTCTTGAAGCGACTCCGGCATCACATCATCTTTATCAACCGCAGGTAAAGGCATTCTTAATTTATAAAGCGTACTTCCCTCAAGAAGGGCAAATGCCTGACCTTTTGGTAGATTTGTAATATGTGCTGGCGATAACATTGGCACCATTTTTTCAGAAATACGTTCACCAGTATTAGAAGTAAACGCCTTGCCATCATCCGGATTGCTGTTATCTGTCGTACTTGATGTCACCATGCTTTGATAAATTGTGACATCGTTGAGCTGACGCGTTAAAAACTCTGCAGTGGCCGGCTCTTTTACCCGGAACATTAAAAGTGTATTGAAGTTACCTGTTGTTTGTCCCGTTTTCGCTTTACTTCCAATACGAGCTTCAATATCTGAAAGTGTTTGAGTATAGGCTGTTACCTGCATTCCTGCACCACGACCTTTATTGATTAACGGGATAAATTCATCACCCATCAATTCATTGAACTCATCGCAATGAAGGTTGATTTTAGGCGGTTTGCTTTTAGTTTTAAATGCATCCGGCAACCCCTCATCTACGCCAAATTTATAAATATGACCAGCCATTGATACCAAATCAGCAAACATACTATTACCCACAGCTGCAGCTACAGTCGCATCAGATAGCGCGTCTAAACCAACGTAAACAATCCCTCTTTTACGAATAATAGATTCCCAATCAAAGATAGGGCGCTCATCATGAATATCAGTGTAATCAGGCGAGAGAAGCTCTGCAGTTTTACCTGTAGTGAGTTTTTCAAGTAACGGTAAAAGCGATGCCACAATTTTATCAAAATAGGTTTTATCGTAACGTACCGCACTTGATAACCCTTCAAGTACCGGGTCAAAAATCTTATTCTCTAAAATATATTGGTTAATAACAGCAATCAGCGGTCTATCTTTCATCGAGAACGGTAAATTTTTTACATCTAAGTTAGCCGCAACCGAAGCCAACGTTGGCCATATTTTCTTATCTACGGCATCAAAATGAAGTTTGGCGTAATCTAAGAAAAGTGCATCAATATTTTGCACAAAACGCGAGATTTGCACATAGTCCGGGCGTTTTCCCATTTCAACCAATGCACGGGAGACAATATTCACAAAACGCCACGCAAACTCTTTAAATGCTGCACTATTTCCAGCTCCACTTAATTGCCCAGAAATACGTCCTGCCACTTCAGAAATTCGACCGAAGCGACCAACTGGGTTATATCGAGCAGAAATTTCCGGATGCCCTAAATGGAATACATAAAATTCATTTTCACGCCCCGCACGTTTTGCTTCTGCATACATTCGTTTTAACATATCCGGGTCGCCTTTCGGATCAAAAAAGACAACCACTTCACGCTCTTCAGGTGTTTTACCTCGATGTATATCTTGTGTAACAAGCACTTCAGCAAAACGCGTTTTCCCTACGCCAGTTGTACCAAATACTAAGGTATGACCGCCACGGTCGCCTAACGGAAGCATAATATCGCGTTCATTCGGCTCCACACCATGCATCACCGGAATGCCGCCAACTGGCGGTAGCGGTCTGACTGGATTTAATGGAGAGTCCATTGAAGTGAGTCTAGATAACCAATTATCATGCACTTTTTCATAATCACGAGCGGCTTTAAACCACTTCCCATTTTTCCAATAAATTTGCCCATTTGCAGAGAAACAGTCATAAAGACGTTGCGTATGCTTTGGCTCCCATTCAAAGCCTCGTCCTAAGAACAAGGCTTTTTTACTTACTGGAATTTGACGACTGGTCAAAGCATAGTGAGGGAGTCTGCGTAAATTTCGGTGATAGCGTACAATTTCCATGCCTTGACGAAAACGCATAACCCCCATACCTGCGAAAGCAGCCCCTAATCCATATCCAATAAGAGGATTTAATGCGAGCGACCAAGGCGCACCGCAACAAACCAAAGCACAAGTACCATGGACGGCAGCTGGAAAAAATTCAACAGGCGGTCTAAGTAAACCTTCTAATACATGTTTTTGACTCATTGCGACAATCCTTCTGAAGTCAATAAAGCAGGGTAGTGAGCAAGATTCAATCTTGAAGCTAAGTCATCCCCTGGCGTTGGCATTAAGGTTAAATCCGGTGCTAATTGGCGTAACTCGCTTAATTCGTTTGTTGTTTTAACGCTTACTACAAGTCCCATTGCACCAATTTTTTTAAGGTAATTATAATTAGCGTGTAGCCAATTTTTAGATAAGTTATCTGTTCCAATAAGAAAAATAGGCAACATTCCAGGAAGATTCATTCTGACTGGTTGTATTTGCCCCGGTGTCATTCTATGTGAGATAACAGGTAAAATATCCGCTTCGGTCAATGTTGAAGGAACGCTATTAGGGTAGGCTTGAACCATTGATTCATCTGGTTGTAATGCTTCATAAAAACGGACTGCACTTTCTCCGCCAAAATCACCAATAACTTTTAATTCAGCTTGCGCCTGAACTACTGCTCCTAAGCAGACCAAAGAGAGGAAAAAGGATTTATACTGCATAATTCTGTTCTCGTATTAATTGGTTGGATTTTGCCAACGAATAGCTTGTTGATTTGTTTGATTTGACGCTGGCTCAACCCAACGCATAGCGGTTTCTGTTGGAGAAACCCAATGTAAATTGGCTGGTAATGGTTTATTCTCAATTTGATAACGTGGTGATACTGAAGGGCGCTGGAAGTTAGCTATTTGTTTACTGACATTAAAACGCTCACTTTGATAAACAAGAAAGCCTTGTACCGACATTCCTTTTTTCATCCCGTTACGTTTCATATTTAGAATATCTTCACGTGTTGCTCTACCTTGTAGCGCTCGATGTAACCCATCTATACCGATATTATGAGCAAGATATAAATTTTCATGGGATGGTTTTATGCCTCGCTCAAAAAACTGATTAATATGCCATCTAGCTAAAAGTGCGGTTGCTAGAGTGTTAAGTTGATTGTTTTTTCTAGGGTCGAAAGGTGTATCACGATTGTAACGAGTGATTTGAGTCATACCTAAGGCTCGCCCCTCATCAGTTGTTGCAAGCCAATTCCAGGTGCCCCGGGTAAATTGCCCCACACCGGTTGCCCCGGTTGGGGAAACATTTCCATACCACCCATCTTCAATTTTTACTAACCCACGTAGCATCGCTTCATCGACCTGGTAGCGATTAGATGCATCTTTAATATAGCCATCAATATCAGTTCCAAATCCATTAAATGCAACGGAGTGAGTCGCAACTCCAAGACCGATTAAGCTAAATACGATTTTTAATAGACGATTTGTTGCCATTGCCCATCCTGTTGAATTTGGAATGCAGCAGGCATTTTGCCATCTGCATACTGTAACCAGGCTCCATTATCATGATTAAGGGTAATTAATTTTCTATTCACTTTATTTGGGTCGATGTTATGTTTTTTTGCCCAATTATAGATTTGCTCATTATTCTTCACGCCAACAAAATAAATATCTATAGGCGTTTTATCATTCACATATTGCAGTACACGATCAGCATTCGCTTCACATTTGTCACAATTTTCTAGGCGAGTAAAATAAATCACCCGTCCAAACCGCTCTGAAATATGAGGTTCAACCTTAAATGGTTGCTCATTTGGATACATTTCAGCAAATACGCGATCATAAGTGCGTTGGAACTGCAGCTCTCGCTCCATGCGGTCGTGCATTTTTTTTGCCAGTAGTCGAGCATAACGCTCTCTTTCCTGCTCATTTCGAGACTCCACACCAAGCGAGGTTAAAGGGTCAAGACCTGGCGACCATATACCACGAGCACCTTGATTAAGCTCTTGGTAGCGTTGCCATTCTTGCTCAGTTAAACCCCACTCTTGAGACTTAGCTAATAACTCTTGTTGATTTAATTTATTTGTCACCAAGTTTTGTTGATTGAGGGATTGAGTAGCAAGTGTATTAGCCGCAGTGACTTCAGCAAATACAGCAGTAGAAAACATCCCTAATATTATCGCCACATAGGATATTTTTTTGACATGATTCATTGCTTATTCCTCGATGATTTCTGTTGTGGTTGTTGTCGTTGTTGTGGTTTCTACTTTCGGCTTTTCCCCTGTAGCACGTTCCGGTACAGCTGGGCGTAATTTAAAACAAACGGTACGAGAAACGTCATTGATAGTAATTTCATAAGCCGGCCCTGCTAACATTTGAAGGGCATCACGTAAAGCCATCGGGCCAAATTGATAATGTACTTTTGGTAATGGACGGGAATAAAGCGTAGAAAGTGTTGGTTCATTCTGACCAAAGCCATGACAAAGTGAAAGGCCTGTATCTTTTAACGTCGTGCGTAATCCCTGCTCAACGGTTGCCGTTAAGGCTCGTTTCTTTTTACCTAACATGTTGACAGTGACACTTTGGTCAAGAAGGTATTTTTGACCTTCTTCCGGAGAGAAATTAATTAAAGTGTATCGACCTTCACGTAACACTTCTGTACGCTCAGGCTGATAGTCTGTGTAAATATCCGGACGAACAATTCGATCTTCCGGTTGTAAAACTTGATGCTGACCTTGTTGAATATTTGGATTTTCTAGTGCTTGTTGCTCATCGGCTGTTTGTTGTTTATGTGCACAACCTGAAAGCACAACCAATGCAAAAGTGGTTAATAGAATTTTTTTCATGATGAGGCTCCAATTAAGGTATTTAAATAATGCCTTAATATGGATAACTCTCACCTGAATTTGAATAATTTATTCTTCTTGAAGTAAAGATAGAAAAATTAGCTGAGAAAAATATATTTAACGCCAACAATAATTGTTAAGTGCACCGGGTAAAAAAGATAAAAGAAAAGCTTAGGCATTCGAGAGATTGAGATATTACATTGGCGAAGGCCTTTAGGGTGAAGAATAAATATCATTGTACCGACCACAACAGTTACAACACTGATTGTTTCAACAATAGTTTCCCCGAAATTATCAATAAAACTGTGATTGACGAAAAGTGCGAGCAATACACAGGTTAGCATCGTAATAAGACGAAATTGAGTATCTTTTGTTTGCAAAAATAGGTAACAACCAATGCAATATGAAAGCCCAGGTAAACCATAATCAGAGAGTGCGGAAAGAATAATAAAAAAGCCTAATCCAAAAAACATGACCCAGCTATTTAAGTCTTGACGGTTTTTATATACCCATATTACCCCGATTACAGACAAAAACTGAAATAGGACATTTAAACGGTCATAATTAGGCTCGAAAAGCGTAAAACTGATTTCAGATAAAAATGCGGTTGCTATCATCCAAGTGAAATAACTTTTAAAGTTCACGTTATCTCGAGATAAATTAAGCGCGATGATAAATCCAAACGCCACGTAGGAAAATCGACCAATCACCCGGCACCAGGATAGAGCAGGGTAAGCATTTGAAAAAGCCACACCAATATGATCGATAATCATCGTGATAAGAGCTAACCATTTTAGACATTCAGTTTGAGAAGAGGTTAAATAAGGCATCGTTATACTATTAAAAAGAGTTTTATTTATCATATCCTAAAAAGGAAAAGCCTATCTACATAAAGTAGATAGGCTTTCAAGGTAAATAGATTAATATTCATATCCGAGCATAATCGTTGTAGAACTACGATCTGCTTCAGTGATGATAAAAACACTTTCTCCATCAACAAAATGCTGGCTTACAATGCGTTTATCCTTCTCTACGGCATGATCGTTTTCAATCCAATCTTCAACGCTGGTAGCACCCCAATCATAACTTAATTGTTTTTCAATTAAGCGATGAATGGTTGGCATTCCCAATAACTGTTTAGCGCAGATAGTACACGAAACATCCCCTAACTTAAGTGGTGTTCTTTTTGATTGATATATATCCCAATCAAAGTGTCCTCTTTGCTCATCTTCATTTTCATCAGAAAAAGAAATCTTAGTTGTTCGATTCCCGTCATCATCTACTGAAGTAGAGAGTTGAATGGTGTCTTTACCATTATCTGCTTGATAGAAATTCATGACAATTTCTGCAAGCGGATGTGGCGGTTTTTCAATCCAATCTTTATTCCCCAGCATGATAATGCAGCCATTTTGATGCCACGAGATGACCTCATTGATCTTTTCGGTAGTTAATTCCGCTAAGATACGACGAGAGACGAAGATTTTTCCAAGTTCTAAAATACGATTTTCCTTACACATAAGTGTTTCTCCTAAATTTTTAAAATGTAAAAAGTAAAGGGGATAACACTGCCATTGAGGGTGTTATCCCCCAATGGGTGAAAGGTTGTTAGCTACATAAGATGATTATCAGTAAAGCAAAAAGACGCAGAACCAGAAACGATAAAGTGATCAAGTAATTTAATATCCATTAATTCACAAGCTTCCTTTAATCTCTTGGTTACATATTTATCAGCATCACTAGGCTCAACATTTCCAGTTGGATGATTGTGCCCAATGATAATTGCTGATGCATTTAGCTTTAATGCCTGTCGAATAATCTCCCGAATCGACACAGAAGTTTCTGAAACAGATCCTTGAAACATCACCTCAGATTTAATCAATCTGTGCATTCTATCCAAGAAAAGTACCACGAAATTTTCTCTTTCTTCATTCCCTATAATGGTTTGAAAATAGAGTTTAGCTATTGATGGCTCAGTAAATTCCTGTGCACCTTGGTAAAAGGGCTTTTCTTCCATCACTTTAGTTAAAATAACCTGTGCCTGTTCTAAAATAGCTTGTTGTTGCTCGTTTAATTTAAACATTCGATATTCCTTCTAAAATAGGGAATATCGCCCATAAGGGATATATCCCCTATGGGTAAGGTGCGAAAAGAATGCTTATCGCACATTAAAGTTAATGTTATTAATCAGAAGTTTTTAAACTGTCGATAATATGTTTAATTTTTGCTGCAAGTTCTAAATCGTGTTCAGATTCATCATCTATACAATTTTCCAAATAATCACTCATATCAGCAATTAGTGCTTCTTTTGTTGGCGAAGGTTGGAACATAATTGATCCATCCCCATTATTACTAGCATTTTCCAATGCCAATTCAACAAGTAAAGCTTCTGCTTCTTGAGGTGTATATTGGTACTCAGAAGTTGCTACACATTTGCCAGAGTGCCACGCATAAACTAGCTTGGTTTGAGGATCATAGAAATGATTTGGCTCAATCCCTTTAGGGGTAGTTGCCTTTCCTAGAAACTCACTTATAAACTCTTGCGTTGTTAAAGTAATTAGCTCTAATCCACTATTTACATAGTAAAACATATATTTCTCCAATTTATGTTTTCAAAAGTTAAATTTACGCCCAAAGTAATTCGGCTAGTTTTACTTTTTTCTCAAGCTCATTGACTGCTTTTTTAGCATAAGTGAGAGAAAAAGCATGTGTTCGCAATTCAGGTTTATCTTTAAGCTCTTGGTGTTTTTCTTTGGCTTTTTCCAATTCAAACTTAAAGAACTCAAGACTTTCCGGCATAGATAAATCAATTTTCCCTGCCATCTGTTCCCAATAAGCGATTTTACCGTCATAACTTTCTGCTTTACGCATTTCTTCAATAGACTTATCCATGCGTCTTGCATTACGTTCAATCAAGGCTCTATGACGTTTTTCGCTATGATGACCGATTTTAATCGGTTCCCCCAAACGAAGAAATTCACGACCTTCATTAGCAGCTTCACAATATTGTTCACTGCGTTTTAATGCATTATTAGCTGCGTTTTGATAACGCTCAGCTTTTTGTTCTGCACGAACTTGACTATTCACTCCATCACACCGGGTGAAGGAATAAAAATACGCATCCTCAGAGGTTTTTACGAGATTATGAATCTCCACTTCAGTCTCTTTACCGTATTTACTGGTTAAGATGATAACGTCACCTTTTTGGTGAGCATCCGGACATTTAGCAACAAAAACATTAGGGCAAAATTTAGCGTAAGTATTCATAGGTTTCTCCTCAAATAGAAATAAAAAAGGAGAAACCACCCATAAGGGGAGTTTCCCCTTCAGGGTAAAGAAAAAGCCAACAAATATTGTTGTTGGCTTTCATCAGTTTATAGGTTAGTCATTCCCTTGCTCATCTTGGCGTTTTGCTTGATATTTCAACTCACCATCAACTTTAATAAAGTTAATACGATAGAGTCGTCCTTTAATCGACACGCCAGTATCACCTTTTTTGTGATATTCGCTATCTTTTGAATAAGTGAATGTGTCATACCACAAATCACTCATTACAAAGGAAACCAAGACTTTTTTCTTCGCCTCAACCGCGTCTTGACAGCGTTTAATCAAGTTAGTGGTTTCTTCACCGGATACGTTCATATCAAAAAAACGATATTCCGGAGAATCGGAAGAGCCTGTAAGAGCAGCAATTCGACAAGCCCAAAATGCATCTCCTTTTTTCGGCTTGATTTCGCGAATATCGCTTAAATAACCAATGCCAGAAGTATGAAGATTGAAATATTTTGGTTGTGCGTTTTGAGTAGACATAATGTTTCTCCTAAGTAGTAAAAAAGCGGAGAAACATCCTTACCCAACACGGGAAAAATGTTTCCCGCCAAGGGTTAAATTGTGATTAAACTAGAATAAGTAATCTTATTTTAGGTTAAGGGTAGTTTAAGGTGGCACACCTACGAATTATTCGTAGATTCTCCTTTCAGTGTGCTGGAAAAAATTTTGGCTATGATTCTACTTGCACTAAGGCAAGGCGTTGCTTCTCAAGAATCGTGCAACTTCTTAAAGGCTGTTTTCACAGCACCTTAAAAACTGTTGTTATTAAAATCTAAAGCAAACCTTAAATGTATAAAAAATTAAAAATTCTATTTGGAGATATTTTAGTCAAAAGAAAAGGTCACCCAGTTTCCTGAATGACCTTATAGTTTTGACTATAGATTGATTAAATAAAAATTAAGTAGGCCAAACTAATTTGATTCATAAAAATACTGATACGTTCGTTACCATATACGGATTTTTACGGCTCGCCTTATCCGATTACTTTGTGGCCATCAATCGGTTATATCTGTGGCATCAAATTGACACAAAGGGCACCCATTGTTTCACCGGTGGGCTCCGGTAAGGAGAAAGTAGCAAGCCATTGCGAATTTTCAAAATGCACTTTGCAATACACTTTAAAAATCCGCAATGGCCAGCGATTTGAAAAGTCGAGAGTAAATTGGGGCGTTACTCCATCATTACTCTGATTAACTAGGTGGCACACCTCACAAGGAGCGTTAATCAATGTGAGAAATTCCTTTCAGCGTGCTGGAATCATTTTTGGCTAGTGTGAATTGATAACCGACAATTCACGAACGGTCTTACGAAGGCTTTAGTATAGCACTATTTTTGAGGGCTCGCCATTCACAGGCGCTTAAATCCTAGTTCAATAAGCTTCGTAAAGATGAAATTTGCTCACTCACACTTTTACTCGACTTTTTCTTTAAATTTTTTGTACTTTTAGTATTCTTCTTGCTATCAATATTTTCAATATGTTGGCAATTTGGATAAGCAGAACACCCAAAAAAAGCCCCATTTTTACCATTTCTTTTAATCATTGGTGCACCGCACTTAGGGCATTTACGAATTTCAATATTCCCCAAACTCATTCCCTTTTTAAGGCAATCAGCCATCAAATGCCGCACAAAGACTTCTTGTTTTTGCATAAACACGTCTAGCGAAAGCGTTCTTTCAGCAATTTGATTGAGCGCTTGCTCCCAAAGTGCGGTTAAACCCGGATCTTTTAACATCTGAGGTAAATTATCAATTAGCGTCATTGCTTCATCTGTCGCTAATAGTGATTTACCTTTCTTTTTCAAGAAACCTTTATCAATCAAACCTTGAATCGTTCCCGCCCGAGTGGCTTCTGTACCAAGTCCTTCAGTTTCTCGTAAGCGTTGTTTTAAACGCTCATCAGTTACAAAGCGAGCTGCATTTTTCATTGCGGTGAGCAATGTGCCTTCCGTGAAGTGATTAGGTGGTGATGTTTGTAAGGTTTTTATTTCTGAATCAGAAATCTGACAGACTTGTCCTTGCTTTAAAGTTGGTAAGGCCTGAGGTGCATCATCATCTTCATCAAGTGATTTGCCAAATAGAATTTTCCAACCTGGAGCAATAAGCACATTCCCACGTGCACTTAATATATGTTGACCGCACTTCAAAATAATTTGTGTCTTATCTGTTTCAGAAACAGGTAAGAATTGAGCTAAATAACGACGACGTATGAGATCATAGAGCTTTAATTCTTCATCAGACATTTTGCTAATATCAGCTTTAATCATAGTCGGAATAATGCCATGGTGAGCAGTAATCTTTTTATCATTCCAAACTCGTGATTTTTGATTAAGGTTTAACATACCAGCAAGGGGTTGTAATCGATTATCGGATTGCAACAAACATTGGATAATTTGAGGCGCTTCTGCAAACTGAGACTCCGGTAAATAACCACAATCTGTTCTAGGATAGGTTGTCGCTTTGTGAGTCTCATAAAGTGATTGAGCTATATCCAATACTCTTTGCGCACCCAGTCCATAAAGGCGGTTAGCTTCTGATTGTAAGTCACTTAATGCAAAGCAAAGTGGGGCATTTTGTCTTTCACGTTTAGTTTCAACCGATTCCACTTTCGCTTGGCCCAATTGACGAATTTGCTGATTTGCTGCTTGTATAACTTGGGCAGACAAACAAAGTCCATCAGGATCGCAATATTGCTCCGGAATAACGTATTGCGTAGCAAAATGCTGATTTCCATCAGAAAGCATTACTTGCAAAGCAAAATGTTGCTTAGGAATGAAGTTTTTTATCTCACGGTCACGATTAACAACCAGGCTTAATGTTGGAGTTTGTACCCGACCAACACTTAAAGGTTTCCCTTGATACCCTTGTTGTTGCGCTAATAAGGTATAGAGACGAGAGAAATTCATACCAATAAGCCAATCAGCTCGACTACGTGCAAGTCCCGCATAGTAAAGAGGTAGTGTCTCCTCATTATTTTTAAGTGCGCCCAAGGCTTTGCGAATACTGGTATCATCTAGTGCAGACAACCAAAGGCGTTTTATTTGCCCTCGAAATCCTGCCAAATCCAGCAATTCTCTTGCTATAGTTTCGCCCTCTCTATCAATATCGGTTGCAATGACAACAAGTTTAGCTTGTTTGATAAGTTTCATGACGACATTGAACTGTTTTTTTGTTTCTTTTTTAGGTGAAAGCCCCCATTTACCCGGGATAATTGGCAAGGTCTCAAATGCCCACTTTTTAAAGGCAGGATCATATTCTTCAGGATTAAATTGCTCTACTAGATGACCAATTCCCCAGGTAACGGTAAGCTGACCGTCAGGTGTTGATAAACAACCCTCACCACGCCTTGTCGCACCTAATACTTTTGCAATATCATTGCCTTGTGATGGTTTTTCGCATAAAAATAATTTCATGATGTTTTCTCTCATTGATATTTGAGAGATATTTTCGATGTAATAAGATAAACCACAATTAGGAATTCTTTTTAAATTGAGGAGTAAATCATGATAAAACTGACCCCTTCATCAATTGGAGTGATGGTTGATACGCTTAGATATTCAGGTCGAGATAGATATATTATTTTTAGAATGAAAACGAGAGAGCAGAAAGTCGTGTATATGCGTTATCCACAGCATATTGAAAATATGGCTAATCAAGAGAACATGATTGTCATCGTAGATGCTCAAAAGTTTCTTTCTTTATGGTAGCGATCACCGTATGAGGTAGATAAAAATACATGTGCGGGCGATGAGTCAACATGGAGAAAAGATTATAAGTTTCATCATGCTGAAAACGGATTTGCTAAAAGTATGGATTCTCCAGTTCCACTTGCAGATGTAAATGTTCATATTAAAGATGGAGAAATAAGCTGTAGTCTTAATGATGGTATGACAAGAACGCTTTGGTTGCTTGCAAATGGTGTAAAGGAGTTTCCTATTTTGGTTAGAAACCATAAAGAGAAAGCTAAAATTCTGTCAAAGTATGCAAGCCCATTATCTTCACTTCATTTTGAGCCACTTAATTTATTTTTTGCAATTACAGGAGAAAAATACCCCTTGTAGCCAAGGGGTAAACGTTTGAGATATTAAACAATATGAGGAAAAGGAAAAGTTTGGATGGATCTCAAAAAACAAATTTGTTTCGTTATCTATCATACAAAATAATCATTATTATCGGTATCGAAATTTAAAAATAACTGAAATAAAAAAAGCCCCACTAAGGTTGGGGCAAAGGAGAATGAGGTATTGATTACCTACACTATGTTTATGTTGTCGTATTATTTAATTGCTTTTATCACTTCTGATTTAACAAATTGAGCAAAATCAGATTCATTTGAGGATGCAATCCAGGAAATTCTAACCTTGCCGTCCTCTTTTGCAAGCGTTATGTCAATTTTTCGACCGCCAACATAGCTATTTGCCATGTGATAATAGACCCCAGGAGTCGCTTCATGAGCATGTCCTTCTTCATCTAAAAGCGATTCGTAACGTTGACGCTCATACCCGGATAATCCACTTAATGCTTCCTCCCGTGTTTTGAATTTTAAATTACGTTTAATTTTTACGTAAAGAGAGTCAATATTTTTAGATGATGTAATTGAATCCTCTACGTTATAGCGATGAGAACGAGAACTTTGAGTGTAAGCCACACCGGAAGAACTAGAGGAACTATTCCCCCCGCCAAGAACACTGCTGAGCTGACCTGCAACATTACCAACCGCATCATTCAATGAGTTTAATTCAGCACAACCACTTAAAGCAGCGACGGCAGATAAAACAAAAATTATTTTTTTCATCACGATTAACCTTAATTATATTGAGTTCAGAATGGTATTGAATCATCAAAAGCATTTGCCGATGCATCTTGTTGTGGCATTGGCTGAGAATTATTTGCACCATCTGCACTTTGAGGGCGAGTACCTAACATTTGCATTACATCACCTTGGATTTCCGTGGTATAACGATCTTGCCCGTTTTGATCTTGCCATTTACGAGTACGCAAGCGTCCTTCAATATAAACTTGCGCTCCTTTCTTGAGATATTGGCCGCAAATTTCAGCTAATTTGCGATAAAAAACGATTCGATGCCATTCAGTCACTTCACGACGTTCACCGGTGTTTTTATCCGTCCAAGCTTCGCTAGTTGCTACACTGATATTTGCAACTGCTTCACCATTCGGCATGCTTCGCATTTCAGGATCATTACCTAAATGTCCCACGATAATTACTTTATTAATTCCAGCCATATTGATTTCTCCTAAATCACAAAATTAACTGTCAAGATTGTGCATTTTTTACATCTAATCCTTAAGGATAAATTCAGTAAAAAACACAGAGATTTTTTAACACAACCACGAAAGGCAAAGGCTTTTTTTCGTTAAGGTAAGGGGCTTGTCCTCTTACCTTTAAAAGGCCTTTTAGTGAGCCGATCACAAACCATATAAATTAGCCGATTACAAACTAGAAGATCCAACGTTCACAAATGTGAATGTTATAAATGATCTTCTATCTCTTTAATTTTATCTACCGCACTTGATACCTGTCTCATCATAAAATTTAGTACGGAGACCTGCAGATTAATCAAAATGCGTTCTTTCTCAGCTGAGACAAGTTTTTGTCGTAAGTCTGAAGATAACTGAGGATTATTAAATACCGGATTTAACACAGCATCACCAGTCTTAGAAGCTTGAAAACTGCGCCAGCGTAAAAACGTCCCACCGGATGATGATGCTTTATCTCGGATCATGTGAATAGGTAATACACTAAGTTCACTTTTACGGACATTCTGCAACATTTCATTCTGCTGCAACATTAAAGCTTCACGGACTGTAGCAAGGGATTCAGCTAGTAATTCATACTGTTGCACTGAGTCTAACTCACTGAATAACTGTTTCAGCGAGTCATTAAGTGGGGTTGTGCGTCCTAATTGTTTATACATATCAGAAGGAATGAGCACGTTATCCATAATCCCAATCTCCATTATTCAGTTTTATTTGCTGTAATTTGGACTTCAACAGAGCCATTATCATCTGATTCAGCAAGTGATGATTTTTTAATTGTTGGAGCAAATGTTGCACGTGTTGTACCGGAAAGCACGTCAGGCGTTAAGGTATATTTCATACGTTTTACAGCAGCTTGATAGCGAGCGTTATTTTCAAGCGCATCTTGGCGTGTAATACCGGAATTTCGGTAATTCTCAAGCACACCAAATGCACGACGAATTAATTTAGCTCCGGACTCTAACCAATCGTATGCATCATCTTTTGTAAGTAATGCAATATGTGAAGCGGTCATCACTGTACGAGCTAACGAATCAAAATCAGCCAAAAGATACAATAATTGATAACCCAGCTGAGTATTCACAAAAATAGGGTATTGAATCGGAGCAATATTGGCGCAACGCTCAATTTGAAAGTTTTCAGGGATTTTCTCACTGTAGAGATTAACCATTCTCCAGGTCATATCTTGCATTTCTTTACGAAATCCTAAGACTTTTTGTTCAAAACGAAGTAGATAATCATCAGCATAAGGATCATCTTGTTCAGCAGCTTGCTGAATTTGGCTCAATAGAGATAGAGCATTAGGAATACTGAGAATTGATGATGTAACGACTTCACCTGCTTCATTTTTAACTAAGTCACGACCATTCCAAAGACGAGTTGCATACTGGGTATGAAGCGTAAATGTAATCTCACTGCGTAACGGCCCAAGCTGTTGGTTGTATGTTGTTGTCATGTTATGTCACCTTTTATCATTTGGTTAGAATTTGTACTTTGTCCAGCCCCTGGACAGTGGTTAATTTTTGTTCACTGTGCAGTCCCTGCACACTGGTTAAAATTTGTACTTTGTAAAGTCCCTTTACAGTGGTTAAATTTTGTACTTTGTAGAACCCTTCTACACTATTCACTTTTTATACAGCTTATTCAATTGCAAATTGAAGCCTTAAATTGTCGAATGCGATCAGCTCTCGCTTTTCGCTCTTCTTCAGATTGCACTCGCATTGGTTTTATTGTGCTATCGGCTTTCACATTATTAACTAAGCTAGTTTCATCATGTTGTGATAACCGATTTTTTGATGATAATGATTGCGCTTGTGTAGCCAAAAATTGTTCATACAAATATGGTTTAAATTCACCACGGTGTGCACGTTGGATTAATGTCACTACATAGCCTTGTGGTTTTTTCACTTCACCTTTTGCCACACGCTGTTCTAGCTCAAATAAAATCGCTTTACAGATTCCTAAATCAAGTCCACGCATTGCTTGCATAATTGCTGTTTTTTCCAATGATGAAAACTGAATATTAGTCGGCCAGTCAATTTCATCCGCATTACCAGTACAGTACGTATTTATATAAATACTAGTACCTGTACTGTACTGTGAAAAACCTGAGTTCCCTTTTGGAACTAAGCCTGAAATCAATGACTTATCATCATTTTGGGTACTGAGTTCCCTTTTGGAACTCTGCTTGATTTTACTGAGTTCCATTTTGGAACTAAGATGATTTTTACTGAGTTCCCCTGTTTTTTCACTGAGTTCCTTATTGGAACTTAGTAAGTTTTCTTGAATAAATGTTGATTCTTCTTGCTCTGAAATATCCATTTTTGGACGTTTTTGATAGTCTTGAAGGCGAGCTCGCATCCAGTCAATGTGAGAAATATAATGCCACTGAGTATTATCTGAGAGCAGGTTTTCTACAATATGGTTTGCTACACCTCGCACAAAGTTATCTCGATGCTGAATGGATTTTTCAAGGAGTGCGATGTAATCATGGTTTAATTGAATCGTATCAATGATTGGCATAGGTTCATCATGAAGGATGTAAAAATTACCCAATACTTGACCTTGCTCATTACGTACAGTTTCACAAAGTGTTAGCCAACGAGTTAATCTAAGTAATAACAACGTTTGGCTAACTAGCTTACGCGAGAGTTCTGCTTCATCATAAGGTTTATCTGAAAGTAATTTTGCAAGCACTTCGTATGATGGGAACATGCCTGATTGAAATTCTCTTGCTTTGTATTTTATAAGTTGCCATGCCAATTTTGCTCTTGATGTTAAATAAGGATCAAATAGCAAACGGGTTGGAACTGTTTCATGCTGGTTGCCAAAAAAGAGCAACCCATGCTCTTGTAATTTTGTTTCCATAATTTAATTCTCTCTGAGAATATTTCATTTTTATTGTTGCAATGTGCTTAAACATCTTTACAATAGCCAATGAACTTTCCCAAGTTCCTTACTAACGATATGAATAACGCCCAACTTAACGTAACGCACTAGGTTGGGCGTTATGTTTTTTAAGCTGCATTCCAGCGGCTAACAAGTTTCCAAATTTCAGTTAAATTAATACCGGTTTCTTCCGCAATTAAAATTAACAGCTCTAGTCCTTCTGTTGATTCAATTGTTTGAACATCACCTTTATGCTCTTGCCATAAGTCCCAAATTAATTTTTCTTCCTCTTCGGTTGCAGCTGGCTTACGTCCCATTGGTTCTTGTTTTCCAAGTAGGCTACGACGAGCAGATACTTTTGAAGTGGTTAAGCCGAAGTAGGAATTGAGCATTTGGATGGATGCACCTAACATTAATGCGCGATCAATAAGGCGACGTTCTTGTGACGACATGCGTACTCGAGCCACTAATCGCCAAAATGCATCGTGATTAATTTCAACTTTGGCAAAGGGAGCTTTGGTGTTAGCCAGTTCATAAACTTCCTCTGTGCTGAGTTTTTCAATTTCTTGCAATTCTTGTTTTGAGAAACCATAGTTCCGGCAAACATTGATATTGCCTTCTTGTAAATTAACCAAAATCTCATTCAATACCACTTGGTTTAAATTGCTGAACATGCTCATTATGCATCTCCTTCTGAACGAATATAGCGAACGAGGCGAATTAAACGGAATAATTTAACTAGCGTGGTATCATCAATTTCTTGAGTATTGAGTAAATATTCCGGTAATAAGGTGAAAGATGTCTGTGGGTGCACATCTGTTTGTAATAAATTTAAGAAGTCATAACACATCTGTGCTACACCGCTCACATCTTTATCTAATGGTTTTACGCGGTAAGTGTAATCAACAGGCTCTTTTACTACATGTTCAATGTAGTCAGTTAATCCAACACTTTCCGCAATGTCGAGTGCTAGTGAATAAGCTTCTACTTTATGCTGACGACCAGGATAAATTTTCCAAATATCATCAACTGGTTGACGGCCTACGCAAGCAAAGCCTAATCCATTTTCTTCTGCACGTTGTTGGCGTTGCTCCTGAATGCTCATGCCTGGAGTAATACCAAATTGTTGAGTTAAATTTTTAGCAAAATCAAAAGAAAGCCCTTCTGAATTAGCATTAGCTTCATCAAACTCTTCATCCT
Organism: Necropsobacter massiliensis; assembly: GCF_000827595.2. Taxonomy (GTDB): domain Bacteria; phylum Pseudomonadota; class Gammaproteobacteria; order Enterobacterales; family Pasteurellaceae; genus Necropsobacter; species Necropsobacter massiliensis. The sequence goes on along the minus strand of NZ_LN776179.1, from coordinate 66,456 downwards.
CTGTTTTATTATCTGCTTCATCCTCAAATGAAGGAGAAATTTCAACACTTGCTTGCTTTAATACTGGCGCAGGTATTGATTTTTTTTCAGTAGTAGTCATTTTTGGAGTAGTGACTACACTAGGTTGAGATAATGTATCTAATACGGTTTCTTGTGGCTGTGGTGTATTAAACGCTTGAACATCTTGGATGCTTTCTTGTACGCTTTGCTGTATTTCGTGTTGTTTTTGCGCCATTTTCTTGAATTTTTGCTCATCGAGATCAATTTCAAGGTAAAGGACTTCATAACTTACACGATCACCTAACATGGATGACATTTCATCAATGAGATTGTCTTGGAAGACTTTGATATGAAACGGTTGGTCATCATTACAACGAGCTAGGCTGTGTCCCCAAATTTCATCAAAGGTCACATCTAATTCAAATTGATAATTTTGCCAAATGGCTAAGGCGTTATTACGAATCGCAAGCAATTTATCAATTGGCGCATGACCTAGACCATTAAATAACACATCAGGAATGTATGGATATAAGAATGTTATACATTGTTCCATTTTATGAACCAATGTTTTTGAAATTATGTATCCATCATTTTCTAACTCACTTGAAAGCTCACGAGCAGAAAGGGATTTCCCTAACTTTTTCTCGTAGTATTCTTTCGCTTGCTGAATTCCTAACGCTTTCTCAATAAAGGTTAAATCTGCACGTGTATCATTTTCAATTAAATGACCAATAAGCAAATCTAATTCTGCTTCTACACTATCAGCACTTTCACCTTTCCAAGGTTTGTATAAGCATTCAATAGACCAAAAACGTTGATCTTGAGTCTCTGTAAACAGTTCTTTTAACGCTTGAATACGAGTATTCCCACCGTCAGCGATGATATAAAAAGGTTCGCCAGGTCGTTGAGTGATATTTGGTTTATGATCAAGACCACGACGACGAATTGACTCTTTAATCATTTCAAAGTTAGGATTACGTGTCTTACGAGGGTTGTGTTCATAAGGGCGTAATTTATCTAACGTAACGGTAATGTATTTAGATTGCGCAGGATAATGTGTTGCTGTTGTTGTTTGATAAGCAGCAGACTGATTATTAATAGGTTGAACATTTAATCCTTTCGCAATCGCGTCTAATTGACTTTGTTGTTTTTTATTTTTAGCAATAAATGGATTATTCATAATATCTATCCTGTGTCGTTAAATTCTCAAAAATGCTGTATTGACCTTGAAACAGTGTTTTTACTGTGGCTAACGGGCCATTACGCTGTTTACCAATGATGATTTCCGCAATGCCTTTATCTTCTGTGTCAGGGTTATAGATTTCATCTCTATAAAGATGAATGATGACATCAGCATCTTGTTCAAGAGAGCCGGAGTCACGTAAGTCGGCATTGATTGGACGCTTATTAGCTCGATTTTCTAAACCTCGGTTTAGTTGAGATAATGCATAAATTGGGCATCCAGTTTCTTTGGCTAATTTCTTTAAATCATTGGATATTTCGGCAAGTTCTAAATTGCGATTTTCAGTTTTATTTCCGGTTCTCATTAGTTGGATATAATCAATGAAAATCGCTTTAGGTTTGCCGTATAGACGAGTGTTTTTACGTACTTTGGCGCGTAAACGATGAGGTGTTAAAGAAGCTTCATCATCAATTAGCAAACGACCTTTCCAGTCTTTTTTAATTGTCCCCATTGCATTAGCAAGACGAGTCCATTCTTCCTCTTCAAGCTCAGTCGCTTGACGGATAGATTGCAAGCTGACGCGAGAGCGCATTGCCATAAAACGCTCTAATAGTTGATCAGCGGGCATTTCTTGACTGTAAAATTGGATAGGGCTGTCAGGAAATTTATCTAACGTACTTGCGGCAATCGTTTGTGCAAAGGTTGTTTTACCCATTGCTGGACGAGCTGCAATAATGATAAGTTCTCCTGGTTGACCGCCTGTTGTTGCTCTATCTAATTCAATAATGCCTGTTGGTGTTCCACTAACTGGATCGGCATTAATAGAGGACGTTTCCATGCGAGAAAGGATTCGCTCGAAACTTGCATTAAGATCAGCAACACCATCCGTCTCTTGTTCGATGACAATATTGGTATATTGCTTATCAACACTTTCCTCAAAAGAAGTTAATTCAATCTCATCTTTTGAAGATTGCATTTCAGTTACAATAAACTGGCCCAGAGTCAAAAAACGACGTTGTTTGCTATAACGAGAAATAATCTCAGCATACGCAGTGATATTAGATGCAGAAGGGGTATTGTGAATAATGTCAGCTAAGTATGCTAATCCCCCTATCTGATCAATCAGTTTTTTATCTTTGAAATACTGCTCCAAAGTTAAAATATCAGCGGGTTTTCCTTGTGTTAATAGATGGCTAACACCTTCAAACAATGCTTTATGAGCTGAGACATAAAAATCATCAGAGCGCAGTAAAGTTGCGATCTCATCAAATTTGTCATTATCAATAATGAGAGCACCAATGACCGCACTTTCCGCTTCAATAGAAGCAATAAGTTTATCAGTCATATTAGCCTTCCTTTTTCATTGGTTTATCAAAAAGTGTTTTAAATTGAGGGAGTAACAAGCAACACAGTTCTTTGATAACAGGATATTCAGCTTGGCTATGGCGATAAACTGGCAATGAATAAGTTGCAGCTTCTCTATATGCCACATGCGCAGGGATTGAAAAATCAAGGAAGGTTTTGCTTTCATCAAAATTGGTTTCAAAGAGTACGTGTAATTGATTGAGTACAAATTTCACGTCATTAGTATTATCAACGCAATTTGCGATAGCTTTGAGAGGTGGTAATTTGAAGCCAAATGATTCAAAGGTTTCTAAATCTTGATACATTCCGATAGTTCCACGGATAAATTCTTTCGCAGAAAGAATGTGTGGAAGAATAGGGCAGAATAGGATGTCAGCTGCTAAGACAGACATATCGACAGTAATGTCTCTAGTACCTCGAGTATCAACCACAATAACATCATAATTATCAATGTTTTTAATTAAGTGACTAAATCGAATTGCACCATCAGGGGCATTACGTAGAGTTTGACTTACATTGTTTGATGGATCATTTGATTGAATTAAATCCAAATTAGGAATGGATGTTTTTGAAATGATATGGGAAGGTTCAATATCACGACGGGTTAAAAACTCATAAATACCACCGGGAGCTTCTTCAGTTAAAGCATAATAAGAGCTTAAGGTTGGTTGAGTATCAGTATCAATAAGAAGAGTTCTTAAACCGTGGTCAGCGCAGAACGCCCCAATATTGGCAGCATTTGTACTTTTTGCAGAACCGCCTTTAGTACAAGCGACAGTAATAATATAAGGTTTTTTAGAAACAGAAGAGAAGTCCATAATTCCTCACCTAACGATAATTAAAAATTAAAGTTAAGTATTGGACTAGGTACTGATTATTGGTTTGGAATTAGATGGTGCCCGAAGCCAGACTTGAACTGGCACGCCTCGAAAGGCGAGGGATTTTAAATCCCTTGTGTCTACCGATTTCACCACTCGGGCGAGTGGAGCGGGAAACGAGGCTCGAACTCGCGACCCCGACCTTGGCAAGGTCGTGCTCTACCAACTGAGCTATTCCCGCATTTTGATGGCTGCATCTTGCTGCCGAATAACGTGGTGAATTCTACGGATTTCTTGTCATTAGTCAAATAGAAAATGCACATTTAAATCTGATTGTCTAAAAAGAAATCATGCCTGATGTATACTCTGTTTATGGCATAAACTATGTTAATTTTGACCGCACTTTTTGCGATAATGCGGATTATTGTTCGTTTAACAGATTACCTTTTGCGGCTTTTAAATATTGCAGCATTGACCAGACAGTCAAGATCGCAGCGATGTATAGAAAAATAATGCCAGCGATTTCCATCAGTACGTTATAGCGCCATAGCAAGCCGCCCAGTGCAAGCATTTGCGAGGCGGTTTTGACTTTCCCCAGCCATGACACCGCAACTTTGCTGCGACTGCCAATTTCCGCCATCCATTCCCGTAAGGCAGAGATAATGATTTCTCGCGAAATCATGATGATGGCAGGAAGTGTGACCCAGAAAGAATGTTGATATTCCATGACTAGAGCCAGTGCGGCGACAACCATGACTTTGTCGGCAACAGGATCCAAAAATGCGCCGAACGGCGTGCTTTGATTCCATTTACGCGCCAGATAACCGTCGAACCAGTCGGTTATGGACGCCACAAAGAAGATAACGGTGGTTACTAGAGGCGCCCAAGTGAAAGGGAGGTAAAAGGCAATAATAAAAAATGGGATCAGTACGACCCGGAATAATGTCAGAATGGTAGGAAAATTCAATTTCATAGAAATTCGGTCAGTAGTCGATAATTCGACTGTATTTTAAAACATATTATGCGGCTTGGACAGGGGTATTTTGAGGAAAAAAGATTGGATTATGCTCCAATCTTTTTTCAATAATGACAGGACAATTATTCTACTTTAACAATCCAATCTGCCGGTGCGTCGATATCTCCGAACTGAATGCCGACCAGTTCGTCATAAAGTTTTTTAGTAACATCGCCGACGTCAGTTTCAGAATAGAATACGTGGAAATTGTCACCATATTGAATGCCGCCGATCGGCGAGATCACCGCCGCAGTACCGCAGGCGCCGGCTTCTTTAAATTGATCTAGTTGATTGATGTACACATCGCCTTCAACGGTTTCCATACCCAAGCGTTCTTTGGCCAAATAAAGCAGCGAATATTTGGTAATACTCGGTAGAATGGATGGCGATAGCGGTGTAACGAATTTATTGTCTTTCGTAATCCCGAAAAAGTTTGCCGAACCGACTTCTTCAATTTTGGTGTGGGTGGCCGGATCAAGGTAAATACAATCACTGAAATGGCGTTCTTTGGCTTTTTTACCCGGATACAAACTGGCCGCATAGTTGCCGCCGACTTTGGAGGCACCGGTACCGTGCGGCGCTGCGCGATCGTATTCGGAAACGATAAAATTAGTCGGTTTCATGCCGCCTTTGAAATAAGCACCGACCGGGCAGCAGAAAATTGAGAAAATATATTCCGGTGCGGCATTGACGCCGATATTGTCTCCGACCCCAATCAGGAATGGGCGTAAATATAAGGTTGCGCCACTGCCGTAAGGCGCAAGCCATTCTTCGTTGGCTTTCACCACCTGTTTGCAAGCGTCAATAAACATATCAACTGGGACTTCTGGCATCAGTAAGCGTCGTGCGCTGGCCTGCATACGTAGTGCATTTTGATCCGGTCTGAACAGATTGATTGAACCGTCTTTGCAGCGGTATGCTTTCAGTCCTTCAAAACATTGCTGACCATAATGTAGTGCGGTTGAACCTTCGCTGATATGTAGTTGATTATCTTGTGTTAATTCACCTTTAGACCATTTTCCGTCTTGCCAGTAGGCAATATAGCGGTAATCAGTTTTGATATAACTGAAACCTAGATGTTGCCAATCGATATTTTTACTCATTTTGCTTCCTTTAAACATTAATACGATAAATTTAATCTACACCATTCTTTATGGGTTGAAAACCGTTTCGGATTAAAATCGGAGAATTTTATCAATTTATTTAATTTGACGGGGGAAATGTCGGTGAGATTGTGGTAGTATGCGCAGATAAAAAAACACCGCTCATAAGAGCGGTGTATAACCTAAATAGGGTTTAAAAAATATACAGGAAGTGAAATGAGTAACTTTATCAGTTACTCTGTCCGGCTTCCCGGACAATATGCAAACACAACATCATACTTAAGTCCGAAACTCTTTAACCAGTAAGGAATTACCAATCATTAAGTATGGCGCGTATTGTAGAGAGGTCGTCCAGGTTGGACAATAGATATTTTTTTATTTGAGATATTAGAAAAACTAATCCGAAAATCAGTAACTTATTATAAATTAAATTTTTATTATTGGGAAGATTTATGTATAAACGTTTGCCTCCCCTGAATTCACTGAAAGCGTTCGAATGTTCTGCCCGCCATTTAAGCTTCACTAAAGCGGCGGATGAACTCTTTGTTACCCAAGCGGCGGTGAGCCATCAGATAAAACTATTAGAAGATTTTTTAGGCATTGAGTTATTTAAACGCAAAAATCGTTCGCTGGAATTAACCGAATTAGGTAAAGCCTATTTTACCGACGTCACCAAGGTCCTGCACCGTTTGGCGGAAGCGACAGATAATTTGTTGGCGCAGAAAAATGACAAACATCTGGCCATCAGCGTGCCACAGACATTCGGGATTCAATGGCTAGTACCGCGCTTGAGCGAGTTTCATCAGTTGCATCCGGATATTGAAGTGCGTCTGAAAGGCGTGGATCAGGATGAAGGGTTATTAAATAAAGATGTGGATGTGGCGATTTATTACGGTCGGGGAAACTGGGATAATTTGCAGGTGGAAAAACTGGCGGAAGAACATTTATTGTTGCTGGCATCGCCGAAATTACTGGCTCAGCAATCGGTCCATTCACAAGAAGATCTTAAAAAGCATACCTTAATTCACATTTATACCCGCGATAACTGGCAAAATATGGCGAATTATTTGCAATTGGACGGCCTGGATATTCAGCACGGACCGCTGTTTAGCCACACTTTTATGGCGTTGCAGGCGGCGGTGCACGGGCAAGGTATCGTGCTGGCAAACCGCGTGTTGGCGCAGCAGGAGATCAGCAACGGTAATTTGCAAATCGTATTACCCACCAATTTGAAAGATCCGAAATCCTTTTATGTGGTCAATCGTCTCGATAAAGCCAATGATACGCAAATTTCGGCGTTTCGTGATTGGATCATCAAAGCAATGAAACAGAGTGGCGACGATGAATAAGTTAGCATTATATTGCCGTGCCGGATTTGAAAAAGAAACCGCCGCAGAAATCAGCGATAAAGCGACGCAGCTGAATATTTTTGGTTTTGCCCGCGTTATAGAAAACAGTGGTTATGTGATTTTTGAATGTTACCAGCCGCATGAGGCGGATCGGCTGGCGCGTGAAATTCCGTTTAATCAGTTGATTTTTGCTCGCCAGATGATTGTCGTGTCGGATTTGTTGCAGGATTTACCACCGCAGGATCGCATTAGTCCGATTATCGCGCAGTACCAGTGGATTGAACGGTTAGTCCCTTTACACCAAAGCAATGAGATTCGAGTGGAAACCGCCGATACCAACGATGCCAAAGCACTTTCCGGATTTTGCCGAAAATTTACCGTACCGATGCGCAACGCTTTGAAACAGCAAGGTTGGCTGTGCGCTAAAGCGAATGAAAAGTGCGGTCTGACATTGCACATTTTTTTCATTCAATCTGACCGTTGTTATATCGGCTATTCTTATAACGATAATCATTCGCCGCATTTTATGGGAATTATGCGGCTGAAATTCCCGCCACAGGCGCCGAGCCGCTCAACATTGAAACTGGAAGAAGCGATTCTGACCTTTATTCCGCGTCAGCAAGAGCGTCGCCATTTCAATGAAAATATGTACGCGGTGGATCTCGGGGCTTGCCCGGGCGGTTGGACTTATCAGCTGGTAAAACGTGGCTTATTTGTGTATGCCGTCGATCATGGCAAAATGGCGGCAAGTCTGCATGATACGGGACGCATTGAACATTGTGCGGAAGACGGCTTTAAATTTCAGCCGCCGAAGCATCACCGTATTGATTGGCTGGTGTGCGATATGGTGGAGCAACCAAGTCGTATTACCGCCTTGATCGGCAAATGGCTGACTAACGGCTGGTGCAACGAAACCATTTTCAATCTGAAACTGCCGATGAAAAAACGTTATGCCGAAGTATGTCGCTGTTTGCATGACATTCGACAGGCATTGCAGCAACGGGACTTACGTTTTTCCGTGCAGGCTAAACATCTTTATCATGACCGGGAAGAAATTACCGTGCATATTAAGCTCATTCGCTAAAGCTACATCGGTGTGGTACACCGCACCGAAGCGATTGTCTGCGCTAAAACCTTTCAAATTCCGACCGCACTTTTTATTGTTCTTTGCGGAAAAACTCAATATAATTTAGCCTGTATAAAAAAACAGTGGTGATGTAATGGATATTTCTGAATTACTTGACGGATTAAACGATAAACAACGCGAAGCGGTTGCTGCGCCCTTAGGCAATTATCTGGTGCTGGCGGGGGCGGGCAGTGGTAAAACCCGTGTGCTGACATACCGCATTGCTTGGCTTATCGCGGTGGAGCATATCGCCGAAGGTAGCATTATGGCGGTGACTTTCACTAATAAAGCGGCGGCGGAAATGCGCCAGCGGATTGAGTCCACGTTGGTTCAATATTCATCGCAGCGTTTATTCGGTATGTGGGTCGGCACCTTTCACAGTATTGCTCATCGTCTATTACGCGCACATCATGCCGATGCCGGTCTGCCGCAGGATTTTCAGATTCTGGACAGCGAGGATCAGCTGCGGCTGGTGAAGCGTTTGATGAAGCTGCATCATTACGACGAAAAAATGTACCCTTACAAACAGGCGTGCTGGTATATCAATAATAAAAAAGAAGAAGGATTGCGCCCGGCTCAAATTGATGACGGCAATGATCCGCAGGAACGGGAATGGATCCGCATTTATCACATTTATCAAGACGCCTGTGATCGCGCCGGTTTAGTGGATTTTTCCGAGCTGTTGCTGCGCGCTTACGAATTGTGGCTGAAAAAGCCGGTTATTTTGCAGCGTTATCGCCAGCGTTTTCAGCATATTCTGGTGGATGAATTTCAAGATACCAATAAAATTCAATATGCGTGGATTAAATTGCTTGCCGGTGAACAGGGCAAGCTGATGATTGTCGGTGATGATGATCAGTCGATTTATGGCTGGCGTGGCGCGCAGGTTGAGAATATTCACCGTTTTTTACAGGATTTTCATCACGCGCAGACTATCCGCCTTGAACAGAATTATCGCTCAACGGGCAATATTTTGCAAAGCGCCAATCACTTAATTGCCAATAACAATAACCGATTAGGTAAAGATTTATGGACGAACGGCGAGCAGGGCGAACCCGTCGGCATTTATGCGGCGTTCAATGAACTGGATGAGGCGCTGTTTGTGGCAAGCCAAATTAATATCTGGCAGGAAGAGGGCGGCAAACTGGATGATTGCGCCGTATTGTATCGCAGCAACAGCCAGTCGCGCGTGATTGAAGAAGCGCTGATTCGGGCGAAAATTCCCTATCGTATTTACGGCGGCATGCGTTTCTTTGAACGGCAGGAAATTAAAGATGCGTTGGCTTATTTACGTTTGATCGCCAACCGTCAGGATGATGCCGCCTTTGAACGCGTGGTCAATACGCCGCCGCGCGGTATCGGTGATCGCACGCTCGACAGTCTGCGAACGTTAACCCGTGAACGGCAGCTCACGCTGTGGCAGGCAACGCAGGTGGCAATTCAGGAAAATATGCTGTCCGCGCGCGCCGCGACCGCGCTTGTGCGTTTTCTCGAACTGGTTAACTCGTTGCAGCGTGACACAGAAGAGATGCCATTATTCGCACAAACGGATTTCGTGATTAAGCATTCCGGTTTATATGATATGTATAAACAGGAAAAAGGCGAGAAAGGCGAAGTGCGGATCGAAAATCTGGAAGAATTAGTGACTGCCAGCAGAGAATTTATCAAACCGGACGAGGCGGAAGAGATGTCGGATTTGACCGCCTTTTTAACTCACGCTTCCCTTGAAGCTGGCGAAGAACAGGCTTCGCCGCACCAATCCTGCGTGCAGATGATGACGCTGCATTCGGCGAAGGGGCTGGAATTTGCCCGCGTGTTTATTGTTGGGGTGGAAGAAGGGCTGTTTCCGAGTTTCCGTTCCTTTGAAGAACCAGGTAGACTGGAAGAAGAGCGCCGTTTGGCTTATGTAGGCATTACTCGGGCAAAGAAAAAATTGACCCTGTGTTATGCGGAAAGCCGCCGTTTATATGCCAAAGAAGAGCGTCATTTGCCGTCGCGTTTTATTGCCGAATTGCCGAACGACTGTATTCAGGAAGTGCGCCTGCGCGGCACCGTGACCCGCGCCTATAACCGCAGTGCGGTGGGCAGTATTGTGCCGACATCCGCATTGTCAGAAAGCGAATGGAAAAGCGGACAAAAAGTAAAACATGCGAAATTCGGCGTAGGAACCGTCATCAACGTGGAAGGCGCGGACAATCAAACCCGTTTGCAAATTGCATTTCAGGGACAAGGTATTAAATGGCTGATTGCCGCACTGGCGAAGTTGGAAAAACTGTGAAAAAACACCGCACTTTGCGCATGGGGAAAGGCAGCTTTGAGCTGCAGGCTGCCGTTACGTTGGTTTAATATAACGTGAGCAATACGATCTGCTCCGGATCAATCGTGCAGTAAACGTTTTCATTCACACGGAATTGTTCGTTTTTACTGACGGTCGCGCAGCATTCGGTCTTGTTTCCGAGCGAGAGAATCACTTCTTTGACCTGCGCTTTGTCGGTTATTGCACTGATATTTGCAGGAAAGCAGTTTTGCGTCTCTGACGGTGGACTATGGTGCAGTTTTACCCAAGGCGCTTTCACCATAATCATCACTTCTTTGCCGCAAACAAGCTGTAAACGCGCCGCACTTTGCGCTGTAATTGAGGCGATGAGCGGCTGCGGAAAGCCATTAACCCTGATTTCCACATAACAGTGAATATCTTGTAAACGCAAGTGTTTGACTTGACCGAAAAACTGGTTTCGGGCACTGCTTTGCAAAGAGAAGCGGGCGGTGGCGGAAAGTAGGCTGTCGAGTGGTACGCTTTCGTCTTGCAGGATGGCAAACGCTTTTTGTTGGGTTTGTTCCAGTAAATCATAGAGTTGCAGCAAGCGTTGGGCATACACCGTCAACATTGTACCGCCACCGTTTTTGCCGCCGATATTGCGTTCGAGCAAGGGTTTCGGACTGATCGCATTCATTGCTTCCAGATGATCCCATGCGCTTTTATAACTGACCTGTGCATTTTTCGCCGCTTGATTAATTGAACCGTATTGCTGAATTGCTTTTAGCAGACGAATCCGTTTCGGATCGACAAAAAGTTGTCGTTGCAGTTTTATTGTGAGAAGAATTTCTGTTTCCGACATAAGTATTGCTCCATGTTGACCGGTTGATTTATTTTAATGGAAAGTTCTTTTTTTCTGTAGCTTTTATTTTTCGATTCGTTATATAATCCCATGCATATTGCTTCTATGTTACATTTATGGAGAACATTATGCCTAATATTAAACAATTTGCCCGTGCCGTTATGTTGAGCTGCGCAGTACTTGCGTTATCTGTTCAAGCGAAAATCACCGTTTTTGCCGCGGCGTCAATGACCAATGCGTTGGAAGATGTGAAAGCGGCATATCTGAAAGCCAATCCGAATGAAGAAATTGATTTCTCCTTTGCTTCTTCTTCCGTACTGGCCCGCCAGATTACTGAAGGGGCGCCGGCGGATGTATTTATTTCCGCGGACCAAAAATGGATGGATTTCCTGGCAGAAAAAAATGCTATTGTGGCGGATAGCCGTTTTGATTTGGTCGGCAACAAATTAGTGATGATTGCGCCGGAAAAAAGCCAGATTGAACATGTTGATTTAACTGATGATAAATGGCAAGCCGCATTAAATGGCAGCTATCTGGCGGTTGGCGATCCAGCACATGTTCCGGCAGGTAAATATGCCAAAGCGGCATTGACTCATTTAAACCAATGGAATGCGCTGGAAGACAAACTTGCGCGTGCGAATAATGTGCGTGCGGCGCTGGCGTTAGTGGAGCAGGGCGAATCGCCGTTAGGCATAGTGTACGCCACTGATGCGGCAGCAAGCCAAAAAGTGAAAGTGGTTGCGGTATTCCCGGATGGTTCGCATCCGCCGGTAGAATATCCCGCTGCGATCGTCGCCGGTCATGATAATCCGGCAAGTCGGAACTTTTTGAATTATTTAAAATCCGAACCGGCGAAAAAACTATTTGAACAGTTCGGTTTTTCCAGTAAATAATAAAGACGGGCGGAGGAAATCAATAGCCTCCGCATTTTTCGTTACGCGATTATAGGAAAACGGCTCACCCGGCGTCTTTATGTCATCATTGTTTGATTATTTTCAACTCTCTCAGCCTGAGATCAACGCGATTTTATTGAGTCTTAAAGTCGCGTTGATTTCTATTTTTGCCAGTCTCCCCCTTTCGATTTTTCTTGCTTGGTTGCTAGCGCGCAAAACATTTTGGGGAAAATCGGTGTTAAATGGCATTATTCATTTGCCGCTGGTATTGCCGCCGGTGGTGATTGGTTATCTGCTGTTGGTTATCATGGGGCGCAACGGCATTATCGGACGTTATTTGCAGCAATGGTTTGATTTTAGTTTTGGTTTTAACTGGTATGGTGCGGCGCTGGCATCGGCAATTGTGGCACTGCCGTTGGTGGTGCGTTCTATTCGTCTGGCATTGGAAAGTGTGGACTTTCGGCTGGAGCAGGCGGCAAGAACATTGGGCGCCTCCGGGGTAAAAACTTTTTTTACCATTACTTTACCGCTTTCTTTGCCGGGAATATTGGCTGGGCTGATTCTCGGCTTTGCCCGCTCTTTAGGTGAATTCGGCGCCACCATTACTTTTGTTTCCAATATTCCGAAAGTCACTCAGACAATTCCGCTTGCGATGTTTTCCTTTATTGAAACGCCGGGTGCGGAAAGTGCGGCGGCACGGCTTTGTTTGATTGCGATTGTGATTTCACTGGTTTCATTATTGTTATCGGAATGGCTGGCAAAACGTACTCAGCAAAAATTGGGGCAAATGCATGTTGGAAATTAATGTCAGTAAAACCTTGGGGCAGATGAAGTTTGCCGCCGATCTACAGATTCCGAATCAGGGCATTACCGCATTGTTTGGGTTATCGGGTTCTGGAAAGTCATCCTTAATCAATTTAATCGGCGGGTTATTGCAGCCCGATGAAGGATATATTCGACTAAATCACCGCACTTTGGTGGATACGCAAGCCAATATCAATTTGGCGCCGAATCGGCGGCAGATCGGTTATGTTTTTCAGGACGCCCGTTTGTTTCCGCATTATACGGTAAAAGGCAATTTACGCTACGGCATTAAAAACGCAAGTCGGCAGGAATTTGACGATATTGTTGAGTTGCTGGGAATCGGGCATTTACTGAAACGTTATCCGATAACCTTATCCGGCGGGGAAAAGCAGCGCGTGGCGATTGGACGGGCATTGTTGACAGATCCTGAAATTTTGTTGATGGACGAGCCGTTATCTGCCTTGGATCTGCCGCGCAAACGGGAGCTGCTTAATTATCTGGAAACCTTATCCGAACGAATTAATATTCCCATTTTATATGTTACTCACAGTTTGGACGAATTGCTGCGTTTGGCGGAACGAGTGGTGCTGTTGGACGATGGTCGCGTTCGCGCCTATGATGTGCTGGAAAATATCTGGCAAAGCCCGTTGTTTGCTCCGTGGAAAAGTGAGAATGAACAAAGTGCGGTGTTGGCATTGCCGGTTTATTTGCATCATCCGCTGTATCCAATGACCGCCCTGGCACTGGGCGAGCAAGCGTTGTGGGTCGGGGCGGTTTCACGGCGGATAGGGGAAAAGGTACGTATTTGTATTGCCGGCTCCGATGTCTCTGTGGCGCTGACGTTGCCGCAGAAAAGCAGTATTCGTAATATTTTGCGCGGAAAAATCACCGCACTTTTCACGCGGGAAAATCAGGTGGATGTACGGATTGAAGTGGCTGAACAGTCGATTTGGGCGACGATCAGCCCATGGTCTTTGCAGGAATTGAATTTGCAGGTCGGGCAGACGGTTTATGCCCAGATTAAAGCCGTATCGGTAATGCAATAAGGGTGCTTGGCACCCTTAAATCACACTTATCGCGACTTATCGCTTTCTTGCCAGCATAGTCACGAATTTCATTTTAATCCGATTGCCGTGTTCGTCGGTTTTGTGCAATTCGCCCATTTCTTCGTTATATTTCACCAGTTCCCAATCACGATAGTAAGTTTTTAGCTCATTTTCTTGAAAAGTAAAGGAAAATGGCAGCGGGCAAGGAACGTCATCGGTACTCATTGCCGCGACAATCAGGTTATAACCGCCTGGATTGGTGTGTTGCTGCATATTTTCAATAACCGCCGGCACTGCGCTGCGCTGTAAAAACATAAAGACCACGGTAGACAGAATAAAATCATAATTTTCCCGAATGGCTGCCGAATTAATATCGTAAAGTGCGGTGTTTATTATTAAATTTTCTTTTTCCGCGGTCTGAGTTAAAAAGGCAAGGCTGGCTTCATTATGATCCAGCGCTGTCACCGTATAGCCCAACAGGCTCAAAAATAAGGCATTGCGCCCCTGTCCGCAGCCGAGATCCAGCGTTTTGCAAGGTTTGAGTATTTGTACCGCACTTTTGACTTCCGAATGGGTGGCAGTCATATTATATTTTTTGCTGAAATAATCGGCTTTCTTACAGTAAAATTCCAGATAGCATGTCAAATCATCGGATAAAGGTTCCACTTTGTGCCATTGCTGCGGTTCTACCAATGGGGTGTTTTGATCGGCTGTGAAAATATGTTCGCTGATAAGCTCGCCGTTTTCCGTCAACAGAGAGAATTTAAGCTTGCCCGTAATAACGGTCAGCTTGCCCCAAGTGCCGGCTTTAGTATTATGTTTTTCTCGAAACATTTGTGGCAGGCTGTGTTTATCCCATAGTGGCATTTTTTTGTAACAAATGAGTTCGTTTTGCATGTTTTTCTCCAAATATAAAAAAGTTGAGCGTTATAGTAGGAAATAACCGACTGATATGCAAGCGGCGGGTAAAAAAATATTGCAAGGTATTCGCCCGCATCTTTGTTCGGATTGTTATCCGCGGCTGAAAAATATCGTAAATCAATGTAAATCTTGTTAAAATGCAGCGGTCTATGTCTGTTATATGTCCAGAGGATTTTATGCACTGTCCTTTTTGTTCCACTGAAGAAACCAAAGTCATCGATAGCCGTTTGGTGTCCGACGGTTATCAGGTTCGCCGCCGGCGGGAATGCGGTAAATGTCATGAACGTTTTACCACTTTTGAAACCGCAGAGCTGATTATTCCCAAAGTGATCAAAAGCGATCATAGCCGTGAGCCTTTTAATGAAGATAAACTGCGTCGCGGTATTTTACATGCGTTGGAGAAACGCCCGGTCAGTTCCGATGATGTGGAAAAGGCGATCAGTCATATTATTCATCAGCTGCGCGCGACTGGTGAGCGGGAAGTGCCGAGCGCACTGATCGGCAAGTTGGCAATGAATGAGTTGAAAAGCTTGGATAAAGTGGCGTATATCCGTTTCGCTTCGGTGTATTTGAGTTTTGACGATATTAATCAGTTTAGCCAAGAAATTGAGAAGTTAAAGGATTAATATGCAACCTCAATTTACCGAACATGATGTGCAATATATGCAGCAGGCGTTGGCGCTTGCTGGCAACGGAATATTTACTACTGCGCCGAATCCGGCGGTCGGCTGTGTGTTGGTGAAAGACGGTAATGTGGTGGGCAAAGGTTTTCATTTTAAAGCGGGACAACCTCATGCGGAAGTGATGGCGCTGATGGATGCTGGTGAACGAGCGCGTGGCGCCACCGCTTATGTTACCTTGGAACCCTGCTCCCATTTCGGGCGAACGCCGCCTTGCGCCAAGGCATTGATTGATGCCGGTGTGAGCCGAGTGATTGCCGCTATGCAGGATCCCAATCCGCAAGTTGCCGGTCAAGGGCTGGCGATGCTACGCGCCGGCGGGGTGGAAACGGCGGTTGGATTATTACAGGAACAAGCGGAATTGCTGAACAAAGGTTTTCTCAAGCGAATGCGCTGCGGTATGCCCTTTGTGCAGTTAAAAATGGCAATTAGCATCGACGGTAAAACTGCGATGGCAAGCGGCGAAAGCAAATGGATTACTGGCGAGCTGTCACGTCGGGATGTACAGACGGAACGGGCGAAAGCCTCGGCAATTTTATCTACTGGAAAAACCGTCGCCGCTGATGATCCGTTGCTGAATGTACGTTGGCAGCAACTGCCGGATGAGGTGCGGCATCAGTACCGGCAAGCGAATCTGCGCCAGCCGGTCAGAATTATTCTGGATAATCAGCATTTGGTTCAGCCCATCCACCGGCTGTTTCACATTCCTGCGCCGGTATGGCTGGTCAGTCGCGATGCGCGTGATATGTCTGACTTTCCCGACTTCTGCCAGCATATTCGCCTGGAAGTTGAGGACGGACAGGATTCTCTGTACGCTTTGCTATCCCTGTTAGGTCAACGACAAATCAATAGTTTGTGGGTCGAAGCCGGTGCCGGGCTTGCTGGCGCATTAATCGAACGGAATCTAGTGGATGAGCTAATCGTGTATGTGGCACCAAAATTGCTGGGCAATCAGGCGCGCGGATTATATGATTTATCTCATATTCAGCGGCTTGCCGACGCGCCCTTATGGGCGTTACAGTCCGTACGGCAAATTGATATGGACGTTAAAATGATTTATCGGCGTCAGGACAACAGTTAAACATGGAGCTGTGATGTTAAAGAAAATTATTCAATCAATTGTTATCGGTTTGTTTGCCGCCGCCCTGATTTTGTTTGTCTTGCCGTGGTTTCGCAGTTCGCCGTCCCTTATCCAAACGGATATCGCTTCTTATAAAGAGGCGGTGCGAATCGCCTCACCGGCGGTGGTGAATGTATATAATCAGGCGTTTGCCTCCGCCAACAATAATTACCAGTCTCAGGTAAATAATCTGGGATCGGGTGTGATTATGTCGAAAGACGGTTATATTCTGACCAATAAACATGTGATTCAAAATGCCGATCAAATCGTGGTTGCTTTGCAAAATGGCAGAATTTTTGAAGCGAGCCTGATCGGTTCCGATAATCTGACCGATCTTGCTGTGCTGAAAATTAAAGCGGATAATTTATCCACGATTCCGCAGAATCCGAACCGTCAGGCGCATGTGGGCGATATTGTGCTGGCGATCGGTAATCCGTACAATCTGGGACAAAGCGTATCGCAGGGCATCATTAGTGCGTTGGGGCGCAATGCGGTGGGCGATTTTATTGGGCGACAGAATTTTATTCAGACCGACGCCTCCATTAACCGCGGCAATTCCGGCGGCGCATTGATTAATTCGGCTGGTGAGTTGGTGGGCATCAGCACGCTAAGTATCGGCAAAAACGCGAATGAAATCGCCGAAGGACTGAATTTCGCTATTCCGATTGAGCTGGCAAGTGATGTTATGCACAAAATTATCCGCGACGGGCGGGTCATCCGCGGCTTTTTCGGCGTGCAAAGCGATATTTTGTTCAGCAACGGACAGGGTGCCAGAACAGAAAAAGGCATTGTGATTACCAGCGTAATGGAAAACAGCCCGGCGGCGAAAGCCGGTATTCAGCCCGGTGATGTGATTTTAAAATTCGGCGATGTTGAGGCTCAATCGCCGGCACAGATGATGAATGTGATCAGCAACATCAGACCCAACACCACCATTAATGTCGTGATTTCCCGCTTGGGTAAAACGTTGGTGATGCCGGTCACTATTGAGGAATATACGGTGAACTGATATGCGGCAACCGGAAATAAAAACCAGCCATTTTTTTGCTTGTTTGGATCGTTTAAGACTGATCCAACGTTGGTCGCTGATGCGTAATATCGAAAAGGAAAATCTTGCTGAACACAGTTTGCAGGTGGCGTTTGTAGCGCATATGCTGGCGGTAATCAAAAACAGATTTTACGCCAGCAAGCTGAACCCGGAGCGAATCGCGGTGATGGCGATGTATCACGATAGCTCGGAAATTTTTACTGGTGATTTACCGACCCCGATTAAATACTTTAATCCCGCCATTACCCAAGCCTATAAGCAAATCGAAAGTGCCGCCGAGTTGCATTTGCTCAGTCTGTTGCCAGCACAGCTACAGCAGGATTTTGCGCCTTATCTTGACAGCGAACGGTTCTCCGCACAGGAAAAACACATTGTCAAACAAGCGGATTTACTATGTGCCTATATTAAAGTGAAATTTGAACTGGAAAATGGGAATCAGGAATTTGCGCAGGCAAAAGTGCGGTTGGAAAAGCTGATGAATGACTGGCACAGCGATGAAATGGATTATTTTATCCGAGTATTCGTGCCGAGTTTCGGGCGCAGCATTGACGAGATTACCTTATAACACCCAGCAAGTGCGGTCGAAAATCGAGAATTTTTCACCGCACTTTGGGCTAAATTGGCTATTAAATCGGCGTCTATTGCGCTGTTTGTGTGCGGTTAAACCATGCCACATAATCAAACTGATCATAATATTTTTTGCCGAAAAGACCGGAATATGCAAATAAATCGCCGACCGACTCCTCGCTCTCAAAGCCTGTAATATAAAATGCCGATTGGATATGCGGATAAGGTTTGCGGGTAAACACCACTTTATGCGTAAAAGGCAGACGATCAAAATCCAACAAATCCTGATAGGTGCAGCCGTCGCGGTCGGTCATCATAATAAACAGATTGTTCGGATCAATACGCCGGCTTCTTTCTTGCCACTTCGCTTCCGCCTCCTGTGCAGAGTGATAATGCATAAAATGAATTTCAAGATCGTCCAAATAGCCGATCGGATAGGGAGAAGAGTTCGAGTCGGCAAAGCGCAGCGGATGATATTGATAGTAATCAATCTGTTGCAGATATTTAATAAAATCCCGCGGGCTTAAATATAGATTGACGAAAGGAGAGTTAAAACGTTCGCCCAGATCGTGCAGAATAAATGCGCCGTTGCAGTTACTGGCGATAACCGACATATTGTGGTTATGCAGGGTTTGGCGGTTTTTTTCGTTAATGCCTTGGCGAAAAAATACATTCATCGCTTTTTTTATGAAGGAACACGGAAACATAGCAATACCACAAAAGAAAAAAGTGCGGTCAATTTTACCGCACTTTTGCTTATTTGCCTAAATTATCGAAGAATTTTTTCACTCCGTCGAGAAAGCTGGAAGATTTCGGACTGTGTTTTTCGCCGCCGAGACTTTCACCCAACTTGCGTAACAGTTCTTTCTGTTCTTCATTTAATTTAACTGGCGTTTCAACGATGATTTTGCAGATTAAATCGCCGACATAACCACCTCGTGCTGAGGTGACGCCTTTACCACGCAGCCGCAGTAGTTTGCCGGTTTGCGTTTCTTCCGGAATTTTCACCTTCAAACGACCGTCTAAGGTTGGCACTTCAATTTCACCGCCTAACGCCGCCATGGTAAATCCGATTGGTACTTCACAATACAGATTGTTGCCGTCGCGTTCAAAAATATGATGCGCTTTAACATGGATCACCACATATAGATCGCCTGCCGGTGCGCCGTTTTCTCCTGCCGCCCCTTCACCTGCCAGACGCAGCTGATTGCCGGTATCCACGCCAGCTGGAATGGTGACAGAAAGGTTTTTCCGTTTATGTACACGACCTTCGCCGTGGCATTGGGTACAAGGTTTTTCGATTTTCTTACCGCTGCCGTGACAAGTCGGGCAGGTTTGTTCGGTCATAAAGAAGCCTTGCTGCCGACGTATGCGACCGGAACCGTGACAGGTCGGGCAGGTTTCCACCTTAGAACCGGCTTCCGCACCGGAACCATGACAATGATCACATTCGGCAAGCGTATTGATCTGAATATCTTTTTTAGCGCCGCGTACTGCTTCTTCCAGTGTGATTTCGATGTCATAACGTAAATCTTCACCGCGCACAACACGTTGGCGAGTTCGTCCGCCGCCGAAAATGTCACCGAACATATCACCGAAAATATCGCCAAAATCGGCACCGCCGAAGCCACCGAATCCACCGGCACCGCCTTGTTCAAACGCCTGATGGCCGTATTGATCATAAGCCGCGCGTTTTTCTTTATCGGCGAGAATTTCGTAGGCTTCATTCACCTCTTTAAATTTTTCTTCGCTTTCTTTATCGCCCTTTGTGCGGTCAGGATGATATTTCATTGCCAGACGTTTATAGGCTTTTTTTATCGCTTTTTCGTCTGCATTCCGATCTACACCAAGAACTTCGTAGTAATCTTTTTTCGCCATAATCGTTATTTGAGATTTTTTACCAAAAACCGCAAGGTCTTTGCCTTTGCAGAAGGTTTATATGCTAAAAGGGCGTATCGCTACGCCCTTGTAATGATTTAAAGACTCAGATTATTTGTCTTTCATTTCTTCAAACTCGGCATCTACAACATCATCGTTGCCTTTGCCGTTTTGGGTTTGCGCCTGAGCGTCTGCCTGCGCTTGCTGCTGACCTGCTTGTACCAGTTTTTCCGAAACCTGAATCAAGGCTTGAATTTTTGCTTCGATAGCCGCTTTATCTTCGCCTTTCGCTGCGCTTTCAAGATCGTTGACCGCTGATTCAATCGCTCCTCTATCTGCTGCTGGCAATTTATCGCCCGCATCGCTTAACTGTTTACGGGTACTGTGAACCAGATGATCCGCCTGATTACGTGCCTGAACCAGCTCTTCGAATTTACGGTCGGCTTCCGCGTTGGCTTCCGCATCTCGTACCATTTGCTGAATTTCTTCATCACTCAAGCCGGAGGAGGCTTTAATGGTGATCTGCTGTTCTTTGCCAGTGCCTTTATCTTTCGCCGACACGTGGATAATACCGTCCGCGTCAATATCGAATGTCACTTCAATTTGTGGCATACCGCGCGGTGCCGGATTAATGCCTTCCAGATTAAACTGTCCCAGCGATTTGTTGGCGGAAGCCTGTTTCCGTTCGCCTTGCAGCACATGGATTGTGACCGCACTTTGGTTGTCTTCTGCGGTTGAGAATACCTGCGATTTTTTAGTCGGAATCGTAGTGTTTTTCTCAATCAGGGTTGTCATCACACCACCCATGGTTTCGATCCCTAAGGATAACGGCGTGACATCCAGCAACAATACGTCGGTCACGTCACCGGCTAATACGCCGCCTTGTACCGCAGCACCGATTGCCACCGCTTCGTCCGGATTAACGTCTTTACGCGGTTCTTTGCCGAAGAATTCTGCAACTTTCTGCTGTACCAACGGCATACGAGTCTGACCGCCCACCAGTATCACATCATCAATTTGTGAGACGCTTAATCCAGCATCCGCCAATGCAGTTTTCACCGGTTCTAATGAACGCGCTACTAAATCTTCGACCAATGCTTCTAATTTCGCGCGGGTCAATTTAATGTTCAAATGTTTAGGACCGGTCGCATCAGCCGTAATATATGGCAGATTGACATCGGTTTGCTGTGCGGAAGACAGTTCAATTTTCGCTTTTTCACCGGCTTCTTTCAAACGTTGCATTGCGAGCGGATCGTTACGCAGGTCAACGCCTTGTTCTTTTTTGAACTCGTCAACCAAGTAGTTGATCACGCGGTTATCAAAGTCTTCACCGCCGAGGTGGGTATCACCGTTGGTGGATAATACTTCAAAAGTTTTTTCGCCGCCCACTTCATCGATTTCAATAATAGACAAGTCGAATGTACCACCGCCCAAGTCATAAACGGCGATAGTGTGGTTGCCTTTGCCTTTATCCAGTCCATAAGCTAGTGCCGCCGCAGTCGGTTCGTTAATAATACGTTTCACTTCAAGACCAGCGATACGACCGGCATCTTTGGTTGCCTGACGTTGTGCGTCGTTAAAATATGCCGGTACGGTAATAACTGCTTCGGTAACTGCTTCGCCCAGAAAATCTTCTGCAGTTTTCTTCATTTTTTTCAGTACTTCGGCAGAAATTTGCGGCGGTGCCATTTTTTCACCTTTAACCGAAACCCACGCATCGCCGTTATCCGCTTTGGTAATTTCAAACGGCATAATGTTGACGTCGCGCTGCACTTCCTGATCTTCAAAACGGCGACCGATTAAACGTTTGATCGCAAATAATGTATTTTTCGGATTAGTTACCGCCTGACGTTTTGCCGGCTGACCCACTAAGGTTTCGTTATCATTCGTGTATGCAATGATTGACGGAGTAGTACGATCACCTTCCGCATTTTCAATTACGCGCGGTTTGTCGCCGTCCATAACGGCAACACAAGAGTTTGTTGTACCTAAGTCAATACCAATAATTTTTCCCATAATATGTTTTCTCCTGTTAAATTTGCTGCATGTCGCTAAGATTGGGCCGGGTTTTATTATTTCAAGTGAGTTTCAATAAAAAGTTTGAAAAAGTGCGGTAATAAAAAACCGTATTTCCGGACGCCATTCGCTCTTGCCACAGTAAATGCGAGCAGAAAAACGGAATTCAAGGGGAAAGCGTAAAAATTTTTTAACTTATTACGTATTTATGCTAATTTAAACGACATAGATAAAATAATATTCAAGATAAAGGAACTGATTATGAGAAAGTCATCAATTGTGCTCGGTATTATAGTGGCATTCGGCGCACTGTGGACCGGCGGGGCGTGGTACACCGGAAAAACGGCGGAGGCGCAGTATCAACAGCAGTTGGAACAAAGCAATCAAAAACTGGCAAAACTCAATCTTGGCGGCGAGCTGAGTGCGCGTCTTGAAAATGTCGTCTTTGAGCGCGGTTTCTTTAGTTCCGCCGTGAGCTATGATGTGACGGTTCGCTCAAAAAAGAATGATAAAACCTATGTCATTCCGTTTGCCGGAACCATGTATCATGGTCCGCTCACAATTAATGATTTTTCTATTGCACTGTTTTCGGCAGATGTGGCAATGGTGAAGAATACCCAAACTCAACACTGGTTTAAAGATGAACGCACCAATCCGCTGAAAGGTGCGTTTAAACTGACTTATGATCAACGCGTTAAAGGCGAGCTGCATTCCGAGGTATTCAGCCGACAAGATAACGGCGAGCTGGAATGGTCATTGGCGGCCGTTTTCGATACGGATCAAGACGGCTACGGCAAAACCAACATTGATGTGCCGCTGCTAAAAATAACGCTGGACGAATCGCAGCACAATGCGCCTGCTGAGCGTGACGAGCTGCAAAATGCGGTGATCACCGCGACCAATAGCCATATTGAGCTGGATATGGTTGCGAATGAGCAATTGAATGAGCCGATTCCGGGTTCTTATTATATGAAAGCGGAAAATTTGCATCTAAAGGGTAAAAATCGCGCCGGTCAGGAGGTGAACACGACAGTTAAAAATGCCGAGCTGGGACTTGCTCTAAAAGAGGATAAGGCGTTTGTAGATGTGGCGGTGATGTATAAGGCGGAAGATATCGCACATAACGGATTGTCTTTCGGCAATGCCGATATGATTATGCAGTTTAATCATTTGGATACGCAATCCTTAAATGTCATTATTGATGAAATGAATAAACAGCATGACGATAAAACAGCGTTTACACCGCTTGCCGATGAGGCGGCGAAAGTGATTTTGAATAACTCGCCGCAAATTAAAATCACCCCCTTTACATTTTCCAATCCGAAAGGAAAGCTGTCGGCGGATTTTAATTTGGTGTTGAGTAAAGATGTCGAACAGCGGGCGCGAGAGCAGAAAACCGTGCTGGGTTTGTTTAACGAACTGGGACTGAATATTACGTTGGATAAAGCGGCGTTAACCGAATATCTGACCCTTATCGAACAAACCAATTCGGCAGATTTAAGCCGTGAAGCTGCGGCGACGCTTGCCGAAACTCAGACGGAAGAACTGTTGCGTCAGGCAAGACAAGCCAATCTGTTCAAAGAAACCGACAGCCAACTGAGCCTACATTTGTTATTGGAAAATAACCAATTGAATTTCAATGGCACACCGCTTTCCGATCAAGAAGTGCAAATGGCGCTGTTTGCCGCGATTATGATGTTCGGCAGATAGTTTATTTCGCACCGTTTGACTGAAAAGTGCGGTGCGAAATTACGATATTTCGTCGTAAATCCGCAATGCAGCATACTTGCTGCCAATGAGCGGAATAATCACGTTATTAAGGAGAATATATGCTTCGGCAAGTGCAGGAAATGCAGGATTTGTATGCTCAATGGATGAAGTTGTTGCCCGAATTGGAAAAGGGCATGACACAATGGAAAAGCGCCTCGCAAATTCTTGACCGGTTACAGGCGTTTTATTTTGACCCGCAATGGCTGGAATTATGTGAAACGGTGGATGAAAGCCAGTTAACTATGCACGGTAATTATAGCGTATTATCACAGGATGCGATTTGGAACGCGCTGCATGACAGACGGCGACTGGCAATCGAATGGCTGAAACAGATTGTTGCCGTGTTGGAAAATGATTAAATACGGTAAGGAGGTGAGCTGATGAGTTATCGCGACGATTCGCGTCATAGTGATTTGGCTAACGCCCAAAAAGCCCTCATTGATCCGCAAGCCTATCCGAAACCAAGTGAAGCGGAATTGAAAGTGCGGTTGAGTGCACTACAATATCAAGTGACCCAAAAAGGCGATACGGAGCGCCCGTTTCATAATGAATACTGGCGCCATTTTGAACCGGGAATTTATGTAGATATTACCACTGGCGAACCCTTGTTCAGTTCGGCGGATAAATTTGATTCTGCCTGCGGATGGCCAAGTTTTGCCAAACCGATTGTACCGGAAGTCGTGAATTATAAAAAAGATATCGGTTTTAATATGATCAGAACGGAAGTGTTGAGCCGCTCGGGCAAGGCGCATTTAGGTCATGTGTTTGATGACGGTCCGGCGGCAAGTGGCGGGTTGCGTTATTGCATTAATAGTGCGGCAATCCGATTTATCCCATTGCATAAAATGGAAGAGGAAAATTACGGTTATTTAATTCCATGGTTGGACAACAAATAAACCAATAAAATGAATTCCATACAAGCAAAAATTTTTTATCTCGTTGTTTTTTGCCGGTTATTATTTGTCGCGGGATTATAGACTCAATTCTAGTAAAAAAATTTTACTGGAAAACACTGCTCTTTTAATTTAAGTGATAATAATTCCCATTTTATTAACGCATTGATCCTAATCATCTTTTTATCCATTTTCTTATTTTATAGCAATTTTTTGTGATCTTAATCACAACAGCTTTCTCCCTCTTTATGATTAAATTTGGCTTTAATTTTTATTGTTAAATTAATCATAAATTGTGGGGAATAAAAATGAGTCATAAATTTAATCCACCGCTTAATCGAAGAACCTTTCTAAAGAACGCTTCTTTGGGGGCCGCTGCGGTGGCGGCGGATATTGCCTTGCCTTTTGAGGTGAAAGCCGCAATGCCGCTTGCAGCGCCACAGACAGATTCCGAAGAAAAAGTAGTTTGGTCAGCTTGTACCGTAAACTGCGGTAGCCGTTGCCCACTTCGCATGCATGTAAAAGATAATCAAATTTTGTATGTAGAAACCGATAATACGGGAACGGATACCTATAATGTGGATCACCAAGTGCGAGCTTGTTTGCGTGGACGTTCCATGCGCCGCCGTGTGTATCATCCCGATCGTTTGAAATATCCGATGAAACGTGTGGGTAAACGTGGCGAAGGAAAATTTAAACGCATTAGCTGGGATGAGGCTTTAACAGAAATTGCTCAATCCTTGCGTAAAAATATTGAACAATATGGTAATGAAAGTATTTATTTGAATTATGGTACCGGTACTTTAGGCGGTACCATGACCAAATCTTGGCCACCGGGTTCCACCCTCGTGGCTCGCTTAATGAATTGTATCGGCGGTTATTTAAATCATTACGGTGATTACAGTACCGCGCAAATTGCCGTGGGTTTGGATTATACCTACGGTGGCGGCTGGGCGCTGGGCAATGGTATGGCAGACATTGAAAATACCAAATTAATTGTGCTGTTCGGTAATAACCCCGCAGAAACCCGCATGAGCGGTGGCGGTTTAACCTATTGTTTTGAACAAGCCAAGGCGCGCTCAGGTGCCAAAATGATCATTATTGATCCGCGTTATACCGACACCGGCGTGGGCAAAGAAGATGAATGGATCCCGATTCGCCCAGGCACGGATGCCGCGCTTTGTTCTGCCATTGCTTATGTGTTGATTACGGAAAACATGGTAGATCAGCCGTTCTTGGATAAATATTGCGTGGGCTACGATGAGAAAACTTTGCCGGCGGATGCACCGAAAAATGGTCATTATAAGGCTTATATTTTAGGTCAGGGCGATGATGGTGTGGCGAAAACACCTGAATGGGCAGCAAAAATTACCGGTATTCCAGCACATCGCATTATTAAACTTGCCCGTGAAATCGGCTCCACTAAACCCGCTTATATTTCTCAAGGCTGGGGTCCGCAGCGCCGTAGTAATGGCGAGTTGATTTCTCGTGCCATTGCTATGTTGCCGATTTTAACGGGTAATGTGGGCATTAGCGGTGGTAATACCGGGGCGCGTGAAAGTGCTTATGGTGTGCCTTTTGTACGCATGCCAACCTTAGAGAACCCTGTGCAAGCCAGTATTCCAATGTTCTTATGGACGGATGCGATTATTCGCGGTCCTGAAATGACAGCATTAACCGACGGTATTCGGGGCGTAGAAAAACTTTCGGCACCGATTAAATTTATCTGGAATTACGCCAGTAACTGCTTGATTAATCAGCATGCGGAAATTAACCGTACTCACAAAATTTTACAAGATGAAAGCCAATGTGAAATGATTGTGACGATTGAAAATCATATGACATCTACCGCAAAATACAGCGATATTTTGCTACCGGATTGCATGACTTCCGAGCAAATGGATTTCTGTTTAGATGCCTTTGTGGCCAATATGAACTATGTGATTTTTGCTGATCAAGTAGTGACGCCGTCTTTTGAATGCCGCAATCTTTATGACATGATGAGCGATTTAGCAGAAAAACTTGGTGTGAAAGAAAAATTCACCGAAGGTCGCAGCCAAGAAGGTTGGTTGCGCCATTTATATGAGCAATCTCGCACCAATCTTCCTGAATTACCAACCTTTGAAGCATTCCGCCAACAAGGTATTTTCAAGAAAGTCGATCCAAAAGGCTTTTATATTGCTTATAAAGATTTCCGAGAAGATCCTGAGAAAGAACCATTGCAAACCCCGTCAGGCAAAATCGAGATTTATTCTTCTCGCCTTGCTGAAATTGCTAAAACTTGGGTGCTGAAAGAAGATGAAGTGATTCATCCGTTACCTGTTCATGCGGACAGCTTTGAACATTTTGGCGATCCGCTAATGGAAAAATATCCGTTGCAACTCAGCGGATTCCATTATAAAGCTCGCACGCATTCCACTTACGGTAATGTGGACGTATTAAAAGCGGCGAACCCGCAAGAAGTTTGGATTAATCCGATAGATGCTGAGCCAAAAGGCATTAAAAACGGCGATATGATTCGAATTTTTAATGATCGTGGCGAAGTGCGCATTCATGCCAAAGTCACGCCTCGCATTATTCCGGGGGTGATTGCCTTAAGCGAAGGGGCGTGGTATGCACCCGATGCCAATCGCGTAGATCATTCAGGTTGTATTAACGTCCTGACTACACAGCGTCCGTCGCCGTTGGCAAAAGGCAACCCGCAACACTCAAATCTTGTTCAAATTGAAAAACTGTAAGGAGTGAAAAATGAGCGAACAATATGGTTTTTATTTTGACTCCGAGCGCTGCACCGGTTGTAAAACTTGCGAGTTAGCCTGTAAAGATTACAAAGATTTAGATACCGAAGTAAATTTCCGTCGTATTTATGAATACACGGGTGGCGAATGGTCACAGGACAAAGACGGCTGTTATCAACAAAATGTCTTTGCTTATTACATGTCCATTTCTTGTAACCATTGCGAAAACCCTGCTTGTGTGAAGGTGTGCCCAAGTGGCGCCATGCACAAAAATACCGATGGTTTTGTGATTGTGAACGAGCAAACCTGTATCGGTTGTCGTTATTGCCACATGGCTTGCCCTTATGATGCGCCGCAATACGACGTTAAAAAAGGTTGCATGACCAAATGTGACGGCTGCTATTCCAGAGTCAAAGCAGGGCAAAAACCCATTTGTGTGGAGGCCTGCCCGTTGCGAGCCTTGGATTTTGCGCCCATTGAGGAATTACGAGCCAAATATGGCACCGAAGCCTCTATTGCGCCACTTCCACCAGCAGTATTAACCAGCCCAAATTTAGTGGTGAAAGCCAATAAACATGCTTGTTTAAGTGGCGATCAAGCCGGCTTTTTAGGCAATCCAAGAGAGGTGTAAGATGAACGGATTACATGAACTTCCTTTAATTATTTTTACCGTCCTTGCACAAGTGGTAGTGGGCGCTTGGCTATTGTGTGCTGTGGCGCTATGTCAAACCCAAAATGGACAGCAGCATATTGTTCGAGGTCAATTTATCTTATTGATTTTATTGGCTATTGGTTTTATTGCTTCAGTGTTGCATTTAGGTTCGCCATGGCGTGCCTTTAATTCGCTCAACAGAGTGGGGCAATCCATGTTGAGTAATGAAATTGCAACGGGCGCATTATTCTTTGCCGCGGCAGGTATTTATTGGTTGTTAGCGATTCTCCATAAACTGTCTGCTTCATTGCTTAAAATCGGCGCAATTTGTACCGCACTTTTGGGCTTAGTGTTTATGTATATGATGGCTAATTTATACCAAATTCCAACAGTGCCGACTTGGCATACCAGCCTCACCAGTTGGCAATTTTATTTAACGCTGGTATTGGGTGGAAGTGCTTTGGCTTATGCATTTTTAGCCAATAACCCAGAGGCAAATTATTGCCTAAAAGGCTTCCCGGTGGTGTATTTTGTGGCCTTTGTGCTGGTGATCATTTGTGCGGTGTATCAATTGCAACATTTAGCGCAAACCCAATCCGCCATTCAATCGGCGCTTAACCTTGTGCCGGATTATGCCCCTTTAACGGCGTTACGTTTTAGCTTGCTTGGTTTGGCCACTTGGCTCATTCTTAAAGCGCCGAACACTGCCACTTTATATTTTGCTGCGATTTTAGTCATCGTTGCAGAATTTATTGGCCGAGCGCTGTTTTATGCCGTACACCTCACGCAGGGCATGGCGATTAACGGTTAAGTTTTAAGGGTTAGGAATGGACATTCATCCGAAAATTGCTATCAGCGGCCGATTACTCGGCTCGCTGTTTTATTACGCCCCCGACGATCCACGCAATGAGCAAGTCCTTGATTTCTTTCAGCAAGAAAATTGGCAAGATAATTGGGTGTTCAAAACAGCGCAAAAAACACCCGCACTTTTTGAAGCGGATTTAGAGACCCTGGCGCAACAATATCAAGCCTTATTTATCGGTCCGAATGCGCTGCCCGCACCGCCTTGGGGCTCAGTATATTTAGATAAAGATGGTGTGATTTTTGGCGAATCTTTGTTGAAGTTGCGTGAATTTTTGCAACAAAACCAACTTCATTTTGTGGCACCGGACCATGCGCCGGAAGATCACATTGGCTTAATGTTGTTTTTGACCGCTTATTTAAGTGAGCAACATCAAGCGCTTATCACACCATTTTTAGCGCAACATTTTTTGCCTTGGGCTTATCGATTTTTAGATTTGATGATTGCGCAGCGCATTTCCTCCTTTTATCGCAATTTGGCGCAATTAACCAAAGAAAGCTTACAAACGTGGCAAAGGGAGCTGGCGCTTGAACCGGAAACATTGCCGCTTTATCGCTAAACGCGCCACGAAGGAAACATCATGACTGTGCCGCCAAAAGACGAAAAATATTATCAAGCCTATTTAAACCACCATCGCATTTCTCGCCGAGGTTTATTTCGCGGCATGTTTTCGCCTGCTGCGGCACAAAATTCGAACCAAAATTCAGCGCAATCTCATCAAGCTCGCCCACCTTTTGCCGCGCCCGCTCATTTATTTTTTGATATTTGCTCGGGCTGCGGTCAATGTGAAGCCGCTTGTCCTTACGGTTTAATTCAAATACAACAAGGCAAAGCAGCGTTTCAGGTGGATTTTTCGGCTTGTGATTTTTGCCAAGCCTGCGCCAACGCTTGCCCAACTCAAGCATTGCACATTGCCTTTCCTGCCGATACTCATTGGCGTCCGCAGTTTTTAGAAAATTGCCTGCAAAAGCAAGGGCAACCTTGCCAACAATGCCAGCAAGATTGCCCGAAACAAGCGATTTTGTCAGATTTACAGCTTGATACTGAACGATGCAATGGTTGCGGTCAGTGTCAAATAAGTTGCTTTGTTCAGGCAATCAGGTTAAAACTTCAAAATTGGGAGCGCAATTTATAAGCGCAAAAGTGCGGTTTTTTTTATGAAATTTTTATTGGAATCAAATGAAGTCTATGTTTAAAAAATTCTAAGCTATGCGAATGGAGCCAACGTGCTTAAGCCATGAGCTGATTTATTAAAGAAAGAATATGTAACTTCTCCTTTGAGGGATAAATCAGAGCGTTATTGTGCGGTTGTCAGCATTCACCTATTCCTTGAGGAGCATGTGACGCCCTAAGTTTTTACAGGGTAGCCTAAAACCGCACTTTCTACATGCGAATTATTATTTACGGCTGACAGCCAGCGGCGAGAAAGTTTGGGCTACCGGCATGATCTCAATACGGTTAATATTTACATGCGCAGGCTGTTGATAAATCCATAAAATCGTATTGGCGATGTCTTCCGGTCGAATGTAGTCCACATTTTGATATAGCCCCGCGGCTTTGGCGTCGTCGCCTTTAAAGCGTACGTTGGAGAATTCCGTTCCACCGCATAGTCCCGGTTCAATATTGGAAACTCGGATTTGCGTGCCGGCTAAGTCGGCGCGTAAATTTAAACTGAATTGTTCGACGAAGGCTTTGGTCGCGCCGTACACGTTACCGCCCGGATAAGGATAGGTACCGGCGATGGAACCCAGATTTATAATGTGTCCTTGATTGCGCTTGACCATTTGCGGCAAGATTTGACGGGTCAGATAGGTCAGTCCGACGATATTGGTGTTGATCATCGTCTGCCAGTCATTGAAATCCGCCTGATGCGCGGGTTCTAACCCTAAAGCCAGGCCGGCATTGTTCACCAATAACTCAATATTTTTTAGATTTTCAGGCAGTTGAGCAAGTGCGCTGTCAATGTTTGCAGGATCAGAGACATCCATTTGCAACGGATAAAAATGATCGCCTAATTCCTGTTTTAACGCCTGTAATTTATCCGTGCGACGTGCAGCGCCGATAACTTGATAGCCTGCATTAACAAACGCGGTGCAGATCGCTTTACCAAAACCGGCAGATGCGCCGGTAACGAGAACAGTCATAACTTTACTCCTTACAGTTGTTGCAGATAATGTTTGCCTAATGCGTTCATTTGCCGGATTATCCAGCGTTGTCGTTGTTGAACATAGGCAGAAGGTCGGTTGACCTTAAATAACAGCGGATTCGGTAGCACTGCGGCAAGCAGCGCCGCTTCCTGTTGAGTCAGCTGTTTTGCCGATTTTTTGAAGTAATGCCGGCTGGCAGCTTCAACGCCGAAAATACCGTTACCGAATTCGGCAATATTTAAATAGACTTCTAAAATCCGTCGTTTTGACCACAGCAATTCAAGCATTAGCGTGGCGGGCACTTCCAGCCCTTTACGCAGCCAGCTTTGACCGTGCCACAAATAAAGGTTTTTCGCCGTTTGCTGCGAAATGGTCGAGGCGCCGCGAATCCGTGTTGAGTGTTGATTATGCCTGAATGCGCTTTCAATTGCCTGCCAGTCGAAGCCATAATGTTCCGGAAAGACCTGATCTTCAGCGGCAATCACAGCAAGCTGCATTTGCCATGCGATATTTTCAATACTGGTCCAGCGATAATGCAGTTCGTAGCTTTCCCATTGTAGGAGATGAGCGATTTTCTGTTGCGCCATGTAAGCAGAGAACGGAACGGGCACAAAACGAAAAAACAAGGTGATACCGCAGCATAATAATACCAGACGGCACAGCCAGCGCCAGCTGTTTTGTTTCAGTAAGCGAACTGTTTTTCGCACATTAATCTTCTTCCGTTTG
The DNA here is from genome assembly GCF_000827595.2 of Necropsobacter massiliensis. GTDB lineage: Bacteria > Pseudomonadota > Gammaproteobacteria > Enterobacterales > Pasteurellaceae > Necropsobacter > Necropsobacter massiliensis. Next base: position 34,617 of record NZ_LN776179.1, on the reverse strand, counting down.
CCCATCAAGCTGTTCTTTTACCCATTGCATAAAATCAGGCGGCATGGTTTTGATCATATTCGATCCGCGTGTAATGGTGGCGGCGCTAGTATTCAAATTTTGTTGAATTTCCCGCTGCGGCAACGCTTTGTCTAGTAATTGAGCAACGATTTGTAACCGCAATCCCACGGCGTCCCGTTCATCCGCCGTCAACAGCAGGGTCAGCAGCTCCTGTTCTTTCCCCTGTTCAAAGGCGTGGCGCAAAATAGTAATAAATGCGCGCCACTGTGCCATATTACGACTTACATACATAAATTTCCCTCATAGCATAGTACTGTTGCACTAGTATAATCGATTATATTCCTGTTGGGTAAATTTTTGTATCGGACGATTTTGCAATAATTGATAATAATAGGCATAAGTCAGCACATTTTGTACATAGCCGCGGGTTTCGTAGAACGGAATTGATGCAATAAATTCCGCCATGCTCAGCTTGCTGGCAGATTTTTCCAGCCAGCTGTCAACGCGTCGTGCACCGGCATTATAGGCCGCGGCGATTAATATACGGTTATTGCCGTAGCGATCGTACAATTCCTGCAAATGGGCGGTTCCCAGCATAATATTGATAAACGGATCGAACAGTTGCTTATCATTGCTATACGGTAGGCGGAATTTCTGCGCGGTCAGTTTGGCGGTCGCTGGCAGCAGCTGCATTAATCCGCGCGCATCAGCGGAGGAAGAGACATCGGGGCGCCATGCGCTTTCTTGCCGACTGATTGCCATGGCGAAAGTGCGGTCGATTTTTTTATCTTTTAGGAACAGATCAAACCAGTCCTGATAAGCATTTGGCAGACGTAATGGAATGAATTCCCACGCTTTTGCCCGAATGGTGGCTTCCACCTGCAAATCGTACCATTGCTGTTGTCCGGCGTATTCCGCCAGCTGCAATTTTTGCTCGAAATCCGCGCGTTCAAGTAACTGCCGCCATTCGCGGTTAGAGTTTGCCGTATCGTTAACCTTGCGCAATTCCTGAATGCGGGTCAGCGGTTCAGCATATTGTTGAGCAACCTCGGTTTGAGTTTGCGTTGCTGTCGGTGCTTTCATTTGCGGTTGATAGTCAATGCCCAGTTCTTCAGCCGCCAGCATCGGGTAAAAACCGGCGGCATCTTTTTGCATCGCCTGCAAGATAGCGCGAGCCTGTACATTTTTCCCTTGTTTTTGCAAGACTTTTGCCGACCAGTAACGCCATTCATCTTTGGCGGCGGCTTTATCCGACAGGGCCTGTAGCCAAGGTGCTATTTCGCTTTGTTGGCGAATGGCGAGGCGAATGCGCCGTTCCAGCAGCCCATCGTCTTTTAAATTCAATAATGCACTGTCCCGCCATTGCTGTAGCTTGACATCGTCTGTATCAAAAATCCGACCGAGCAAGCGTTTTTTCCACTGCGCGGTTTGCGCTGGCGTTAAAGCAAAACGTTCCGCCCACTCGGCAAATACGGCAAAGGGTGCGGTGGCGGATAGCTCTGTTTCTGTTAATTTGTTAATGAACGCCGGGACTATGGTCAGCAACAGGCGTTTGTGTTCGGCGTTATGCGGCGATAATTTGTCAATATAAAACGTATTTTGTGGATTGTGCAGATTCTGCGGCGCGTTCAGTAGTTGGTTGAGATCCGCCAGCCACTTTTTCAGTGTATCGTCAGCCGCCTGTCTTTCCAGATGCGTAATCAGATTGCCGTTGTTTTTTTCAAATGCTAGCAAGGCACGCTGTTTAACCAGCTCAGGTGTGATGCCGCCGGTTTTTGACCATTGCTCCAACAGCGGATCGCACTGTCTCGGCAGACTGTTGCCGGTCAGCCAAAGTTGGGTGAGATCTTGGGCGGAAAGTGCGGTCTGTTTTTTATCCGTTTTGGCGATTTCCTGTCTTGCCTGTATGACAATACAACGGCTGCGTTGATCCGACGGCAGCGATTCGGCGTTATTCAGAATCTCTCGCCAGTTGCGATTTTTCTGCTGCTGTTGCAGCCAGTTAGTGCTGAGCTCCGTCACAGAAAAATTTGGATTTTGTTGATGGAAGGCGAGAATTTCAGCCAACGTGATATTGTCTTGGTTGGCGTTAAGCAACTGATATGCGGCGTAAGGATAAAGCGGATAATCGGTTAATCCTGCCAATAAATCTCGTGCAATGCGACGGGTATTCTCGCTGGAAGATGCGCTTAACATTTGACTCAGCCGCTGGTAATCGGCGCGTTGTCGGGCAAGACGTTGTTGTGTCTGCTGGACCTTTTGTAGGCGCTGGATTGCTTGTTCCAGCGCGCTGATTTTTTGTGCGGTTGAATTCGGATCGCGCGCTTGCTGGCTTGCTGAAGCGGCGGATATTTGTTCCGATGACACTTGTGCGGTCGGATTTTGGACTGTTACCGTTGCGCTTTGGTTATACGCCGCCAAGCTCACACAGGCGCTTGATGAAAACAGAAGCCCTAGTAAAAGCCGTTTTGCATGCATAATGTATTCCTGTTAAATAGCACAAAACCCGACTAAATCGGGTTTAAGCGTGAATAAACAACGTTAAATTAGACCGCACTTTGGTTTAAAAGTGCGGTGAAATTTTACGGCATTTCGTCAATTGCGTCTTTATCTACCTTTTGAACGATCATATGTTCGCGTTTTAAGCCGAGATCAAAAGCAATCGCAATAGCAACGAAAATTGAAGAGTAAGTACCGAAACCGATACCGATCAATAATGCCAATGAGAAGCTGTGGATGGTCGGTCCGCCGAATGCGAACAGCGCGATAACCACAAACAGGGTAGTGATTGACGTCATCAGAGTTCTTGACAAGGTTTGCGTCAAGGAAATATCAATCACATCCATCGTTCCGATACGGCGGATTTTACGAAAGTTTTCACGCACGCGGTCGAATACGACGATACTGTCGTTCAGTGAATAGCCGACCACAGAAAGAATCGCCGCCACAAAGGTGAGATCCATTTCAATTTGCAGATAGGAAAACACGCCCAGCGTTACGATCACATCGTGCGCTAGCGCCAATACGCCGCCGGTGCCTAAGCGCCATTCAAAACGCATTCCGACATAACCGAGCAACATCAGTAGCGTGGCTAAGGTGGCGTAAATAGCGCCTTGAGTCAGTTCTTCGCCGACATTCGGACCGACAAATTCCACGCTGCGAATTTGGATGTTATTATCCAATTTGCCGAGCATGGTTTGAATTTTATTGCCGATTTCCGCATCGCTGGCGGTTGCCGGCAGGCGGATCATTACATCACGCACGCCGCCGGTGGTTTGTACCAACGCACTTTCAATGCCGTTTTCTTTTAAGGTTGCGCGCACTTTCTCCAGTTCTGCCGGCTGCGAGAAATGGGTTTCAATTACGGTGCCGCCGGTAAAATCCAATCCCCAGTTAAAGCCTTTGGTGAAGATAAAAAAGAAACAAACGGCAATGACAATCACCGAAAACAGGTAGCCCCATTTGCGGTATTTCATAAATTCAATCAGTTCGAAAGGTAATTTAACGCCTTGGAACTCGTGAACTTTTTTCTGTTTTGTTAATAAACTCACAATCTTATCCTCACGTTAAATTGACAGTTTTTCTACTTTTTTGCCGCCGTACAACCAGTTAACCAACATGCGGGTTCCGGTAATTGCGGTGAACATTGAAATCGCCACGCCTAAAGACAGCGTAATGGCAAACCCTTTCACCGGTCCGGTACCGACGGCGTACAGCACGACGGCAGTCAAAATAGTGGTGAGGTTGGCGTCGAAAATACTGGTGAAAGCGCCGTTGTAGCCTTCGTGAATGGCTTGTTGAACGGAACGACCGTTACGCATTTCTTCCTTAATGCGTTCAAAAATCAGCACATTGGCGTCAACGGACATCCCGACCGAAAGAATAATACCGGCAATTCCGGGCATCGTCAGGGTTGCGCCCGGCAACAGTGACATTAAACCGACCAGCAGCACCATGTTTGCCATTAAGGCGATATTGGCGAACAGACCGAACAGTTTGTAGTACACCAGCATAAACAGAATAACGATAGCCAGCCCCCAAACGCCGGCTTTCAGACCTTGTTCAACGTTTTGTGCACCTAACGACGGACCGACAGTGCGTTCTTCAACAATTTGGATTGGTGCGGTTAACGCGCCGGAGCGAAGTAACACGGACAGATTTTGCGCTTCTGCTGGGCTGTCGATGCCGGTGATTTGGAATTGGCTGCCGAAACGTCCCTGAATGGTGGCGACATTAATCACTTCTTCGTGTTTTGCCAGAATGGTTTTGCCGTTTTCATCTTTTTTACCGCTGTCTTTATATTCCACATATAAGGTAGCCATCGGTTTTTTCAGATTCAGCTTGGTAGTTTGCGACATAATCTCACCGCCTTCGCTGTCCAGCGTGACGCTGACTTGTGGAGAGGCAGTATTCTGATCGACACCGGAACTGGCGTTAGTGATATGTTCGCCGCCGAGAACTGCACGCTTGTACAGCACGACCGGATTGCCGTTACGATCCAGTTTTACTTCCGAATCGGAAGGCACCATACCGCGTGCCGCCGCTTCAAGATTAGCATTTTGGTTGACCAGCCGGAATTCCAGCGTCGCCGTGGCACCTAGAATTTCTTTCGCCCGTGCGGTGTCCTGTACGCCCGGCAATTCCACCACAATACGTTCTGCTCCTTGGCGTTGAATCACCGGTTCAGATACACCTAATTCTTCCACACGGCGACGCAGAATGCTCAGGTTCTGTTCGATGGCATGATCGCGCGCTTCGTTCAGTGCGGTATCGGATAAGCCCAAAGACAGGGTGTTGCTTGAAACTTCGTTGACTTCAAGGGTCGGATGTTGTTTACGCAAGAAACGCTGTGCGTCGGATAATTGCTCCGGTTTAGCCAGTGTGACTAGTGTGGTGAAGTTTTCGCCACCGCGAATAGCGCTGTATTGATATTTTTCTTTGCGCAGTTCGGTACGCAGGTTATCCTGTAGCTGTTCCTGACGTTTGCCTAATGCGGTGTTCATATCCACTTCCATCAGAAAGCGCACTCCGCCGCGTAAATCTAAGCCCCATTTCATCGGGTTGCCACCGATGTCGGTTAACCATTTAGGGGTTGCCGGGGCCAGATTAAGGGCGACGGAATAATTATTGCCTAATTTTTCGGTGATTTTGTCTTTCGCTAACAGCTGATCGTCGGTGTTATTGAAACGGGCTAAAATAGAACCGTTTTCCAGTATGATCGATTTAAGCGGTAATTGATTTTGGCTTAATACCTGTTGAACTTCGCTGAGCAGTGCGGTATTTGCTTCCTGTCCGCGGGTTCCTGAGATTTGTACGGCGGGATCTTCGCCGTAAAGGTTCGGAAGAGAATATAAAAGACCAATGGCGACCACAAGGATCACCATTATATTCTTCCATAAAGGGTAACGATTTAACATAGATTTCCTGTTCCCTTGCGGAATAGATTAAACATTAAAGATCGCTGATTGGTTGATCTTTCGGTAAGACGGAAACGATAAAGTTGCGTTGAATACTGACTTCGGTTTTAGAATTTAAGGCGATCACTACATCATCGCTGTCCGGTGAAATTTTAGTAATTTTGCCCATTAATCCGCCGGAAGTCAGCACTTTGGTTCCTTTTGCCAACTCGGACATTAATTGTTTATGGGCTTTGTTGCGTTTCGCCTGCGGACGATAAATCATAAAGTAGAAAATCAGACCGAAAATCACGAAAATAAACAACATTGACATTGGGCTACCTTGTTGAGCTTCCATTTTTTATCCTTTTTAAGTTAAATTAATCATAATTCCAGAAAAAACAGGTGGCTAAAATAGCATAAAACCGGCTTAATGTGAAAAATATTTTATGTTGGAGGCGCACAAAAACGGCGCTGCGGAATTATTTTCCGATCACCAGCCGCTGATATGTGGGAAACTGCTCGATACGAATAAGTCGCCAGCCTGTTTGGCGGCATAATAATTGAAAATCATCAATTGAACTGAAAAGATTCAAGTGCAGGTATAAAATATCCTGTGGATGTAATTGAGCCAGTGCCCGTTTAGTTCTTAATAACGGAATCGGACAGCTGAATTCGGTTAAATCCAGTGCATATTCAGTCATCTTGTGCGCTCGCCTTATATTTTCCGTCGCGCCGCCATTATTTTTCCCATGGCTTGCAGTTCGTCTATCGACAGTTGCTGCTTGCCTAATTCAAACAACGGCTCTTCGCGCGCGATATGGCGGTCATAAGCGGCGATGAAAGCATCAATTAAGGTGCGGTCAACATCCATACGTTCATCATTTAACAGCGCTTCCAACTGGACGGACAGGCGCGTCCAGTTTTGGTGCAAATCAAGATGCTGCCGTTCAAGAGCATCAATATCCTGTTGGGCATCAGGCACATATCTAAGCAACGCCGGGAAAAAATCTTTTTCTTCATCTTCATGATGCAGCGGCGCCGAGTGATTGAAATACGTCAGAATTTGCCGCACATCGTTTTTTACCGCTTGATTGATTCCCTTCGTCTGTAAATACTCGGGCAGAATCCGCAGTTGGCGGCAGAACCCTTTCACTTTACCGTGACAGGCATATAGCATATCAATGGGATCATCCCAGCCTACGGAAGGCGGCGTATTGAAATTAAGCATTCTGTTTTCTTTCTCTTTACACTATGCGGCGGTGGATTGCAGCGGCGGAACGGGCTTACCCATGCGAGCATAAAAATCCTGTACGAATTGCTCAAAGCGGTCTTCCTCAATCGCGGTGCGGATTTGTTGCATCAGGCGTTGATAATAACGCAGATTATGAATGGTGTTCAATCGCGCCCCCAGAATTTCTCCGCATTTATCCAAATGATACAAATAGGATTTGGTGTAATGCGTGCAGGTATAGCAATCGCATTCCGGATCAAGTGGTGTCGTATCATCGCGATATTTCGCATTGCGGATTTTCACAATTCCGTCACTGACGAACAAATGACCGTTGCGAGCATTGCGGGTCGGCATAACACAATCAAACATATCGATACCGCGACGCACGCCTTCCACCAGATCTTCCGGTTTGCCCACTCCCATTAAATAGCGCGGTTTATCTGTCGGCAATTGCGGACAGACATATTCCAGAATGCGGTGCATATCTTCTTTCGGTTCGCCCACCGCCAGACCGCCTACCGCATAACCATCGAAACCGATATTGATTAGCCCTTCAAGGGAAATTTTACGCAGCTCTTCAAACACGCCGCCCTGCACGATGCCGAACAGCGCATTGCCGTTGCCTAGTTCGTCAAAACGCTGACGGCTGCGTTGCGCCCAACGCAGCGACATTTCCATGGATTTTTTGGTATAGTCGAACGTGGACGGATAGGGCGCACATTCATCAAAAATCATTACAATATCGGAGCCAAGATCATATTGAATTTCCATGGATTTTTCCGGTGACAGAAAAATCCGCTCGCCGTTAATCGGATTTTGGAAGTTCACCCCTTGCTCACTAATTTTGCGCAGTTTGCCCAGACTGAATACCTGAAAACCGCCGCTGTCGGTCAGAATCGGACGATGCCATTGCATGAAATCATGCAGATCGCCGTGCTTACGCATGACCTCCTGCCCCGGTCGCAGCCATAAATGAAAGGTATTGCCCAACAAGATCTCAGCACCGCTGGCGCGCACTTCTTCCGGTGTCATGCCTTTTACTGTGCCGTAGGTGCCGACCGGCATAAATGCGGGGGTCTGAACCTCAAATTCGCCCTGCGGGCGGTTAAATGTCATCGTACCGCGACGAGCCGTACCGTTGGTTTTATGCAGTGTAAATTTCATAGTCATTGTTATTTTTCCTTTTCGAATAAACAGTTCGAGGGCTTTTGTCTTTATATCCGGTGTTGTGTGAATCTACTTTCTTTTGCTTGCACAAAAGAAAGTATGATCAGCAAAATTTATTTTTTAGATTGAAAAACTTAATCCAATCCCACCACATGCGCATTTTTGGTGATAAACATCGCATCGCCGTAACTGAAAAAACGGTAGTGATTTTTCACCGCACTTTGATACGCCGCCATGGTGTGCGAATAACCTGCAAATGCTGAGACCAGCATAATCAGGGTGCTTTCCGGCAAGTGGAAGTTTGTGATTAAGCAATCGGTAACTCGAAAGGTTTTGCCGGGATAGATAAAGATCGAGGTATCGGAGAAATAGGGTACAAGTAATTGTCCGCAACCTTGCTGTTCTGCGGCTAATGCAGCGCTTTCGATGGAACGCACGGACGTGGTACCGACGGCAATAACACGCTTGCCGCGTTGTTTGGTCGCCAGCACGGCATCGACCACTTCTTGTGACACCTGCGCGTATTCGGCGTGCATAATGTGATCTTCGATATTTTCCACTCGCACCGGTTGAAATGTGCCGGCGCCGACGTGCAACGTGACGAAAGCGAAATTCACGCCTTTTTGTTTTAGTTTAGCCAGTAATTCATCGTCGAAATGCAACCCCGCGGTTGGCGCGGCTACCGCACCCGGCACTTTATTATAGACCGTTTGATAGCGTTCTTTATCCGCTTCTTCATCGGGACGATCAATATAAGGCGGCAGCGGGATATGACCGATTTGCTGCAACAAATCGAAAAGTGCGGTGTTTTTTTCGGCAATTTCCAGCTCAAATAATGCGCCCTGACGCGCAATCATAGTAGCGGCAATACCATTGCCTGCGCCTAATTTGTCTTCGCCCAGCAATAATTCGGCGCCTTCTTTTGGTGCTTTGGAGGCGCGGATATGCGCGAGCAAGCGGTTTTCTGCCAGAATTCGCTCGACCAATACTTCTACTTTGCCGCCGCTGGCTTTGCGACCGAATATCCGCGCCGGGATGACACGAGTATTATTGAAGATCAGCAGATCGCCGGGATTAATCAATGCCACAATATCGGTAAAAGTGCGGTGAAAAATTTCACCGTTTTCGCCGTTTAGCTGTAACAAACGGCTGGCGGTGCGCTCGGGTTTCGGGTAACGGGCGATTAATTCGTCTGGTAAATCAAAATAAAAATCGGAAACACGCATAGAATAACTTTTTGTTTGCAGATTAAAAAACTGAATGGCGTAGTCTAGTGCGAATTGTCGGTGAGTACAAGTAAAATTCGGTTTTAATATTGTCGCAAAAAAATGCCCTTTCAACAGAAAGGGCGAATATATTTGGAGTCATACTTTTTAGGGTACGGCTCTATTATATACATAAGTTTTACAATTGCAACATATTTTTAACAAAATATTATTGTCACTCAGCCGCTTTTTTATTATGCGGATTTCTGGTATCCGTACCCATTAAATTGCGCATTAACAGGGCGTAATTTAGATCAATTTCTTCCGGCACGTCGAGAAAGACAAAATGTCCGTCGCCGGGAGCGGTATCTACATTTTCACCTTTGCGGTTAAGCAGGCGCTTGAGAGTAAATACGATATTGCCCTGTGGCGTCATTAATTCCACTTCATCGCCGAGTAAAAATTTGTTTTTTACCGCCACTTCCGCCAAACCGCCTTTGCGCATGCCGGTAAACTCGCCGACAAACTGCTGACGTTCGGAAATCGAGTAGCCGTACTCGTAATTTTGATATTCGTCATGCGTATGGCGGCGCAGAAAACCTTCGGTATAACCGCGGTGAGCAAGGCTTTCCAGCGTATCCATCAGGCTTGGGTCAAACGGTTTGCCCGCCGCCGCATCGTCAATGGCTTTACGATATACCTGTGCGGTTCTGGCACAATAATAGAAGGATTTAGTGCGCCCTTCGATTTTCAGCGAATGAACCCCCAGCTTTGTCAGTTGTTCCACATGCTGTACAGCGCGCAGATCCTTTGAATTCATAATATAGGTGCCGTGTTCGTCTTCAAAAGCAGACATTTTTTCTTCCGGGCGCTGACTTTCCGCCAGTAGGAACACTTTATCGGTTGTCGCGCCGTCGCCCAAGGTCGGGGCAATATTTTTGACCGGAATGTGCTCCGCGGCGTTAACGATATTGCCGATTTCGTCTTCTTTGCCTTCGCTAACGGAATATTCCCAGCGGCAGGCATTGGTGCAAGTGCCCTGATTTGGATCGCGCTTATTGATATAGCCAGACAGCAGACAACGTCCGGAATAAGCCATACATAAGGCACCGTGTACGAAAATTTCAATTTCGATATCCGGCACCTGTCGACGAATTTCGCCGATTTCTTCAAGCGACAGCTCGCGCGAGAGAATCACGCGGGTCAGCCCCAGTTGCCGCCAGAATTTTACCGTTGCCCAGTTGACTGCGTTAGCCTGCACCGACAGATGAATATCCATATGCGGGAAATGTTCGCGTACCAGCATAATTAAACCGGGATCGGACATGATCAGCGCGTCGGGTTTCATTTCGATGACCGGCTGTAAGTCTTTGATAAACGTTTTTAATTTGGAGTTGTGCGGCGCGATATTGACCACCACATAGAATTTTTTGCCTAAGGCATGGGCTTCATCGATACCGATTTTTAAATTGGCGTGATTAAATTCATTGTTGCGTACGCGCAGGCTGTAGCGGGGTTGACCGGCATATACCGCATCGGCGCCGTAAGCGAAAGCATAGCGCATATTTTTCAGCGAACCTGCCGGCGAAAGCAGTTCGGGCTTGAACGGAGTTGTCATAAATGTCTCTTTGTGTCTGATTACAAGTCAGAACCTGCCGCGTGGGCAGGTCGTTTAGGGAAAGGCTATTGTAGGAGGATTTTCCGATTTGTAAAGAAAGTGCGGTGGAAATTTTCAATTTTTTCACCGCACTTTGCACTTTATTGTGTCGGCTGTAGTGCGTCGGTTTCTGCCGGTGCGATTGCCGGATCCGGGTGCTGTTGGTGTTCTTCCGTTTGCGGTGTGGTCTGTTGCTGTTCTGGTTCTATTTCCTGTTCCAGCTGCGACAACGGTTTGCCGTTAACAAATTCACCGTTTGCATTTTTCTCAAAACGGTACGTATAGCGATCATTTTCCTCTACGAAGTAACGGGATAACTGATTGTCCGGCTTGATGATAGTATTTAGCCCGCGCCAGAAGCGGCTTTCGCTTTTCAGCTTGGCTTTGATTGGGTTTTCGTCGCTGAGCAATAAGGTCGGCACAGTCAGCGTAATAACCGTATCGGCTTGTTCCAGACGTTCACCTATCAGGGTTGCATGATTTTCGCTTTTATCGTTTGCCGACGGCGGAATATTGACCTTCAACGACGCGTTGATGTCGGCATTTTCGCTTGCCGGCACGGAATCCAAATTGGCGCTGATATCGCCGGTTATACTAAAGCCGACATTGATCACATCAACCCATTGTTTGGCTAAGGTTTGCTCTGTCAAATTGGCGGCGCAGTAAGTGTCGATAAGGTGCTGAGAGCAAATATAATACGGCAGCAGGCGCTGAAAATCGTCTACCTTCGCTGGCAGGTTCAGGCTAAGGTTGCTGAGTTGCAGCCCGTCTTGTTCGTTGCGGTATTTTTCCAAGCTGCCGTTAAGTTGAATGGCATAGCCGTTCTGCGCTGTCGGTGCTTCGCTATAGTTTAGGTTTAATCCGTTAGCCTGCGTATTTTCCTGCCAAGACAGGCTGTTGACACGCAATTTGAGCGCCGTGGTTTCATTGAAATTGTGTGCGAAATCCGTTAATGCCGTCAAAAATTCCGGATTATCTTTTGTCGGTGCTTGGTGTTCATTGTTATCCGGCGTGCGGTTAAATAACGCAAAAGCGCCTTTCAGCCAAGTTAAACGGGCGGCTAAATCGGAACGGGAGACGTTGTTTTCCAGCTCAATGCCGCTTATCTTCAGCGGTCGTTTTGTTTGCGGATTGGCGTTCAGTTCGTCAAGGCGAAAGGTCAGATTAAATTCGGCATTTTGTTTATCCTGATAATTGCCTTTAAACGCCAAATTGGCATTTTTCAGCGCAAAGGTGGTTTGCTGTTGTTGCGGCACATTTAATGCCGTGATGCTGATATTGGCTTCCGATTGCCGGTTATTAAATAAAAGATCCAATAACAGGTTGATCGCTTTCGGATAATCAATGCTGTTTTTGTCCGACGTATTTAGGATATTTGCGAAAACCAGTTCGTTTGGGATGCCGTTTTGGGCAGTGGAAATTTGTAATCCGCTGATTTCGATTTTATCCTCTTTGCGGTTTTTGTCGGAAAGATACACTTTTTCTCCGCTGAGATTCGTATTGAGATCATAAGTATCGGCGGACACCGATTTATTCACACTGTAATTGAGTTTGTTGAGCCGAATGTGCGTGTTATCACCGTCCAGCAGATAAATATCTGCATCGTTGAGGCTGAGATCAAGATCCGCCAGATCATACTGGCTGCGCCCGACTGGAACGAGGGTCAGATTAGTTTTCAACCCGTTGAGTTTAGAATTGGCGTCATAATTAAAGCCCGTTAGTCTGCTTTGAATTTCCATAAATTTCGTTTTGGATGCAAAATTCAGATCAATTTCCAGCGTCTGTGAGGTATTTGCCAAATCACGGAATTGAGTGGAAATGCTGGATTGCAGATAATCACCGATCACCGAAAATTTACTGCTGATCATATTTTTATCAATGGTGATCTTCAGTTTTTTATTCAACTCGCGCACCAGATTTTGCGGCAGCTCCGATTCCGCAGTTACGGCGAAAGGCAGTGCGGTCAGTTTGGTGCTGATAATATCGGTTTTTTGCGCGTCGGCGTCGGTAATGCTGAACATCAGTTCCCGGCTGAAGAAATTGGCGTTTTGCTGGCTGACGTTCAAGGTCAGCTGATCGCGCAACGAATAAGGAAAATTCTGTAAAACCTGATCAATTTTGTAATTGGTGTAAAATTGAGCGCCGATCCCTAAAGCGACGGCGATGGCAGATAAGGTCAAGGTGACTTTGGCTTTTTTATTCATCTTATTCCTAAGCTTAACAAGTTGAAATTCTCTTGAGTATAGCGAATTCACCAGACGACTACAAATAAGTTTATTATGAATTCCGCTCATAAAAATAATGAAATATTTGAAATTGACACATATTCATTTTATGGTTAATTTTAATACTGAAATCCGTTGATTATTCATATTCACATGGATGGATGATTGATAATAAGCGACCGAAAATACGGCAGAACGGGGAGTGAAAAGATTATGAGTTATGCCAAAGAAATTGATACGTTGAACAATCATATTACCGATATCAACGGAAAAATTAATGTGTCATTTGAGTTTTTTCCGCCAAAAAACGAAAAAATGGAACAGATTCTGTGGGATTCCATTCAGCGCTTGAAAGTATTGAAGCCGAAATTCGTTTCGGTGACTTACGGCGCCAATTCCGGCGAACGTGATCGCACACACAGCGTAGTGAAGCGGATTAAGCAGGAAACCGGTCTAGAAGCAGCGCCGCATTTGACCGGCATTGACGCCACGCCGGCGGAGTTAAAACAAATCGCGCAGGATTATTGGAACAGCGGTATTCGTCGCATTGTGGCACTGCGCGGCGACGAGCCGCCCGGTTATGCCAAAAAACCGTTTTATGCCGCGGATTTAGTGGCACTGTTGCGTTCCGTTGCCGATTTTGACATTTCGGTGGCAGCATATCCGGAAGTGCATCCGGAAGCCAAATCGGCGCAGGCGGATTTAATCAACCTGAAACGCAAAATTGATGCTGGCGCCAATCATGTCATTACCCAGTTTTTCTTTGATGTGGACAGCTACCTGCGCTTTCGTGATCGTTGTGCATCGGTGGGGATTGATGCGGAAATCGTACCGGGCATTTTGCCAGTGACGAATTTCAAACAATTGCAAAAAATGGCGGCGATCACCAATGTCAAAATTCCCGGCTGGCTGGCAAAAATGTATGATGGACTGGACAATGATCAAACCACGCGCAATCTGGTTGCCGCCAGCGTTGCGATGGATATGGTGCGCGTATTGTCGCGCGAAGGCGTGAAGGATTTCCATTTCTATACCCTAAACCGCAGTGAACTGACGTATGCGATTTGCCATACCTTAGGCGTACGTCCGACGGAATAAGGCACAAAGCAGTCGAATTTTACACCGCACTTTGTTTGCATCGTATGCTCAAAGTGCGGTCGATTTTTAATTCGTTTCTTTCTTGCATAATGACAATAAAAACAGCAAGGTCGAGCAAATCACCACAGACGGACCGGCGGCAGTGTCGTAGAATGCCGATAAGGTTAAGCCCAGTGACACGGAGAGCATGCTGACTAGTATGCCGATCCCCACCATGGTTTCCGGTGTGCGGGCGAAACGTCGAGCGGTTGCGGCGGGGATAATCAGCAGTGAAGTAATAATCAGCGCGCCGACGAATTTCATGCTCAGTGCAATGGTTAGCGCGGTCAGCATCATTAAGATAAACCGCATCCGGCGAATATTGATCCCTTCCACCTGCGCCAGTTCCGGGCTGACGGTAGTAGACAGCAGCGGTTTCCAGAAATAAAACAGCGCCAGCATCACGAAAATTGCTCCACCGCCGATAAAATATAAGTCTTCATAACTAATTGCCAGCAGATCGCCGAACAGATACGCCATCAAATCTACCCGCACATTGTGCAGCAACCCAACCGTTACCACCCCGAGAGAAAGGCAGCTGTGCGCGATAATACCAAGCAGTGTGTCGACCGAAAACTGGGTGTTGCTTTCCAGCCAGACCATCATCACCGCAATCAGCAGGGTAAGGACGACGATTGCCAGATAAGGATTGATATGCAGAAACATCCCCAGCGCCACGCCAAGCAGCGCGGAATGCGCCAGCGTATCGCCGAAATAAGCCATTTTACGCCAGACCACAAAAGCGCCGAGCGGGGCAGTAATCAATGACAGTAAAATCCCGGTCAGCCAAGCGGGAAGCAAAATATCAAACATTAGTTATCCTTGTTTTTTAGCCGATGGGCGCATTGCTGCGAATGAAAATAACGATTGCAGCAGACGTCGCCGTGGATGTCGTGTTTATGATTATGATGATGGGTGTAAAAAGCGATATTTTTGGATAATTGATCTCCGAAAAAATGAATAAAAGTGGGATCATTGGACACGCTTTCCGGACTGCCGGCGCAGCATACGTGCTGGTTAATGCACAGCACTTCGTTGGTATCCGCCATAACGATATGCAGATCATGGGAAACCATTAACACCGCGCAGTTAAGCGTCTGTCGAGTTTGATGAATTAACTGATACAGTTCCGCCTGTCCGTTAATATCTACGCCCTGCGTCGGTTCATCCAACACCAGCAGATGCGGTTTGTTTAAAATGGCGCGCGCCAGTAATACTCGCTGCATTTCCCCGCCGGACAGTTTCTGCATGCTGTTGTGCAGTAATTCGCCGATTGATAATAACGCCAGCGTATCGCGAATTGCGCTTTTGCTGATCCCTTTTTTCAGCGACAGGAATTTTTCCACCGTCATCGGCAGGCTGTGATCCAGATGAATTTTCTGCGGCACATAGCCGATCCGCACATTGCGGTGATAAATAACTTCGCCGGAGGTGGGCGGCAGCAATTTCAGCAGCACCTTTAATAAAGTGGATTTACCGCCGCCGTTCGGACCGACAATGGTAATCACCGAATCGGGATAAATGGTTAAATTGATATTCTGTAAAGCATTTTTCTGCTCAAAACGCACATTAATATGCTTTAACTCAATCAGGGGCTGTGTTAGGGAACGGGTCTGCATTGTCGCTGTATTCAACTGCCAAATAATCGGCTTAAAATAGCTTATTTTCCCTTTTTTAACAAGTTGAACATGAATTATGTTTATAATTTATTCGGTTAATGGTTTTTTTCAATTTCGCGCTGAATTTTTTGCACTATCATTGGTCTGAATAGCATGCAATCATCTTATACAGTGGTCATCAAAGGAAAAATAGGTAGTGCGGCACGTTAAGTTGGCAAGAGACAGACGAAAAAGAAAATCGCGGATTAAAGCAGCGATTTTCTTTTTGGCGATTCTATCTATTCTGGCTGGAATGTTGCTAAGTCTGAAAGAAACCGTGGAAACCAAACTGGATACCGTAGTTGTCAGCGATCAAAACCAATACCGCTCTTTAACCGATACCACACCGCCTGAGCCCGATTCGGTGAGCACGCAGTTTACCGATGTGAAGGAGCTTGCCGATGCGCCCGCATCAACCGAAGCCAATGCTGTTTCTATGGCGTTGAACACCGCGATGCGCGTAACCTTGTTGCACAATTTGCCGAGCCAAAGTCCGCTTCCGCCACCGACGGAGGACGCTACCTCCTATGATGACGATTTGCAGGGGCAGGATGACGAAGTGGATCAGGTCAATCTAGATGAAGATGACGGCATGTCGCAACTGCCGGAAGATGCGCAAAGCGTGCTGAATGATTTGCTGGATGTGGCGGATCAGGCGCTACGAATCAAAAATCAGTTCAGCCATACCGTTGTGCGCGGTGATACGCTAAGAGATGTGCTGGAACAGTCTGGGCTTGAGGATGAAACCAGTAAGAACTTAATCGCTGCCTACCCTGAACTGAAAAAACTGAAAGCCGGACAGCAGTTTTACTGGATTTTAAACCGAGACAATGAGCTGGAATATTTAAACTGGCTGGTTTCGGAAAAAGAAGAACGCATTTACGAACGGCAGCAAGACGGAACATTCAAACGTCAGATTCTGGAAAAGAAAAGTATCTGGAAAAAAGAGACACTAAAAGGTCAGATTACCGGTTCTTTTGCGACGAGTTTGCGCCGATTGGGGCTGGACGGCAAGCAGATCAGCCAGTTAACCACGGCACTGCAATGGCAGATCAGCATGAACAGACTGAAAAAAGGCGATAAATTTGCCGTATTGGTGTCGCGCGAATATCTGGATAACAAATTAACCGGTCAAGGGAATGTGGAGGCGATTCACATTATTTCCGGCGGAAAAAGCTATTATGCCATTCAAGCCGGTAACGGACGCTACTACAATCGCCAGGGCGAAACACTGGGAAAAGGCTTTGCTCGTTATCCAATGCAGCGTCAGGCGCGGGTTTCCTCGCCGTTTAATCCGGCTCGTCGGCATCCTGTCACCGGGCGTATTCGTCCGCATAACGGCGTGGATTTTGCAATGTCAATCGGCACACCGGTGATTGCGCCAGCAGACGGGCGGGTAGAAAAAGTGGCGTATCAGGCAAGCGGTGCGGGACGCTATATTGTTATCCGTCACGGTCGTGAATATCAGACTGTTTATATGCATTTAAGCAAGCCGTTGGTGAAAGCCGGTCAAAGCGTAAAACGTGGCGAACGCATTGCGTTATCGGGCAATACCGGGCGCTCTACGGGACCGCACCTGCATTATGAATTTCATATTAACGGTCGCCCGGTTAATCCGTTGACGGTCAAATTGCCGGGCACCAGCAGTGAAATGTCAACGGCGGAACGTCGTCAATTCCTGTTGCGCGCGAAAGAAGCGGAGCGGCAGTTAAAAATGTAAACTTATTTAGTTTTCTCCTGGTAGTAAGCAAAAGTGCGGTGGAAAAATCGACGTTTCCGCTGCATTTTTTATGCTTGTTATTGCACTTGAAATAAGGCATGATATCATGCTTTATTATTCATAATAATTATTCTCATTTTAATTTTTGTATGACTTAGATGACATATTATGATTAAACGCCGTTATCTGTTTATCTTATTATTGTTGCTTTCTGTGATTTCGCTTTTTCTCGGAGTGAGCACGGTGAATCTGCAAGGGTTATTGCATTTTGATCCTATGCAATGGCAAATCTTTTTAATCAGCCGCATTCCGCGCCTGATCAGCATTCTTATCGCCGGTGCCGCCTTAAGTATTTGCGGTTTGGTGATGCAGCAACTTAGCCGCAACCGCTTTGTTTCACCGACCACGGCGGGCACTATGGACAGCGCGCGTTTAGGCATTTTAATTGCGATATTACTGTTTCCAGGCGCTTCCATGTTGTTAAAAACCGCGGTCGCCATTGTGGTTTCATTTGTCGGTACACTGTTGTTTATGACGATTTTATCCCGCTTGAAGTTTAAAGATACGATTTTCGTGCCGCTGGTCGGCATCATGTTCGGCAATATTATCAGTTCGGTTACCGCGTTTATCGCCTATCAGCAGGATTTGCTGCAAAATCTTTCCGGCTGGCTGCAAGGGGATTTTTCGCTGGTGATGTCCGGGCGCTATGAAATCCTCTATTTCAGTATTCCCGCCTTGCTGATCGCATATTTGTTCGCCAACCGTTTTTCCATTGTCGGCATGGGGCAAGATTTTGCCACCAATCTGGGGTTGAATTACCAGCAGGTATTGTATCTAGGTTTGGCCATTGTGGCGACGGTGTCGTCCATTGTAATTGTTTCGGTGGGCGTGATTCCATTTTTGGGGCTGATTATCCCGAATATCGTCACCCTGTATCTGGGCGATAATCTGAAAAAAATCTTATCGCATACCGCATTGTTGGGCGCGGTATTTGTGCTGCTGTGCGATATTTTGGGGCGTTCGGTGATCTATCCGTATGAAATTTCCATTAATGCCATGGTCGGCGTGTTCGGTAGCGGCATTTTCCTGTATTTATTATTGAAACGGTATCGACATGGCTAAAACAACACCGCACTTGCGCCGATTGATAGTGCTGGCGGCGCTGGCCATCCTTGCTGTGGCGTTATATTTGTTTTACAACTTACCTAATCGCTGGGAATACGCCCTGCACAGCCGTGCGTTGGCGGTCGCCGCCATTGTGGTGACCGGCATGTCCGTTGCGCTGGCGACAATGATCTTTATGACTATCGCCAACAACCGAATTCTCACGCCGACGATTTTGGGGCTGGATAATCTGTATTTGCTGATTCAAACCAGCATTATTTTTGTGTTCGGTTCCAGCACGTTGATGGCAATCGACTCGGTGTTGCTGTTTATGCTCTGTACCGGCGCGATGGTGCTGTTTTCGCTGCTGTTATATCATTTTTTATTTAATCAAGCGCAGCAAAATATTTTTTTCCTGTTGCTGGTCGGCATTATTTTCGGCACTTTCTTTCAAAGTCTGACGACCTTTATGGAAGTGCTGATTGATCCGAATGAATTTCAGATTGCACAGGATATCGGTTTCGCCAGCTTTAACCGTATCAACACCAATATTTTATGGCTTGCTCTGGCAATTTTGATCGCTGCTATCATTTATGCGATCCGCTATCTGCCTTATTTTGACGTGCTGTCCTTAGGGCGCGATCAGGCTGTTAACCTCGGCGTGGATTATCATAAAATCGCGAAACGCCTGCTGATTTTGGTGGCGATTCTAACCTCGGTGTCCACCGCACTTGTCGGTCCGCTGACTTTTCTCGGTTTGTTAGTGATGAATGTCACTTTCGAATTTATCCGCACTTATCGGCATTCGATACTGATCCCGGCGGCGATGTTGATTGCCGTGATCACGCTGGTGTTCGGTCAGCTTTTGGTCTCACAGGTGTTCAGTTTCAATACTACATTGAGCATTATTGTGAATTTTGTCGGCGGCGTTTATTTTATCTATCTGTTATTACGAGCGAATAAAAAATGGCAATAGAAATCAGAAATATCAATAAAAGTTACGGCGGCAAAAAGGTGGTGGACAATGTGTCACTGACGATTCCGCAGGGAAAAATCACCTCCTTCATCGGTCCTAACGGCGCGGGTAAAAGCACGTTGTTGTCGATTATCAGTCGACTGCAAAATGCCGACAGCGGTGAAATTTATCTTAACGGTACACGGCTGAACGAACAGAAAAGCGCTGATATTGCGAAGCAGCTGTCGATTTTAAAGCAGTCCAATCACATTAATCTGCGTCTGACGGTAGAGGAGTTGGTCAGTTTCGGGCGCTTTCCTTACAGCAAAGGAAACTTAACTGAAAATGACCGCACTTTTATTAATCATGCCATTGAATATATGGATCTGGCACCGTTGCGCCAGCGTTATATCGATAATCTCAGCGGCGGTCAGCTACAGCGTGCTTACATCGCCATGACGCTGGCGCAGGACACCGATTACATCTTACTTGACGAACCACTGAATAATTTAGATATGAAGCATTCGGTACAGATTATGCGGGTACTGCGCACGTTGACCACCGAGCTGAATAAAACCGTGGTTATCGTCATCCACGATATTAATTTTGCCTCCTGCTATTCGGATTATATCGTCGCCATGAAAGCCGGCAGACTGGTGCAACAGGGCGAAGTCAATCACATTATGCAGGAAGCAGTATTGCAGTCGATTTACGATATGCCGATTCCGATTCAGGAGATCAACCAGCATAAAATCGCCGTTTATTTTAGAAATTAATCACAACACAACAGGAGCTATCGCTATGATCAAAAAAACGTTCTCAACCTTAGCCGTCGCCTTACTCGGCTTGTTAGGTATCGCCAGCGCCGATGCGGCGGATATTACGGTAGAAAATGCCGCCGGCAAACAAGTTGTGCCGCAGAACCCGCAGCGGGTTGTGGTGCTGGATTTTTCCGCCGTGGATACCATCCGGCTGTTGGGGGCGAAAGACGCCATTGTCGGTGTTACCAATGCCGGTAAAGTGCCGGAATATTTAAGCGAATTCGGTGCGGCGAACTATGCCAATGTGGGCGTGCCGCCGGAACCGGCATTTGAGAAAATCAACGAATTAAATCCGGATTTAATCATCGCTACCGGGCGACAGGAAAAAGTGCTGGATCGCTTGAAAGAAATTGCGCCGGTATTTTTCGTGAAACTTGATTATGATAATTTCTATCCGAGTTTTCAGCAAAATATCCGCGCCTTCGGTCAGATTTTCGCTCAGGAAGCACTGGCAGAAGAAAAGCTGGTTGCACTCGATAGCCGCATGAAACAGTTGGCTGAACAGGCGAAAGGCAAAACGGCGTTAATGACGTTAGTCAATGAAAGCAAAATCAGCGCGTTTGGTGATAATTCCCGTTATGCGATTATTTATACCGGTTTCGGCTTTACTCCGGCGGATAAGGCGATCAAAGCATCCACCCATGGCATGAGTATCGGTTTCGAATACATTCTAGAAAAAAATCCGGATTATTTATTTGTGGTGGATCGTACCGCCGCGATTACGGATAAAGCCAACAACGCGCAAACCGTGCTGGATAACGCGATTATTAAACAAACCAAAGCGGCTAAAAACAATCATATCGTTTATTTGAATGCTGCCAACTGGTATTTAACTTTCGGCGGGCTGGAAAGTATGGCCATTATGATTGACGAAGTGGAAAGTGCGGTGAAAAAATAGCACGTTTTCTGTTTTAGACAGCCTTTGCATTAAATTAATCTGCGACCCTAGTACAGGGTCGTTATTTTTTTATTTGAACTCCGCCAGCGAAAAGTATCGAACGCAAGTGCGGTCGTTTGCAGCGCCGAAATGAGCAAAAAACAAACGGGCGATTATCTCGCCCGTTACATGGATAAGCAGCGTGATGTTTAGTTGAACATGGCGGAAATGGATTCCTCGTTGCTGATGCGGCGAATGGCTTCGGCAAGCATACCGGAAAGAGTCAGCGTGCGCACTTTACCCAGCGCCTTGATTTCCGGTGAAAGCGGAATGGTATCGGTGACGACGATCTCATCCAACGCGTTGCTGGCGATATTTTTTGCCGCTGAACCGGAGAACACTGCATGAGTCGCATAGGCGAATACCCGTTTGGCACCGCGTTCTTTCAGCGCTTCCGCTGCTTTGCACAAGGTACCGCCGGTGTCGATCATATCGTCCACTAAAATACAATCGCGATCGGCAACGTCACCGATAATGTGCATAACCTGTGCTACATTGGCTTTTGGACGGCGTTTGTCGATAATCGCCATATCGGTATCATTGAGCAGCTTAGCCACCGCGCGAGCCCGCACCACGCCGCCGATATCCGGTGACACCACGATCGGATTGTGCAGATCGGATTTTTTCAGAATATCGTGAATCAGTACCGGCGAACCGAACACATTATCTACCGGCACATCAAAGAAGCCTTGAATCTGTTCAGCGTGCAGATCACAGGTTAACACGCGATCCACCCCGACGCTGGATAAGAAATCGGCAACCACTTTAGCGGTGATCGGCACGCGGGCGGAACGGACGCGGCGATCCTGGCGGGCATAACCGAAATACGGAATCACCGCGGTAATGCGGCCTGCCGATGCGCGACGTAAGGCATCAACCATGACGATCAGTTCCATTAAGTTGTCATTTGTCGGTGCGCAGGTGGACTGGATGATAAAAACATCGCTACCGCGCACATTTTCATTGATCTGAACCTGAATCTCACCGTCGCTGAAACGACCGACGGTGGCGTCCCCCAATGAAAGGTATAAACGTTCGGAAATGCGTTTGGCTAGTTCTGGTGTGGCATTACCAGCGAAGAGTTTAATGTCGGGCATTGTAAATTTAACCTCAAGGATTTTAGATGATAAGAAAGTGTATATAAAGTCATCGACTGGTTCCGTTAAAGGTATGCGCTAACATGCGCCGCAATGGCGAAATGTTAACCCCTTTAGCAACGAAACCGAATAATTGTTCCGGTTTATTGCGCAATACTGTCTGCGCGGATTGCTCGTCGTCAAATTCTGCAAAAACGCAAGCGCCTGTGCCGGTTAATCTTGCCGGTGCATATTGTAGCAACCAGCGCAGGGCTTGTTCAACCTCCGAATACTGATCCAGCACAAGTTTTTGGCAATCGTTTGCATAATTTTCACTCAGCAACTGTGCCAGCGTTTTTTTTGGCGTATTGCGCGGCAGCGCGGGATGATTAAAAATCTGCGCGGTAGAAACCGAGACTGCCGGCTTGAGTACCAGATACCATTTTTCCGGCGGCGTGCAATACGTAATTTGTTCGCCTACGCCTTCGGCAAAAGCGGCTTTGCCATGAATAAAGATCGGCACATCGGCACCTAAGCGCAAGCCCAGCGCGCAGAGTTGTGGCGTTGTCAGCCCGGTGTGCCACAAACGATTTAGCACCACCAGTGTTGTGGCAGCATTGGACGAACCGCCGCCGACGCCGCCGCCGAGCGGCAGAATTTTGTCCAGTTGCAGATCCGCACCCAGCGTGCAGCCGGTTTCGCGTTGCAGCAGGCGAGCAGCACGGTAAATCAAATTCTCTTCGGTATTGATCCCGACAAAGGACGGCGACAGGGTGATTTTTCCGTCTTGACGCACAGAAATACGTAGCCAGTCGCCGAAATCCAGAAACTGAAACAGAGTTTGCAATTCATGATAGCCGTCGGCACGTCTGCCGTTAATATACAGAAACAGGTTCAACTTAGCCGGGCAAGGAAAGCGCAGCGCAGCGTGCGTATTGTGCGACGAAAGTGCGGTGGAAAATTGATAAGTTTTCATTAATATTGCCAATCATCCACGCGGATTTTTAAGGTTTGCGCGGCATTTTTCAACAGAATATCACGCGGCAATGCAATGGCGCGCTCGGTGTGATAATTCAGATAATCCGCCGTCCAGCGCGTGCCGTCGAGCGGGTAGCTGAAACCGGCCAGTAAATGGTTGGTGCCGACCTGATAGTCTGCATTGGTATCGGGTTGACCTTTTAACCAGAATGCCAGTTGCTCTAACGGTATATCCATACCGACAATCTCCCGCAGCAGCATTTTGGCGTCCGCCTCGGAACGTCGGTTTCCTTTATTATCGGAAATGGTCATGCCCTGAGGATTCATCTCAAATTTCAGAGTGGAACTGCTGATGGTAGATGACAGCAGTAGCGTATAGGCTTGCGGATTGCGGTATTGCCAGTCGAAACGAGTGGAAAAACGCTCTTTCGCGCTGATATAACCGAGCTGCCCGGCGGCGCGGTAAGATTGAATGCTGTTGAGTTTTTGCAAATGTTGTTGCCATGCGGGATCGCTGTTGTCGATATGCTGCACGCCGGTCGGGCGGTTGCTGTCAATATCAAGGGTTGTACAGGCGTTGAGCGCCAGTGCGGCGAATAACAGCAAAAAAAGGTTTTTCAAATAGGGCATAATCATAACAAATAAAAAATTTGTGCGTATTTTACGGTGTTAGCCGGGATTAGTAAAGTGCGGTAGGATTTGTGCGCGTTTTTGCTGCAGGGCAAGTTTACGCCGACGATTCAGTTCGTCGCGGATTCCCTGTTTGCTGAAGCCGTCAGCGATTACTTGTCGGACATCCACCTGCAACGCACTGCGGTAGAGTGCCAGCAGAAAATCAGCTTGTGTATAAGGCGCTTGTTGGTAGCCTGTCCGCCCGCGGCAGTCAGCCTGACAAACCAGCAGTAATTCGTTGAAACGCAACGGCTTGCGCCAAATATCCAGTCGATTGAACAGCTTCAAAATGCTGTCAGGGCGCAATGCAAAAGCCTTATGGATATGACCGTGATATTCGCAGCTCAAGGTCGCCAGCGTTTGTGTATAAGTCGGCACTTTCAGCCGTCGGCACAGATTGCGCAGTGGCGTGATGCCAGCCTGTTCGTGCCCGTAATGATGGGGCAGTATAGTAGACGGGGTTAGCGCTTTGCCCAGATCATGACAAACGGCGGCAAAACGCACCGCACTTTTGTGGCAATCGCTGTTCTCTGTCAGGCGTACCGCTTGTTGTAACGCCAGCATGCTGTGGGCGAAACTGTCGATTTCAGGATGATAATGCGGCGGATTCGGCACGCCGTAGAGCGCATCAAGCTCGGCAAACAATACTTGTAACGCACCGGTTTGTCTGAGGGTTTCAAAATACACTTCGGGATTTTTTTCGTTCAGCGCTTTTTCCGTTTCCTGCCAAACCCGCTCGGCGGTGAGCTGTGCCAGTTCGCCCTGTTGCGCGATCTGTCGCATTAAACGACAGGTTTCGGGCGCAATGGTAAATCCGAGATGATGATAACGGGCGGCAAAACGGGCGACCCGCAAGACCCGCAACGGATCTTCGGCAAAAGCCGGCGACACATGACGCAGAATCCGCCGGCGTAAATCACGCACGCCGTGATAAGGGTCATGCAGATTACCTTGCTGATCCTGCGCAATGGCGTTAATGGTCAGATCCCGGCGCATCAGATCTTGCTCGAGGCTGATGTGCGGGCTGAAATCACAGATAAAACCGGTATAGCCGCGACCGGCTTTTTTTTCAGTGCGGGCAAGGGCGTATTCTTCTTTGCTGTGCGGGTGCAAAAACACCGGAAAGTCTTTACCGACCTGCTGATAGCCCTGTTGCAGCAATTGCGCCGGGGTGGCGCCGACCACCAACCAATCGCGATCTTTAACCGGCAGGTTCAGCAATTGATCTCTGACTGCACCGCCCACAAGATAAATTTGCATCGAACATTCCCGTTATTGCGCAAACAAGAATAAAACAGATATATCGCCCATGCTAAGCCTTACGCCCAACCGTCGCGACGGCGACGTTTCGGCACAATCAGCGGGATGATCAGACCGAGCAGCAGACCGACACCTAACACTGAGCCGCCGTAAATAAACCACTGAATCGCGATTTCGCGTTTGCCCGCATCCAGCATAGCTTCCAGATCGCGATTTTTATTTTTGGTGATTTCCAGCTCGCGTTTCAGCTGTGAATTCTGTTCCAGCAGCTGGCTGCTTTGTTCTTCCGCCTGTTTAGTACGGCGCTGCATTTCGCTGGTACGTTGCTGCCAGTCGCTGTCTAGGCGGTTAAGTTTCAGGGTAAGCTCCTGAATTTGGGCTTTTAATTTCGGATTTTCCTGTTTACTGCTCGGAGTGGCAGTCAATTCATTGGTAAGAATCCAAGCCTCACGGTTTTTGCCGTCGCGGATAAGGGTATATTTATCTTTGCGATCCAGCACGGTAACAGCGTCGCCGGACTGAATGGCGCCGGCAATTTTATATTGATCGCCGGCACCTTTGCGTAAAAAGGTGGACAGATTTTCAGTAACATATTGAGTTTCCGCCTGTGCGGTCGGCAGTGCAAGCGCAAACAGTAGGGCGAGGGCGGAAAGCAGTATAGTCGTGATTTTTTGCATAATATGAACATCCTAAATAAATTAAGCAAATAAAAAAGTGCGGTAGATTGTACCGCACTTTAACTTATTGACAAAGTTTTCGCTAAACCGATATTGTCGCTGCGTTGTGAACTGCACGCCGATTAGATGAAAATCGCGCTCAGGATATAATAAATCAGAATTGCAAATAACGCGCCAGCCGGCAGGGTGATAATCCAAGAGGCGACGATATTGCGGATAACTGTGAGGTTTAATGCGGCAATACCGCGCGCAAACCCGATACCTAAAATGGCGCCGACCAGCGTTTGCGTGGTGGAAATCGGCAAGCCGGTACCGGAGGCGAGTACCACAGTGGTGGCAGTGGCAAATTGCGCGGCAAATCCGCGGCTTGGGGTTAAATCGGTAATGCCGGTACCGATAGTCGCCATCACTTTATAACCCATGACGATAAGTCCGAGTGCGATCCCGGCAGCGCCCAAAGGCAAAATCCACCATGCCAACGGACTGTTAGCGATGATTTGCCCTTGATGATCCACAATGGAAACCACCGCAGATACCGGACCGATGGCGTTGGCGACATCGTTCGAACCGTGGGCGAATGCCATGGCACAGGCGGTGAGCAGCATCAGAATACTAAAGATTTTTTCCACTGCGCCAAAGGTGCCGGAACGCATGGTATGACGGAAAATGCGGCTACGGAAATAAAAGCGGCTCAGCACCACGGAAACCGCACTGATAGACAGGGAAATCACCGTTGTTTCAAGCCCACTTAAATGCAGCCCCACGTGTTTTAACCCTTTGGTCATGGTGACGATACACAAAATCAGAATAGTCACGCCCATATAATAAGGACCGTATTTCTGCGCGTTATGCAGCGGTTTTTCGGTATCGAAAATGAGTTTTTGAGTACTGAAGAAAATGCCGTAAGCGACGATCCCGGCGAGTACTGGGGTGATAAACCAGCTGCCGATAATATTGCGGATTGAACCCCAATCCACGGAATGCGGACCGACAGTTATGCAGGCAAAACCGATAATCGCCCCGATAATGGTGTGCGTAGTGGAAACCGGCCAGCCCATTTTGGAGGCAATCAGCAGCCATAAACCGGAGGAAAACAGCGCCGCCATCATGCCCAGCGCCAGAATTTCCGGCGTCGCGGCATATTCGACGGTGTTGATCACGCCACTTTTAATGGTTTCCGTTACTTCACCGCCGGCAAGATATGCCCCGGCGGATTCAAAGATCATTGCAATGATAATAGCTTGTTTCGCTGTAATAGTGCCTGAGCCAACTGACGTTCCCATTGCGTTGGATACGTCATTGGCACCGACCCCGAATGCCATAAAAAAGCCGAACGCGGCGGTAATAATGACAAGCAATGTGCCATATTCTTGAATAATTTCCATAGTGTTTCCCTATGTTTGTAATGATAATTATGAGCGTGCCAGCATTAATTCAATGCGGGAGCCGACGCGCTGCGCTTGATCCGCGAGTACGCCGATCCACTCCAAAATTTTATATAAAAACATGACATCAATAGGATTGTAGCGGTCTTCCACACCACGCAGCATTAAACGCAATTTGATTTGCATTTGATCGGTATCGTCTTCGATATCGTCCAACGCCTGAATCATATTATTGACGAAAGTGAGTTCGCGCCCTTTGAAGCCGGTTTCCAGCAATTCGTCCATTTCGTTGATGACTTTGTGTGCCTGCACGGTGGCGTCCAGACTGCGACAGACATAACGCATAAACTCATCTTGCATTTCGGTTGGGAATGAGAATTGGCGTCCGATCATTCGTCCGGCAATATCTTTGGCATAATTGGCGAGTTTGTCCTGTTGAGTGACCAGCTCAAGCAGGTCGGTGCGGTCGATCGGCATAAACAGCCCGCGCGGCAGTTTGAGCCGGATTTCCCGTTTCAGCGCGTCGGCCTGACGTTCCGCTTCAGAAATCTGCTGGCGTACTTGTTCTGCGTTCTGCCAATCATTTTCAAAAGTGTATTCAAAAAACTGTACCAAAAAGCTACAGCATTCGGTTACTTTGTCCGAATGTTGTTGCAGCGGCTTTAAAGGCGAGTGGGCAAATAAACCGAAAATATTATTTACTGCCATTTAGCTAACTCCTTAAGGGGGTTGAAAGTAATTCAGCGCGCATATTACCCTATGTGAATGAAAAATTCACGATTTTAATCGAAAAAGATCCGGATTTATTGGATAATGCCGACAAGATTTCCGAACGATTCCGACCGCACTGCGGTAGATTTTTTTACTCTCAAGGCATGTTATGAAGAATGAAGTTGAACTGAAATTGGCGGTATCCGCCGATTTTGCCGCTTTTTTAAGTCAGGAGATTTCCGCTTTCCGCATTCTAGCGCAGGAAACACAGCTGCTCGGCAACTGTTATTACGATACGCCGCAGCGTCTTTTTGCCGCGCAGCATATGGGACTGCGGGTACGCAAAGCCGGTGAAGGTTATACCTTTACCCTGAAAACCGACGGAAAAAGCTTAGGCGGCTTGCATATCCGACCGGAATATAATGTTGAGCTGGATAATCCGCAGCCCGATTTGCCGAAGTTAGTCGATGCCTGCCGACTTGATCCGGCGTGGCGCACGCTTACCCTACAACCGATTTTTGCCACCGATTTTGCCCGTCGTGTGTGGCTGGTGGAATGCGGCAACGGCGTGGTGGTGGAAATTGCCTTGGATCAGGGCGAGATCCGCGCCGGGGATAAACGCGAGCCGATTTGTGAGGTGGAATTTGAGCTAAAACAGGGGCGTATTGAGGATTTATTGCATTTCGTCGCCGCATTGAGTTTGGAAAACGGCGTACGCTTAAGCGCGGTCAGCAAGGCACAGCGCGGCTATCGTCTGGCGCAGCAACAAACCACCGCAGAGGTGAAAAACTGGCTGGACAGCTGGCGTGAATTTTTGCAGTTTGCGCAGCAGGCGGCGAATTCTCGGCAAAAACTGACCGCACTTTTTCAGTTGGAACAGGAGCTGATTGAAGAAACCATGACGCTGGGCGCCGAATATTTGGCACAGGATTTTCTGCGCACCGTCGAGCGTATCGGGGCGTTTTTCAATTTGTATCATTTTTATACGGAAAACAGCAGTTTACTTGAAGGTGCGCTGCATGAACGGCTGGAACAGGGCGCGGCGGACGACGAACAGGAGAATCTGACGGCGATTGTGGAAAGCAACGCCCGTTTGTTGTCGCAAATTAAGGCGATCATCTGCCTGCACAGCGAAAATAAAAATAACCGTCAGGCGTTGGATAAGCTGCTCGAACTGCTGCAATCAGTACTTTATGTGAAGCGAATGCTGCATTTGATTTTTCTTACTTTAGATTAAACGGAACGAAACGAGAATGGCGAAAGCACCTAAAACTGCTTATGTTTGCAATCAGTGCGGCGCGGAATTTGCCCGCTGGCAAGGGCAATGTTCCGCCTGCAAGGCATGGAACAGCATCAGTGAAGTACGGCTGGTCTCAGCAAAGCCGAGTAAAAACGATCGTTTCAGCGGTTATGCCGGGGAAACCCAGACGAAAATTCAAACTCTGTCGGAGATTAGTTTGCAGGAGCTGCCGCGGTTTAGCAGCGGATTTAACGAATTGGATCGCGTGCTCGGCGGCGGCATTGTGCCGGGCAGCGCAATTTTAATCGGTGGACATCCCGGTGCTGGCAAAAGTACCTTATTGTTGCAGGTGATGTGCGATTTGGCGAAAAATATGACCGCACTTTATGTGACCGGGGAGGAATCTTTGCAACAGGTGGCGATGCGTGCCAATCGGCTGGGGCTGCCATCGGATCGCTTGAATCTGCTGTCGGAAACCTCGGTGGAGCAAATCTGCCTGCTGGCGGATCAATTAAAGCCGCAGATTATGGTGATCGATTCCATTCAGGTGATGCACTTGGCGGACATTCAGTCTTCACCGGGCAGCGTGGCGCAGGTGCGTGAATGTGCTTCTTTCCTGACCCGTTATGCGAAAACCCGTCAGGTGGCGATAATTCTGGTAGGGCATGTGACCAAAGACGGTACGTTGGCAGGACCGAAAGTGCTGGAACATGTGATCGACGCGTCTTTATTGTTGGAAGGCGAAGCGGATTCCCGTTTCCGCACCTTGCGCAGCCATAAAAATCGGTTCGGCGCGGTAAACGAGTTGGGCGTGTTCGCCATGACCGAACAAGGGCTGCGCGAAGTGAAAAATCCGTCCGCTATTTTCCTCAGTCGTGGCGAAGAACAAACCGCCGGCAGTTCGGTTATGGTGATCTGGGAGGGCACGCGCCCGCTGCTGGTGGAAATTCAGGCGCTGGTGGACCATTCCATGTTGGCAAATCCGCGTCGGGTAGCGGTGGGGCTGGAACAGAACCGACTGGCACTGTTGCTGGCGGTATTGCACCGTCATGGCGGACTGCAAATGTCCGATCAGGATGTGTTTGTGAATGTGGTCGGCGGCGTGAAAGTGGCGGAAACCGGCGCCGATCTGGCACTGTTGCTGGCGTTGATTTCCAGTTTTCGCAACCGAGCGCTACCGCAGGATCTGGTGGTTTTCGGCGAGGTAGGACTTGCCGGTGAAATCCGCCCGGTGCCGAGCGGGCAGGAGCGCATTAGCGAAGCGGCGAAACACGGGTTTAAACGGGCGATTGTGCCGTTTGCCAATAAACCGAAAAGTGCGGTGCAAAATATGCAGGTTTTTACTGTGAAAAAGTTGGCGGATGCACTGGCGATTGTGGAAAACTTTTAATCTGTGTTGCGGGCTTGGGTTTAAATACAGCCGCCGCAACTGCCGCAGCGCCAGTCCTGTTTATTGACCGCCTGATAAAACAGGCGCATATATTCTTCTTCCAGCGGAATATCCGCGTCAATAAACAGCTCGCTCAGCCAGTCGATATTGGCTAAAATCCAGTCGTCTTCATCCAGTCCTTCAAGATACAGCTCATCGGTGGGATCGATAAAATAATAAATTCCTCGGGTGCCCATATCGTGCTCGCGGATCTTTTCGGGAAGAACCAGTGCTTTGTCACGGTAGGTAATTTCCCAGTGACCTAAACATAATGTATTGCCGCTGGCGGTCCAATGGGCGATAAACGGATTAGTCATTTTAACAGCCTCCAAATGAATGATTGCGGGCTGACATTTTATAAAAAAAATCACATAAAAATCTAATGAAATAGTGTAAAATCAGACGTTCTTCCGTGGTTTTGACGTTATTTACCTATTTCGGGTCAGTTAAATTTGGAGATTTTATGGAAAAGAAATTAACGAGAGCACTTGACAATATTGATATAAAAATTCTGAATGAATTACAGCGCAACGGCAAAATTTCCAATATTGATTTGTCGAAAAAAGTCGGTTTGTCGCCGACCCCTTGTTTGGAGCGGGTAAAACGTTTGGAAAAGCAAGGCGTGATTATGGGCTACCGTGCGCTGTTGAACCCTGAACTGTTGAATTCACCGCTGCTGGTGATTGTAGAGATTACGCTGGTGCGTGGCAAACCGGATGTGTTTGAAGAATTTAATGAGGCGGTGCAGCAGTTGGAAGAAATTCAGGAATGCCATTTGGTGTCCGGCGATTTTGACTATTTACTGAAAACCCGAGTGGCGGATATGGCGGCTTACCGGCAATTGCTCGGCACCACGTTACTACGTCTGCCCGGCGTGAATGATACCCGCACCTATGTGGTTATGGAAGAAGTGAAACAGACGAATTTTTTACAATTAAAAATGAATAGATAATGATTAAACGAATTACTCATCATTTTACCCCGCAACAATATCTCGTCGAATTATTGTTAGGATTGACCGCACTTTTCGGCTTGTATTTGATTATCGCGTGGTCAGGTTACAGCCCGCTGGACAGTTCTTGGTCGGTATCAACCTCGCAGCCCGCTACCATTAATAAAGCCGGTGCGCTCGGCGCTTGGATTATTGATTTGTTTTTCGCGTTGTTCGGGCATATTGGAAATCTGCTGCCTTTTGTACTGTGCATTGCGCCGATCAGTTTTATTAAAACCAAACGCACCGACAGCCTGACATGGATGCGGTTTAGCTTTCGTTTATTCGGTTTTGTCTTGTTGTTGTGCGGTTTAACCGTACTGGCGACCTTGCTGCTGTCCAATACGCATTACTATCTGGCGGGCGGCGTGCTGGGCGCAAGTCTGACGGTGTGGCTTTTCCCGCTGTTGGGCAAATTCGGTATTTTATTTACTGCGGTAATTTTCGCTGTGGTGGGCTTTATTTTCTGTTCTGGTGCCTCATTGCTGCGCGTGCTGATGAAATTTTATTACTGGCTGACTATGAAAAACGAAGATACGCCACCGCACGACCCCATGGCAGTCACTGATGAACCGCAGGTGGATGCCCTCGGTAAAGAAACCGTGGCGCAGCCGTTGGAAGAAATTATTATCCGCAAACCGCTGTCGGATAGCGTGACTTTATCGGACGCAGATAACACGCAATCGACGGCAAATACGGATGCTGAACAAGGCAAGCACGAAACCGGCAATGGTTTGGTGAATGTCAACAGCTTGATTAATATCAGCGGATTACACGATGACAACAACCCCGCCGCGCTACAAGGCGAGCCGTTGTCAGTAGCAGCGCAAGCTGCATCGGCGCCAGCGTTTGCAGCATATGAGACAGCCCAAAGCAATGAGCTGCCGCAAGTCAGTATTACCTCGCCGGCACCTGCCGTTGCGGTACCTTATTCCGAGCAGGCTGCTGCGACGGTGCAAAGTGCGGTGGATTTTGCCCCGAATTCTTTTGTAGAGGGCGGATATTCGTCAGTTTATACCGATATTTCAATGCCTACGGTGTCTATTCCTGAACGTAATATGAATTCAGCGCAGGATTCTTCTCCATTTACGGTAAATAGCGGGCGCACGCAACCGGAGGCACAGGATACGCAGGATAACAATGAAGCGGAAATGGCGGAGTTGGCGCGTCAGTTTGCCGAACAGGAACAGCAACGTTTGGCGGAAATGGAACAGCGTGCCAAAGCCATGCACGCGGAAGATGCGCTACAAGTGATTTTAGCCGAACCGCAGAAAACCGCTGAACTGGCAACACCGTCGGCGCCTCAATATGCCTCTTACGGTGGTTCGCTGATTCATCCGGCATTGCAGAAGAAAGTGACAACCACGGCAAAACCGACGACACCGCTGCCGAGTTTAGATTTGCTGGAGCATCGTCCTACCAAAGTGCAGGATATTACGCAGGAAGAAATTATTGAAACCTCACAGCGCATTGAACAGCAGCTGCGCAATTTTAATGTGAAAGCGACGGTGAAAGATGTACTGGTCGGTCCGGTCGTTACCCGTTACGAGCTGGAACTGCAACCGGGCGTGAAAGCCTCGAAAGTTACCGGTATTGATACGGATTTGGCGCGCGCATTAATGTTCCGCTCGATTCGCGTGGCGGAAGTGATCCCCGGCAAGCCGTATATTGGGATAGAAACCCCGAATGTGCAGCGCCAGACGGTGCCGCTGCGTGATGTGCTGGACAGCGACGAATTCCGCCGTTCCGCATCGCCGTTGTCTATGGCGCTGGGTAAAGATATCAGCGGGAAGCCGGTGGTGGTGGATTTGGCGAAAATGCCGCATTTATTGGTAGCGGGCGCCACCGGGTCGGGTAAATCCGTCGGGGTGAATACCATGATTTTGAGTTTGCTGTTTCGAGTTAAGCCGGAAGATGTAAAATTTATTATGATTGACCCGAAAGTGGTGGAGCTGTCGATTTACAACGGTATTCCGCATTTGCTGACCGAAGTGGTGACCGATATGAAAAAAGCGGCGAATGCGCTGCGTTGGTGTGTGGATGAAATGGAACGTCGCTATCAGCTATTATCGGCGCTGCGGGTGCGCAATATCGAAGGCTATAACGAAAAAATCGAAGAATATAATGCCATGGGCATGCCGATCCCGAACCCAATTTGGCGTCCGGGTGATACCATGGATGCCTTACCGCCAGCATTGGAAAAACTCAGTTATATTGTGGTGATCGTCGATGAGTTTGCCGATCTGATGATGGTTGCCGGTAAACAAATTGAAGAGCTGATCGCACGCTTGGCGCAGAAAGCCCGCGCCATCGGCATTCACCTGATTTTAGCCACTCAACGCCCGTCGGTGGATGTGATTACCGGGCTGATTAAAGCCAATATCCCAAGCCGTATCGCCTTTACCGTGGCAAGTAAAATTGACTCGCGCACCATTCTTGATCAGGGCGGCGCGGAGGCCCTGCTGGGACGTGGAGATATGCTGTATTCGGGACAGGGATCTTCTGATCTGATTCGCGTACACGGCGCATTTATGAGTGACGATGAAGTAGCACGCGTGGCGGATGACTGGCGTGCACGCGGTAAACCGAATTACATTGACGGCATCTTAGAGAGTGCGGAAGATGAGGAATCAAGCGACGGCGAGCGTGGTTTTGATGACGGTGAATTGGATGATCTGTTTGATGAAGTGATGGAATTTGTGATCAGCACCGGAACGACATCGGTTTCCGCCATTCAGCGCCGTTTTCGTGTCGGTTTTAACCGTGCTGCGCGGATTATGGATCAACTGGAGGAACAGGGCATCGTATCGCCAATGCAAAACGGCAAGCGCGAGATTTTATCCCGACAAACCGATTATTAGCTTGAGCGCCGGAAACCGGCGAGGGAATTAATCGCGCGTTTGATTGTCTAACGGATGCCATTCATTTTTTGTTTAAGGAAAGCAACGATGAAAAAAACAGCACTAAAATTCACCGCACTTT
>NZ_LN776178.1 GCF_000827595.2 Necropsobacter massiliensis | reverse complement strand
GATAGATTGTTAAAGAACAAAAAAAGTGGTCGGCGAGATAGGATTTGAACCTACGACCCACTGGTCCCAAACCAGTTGCGCTACCAAGCTGCGCTACTCGCCGACATATATCACATAGATAAATTGGGGTGGCTAATGGGACTTGAACCCACGACAACCGGAATCACAATCCGGGGCTCTACCAACTGAGCTATAGCCACCACTACCATGTTAGACCCGCATTGACTGGCGCGCTCGACAGGATTTGAACCTGCGACCTTTGGCTCCGGAGGCCAACGCTCTATCCAACTGAGCTACGAGCGCTCATCGCGTCGTTGCGGGGCGTATATTAAGAGTTTACAAATCACTTGTCTAGTCTTTTTTTCTATTTTTTTATCGCAAGATAGTTTTTTACACAATTCGTTTATTATTTAAGATAAAGCTGTTTATTTTTTATAATTTTCCTGAAATTTGACCGCACTTAATCTTCTTTTTTAGTCGGCAACAATAATATGATGAGTAATCCAAGAACAATGCCGACACCCGCACCGATAGCCGCCCACAAAGCGCGATTCGGATAATCCGCATGCACTGGTTGAGACGGGGTCTTGGTATAGCGGTAGGCAATCAGCGTATTATCAAGCGCAGTGACTGATTTCATCATATTTAGCTTGCCTTGCCAATCCTGCCCATCGGTGTGCTGTCCGGTTTGCCCCAAGTTGAGTTGGGTTGCGGTATTGATTTGATTAAACAGAATTTTCCACTGTGAAATTAATTCATTATAAACAACTGTGCGCGCCACATCATTAGTCTGCTGAATAAATGCGGTTAATAATTCCGTCGCCTGTTTCGGATTTTCCAGTGCAATACTTATACGCAAGGGGGTTTGTGCCGTTTCCTGCGTTACCTGAACCCGGCGCATTAACTGCCGCAACAATGCGCCGTCAGTCTGATGATTGCCCGTTAACTGCTGCTTGTAATATTCGCTGTGTTGCCAGAAAGCATTGATATTATCGTATGCGGACAACTGGCGTTTGAATTCTTGATATGCCATATCAGCTGCTTTCGACGCATGTTGATGTTCCCCGCTAATCAGTTGATACATTGAAAATAAAGACGCATAATTGCCCAACTCATTTGTCGTCGGCGGGGCAATTTCCGCTTCCGCCGTCCATAAGGGATTCACCGAATAGCTGCCGGCATAGCCGCCAAGCGCCAAAAGTGCGGTCAAAAATAAGAGAATAATTCTCTTGTTCGGATAACGTCCGCGGCACGGATTACCTGTCATATTTCCCCCAATAGCGTTAAGACGATTTTAAACGCCGTGCACGACGTTTAATGCGACGAAGCCAGCGTGTGATTCGCCATGCTCTCGCGATAGAAAACGAATAAATAAAAAACAGCAAAATAAATGCCAGAAACATTACCCATTCATTAATATAATAAATTTCGCCTAAAATACCGAAACCAGCACAAAGCGCAGCGACGAACGTAATCAGTAAAAAGGCCTGTCTGGAACTCAGCCCCGCCCGCACCATTAAATGATGGACATGTAGCCGATCGGGACGAAACGGACTTTTGCCCTTGCGCAAGCGACGATAAATAATCGCGATCATATCCACCACCGGAATCGCAATAATCCATAATGCGGTAATCGGATTCATCGGGTGCCCTTTGCCCTGCGTGCTCAATAATAAAATCCAGATAATCGTAAATCCGATCAAAGTACTGCCCGCATCGCCCATAAACACTTTATATTTCGCACCGAAAGGAATGCCCAGATTCAACATAAAATAGGGCAAAATGGCAATAATCAAGGCAAAGCTCCAGTAAGCCAAATCCATTTGATTATCCAGCACCAGCAAAATACCAATCGCAGCAAACGCCACGCTCGACAGCCCGCCTAGCAGCCCGTCGATTCCGTCGATCATATTAAAGGCGTTAATCACCGCAATGGTGGCGAATACGGTAATCATTAAGCCGATCGAACCTAAGGTAAGCTGAAACGGACCGATAATCTGCCCCAAATGATCCAAATAAATATTGCCCATATCAATCATTAAAATCGCCAGAAACGCCTGAATACCGGCACGGATAAACGGGCTGATATCAAAGCGGTCGTCCCAAATACCGATAACCAGCAGCACAAAAATACTGAACAGATATAACCCCGGCAGGCGCATCTGATCCCATTCCAGCAAATAGAAACACAGATTTCCAGCAAACAGCGAAATACCACCGATAAGCGGTATCGCGCCCTGATGACGTTTACGATAATTGGGCTTATCCACTAAACCGACTTTTTGCGCAAGCGGACGCATCACGAATAATGTGGCCAACGCGCCTAAAAAGGTAAGTAACAAACTGACTAACATTGCGATATGTAAAGATGATGACACTCAATGCGGCAAGCATATCATAAAGCAAAATCCGAACATAAATATTTTTATAAATTTATCGTGTTTTACAGTACAATAAACGGCATTCCGTAACCAAAAAGGACAACTGTTATGACAACTTCAGACACTTTATTTTCCCGTGCGCAACAAGTGATTCCGGGTGGAGTCAACTCACCGGTGCGTGCTTTTAAAGGCGTCGGTGGCACGCCGATTTTCATTGAAAAAGCACAAGGCGCTTATATTTTTGATACCGACGGCAAACAATATATTGACTATGTCGGTTCTTGGGGACCGATGATTCTAGGGCATAATCACCCCGCTATTTTAAGTGCGGTGCTGAAAACCGCAGAAAAAGGACTCAGTTTCGGCGCGCCGACACCGTCGGAAATCGATCTTGCCGAACTGGTATGCGATTTGGTGCCGTCCATTGAAATGGTGCGCATGGTGAGTTCCGGTACCGAAGCGACTATGTCGGCGATTCGTCTGGCACGCGGTTATACCAAACGGGATAAAATTTTGAAATTTGAAGGTTGCTATCACGGCCATTCCGACAGCCTATTAGTTAAAGCCGGTTCCGGTGCGTTGACACTGGGACAGCCAAGTTCACCCGGCGTGCCAGAAGATTTCGCCAAACACACGCTTACCTGCGAATACAACAACCTGCAATCGGTCACACAGGCTTTTGCCCAATATCCGGAGGATATCGCCTGTTTAATTATTGAGCCGGTCGCCGGCAACATGAACTGTATTCCGCCAAAACCGGGTTTTTTACAAGGATTGCGCGAACTGTGCGATCAATACGGCACGCTGTTGATTATCGACGAAGTGATGACCGGCTTTCGGGTCGCGCTTGGCGGCGCGCAGCATTATTATGGTGTCACTCCCGATCTCACTACGTTGGGAAAAGTCATCGGCGGCGGCATGCCGGTGGGCGCATTCGGCGGCAAAAAAGAAATTATGCAATATATTGCGCCAACTGGTCCGGTTTATCAGGCAGGTACGTTGTCCGGCAATCCGATTGCCATGGCGGCCGGACTTGCCTGTTTAAACGAACTGAAAAAAACCGGCAACGAACAGCATCTCGCCCGTTTGACGGAAAAACTCGCCTGCGGATTAAAAGCCGCTGCGGACAAGCATAATGTGCCTTTCGTGGTCAATTATGTTGGCGGAATGTTCGGCTTATTCTTTACCGAACAAAAAGAAGTATCTTCTTATCAGCATGCAGTGCAATGCGATGTGGAGAAATTCAAACGGTTTTTCCATAGCATGTTGGAGCAAGGCGTATATCTGGCGCCTTCCGCTTTCGAAGCCGGCTTTATGTCTCTTGCGCACACGGAGCAAGATATCGAGCGCACATTACAAGCGGCGGAGATTGCCTTTGCCACGTTAAAATAACGGCGGTCGCGCCTGCGGAAAACCGGAAATGAGCAGGAATTGCAATGGATAATACAAAAAACTATCGACTGGCGTTGCTGAAAGTACATTTTACCGCGCTGTTGTTCGGCGCGACCGGGCTGTTCGGCGTGCTGATTAAAAGTGATGCCGATGTATTGGTGCTGGGGCGACTGCTGTTCGCCTGGTCGGCGCTCTCGATCTTTTTCCTGCTCAAAAAAACGCCGCTTATCCGGCTCAGTATCAAAGAAACCTTAAATCAAGCACTGCTCGGCTTTCTGCTGACTATGCATTGGGTCACTTTTTATATTGCGGTCAAAGTCGGCGGGGTGGCGCTGGGAACGCTGGGATTCGCCAGTTTTCCAGCGTTCGTCGCATTATTTGAAATGGCAGCGTTCAAAGAGCGGTTAACATTTAGCGAGTTTCTACTGTTAACCTGTATTTCCGTCGGCTTGATTCTGGTTACACCGCAATTTGAATTCGGCAATCAGGCAACACAAGGGCTGCTGTGGGGTATTTTTTCTGGCGCAATCTATGCCGTGCTTGCTATTTTAAATCGTAAAAATGCGACAAAAATATCAGGTGTTCAGGCAAGCTGGTGGCAGTATCTGATCGGCATTCTGATATTATTCCCCGTCTCCGGCACCGCGCTTGTGGCGGTGTCCGCTACTGATTGGTTTTGGATCGCCTGCATCGGTTTGCTGTGTACCGGTCTGGCATATACGCTGTTTATTTCCAGTCTGGATACGCTCAATGCCCGTACCGCGGCAATGATCATTTCCCTTGAGCCGGTGTATGCCATTGCGATGGCATGGGCGTGGCTTGACGAAGTGCCGACACTGAAAATGCTGGTCGGCGGTGCGCTCATTATTCTGTCCGTTGCGTTGGTTAATCTGCGTAAATAATCGCCGAAAAAGCACCGCACTTTTAAGGTTGAACATCCACCTAAAAAAGTGCGGTGATTTTTTTATCGATTTTTATAACGTCGCCAGAATGCGCTGTTTCAATGTCTCCCGCTCGCGGTCGCTTAAAGCGCGATTTCGCTTATTGGTGAGAATAAAAAAATCCTCCGCTTTTTCACCAATCGTCGTAATTTTAGCATTCAGCAGATTCAGTTCTAATTCGGAAAAAATCCGGCTGACTTCCGCCAACAACCCCGCTTTATCCAGCGCAAAAAGCTCCATTTCCGTTTGTTCAGTTTTTTCCGTATGCAGAAAACGCACTTCCGTCTTCACTCGAAAATGCTGGAGCCGACGGTTTTTATGTCTGTTCAGTGTCGGCATCCAATCATCCCGCAAGGCGCGGGTCAGCGCCTGTTCCAATTCGCGGCGACGATCAAATTTCGCCAACTCGCCGTTTAACTCGGTCACAATAAAGCTGTCGAATACATATCCGTCTGAACTGGTGATAATCTGTGCATCGTGAATACTAAACTGTTTCGCGCCGATTGCGGAAACCAATTGATTAAACAGACGTGGACGATCCTGACAATAAATAAAAACTTCCGTACCGCCAGCAGAAAAACGGTTGCTGATTTTAACCAGCAAATCCGCCTGCGACGCCAGCAGCAATTGTGTATGCCATGCGATCTGTTTCGGGCTGTTGCGTAGAAAATATTCATCAGGGCAACGCTGCCAGACGATCATCACATCCTGTTCGCTCAACTGCGGATTATCATGCCGCAGCAACGTCAGCGCCTCGCTGCGATGCGTTGCGATTTTTTCCTGATTATCCGGTAAGCTGCTCATTCCGCGCTGAAACTGTTGATTGGTGTACTGATACAATGTCGCCAGAAGTGAGCGTTTCCAGCTGTTCCACAGGGTTTCGTTCGTGGCGCAAATATCCGCCACGGTCAGACAAATTAAATAGTCCAAGCGCACTTGATTCTGTACTTCTGCAGCAAACCCCATCACCACTGCCGGATCATGAATATCCCGCCGCTGCGCGGTGACCGACATCAATAAATGATTTTTCACCAGCCATGCCATCGTTGCGATTTCACGCCCTTCAAAACCGTGCTGTCGGGCAAAGTCAATCATATCTTGCGCACCGAGTGTTGCGTGATCGCCGCCGCGACCTTTGGCAATGTCATGAAACAGCGCGACCAAATAAATTAATGTGCGGTCAGACAAGGTGGGAAACAACACACTACAGACAGGATGCGCATCAGCATTTTCCGCCGCCAGAAAACTTTCCAGTTTCAGCATAACCCGCAGTGTGTGTTCATCCACCGTATAGCTGTGAAATAAATCAAATTGCATTAGCCCTTCGATCTGTTTCCATTGCGGCAAATAAATGTTTAGCACACCGTAGCGGCGCATCGGCGCAAGCGCACGTTCAATCGCTTTCGGCTGAACAAACAGGCGCAGGAATTTTTCCCGCGCCGTCGGGCTGTCACTTAACCAGCCTTCAAATTTATCCAGTGCCAGATGCAGCCGGCGCAATGTGACTGAATGAATATCCGCCGTCGGTTGCTGCGTCAGATGATAAAACAAATCCAATATACTGTCTGGGCAAATTTGGAAACAGTCGGGGTTACGTAAACAAATTTCGTTATTTTTCAAACCGAAATGCGCATCCAGCGGAATCAGCGGACTGTCCGTCGGCGCGCTCAGAAAATGTTCGCGGTAATGCTTGGTTAATATATCACTGAGCAACGATATGGACTGTAGCGCCTGAAAAAACGCTTTCATCATGTTTTCCACCGCCTGATTGCCCTCGCCTTGGTAGCCCAGCAATTCGCTGACTTTCAGCTGGCGATCAAATAACAAGCGATTATCATAGCGCGTTAAAATCAGATGTAATGCGAACCGCACTTTAAACAACAGCTGCTGGCTTTGCTGCAATAGCGCATATTCCTGTGGATAAATAAAGCCGGATCGCAAAATATCGTCCAAATGTTTCGCGCCGGTATGACGCAATGCCAGCCAGTACAGCAGATGTAGATCACGCAGACCGCCCGGACTGTATTTAATATCCGGTTCGAGGTTATAGCTGGTGTTGTTATAACGTTGATAACGCTCGGTTTTTTCCTTAATTTTAGCATTAAAAAAGGCATCGATAGGCCAGAAATCCGGCTGTTGTAAAAGTGCGGTCAGTTTTGCAAACAAATCCTGCCGACCACACAAATAACGGCTTTCCAATAAATTGGTTGCGATGCTGATATCCCGCCGCCCTTCGTCTGCACATTGCGACAAAGTGCGCACCGCATGCCCGACCTCAAATCCGCAGTCCCACAGAAACTGAACCAACTGTGCAATACGTTCTTCGTGCTGCGTATCAATATTGTCCTGCGTTAAAATCAGCACATCCAAATCAGACAACGGAAACATTTCCTCCCGCCCGTAGCCGCCCACCGCAATCAGCGCCGACTGCGATAAAGCCTCCAACTGAAAATGTTGCCACAGATGAATTAACAATTGATCGCAAAATCGCGTGCGGTTGGCAATCAAATCATAAACCGGTATTTGCCCAAATCGGCTGTGCTCAAATGCTTTTAGTGCCTCTTTTTGCGCTTTGATTTCAGTCGGTGTCGGGTTGCTAAGCGGGGTATAATTGAACATTAAAGATCCTTGCAAAACTCTCGGGCGAGAACAATGTTTGATA
Source organism: Necropsobacter massiliensis (assembly GCF_000827595.2). GTDB lineage: Bacteria > Pseudomonadota > Gammaproteobacteria > Enterobacterales > Pasteurellaceae > Necropsobacter > Necropsobacter massiliensis. The sequence goes on along the minus strand of NZ_LN776178.1, from coordinate 415,463 downwards.
GGCAACGGGGTGCCAAAAGCACCCCGCAAGATCGGTTAAACATTAGTCATAATACGGCTGATGCGTCCGCTTTGTTCTTCCTCCTGACGAATCGTCATCACTTCACAGCCCGTCGCCGTCACCACCAACTGATGTTCGTACTGCGCCGAATGACTACGGTCTTTGGTTTTCACCGTCCAACCGTCACCCATTAAACGCACTTCTTTTTTACCTGCATTAATCATCGGCTCAATGGTAAATACCATGCCTTCTTGTAAAATCACACCGCCGTCATCGGCATAATAATGCAGTACTTGCGGTTCGCAATGAAACTCGGTGCCGACACCATGCCCGCAATATTCACGCACCACACTGAATCCCTGACTTTCCGTATACTGTTGCACTGCTTTACCGATCTCGCGCAACCGAATGCCCGGTTTGACCGTGCGTAACCCCACATACAGGGCTTCCTGCGCTGCTTCGACCAGCTTCTGACTACGAATATTCGTCTGTCCGACAATATACATTTTGGAATTATCGCCGAAATAGCCGTCTTTAATTACGGTCACGTCAATATTTAAAATATCGCCGTCTTTCAATACTTTCCCCTCGCTTGGAATACCATGGCAGACCACTTCGTTAAGCGAAATGCAAGTCGCTTTCGGAAAGCCGTGATAACCCAGACAGGCGGGGATAGCATGCTGCACGTTTACCATATAATCGTGACAGATACGATCCAACTCACCGGTGGTCACGCCTGCTTTGACATAGGGCTCGATCATTATCAGTACATCGGCGGCCAATTTGCAGGCCTCACGTAATTTTATAATTTCTTCTTTCGTTCTTAATGGGATAGTCATAATTATCTCGCTGTTAAACAAAAAATTTGCCGCATTGTAGCATTATTTGATAGAAAAATCCTTGATAAATTCTTGAATGGATTGGTGGGTTATTAGATAATACGCCCATTCAATAGTAACGATGAAATAACAGACGAGATAAATTATGACAGAAATGACAGTCCCCCTAACCTTTACCGATGCGGCGGCACAGAAAGTCAAAGCGCTGATTACCGAAGAAGAAAACAGCGCGCTGAAACTGCGCGTTTATATTACCGGCGGCGGTTGTAGCGGTTTCCAATATGGTTTTACTTTTGACGAGAAAGTGAATGAAGGCGATCTGACCGTGGAAAATGCTGGCGTTCAGTTGGTGATCGATCCTATGAGCCTGCAATATCTGATTGGCGGCACCGTTGATTACACCGAAGGGCTGGAAGGTTCGCGTTTTGTCGTCAATAACCCAAACGCCACCACCACCTGCGGTTGTGGTTCTTCATTCAGTATCTGACGGCATGGATTTTCAGTTCACGTATTCTGCAGGCGATATTATAGCCACATGTTCTATGGGGCACGAAGCGCTGGCAAATTGGGTTAATATTGAAGTGCGGTCTAATTCGCAGTTAATTTCGACCGCACTTGCCCTGCTGCAACAAGCCTCCACGCTGACTTTTCCCGCCGAAACCCGTCTTATCGGGCGCGAATACAGCCTGTTTATCAATGCCGAAGAAGTCATGATTAAAGCCAACAATCTGGACATTGACAGTCAGGACGAAACGGAAGAAGATTTCCACTATTATGACGCCGAAAGCATTGCCTTTTGCGGACCGGAAGATTTCGAACGTTTCTTACAATCCTATTTAACCTTTAACGCCTCGCTGCGCGGATAACAGATGGCAAACGAACAGCACAACGACAACCCCCAGACAGATGCTCCCAACGCACAGAAAAAAACGTCGCTGCGCGTTTTATTGATAAAAATCGCCTTTGTTGCGCTGTGCTATATCGCTTTTTACGGCATTTATCTGGACGGCAAAATCCGCTCCAAAATGGACGGTCAGGTATGGCAGTTGCCCGCTGAGGTGTACGGCCGTATCGACAGTATTCGTTTAAGCGATGCGCTAAGCCTGGAACAAGTCAAACAGGTATTGTTGGAAAACAACTATCGCCAAACCACCATGGTTGCCGCACCGGGCGATTTTAAAATTGAAAACGACACCATTGTGCTGCTGCGCGGCGCCTTTCCCTTTCCGCAACATCCCGAAGCGCAACGGGTTTTTCGGTTGCGTTTTAATGACAACAAACTCAGCGTGATTGAAGATCTCGTTAACGTCAAAGCCATTGAGGCGTTTTCGCTAGCACCGAAACTCATCGCCATGCTGCACTCGGACAAAGAAGAACGGCTGGCGATTGCGCTGCAAAATTATCCGCGCCTGCTGATTGATGCCTTATTGCTGACGGAAGACCGCCACTTCTACACTCATGACGGAATCAGTCCGGTCGGTATCATGCGAGCGCTGATCGCCAATATTCAAGCGGGGCACCGCGTACAAGGCGGTAGCACGCTGACCCAACAATTAGTTAAAAATCTGTTTCTCAGCAACGAGCGTTCTTTCAGCCGAAAAATTAACGAAGCTCTTATGGCGCTAATTCTTGATTCGCGTTATGACAAAAACCGCATTCTGGAAACCTATTTAAACGAAATCTATCTGGGGCAAAACGGCGATACCCAAATTCATGGCTTTGAACTTGCCAGCCATTTCTATTTTGGGCGCTCCATTCGGGAAATCAGTCTGGACCAGATTGCGTTATTGGTGGGAATGGTCAAAGGTCCGTCACTGTATAATCCTTGGCGCAATCCAAACAATGCCCTTGAGCGCCGTAATGTGGTGCTGCATCTGCTCTTGGAACATAAAGTTATCAGCAACGAATTATACGATATGCTGAGCAAGCGCCCGTTAGGCGTGCAGCAACGCGGTAAAATCAACCGTAAATATCCGGCGTTTTTACAAACCCTACAGGCAGAATTACGTCAGCGCCTCGGTGAAAACAAAGCCGCGGCGCTATCCGGTGCGCGGATTTTCTCCACCTTGGACGAAAAACAGCAACATTATGCAGAAAACGCCGTGATTAATGCCGTGTCCGAATTACAGCTAAAATATAAAAACCCGCATCTGGAGTCGGCAATGGTGGTTGCCGATTACCGCAGTGGCGAGGTCAGAGCCGTTGTCGGCGGACTGCAAACCGGCTATGCCGGCTTTAACCGAGCATTCAGCGCACGCCGTCAAATTGGTTCGCTGGTAAAACCTTCGGTTTATTTGACCGCACTTGCCAATCCGCAGCAATTTCGCCTCAACACGCCGATTCAAAATCAGCCGATAACCATTCATGTCAAAGGCAGCCCGCCGTGGCAACCGCGCAATTATGACCGCAAATACAGCGGCTCGGTGATGTTAATGGATGCCTTAGTCCGCTCGCTGAATATTCCTACCGTGAATATCGGGATGAAAGTCGGATTAAATAACGTCATCAACACCCAAAAAGCAATGGGCTGGGACAACGTCAGCATTCCGAAACTGCCGTCAACCTTGCTTGGCGCTTATGCGATCTCGCCGTATGAAGTCACCAAACTTTATCAAACCATCGCCAATGAAGGCGCCAGCATCGGACTTGCGACTATCGACAGTATCGCCGATCAGCAGGGCAATCTGCTTTATCAGCGGGCAATGGAAGCAGACCAGGTGGTACCGCGCGAAGCCGCATTTCAGACCTTATTCGCGATGCAGCAAGTGGTGGAACGCGGCACCGGACGTAGCTTACAAAACCACTTCGCCCATTTACATCTGGCTGGCAAAACCGGTACCACCAACGATGCGCGCGATACTTGGTTCGTCGGTATTGACGGCAACCATGTGGTCACGGTATGGCTGGGGCGCGATGACAACGGCGACACCAATCTGACCGGTGCCAGCGGTGCGTTGCAGGTTTATCGGGATTATTTACAGCGTTTTTCAGCCACGCCGTTGAAACTGCATACGCCGTCAGATATTAAATGGGTCGGCATTAATGCTTACGGCAGCTGGGATTGCGACAGTGCGCGCAAAATTCCGGTGTGGGCAGATCGTAATCAATCCTTTTGTTCATCATCGCCTGTCCGTTCATCGTCAGAGGACGGTTCGACACAACGAGAAAGCCTGTGGGATGTGTTAAAACCGACTGCACCCGCCAACAGCGCCCCGGTGGAAGAGGCTGTGCCGGCGAATTAAACGGTTTATTCATGAGGTTCAATTCGGCGCCGGAATAAGTCCTTACTGTAAATCGTCTGCGTCGGATTAAGGCGGTCAATGCCGTCCAAACTCGGATCAATATAAACCGCGGCGGTATATTGAAAAACCGGTAGCACCACATTGTCCTGCTGCAAAATATCAATAACCTGTGCGTACAATGCACTGCGTTCCTGCTCGGATATGTTCTGCAAGGTTTGCTCCAGTAACTGATCCACCTTTTTATTACTGTAACCGCTTTTATTATCAGGCCCGGCGGAATAGAAATTCATCAGAAAAGCGGAAGGTTCGTGATAATCGGCGCACCAGCCGGAGCGGATAATCTGAAAATCGCCTGTCGCCCGTTTTTCCAGCAATTGCTGCCAAGAAACTGGTTCGGCGCTAATCCGAATCATATCCGACTGCGACAACATCTGCATCAACCCTTGTGCAACACGCGGGTGTATGCCGTCCTGATCAAAGGTGAGGTGCAACTGCAACGGCGTTTTTTCATTAATGCCGTTTTGCTGCAACAATTGCTCCACCAACACCGGTTCCCAACGACTTTCCTGTTCCATCCGCATGGATTGCGGCAATAAATGGCTACTCGCCTGCATCGCCGGCAACTCATGCCGAACCAAATTACGCGCCGACATCATGGAAACTAACGCTTTTCGGACCGCACTTTTCGCCAGAATCGGATCCTTAAAATTAAATTCATAATAATAACTGCATAATGTCGGCAGATAGCTAATCGCGCTATGGGACGACGCCGGGTTATGCACTAAATCCAGTTCGTTTAACCCTTGCTGCGGGGTAATCTTGCGATAATCTACCTGTTTAAAAAAGCCCTGCTCCGCCGCCCGATAATAAGGATTTTTTACCAAATGAATCATATCATTCTGCTGTCCCGCTACCGTATAAGCGCCATTTGTGACAAAACCGCTGTGTGCGTTGAGATATTGCGGCAACAACACCGGATGTACCAGCATGGCGGGCAAATAAGGCTTCGCTTTATCCAAACGGATGCGCAGTTCCCGCTCGCCGATAGCATCTACCCCAAGTTTTTCCACCGGCAACTCACCGGCAATAACTTCTGGGGCATGCTGTAAATTGAGAAAGGTTAAATAAGATTTTAACGGGCTATCGGAACGTGCTAGCAGCTGCCAGCTGCGCACAAAATCGCTGGCGGTGACAGGCTCGCCGTTTGACCATTTGGCATCGTCGCGTAACACAAATGTCCAGTTTTTATTATCTTCTGTCCGCCAACTTTCTGCCACCGCGGGAATAATCCGTCCGTGCGGATCATAAATCACCAGCCCTTCCAAAATATCACGCAAAAAAATGCTTTGCTCTTCATTTTGTAACGCCGACGGGCTGATCACCAAATCGCCATACACTCCGCGCGTCAGCACTTCAACGTTAACTTGCGGCGCGGACACAGGTGGCAGCGCAGAAGACTCGGAAGGTTGCACCGGCTGATCGCAGGCGCTTAGCCCTAAAACAGCGCAAAAAAACACCGCACTTTTCAGCGAAAACAAAGAATGGAGAGATAAGGGGAAATTAAACATGACGCATAAACGGTTGCCGCAAAGATAGCGGCATTATACAAAAATGCGCAGTGAATACCAATTTATTCTTTGACAGTCTTAACCCAGAAGAAAAAGAACCAATATTTAATCAACAACACGCAAACAATGATACTTTTTGCCAGCACGCCCGGCGAAAAATAAAAACCGATGGACAACATCAGCGTTGCAAACGCCAGAATCCAGCATTTCGACTTCTGACTTAAAGCACGCTGTTCTTTAAATGATTTGAGATGTTTATTGTATAATTCGGTTTGTAAAAACCACTGATGCAGCCGATCAGAGCCTTTCGCAAAGAAAAACAGAGTGAGCAACAAAAAAGGTGTTGCTGGCAGCATCGGCAAAATCACTCCCAACACGCCCAACGCAAGAAAAAAACAGCCCAGTAGAATATAAATTGCTTTCATTATCGCCCTTATCAAATAAAAATAATTCTCAATTATCCGGGATTTTTTAGATTTTTCAAGCTGGATATTATAAAATTTGCCCATATTTATAGTTAAATCTTTTCACGCCCGAGCTCGGGTCTGCTTATTTTTTAAGGATCGTTTTATGTCTAATCCATTATTGAACGCAACGGAACTGCCGCAATTTTCGCTTATCAAACCCGAACACATCCGCCCGGCGGTGGAACAATTGATTAAAGACTGCCGCGCAGAGGTGGAACGTTTGTTAACACAACCGCACTTCAGTTGGGAAAATTTGATTCAACCACTAACGGAAAGCGGCGATCGTTTAAGCAAGGCGTGGTCGCCGATCAGCCATTTAAACGCGGTAAAAAACAGCCCGGCATTGCGTGAGGCGTATCAAGCCTGTCTGCCGTTGTTATCCGAATACAGCACTTGGCTGGGACAACATAAGGGCTTGTATCAGGCTTATCTAGCGCTGAAAAACAGCCCTGAATTTGCCCATTACAGCATGGCACAGCAAAAATCCATCGACAATGCCTTGCGCGATTTCAAACTGTCCGGCATTTCTTTAGCGCCGAAAAAACAAAAACGCTACGGCGAAATCGTCTCGCGCCTGTCGGAACTCAGCGCGCAATTCAGCAATAACGTACTGGATGCCACTATGGGCTGGGAAAAAGTCATTGATGACGAAAGCCTGCTCCAAGGTCTGCCGGAAAGTGCGCTACAGGCGGCGAAACAATCGGCACAAAACAAAGGACTGGACGGTTATCGCTTTACGCTGGAATTTCCAAGCTATTTACCGGTCATGACTTATTGTGAAAACCGACAACTGCGTGAAGAAATGTATCGCGCTTTCGTTACCCGCGCCTCGGAACAAGGTCCGAACGCTGGCAAATGGGACAACTCGGCGATTATGGAAGAAATTCTGAACCTGCGCCTTGAGCTGGCAAAATTACTGGATTTCCGCACTTACAGCGAATTGTCGCTGGCAACTAAAATGGCGGAAAGCCCGCAGCAGGTGCTGGATTTTCTGAATAATCTCGCCGCGCGCTCAAAACCGCAAGGTGAACGCGAACTGGCGGCGTTACAGGCATTTTGCCAAACACAGTGTAATCAGACCGCACTTGAACCTTGGGACATAGCCTTTTATAGCGAAAAACAAAAGCAACATCTGTATGCGATTAACGACGAAGAATTGCGCCCATATTTCCCAGAAGAAAAAGTTCTCACCGGTCTGTTTGAAGTGATTAAGCGCATTTTCAATATCCGCGTGATAGAACGTTTTAATGTGGACAGCTGGCATAAAGACGTGCGTTTCTTTGATTTAATTGATGCCGATGATCAACTGCGCGGCAGTTTTTATCTCGATCTGTACGCCCGAGAAAATAAACGTGGCGGTGCGTGGATGGATGACTGTATCGGGCGCAGACGCAAAGCGGACGGCACGTTCCAAACCCCGGTTGCTTATCTAACCTGTAATTTTAACGCCCCGGTCGGCGATAAACCGGCACTATTCACCCATGACGAAGTCACTACCCTGTTCCATGAATTCGGACACGGTATCCATCACATGCTGACGCAAATTGATGTCGCCGATGTGGCAGGAATTAACGGCGTGCCTTGGGATGCGGTGGAATTGCCAAGTCAATTTTTAGAAAATTGGTGCTGGCAAGAAGAAGCATTAGCGTTTATTTCTGGTCATTACGAAACAGGCGAACCGTTGCCGAAAGAAAAACTAGACCGGCTGCTGGAAGCCAAAAATTTCCAAGCTGCTATGTTTGTACTGCGTCAATTGGAATTCGGACTGTTCGATTTCCGCCTGCATCATTATTTCACGGCAGGAAAAGCCAATCAGATTGCAGAAACCTTGCAGCAGGTCAAAGCGCAAGTGGCGGTGATCAAAAGTGTCGATTGGGCAAGACCGGCACACAGTTTTAGCCACATTTTCGCCGGAGGCTATGCGGCGGGTTATTACAGCTATTTATGGGCAGAAGTGCTGTCCGCCGACGCCTTTTCCCGTTTTGAAGAAGAAGGTATTTTCAACCCGACGACCGGTCAATCCTATCTGGACGAAATCCTGACCCGCGGCGGCTCGGAAGAGCCAATGACGCTGTTTAAACGTTTCAGAGGTCGTGCACCACAGCTGGATGCCTTGCTCAGACATAAAGGCATTAAGGGTTAAAAAACACACAAAAATATGACCGCACTTTTTCACGCTTCGACAGTCGTCGGGGTGATAAAAGTGCGGTCGCTTTTTCAGTAATTTCAGTTTAATTCAGCCAACCCGCCTGCTGTACGATGAAAAGCAAGGTAAATGCGCTTAGATAAACCAGCCCGATAAACGATAACCATAACAAGCCACCTTTCACCTGATGCTTGCCGTTTAATACCAGCGATAAATTTAGCCACGCAAATACCGGCGTTGACACGAAGGAAGCAATCATGGCAAATTTCAGCATCGGTCCTACGGCATTATTAAAGTAGAAAATAATCGCCAGACCGGAAAGTGCGGCGAAAATAATCGCCGAATTCAAAATGCTCGGGCGGCTTTCTTTCTTGCCTAAAATCAGGCGCAGGCTTTCCACATTGGTGCGGGAATAGCCGTCAATCACCGTAATGGTGGTACCGAACATACACATAAAGGCGATAAATGCGATCAAACCGCGCGCCCAGTCGCCGATTGTCGAGGCATACATATTAATTAGTTGAGCGATATATTTTCCGCCTACCATTTCTACCGTATCGCCGGAGCCGTATTGTACCAATGCGCCTAGAGCCAAAAAGACTATCGCCAGAATCGCAGTGCCAATAAAGCCCACATTAAAATCGAAAATGCCGTCTTTATAAGAAACCTTAGTCAGCCGCCGTTTTGCCACCACCCACATGGAATTGATCGCGGAAATTTCAATCGGCGCTGGCATCCAGCCCATTAATGCCACAATAAAGGCCAACGCGCCGAGGTTCCACGGTGACGGCGCAATATAATCCGCCGGAGCAACGCCCTGAACGCCTGTACGCATTAACGCGATCACTACTGCGGCAACCGTTGTCACCGTTAAGGCAATCATAATCAGTTTGGATAACCCGTCCAGAATACGGTATTTGCCGAGCAATAAAATTGCGGTACTTAACGCAATCACAATCAGGCTAAGCGTCGGCACAGGTACGGGCACTGGTAGTACAAACGTTAAAATCGCCGCACACAATAAGCCGACCGCCGCAGTATTAATGATCGTTGCGAAGATATTTAACAAAAAGAAAATCCACAGATACAGTTTGCCTTTTTGGCGGTAACCCTCAAGCAGCGTATTGCCGCTGTCTAAAGTATATTGCACGCCGAAACGGAAAAACGGGTATTTGAATACATTAGCCAGAATAATAATGATCGCCAATTGCCAGCCGTAAATGGCGCCGGCCTGTGTGGAAGCAATAATATGCGAGCCGCCAACTGCGGCGGACGCCATTAAGATGCCGGGACCTAATGCACTGAATCTCGACGCCCAAGTCGATTTTTCCGTTTGTTTTTGTTCTTCATTCATAATAGTTGCTTTCTGTAAGATAAATAAAAGGAAGTCGATTGTAATATATTTGTGGCGGATTATGAACAGCATAACAATTAGAAAATAATGCAAAATACCATTTTTACAGTATATTAAGCTGAAATTAGGATTCATAATCACTGTAAACAGTGATGATTTTAGCATTAAGTATCGAATCACAATAAATATAAAGCGAAACCCTCTGCCTATTGCATGCGCTGAAGCAGTTAATCGTTTTTTTGCAAATTTCTTATCAACGTCATAAAAAACAGGCAATACAAACAAAATAATGGGACAGATAAATAAAAGCAATTGAGAGTAAATGAAATGGCTGGGGTACTAGGATTCGAACCTAGGAATGCCGGAATCAGAATCCGGTGCCTTACCGCTTGGCGATACCCCAACTGAGGTTGCTGAGTTCAAAACCTTTACAAGACACCCGAAACTATGGCTGGGGTACTAGGATTCGAACCTAGGAATGCCGAGATCAAAACCCGGTGCCTTACCACTTGGCGATACCCCAATTGAATATCTTAATCTCGGAATTCTTAAATCAGGTAAGATGGCTGGGGTACTAGGATTCGAACCTAGGGATGCCGAGATCAAAACCCGGTGCCTTACCACTTGGCGATACCCCACCTACTTTAATGACTGCAAGCTAATGAATGGTGCGGGACGAGGGACTTGAACCCACACACCTCGCGGCGCCAGAACCTAAATCTGGTGCGTCTACCAATTTCGCCAGTCCCGCAAATATGGTGGCTATGACGGGATTCGAACCTGTGACCCCAACATTATGAGTGTTGTGCTCTAACCAGCTGAGCTACATAGCCATTATATCTGCATTCACCTCATCGGCTTTGCGGGGCTAATTATGCGGATATCCGCCGCAGTCGTCAACTCTTTTTTTACAGAATTATTTTATTTCTCGGTTATTCGGATAGAGATTATACAAATCGATCTAAAAGTAACCGCACTTTTATTCCGCCAGTAAGCGCTGCAATAAACTGCCGTCCAGCAACGCCCGTTTAATCAGTGCAAACGCGCCGATAACATCCTCATTTTCCAGCGCGGAAACCACCAACGGCGTAGTTTTCACAAAGGACGGCAACGCATGACTTTCCAACGTTTTACGAATGGCGGCGAACAGCACGCTTTTGGCCTGCGTAATTTCCCCTGAGATCACAATTTTTTCAGGATTAAACATATTAACCGTCATCGCCAACACGCGCCCGATTTGCACCCCCACATGTTCAATCAGTTCCGTTGCGACCGCATCCTGTTTATTACTCGCCTTGCAAATGGCATCAATATCATGGCTTTCCAGCGACAGCCATTTACTGGTATAACCGTCTTCCAGCAACTTCTGCATTTTATCCTCAATTGCCGAGTTGCTGACCACGGTTTCCAGACAACCCACATTACCGCAAAAACAGCGCTTGCCGAGCGGATCTACCTGAATATGACCAAGTTCACCGGCATTATTCTTATAGCCTAAGAACACTTCATGATTAATGACAATACCAGCACTGACGCCGCGATGAATGCGCAGCAGCAGAGAATCATAACAGTCTTTAGTCACACCGAAATAATGTTCAGCCAGTGCAAGACTGCGTACCTCATGACCAACAAAGGTCATCAGCCCGAAACACCGTTCGATATTCTGCGCTAGCGCCCAAGGTTCGTCGAGTTCCAGATGAGGAATATGCAAAATCGTATTGGTTTTCACCTCCACAAACCCAGGCACGGTGATACCGATGGCGATAAATTCACGCTGGCGTTTGCGGTTAGCCTGCATAAAAGCCTCCAGTTGTTGACACAAAAAGGCTTCAATATCATAAACATTGGTATATTCGGGCAAATCGACAATGTCTTTTTTCAGCAATTTGGTGGATAGATCCATCATCGCGAATGTAATGTGTTTACACTCCAAACGAACCAAAATCGCACGAAATGCTTTATGTTCTGCCACAATGGAGGTGGCGCGTCTGCCGCCGGTGGATTCCTGCTGTTCAACCTCTTTAATTAAACCGCGACCGAGCAAACTACGAGTGATTTTAGTGACGCTTGCCGGTGCAAGCTGGCTAAGCTCGGAGATTTGAATACGGGAAATCGGTCCCTGTTGATCAATCAATTTATAGACGACCGCACTATTCATCTGTTTTACGAAATCAACGTTGGCTATCTGATGATTTTCCTGCATTTCAATTCTCCCACAGCTAAAAACAATAAACTCGGCTATTTTAGAATGAATTTTACAGAATTCCTAGCATTAAAAAAGACAGCCTAAGCTGCCTTTCATCCATAAGAGTGCGGTCGATTTTAATTCAATTTCCATTCACCGTTGACAGCGGTACCTATCACCTTGAAATCATGAGTGAATACTGTCAGGTTAGCGATTTTTCCCGCTTCAATTGAACCTAAACGGTCATCTACGCCAATCGCTTTCGCCGGATAATAATTACACATGCGTAAAGTTTCGTCTAACGGAATACCGACATATTTCACCGCATTTTCCACCGATTCAATCATAGTAATGGCAGAACCGCCTAAGGTACCATTAACATCATAGCATTTACCGTCCCGTACATAGACGGTTTTACCCACGAACTCAAAAGAATCGATGTGCGCCCCCGCCGCTGCGGTTGCATCGGTGACAATACAGAGTTTATCGCCTTTCAATTGTTTATCCAGACGAATATTGTCAAATGTCACATGCAGACCGTCCACAATGACGCCGCTATAAACATCACTGCTCAGCACTGCGCCGACAGCTCCCATCTCCCGTCCGGAGCTTATCGGCGACATCGCATTATGCAAATGCGTGGCAAAACACGCACCGGCATCAATGGCGCGACGCGCCTGCTCATAGGTTGCATTGGAATGTCCGATAGACACCACAATCCCGCTTGCGACGAAATCTTGAATCCATTGTGCAGTCGGATTTTCCGGCGCCAACGTCAGTTTTGTGATCACATCCGCATTCGCCAATAAAAACGCTTTCATTTCCGGGCTGATCGTGCGTACATATTCTTCGCGGTGTACGCCCTTTTTCTCCACGCTGATATACGGCCCTTCCAAATGCAGCCCTAGAGCCTGATTGCGATATTTACTCAAATAATCGCGCATAATCTGAACCGCACTTTTCATCCCTTCATCGGGCGAAGTGATAAACGTCGGCAGATAGCTGGTTGTGCCGGACTTAAGGTTGGTTGCCTGCATAATTTCCAGCGTTCTGACGCTGACGTCTTCGTTAAACATTACGCCACCGCAACCGTTAAGCTGCAAATCAATAAAGCCGGCAGTCAGATTATTGCCGTGCAAATCGATTTTTTGCATATTTTCAGGCAAGTCCTGTTCGGCGACCACGGCTATGATTTTATCCTTTTCAACCACTACCGCATGTCCGTACAGCACGTCTTTTGCGGTATAAACGACCGCATTGGTAAACGCATATTTCATCTTTCCTCTCCGTTTTGTTAAAACTGCTTACAATACGCTGTGAATTGCCTTAGCCTCTAACTCGCTAAAATATTTCACTGTTTTGACTTTGAGTTCCTGCGTAGCCGGTTCATCACAGACAAAAATCGCATGACGATGTAATTGCAGCGCGCTGATTGTCCAGAAATGGTTTACACTGCCTTCCACTCCCGCTCGCAGCGCCAGCGCCTTGTTATAGCCGGTAACCAGTAACATGACTTCTTCGGCATCAAGCAACGTCGCCACGCCGATAGTCAGCGCATATTTCGGTACTTTATTGACATCATTATCAAAAAAACGTGAATTGGCGATCAGCGTATCTTCAGTTAATGTTTTGATCCGGGTGCGGGAAGCAAGAGAAGACGCTGGTTCATTAAATGCAATATGCCCGTCAACACCGACGCCGCCCATAAACAGATTAATTTTACCATAAGATTTAATCTTATCTTCATAGCGACGGCATTCGGCATCATGATCATCCGTATTACCGTCTAAAATATTAATATTTTTTTCCTGAATATCGACATGGTTGAAGAAATTATTATACATAAAAGAATGATAACTTTCTGGGTGTTCCTTCGGCAACCCCACATACTCATCCATATTAAACGTCACCACATGCTTAAAACTGACTTCGCCCGCCTGATAGAGCTTAATCAGTTCTTTATAGGTCTGTAGCGGCGTACCGCCGGTGGGTAGCCCCAAGACAAAAGGACGTTCTGCTGTCGGCGCAAAGGTGTTAATTCGCTCCACAATATGACGAGCCGCCCATTTACTGACATGTTCCGATGTTTTTAGAGGAATCAAGCGCATAAAAAATCTCCGTGCTAAAATAATGACCAAATAATGAAGAAAAATTTCATAAAAAAGATTATAAAATAATATTACCTCCAAATCCAAGATCAATTTCGCACCCTACGTAAAATTAGTGATAGCAATCACAAAACCGATGCTTTAATTTGCAAAGTGAAATTATCACCCTATAATCGTTTATTAATGAAGTAATTCTTCATTAACTCCACCAAATCACGAGAATCACTGATATTTTCACTGCCAACTTCAACATCAAAGTTAAGGAGCTGTTATGAGCGTATTAAATTATCTACAAAAAATAGGGCGCGCATTAATGGTACCCGTTGCCGCCCTGCCGGCAGCTGCCGTATTAATGGGTATCGGCTATTGGATCGACCCCGACGGCTGGGGTGCCAACAGCCAGTTAGCCGCATTATTGATCAAATCCGGCGCAGCAATTATTGATAATATGGCAATCCTGTTTGCGGTCGGGGTGGCGTTCGGTATGTCCAATGACAAACACGGTTCCGCCGCGCTGTCCGGGTTGGTCGGTTATTTAGTACTGACTACCCTGCTGTCTCCGGGCAGCGTTGCCCAGTTGGAAGGTATCACGGCAGAAGAAGTGCCTGCCGCATTCGGCAAAATCAACAATCAGTTTATCGGCATTTTAGTCGGTGTGATTTCGGCGGAACTGTATAACCGTTTCTATCAGGTCGAACTGCCGAAAGCACTGGCGTTTTTCAGCGGAAAACGGCTAGTGCCGATTATCGTATCGTTGTTCATGATCCTCGTCGCCTTTATTCTGCTGTATGTTTGGCCGGCGATTTTCAACGGGTTAGTCAGTTTCGGCGAATATATCAAAGATCTGGGCGCATTCGGCGCTGGCATTTACGGCTTCCTAAACCGTCTGCTCATTCCGGTCGGCTTACATCACGCATTAAACTCCGTATTCTGGTTTGATGTTGCCGGCATTAACGATATTCCGAATTTCTTAGGCGGCGCGCAATCGCTAGCAGAAGGCAAAGCCATACTGGGCGTTACTGGAATGTATCAGGCGGGCTTCTTCCCAGTCATGATGTTCGGTTTACCAGCTGCCGCACTGGCGATTTATCATAGCGCCAAACCGGCGAAAAAAGTCCAAGTAGCATCCATTATGCTTGCTGCCGCATTAGCCTCTTTCTTTACCGGTATTACCGAACCGTTGGAATTCTCTTTCATGTTTGTCGCACCGCTGCTTTATGTTGTACATGCGTTGCTAACCGGTATTTCGGTGTTTATCGCCGCCACAATGCACTGGATTGCCGGCTTCGGTTTCAGCGCTGGTCTGGTCGATCTGGTGCTTTCTTCACGTAATCCGCTGGCAACCGAATGGTATATGCTTATCGTGCAAGGGCTGGTTTTCGCGGTAATTTACTACGCGCTTTTCCGTGCCATCATTAAAGCTTTTAATTTAAAGACACCGGGGCGCGAAGAAGACGAAAGCCTGCAAACTCAAAATCAGGCGGTCTCTTATGAGCAACAAGCCGCCGCCTTTATTGACGCCCTGGGCGGTGCAGACAACCTATCTAATATCGACGCCTGCATCACCCGTCTGCGCCTCACCTTGGTTGATATGAGCAAAATTGACGAATTACAGCTAAGAGCGCTGGGTTCAAAAGGCAATGTTAAACTGGGCGAACACGGATTACAGATTATTCTCGGACCGGAGGCCGAACTCATCGCCGATGCCATGAAACAACAGCATTAAATTTAAACAACAATCCGCACGTAAAACGTGCGGTTTTTAGGTTACTTTATAAGCCCTAGGAACTCACATGCCCCTCAAGGGGTATGTGAACACTGACAACCGCACTATCACTCTATGGCTTAACTAATTCCATCAAAAGCGCGGACAAACCGTTCATAAGCAGGGTTTACTGTATCAATCAATAAATCGGAATAAGTAGCCATGTTTATCTCCTTAAAATAGGGCTGCTCACATAAAAGTGCGGTCGTTTTTCGCAGTAATTATAGGATGAACAGAACTCCATTCTACAAGCTAGTGTCGGGTATGCCACCTACAACAACTATTTTTACTTCGTTAAATCATAACTCCAATCAAGCAGTTTCAAGATTTCGTCTATTTGCACGCCATGATCTAGCACAATCGTCAGCCAGTGGATTTTATTCATATGGTAGGCAGGCAGAAAATGTGGGGCTTGCTGTAAGATATTTACCATATCTGGTGGACATTTCAAGTTAATGAAATCCGTTTCGCCTTCACCTTGCAAGCCTAGTTTTGCTTTAGCAATTTTTCCGATAAGAGCATACCATTTCCCCTTGGCATTGTTATGGCGCAAGACGGCGTATTCCGGAAATTTTGCCCAAAGGTATTCAGGTTGCGTACTGTATTGGCAGGCAGCATAATCGAAGATTTGTTGCGCTTGAGTCATTTAACACTCCTTATTTAGCAAAATTACAATACAGAATTGTTACACTTCAGCCTTTATCTTACTGAAATCCCAATCCATCGGACGAATGGCCGACCAGGTAGAATGGATCACTTTCCAATCTTCATCTTCTTTTTGATAAATCTCAATGCAGTTATAGTGCATATCAATAAGATTGGTATCTGCATGTAATTGATAAGTTAAAATAGCCAAATCCGGTGCAAATTGCACACGAGGATGGCAAAAATCATAATTTTCCGCAAAGAGATTGCCTTCAATGCCATTTAAAAATTCACAAATCTTTTCATAGCTATCAATCCGTACTGGGCTTGCAATATCAAAATAACTGAAATTTTGTTTTGACCACAATTCGCGATACCCTGATGTATCGCCTTTAAACCATTTATCTAACGCTTGTTTTTCTAACTCAATAATCCGTTTCGCTAATTGAGCTTGTTCAGAGGTGTATTGAAAATCTCCCATAATCCCCTCGTTCTTTGAATAAATTTGATGGTATTATAATGCAATTATCAAAGCAAAAAAGGCGAAAACACCCCATTATCATGGCAAATTTAAGACAAAAACAAACCATACCATTAAATTACCAGCCTCGAAAAAATTATGACTACAATGTAGAAATTTTTAGCGTTGCCAACTTACGACAACGCTGTTCCGATGAAATGATACAACGAACCTACATCTACCAATGTGATATGGTGATTTTGAATACGGGAGGCAACGGCACATTATGGCTCGACTTTGAGCCGTACTTTTGTCAAAAAGGGACGGTAATGTGGGTGAAAAAAGGACAAGCGCATAGTTTTGGCAAGGATAAAAACTGGGAAGGTTGGGTAATGATGATTAATTATCTTCCGGAATTGAATCAATTCAGCCAAGTCCAAGCTAATGTCCAGCTGACAGAAACAGATTTCAATACGATGAAGCAAGGCATTGTGCAACTCAAACAAGATTGTCAAAAACCTTATTCGCCAGTTCAACAACAACTTATTCACCACCAATGTTATGCATTATTGTGGCGATTGGCGAGCTTAGACATCAAGCCAACCTTGCCTTATCCTCCTCGTTTAGTGGCACGGTTTGAAAAATTTTGCCAACTGCTTGACCGCCA
The DNA here is from genome assembly GCF_000827595.2 of Necropsobacter massiliensis. Lineage (GTDB taxonomy): Bacteria > Pseudomonadota > Gammaproteobacteria > Enterobacterales > Pasteurellaceae > Necropsobacter > Necropsobacter massiliensis. The sequence goes on along the minus strand of NZ_LN776178.1, from coordinate 398,017 downwards.
TTTCTACGAGTGGCATCAAGTGAAGCAATATGCAGAAAAATTGGCATGTAGCGAAAAAAGCTTAAACCGCGCTTGTGTTTTAATTCGCAAACAAACCGCCAAAACACTTATCAATCAACGGATTATTCTCGGAGCCAAACGCCAATTGGTACATGCCGTTATGTCTATTGTCTCCCTCAGCGAACAGCTTGGCTTTAACGAACCGACCCATTTTGTAAAATTTTTCAAACGTGAAACAGGAATGACACCGCAAAGGTTCAAAGAAGAAAAATCTCTTGGAAAATCAACCGCACTTCTCCCCTAACAACTGAAAATGATGGCATACTTTTCGCGTTATTACGTAGCGTTTAGTCATAAAAATCCGCACCTTAATCCGTTTTATTTAACCCAACTTTTGGGGCGGATCAAAGTGCGGTTGTTTTTTAGATAGTTTATTCAGCGGTTTTAGTTGGGATCAGTGCGGCATCCCAGAAATCCACCGGAGAATTAACCACCGGTTTGATAATGCCGCTGCGGATCACAAAATCACCGAACGCTTCGTTTGCCTCCCGTTCAGTCGCCCAGCGTCCGATCAAACCATCAAGTTCATCAATGATTTCAGGCAAGGTAATGTTCTCACGATACAGGCGCGGGATACGTACTCCTTCACGATCACCGCCGATATGCAGGTTATAGCGACCGATGGCTTTTCCGACCAAGCCTATTTCAGATAACATGGCACGACCGCAGCCGTTCGGGCAGCCAGTCACCCGGGTGATAATATAATCATCGGAAAGGTGATGTTTTGCCATCAATTTATCCAGTTCAGTGACAAAATCCGGCAAAATTCGCTCGGCTTCCGCCATTGCCAACGGACAAGTTGGAAAGGACACACAGGACATGGAATATTCGCGCTGTTTGGTCACATCCGAACGAATCAAACCGTATTGTCTGGCAATCGCTTCGATTTGCGCTTTATCCTCTTCCGCCACATTCGCGATAATAATATTCTGATTCGCGGTAATCCGGAAATCGCCTTTATGCACTTTTGCCAGTTCCAACATACCGGTCATTAGCGGTTTGCCCGGCTGATCGGTAATACGTCCGCTTTCGATAAAACAGGTCAGATGCCATTTTTTGTCGATTCCGTGTACCCAGCCGATGCGGTCGCCGCGCTCGGTGAATTTAAACGGACGAGTCGGTTCGAATTTGATGCCCATGCGTTTTTCCACTTCGGCGCGGAAACCTTCCAGCGTCATGTTCTGAATGGTATAACGGGTACGCGCGTTTTTGCGGTCGCTGCGGTTGCCGAAATCACGCTGAGTGGTCACCACCGCTTCTGCCGCCGCCAAGGTTTTATCCAACGGCACATAACCCAGTTCAAGCGACACGTTTGGATAGGTTTTGGTATTACCGTGTTCAAAAGACAGCCCACCGCCCACCAGTACGTTAAACCCGCACAATTGCCCGTTTTCATCCTGTATGGCGATAAAATTCATATCATTGCCGTACACATCCACGTCGTTTAACGGCGGAATCGCCACCGCAGTTTTAAATTTGCGCGGTAAAAAGGTTTTGCCTAAGATCGGCTCCTCTTCCTGTTTAAACAGGTCATCGGAACTTTCAATTTTTTTGCCGTCAATCCACACATCCAAATAACCGCGAGAGCGCGGCAACAAATGTTCGGAGATTTTTTTGGCAAATTCGTATGCCTGCTGGTGCAGTTCCGATTCAATCGGATTTGAAGTACATAACACGTTGCGGTTCATATCTGCCGCCGTGGCGATACTGTCCAGCCCGATACTGTGCAATAAGCGGTGCATCGGCTGCAACTGCCCTTTTGGTACGCCGTGATACTGGAACGTTTGTCGGTTAGTCAGGCGGATAGATTGGTAATAAGTATGCTCGCGGGCAAATTTGTCGATCTCAATCCATTGATACGGCTGAATAATTCCGCCCGGCAAACGGCAGCGCAACAGCATAAATTTCAGCGGTTCCAGCTTTTCTTCCAGCCGTTCCGCCCGAATATCGCGGTCATCTTGTTCGTACATGCCGTGGAAACGGATCAGCTGAAAATTATCGCCTCTAAAGCCGCCGGTCAACGGGTCTTGTAAATCGTCTAAAATCGTCCCACGCAGAAAATTACTCTGCGATTTCAAGCGTTCATTATCGGACAGCGGTTTATCCTGCCAATCCGGTTTTGGGGTTTGGTTGTCTTTGCTCATTGGTTATTCACTCCGATTATAATACTGATAGAGGGCAAAATCGTTGGTTCGCCCGAAACATGGATTTTAATACACATCCCGCTGATAACGCCGCGCTTCACGCAATTCGGTCAAATACTCTTCCGCATCTTCAGAGCTTAATCCGCCCTGTTGTGCGATCACATCCAGCAGCGCGGTTTCCACGTCTTTCGCCATTCTGGCTGCATCTCCGCACACATAAAGGTAGGCGCCGTCTTGCAACCACTGCCAAAGTGCGGTGGCTTTTTCACGAATTTTATCCTGCACATAGATTTTTTCTTCCTGATCTCTTGACCAAGCAAAATCATAGCGGTGCAAGAATCCGTCTTTGGCAAACTGCTGCCATTCGGTCTGATACAAGAAATCCTGAGTAAAATGCTGGTTGCCAAAAATCAGCCAGTTTTTCCCTTCTGCCTGATCGGCGGCGCGCTGCTGAACAAAGGCACGGAACGGTGCAATGCCGGTGCCGGAGCCAATCATAATAATCGGCTTAGCGTTGTCTGCCGGCAGGCGAAAATTGTCATTGCGTTCCACAAACACCCGCACTTGTCCGTCTTCCTCCAGCCGATCGGCAAGATAACTGGACGCGGCACCGGCGCGGGCATTACCGTTATGTTCAAAGCGCACGACTCCGACGCTTAAATGAACTTCTTCGCCCACTTCCGCCGCGGCGGAAGAAATGGAATACAAACGTGGCGCCAATGGACGCAACAGCGACACAAACTGTTCGGCGCTCAATTTTGCCGGAAAATCATGCAGTACATCCACCGGCGGCGTATTTTGCACATATGCGCTTAATCGGTCTGTTTTCGCCACCAACTCACTCAGCGCCTGACTGCCGGCTAATTCGGCATAGGCTTTCATAAACACCGGTGTGTTCTGCGTTAGTTCAAAATGGGATAAAAGTGCGGTGCGAATCGGTAGCGTTTTGCCTGCCGCCTGCACGCTTTCTTCCCCGCTTAACGCCAATGCGCTCAGTATTTCCTCAACCAGCGCGGGATCATTATCGAACCATACGCCGAGCGCATCGCCGGGCTGATAAGTCAGCCCGGAATCGGCAAGATCAAATTCCAGATGACGCACATCTTTTTCCGATTGGCGGGCAGTGATTTTCTGATTGGTCAACAAGGTGGCAACATAGGGATTTTCTTTGTTATAACGGTTCTCCGCGGTCTTTTCTTGCGATGAACTAACCGCACTTGTCAGCGCTGTCGGCGCAGCAGCCGTTTTTTGTTTCACGGCTGCCACAACATGCTCGATCCACTGCGTTGCGGTGGCACTGAAATCCAGATCCGCATCGACGCGCTCCAATAAGCGTTTCGCACCTAATTCCGCCAAGCGCTGATCAAAATCTTTCCCAGCTTGACAGAAATTTGGGTAGGAAGTATCGCCCAGTCCCAGCACCGCGAAGTCCAGGCTATCCAGTTTCGGCGCTTTTTTACCATGCAGGAGCTTATACAACACCACGCCCTCTTCCGGCGGTTCGCCCTCGCCCTGCGTAGAGGTCACTAATAATAACAACTGCTCGTCGGCGATTTTTTTCGCTTTATAATCCTTCGCGGACACCAGCGTCACCGCAATATTTTCCTGCTGCAAGCGTGCTGCCAATTGCGCCGCAATTCCTTTGGCGTTACCGGTTTGCGAAATCGACAGTACAGTCACTGCCAACGGCGCGGCAGCCGCAGCCGGCGCGACGGCGGAAATGCCTTCGACCGCCCCGCTCTCACCTCTTGCTTTTGCCCAGCAATAGCCGGAAAGCCAAGCTAATTGCAGATTATCCAACCCGTCAACGAAGGCGGCGGTTTCGGCATTAAGAGGGAAATTATGTGTTGTGTTTGTCATTGTTTGTCCCACAGTTAAAGTTATGTTACTGCTCGGCAAGCGCATGGCGCTTATCGAAACAAATCTTGCGCACCGCTGGCATCATAATGTGTGAAAAAGTGCGGTGCGTTTTTACGCTATTTTTATTCCAATCCTAAAATCATGCCCGCCGCAACAGTGTGATAGGTGGCTTCATCAATTAAAATAAAGGCGCCGCCGGCGGCATTTACGTCATATGTCGTCGCAACAATCGGCTTTTGCAGGCTTAACCGCACTTGCGCGATATCGTTCATGTGAATCTGTTCTTCGCCGCTGGCATTGGACAGCGTCTTAATATCCAACACTTGCTCCACTTCACTGACCCGCGCAAACACCGTTTGCGTACCGTGTTTAAGCAGATATTTACGTGCCGGATTCAGCGCCCGCGCATCAAACCAGCACAGCGTAGCATGCACCTGTTTGCTCGGACGTAACGCCGAATGTTCCGCCACAAATACATCGCCGCGAGAAATATCAATGTCCTTATCCAGACGCAAGGTAATCACATCTCCGCGTTTCGCCTGTTTTACCTCGCCGTTCGGTGCAATAATTTCAACTACCGTTGCCGTCAAAGCGGACGGTTCGATGCGGATCTTCTGCCCGACATGCACATCGCCCGCTTCAATCCGCCCTTGATAACCGCGGAAATCATCCTGCTTATCGGCGTCCTGACGAATCACCAACTGCACCGGAAAATAAAAATCGTCACTTTGAATATCGCCGTCGTCAGCCGCCGGCAGACTTTCCAGAATGGTTAATAACGGTTCGCCCTGATACCACGGCGTGTTGTCGCTTTTATACACCAGATTGTCGCCTAACAACGCGGACACTGGCACAAAATACACATTTTGCAGCCCCAGCTGCTGCGCCAGAAGCGTATAACTGCGCTGAATCGCATTGAATTTTTCTTCGTTATAATGAAGCAAATCCATTTTGTTCACTGCCACAATAATATGCGGGCAATTCAAATGGCTTAAGACGGCGGAATGTCGCTTGGTTTGCGCCAGTAATTCCAGCGGTTCGCGGGAAAAATCAAGCTGCGAGGCGTCCACCAGCACGATCGCCGCCGAAGCTGTTGAGGCGCCGGTAACCATATTGCGCGTATATTGTTCATGCCCCGGCGTATCAGCAATAATAAATTTGCGTTTTGCCGTGGAAAAATAGCGGTATGCCACATCAATAGTGATGCCCTGTTCGCGTTCCGCTTCCAGTCCGTCGGTTAATAAGGAAAAATCAATCGCTTCTTGGCTGCTTTTGTTTTTTGTCTGATTAAGCACATTAAGCTGGTCGCTCAGTAACGCTTTGCTGTCATACAGCAGGCGTCCGATCAAGGTGCTTTTGCCGTCATCGACGCTGCCGGCAGTGATAAATCGTAAGGGAGTAAGCTGTTGTGTCATATGCTGTCCTTTTATTGTTATTCTGTTTTCATTTCGGTTAACTGCGCAATCCCGCTACCTGCACTATCGACAACGGAGGCAGAAAACTTGCCGCACCTAAAAGTGCGGTCGGTTTTTAATTAGAAATAGCCTTCTTTTTTGCGTTTTTCCATTGCCGCCTCACTGGTCTGATCGTCCAAACGCGTAGCACTGCGTTCGGAAATATCGGCAACGGCGGTTTCTTGGATAATATCCAGCGCATTTTTTGCCGTACTGGCGACAGGGCAGGTGCAGCTGATGTCGCCGACAGTGCGAAAACGCACATCCAGTATTTCACTTTGCTCGTTTGCCGCTTTCGGGGTTAACGCGGTCACTGGCACCAATAATCCTTTGCGTCGCACCACTTCACGCTTGTGGCTGTAGTAAATCGACGGCAACGCCAAATTTTCGCGTGCGATATACTGCCAAATATCCAGCTCTGTCCAGTTGGAAATCGGGAACACGCGCATATTCTCGCCTTTGTGCAGTTTGGCGTTATATAAAGACCACAATTCAGGACGCTGGGCTTTTGGATCCCATTGACCGAATTCATCGCGGAAAGAGAAAATCCGTTCCTTGGCGCGCGCTTTTTCTTCATCACGTCGTGCGCCGCCCATTAAGGCGTCAAAGCCGTTTTCGGCGATAGTTTCCAACAATGTCACCGCCTGCGCTGCATTACGACTGTCGGTTTCTTTACGCAATACCACCGTGCCGCGAGCAATTGAATTTTCCACATGACCAACGACCAGTCGAGCATTGAGCTGCGCCACCTGCTCATTGCGAAATTGAATCACTTCCGGGTAATTATGTCCGGTGTCGATATGGACTAACGGAAACGGCAATTGCACCGCCCGATTCCCCAACTGAAAGGCTTTGCGTGCCAAGGCAAGCAGCACAACAGAATCCTTGCCGCCGGAAAACAACAAAGCCGGATTTTCACATTCCGCCACCACTTCGCGGATAATATGAATGGATTCGGCTTCAAGCCAGTCTAAATGACCGTTCTGGATTTGAGTTTGGGATTGTGTTGTCATGATGTTTGCATCCTTTTCATGCTTAAAATTTATTTAATTTAATAAAATTCGGTTATGCTGCCGCGTGCTGATATTTACCACAGCAATACGAGCATTTACTTATGCAATCCGCATTCCTTGCTGTCTTTATTTTCCCACCACCAGCGCCCGGCACGGATATCTTCCTCTTGTTTTACTGGGCGAGTGCAAGGTTCGCAGCCGATACTCGGATAGCCCTGCTCATACAACGCGTTATAAGGAATTCGACGGGCGAGAATATAAGCCCAGACCTCCAACTCGCTCCAGTCAAAAATCGGGTTATATTTATCTATACCGCGACTGCCGTCCTGTTCGTGAAATGCCAGCTCGGTTCGGGTTACCGATTGTGCACGGCGCTGACCGGTCAGCCACGCGTCTGCACCTTGCAAGGCGCGGTTCAGCGGTTCGATTTTGCGGATAAAGCAGCATTCACGGCGCAATTCCACACTTTCATAAAACGCATTGCGCCCTTTTTCCTGTTCATATTGCCGAACCTGTTCCGGATTCGGTCGAAATAGGCTGAAATTCAACCCGGGATAGCGTTGCTTCACTTCGTCCACCAGCGCCAGCGTTTCCGGATTTAAACGACCGGTTTCCAATGTAAAAACATTCAGCGACGCTCCCGCACTTGCAATGGCGTCAGTAATCACCATATCTTCAACCGCCAGACTGCTGGCAAAACGAGCATCACTGTGCCGCTGGACAATTAATTGAATCCGTTCGATCAGGATTCGGGCTTTTTCTTCGGTCTGCGCGAAAACCGCTGCGCTCGGCTGCGGAATTCGCCATAAACTCGGTTTGATAATCATCTATTCACTCCGGACAAAATTAATATCAGGCGACACGTTCAACGGATAAACCATCTAAAGTAAAGTGCGGTTGTTTTTCAGCAGATTTTTTCTCACCGAACCATGCCAATTTATGTTGCAACGCCACCACTTCGCCCACCACAATTAACGCCGGCGTCGGCGCCTGTGCCGCCAATTCGGCAAGATCCGCCAATTGACCGGTGAAGGTTTTCTGACTTGGCTGGGTACCTTGTGAAATTACCGCCACCGGCGTATCGGCACGGCGACCGAAACGAATCAGATTCGCGGCAATGTCCGCCGCTTTAATGGTGCCCATATAGATCAGCAATGTTTGTTGGCTACGGGCAAGGCTTTGCCATTCGGCGACATTCTCCGCTTGTGCTTTACGGTGTCCGGTCACAAACACCGCGCTTTGGGCATAATCGCGATGAGTCAGCGGAATCCCGGCATAGGCGGTGGCGCCGATTGCCGAGGTAATGCCCGGCACCACGGAAAAGGGAATTTGTTTGTCTGCCAGAATTTCCAGTTCTTCACCACCGCGCCCAAACACAAAAGGATCGCCGCCTTTCAGACGCACCACCCGTTTACCGCGACGGGCATAATCTACCAGCAGGCGATTGGTTTCCTCCTGCGATACCGAATGCCCTCCAGCGCGTTTGCCGACAAACACCCGTTTCGCATCACGCCGGACTAAATCCAGAATGTCTTCCGATACCAGCGCGTCATACAACACAATGTCCGCCTGTTGAATTTCCTGCAAGCCTTTTAAAGTCAGCAATCCCGCATCGCCGGGGCCGGCACCGACCAGCGCCACCGAACCGCCGCGATAATCCTGTTGCAGCTGGCGCTGTAATTCCTGCTCGGCCGCGACATGCTGATGATTTTTCAGTAAGCGAGAAAAACGTCCGTTAAACAGTTGTTCCCAAAAACGACGGCGTTCGGTCACACTGCCAAGCTTTTGCTTCACGGCGGCACGCCACTTGCCGGACATCGCCGCCATCGCACCTAAATGCTGCGGCAACAAACTTTCCAGTTTTTCCCGCAACAAACGGGCAAGCACCGGCGCACAGCCGCCGCTGGAAATCGCCACCTGAATCGGACTGCGATCAATAATCGACGGAAAAATAAAGCTGCAATGACGCTGGTCATCCACCACATTAACCAGCTTCTGTTGCTGTTCAGCAACTAAAAATACGCGCCGATTAAGCTGTTCGTCATCGGTTGCCGCAATCACCAAAAAAACCGACCGCACTTGTTCGACATGAAATTCCTGCGCCAGCCAGATAACTTTATTTTGTGCATAAAGTTCGGCAATTTCTTGATTTAATTGCTGCGCCACCACACGTACCTCGGCATGAGCTTTTAATAACAGTTTGATTTTACGCGCCGCAATTTCACCGCCGCCGATGACCAGCACCGGCCGTTCGGTTAAATCCGCAAATACGGGAAAATAATTCATTACCACTCCTGTTTACCGCCCTGCGGCAATGTATTAAGAAATCCGTTATCAACAATCTGACGCGAACCAAGCCGCGCTTAAGATCAGATGCCACCGAAACGCCGTATGCGAAAAACCCGCTTACGCGGGCATTGAAAGTCAAAGGGAGGGATTATCGGTATCCCAAGGATAGTCGGCGACAGTTATCGCATCGACGGTGTGAAAAGACCGGAAACGACCGGCTCGTTCATTTTTCCCACATGTAATTTCACCGCACAGTAAGCGCAACGCGCTTGCATTAAGTGGTGTAATTTATAAATCAAATCCACAGTGAGGAAAAATAACAAAAAAGCATTTTATATAACAAAGTGAAATAACTATTCCGTAAACTGCTCGGTTAGCCATAACCAAAAAGCATAACAAATTTGCTCAACGGGATAAAAAGTTACAAAGTGCGGTGGATTTTTGTTACGTTTTTAGACACGTTTATAATAAAAAGGCGGACAATCGTCCGCCGGTACAATACGCGCTTGTGATTACGCCTCGCCCCACACTTCCTGTGCGATGTCGCGAATAAACTTCAGTTTATTCCATTGCTGTTCTTCGGTCAAAATGTTGCCTTCTTCTGTTGAAGCAAAACCGCATTGCGGGCTTAAGCACAATTGGTTAATATCCACATATTGCGCCGCTTCCCGAATGCGCTGAATGATTTCGTTTTTATCCTCCAACGCGCCGTCTTTAGAGGTCACCAAACCGAGAACCACTTGCTGATCGCGAATAAAGCGCAGCGGTTTGAAATCACCGGAACGATCACTGTCGTATTCAAGGAAGAAACCGTCCACCTTACAGTTGCCAAACAATTCCTGCGCCACCGGTTCATAACCGCCGGAAGAGAACCACGTAGAGCGGAAATTGCCGCGGCAAATGTGCATGGTGACGGTCATATCTGCCGGTCGATCGGCAATGGCGCGATTGACCATATACACATAATCTTTCGCCAGCTGCGCCAAGTCGAAACCGCGCGCGGCATACGCCGCCCGTTTTTCTTCTGAACACAACTCGCCCCAGCTGGTGTCGTCAAGCTGCAAATTACGGCAGCCTAATTCATAGAATTTTTGCACCGCACTTTTATAAGCATCGGCGATATCGTCCAGCAATAATTGGTTATTGCCGGCATAACGCGCAATCGGCTGATAATCCGTCTCGCGTACGGTGCAGATTAAATGCAGCATTGACGGTGACGGCACGGTGAATTTTACCGGATAATCGCCGGCAATCGCCTGCAATGAACGATAATGCTGCAAGAACGGATGTGAATCGGAAAAGCCGATTTTATCCACGATTTTCAAGGTTTTCGGGCGCACACTGTGATGTTTGAACTGCACCGAAAATTTCTCGGCTTCCACCTCCTGCACACCGTCCAGTGCAGCTAAGAAATCCAGATGCCAAAAGGTGCGACGGAACTCCCCGTCGGTGACGGCATGTAAGCCGACCGCTTTTTGATGAGCCACCAGTTTTTTGATTTCGTTATCTTCGACGGCGCGTAAATCCGCACACGAAATATCACCGCAGCTGCATTGCTGACGCGCCTGTTTCAGCGCCTCCGGACGTAAAAAACTGCCCACAATATCGAAACGGTACGGGGCTTTGGTTCGTTGATGTGCATTAGGGAATAATTTGCTCATTTTACTTTCCTGTTTTGTGTTTTGATGAAAAAGTGCGGTTCATTTTAGCAGAGTTTCCGCATAAAGACAGCGTCGGCATGTTCTTTGCCGATTTTTTGATTTATCGGCAAAATAGCGCGCCGACAGCGGTTTCCCTGTGGCAAACGGCATTTCAGTTCCGCGTGATTTAAACCGGGATAAGGCATTATGCGAGGAAAACGGCACGGATCTGCTGTTTCATCCCAGCGTGGAAGAAATGTACTGCCACTCCAAAGCCTATGTAGATATTACCGATTTATCCGCCACATTGTGCGGACAAAAACCGACTATGTTTCCGCCGTGGACGTCGAAACCATCCAGCCGGTGGATATTATTGACAAACCCGTGCTGGTTGCGATGGCGGTTTATATCGGTAAAACGCGCTTAATTGATAATTTCACTTATTCTCCGCCACAAAACCCATAAGGAGATATCATGCAGTATTTACAAGTTATCAATGCGTTTTATCCAAATATATTACGCTGATTATTTTAGCACTGTCCGCCGTCGCCTTTATGCAGCCGGTTTAATTTCAATGCTTGCCATTGTCATCATTATCGCTGCGATTATTGCCGTAAACTGCGATAAAATCATCACCGGCGGATTACTCACCTTAGCCGTAGTGTGCCTGCACAATCTCGCAGGACTCGGCTTAGGGCTGGTTGTGGGGAAATTATTAAGGCTGAACTATGCCAAAACCACCGCACTGGCAATCGAAGTCGGTATGCAAAACAGCGAGTTAGCCGTGACTCTAGCAACCATGAATTTCGCCGCCAACCACTCTCGCCACCTACTGAGAAAAGGTGGCGGGGTTCGTTATTCACTAATAATTACCAGTAAAATCACCGCACTTTTCACCGCTATATGGCTGATTCCATTTTTGGATGCATGTCCTATTTTTTATTGTGATTGTCGTGATTTTTTCGATTTGGATCGCAAAAGCCGATGAAATCGCTTCACCTTATTTCACCGCATGTATAGTTTAATAAGCCATTATCGCTAAACATTGAGGAAACCGAATGCCACGCATTATTGTCTATTTATTATTCTCGTTGCTAGCCGCTTATCCGGTAAGGGCTGAGCCGCCGGATTTAATGTTACTCGGTACTTATACCAATCAAAACGTGCAAGGCTGGGTGATGAGTGAGAAACTGGACGGTGTCAGGGGATATTGGGACGGACGCCAGCTGTTTACTCGGCAGAATAAAATTCTGACGCCGCCAAATTACTTTATCAAAGATTTTCCGCCTTTTGCCATTGACGGCGAGCTGTTTACCCAACGGAATCAGTTTGAAAAAATTTCATCTATTGTGCGTTCACAAAAAGATAAAGGCTGGGAAAATATGAAGCTGTACGTTTTTGACGTACCGGAAGCAAAGGGCGATTTATTTCAGCGTTTAGCCGTTTTGCACGATTATTTGTCCACGCATCCGACACCTTATATTCAAATTATCGAGCAGATTCCGGTGCAAAACACGCAACAAGTACAGGATTTTCTACGCCAAATTGAAGCGTTAAACGGCGAAGGCATCGTGTTGCGTAATCCTTTGGCCCCCTATGAAAACAAGCGCAGTACACAAATTCTGAAATTAAAGACCGCACTTGACGAGGAATGCGAGGTAACGGCGCATCACCAAGGTAACGGGCAATTTGCTGGCATGTTGGGCGCGCTGAGCTGTAAAAACCAACGCGGCGAATTTCGTATCGGTTCAGGATTCAGCCGGCAAGATCGTACGGCACCACCGCCTGTCGGTTCAATGATTACTTATAAATACCGCGGTTTGACTAAAAACGGACTGCCGAAGTTCGCAACTTACTGGAGAAAAAAGGAAGAATAAAAACAACACCGCAAAGCGAAAAACCTTGCGGTGCCGGACTAAAAAGTGCGGTGGAAATTATGCCAGAATTTTATCCAGCTCGGCACTCACTTGTTCTACTTTTTGCGTGCCGTCCAGACGGAAATACTGGGTGTTGCCGGCTTTGGCTTCCGCCTGATAATAATCCACTAACGGTTGGGTGGTATGATGATACACTTTTAAACGATCTTGCACGGTTTCCGGTTTATCATCGGCACGGATAATCAAATCCTCACCGGTAATATCGTCTTTGCCTTCGACTTTCGGCGGATTATAAACGATATGATAAGAACGACCGGAAGCCTGATGCACGCGACGACCGCTCATACGCTCGACAATAACCTCATCAGGCACATCAAATTCCAGCACATAATCAATGGCAATACCAGCACTTTTCAACGCATCGGCTTGCGGAATAGTGCGCGGAAAACCGTCTAATAAAAAGCCTTTGCGACAATCCGGCTGGGCTACGCGTTCTCTTACCAGCGCAATAATTAAATCATCCGGCACCAACTGACCGGCGTCCATCAACACTTTTGCCTGTTTGCCCAATTCGGAACCGGCTTTAATCGCCGCACGCAGCATATCGCCGGTGGAAATCTGCGGAATCCCGAATTTGTTCATAATAAACTGCGCTTGAGTGCCCTTTCCGGCTCCCGGTGCGCCCAATAAAATAATTTTCATTATTAAGACCTCGTAAAATAAAAAACGGTTATACAATACTCTGCTTAAGTCGCAAACTCAAGCCTGAAAGATGATTTTGCCGTTCTTTTAACCTGATTGCGGCTTTACCGCAGCAAAATATGCTTTGTTATCGGCAAAAACCAATTATTCACGGCAGTTCAAACTATTCGGCTAATTGCGCAGAAGCCGGTGACATAAATTCGGATTACTGAAAGCAAGATTAAAGTCAATCCCAGTTTAACGACTGTACACCTAAAATGATGCAGTTAACACTAAAAATATAAAAGTTTATTTGGAATTCCAAGGAGCGACTCGCATTAAGCACAGCATGCCAGGTACCGCCAGCCAAAAACAGAACCAAAAATAGTCGTAATAGCCAAAATAATTGATCAACACGCCTGCCTGCGTATTCAACGTGGCGCGCGGTAAAGCGGACAAGCTGGTGAACAGCGCCAATTGCGTTGCAGTATATAACGGGTTGGTTTCGCGCGCCATAAAGGCGACGAATGCCGACGTTCCCAAACCGATGCCGATATATTCCGCCGCGACGACCAACGTCAATGCCAACAGGGCAAAATGATCCACCTGGGGAAAAGGTCCGAGTTTCGCCAGCCACGCGAAACCAAGAATCGTAATCAGCTGCACTACGCCAAATAGCCATAAAGCACGGTTTATTCCGATTTTCAGCATAATGATCCCGCCGACAATACCGGCAATGATCATTGGCCACAAAGAGGCATTTTTTACTACTAAGCCGATTTGCGTCATGCTAAAGCCCATGTCCAGATAAAACGGCGAAATCAGCGCAGTCGCCATGCTGTCGCCCAGTTTATACAGAAAAATAAACGCCAGAATTCCCATTGCCGAACCGATCCCTTTGCGACTGAAAAATTCTTGAAACGGTTCAACCACATTGTCGATTAAAGTGCGGTCGGTTTTTAGCGGAATTTGCGGTTCTTTACTTAAACACAGCGTCATAAAAATGCCCGGCAACATAAAAAGTGCGGTGATAATAAACACCGTTTGCCAGCTGAAATGATCCGCCAGAATCAATGACAATGATCCCGGCACTAGCCCGGCAACTCGATAGGCGTTAACGTGAATGGAATTGCCTAATCCCAGTTCGTTATCCGGCAGAATTTCCCGTCGGTAAGCATCCAGCACAATATCCTGACTGGCGGAAAAAAACGAACATACCGCGGCAGTGGCAGCAATTAGCGTTAATCCAAACTGGCTATGCGGATCAAGAAAGCCGAACAGCGCGAGAAAAACAATCAATAATAATTGTGAGATCAGCATCCAGCCCCGACGGCGACCTAAAAACGGCGGGATGTAGCGATCTAACAACGGCGCCCAGAGAAATTTCCACGAAAACGGTAAGGTAACCAAAGTAAAATAACCGAGTGTCGCCAAATCAATGCGTTCAGCGCGCAGCCAAATCGGAAGCAAGGAAATAATAACATATAACGGAAGTCCGGAACTGAAACCGGTAAACACGCAGATCAGCATGTTGCGGCTGAAGATCTGAGAAAATAAGCTGGCGTTGGTTGATATCATGCTCAAAGTGCGGTGGATTTTTTTAATGTTTTTGCAATGTAATCGGCGCAAGTCATCACTTGCGCCGGTACGATTTGATACGGGTTTAATCGCGATACCCCGTCGGATTATTTTTCTGCCAGTTCCAAGTATCTTTCATCATTTGCGTTAATCCGCGTTCAGCCGTCCACCCCAGCTCTTTTGCCGCTAATCCCGGATCGGAATAGCAGGTCGCGATATCTCCCGGGCGACGCGCGACCAGTTTATATGGAATGGTAATGCCGTTTGCCTGTTCGAAGGCTTTAACCATATCCAGCACCGAATAACCGACGCCGGTTCCCAGATTATAAATATGCAGTCCGGCATCATCTTCATGGCGGTTCAACGCTTTCAGGTGACCGACCGCCAAATCCACCACATGAATATAATCACGCACGCCTGTGCCGTCGTGGGTATCATAATCGCTGCCGAACACTGATAATTGGGGTAGTTTGCCGATAGCGACCTGACTGATATAAGGCAGCAGATTATTCGGAATCCCATTCGGGTCTTCGCCGATCAAACCGCTTTCATGCGCACCCACCGGGTTGAAATAACGTAAAATAGTAAAGCTGAATTTCGGTTCGGCTTTGGCGATGTCGGTCAGAATCTGCTCTACCATTAATTTAGACGTGCCATAAGGATTGGTCGTGCCGCCGACTTTGCAGCTTTCGGTAATCGGGATAATTTCCGGATCGCCGTAAACCGTGGCGGAAGAGCTGAAAACAAAATTCCAGACGCCGGCTTTTTTCATTTCCTGTAACAACACCAAAGACCCGGTTACGTTATTCATATAATATTCCGCAGGTTTCTGCACGCTTTCCCCTACGGCTTTCAAGCCGGCGAAATGGATCACCGATTTAATCGTATTTTCGGCGAAGATTTTCTGTAACAGCGCCGCATCCAGCACATCACCTTGATAAAATTTAACGCTTTTTCCGGTAATTTGACTGACACGCTCAAGAGATTTTGGCGACGCATTACACAGATTATCCAATACTACAACATCTTTGCCCGAATTTAACAATTCGACTACGGTATGCGAACCGATATAACCCGCCCCGCCTGTCACTAAAATCGTCATCACATTCTCCTCAATGCTTAATGAACTCCAAACGCCACGTAGTATAGAACATTTTGTGTCGATGGGAAAATGATTCGTTAGATTTTACCGATTCCACGCATTGCTATTATTTATTGAACTTTTCATCGACCGTAGAGTCTTAGCCAATGTAAATGACCCAGAGGTTCATTTACATTTTCGGAAATCCTAGGAGTTTATTTTATGAAAACTATTGTAAAAATCGCATCTCTATTATTGCTCGTCACCTCCGTCGCTGCCTGTAACGGCATGTCCAGAACACAGAAAAACACCGCTATCGGTGCTGCTGTCGGCGGTGTGGCCGGTAATGTCATCGGCAATTCTACCGGAGCGACCTTAGGCGGTGCGGCTCTTGGCGGATTAATTGGTAGTCAAGTTAAATAACTGTTAATTTCTCTATTCATATTAAAGATCTGTGACACAGATCTTTTTTATTGCCCGTTTTCCAATCGCAAACGTTTACTCTTCAATACTTTCAGGTAAAATAGCCGCGTTTTTTACTTTATTTACACAGGGTATTGTATGTCTTTGGAAAAGCATTTTGAGCTCGCACAGCGCGGCTCAACCGTCCGTCAGGAAATCATTGCCGGACTGACTACTTTTTTGGCGATGGTGTATTCCGTTATCGTAGTGCCGAATATGTTAAGTGCGGCCGGTTTTCCGGCAGAAAGCGTATTTATCGCCACTTGTCTAGTTTCCGGTCTCGGTTCTATCTTAATCGGTTTGTGGGCAAACGCGCCAATGGCTATCGGCTGCGCTATTTCATTAACCGCATTTACTGCGTTCAGTCTAGTATTGGGGCAACAAGTCAGCGTTCCTGTCGCCTTAGGTGCGGTATTTTTTATGGGTGTGCTGTTTACGCTAATCTCCGCCACCGGCGTGCGCGCTTGGATCTTACGTAATCTGCCGGCAAGCATTGCGCACGGCGCCGGAATCGGCATCGGGCTGTTTTTGTTATTAATTGCCGCAAACGGTGTTGGCATCGTGGTCGGCAATCAGGCGGGTTTGCCGGTAAAACTTGGCGATTTCGCGTCATTTCCGGTTTTAATGTCATTAATCGGTCTTGCAGCAATTATCGGTTTAGAGAAAATGCAGATCAAAGGCGCTATATTATGGGTAATTATTGCCATTACGCTTATCGGTTTGATTTTTGATCCTCAGGTAACATTCAGCGGCGATGTGTTTAGAATGCCGACATTCGGTGAACAATCGTTATTTTTAGCACTGGATTTGACTGGTGCCTTGCAGCCAGCTATTTTGCCGGCGGTTTTTGCATTGGTAATGACCGCGGTATTTGATGCTACCGGTACCATTCGCGCCGTAGCCGGTCAGGCAAATTTACTGGACAAAGACGGACAAATCATCAACGGCGGTAAAGCTCTGACTTCCGATTCCGTCAGCAGCCTGTTTTCCGGCATTTTCGGTACCGCACCGGCAGCTGTATATATTGAATCCGCCGCCGGCACCGCAGCGGGCGGCAAGACAGGTATCACAGCGATTGTGGTGGGCATCCTGTTTCTGTTAATGCTGTTTTTTCAGCCATTGGCAGGTTTAGTACCAGGTTATGCCACGGCACCGGCATTAATGTACGTCGGTTTACTGATGCTGAGCAATGTCAGCAAACTGGATTTTACCGATTTCACCGGTACCATGAGCGGTTTAGTTTGTGCCGTATTTATCGTATTAACCGCCAATATCGTTACCGGCATTATGTTAGGCTTTGCCACATTAGTAATCGGACGTTTGGTAAGCGGCGAGGTCAAAAAACTCAATCTGGGTACGATTATTATCGCCGTTGCATTAGTGCTGTTCTATGTGGGCGGCTGGGCGATTTAATTAATCGCTACTGTATATGGCAAAAGGGCTAAACACTGCGTTTAGCCCTTATTTGTATCAACTGATAATCAGTTAATTTCTGCTGGTTTTACAATCTCACTCGGATAACATCCTAACAATTTCAAATAGCTGCTGTATTGCTTTAATTCTTCAAACGCCTGCTGTGTTGCTGGTGCATTGATATTGGCTTCGATTTCCAGATAAAACATTTCTTCCCAAGGTTTGCCGTAAATCGGACGGGATTCAAGCTTAGTCATGCTGATATTATGGCGTTTGAACACCAATAACGCGTCGACCAGCGCCCCCGCCTGCTGTGATGTACTCATCAGCAACAGGGTTTTCGCACGAACCTGTGGCGAAACGGTTATCGGTTGTCTGGCAAGGACGATAAAACGCGTAATATTATTTTCCTGATTGGCAATATCGCTTTTTAATACCCGTAAACCGTATAATTTACCGCCATCTTCGTTGCCTAACGCGGCAATATTTGGTTTATTCAGACTCGCCACCAGCTCCATCGCATGCGAACTGCTTTCACAATATTCAATATGCACGCGCTCCAGACTGCGAATAAAACGGCTGCATTGTTGTATCACCTGCGGGTGGCTGTACAACACCTCAATTTTAGTCAGATCATCCTGCTCGTTTACCAACACACAATGTTTTATCGGATAGGCCAATTCACCCACCAGCGATAATTCCGTATGCTGTAGCAAATCATATACGTCGTTAATTGAACCGGAAGTGGTATTTTCCAGAGGTAATACGCCATAATCCGCTTCACCGTTCTGTACTTTCGCGAAAATTTGCTCAAAGGAGCTACAGCTCAGTTCAATTAACTCTTCCTGATAACGCGCGGCATAGCTGCGCGCCGCAAGATGAGAATAGGAACCGCGTTTGCCTAAAAACGCGATATGAATATTCTGTTCACGTTGCGCATTCAGTTTTTTCTGTAAATACACCTGCTGGGTTAATACCGAATCTTCAATAATTTTTTGAAAAACCTGGGTAATATATTGTGGTTCCAGCTGATAATTTTCGTTTTCCGCAAACTGCACCAACTCCTGTAACAGTTGCTGTTCGCGTTCTATATCGCGCAACGCTTTTTGCGTCACTTCTTTACTACGAACCACATCAAACGCCAAACGGTGCCGTTCGGATAATAATTTCAGCAGACTGCGGTCAATCTGTGTAATCTGCCGGCGAATTTCGCTTAACTCAAGTGCCATATTTTTGTCCTAATCACTACCTCAGAAATTAAGGATAAACAACATCATCTTTCGGATCAAATTTAGTTGCATCAATCGGCGAATTTTTAATAAAAAATGCTTTCAGCACTTCCGCATCGACAAAACCGGTATTGACGTAACTCGGGTTATCACTAACCACCGGATAGCCGTCTCCGCCTGCCGCACAATAGCTTGGTAAAGAAATGCGGTAGATTTTATTCATATCAATGGGCTGCCCTTGAATTTTCACCTGTTCGACTTTTTGCGCAGCACGGTTTACACGCATTGAAATACCGGCAAATTGTGCGTAAGCGCCGGAATCTACTTCCTTCAGTGCAACAACGTTCAGATAATCAAGCAATTCGGCACCGCTCAATTCTACATAACTGATAATATTACCGAACGGCTGAACTTTCAGAATATCCTTATAAGTAACATCGCCTGCCTGAATAGAATCGCGAATTCCACCGGAATTCATAATCCCTACATCGGCTTTTACGCGTTCGCGTTGCGCTTCCGCCACTAATCGCCCTAAATTGGTTTGGTGAAAACGCACCACATCACGATCGCCGACCAATTCGCCTCGAGTCTCACCGACTTTCACACCCAGTAATTTATCGCCCTGCGCTTGATAAGTTTTGAGTGTCGCAAGCAACTGTGCGTCCTGAGGAATCTCTGTTGCATAGAAAACATAATCAGTTTTGCCGTCCGCAGTTTTTACTTTGCGTTTCAGATTCACTGGAATCAATTGATAATTGACCAGTTTCAGTTCGCCGTTGATAAACTCAAAATCCGCTCTGCCAACATATTTGCCCCATTCCCCAGCCTGCATGATCCAACTGCCATTCTGAAAATCCGGCATACAAGGCATCGTCGGTTGATACTGTTCAATAAAACCGCCTTTTGCATCAACACAAACTGTGTCATGAGAATGTCCGCCGATAATCATATCGAACGATTTCGGCGGCAGGTTACGTGCCATACTGACATCACCCGGCGCATTTGAACCATGCTTGGCATCGTAATAATATCCCATATGGGTCAAGGCAATTTTAACATCAGGTTTTACATTGCGGTCTAATTCGACCAGCACCTTTTGTGCGCTTTGTGTCGGATCGGCAAATTTCACCGCCCCCATGTATTCGGGATTTCCCAGTTTTGCCGTATCCTCCGTGGTTAAACCGACAACTGCGATTTTTAACCCCTGCTTGTCCAATACCACATAAGGATTAACTAATAATTTACTGCTGTCGGCATGATATACATTGGCAGCCAACAGCGGGAATTTCGCCCATTTCTCCTGCATATCTAACAATTGAAGCGGGTTGTCGAATTCATGATTGCCTAATGTCATGGCCTCATAACCGATGATATTCATACCTTCGATATCCGGCTTGGCATTTTGCAGATCCGATTCCGGCACCCCCGTATTAATATCCCCCGCATTCAGCAATAGCATGGAACCACCCTGTTGTTCGACTTCCTGTTTAATCCGGTCGATTAAGGTTTTCTGAGCAGCCAGACCATATTCTCCCCGTTCATTCGCCCAGAAATGCCCGTGTAAATCATTAGTATGCAATACAGTAAAACGATAAGTATGATCCGCCTGATAAGCCATCGTGGAGGACGCCCACAGCCCCATTACCAATACACCAAGTTTAATTCGATTTTTCATCCTAACACCTTAAAAAATAAATAAAAAAACAACCGCACTTTTGCCGAGCAGACAATAAAAAAGCTATATTCCGACGAAATATAGCTTTCCACCTATCACTGTTAACTAAATGAATACCTGAACCGGCGCCACATAGCCTTGGGGTACCTGCCGTTTATCATCAAAAGTCACAAACTCCCAAGCTTCCTGATTAGCTAACAGCGCTCTCAGTAACTTATTATTTAAACCGTGACCCGATTTATAGGCTTTGAAATCACCGATAATATTATATCCCGCCATGTAAAGATCACCGATTGCGTCCAACATTTTATGCCGTACCAGCTCATCTTTAAAACGCAACCCGTCTTCGTTCAGAATTCGATAATCATCCAATACAATAGCGTTGTCCAAACTGCCGCCCAGCGCCAAGCCCTGAGACTGCAAATATTCGATATCTTTCATAAAGCCGAAAGTTCTGGCGCGACTGATTTGCTGAATAAACGCTTGTGCAGAAAATTCCAGTACATAATTGCGTACGTTTTTACTGATCGCCGGATGTTCAAAATCAATGGTAAAATCCAGACGAAAACCGTTGTAAGGCTTTAACTCCGCCCATTTATCACCGTCTTCAACACGTACCGGCTGTTTTACCCGAATGAATTTTTTCGCCGCATTCTGCTCTTCAATACCGGCATCCAACAACAAATAAATAAACGGGCTCGCACTACCATCCATCACCGGAATTTCCGGTGCATCGACTTCAATAATAATGTTATCAATGCCTAATCCCGCCAATGCGGCATTCAAATGTTCGACAGTAGAGATTCTGACGCCTTCCTCATTGACCAAGCAAGTACAAAGCATGGTATCACGCACGGCATTTGCATTCGCCGGAAAAGTCACCGGCGGATTCAAATCGGTACGGCAATATACCACACCGGTGTTTGCCATCGCTGGGCGTAATGTCAGCGTGACCTTATTACCGCTGTGCAAACCAACACCGGTTACTTTAATACTTTGTTTCAATGTTCTTTGTCTAATCATAATTTTCTTTTAACCTATTGTTAAACAACAAGTAATTTATAAAATCTATTTATCAGGATTACGCATAAAATTTGCCGCGTTAAACAAATTCTCGTCTTTTTTCAATGAATTCAATCTGTCTGTAATCGGCGTATCCAAAATATTGCGATCGGCGAGATTTGCCGGTCGATTCGGAACCGGTTCCTGCCCATGGGTTGAAACGTTTTGACCATATTGTCCAAAACCGCCCTGATTCGGTTTTGCATTAGATTGTCCCGTCGGCTGAGAAACCCCTTGGGTACGCGGCATAATTTGAATATCCGGTCCTTCAATATCACCGATACCGGTGGCAACAATCGTCACTCGAATTTCATCGACCATTTCCGGCACTAACGTAGTTCCGACTACGACCGTCGCTTCATCGGAAGCGAAAGCACGGATAGTATCGCCGACAGTGTAAAATTCATCTAAACCGAGATCCATCCCCGCAGTAATATTGACCAACACGCCACGCGCTCCGGATAAATCCACGTCTTCCAGCAACGGGCTTGCGACTGCATCCTGCGCCGCTTTCTCCGCCCGACCGTCGGTTGCAGCTCCTTGCGCCACACCGGAACCCATCATTGCGCGTCCCATTTCCGACATCACCGTGCGCACATCGGCGAAGTCCACATTAATTAAGCCCGGTGAGGTAATCATATCGGAAATACCGGTTACCGCATTGCGTAAAATATCGTTCGCCGCCGCAAAAGCATTCAGTAAACTGATATTCTTACCTAATACCTTCAATAATTTTTCATTCGGAATGATAATCAGGGAATCCACATGCTTAGATAATTCCTTAATGCCCATTTCCGCAAACTGCATGCGTTTTTTACCTTCAAACGAGAAAGGCTTGGTAACAACCGCAACAGTCAAAATACCTAATTCTTTCGCAATTTGTGCAACAATCGGCGCCGCACCGGTTCCTGTACCGCCGCCCATACCGGCGGCAATAAATACCATATCTGCGCCTTCCAGCATTGAACGGATCGCTTCCTGATCATCTTCCGCCGCTTTACGCCCCACGTTCGGGTTGGCACCGGCACCTAACCCTTTAGTGGTTTCACCGCCGATTTGCACCGTTTGCTGCACATTACTTTTCCGCAGCGCCTGAGCATCGGTATTGACCGCGTAGAAAATAATTCTGCCGTGTTCATCTTCCGGTGTCGGATAAACAAGTTCGTCGCTATCGATGACCGTACCGCCAATATTATTTTTTATCATATTGGCAACCATATGATTTACCGCGTTACCGCCGCCGCCGCCGACACCAACCACTTTGATGAGCGCACCGTTCATATCGTCAAGATCGTAATCAACCGGTTCAAACATATTTATTCTCCGTCAATGCCAATTCTCGGATTGGCGCAAAATTAAAACTTAAATTGCTCTTATTGTAGATTAAAAATTAAAATTCTCAAAATTCTGAGCGCACTTTATTCATAATTTTTTTCAGCCCCGACCAAGTCGAACCCCAAAAACTGTCTTCGGAACCATAATGATCATTAATCGGACTTTCATCTTCATTATTATGGTTATACTGTAATAAACCGACAACCGTGGAATACTGCGGTTTATTCACATAATCAGTCAGACCGGTGATATTCATCGGACTGCCGATACGCACCTGAGTGCCGAACACTTTGCCCGCACAAAGTTTTAAATCTTCAATCTGTGCGCCGCCGCCGGTAATCACAATACCGGCGATTAATTCAAACTTCATCTGTTTGCTTTCAAGTTCGTATTGCAATTGATTCAATTCGTTTCTTACCAATCCGAGCAACTCTTCATAACGCGCGGACGTCGCTACCGACAACTGTTCTTTAGTCAACACCCGCGGAGTACGACCGCCGATACCCGCAACTTCGATCTTCTTATCAGCATGCGCTGTCGGCGGATTCCATGCGCTACTATAATTGACCTTGATGCGTTCCGCTTCCATTCTTGACGTTTCACAAGCATAAGCGATATCGTCAGTGACTCGGTTTCCGGCATAAGGAATGACTTTACTGAACCGTAAGGCGCCATTGGTATAAACCACAATATCCATAGTACCGGCACCGAAATCAATCAGACAAACGCCTAAATCTTTTTCATCTTCGGTCAGTACGGAATAACCGGAGGCAACACCGGAATACACGATTTTATCCACTTTCAATTTACAGCGTTCGACGGCTTTTTTCAGATTATTCAGCCAATCCTGATGACAGGCAATCAAATGCGCCTGTGCTTTTAAACGCACGCCTTGCAACCCGAGCGGATCTTTAATATTCACCTGTTTATCAACGGCATATTCCTGCGGAATAATATGCAGCAACGACAAGCCTTCGCCCATTTTGACCGAACTTGCCGTATGCATGGCGGAATCAATTTCATCCTGCGTAACTTCGCCTTCAGCTATCGGCACAAAACCGCTTTCGTTCAAACTCTGAATATGTTCCCCGGTAATCGCCAAGGTCACGCTCATAATCTGACAATCGGCAACCGACTCAGCTGCTTCAATCGCGCGCTGAATAGAATTTACTACGGCACTTAAATCGGTAATGCTGCCTTTATCAATTCCTTTAGACGGACAACTGCCCACCCCAAGCACATTCACTACACCGTCGGGCAATACTTCGCCCACAACGGCAACGACCTTAGAAGTACCGACTTCTAACCCTACAATAGTTTTTGATTCCACAATTTTAGCCATTTTATAACTTCGCACTATTCACTTGTAATTATGCACTAATCCGCATCCGCCATTCCGACCGCGGCACCGACAGCATATCTCAGATCGACATAAGATAATTTTTTATGTTCCGGCACTTCGATCTGCGGATAAATCGTCACAAAACGATCCAGTTTTGTCTTCCATTCACCGCGCCCTAATTTTAATCTGACATCATTATCCAATACAACCTGCCATGAACCTCTGGCATCAATGGCAACCGCCTTAACAATCAACCCCTTGGATTTGAAATCATTATAAATCTTATTCCATGCCCCCAAAACGACCGCACTTTGATAATCCGGACCGGATAAACGGGGTAAATCCGCCTGTTTTAATTTTTCCATCGGCAGTTTAAACACGACTCCGTCGGCAGAAACAAACTCGGTTTCATTCCACACTGCAACCGGCGTATATTCATTAACCAGAATACTCAGCCGATCCGGCCAGATTTTTCGCACCACCACATCCTTGATCCAAGGCATCGTCTGAATCTGCTCGCGCACCGCATCCATATTCTGCCCGAAAAAGCCCTTCAGTTCGCCCATTTTCAGCAAAGTTTCCCGTATATCGGCGTCCGTCGTAAAAGTCGGCGTACCGACCAAGGCGAAAGCACTTATCGGTCTGTCGTCCAACGCATCCAGCCAATCCTGCCGATTAGCATATACATAACACAACAGACCTAGGCATAATAGCACAACTAAGGGCTTTATCCGCACAAAAAACCGGGGTTTCCGTGCGCCGGTCCTGATCCCTTGCGATGTTTTATGCCGTAATACATTCATTCGACACTGAGCTCCAGCACTCTTGCCACCAGCTGCTCAAACGAATATCCGGCAACGGCAGCAGATTTAGGGAATAAACTATGACTGGTCATTCCCGGATTGGTATTCACTTCAACTAAACGGAAAGCGCCTTGCGCATCGGTCATAATGTCAATTCGGCTCCAGCCGCGGCATCCTAGCGCATCATAAGCTTTTTTCACCAGCCGACGTAATTCCTGTTCGCGTTCATCACTTAAGCCGGCCGGACAAAAATACTGCGTGCTATCCGAAATATATTTCGCCTCGTAATCGTAGAACTCGCCTTCCGGTACAATTTTGATTGCTGGCAGTACTTCGTTTCCTAATACCGGTACAGTAAACTCATCGCCCGCCAGCCATTCCTCGATCAACACCGTATCATCATGTTCTAACGCAAATTCCACCGCACTTTTCAAGGTATCGACCGTTTTCACTTTAGTCAGTCCGACGCTGGAACCTTCCAAAGACGGTTTCACCATCAGCGGTAATCCTAGTTTTTCGACAACAGCCGCTGGGTTTAGTTCTGACAGGCTTGATTTTGTCACGATTTCCATCTCCGCAACCGGCAGTCCGAACGCTTTCCATAACATTTTGGTACGCAGTTTATCCATAGTCAGCGCCGAAGCCATAACACCGCAGCCGGTATAAGGCAAGCCGATTTGTTCCAGCAGACCTTGCATCGTGCCGTCTTCACCGCCACGACCGTGCAAAATATTAAATACCCGCTCAAATCCCTGTTGTTTTAGGGTTGCCACCGGAAAGGTTTTCGGATCAATCGGATGGGCGTCAAATCCCTGATTTTGCAACGCCGCTAACACTGCACTACCGGAGCTGAGAGAAACCTCGCGCTCAGCCGAAGTGCCGCCGAGCAACACTGCAATTTTTTGTTGTTTTAATGCTTTTTTCATTTAGGGTTCCACTTATATTAGCGTTGTTCCGCTGTCCATTGTTCCACTAAGCGACGCGATAATTTGCTCACATCGCCCGCACCTTGCGCAAGAATCAGATCACCGTCTTGAATGACCTGATCAAGTATGTCCGCCAATTGTGCGTAATCGGCGACAAAAATCGGATCCACCTTGCCCAAATTACGAATCGAACGGCACAAGGAACGACTGTCGGCGCCGGCTATCGGTTGTTCGCCTGCGGCATAAACATCCAGCATAATCAGCACATCCACCTGTGACAGCACACGCACAAAATCCTCAAATAAATCTCTGGTACGCGAATAACGGTGCGGCTGAAAAATCATCACAATACGTTTATTGCCCCAGCCCTGACGAGCCGCTTCAATGGTCACTTCCACTTCCGTCGGATGATGTCCGTAATCGTCCACCAACATTACTCTGCCATTCGGGCGGCTAAATTTACCCAGCTGGTCAAAACGGCGTCCTGCGCCCTGAAAATCAGCCAGCGCAATCAAAATCGCCTCATCGCCGATGCCTTCTTCTTTCGCAACGGCTAGCGCGGCAGTGGCGTTCAGCGCATTATGCCGCCCTGGGACATTCAACAATACGTCAATGGCTTTTCCCGCCGGAGTCAACACCGTATAACGCCCTTGAAAGCCGGTTTGGCGATAATTTTCAATGCGATAATCCGCTTTCTCGCTGAAACCGTAAGTAACTACCTGGCGTCCAACCTGAGGCACTAACTCATGTAAAACTGGATCATCGGCACACAGTACCGCCAAACCGTAAAACGGCAAATTATGCAGAAAATTCACATAGGTCTGTTTCATTTCTTCAAAATCGCCATGATAGGTATCCATATGGTCTGGCTCAATATTAGTCACTACCGACACCATTGGCTGTAGGTGCAAAAACGAAGCGTCGCTTTCATCCGCCTCCGCAATTAAATAACGGCTACAGCCTAAATGCGCATTAGTGCCAGCAGACTTCACCAAGCCGCCGTTGACAAAGGTCGGATCCAGCCCTGCCTGTGCATAAATCATGGAAATCATCGCCGTCGTAGTAGTTTTGCCGTGCGTCCCCGCAATGGCAATACCATGCCGGAAACGCATAATTTCCGCCAACATCTGCGCCCGCTGAATGACCGGAATTCGTTTTTCACGCGCCGCCTTGACTTCCGGATTATCCGCTTTAATCGCACTGGAAACCACCACTACGCTGGCACCTGTAACATTGCCTGCTTCATGACGGAAAAACACTTTCGCGCCTAAAGAAATTAACCGATTTGTGACCGCACTTTCCGCAATATCCGAACCGGTTACCAAATACCCTTCATTTAACAATACTTCTGCAATACCGCCCATGCCGGCACCGCCGATACCGACAAAATGAATCTGGCGTACCCGACGCATTTCCGGCACAGTCTGTCTGACCCGTTGTTGAAAATCTTTCATTAATCTATTCCTGATTGCTTAATTTGTTACGTCAATAACCGCTTGCGCAACCTGCTCCGCCGCACGCGGCGCCGACATCGTTTTTGCCTTCACCGCCATATCCAATAATTTGCCGCGATCAAGACGGCTTAACAACCGCACCAGCACATCGGCATTTAACTCTTTTTGTTGCACGATTTCCGCCGCCCCCGCATCGGCAAGGTATTTGGCATTTAAATACTGCTGCTGATCCTTATGCTGAAACGGCACGAAAATTGCCGCCGCGCCTACCGCCGCCAGCTCGCAAACGGTCAATGCGCCGGAACGACAAATGACAATATCCGCCCAACCGTAAGCCTGCGCCATATCGTCAATAAATTCAACAATGCGAACGTCCGCATCGGCGGGATAAAGCGCCTGAATCTGTGCCGCCGCACCGGCTCCGACCTGATGACGCACTTCAAGTTTATCCGCCAAACGCGACACCACTGCAGGGAGCGTGAGATTCAGCACTCTTGCACCTTGACTGCCGCCGACCACCAATACTCGCAATTTACCGCTCCTACCGGCAAAACGTTCCTGCGGCGAGGGCATTGCGAATAAATCCTGTCTGACCGGGTTTCCTACCGTCTGCGCCTGCGCGAATGCGCTCGGAAACGCCTGCAATACCCGCGTGGCGATCCTTGCCAACCAATGATTAGTCAAGCCGGCAATGGCATTTTGTTCATGCAGCACAATCGGCACGCCGCATAGCTTGGCAGCAAGACCGCCTGGTCCGGACACATATCCGCCCATGCCCAGTACGGCATCAGGGCGATAATCACGAATAATCTTTCTCGCCTGCAATACAGCTCTGCAAATCGCAAACGGCGCCGCCAACAATGCTTTAATGCCTTTGCCACGCAATCCTGAAATCTGAATAAAGCGAATAGGAATTCCGTATTTCGGTACCAACTGCGCCTCCATACGGTCTTGCGTACCCAGCCAGCAAATATCCCAGCCCTGCTGCTGTAAATATTGCGCCACGGCAATTGCGGGGAAAACATGCCCGCCGGTGCCGCCCGCCATGATAAGTAATTTTTTTCTTGTTTCCTGTATCACAATATAATCCTTAATCATCCCGCAAACGAGCCTGACCGCCGCGCATTAACCGGTTTTCATGGTCGATACGCAGTAATACACCGATCGTAATCGACATAATAATCAGGCTCGAACCGCCGTAACTGACCAGCGGAAAAGTCAACCCTTTGGTCGGCAGCAAACCCAATGCCATGCCCAAATTGACAAAGCCTTGGAAAAAAATCCAAAAACTGACTCCAAATGCGAAAAAGCCTTTAAAACGCTGTTCCAGTTGTAACGACTCACGCCCGATTTTCATTGCTCTGAACACCAGCAGCGCCAATAAAACAATAACAAAGAAAATACCGATAAAACCGAACTCCTCACCAATCACCGCCATCACAAAGTCAGTATGCGCCTCTGGCAAATATTCCAGTTTCTGAATTGAATTGCCCAGCCCTTCTCCGCTAAACTCACCGCGTCCAAACGCCATTAATGAATTGGACAGCTGGAACCCTGTGCCGTATGGGTCCTGAAACGGATCCATAAAACCGGTCAGGCGTTTCAGTCGATATGCGGAGGAAACCGCAAGCCATAAAATTAGCAATACACCGGAGAAACCAAGTGCGACGAACTGCCAGAAATTAGCGCCCGCAATAAATAACAGCCCGAAAGTAATAATAAACAGCACGATCGTACTGCCTAAATCCGGCTGCAATAACAGCAATCCACCTAATAATCCCATGACAATCATAGGTTTAAAAGCGCTTAATCGCCGGCTGCGCACTTCATCGTAACGGCGAGTAAAATAGCTGGCGAGAAAACAAGTCAGCGCCAGTTTGGCAAATTCGGCAGGCTGGAAATTAAAGAAGACCAGCGGGATCCAACGTCTGGCACCGTTGATTTTAGCGCCGATACCGGGAATCAGTACCAGTACCAGCAAAAACATCGCGCTCCAGAAAATGTAGGCATGATATTTTTGCCAGTTGTCCATCGGCACCTGTAAAAAGGTATAGCAGGCCACAATGGAAATCACCACATACAGCGCGTCGCGTTTGGCAAAATAGAACGAATCATTGAACAGCCGGGTTCCCACCGGAATTGAGGCGGAAGACACCGCCATCAAACCGATCAGCAATAAGATAATAAATAACCAGAACAGCGCCCGGTCATAAAGTAAATTATTCGGCGCCAATCTCGCCCAATCTTGGTAATTTTGTTTAAACTTCTCAATAAACCGCATTAACCTGACTCTAACTTAATTTTGCCAAACGGGTGAATTCTTCTCCGCGCTGTTCAAAGGAAGCGAATTGATCTAAACTGGCGCAGGCCGGCGACAATAATACCATATCCCCCGCTTGTAATGTCGGACGCAGACTTTCGATCGCCTGTGCCATCGTATCAAATAGCCGACTGTGTGCGGACAACGCGGCCAACTGCGCACCGTCTCGCCCGAAACAGTAACAATAAATATGCGGCTGATTCAGCAATGGCGCTAATGCCGAAAAATCCGCGCCTTTACCATCACCGCCCAATAACATATATAAGTTTCCGCCCACCTGCAAACCAGTCAGCGCCGCGACGGTGCTGCCTACATTAGTGGCTTTTGAATCGTTGATCCAGCGCACGCCATGGGCAAAATGTGCTAACTGAAAACGGTGATCCAAACCGCCGAATGTACGAAGTGCGGTGCGAATTGCGTTTAAATCGATTCTTACCGCCTGCGCCAACGCCACTGCCGCCAGCGCGTTCATCTGATTATGGCGACCGCTCAATCCGACTTCATCGCAAGGCAAAATCATGGTGTGCCCCGCCATTAAATATTGTTTTTCGTTTTCACTTTTCAGCCAGTAATCGGCATCCTGTTCGGCAAAGCTGACCTGTGTTTGCACGCTTTGCGCAGCGTCTTCCCGAGTTAACGGATCTTCACCGTTGACCACCGCCGTCTGACAATGCTGATAAATTTTTAATTTGGCCCGACGATATGCCTGTAAATCCGCATAACGGTTCATGTGATCTTCCGTAACATTCAGCACAGTGGCGGCAGCAGCGTGCAGGCTGTAGGTGGTTTCCAGCTGAAAACTGGATAATTCCAACACATACAAATCACAGTTTTTATCCAGTAAAGACAGCGCGGGAATACCGATATTACCGCCCATACCGACGTTTATTCCGGCGGCTTTCGCCATTTCCGTCACCAAGGTCGTTACCGTGCTTTTGCCATTTGAACCGGTAATCGCCACAATCGGTTTGTCCGCCGCGCGGCAGAACAATTCAATATCGCCCACCACCTCTACACCGGCTTGAAGTGCGGTCTGAATTTCCGGCGTTTTTAGCGCCAATCCCGGACTGATCACAATCATCTCACTTTCCAGCAACCATTGCTGGTTTAAACCGCCGGTATGCAGCGCAATTCCCGGCATCAATTGCTCCGCGCCGGGCGGATTGGCGCGGGTATCCATCACCCGCACTTTAGCCTGTTGCGCGCTTAAAAAGCGCACGCAGGACAATCCGGTTTTACCTAGTCCGACAACACAAATATTTTTATTCCGATATTGACTATTCATAGTTCTTCTCTTAACGCAATTTCAGCGTCACCAGCCCTAATAACACCAGCATCAGGGAAATAATCCAAAAACGGATAATCACCCGCGGCTCAGGCCAGCCTTTCAGTTCAAAATGATGATGAATCGGCGCCATGCGGAAAATACGCTGTTTACGCAATTTATAGGAGCCCACCTGCAAAATCACCGACAGCGTCTCCATCACAAATACGCCGCCCATAATCACCAGTAAAAATTCCTGTCGTACCAACACCGCGACCACGCCCAGCGCGCCGCCCAATGCCAATGACCCTACATCGCCCATAAACACCTGCGCCGGATAGGTATTAAACCATAAAAAACCCAGCCCCGCGCCGACAATCGCGGTGCAGAACACCACCAACTCGGAAGTGTATTTAATGTAAGGAATATACAAATATTTCGACCATTCCACATTCCCCGTCGCCCATGCGATTAACGCAAACGCCCCGGCCACAAAAACTGTCGGCATAATCGCTAGACCATCCAGCCCATCGGTCAGATTCACCGCGTTACTGGTTCCCACAATCACGAAATAGGCCAGAATAATATAAAACAGCCCTAACTGCGGCATAATTTCTTTAAAAAACGGCACCACCAGCCGGGTAGCATCGGTATCTTTGCCCACAGCGTACATGCCGAATACTGCAACCAACGCAATGGCGGACAACCAGAAATATTTCCAACGCGCAATCAGCCCATCACTGTTTTTACGCGTAATTTTGCGGTAATCATCAATAAAACCGACCGCACCGTAACCGAATAGCACCAACAAACTGAACCAAATATAAGGATTGACCAGATTCGCCCACAACAGCGTGCTGACGCCGATCGCAAATAAAATCATGATACCGCCCATCGTCGGCGTACCTTTTTTGCTTAAATGGCTTTCCGGTCCGTCGTTGCGCACTTCCTGACCGAATTTCAGAATCTGTAAACGGCGAATGACTTTCGGCCCGACCCATAATGAAAGTAAAAGTGCGGTCAATAACGCCAAAATCGCGCGTACGGTAATGTACGACAGCACATTAAACCCGCTTTGATATTGCTGTAAATATTCAGCCAACCAGACTAACATACAAAATTATCCTTTAATGAACGGATCACGTCTTCCATTCGCATACTGCGTGACCCTTTTGCCAGTAAAACCACTTTTTGATTCGCGTTTAATTTATCCCGAATTAATGCCGTTGCGCAGGCGATCAGCGCCGCCTTATCGGTAAAATGCGTACCACCGCAAGCCGTTGCTATCGACGCACTTGCCGAGCCGAAACTCAGCACCGCATCCAAATTCGCCGCCTTGGCAAAATCTGCCACTTGCTGATGACAAAGCTGACTATTTTCGCCTAATTCCGCCATATCACCAACAACTAAAATACGAAAAGCGGAATATTTTTGTAATACGCTGATAGCAGAACGCAACGAATCTACATTGGCATTGTAAGTATCGTCTAGTAATAACAGATTTTTGCAGGGATTTAGCGGAAATAAACGCCCGCTCACTTGCGCTTGACGCTCCAATCCTCGTTTCACCTCAGCCAAGTGCGCGCCCGCATTGATTGCCAGCGCCGCAGCCGCCAGCGCATTGCCGATATTGTGCGCACCTAAATAAGGTAGCTGCACGGCAATCTCACCTTGCGGGCTGTGCAAAATAAACTCGGACCCCTGTTCCGTTATCATAATGTCCGTCGCATAAAAATCTGCCTGTGGATTCTTGATAGAAAACGACCGCACTTGGTGATTGCCGATATCCGCCTGCCAACGCGTCAGATAATGGCAATCCAAATTAATCAGCGCCACGCCGTTTTGTTTCAAACCGCGGTAAATTTCGCCTTTTGCCTGCGCCACCCCCTCGATACTGCCAAAACCTTCCAAATGCGCTGCCGCCACATTATTGACCAACGCCACATCCGGGCGCACCAGCGCAGTCGTGTACGCGATTTCGCCAATATGATTAGCGCCCAGTTCCACCACGGCGAAACGGTGTTTTTCCTTCAAGCGCAGCAAGGTCAACGGCACGCCGATGTCATTATTAAAATTACCCTGAGTAAACAAAACCGCGTCGGAATCCAGCGCACTTTCGCGCAGAATTGACGCAGTCATTTCTTTCACTGAAGTTTTTCCGGAAGAACCGGTAATCGCCACGGTAATCGGATTTAAATGCGCTTTCAGCCATTGCGCCAGCCGTCCCAACGCAACACGCGTATCGCTAACAACCAGTTGAGGAACGGCAACATCGCAACGATGCTGCACAACGACCGCCCGACAACCTTGTTCAACCGCGGCGTTGAGATAAGCATGAGCATCAAATTTTTCGCCTTTCAGCGCAAAAAACAAGCCGTTTTCACTCGGCTGACGAGTATCGGTGCTGACGTTTTCCACGCTAATGCGCCCATCACCGATTAATTCGGCTTGCAGAATCTCTGCAAGCCGTTTGAGATCCAGTTTAATCATGAGTATACTTCTGAGTGTGTCGCAAGACATATCCGGCAATCGGTCGCCTTGCCTTGCTGTTTAAAAATACTTGGCTACCGTTTCCTGATCGGAAAAATGCTGTTTGTACGTGCCGATGATCTGATAATCTTCATGCCCTTTACCGGCGATTAAAATCACATCATTTTCCACCGCACTGTCTATCGCAGTGCGAATTGCCTGCTCGCGGTCATGGATAACCAAAACCTGCTGCGGTTTCTCAAACCCCGCTAAAATATCCGCCATAATTTGCCGTTTGTCTTCCGTGCGCGGATTATCGTCGGTGGCGATCACCCGATCTGCAAGCTGCTCGGCGATTTGCGCCATAAGCGGGCGTTTGCCACGGTCGCGATCACCACCGCAACCGAAAATACACCACAGTTTGCCATGGCAATGCTGACGCGCCGCAATCAGGGCTTTTTCCAGCGCATCGGGAGTATGTGCATAATCCACGATTGCCGTCGGCTTATGGGCGGCACTCAACATTTCCATGCGTCCGCACACGCCCTTTAATTTTGCTACGCTGTCAGATAATTGCACCACGGAATAGCCTAATGCCAACAAGGTGGCGCTCACCAGCAGCAGGTTGCTGACATTAAAGGCACCGATCAGCGGGCTGTGCAATTCGCCGTCGCCCCAGCTTGAGCGAAATGTAATCAGCGCGCCGTTACCGTTAAAGCTGATCCGCTCAGCTTTCAGCCATGGATTATGCTGCGGTTGAAATGCCGGATCGCAGCTGACCGCCACCGCTTGCGGTAATTCTGCCAGCCATTGAGCACCGAGAGGATCATCGGCATTAATAATTTTGTGTTTGCTGCTCAGCTCGCTAAAAAGACGCTTTTTGGCGGCGGCGTAGTTCGCCATTGAATGATGATAATCAAGATGATCACGACTCAGATTGGTAAAGATTACCGCCGCGAAATGCAACGCCTCCACGCGATGCTGTACCAAGCCGTGCGAAGAAACCTCAATGGCGGCGAAATCCGCTCCTTGTGCGGCAAAATCCGCCAGCGCAGCCTGAATTTCAAGCGCGGAACCGGTGGTATTGGTAGCCGCTTTCATCCGACCATACAAACCGTTTCCGATTGTTCCCATAACACCGGCAGTATGCCCGAGCAATTGCGTCCATTGTGCCAGCAACTGCGCGACGGTTGTTTTGCCGTTGGTTCCAGTTACCCCAACCAGCGTGAGACGACGGGAAGGCGAGGCATAAAATTTATCGGCAATGGCGGATAACTGCTCGGATAAACCATAATAGGCGATTAGCGGAACGCCGTTTTCATAGCGAATGCACAGATGTTGTTGCGCCGAATCTGCCTCAAAAAGCACCGCACTTGCGCCATTTTGCAACGCTTGTGCAATATAATGGCGACCGTCGGTTTGATGTCCTTTGACTGCAACGAAAAGACAGCCAGTCTTTACAGAGCGGCTGTCCAATGTCATATCGGTCAGCTCAACCTCATCGGCAAGCTGAGATAACCCTAAAAGTGCGGTAAGTTTTTGCATCATTTTTTCTTCATTGAACGCTTAGTTCGTTTTTTCCGTTTTTTTATCACTTAAACGAACCATGCGTTTTGCGACCTTATCCTGCTCAATACCGTCAGGCGTCACATTGTTGGTACGCAACGCATAGCCCATAATGCTGGAAAACACCGGCGCAGAAACCGCACCGCCGTAATATTGCCCCGCTTTCGGATCGTTAATCAGCACAATCAGGGCATAGCGCGGATCACTGATTGGCGCAACGCCCGCGGTATATGCAATATATTTATCCACATAACGACCGTTTTCCAACTTCTTCGCCGTTCCGGTTTTCACCCCGACCCGATAACCTTCCACCATAGCGCGTTTATTCTTTATGGCAACCTTTTCCATCATGTTGACTACTTCGCGAGTCAGTTTTTCCGGAAATACGCGATTGCCAATCACCGGCGGATCCACTTTGGTAATGGAAAGCGGGCGATAAATTCCGAAACTGCCGAGGGTCACATAAGCACGCGCAATTTGCAGCGGTGTGGCGTTGATACCGTAACCGTAAGCCACATTAGCACGTTCGATATCCGCCCAGCGTTTGCGATTGGCATTCAGCAAACCGGACTGTTCGCCTATCAAGCCGAGATCCGTCGGCTTGCCAAGACCGGCATTTTGATAAGTTTCCATTAATGCGGCCGGCGGCATCCGCAATGCCAAACGGCTGACACCGCGATTGCTGGAATTTTCCAGAATCTGATCCAGCGTTTGTTTGTCACGCGGGGCGACATCTCGGATTTCATGCCCGTTTAATACTAGCGGTCCGGTATTAATCACTTCGTCACGGCGTACCGCACCGCGCTGAAGTGCGGTTAACACTACGAACGGTTTAACCGTTGACCCCGGCTCGAAGGTATCGGTAATCGCGCGGTTACGCATCAGTTCCGCTTTAACGCCAAGGCGATTGTTCGGGTTATAAGACGGCGCGTTGACCATCGCCAGTACTTCACCGGTACGAATATCCACCAACACGGCGGTACCCGATTCCGCTTTATTTTCCGTCACCGCTTTTTTGATTTCGCGATATACCATAGATTGCAGCTTTTCA
Source organism: Necropsobacter massiliensis (assembly GCF_000827595.2). Taxonomy (GTDB): domain Bacteria; phylum Pseudomonadota; class Gammaproteobacteria; order Enterobacterales; family Pasteurellaceae; genus Necropsobacter; species Necropsobacter massiliensis. Next base: position 361,969 of record NZ_LN776178.1, on the reverse strand, counting down.
TCAATGCTTAAGGTCACATCATGCGCATCGTATTTTTTCACATCGGAAATATCTTCCACCACGTTACCGTATTTATCTTTGCGATAAGTGCGCGAACCAGATTTGCCTACCAGCAGAGAATTAAAGCTTTTTTCAATTCCTTCAATCCCGGCGCCGTCAATATCGGTATAACCGATAATATGGGCGGTTTCTTCCACCCGTGGATAAAAACGGCGCGCCTCGGTTTTCAGCACGACGCCTTTGAGTTTTAGCTGTTTAATATAATCGGCGACGGTCGGCGAAACCTGGCGGGATAAATACACAAAACGCGAGGCAGGATCTTTTTCCAGTCGTTTAATCAGCGTGTGATAAGACACGCCCAATACCTCCGCCAGCGCTTTCCAGCGCTCTTTATCCTGTAGCGCGTTTTCTTCGTAAATAAATTTCGCATCCGCCACAATGGAATACATTGGCACACTAACTGACAACAACTGACCATTACGATCTAGAATCGAACCACGTACAGACAGCACCTCCTGCGTACGCAGCGAACGTTTATCCGCTTCATCCATTAACGGATCCGAATTCATCACCTGTACATAGGTGGCGCGCGCAATCAATGCGCTCAGCCCGATCAGAACCACGCCGATCGTCCAGTAAAAACGCCCTTTTAAAAAGCTCGTATCATAAGAAACTTTCGGTTTATTGCGTTTAATTGCACTGCCGTTATTGCTATTGCGTTTCGTTTTGTTACTGTTTTGCTTATTAAATTTGATCATTTTACGCACCTTACCTATTCCAGGATCAAAACTTCCTGCTCGGGATCAATCGCTTTCATCTGTAATTTTCCCGTAGCAATCGCTTCAATTCGGGTATTATCGCTCTGCGTCGCCTCTTCCAGTTTTAAATTTAAGAATTCATTTTCCAATGCCTGATGCTGCAAAACCAATTCGCTTTTTTGTGCAATTAATCCGCGGGTCTGATGTGTAATCCAAATGGTGCCCAGCGCAGTAACCAGCACCGATATAAGCAACGCTATTATCAATTTGTTGGATGTGAACAAATCTTCCAGCACAATGCTCTGCAAGGGGTAACGCTCCGAATTCTTTAACATTTTGCAACCCTCTCGGCAACGCGCAGTACCGCACTTCGGGCACGGGTATTTTGGGTAATTTCGCTCTCTGTCGGCTTAATCGCTTTGCCGATGAGCATTAATGTCTGATGCCGCTGAATCTGATCATCGCGCAATGGTAAACCTTTCGGGATAACGACACCCTGACTTTGCTTACGCATAAAATGCTTTACCATGCGATCTTCCAGGGAATGAAAACTGATCACCGCTAAACGACCCTGCGGCGCCAATACCGTTAATGCCGATTGCAGAACCTGTTCCAGCTCTTCCAATTCAGAATTAATAAAAATACGGATTGCTTGAAAACTGCGCGTGGCGGGATGTTTATGTTTGTCTTTAAACGGCACCGATTGCGCAATCAACTCCGCCAGCTGCAAGGTATGTGTTAATGGCGGCGTGCCTTGCTGGCGGGCATGACGGTTATAACCGACGATCGCCTGCGCGATACGTTTGGCAAAGCGTTCCTCACCGAAGGTTTTTAATACCCACGCCAGATCCTGTTCAGAGACCTGTTGCAACCATTCGGCGGCAGAAAGCCCTTGGGTAGTATCCATGCGCATATCCAACGGACCGTCTTGCATAAAACTGAAACCGCGTGCAGCGTCGTCCAACTGCGGAGAAGATACCCCTAAATCCAATAAGATACCGTCTATTTTGCCGACCAAATTAAGTTTCTCACAAATTTCGGCAATGGCGGAAAAACTGTTATGTTCAATGTGAAAACGAGGATCCTGGATTTGTTCGGCCGCCGCAATCGCTCTCGGATCACGATCGATAGCAATCAAACGCGCACTGGCGGATAACTGCGAAAGAATCAAACGGGAATGACCGCCGCGCCCGAAAGTGCCGTCAATATACACACCGTTTTCTTTCAAAGCCAGCCCCGCGACCGCTTCATGCAATAAAACGGTGGTGTGTTCCGGTGATGAAAAAGTATGCTGCGCGTTCATGATCATTGATTAAAAAATAAAAACACAAAATAAAATTAGGGAAGATAAGGCGGTGTACCCTGTACACCGCTTACCTTTGCTAGTGCCGCTGTTCTTTTACATGAAAGAAAATCTTTCTTTTATATCGACAGCGTAATTAATTCCGGCGATAACGACAGCTGACCGCTGGCCCCCAAAGCCATATCTTTTTCGATTTGGGATTGCCATTCAGCGTCGCTCCAAATTTCAAATTTATTCAGCTGCCCAACCAACATGATGCTTTTTTCTAATTTTGCATGCTGGCGTAGTGGCCCGCTGAGCAACACTCGCCCGACACTGTCGAGTTCACATTCCGTCGCATATCCCAGCATTACACGCTGTAAACTGCGTTGCATCGGATCAAAATTGGATAGGGCGAGTAATTTTTGTTCTATGCTTTCCCATTCATTCAGCGGATAAAGCAATAAACAGGGCTGGCGGATATCCACCGTACAAACCATTCTTCCCTGATTATGTTCCATAATTTCCGGGCGATAGCGGGTAGGGATAGCCAGTCTCCCTTTTGAATCCAGATTCACCGCCGATGCGCCACGAAACATAAGATGTCCTTTTATTTCTTCGCAACTGAAGATTTATACGACTCATTTCGGCATTTTTTACCACAAAATACCACTTTCCACCACTTTGCCTAAGTTTATTATTAGTTAAATCAAGTTGCAAGCGTTTAATTTCTGAATAACGTAAAGTTTTGTATAACGCCATAAAAAACAAAACCGCTCACGGTTTCCCGTAAGCGGTCAGTTCAAATTAATTAAGCGAAAAACTAATTTTCGTTTCCGTCGTCATTAGCCAACGGTTTTAACATTCCGAAGAACATCAGCACGGACAATACGCCGCAAGCCAGACCGAGCCACACGGACAAATCATAGTTCAGCCCTAATCCGATCGGCGCATTCAGAATAAAGGTGGAACACACGATAGTCATAAAGATAGCCGGAACGGTTGCAATCCAATGGAACTTGCCGTTGCGGTATAAAAATGCCGCCCCCACCCATAATGTCACCATAGCAGTGGTTTGATTCGCCCAACCGAAATAGCGCCATAACATAGAAAAGTCCATTTTAGACACCAAGAAACCGATCGCAAACAACGGCAACGCGATAGTCAAACGTTTAACGATATTACGCTGATCGAATTTGAAGAAATCGGCAATCAGTAAACGTGCGGCACGGAATGCGGTATCGCCGGAAGTAATCGGCAAAATCACCACGCCTAACACAGCTAAAATACCGCCGAACAGTCCGAGCATGCCGATAGCGGAATCATACACCACTTTCGCTGGCGTACCGATCTTAATCGCTTCGGCCAACGATGCCTGATCATTATAGAAACTCAAGCCGACCATACACCAGATTAATGCAATCACCCCTTCGCCGATCATCGCACCATAGAAAATAAAGCGACCTTCTTTTTCATTTTCAGTACAACGCGCCATTAACGGAGATTGAGTGGCATGGAAACCGGAAATCGCACCGCAAGCAATGGTGATAAACAGCAACGGCCAAATCGGCGTATCCGCAGGATGCATATTTTTAAAGAAGTCAACAAAACTGACGTCCGCACCGATCGTTCTGAAAAACGGAATACCTTCAAAGAATAAACCGAACAGCATACCGCAAGTCATAAACATTAATAATGCGCCGAAGAACGGATAAATGCGACCGATAATCTTATCAATCGGCACTAAGGTAGCAAGAATGTAATAAATAAAAATAACGGCAGTCCAGATAGTTAAGATGTGCGTGGTCGATGCCCCCGCTTCATCATTTACCGCTGCTGCACTGACGGAACCGGAGCTGAGCAAATCATTAGTAATATTGGTCAACAAGGACGCTGGGCTGGCGACAAACACCACACCGACCAACAACAACAGCAAAATCGCCAATATATTCATAAAATGTTTGGCTGGGCGTCCTAAATATTTACCGGCTAAATAGGGAATATTCGCCCCGCCGTTACGGATACTCAGCATACCGGTCAAATAATCGTGAACCGCACCGGCGAAAATACAACCCAGTACAATCCACAACATTGCGACCGGTCCGTACAACGCCCCCAGAATCGGACCAAAAATCGGTCCCGTGCCGGCAATATTCAGCAACTGAATCAACCAGATTTTCTTTTTCGAAATAGGAACATAATCAACGCCGTCTTTTTTCGCAAACGCCGGCGTTTCACGTTTCGGATTAATAACAAAAACTTTTTCGACAAACTTACTGTAAATAAAATATCCAGCAAGCAACACAGCAACACAGAAAAGGAACCACAACATAAAAATCACCTTTAATAAATTAAAAAATATGCCCGCCTTATTTATTTTTATAAAGCGAGCATATTTTATGTAGTCACTGCAATGAAGTAAACGTTACTCCAGTTATTTGCTGGGAAAATATTTATAAAAAGTGAGGTCTATCACAGTTTATCTTTATGTTCGTCTGTTTTTTCACCTGTTTTTTTCTCACCACTTTCATCAAATCGCACCACCGGAATGCAACTGCGGCATGCGCCCTGATCAACGCCGACCTCCTCACAAAATGCATTATATTTATCCAATGCTCTGCGCAACCAGCTTTTCTTTGTCTCGCTCATATGCTCTCTCCTTTAATCCATAAACAGCTGTAATCATAAAAGGCTTTGATATTTTTGCAACATTTCTTTTACTTCCGCCCGGCACGCCTCCAGCCAACGTTTTTTGCTCGCAGCAGGGACGGGGGCGTTCTTCTGTCGCAAGCAATATTGCGTTAACAACGGGTAATATCGCTCGCTTAACGACGCCCCCACCGCCCTTATCAAACGCCGAATTGCCGGCAATGCTGCGGCTAAAGTGCGGTGAAAATCAGCAAAGTTTCGCAGACTTTGCCAATCTTCTCGCCGCAGCGCCCAATCAAGCGGTTCAAACGAAAAACTGCTTGCCAACGGGTGAAAAGATAACCCGATATTACGCCGAAACTGCGCCTGTGCACGCTGGCAGAAATCCTCTCCCGCCGCAGTTAACGGGCGCACCGCAAGTGCCGAATAGCAACCGCTGCTGGCTTCCCGATGTTCACCGATATGCACCAACACAAAACCGCACTGCCGCCAAAATGCAGCCAACCACGGCGTATAGCCGAAGCTGACAGAAAGAAAATCCGCATCGCCTTGTTGTGCCAGTGCCTCAATCAACTGCTGTCCGATACCCTGCCGCTGCAAATGCGGCAGCACGGCAATACGGGAAATGCGCACGGATTTTAGACTACAAGCCGCCGTCAATCCGGTTTGCTGACACAGCATCTGCGCCGCCAGATTGCCTTTCGGACGCCGCACGCCGCGCTGAATATCGGCAATCAATGCCGCATCGCACATTTCCCCTTCTTCCACGCCCCACAGGCATCCAAGTAGCCCCTGTTCGGATTCCGCCTGCATAAACCGTTGCCGCGGCGCATCGAACAAACGGCGTAAATCCGAGGGTGAGGTTTTATAATGTGCCAAGGTCAACAAACCGTAAAAAGCACGGTAACGCTGCCGTTCAATAAGCTGCCCTCGGCTTAATCGGCAAATTGTGTAAGGATGCTCGGGCTGCAGTAACGGTTGTGCCACAGCATCTTCCGCGTCCAGCAGCAACAGCGCATCCATAAAGGGCTCGACACGATCATCCGTGCGCCAGCGCAACGGCTTATGTAAAGTCAAATGGCACCAAGTGCGGTCTATTTTTTGCATAAATTTCAGCAAAAATCCACGCCCGGTGCCTTCATAACTCTGCACCGTCGTGGTGCATAAAATATGCTTAAAGGCGCCAGTCAACACTTGCAGCAACGGCAGCGGGATCATCGCCGCCTCATCAATAATCAGCCACTGTTTAGCAAACCGCTGCGGCGCCTGTGTAATTTGCCGGCATAATTCATCGGGGGAGAGAAAAGGTAACGACGACCCCGCAAATTCGCACAAAATATTGACCGCACTTTTATTCGGCGCCGTCACTATCACATCCGTTAACCGAGCCGCCAGCATGCCAGCCAAGGCGGATTTACCGCGTCCGCGTTTTGCCGTCACCACGAAAATATCCGCCTGTGCGCTCAAAATGCGCGTCATCGCCGCCTGTTGTTCGTCCGTCGGCATAGGATTCTCTACGCACCGGCATATACGTGGCACGCTTAAATTAATGCATGGGTTGTCTTGCTGCCGATAAATCGGAAAACCGAAATCAACAATATGGCGCTGGAAAAAACGGATAAAATGCGGGGTGCAAATGCCGCCTGCCTCGCCGCTCCAACGTAGGCTGTCAAAATCAATCTGTTTTTCCAGCGCCTGCCAGCAATTAAAAATCAGCAACAACAATCCGCCAGCTGTTAGTCCGCCGCCAGCAATCGCCAGCGCATCCAGATTAATGCCATGACGCGCATCGTAAATGCTCAGAGCCGCTTCCTGCCCTAAACGGTTTCGCGCTTGCGCAAAGGGTACCATCAGATACGGGCAATTGAGTTGTAAGTGCGGTCGCTTTTCGGCATAAAAAAGCACCGCACTTTCGTCGCTTCGTTGGCAAAGCGCGCTAAGTTCCTGCGTTAACCATTCATCTTCGCCCACAAGCAGCGCAATCTGTCGAGCCAACAAGTTAAATTTTTTCCGCTAAATAAGGATCCGCAAAGCCCAGAGTGCACATAATTTCCGTCTCCAGCGCTTCCATTTCTTCCGCTTCAGCATCATCAATATGATCGTAACCGAGCAAATGCAAACTGCCGTGCACCACCATATGCGCCCAGTGCGCCATCAACGGTTTGCCCTGTTCCTGCGCCTCGCGCTCCACCACCTGACGGCAAATCACCAAATCGCCCAGCAACGGCAACACCACTTCCGGCGGACATTCAAAGGGAAAAGACAGCACATTAGTGGGGCGATCTTTACCGCGATAGGTTAGATTCAGTTGATGGCTTTCCGCCTCATCCACAATCCGCACGGTGATTTCAGGTTCTGTCTTTTCCGCCCGCACCGCTGCACTCGCCCATTGTTGGAACTGAGCGGCGGTTGGCAAATTTTCAGGTTTTTCACAGGCGATTTGTAAATCAATCATCACATTTTTCATGGCATTTCTCTGCTTACTCAAAATGGGCTTAGCATACCATTCAAACGCGATGAAGAATATTGATTTTTCCATTGCGCCGTATAACCCGCAGAATGAGAAATAATGTCTTATAAATCTGAAAATTAGATCACATTTTAGAAAAAAGCACAGGCTTTTCGGCAAAAAAAGATTTATTATTACCGCACTTTTTCGGTTTTTTGCGAAAAATGAATTTTTACACCGGAATTAAAATTAGGAGCTATTTCAATGTTTAAACAACTGCAACAAATAGGCAAAGCCTTTATGCTGCCTATTGCCATTCTGCCCGCCGCTGGGTTATTGCTGGGAATCGGCGGGGCGCTGTCTAATCAGGCAACCGTTCAGGCTTATCCGCTATTGGATCAAAATATACTGCAAAGCGTGTTTCAGTTAATGTCCGCCGCCGGCAGTGTGGTATTCGGCAATCTAGCGCTACTGCTGTGCATCGGGCTTGGTATCGGGCTGGCGAAACGGGATAAAGGTGTCGCCGCCCTCGCCGCGGTGGTCGGTTATTTGATTATGAGCGGTACTATTTCGGCGCTGATTCCGCTCTTCGCGCCCGATAGCAAAGGCATTGATACCGGTGTTATCGGCGCGCTGGTGATGGGATTAATCACCGTAAAGCTGCACAACAAGTATCATAATATTCAATTGCCGCAAGTGCTCGGCTTTTTTGGCGGTTCGCGATTCGTACCGATTATCACCGCATTCTGCGCGATTTTCGTCGGTGTGCTGTTTTTCCTGATTTGGCCGACATTTCAGGGCTGGCTGCTTGCCGCCGGCGAACGGATTGCCGCCATGGGCGAAATCGGCACCTTTTTCTACGGTTTTTTAATGCGGCTGAGCGGTGCCGTGGGACTGCACCATATGATTTATCCGCTGTTTTGGTACACCGAACTGGGCGGCACTGAAATCGTGAACGGCGAAACCATTGTCGGCGCACAAAAAATCTTTTTCGCCCAACTGGCGGATCCGATGCATCAGGGCTTATTCACCGAAGGCACACGTTTCTTTGCCGGACGTTTTGATACCATGATGTTCGGTTTACCCGCCGCGTGTCTTGCCATGTATCATGCCGTGCCGAAACCGCGTCGCAGCCAGATCGGCGGGCTATTTCTCGGTGCCGCGCTGACCTCTTTTATCACCGGCATTACCGAGCCTATCGAATTTATGTTTTTATTTGTCGCGCCTTGGCTTTATGTATTTCACGCCTTTTTGGACGGACTGTCTTTCTATATTGCCGATTTTCTGAATATCACCATCGGCAATACGTTCTCCGGCGGATTTATTGATTTTCTGTTGTTCGGCATTTTACAAGGCAACGAAAATACGCACTGGATTCGGGTGATTCTGGTCGGTATTCCTTGGGCGTTGTTGTATTATTTTTCGTTCCTGTTTTTAATCAAAACATGTAATGTGATGACGCCGGGGCGCGGCGACGAACAGCAAGAAAACACTCAACCGCAAACAACCTCACTGACAGAAAATGCCGGTAAAATCATTGCGGCGTTGGGGTCGGCAAATAATATCGAACACGTCGATGCCTGCATCACCCGTTTACGGGTTGCGGTGAAAGATATTAAAGCGGTGGACAAAGCCCGTTTAAAAGCGCTGGGGGCAATTGATGTGCTTGAAGTGGGCGGCGGCGTACAGGCGGTGTTCGGTGCTAAAGCAGTGCTATATAAAAGTGAAATCAATCAGCTATTAGGGCATGAGGATTGATATGATAAACCGAGGGAAGCCCGCGCTTCCCTTGTCTTTCGTGTTGTATTATTCCGTCTCCGCCAATTGCGCCTGTCGCTGCTGCGCCAGTGCTTGACGACGAACTTCCTCCTGTGCTTCCCAAGCATCATAGGCCCGCACCACTTTGGCAACCACCGGATGGCGCACAATATCTTGGCTGTCAAAATAATTGAAACTGAGCTCCGGCACATTTTCCAGCACGTCAATGGCATGGCGCAAACCGGATTTCTGACTACGCGGCAAATCAATCTGCGTAATATCGCCGGTGATCACCGCTTTAGAATTAAAACCAATACGAGTCAGAAACATTTTCATCTGTTCTACCGTAGTATTCTGGCTTTCGTCCAGAATAATAAAGCTGTCGTTCAGCGTGCGCCCGCGCATATAAGCCAGCGGTGCGATCTCAATCACATTGCGCTCCATCAGTTTCTGTACCTTCTCAAAACCGAGCATTTCAAACAGCGCATCATATAACGGGCGTAGATAGGGTTCGATTTTCTGCCCCAGATCACCGGGCAAAAAGCCCAGCTTTTCCCCCGCTTCCACCGCCGGGCGAGTGAGCAATATACGGCGGATTTCCTGCCGCTCCAGCGCCTCCACCGCAGCGGCAACGGCTAAAAAGGTTTTCCCGGTGCCGGCAGGTCCGATACCGAAGCTGATGTCATAGCGTAGAATATTATGCAGATACTGAATCTGATTCGGTCCACGCGGTTTAATTAAGCCACGTTTGGTTTTGATTGTCGTGCCGTACACCCGGCTCTCGTCGTGCTCCGCTTGCAACAGCATGCGGCTTTCCTGAATCGCTATATGCACATCGGACAAATCAATTTCTTTCACTTTGCCGCGGATCGGCGCAGTTTCCAAATATAGACGCTGAATTAATTTCGCCGCACCAGCGATTATCTCGGCATGATGCGGTTTTGCCTCATCGTCCTGCGATTGTACGGTAAACGTAAAATTGCGACGGGAAATAATCAGATTAAATGCTTTCTCAATCAATTGGATATTTTCATCAAACGCACCGCAAAGCGCTTGCAAACGCAGATTATCCTGCGGCTCGAGAGTAAATTCCTGACTTTCTGTTTGTGTCAAATCGTTATTCCTTTCTTCATTTCCAACGCCTGACCGGCGACGTTTCACCGTTCTTATTGTAAAAAAGTGCGGTGCAATTTGCTACTGTTTTAAACTCGAAAAAAATTCACCGCACTTCTCCAATATCGACTGACTCATGCCTGTTTTAAGCGACCGGCAAAACTTTGCACGAAATGTAGCATCAAATACCGATCCGACTCGGCCAGATCCGTTATCAGGCGGTGAATATGATGTGTCTGGTCGGACAAGCGAGGGCTGCTTTCTCCAATCAGATCGGCTACAGTACAGTTAAAAATTTCCGCTAGTTCAATCAACCTGACAGCATTGGGAATAATAATTCCGCGTTCCATGCGTGATACAGCTTCATTGCCAATCTCCAGTATTTCTGCCACTTGTTCCTGGGTAAATCCACTTTGCTGACGGTATTTTGCAATAGTTTTTCCGATGCGTTTATTGACTTCATTATGATTAAAATTAAGTTTCATACAGTCCTCCATTCAACGTTAATAGTGGAGCAATCAACTTATTTTATTAAGGACTTTTAAATACCATCAAACAACCTTTTAGGTTGTTTTTAATGCAATATGCTATATACTGACCTGTAACGATTCAGTATAAATCATTGCAAAAATTGTATGATTGAGATAGTTTCGTATTTATCTTACCACAACCCCAAGGAGCTCATCATGGCAAAAACTCTTGATATCATCAACAACCCGCTGACCAACAAAGGTACGGCCTTTACGCTGGAAGAACGCGCCCAATTAGGTTTGACCGGGCGCCTTCCGGCAGCAGTGGAAACGCTTGACCAACAAGTGACCAGAGCTTACAAACAACTATCAAGCTATGAAAAAGATATTGAAAAATATATCTTTTTAGATCAGCTGCATAACCGTAATGAAATACTGTATTATCGTTTGATTACTGATCATCTGGCGGAAATGTTGCCTATTGTCTATGATCCAACCGTCGGAGAAGCAATCAAAAAATGGAGTCGCGATTATCGCCGTTCGCGGGCGGTGTATTTGAACATAAATCGTCCTGAAGATATCAAAGCATCCTTTGAAACGTTAGGTCTTGACCCAGACGATGTGGATTTAATCGTTGTATCTGATGCGGAAGAAATTCTCGGTATTGGCGATTGGGGAGTTAACGGTACGGATATTTCTGTCGGTAAACTGGCGGTTTATACCGCAGCGGCGGGAATTGATCCTTCACGCGTCATCGCCGTCAATCTGGATGTAGGCACCGATAACGAGGCCTTATTAAATGATCCCGCCTATCTTGGCAACCGACACGCTCGTATTCGTGGTGAACGCTACGATCATTTGATTAATGAATATCTTAAAGTCGCTTCCGCTATGTTCCCGAATGCATTGCTGCATTTTGAAGATTTCGGTCCGTCTAACGCACGCCGTATCCTACAGCAAAACCGCGAAAAATACCGTATTTTTAACGATGATATGCAAGGTACAGGGGCAATCGTCATGGCAGCGGTAATTTCTGGTCTGAAAGTGACAAAACAGACTTTTGCCGATCAGCGTTTAGTGGTATATGGCGCAGGCACGGCAGGAACAGGAATGGCAGATCAAATCAGCGCAGCAATGGAACGCAACGGGTTGTCGCGTGAAGAAGCCAAAAAACGTGTCTGGTTAATTGATATCAATGGTCTGATCACCGATGATATGCCGCATCTGCCTGACTATCAGCAAGAATATGCTCGTCCGGCTGCCGAGGTCGCCGCTTGGCAAAAAGAAGACGGTAAAATTCGTCTGTTGGAAGTTGTTAAACAAGTAAAACCGACTATTCTGATTGGAACCTCTACCGATCATGGCGCCTTTAATGAGCAAGTCATCAAAGCTCTATGTGCCGGTGTAGCACGTCCGATTTTGTTACCGCTGTCTAATCCGACCGAAAAGATCGAAGTGATGCCGGAAGATGCTATACCATGGTCAAACGGCAAAGCGCTGATTGCCACCGGTATTCCAGTTGCACCGGTAAATTATCAGGGCACGCAATTTCATATCGGACAAGGCAATAATGCCTTGCTTTATCCGGGATTGGGATTAGGCGTGATCGTATCCGGTGCCAGACAAGTCACCGATGCCATGCTACTGGCAGCAGCCGAAGCGGTAGCAAGTCAAGTGAACCCACAGGATTTAGGTGCCTCATTGCTGCCGCCGGTAGATAATTTGCGGGCATCTTCCGCTACGGTTGCCGTTGCGGTAGCCAAACAGGCAACTGCCGACGGTGTGGCAACTAGACAGTCAGCAAACTGGGTACAAACCGTACAGGATGCTATGTGGCAACCATTATACCGCTGATAAATCCGAACCGTCCGTAATATTCGCGGACGGTTAATTTTTACGCTCAAATGTAATAGGAGATATAAAATGAAAAACTCCAGTTTATTTATCGCGGGGTTGCTGTCTCTGATCGGCGGTCTATTTGCCTGGTTCAATCCTTTCGCCGCTAGCTTAACGGTTGATCTGTTGGCTGGCTGGTTTTTTATTATTTCAGGCATCATTCTGCTTTATTTCGCTTTCTCCACTCTCAGTGGACAAGCAAAGTGGAGTGAGATTTTCATTGGCGTGGCTTATTTGCTGTTGGGATACTTTCTGGTTGCCCACCCGCTACAGGGCATTACGTCACTCACTCTATTAGTCGCTATACTCCTGCTGCTGACCGGTTTTTTCCGTCTTATCATAGCGCTTCGACGGCTAAGCGGTATAGTTCGGTGGATAATGATCGCCTCCGGTGCACTATCGCTACTGTTGGCCTGCATTATTTTTGCCAACTTTCCGGAATCAGCGGCTGTCACGCTGGGATTGTTGTTTGCAATTGAGTTGTTTTCCAACGGAATTTCGCTGTTGTGTTGGTCATCTTCTCATAAAATCTAAGAAAGAAGTGCGGTCGTTTTTTAAGGTATTTTTACGCAATAATCGCTATAATCCGCGCACTATTTTTATTACTTGGGAATACGTACCAAACGTGTAATCCCAATAAGTACAGGAGTAAAACCGGATTGAGTGCGTATGCAAATAAATTAAAAAATTTCTGTGGTGAAATTTACTGGCGCGAAACGGTGCTGTGTGCACCGGCAATCATTATTGTACTGGCGTTTAGCCTGGATTTGGATCCCACTTCCGCAGTGGTGGTTGTCGGCGCCGCTTTTTCCGTCGGATTCGGCGCCTCCAGAACATTTGCTGGCTATCGCTGGGGAGCCGTTATTGCCGCTACACTGGGTATGGCGCTGGCCGCCTTTGTCGGTTCACTGGCAAGTGAACACTCAATCTGGCTTCTACCCATAACAGCACTGTTAACCGCAGTTTGCGCATTGCTCACGGGTTACGACAATAATCTATGGTGGATCAGTTTACAGATCGTCGTCGCTTTTTTGGTTGCCAGCTATTATCCGCAATCATTAGATCCGGCATTATTGCGCGCCGAGCTGATTCTACTGGGGGGTGGAATACAGTTAATCGGTATGATGCTACTGTCGGCCTTAATACCGAAAAGTGCGCAACCTTTACCGGTTGCTGCTGCGACATCACTATCAAACGGTTTACTATTCCGTTTTATGTTTTGCGTTGTGATTGCAGTAATCAGTGCGTTGTTAATGGCCAAAGCAGCAGGAATTGCAAACGATTATTGGGCACCAATGACTGCCTTGCTAATTTTACGTCCCGCAGGAAATGTTACTCTGAATCGAGCCATTAACCGTTTGGTTGGCACGTTATTCGGCTGTGGGCTGGCTACAGTGATTATCTATCTGTTTCATGATGCGCTATTTATACTGTTAATCTGCCTGACCTTAACGGCTGCAGCCGCCTTTTCTATGCAAAAAGCGCATTACGCCTTATTAAGCAGTATGATTTCCGCAACGATTGTCTTTCTTATCGCACTCGGTTTCGGTGATCCGATTCAAACCACCGAACATCGTTTGATCGCCACCTTGCTCGGTGGTGCAACTGCCCTTGTAATGGGACGAATTTTCCGTTTATGACGGAATAGGCGGACAGCGAGCAAATCCGCCAAACCGAGTTAAACCATCATCTTACTAAAGAGGCTAACTTATGGCATTCTTAACCGCATTAGAAAGTGTACTTTCTATTATTCTCATTATCGCCCTGGGGTTTTATCTGCGACAACAAGGTTGGTTCGCAAATACCTTTGCTGCCAATCTTTCCCGACTAATTATGAATATCGCAATGCCGGCATCAATTTTCATCTCAGTATTAACATATCTGAACCGCGATAAATTATTGGCCTTATCGGACGGTCTATTTTACGGCATTATTTCTGTTGTGATCGGGTATTTGATTTCATGGCTAATGGTAAAAATTCTCCGTATCCGCCCCGGTCGCCGCGGAATTTTTATCAATACCATTGTAAACGCCAATACAATTTTTATCGGTTTACCGTTGAATATAGCGCTGTTCGGAGATATCAGTATGCCGTATTTTCTCGTGTATTATGTACTCAATACGGTTTCTACCTGGGCATTTGGAGCATTGTTGATCGCACACGACAGCAGCGAATCACAACTAGCAAGCCAGACGCAGGCATTTAACTGGAAAAAATTATTTCCAGCGCCACTAATCGGTTTTCTTATTTCTCTGCTATTTCTGCTAAGTAATATTCCAGTTCCGGCGTTTATCCATTCCTCGCTACAATATATCGGTGCAACGGTCACCCCATTATCGCTGATTTATATCGGGATTACTCTATGCGATGCCGGTCTGAAAAGCATCCGTTTTGACAAAGACACCGTCGCCGCACTGCTGGGTAAATTTATTCTCGCACCGCTAATCATGTTTGTATTAATCTTGTTTGGCCAGCATTGGCTACTATTGCCGCCGATAGAAGCTAAAACCCTTATCCTACAATCATCCGTCTCTGCGCTGGCAGTCTTACCAATTCTAGCCAACGAAGCAAAAGGTGATGTGCAGTTTGCCACTAATGTGGTTACCACTAGCACTATTTTATTTATGATTGTAGTACCGATTGTTGATGCATTGTTGCAATTTATGTAATACCTGACAACTTTACACGGCATCATAGCAGTTGGAAATCAGCTAAGAATTGATGCCTATACACCATAAAAAACCGCATAAACAATATGCGGTTTTTACAATTATTTCAGTTCCGGGAATAACATCGCGATGACATTTTGGGTTACCCGTCTGGATTGTCCGGCATAAGGGAAAATGTGCATCATCATCATCGGATTGAAATTCGCTTCAATTACGCCCCATGAGGCGAGATTCGGTTCAGCAGGTCGGGTCAGATCGGGAATAATGAGATCCACGCCACACACTGCCGCGCCCATAGCCTTGGTGATGCCCACGGCAAGCTGTTTGTAGCTGTCGTGCATTGCGTCGGTCATATCGATACTGTCACCGCCGGTGCTGATATTGGAATTGGCGCGCAGTTGTACCAATTGATCTTTTGCCGGGATACTGTCGATTGTCAGTCCCTGTTCTTTCAGCTGTAAGCGCTCAATATCGCCCAAGGCGATTTTTTTCAGCGGGGTACGGCTGCCGTCGCCGCGCAGTGGGTGATCGTTTTTCGCTGCCACCAGTTCCGCCACCGTATGGATGCCATCGCCGATAACATTGGCGGGAACACGCAGCAGCACCGCCAGCGTTTTATCACCGAGTACGAAAAAGCGGTATTCGGTGCCGACCAGATAATCTTCCACCATAATCTCTTTGTCTTCACGGAATGCGATTGCCACCGCTTGAGCAAAATCCTCGCGGTGCTGCACACCTTGCTGAAAAATAGTAATGCCTAAACCGTAATTAGTGGATTTTGGTTTAATCACTACTGCGCGCCGTTCAAACAGGCTATAGCTCGCCAGTGCTTGTTCCGCCGAGGTAAATTCCAAACTCTGCGGCACATTGAACCCGGACTTCGCCAACACTTTTTTGGTGACGACTTTATTTTCCATAATCAGCGGCGAGATATAGCTGTCATGAGAGGTCATATTGCCGTTTTTCACATACTCGATATGATCGCCGAATTGTAGGCAAAGGAATTGATCATGCTCGTCCAAAATCTCGGTTTTGATCCCTTTTTGAATCAAATCAAACAACAATGCCTGCGTGGATAATTCCATATTGTCAAAGGCGGAAAGTGCATAAAACCGCTCAAACGCCGCGGCTTTATAGCGTTGTGCCAACGCCGCACCGAGCTGTTGATAGCCCCCGTTTTGTTCCAGCGCCTGTACCACGCGCCCGCACAAGGTTTTATCCGGTGCGGCAAACTGTGCCAATTTTGCTTGCACGATTTCGACCGCACTTTGCTCTGCACCGATATCGTTCAACATGGTGATTAAGCGCTCGAGCAGCGCTTCGCCTTCTTCACGGTAGGCGGTTTCAGACAGCGGGTTTTCCCAAGCGACTTGCGCCAAACGTGCTTTGCCTAATTCCACCCCGGCTTGATCTGCGGTGTCATCCAGCCAGATCATCAGCAGCACAAAATAATGAATAAATTGTGCATCACGCAGACCGATGCCGTAAGGTTCGAAAGGATTCAGATCAAACAGGCGGAATTCCAGATACTGAATGCCGTTTTGCAGCAAATCGCGGGCTTTCTTCGCACCACGCAAACGCACATTGGAATAAAATTCTTTTTCGGCAATCAGTTTTCCGCTTTTCACCCAATGCTCTAAGGTTTCGACATATTTTTCCACGCTGTCAAACGAAACGACGATCTCCGGCGCATTCACATAACCGTAACGGCTGGAACGCAGGCTACGCACATATTGTCCTGGCTGTAGCGGCGAACCCTGTTTAAAATAATCGGCGTCTACCGTCGGCGTGGCGGACAGCAAATAAAGCAGTACCCATTGATAGCGCAGAAAATTCTTCGCCATTTTTAGATATAAATCGTTCTGAAAATCCACCGCACTTTGATAGCGATGTTGCAGTGCAAACAAGGTGTTGATCAGTTCGGGCGAAAGCTGAAAATTATAATGAATGCCGCTGACCATTTGTTTATTTTTGCCGTAAGATTGCACCAAATGCTCCCGATACGCCACATCTTCAGCATTATCCAGCTGTGCCACTTTAATTTGATCCGCCGGCGGCAAGCCTGCCGGCATACTGAACGGAAAAATATATTCATCTTCCGGCAAGGAACGCAACACCACTTCATGAATGGCGGACAGCCAGCGTAAACTGTCCTCAATATTGTTATTCGGCGGGGTTATCAATTCAAGCTGACTTTCGGCGAAATCGGTTTGAATATAAGGATGATAGGAACGGTTACCGAACACTTTTGGGTGCGCGCTGGTGACAATCGAACCGTCGCTGTGTACACGCTGACTTTCTTTTTCTATGCCGAACGAACCCTGCTGAAATAATAAGCCGAGGTGGTGCTGCTTAATTGCTTGTTGAATGTTCATAAGTATCCTTTTAATACTCATCATAAAGGGAATGCCCGTCTATTATTCGGGGTAATTCATGAAAAGACAAGTCGTCAATACATATCAATGCTGACGACTGCATGACGGGCAATTAGTGCTCTTCCCGGGCGTGATTAATGCTGTATTTTGGAATTTCGACCACTAAATCTTCTGTGCCGATTTTACATTGGCAGCTTAAACGGCTGTCCACTTCCAGCCCCCATGCTTTATCCAGCATATCATCTTCCTGATCACTGCTTTCGTTTAAACTGTCGAATCCTTCGCGGATAATTACATGGCAGGTAGTACAAGCACAAGATTTATCGCAGGCATGTTCAATTTCAACGCCGGCGTCCAGCGCCACATCCAGCAAGTTATCCCCTTCCGCTGCATCCACGACCATACCGTCCGGACACAGAGTTTCATGGGGTAAAAATACAACTTTAACCATAGTTTATTCCTTCAATTTCTCAATATCATCAATCGAATGACCGGATAAGGCGGCACGAATTGATTTATCCATACGACGCGCGGCGAACTCTTGCGTCGCCAGATCCAAGGCTTTAATACCTTGTTTGATCGCCAAACTGTCATCCTGCCGCTGCAATTGCTGCAACGAAACTAGCGCATTTTTAACCGCACTTAATTCCTCATCGTTGAGTAAATCTTCATCTTGGCGCAACGCCGCATACACACTTTCGATAACCCGCGCCGCTTCCACCCGCTGTTCTGCTAGCTGGCGCGCCTGAATATCCTGTTTGGCATTTTCCATTGAGGTTTTCAGCATATCGGTAATTTCATCATCGGTTAAACCGTAAGAGGGTTTCACCTGAATGGAGGATTGCACGCCAGTGGATTTTTCCATTGCCGTCACGCTCAATAAACCGTCCGCATCTACCTGATAGGTTACCCGAATATGCGCTGCGCCCGCTGCCATCGGCGGAATACCGCGTAGGGTAAAACGCGCCAGCGAACGGCAATCGTCCACCATCTCGCGCTCGCCCTGCACGATATGCACCGACATTGCGGTTTGACCGTCTTTAAAAGTGGTAAATTCCTGGGCACGGGCAACAGGAATGGTGGTATTGCGCGGAATAATTTTCTCCACCAGCCCGCCCATGGTTTCAATTCCCAGCGACAGTGGAATCACATCCAGCAACAGCATTTCCGCCTCCGGCTTATTGCCGACCAGGATATCCGCTTGAATCGCGGCACCGAGCGCCACCACTTTATCGGGGTCAATGGTAGTTAGGGGCGGGCGTTGGAAAAATGCCTGCACTTGCTCACGCACATAAGGCACGCGGGTCGAGCCGCCGACCATCACCACTTCACGTACTTCTGTCGCGCTGACACCGGCATCTTTTAAGGCTCGGCGACAAGCCATTAAAGAACGTTTAACCAGCGGCTCAATCAGTTGATTAAATTGCGTGACGGACAGTTCCTCCGACCAATCTTTAAATCGAATCATCGTTTTCTGTGCCGAACTTAACCGCACTTTAGCCTGACTTGCCGTTTCGATTAACTGACGCTGCTGCTGTGCATCGTCAATGCCGACGCCGGATTGTTGCACGATCCAATCGGCAATAAGGTGATCAAAATCATCACCGCCTAAAGCTGTATCTCCGCCGGTCGCCAACACTTCAAATACGCCCTTAGACAAACGCAACACGGAAATATCAAAGGTGCCGCCACCCAAATCGTAAACCGCAATCACGCCTTCCTGCCCGCTGTCCAGCCCATAGGCAATCGCTGCCGCCGTCGGTTCGTTCAGCAAACGTAGGACATTTAATCCGGCTAACTTTGCCGCATCTTTGGTGCTTTGCCGCTGCGCGTCATCAAAATAGGCGGGCACGGTAATTACCGCGCCGGCTAATTCGCCACCCAACCGCTGTTCGGCAAGTGCGGTCAGTTTTTTTAGAATTTCTGCCGAAACTTCAACCGGACTAATCAATCCCTGCGAAGTGTGAAACAGCGGTAATCCGTTTTCCGTCTGCGCGAATGTATAAGGCAGGTTCGGATAACGCTGTTGCACATCCGCCAGAGAACGCCCCATTAAGCGTTTGACCGAAATAATCGTATTGCGCGGGTCTTGACTTGCCAACGCGGCGGCATCATACCCCACGCTGACGGTTTGATTCGGTTGAAAATTGACGATTGAGGGAGTCAGCGGGCGTTCTTGTTCATCGGCTAAAATTTCCGTCATTCCGTTACGTACTGTTGCGACCAGTGAATTGGTCGTGCCTAAATCAATGCCGACCGCGCGCTTTTGTTGATGCGGAGCCGCGCTCTGGCCGGGTTCGGCGATTTGCAGTAGTGCCATGAGTAGTTTCTCTATATAATTCTTATGTATTAATCCGTGTTAGTCTGCGTATTATAATGATTTTTGCCGTTAAGGCATCAGAACGCCGCGTCTTCCAGCAATTTTTCTTCGATCCGCTCAATTTCCGCCGTCAGCTTCCGAATAAAACGCAACCGGTCGGTCAATAAGCGCCCCTGTTGCCAGTCTTTTGCAGTAAGTGCGCCGGAAAGTTCGCTTAAAATGGCATCTTCTGCCTGTGCGATCTGTTGTGAAAACACCGCCAGCTGCGCACTATCCTGTTGCTGCTCGATGCTTTCCAGCTGTTCGCGCCATTCCATTTGCTGTAGCAGAAACGCCATATCGTGATTGGTCTGCTGCTCGTTTTGCACTTCGCCAAGTGCCAGGGCAATCATGCTGTCGGCGCGCGAAACGGGGTCTTTCAAAACCTGTAGCGCATCATTGACTTCCGCTGATTTCTGCATTGCTAGACGCTGTTCCTGCGTGCTGCGGTTAGCGAAATTATCCGGATGCAGCGATTTTTGCAGCGCCAGATAACGCTGCGTAAGGAGATTGCGGTCAAGTTCAAAATCAACTGGCAGATCAAATAATGCGAATGGATTGCTCATGCCTTTCACCTGCCTATACGTTAAAACTTTCGCCACAACCACATTGATCTTTTACATTCGGATTGGTGAACTTAAATCCTTCATTCAGCCCTTCTTTCACAAAATCAAGCTGGGTGCCGTCCAGATACACCAGACTTTTGCTATCTACAATCACTTTAACACCGTTATTGTCAAACACGTGATCGTCCTCATTCAGACTATCGACGAACTCCAGCACATACGCCAGCCCTGAACAACCGGAAGTTTTGATGCCTAAACGCAATCCGATACCCTTGCCGCGATTAGTCAAAAAGGTTTTTACCCGATTCGCCGCACTGTCGGTTAATGTGATCGCCATAATATTCTCCAAATAGAAGGTAAAAATGATGACGCGCGCCCTGATGCGCGCGTATCAGAATAATCAATTACTCGCCTTTTTTCGCTTTATAGTCTGCGATTGCCGCTTTAATGGCGTCTTCCGCTAAAATAGAACAGTGAATTTTAACCGGCGGTAATTCCAGTTCTTCTGCAATCTGGCTGTTTTTAATGCCTTGCGCCTCATCCAGTGATTTGCCTTTCACCCATTCGGTGATTAGGGAACTGGAGGCGATGGCAGAACCGCAGCCGTAGGTTTTGAATTTCGCGTCTTCAATAATGCCGCTGTCATTCACTTTAATCTGTAACTGCATGACATCTCCACAGGCCGGCGCGCCGACCATACCGGTGCCGATATCCGCCGCTTTTTTATCAAACGAACCGACATTACGCGGATTTTCATAATGGTCGATCACTTTATCACTGTATGCCATATTTTCTTCCTTTCCTACATTTAAAATAGTTGTCTGTTTATCAAAAACAATAAGCCGAGTAACAATGCTCGCATGCCGCGAATATAAGGCGGCATGGGAGGACAAAATACTAATGGTGCGTCCACTCGATTGAGCTTAAATCGACGCCTTCTTTATACATATCCCACAACGGTGATAATTCACGTAATTTTTGCACCGCACTTTTCACTAGATTAATGGTGTAATCAATTTCTTCCTGCGTGGTATAACGCCCAAGCGTAAAGCGGATCGAACTGTGTGCTAGTTCGTCGTTCAGCCCGAGCGCACGTAGCACATAAGAAGGTTCCAGACTTGCCGAGGTACAGGCCGAACCGGAAGAAACGGCAATATCGCGCAGCGCCATCATCAGACTTTCGCCTTCCACATAGTTAAAACTGATGTTCAGATTATTGTCTACTCGATGTTCCATTGAACCGTTCACATAGGTTTCTTCAATGTCTTTCAATCCTTGATATAAACGGTCACGCAACGCTTTCAGGCGCGGCATTTCGGTCGCCATTTCTTCCTTACAGATACGATAAGCCTCGCCCATACCGACAATTTGATGCACCGGTAAAGTGCCGGAACGCATACCGCGTTCATGACCGCCGCCGTGGATAATCGCTTCCAGACGGATACGCGGTTTGCGACGCACATATAAGGCGCCGATTCCTTTCGGTCCATACAGTTTATGGCTGGACATGGACATTAAATCCACTTTCAGCTGCGCTAAATTAATCGGCAATTTCCCTACGCTCTGAGTGGCATCCACATGAAAAACCACGCGCCGTTCACGACAGATTTCGCCGATACGTTCAATATCCTGAATTACGCCAATTTCATTATTCACGTGCATAATGGAAACTAAAATAGTGTCGTCACGAATCGCCGCACTTAATTCGTCCAAATCAATCAAACCGTCTGACTGCGGGCTTAAATAGGTCACTTCAAAGCCTTCGCGCTCCAACTGACGACAGGTATCCAGCACCGCTTTGTGTTCAGTTTTGCAGGTAATGATATGTTTACCCTTGGTTTGGTAAAAGTGCGCCGCGCCTTTCAGCGCCAGATTATCCGCTTCCGTCGCACCGGACGTAAACACAATTTCCCGGCTGTCTGCACCGATCAGATCGGCAATATGATTACGCGCCACATCCACCGCTTCTTCCGCCTGCCAGCCGAATTTGTGCGAGCGCGACGCCGGGTTACCGAAAGTGCCGTCAATGGTTAAATAATCCATCATTTTTTTTGCCACACGTTCATCCACCGGGCAAGTCGCCGCATAATCTAAATAAATGGGTAATTTCATTATCAACTCCTAAAAACGCTTTATTTTTTTACCGCTCTTTTTATAAGGCTATTCGTTAATCATCACTAAATTGTCAAAATCCCGATGCGATTGTACATGCTTACCATGATGCTGATTCACCAGCTCCGCCAAGGTGATATCGTTGAGAAAATCTTCGATGCGACGACTGAGCTGATCCCACAAAGAATGCGTCAAACATTGCTGCCCGCCCTGACAATCACCTTGCCCCAAACAACGGGTCACTGAAATATTTTCATTAACCGCTGCGATGATCATGCCGATGGAAATTGCATCGGCGGACAATCCCAACTGATAACCGCCGCCCGGACCGCGCACACTTTTGACCAAACCGTGACGACGCAATTTAGCAAATAGCTGTTCCAAATAAGAAAGGGAAATATGCTGTCTCTCCGAAATATCGGCCAGACTGACAGGACCGTTTTCAGCGTTCAAGGCAATATCTAAAATTGCGGTTACGGCATAACGACCTTTGGATGTTAATTTCATCTTCTGCTTTCCTTCTTATAAATCAATGGCGATATCTTACATAACCAACCAAATTAGTCAACTATTATACCGCCTTATTTAAGCTTTTTTTCCACCGCACTTAGCATACCATGCACAATATTCAGCTCGCTTTTTTCAATTTCCGCACGTTGATACAAACGCCGTAATTTTTGCATAACACCTTGATTCTGAATAAAACCTAATCGACGGTAAAGCTGTTCAGTATGGCTGAAAAAATATTCCAGCTCCTGCGCATCCGGATAGATATTCTCTATCGCAGAAAGTGGGGCTGACTGTGGTGAATGGCAAGCGGCGCGCCATGCCATTCTTAGCTCATAGGCAACCAATTGCACCGCCATAGCCAGATTCAGCGATGAATAATCGGGATTAGCCGGAATCGTCAAGTGATAGCGACATTTCAGCAGCTCGTCGTTGGTCAGCCCGCTTCGTTCACGCCCGAACACAATTGCGGTTTTTCCTTGCCGCGCATGTGAAATCGCTTTGTCGGCGCATTCACGCGGTTCAATCAAGGGATTTTGCACGTGACGCAATCGCGCACTGGTGCCAATCACTAAAGAGCAATCCGCGATGGCGTCGTCAAAATGCTGCACGCTCACCGCATTATTAACCACATCTTCTGCACCAGCGGCCAAGGCGAGCGCCTGCTCATCGACGGGCTGTTTTGGTGCCACCAAAAACAAATGCGTCAAGCCCATCGTTTTCATCGCCCGCGCCGCAGAGCCGATATTACCGCTGTGCGAGGTTTCCACCAGCACGATCCTGATATTTTCCAGCATAATTAATTATTATATTATCTGACTTCAACTTGTGGATATTCTATCACAATACCCTTTAAATTTAGTCAGGAATTTTAAAATTTTCTGTAAGTTCTCGCTTTTCGGTGAAAAAATCACTATAATCTGCGCTTTCAATTGTTCTTTAAAATCTGGTGGAAATCTATGAATCCAATGTTAAATATCGCCATTCGTGCGGCACGAAGAGCGGGCAATATTATTGCTAAAGGTTATGAACGCCGCGATGACATCCAAACCCTGAGCAAAGGCAAAAACGACTTTGTCACGAATATTGATAAAGCTTCCGAAACGGCTATTATTGAAGTCATTAAAAAATCCTATCCCGAGCACACTATTATTACCGAAGAAAGCGGCGCACTGGAAGGTAAAGACAGCGATATACAATGGATTATCGACCCACTGGATGGCACCACAAACTTTATTAAAGGTTTACCGCACTTTTCTGTTTCTATCGCTATCCGCGTAAAAGGCCGCACCGAAGTGGGCGTGGTTTATGATCCGATGCGCAACGAATTATTCACCGCAGTACGTGGCGAAGGAGCGAAACTCAATGAATTACGCCTGCGTGTTGATAACAAACGCGAATTACAGGGTAGCGTATTAGTCACCGGTTTTCCGTTTAAAAAATCAACATTAATGCCACTGCACTTTGCCATGATGAACAGCCTTATCAGCGAAGTCGCCGATTTCCGCCGCACCGGTTCTGCCGCGCTGGATTTATGCTACGTTGCCGCAGGTCGGGTAGACGGTTATTTTGAAATGGGTGTGAAAGCGTGGGATATTGCCGCCGGTGATTTAATTGCACGCGAAGCCGGCAGCCTAGTATGTGATTTCCACGGCGGACACAGCTACCTCACCGCCGGTCACATCGTCGCCGCACCGCCGCGTTTACTGAAAGAAATCCTCACCAAAATCCAGCCTTGCCTTGGTACGGATTTTAAAGGGTAAAATCGCTCGATTGTAAAAACATGCTTTTTTAAATGCTGAGTAATGTATGTTATTCAGCATTTTTCTATCACATTCAAAAAGATATTCCAGCCTAAATCTGCACAATAGAAAGCACAACAACGTATAAAATGCAGAGGCTATACACTACCACTTTCTAAGTAACCTTTTCTATCCAGATCAAAAAAACGTTAAATTAATAAAAATGTTAATTGTGTTCTTGATGAAAAGCTTTACTATTTTCACGTTTTCAATAGCCTACTTTTTTGGTCAATTATTTATCTGTTAGGAGTGATTTTTATGTATTGCATTCAATGTGAACAAACCATGCGTACCCCGGTTGGTAATGGCTGTAGTTATGCGCAGGGCATGTGCGGGAAAACAGCGGAAACATCCGACTTACAGGATTTGCTGGTTGCCGTCTTGCAGAGTCTGTCCGCTTGGGCATTGCAGGGACGGGATTTAGGCATTATCGACAATCAAATTGACGCTTTCAGCGCACAAGCCTTTTTCGCCACCTTAACCAATGTTAACTTTGATTCGCAACGAATCATTCAATATGCGCAACAAGCAGAACAGTACCGCGATGATCTGATCCGTCGCTGTCGGGCAATTAATCCGAGTATTGATGTCAATCATCCGCTGGCACATTTGAAACTACAAGGCGATTCCATTGCACAGCTGAGCGCACAGGCGGCGGATTTTGCCCTGAACAGCGACCGGACAGAAATCGGTGAGGAAGCGCACGGCGTGCGTATGCTGTGCCTGTACGGCTTGAAAGGGGCGGCGGCCTATATGGAGCATGCGCATGTATTAGGTAAATCCGATAACGAAGTATATCGCCAGTTCCATGAATTTATGGCTTGGTTGGGTACTCAGCCGAGTGAACTTAATGAATTGCTGGAAAAAGCGTTGGCTATCGGTAACATGAATTTCCGGGTTATGCAGCTGTTGGATGAAGGGGAAACTGAGGCGTTCGGCAATCCGCTTCCCGCCAGCGTTAACGTTAAACCGGTCGCGGGTAAATGTATTCTGATCTCCGGGCATGATCTGAAAGATTTAAAAGCCCTGCTTGAACAAACCGAAGGCACCGGCATTAACATTTATACCCACGGCGAAATGCTGCCAGCACACGGTTATCCGGAGCTGAAAAAATATTCGCATTTAGCGGGCAATTACGGTAGCGGCTGGCAGAATCAACAAAAAGAATTCGCCAAATTCCCGGGGCCAATTATCATGACCTCAAACTGCATTATTGATCCGAACGTGGGCCATTATGCAGACCGCATTTTTACCCGCAGTATCGTCGGTTGGCCGGGTGTTACGCATCTTGAAGATCGCAATTTCGCTCAGGTTATCGCCAAAGCCGAGGCGATGCCCGGCTTTCCTTACAGCGAATTGGAACATCAAATCACGGTCGGTTTTGGGCGCCAAACGCTGCTAGATGCGGCGGACAGCGTAATTAACATGGTGGCGGAGAAAAAATTGCGTCACGTGTTTTTAGTCGGTGGCTGCGACGGCAGCAAAGGCGAACGCAGCTACTATACCGATTTTGCCCGTCAGGTGCCGCAGGATTGCGCTATTCTTACCCTCGGTTGCGGCAAATACCGCTTCAATAAGCTGGATTTCGGCACCATCGACGGTCTACCGCGCCTGTTGGATGTAGGTCAATGCAACGACGCCTATTCTGCCATTATGCTCGCGGTAAATCTGGCACAAAAACTGAATATCGGGGTGAATGAGTTGCCGTTGACCTTAGTACTTTCTTGGTTTGAGCAAAAAGCTATTGTTATCTTGCTGACTCTGCTGGCGCTCGGTGTGAAAAATATTTATACCGGTCCGACCGCGCCAGCATTTTTAAACGACAACCTAATGGCGCTGCTAAATCAAAAATTCGGTTTACGCGGTTTAACCACGCCGGAACAGGATATGGCTGAGGCATTGGCGAAATAATCAATAAGTGCGGTGGTTTTTTATCGTGTTTTACGGATTGCACTCCGTTAAAACTGTCGAAAAAACCACCGCGCTTTGTACAGGAAATTGTTATGTCGGAAAATCAAAACCCGTTATGCTACAACCAAATGCAAGTTCATTCGGTGCTGAAAGAAACCGATGATGTTTATACGCTTGAACTGATCGCGCAGGATTTTTATCCATATCAGCCCGGTCAGTATGCGCTGGTCAGTATCAAAAATACACCCGATATCGCCCGCGCCTACACCCTATCCTCTTCACCGGGATTGAGCCGCTTTATCACTCTGACCGTGCGCCGCATTGAGAACGGCGTTGGTTCCAACTGGCTGACCTCAGAGGTCAAACCCGGCGATCAAATTTGGTTGTCCGATCCGATGGGCGAATTTACCTGCACGAAAATCATCAGTAACCATTACTTGTTGGCTGCCGGTGGTTGCGGCATAACGCCGATTATGTCAATGACTCGCTGGCTGCTGAACAATCGTCCTGAAGTGAATATCACGGTGCTGTACAGCGTACACGCCCCAAAAGATGTGATCTTCAAACGCGAATGGGAGCAACTGCGCCAGCAATTTCCGCAACTGAAATTGTTTATCAACGCTTCAGTGGATGCTGAAGAAGGTTTTCTGAGCGGTCGGGTCAACCGCGAGATGCTGGCACAACTGGTGCCAAATATCGCCGATTACAGCGTGCTAACCTGCGGTCCGCAAAGTTATATGAACGATTTGCAGGCGATGACTGCAGCGCTCGGCGTTCCACCGCAGCGGTTCTTTTTGGAACAATTCCACGCCGCGGCAGAAAACTGTCTGGTGGATAACAGCAAACAAGTGAGCTTAACGATTACCAATCCGCAGCCGCAAACCTTTTCAGTGCCGGTGGGCATGAGCCTACTGGCGGCGCTGGAAGAACACCAAATGCCAGTAATTGCTGCTTGTCGTTCCGGGATCTGCGGTTCCTGCAAAACCTTGGTGCGCAGCGGCGACTATGAGGTATCCACGCAGGGCCCACTGACGGAAGATGAAATCAAACGCGGCTATGTGCTGGCGTGTAGCTGCCAGCTGAAAGGAAATATGACGGTAGATCTGCTACCGGATTAATGCGTTTGCTCCAGCCAAAAGCCGAATATTGCCATTCGGCTTTTGTATTACCTAAAATGGGTTAAAACCAATAAAAAAGCCCGGCATAACCGGGCTGTAGTGAAGCATTGATAGAATACGAATCCGTTATGATTACGCGCTCTGGCAATCGGCAGATTTTTTCTCAAAACGTTCTGCCGCGTAATCCCAGTTAACGACATTCCAGAATTCTTTAATGTAATCAGGACGACGGTTTTGGAATTTCAGGTAATAGGCGTGTTCCCAAACATCTAAGGCGATAATCGGAAAACCTTCGCAGCCGGCGATGTCTTTCCCCATTAACGGGCTGTCCTGATTCGCCGTAGAAACCACTTCCAATTTGCCCTGATTTAACACCAACCACGCCCAGCCGGAACCGAAACGGGTCGCCGCCGCTTTTTCAAATTCCGCCTGAAACGCTTCTACAGAACCAAAATCGCGGATAATCGCTTCTTTTAATGCGCCTTGTAAGGTCGTACCTTTTTTCAGACCTTTCCAGAACAAGCTGTGATTGGCGTGGCCGCCAACATTGTTGCGCACCGCGGTACGTTTATCCGCCGGTACCGTCGCCAATTTGGCACTCAGCTCGCCCGGACATAAATCAGCGAATTCAGGCAAGGTTTCCAATACCGCATTGGCGTTATTCACATAAGTTTGATGATGTTTAGAATGGTGAATTTCCATGGTTTGAGCGTCAAAATGCGGTTCTAAGGCATCATAGGCATAGCCTAATTCAGGTAGGGTATAAGACATATGAGTTTCCTTCTATAAAATAATCGTGAGTAATAAAGCCGATAAAATCTTAACAAAAAAATTGATTAAGATCATTAAAAGTTTAAATTTTTGTTAAAAAAATAGGGCGACCACAACCTCGCCCTAGCTATCTAATCACGCTAACCGTTTAATCTTGCTGTGCTTTTACCGCAGCCACCGCAACCATATTAATAATACGGCGCACAGATGAGGCAGAGGTTAAAATATGCGCAGTTTTGTCCATACCCATTAAAATCGGTCCAATCGTAATCGGAGTTGCCGTTCCCTGTAACAGATTCAGACTAATACGCGCAGCCTCCATATTCGGCATGATCAATAAATTCGCCGCACCTTTAAGCGGACTGTCCGGCATAATGTCTTTGCGCAGCGTTTCCGATAACGCCACATCACAGTGCATTTCACCATCAATAATCAATTCCGGCACACGCGCCTTGACTAAGCGCAAAACTTCCCGCATTTTCACCGCACTTGGGTCATCAAAACTACCGTAATTGGAATGGGAAACTAGCGCTACCTGCGGTTCAATACCGAACCGGCGAACTTCGGCAGCCGACATCAGGGTGATTTCCGCCAGTTCTTCCGCTGTCGGATTGCGATTCACAAACGTATCGGCAATAAACAGGTTGCCAGTTGGCAGTACCAAGCCGTTTACCGTCGCGGGAATCGTGCCGGCTTTCACGCCGATAATATCTTTAATCGCACTTAAATGAGACGCATAAGGTCCCACCAAACCGCACAGCATGGCATCCGCCTTGCCTAATTCCAGCAACATGGTACCAAGTGCGGTCGGATTATGCAGCATTTTTCGTTTTGCCCCTGCCGGCGCCATGCCATGACGTTTCAGTTTATTGTAATAGGCAGTCCAGCATTCTTCATAATAGGGGTTGTTTTCAATATCAATAATGGCAAAATCACGCCCCTGCTCAAGGTGCAAGCCCAGTTTTTTGATCGTCTGTTCAATTACTGCGGTACGTCCCAACAAAATCGGCGCCGCAATGCCTAATGTGGCGATTTCCTGTACCGCATGCAGTACCCGAGGCTCTTCGCCGTCGGTCAGCAACACCCGTTTTTTGTCCTGTTTTGCCTGTGCAAACACCGGCTTCATAAACAGATTGGTTTTATACACAAATTGAGTCAGCTTCTCAATATAGGCATCAAAATCCGTAATCGGGCGAGTTGCCACGCCACTATCCATGGCGGCTTTCGCCACCGCTGGTGCGATTTTAACAATTAAGCGCGGATCAAAAGGTTTCGGAATAAGATAATCAGGTCCGAACGACACTTCGCTGTCGCCATAAGCGGAAGTCACGACATCGCTTTGTTCTGCCAACGCAAGATCGGCAATGGCATACACTGCCGCCAGCTTCATTTCTTCGTTAATCGTAGTGGCGCTGACATCCAACGCGCCGCGGAAAATAAACGGGAAACACAGTACGTTGTTAACTTGATTCGGATAATCGGAACGACCGGTGCACACAATCGCATCAGGGCGCACTGCTTTTGCCAGCGGCGGTAGAATTTCCGGTTCCGGATTCGCCAATGCCAAAATCAGCGGGCTTGGTCCCATGGTTTTCACCATTTCTTGCGTCAATGCGCCGGCGGCGGAACAACCGAGGAAAATATCTGCATCGGGAATGGCGTCTGCCAGCGTTCTGCTGCCGTTATCCTCAATCGCATATTGTTTTTTGGTCTCGTCCATGCGGGCATCGCGACCTTTGTAAATCACCCCTTTGGAATCACAGACCGTAATATTCTCCCGCTTCATCCCCAGTGAAACCAGCAGATTCAAACAAGCGATCGACGCCGCTCCCGCACCGGAAGCCACCAATCTGACCTCTTCAATATTCTTATTGACAATGCGCAGCCCGTTAATCACCGCCGCGGCGGAAATAATCGCCGTACCGTGCTGATCATCGTGGAAGACCGGAATCTTCATGCGCTCGCGCAATTTTTGTTCAATATAAAAACATTCCGGCGCTTTAATATCTTCAAGGTTAATTCCCCCGAAAGTCGGTTCAAGAGCAGCAATGATCTCCACCAGCTTTTCCGGATCTTTTTCATCAATTTCAATGTCAAACACATCCACACCGGCGAATTTTTTAAATAATACGCCCTTGCCTTCCATCACCGGTTTGCCGGCCAGCGCGCCGATATTGCCCAAACCGAGCACCGCCGTACCGTTTGAGATAACCGCCACAAGATTACCGCGCGAAGTATAACGATAAGCCGTTGCCGGATCCGCCTGAATTTCCAGACAAGGCATTGCCACACCCGGTGAATAGGCCAACGCCAAATCGCGCTGAGTCG
The DNA here is from genome assembly GCF_000827595.2 of Necropsobacter massiliensis. Taxonomy (GTDB): domain Bacteria; phylum Pseudomonadota; class Gammaproteobacteria; order Enterobacterales; family Pasteurellaceae; genus Necropsobacter; species Necropsobacter massiliensis. The sequence continues at coordinate 331,075 of NZ_LN776178.1, read as the reverse complement.
CTAGCGATTTGGTCGGCGTGACTTCAATTTTACCCGGTTGCGGAAATTCGTGAAAATCCAATGCGGCTTGACGTAGTTGTGCATCCATAAAACGATCCTTCTAAAATTAACATGACATCTAAAAATAAGCTGAACACAGCCTGCTTATTATAGGCAAAAAAATCAGAAAATCTGTGACTCAAAACACATTTTATTATTCTCCGTGAAAAACCACCGCACTTTAGCGGCACCATTTCGTTTACCACAGGGTTTAGAGGTTTCGGCGAATATGTAGTAGAATATTCGACAGTTCAGTTTAATACATGGTCAAATAATGCGATTAGATAAATTTATTGCCGAACATACCGGACTTACCCGCTCACAAGCAGGCAAAGCGCTACGCCAAAGTGCGGTCACAATTAACAGTAAAATCGAAAAAAACGGCGCCGCCAAAATCGGGCCGCAAGATGAAGTCCGCTTCGACGGCGAATTATTGCGCTGGGTGGAAAGTGGTCAATATATTATGCTGTACAAACCGCAGGATTATATCTGCACTCATGATGATGACGGCGCTTACCCGAACATCTATTCGTTATTTGATTATCCGCTGGCAGGAAAGCTGCACAGCGTCGGGCGTTTGGATGCCGATACCACCGGCTTAGTGCTGCTGACGGATGACGGTCAGTGGTCGCATCGCATTACATCACCAAAACACCATTGCCCTAAAACCTATTCGGTTAGGCTTGCCGATCCGGTGGAAAATCATTATCAGCACAGCTGCGCTCAAGGCATCATGCTGCGCGGTGAAAAGTCGCCAACCAAACCGGCGCAGCTGGAAATCGTTGATGATTATCATGTCAATCTGACTCTCAGCGAAGGACGTTATCATCAGGTCAAACGCATGTTTGCCGCGCTGGGAAATAAAGTGGTCGCCTTACACCGCTGGAAAATCGGTGAGGTAATATTGGATGCGCGCTTACAAGCGGGCGAACACCGTCCCTTGAACGCTGAAGAAATCGCACTGTTAACAAAAGGATAAGTTTTGCATCACGACAAACCGTACAAAGCCGGCTTTATTTTTATTCTTACGCTGGGTATTCTGTCAATGCTGCCGCCCCTGGGCGTAGATATGTACCTGCCGGCGTTTTTGAATATCGCCCGCGATCTTCAGGTCAGCCCCGAACAGGTGCAGCATACGCTGACTTTTTTTGCTTACGGCTTGGCGGCAGGACAACTGTTCTGGGGACCGGTAGGCGACAGTTTCGGGCGCAAGCCGATTATTCTGCTCGGTGTGGTTGTCAGCGCGCTAACCGCATTAACCCTGACGCGCGTGGAATATATCGGTAGTTTTACCCTGCTGCGCTTTATTCAAGGCTTTTTCGGCGCCGCGCCGGTGGTGCTGGCCGGTGCGCTGCTGCGCGATCTGTTCAGCAAAAACGAATTGTCCCGTACCATGTCCACCATTACGCTGGTGTTTATGATGGCGCCGTTGGTTGCTCCGATTATCGGCGGCTATCTGGTTTCTTACTTCCATTGGCATTCCATTTTTTATGTAATTTCCGCAATGGGATGGTTAAGTGTGCTGCTGGTTTATTTTATCGTGCCGGAAACCCATAAAAAAGAAAACCGAATGCCGCTACGCTTAAGCATTATCGCGCGCAACTTTGTCAATTTATGGAAGAAAAAAGAAGTGCTCGGCTATATGTTTACCGGCGCATTCGGATTTGGCGGTTTATTTGCCTTTATCACTGCCGGTTCCATTGTTTATATCGGCATTTACGGCGTCGCGGTCCAGCATTTCGGTTATTTCTTTATGCTGAATATCGGCATAATGACTCTTGGCTCCTTTCTGAACGGACGACTGGTAACCAAAATTGGGGCTGAAAAAATGCTACAGGCGGGACTCACCGTGCAATTTGTTGCCGGGTTGTGGTTATTGCTGGTGGTGCTGTTTGATCTCGGCTTCTGGCCGATGGCTATCGGCGTCGCATTTTTCGTCGGACAGAATTCCGTTATCGGGTCCAATGCCATGGCATCCATTCTGGAAAAATTCCCGTCCATGGCCGGCACCGCGAATTCCATGGTGGGCAGCGTTCGTTTCGGCACCGGCGCGACAATCGGTTCGTTGGTCGCCCTAATGGAAATGAAAACCGCCACACCAATGTTGCTGACCATGACGATTTGCTCGCTGATCGCCGTCAGCTTTTATTATTTTTTAACCTATAAGAATCTGCAATAAGCATGGCAAAACTGACGATTAAGGATATTGCCCGCCTCTGCGGCGTCGGCAAATCCACCGTTTCCCGCGTGCTGAATCATGATCCGAACGTCAGCGCACAAACTCGTCAACGGGTGGAACAAATCATTCGGCAATATCAGTTCCATCCCTCAAAATCCGCTCGCTCCATGCGCGGCGTCAACAGCCGCACTATCGGCATTATCGTTTCTCGTTTGTCTTCCGCTTCGGAGAATCAGGCGCTTGCCGCTATGCTGCCGCTGTTGTATGCCAATCAGTGCGAACCGATTATCGTTGAAAGTCGCTTTAACCCCGCTATGGTGCAGGAGCATTTGAATTTTTTCACGCAGCGCGCCGTTGACGGTGTCATTTTATTTGCCTTCAGCGAACTGAATGAAGACAGCTTAACCGGCTGGAAAGAGAAAATGGTAGTTATCGCCCGCCATTATCCTACGCTTTCCAGCGTTTATTACGATGATGAAAAAGCCATTGGTTTACTGATGCAGCACCTTTATGCGCAAGGTCATCGACATATCGCCTACCTCGGCGTACAAGACTGCGATCTGACAACCGGCTATCGCCGTCATCAAAGCTACCAGCAATTCTGCCAAACTCATCAGCTTACGCCACATTCAGTGCAAGGCGAACTCGGTTATCTCTGGGCATATCAACACACCGGTGCGGTCATTTCGCCGCAAATTTCTGCCTTAGTCTGCGCCACCGACAGTCAGGCACTCGGCGCGATAAAATATTTACAAGAAAACCGCCTGCAACAGATTCAGGTATGCAGTGTCGGCAACAATCCCCTGTTGCAGTTTCTGTTTCCGAATATCCTAATGGCGGAACTGGGCTTTACGCAAGCCGGCGAAATCGCCGTTACCCAATTATTAGCATTATTGGAAGGCAAGCCCATTCAACATTATTGCGTGGATTGCACACTTGCCGAATAAGCGTATAAATAAGCGAAACGGCAATCAGTGAAAAAACCTGGCAAAAAAGCACCACACTTTTCTGACGGAAACTAATCCACCCCGCAACAGACCGCGCGCCAAGCCGTTGCGGGGCGTGTTGTACGATTATGCGCTTAAGCGGTTGCGTTTTTTCTGTAACACAAAGACTAATACTAACAACAACGCGCAGATCAGTGAAATCATAAATAAGGTGCCGAAAAACCCGTTCCATTTGAACTGTTCAATGATCAACGAAAGCGGCAAACCGGCAATCGCCGCGCCGATATAAGCGAACAGGCTGACAAAACCGGTTGAAGCGCCAGACGCATATTTATGCGAATTTTCCGCTGCCGCCATGGCAATTAAGAATTGTGGTCCGAAAATAAAAAATCCCATGAGGAAAAACAGCGCCGACATAATCACGCTGTTATCGCTCGGAATAAACCATAACCCCAGCGCAACGGCAATGATCCCGACCACATAAATAATATTCATTTGAGTGCGGTTACCATGGAAAAATTTATCCGAGCCCCAACCGGCAAATAACGCGCCGAGAAAACCGCCCACTTCAAAAAAGGCGATCACCGTATTGGCCTGTAGCAGGTTATAACCGTGGGTTTCGGTTAAATACAAATTTCCCCAGTCATTAATTCCGGTGCGGACGATATAAACTAGCCCATACGAAACCGCCAACGCCCAAATAATGTTATTTTTAAAAACATATTGGGTTAAAATTTCCCACGTAGATAAACCGACGCCTTCACTCTCATGTTTCTGCTCGGCAATGTCATTGCGCCATTCGCCGACAGTCGGCAGCCCCATTGAACTCGGGCGATCGCGCAACAGTACACATAAACCGATACCGATCAGCACGGCGATCACACCGGGAATGATCATGCCGTAACGCCATCCCCAAGCCAGCGCCACCGCCCCGGCGATAAGCGGAATAAGCGCGCCGCCGAGATTATGCGAGGTATTCCAAATCGCCCACCACAATCCCCTTTCGTTGCGCGAATACCACGTATTTAAAATCTTTGAACAAGGCGGCCAGCCCCAGCCCTGAAAAAAGGCGTTGATCATCCACAGCGTTACAAACATAAAAATCGACGAACTCATGCCGAATACGATATTCACAACACCGGTCGCCATTAAACCCAGTCCCATAAAATAGCGCGGATTGGAACGGTCGCCGATAACGCCAGACAAAAATTTAGATACGCCATAAGTTAGATAAAACGCCGTGCCCATGATACCGATATCGGCTTTCTGCAACCCCAGATCCGCCAGCATCTCCGGCATAACAAAGTTAAACCCTTTGCGGGTAAAATAAAATACCGCATAGCCGATATAACTGACAATCATTAAATGTAAGCGCCAGTAGCGATAGGTACGATCAATTTCTTCCTTGCTTTTTGTCACCGGAAGATCTTCTGCTTGCTTAAAAATAAACATAGTGCATCTCCTTAACATCATTCGTTATAAAATTAACAAATTTATTTTTTAATAGTTTATAATAATAAAAATGTGAAAAAAGTTACATCGATCACAGTTTTTATCTTTTTTTCCGGTATGATAAAAAAAGAGCTTATTTTCTTTTCCACCCTAACAAGAGGTTATCAACATGCACGCACATGACATTGCAAAATACATCGATCACACCGCACTTACCGCTGAAAAAACACAGCAGGACATTATTCGGCTCTGTAATGAAGCCATTGAACACGGTTTTTTCTCGGTGTGTATTAATTCGGCTTATATTCCGTTGGCAAAATGCCAGCTTGCTAATACGAATGTGAAAATCTGCACAGTGGTCGGTTTTCCGCTGGGCGCGAATTTGAGTTCTGTCAAAGCCTTTGAAGCGAAAGAGGCAATTCACGCCGGGGCGAATGAAATTGACATGGTGATTAATGTAGGATTGATAAAATCCAATCAGTGGCAGGCAGTTAAAGAAGATATTCAAGCGGTGCTGAACGCCTGTGCTGGCACGCCGTTAAAAGTGATTTTGGAAACCTGTTTGCTAACCAAGGCGGAAATCGTGCAAGCCTGCGAAATCTGCAAAGGGTTAAATGTAGCGTTCGTCAAGACCTCCACCGGCTTCAATAAGGGTGGTGCGACGGTTGAAGATGTCGCGTTGATGAAACAAACCGTTGGTGATATTGGCGTTAAAGCCTCCGGCGGTATCCGCGATACCCAAACCGCGCTGGCGATGATTAAAGCCGGCGCTACCCGCATCGGCGCCAGCGCAGGGATTGCGATTATCCACGGATTAGGCGATACTGACAGCCAATATTAATCAATTCAAGGGCTTACCCGTATGGATAACACACTCAGCCCGCGCGTACAGAAACTGGCGTTTTTGCTGAAACAAATGGATAAAATTCATCTGCGTGACGCGGCGGAAATTCTGAATGTGTCAGAAATGACCATCCGACGCGATTTAACCCATAATACGGGACCGGTGGTGCTGTTGGGCGGGTATATTGTCGCCAATCCCAGCCAGAATACCGATAAACGGTATTTTATCGCCGAACAGCAAACCCGCAATATCGCGCCCAAAATGCACATTGGCTCACTGGCGGCTCCGCTGGTGCAGGAAGGCGATGTGGTTTTTTTCGATTGCGGCTCCACCATTCCGTTCATCGCTTCGCAAATAGATAACGGGATAAAATTCACCGCACTTTGCTATTCACTGAATGTGTTTATGGCGTTGCAGGATAAGCCGAATTGTGAGGTGATTTTGTGTGGCGGGCATTATACGCGTCATAATTCCTGTTTTGCGCCGGTGCGTTTGTCTGCCGAGCTGGAGTCGGTTTGTAGCGGCAAAGCCTTTATTTCTGCCGCCGGCGTGGATGTCCGACAAGGCGTAACCTGCTTTAATTTTGATGAAGCGCGCATTAAAACTCATGCCATGGCAAAAACGCAGCAGGCGATTTTGGTGTTCGACCACTCCAAGCTGCATAAAGTGCGGCAAGCATATATCGGCGAGCTGAAACAATTTGATTTGGTGGTGTCGGATCAGCCGTTGCCAGCGGAATTCGCCGCACAATCTCCGGATGTCATGTACTGACATCCGCCTCTCCCCGCCAATAAAATTCTAACCGAAAAACCACCGCACTACAATGCCCGATTTGACCGATTAACTCCAAACGGAATAAATATCAGCCTACTCTCTTCTTACTGCAAAATCGATTAAGTCAATGAATCGCAATCATTCTTTCATCCGTGTTGCTGACTATTTCGACCCATCAATCATATGCCATTCAATCGCCCGAAATGACCGTTTTATAAAATAAATCCCTAAAACCGGGCATTTTTCGGATAAAATTTGCTTATTTTTTGTGAGCCATTTCACAAAAAACACACAAATTCTAAAAAAGACTGTTTTGCCTCTTTCTTTTCGTCAAGAATAATTTTGTCTGTAGCGCATCATTTCACTACCAATTAAAGAGGAGATAACATGACTCAATGCAAAGCAAATCCGGTCAAAATCGGTATTCGTCCAACCATTGACGGCCGTCGTCTGGGTGTACGTGAATCCCTTGAAACTCAAACCATGAATATGGCGCAGTCTGTCGCCCGTTTGTTGGAAAGTCAATTAAGACATACCGACGGCAGCTTTGTCGAATGCGTTATCGCCGACAGCTGTATTGGCGGCGTGGCGGAAGCGGCGGCTTGTGCGGAAAAATTCAAATTAAATAATGTCGGCTTAACCATTACGGTCACGCCATGCTGGTGCTACGGTTCGGAAACCATCGACATGGATCCGCATATGCCGAAAGCCATTTGGGGCTTTAACGGTACCGAACGTCCGGGCGCAGTTTATCTGGCGGCGGCACTGGCAGGACATTCGCAAATGGGTTTGCCGGCATTTTCCATTTACGGCACCGAAGTACAGGAAGCGGACGACAACTCCATTCCACAAGACGTACAGGAAAAACTGCTGCGTTTCGCCCGCGCCGGTCTGGTCGTCGCCACAATTCGCGGCAAAGCCTATTTGTCCATCGGTTCGGTATCCATGGGCATTGCAGGGTCTATTGTCAATCAACCGTTCTTCCAAGAATATCTGGGCATGCGCAACGAATACGTGGATATGAGTGAAATCAAACGCCGTTTGGATCGTGGAATTTATGATCAGGAAGAAGTGGAACTCGCCTTATCTTGGGTCAAACAATATTGCAAAGAGGGCGTGGACGTTAATAGTCCGGAACACCAACGCGATGCCGCAGGACGCGCGCAGGTGTGGGAAACCGTAGTGAAGATGGCAATCATCAGCCGGGATTTAATGGTGGGCAATCCGAAACTTGCCGCGCTGAACTACGGCGAAGAAGCGCTGGGTCACCACGCCATTGCCGCGGGCTTCCAAGGACAGCGCCATTGGACCGATCATTTACCGAACGGTGATTTTATGGAAGCGATACTAAACTCCACCTACGACTGGAACGGTGTGCGCCCGCCATATATTCTCGCCACGGAAAACGACTCACTGAACGGAGTCAATATGCTATTCGGTCATCAACTGACCGGTCAGGCACAAATTTTTGCCGACGTGCGGACTTATTGGAGCGAAGATGCCGTCGAACGAGTCACCGGTTTCCGTCCGCAAAGCGGATTCATTCACTTGATCAACTCCGGTTCAGCGGCATTGGACGGCACCGGTCAGCATCAGGATAAAGACGGCAACCCAGTCATTAAGCCAGTGTGGGAAGTCAGTGAAGAAGACGGCAAACGCTGTCTGGAAAATACCCGCTGGTGTGCGGCGGTACATGAATATTTCCGTGGCGGCGGTTATTCCTCACAGTATCTTACCCGCGGCGGTATGCCGTTTACCATGCACCGTCTGAATCTGATTAAAGGACTCGGTCCGGTTCTGCAAATTGCCGAAGGTTGGTCGATTGAATTACCGCAAAGCGTGCACGACACCTTAATGAAACGGACCAATGAAACTTGGCCTTGTACTTGGTTTGTGCCGCGCTTAACCGGCAACGGCGCTTTCACCGACGTTTATTCGGTGATGGCGAACTGGGGCGCTAACCACTGCGTCGCCACTTACGGTCATATCGGCGCGGATTTAATTACGTTGGCATCAATGCTGCGTATTCCGGTTTGCATGCACAATGTGGCGGAACAGGACGTATTCCGTCCAAGCGCGTGGAACGGTTTCGGTCAGGACAAAGAGGGACAGGATTACCGCGCATGCGCTAATTTCGGTCCGCTGTACAAATAATGCGACCGTAATCGTTCATCAAGCGATTGTATCCATCTTTTTTCTTTTGATTATTTTTAAAAAAGTGCGGTTATTTTGACCGCACTTTTAGAGGGATTTTATGGCTATTGCACTGATTTTTGACTGCGGTGCCACCAATTTACGCACCATTGCAATAAATGAGAAAGGCGATATTCTAGCCGCTCATCATCTCGCCAACAATACCCGACCGGATGCGGATAATCCTGCTTTTCATATTTGGGATTTTGAGGAAATCTGGCAAAAACTGATGCGTTGCGCCCAACAAACCCTCGCCGAATTGAAAACCAAACGTATTGATACCGCACAAATCGTCGGTATCGGCGTCACCACATTCGGTGTAGACGGCGCGCCCTTTGACAAACAGGGAAAACAGCTTTACCCGATTATCTCGTGGAAATGTCCGCGTACTTTGCCGATGATGGCGAATTTGTCGGATTATCTTGATGTCGAGGCGCTGTATCGGCGCAACGGTATCGGTCAATACAGCTTTAATACCTTATTTAAGCTGTTGTGGCTGAAAAATCACCAACCCGAGATTTATCGGCGTATGGATAAATGGGTGTTTATTTCTTCCATGTTAAGCCAGCGACTGACCGGTATTTTCACCACCGACCGCACCATGGCGGGCACCTCTATGATGACCGCTCTTACCAGCGGCGATTGGGATGAACAGGTGCTATCGATGTTGGGGCTGACGACAGCGCACTTCCCGCCGCTGATCAATGCCGGCGAGCGCATCGGTTTGCTGTCGGAAACACTGGCGGCACAGCTCGGCTTAAATCCGATTCCGGTCATATCTTGCGGGCATGATACGCAATTTGCCGTTTTCGGTTCGGGTGCCGGCTTACATCAGCCGGTGCTCAGCTCAGGCACCTAGGAAATACTGATGGCGCGTACCGAACGGGCTCAGCCCGATATGGCATTTGTGGCGCAGGGACTGACCACAGAATTTGACGCCGCGCCGAATCGGTTTAATCCCGCTGTGCAATGGGTCGGTTCTGGTGTTATGGAATGGATCGGCAAATTGTTGTTCGCCGATGTGGCGGGAACGGCGCAGTATTATCCGACCATGATCGCAGCAGGCGAACAGGTGCCGCCCGGCGCTGACGGCATACGTTTACAGGGCAATTTCGCCGCCGCAGAGGATTTGCTCGGCAACGGACGGATTATTGGTCTGTCAATGCACCACAGTCGCGCCCAGATCTATCGTGCTGCACTGGAATATATGGCGCTACAACTGAAAAACGGATTAAACGTGTTACAGCAAGTCAGTCACTTCAATGCAGACAGCTTGATTTGCGTCGGCGGCGGTTCGAAAAACCGCTTGTGGAATCAAATCCGCGCCGATGTGCTCAATCTTCCGCTGGATATTGTCGATGTCGCGGAAAGCACCGTACTGGGTGCGGCGATGTTCACCTTCGCAGGCATCGGCGTTTATGCTTCAGCCGAACAGGCACAGTGCGCAATGCGACCGCGCACACAGCGGATTTATCCGTCGCCGCAAGCTGCCGACTATCGGCAATGGTTAGCTCAAATAAAATAATAAGAGGTTTAAATATGAATAAAAAAGCACTTTCCCGCAAAATTATTGATACCTGTCTAGAGATGACAAGACTGGGATTAAATCAGGGCACTGCCGGCAACGTCAGCGTACGTTATCAAGACGGCATGCTGATCACACCGACCGGCACGCCCTATGAACTCATGACTGAAGACAGCATCGTATATGTGGATAAAAACGGTCAGCACGAAGCCGGCAAGTTGCCGTCGAGCGAATGGCATTTTCATTTAGCGGTGTATGAAGCTCGCGCAGATGCTCAGGCTGTGGTGCATAATCACTCCATCAACTGCGCCGCCGTCTCTATTCTGGAAAAACCGATTCCGCCGATTCATTACATGATCGCCGTCGGCGGCACCGATCACATTCCTTGCGTGCCCTATGCCACCTTCGGCACCCACAAATTAGCGGAATATGTGAAAGAAGGGATTAAACAAAGCAAAGCCATTTTACTGGCGCATCACGGCCTAATCGCGGCAGAAAAAAATCTGGATAAAGCCTTATGGCTGGCACATGAAGTGGAGGTGCTGGCGGCGTGGTATATCAAACTGCTTTCCACCAACCAGCCGATTCCTTTGCTGTCAACGGAAGAAATGCAGGTGGTGCTGGAAAAATTTAAGTCCTACGGACTGAGAATTGAGGAAAAATAATGTCATGCTAAACATGATTTCCGATCACTTTATTTAAGAAGGAACATTTTATGACCGTCAAAGTGCTTGAAAAGAAGTTTGTCATCCCTTTTATTTTAATTACCAGTTTGTTCGCCCTGTGGGGATTTGCAAACGATATCACCAACCCAATGGTTGCGGTGTTTCAGACTGTTATGGAAATTCCCGCCTCCGAAGCCGCACTCGTTCAGTTTGCGTTCTACGGCGGATACGGAACCATGGCAATTCCCGCCGCACTTTTTGTCAGCCGTTACAGTTATAAATCGGGCGTGCTGCTCGGTCTTGCGTTGTATGCGGTAGGCGCGTTTTTATTTTACCCCGCCGCACTATATGAAGAATTCACCTATTTTCTGCTTTCTTTATATATCCTGACTTTCGGATTGGCTTTTCTGGAAACTACCGCCAATCCGTATATTCTTTCCATGGGCGATCCGCAAACCGCTACCCGCCGCCTGAATCTGGCACAATCATTTAACCCGCTCGGTTCGATCACCGGGATGTTTGTCGCCTCTCAAATTGTGCTGACCAGTCTGGAATCCGACAAACGCGACGCAGCAGGCAATTTGATCTTCACCACCCTATCCGCAGCGGAAAAAGCTGTTGTGCGTACCCACGATCTGGAAATCATCCGCAATCCTTATCTGGTCGCCGGTGTCGTGGTGCTGCTCGTCATGCTGATCATCGCTTTATATAAAATGCCGAAAACTAAAGTGGAAGAAAGTGCGCCACTGGCTTTTAAAGAATCTTTCCGCCGCTTATACGCTAATGCTAAATATCGTGAAGGCGTCATTGCGCAGGTATTTTATGTAGGTGTGCAGATTATGTGCTGGACATTTATTATTCAGTATGCGGAACGACTGGGCTTTACCAAAGCGGAGGCGCAAAATTACAATATCATCGCCATGGCGATTTTCATCGTCAGCCGTTTTATCAGCACCAGCATCATGAAATTCCTCAAAGCGGAACTGATGCTTTATTTATTCGCATTGGGCGGTTTTTGCAGTATTCTGGGCGTTATTTTTATCGACGGTATCGGCGGATTATATTGCCTGATTTTAACTTCCGGCTTTATGTCACTGATGTTCCCGACCATTTACGGCATTGCGCTGTACGGCTTAAAAGAAGAATCCACGCTAGGCGCGGCGGGATTGGTGATGGCGATTGTCGGCGGCGCCTTAATGCCGCCGCTACAAGGCATCATCATTGATCAAGGCGAAGTACTGGGCATGCCAGCGGTGAACTTCTCTTTCATTCTCCCGCTAATCTGTTTCGTCGTCATCGCCGCCTACGGCTACAGAGCATGGAAGGTATTGAAATAATTTAAAACCTATCTTACCAACGCTAAACATACCGCACGCTTAAAGTGCGGTATATTTTTTGTAAGTTTTACACACTGTCTCTGTCGATCAACACTGTCGGCAACTCAATTACCGCCCCTGTTTCGTTGACATCATGTTGTAATAGCTCGACCAGTTTTTGACCAGCGACAGTTCCCAATTTTTCGTAAGGAATCGCGATTGTCGTCAAACGGGGATAAGATACCGCACTAACATCCAAACCGCCCAGCCCGACAATAGACACATCATTCGGCACGGATAAATGCTTGCGTATGGCTTCAAACAAAGCACCGCATGCCAGCTCGTCAGATAAAAAAACCAGCGCGTCTACCTTTCCCCACATCAGCAACGCATCATTTAATAATTTCGCACCGGTTGAAAAAGAAATAGGCTCAGCGTGATGCAAAATCAAATGCGGATCCATATAATGCGCCAGCAACGTAGTATGCCAACTTTCGAGATATTGTTGAAAAATAGCCAATTCCTGATTGGCACATAACAACCCGATTTCTCGATGCCCGCGCTGAATTAAAAAACGCAGCATATTTTGCACCGCACTTTTACTGTTTACACACACGTTTATGCCAAGCGGCTTGTTTTGTTTAGCACCGATTTCAACACAAACAATTCCGCTGTGTCTGATCCACTCCGCTTCTGATGGCGGACAGTTGAAATTCAATAAAATAATGGCTGCCGGCGAGTGATTAATCAATTCTTTCAGCCAATCCTTATGCGAGGCTAGCAGAATAATCAGTTGCATATCCAAACATTGTAATTCTTTTTGCAACGCAGACAGGATAAGCGCGTTTTCTGTTGAAACGATTGATGAGGTAACAATCACAATATTCCCGGCAGACACCGAGGCTAAATGACGGGCCGCAACATTTGGTACATAACCTAATTGTCGAATAGCTTGCTGAATTTTTTCACGTAACGGTTCCGACACCAAGTGCGGTGTGCGAATAGCGCGGGAAATCGTCATTTGTCCGACACCAGCCATTTTAGCCACATCGGCCAATGTGGTTTTACCTGTAGAACGACGAACCCGCATAGCACTCCATGGCATTACCCCTCAATAATCAAACTGCATTACGTTATACCAAAAAAAGTACGGTTTAGATAGCTCTTTATAAAAAGTGTTAGCTCGCTCACATTTCCGGTAAAACCTAATTGATAGCGCTATCATTTCTCACTTAGACTAGCGCTGAATAACCTTACGGGAAAAATTTTTATGCTTAAATCCTATCTTGATGCTGGCGGCTAAAGATAACCACTCTCATTTGGACATGCTCGCTCAGATTGCAGCACTGTTATCCGATGACGAAAGCGTTGAAAAACTCATTCAGACATCTGCAATATCGGATATTGCAGACATCATATATCGTTATTAATCCACCTTCACAATAAGGAGAACACAATGATGAAAATTATGGCAGTATGCGGTTCCGGGTTAGGCAGCAGCTTTATGATGGAAATGAACATCAAAAAAGCATTGAAAAATCTAGGTAAAGACGCGGAAGTCAATCATACCGATCTGGCTTCCGTCACCTTAAACGACGCGGATCTCTTCGTGATGGCAAGTGATATCGCCGACAGCAGCGGAATTCCGGCAGAGCGAATTATTGTGGTTAAAAATATCGTTAGTGTCGCTGAGTTCGAAGAAAAACTGAGCGCGTATTTTAACCGCTAGGAGATACATTATGGACGGCTTGCTTTTCTTTATTCTGGATATTTTAAAAGTTCCCTCTGTATTAGTCGGTCTGATTGCATTAGTCGGTTTAATTACGCAGAAAAAAGCATTCCCCGATGTGATAAAAGGAACAATTAAAACCATTTTAGGTTTCATTGTATTAGGCGGCGGTGCGACGGTATTAGTCAGCTCATTACAACCGCTCGGCGGGATGTTTGAACATGCGTTTAATGTCCAAGGTATCATTCCGAACAATGAAGCAATCGTCTCCATGGCAGTGGAAAAATACGGCACGGCAACGGCGTTGATTATGGCATTCGGTATGGTTGCCAATATTATTGTTGCTCGCTTTACCCGTTTGAAATTTATCTTTCTGACCGGTCATCATACATTCTATATGGCCTGTATGATCGGTATCATTTTGACTGTCATCGGTTTTGAAGGTGTACAACTTATTTTAGTCGGTTCCTTAACACTGGGCTTGGTCATGGCGTTTTTCCCGGCACTGGCTCACTTTTATATGAAAAAAATCACCGGCAGCAATGATGTCGGCTTCGGACATTTCGGCACATTGGGTTACGTGTTATCCGGCGCTATCGGTCAAGCCGTAGGCAAAGGTTCAAAATCAACTGAAGAGATGAATTTGCCGAAAAATCTCAGTTTTCTGCGTGACAGCTCAATTTCGATCTCATTAACCATGATGGTGATCTACTTCATCCTCGCCATCGCCTCTGGCAGCGATTATGTGACAAACAACCTGAGCGGCGGTCAGCATTATTTGGTATATGCCGCAATTCAGGCGATTACTTTTGCCGCCGGCGTATTTATTATTCTGCAAGGTGTGCGTTTAATCTTAGCCGAAATCGTACCTGCGTTTACCGGTTTTTCCGAAAAACTGGTTCCGGACGCCAAGCCCGCGCTGGACTGCCCGATTGTTTTTCCTTATGCCCCTAATGCAGTATTACTCGGGTTTTTATCCAGCTTCGTCGGCGGAATCGTCGGTTTAATTCTATTGGGACAATTAAATTGGGTATTGATTCTGCCCGGCGTCGTACCGCACTTTTTCTGTGGCGCCACCGCCGGTGTATTCGGTAACGCCACCGGCGGTCGACGCGGTGCGATTTTAGGCGCATTCGCTCATGGTCTGTTAATCACATTCTTACCGGTCTTTCTGCTACCTGTGTTAGGCTCGCTTGGCTTTGCCAATACCACATTCTCCGATGCGGATTTCGGGGGTGTCGGATTGGTGTTGGGATATATGGCGAAACACTTATCGCCGAATATGATTATGCTTGTTATCTTCGCTATTTTTGCGGCACTGGTGGCATATAACTATATAGCGAAAAGACCGCTGTCCAAAGGTGAATAATATGACTATTGCTGAAATCCAGAAATTCGCCGACACAATCAGAATCCAGACCTTAAAATCGCTGGTCAATTTAGGATTTGGACATTTCGGCGGCAGCCTATCCGTTATTGAAACCCTCGCCGTATTATATGGCGGGGTTATGAAAATAGATCCGAACAATCCGCTCTGGGCTGAACGGGATTATTTTGTGCTGTCCAAAGGACATGCCGGCCCGGCGCTGTATGCCACATTGGCACTAAAAGGCTTCTTCCCTTTGTCGCAATTATTCACCTTAAATATGAACGGAACCAGACTACCCAGCCATCCGGATCGACTGAAAACGCCCGGTGTTGATGCCACTACCGGCTCGCTGGGACAAGGTATCTCCATTGCCGCAGGCATCGCCTTATCCCACCAATTACGGCATGTTTCCAACCGCACTTTTTGTCTTATGGGTGACGGCGAGTTAAATGAAGGACAATGCTGGGAAGCCTTTCAGTTTATCGCACACCGGAAACTGACGAATCTATATATCGTGATCGATTACAACAAACAACAGCTCGACGGCAAACTCACCGATATCATTAATCCGTTTAACTTAGAGACTAAATTCGACAGCTTCGGATTCGCGGTGCAAACCGTCAAAGGGGATGATATCGCCGGTTTATATCAAGCCTTTAATGCCAAGTATGATAAACCTCCGGTTATCATTCTAGACAGCATAAAAGGCAAAGGCGTGCCTTACATTGAAAGCCTGCCGAATTGTCATCATATACGCTTGAACGCTGATAGCAAAACAGCCATCGAACAGGCTATCGCGAAATTGGAGGCAAATTAAATGCTGCAACAAGATACACTGGAAATGCGAAAAATTTATGCCGACACATTAGCAGAATGTATGCGGAAAAACCCGCTTATTATTGAGCTGGACGCCGATTTAATGAGCTGTATGACAATGGATAAAGTGCAACGGGAATTGCCCAATCAGGTGATTAACTGTGGCATCATGGAAGCGAATGTTGCCGGAATGGCGGCAGGTTTATCTATTGCCGGACACATTCCCTTTTTTCATACCTTTACGGCTTTTGCCAGTCGCCGCTGCCTTGATCAACTCTTCATGTCCATTGATTATCAGGGAAATAACGTAAAAGTGATCGCCTCGGATGCCGGTATTACCGCCGTACACAACGGCGGGACTCACATGTCGTTTGAAGATATGGGAATCATCCGCGGACTGGCGAATGCCAATGTTTTGGAAATAACCGACGGTACAATGATGAAAAATATCATTACACAACTGGTTGCGTTAAAAGGATTTTATTGGGTCAGAACGATTCGCAAAAAAGCAGTAAAGATCTATCCCGACAATGAAACCTTTACTATCGGCAAAGCAAAAATTCTGCGTAAAGGTAAGGATATCACCTTGATCGCCAACGGCATTATGGTTGCCGAAGCGCTGAAAGCGGCAGAACTTCTGAATTTACAAGGTATTCAAGCTACCGTTGTAGATATGTTCACCCTTAAACCGCTTGATAAAGACTGCATTATCGAATGCGCGCACCAAACGGGAAAAATCATTACCTGCGAAAACCACAGTATCCATAACGGCTTGGGTTCTGCCGTTGCAGAAGTGCTGGTTGAACATTGCCCGCGACCAATGCGCCGAATCGGTATCAAAGAGCGCTACGGTCAAGTGGGAACGCTGGATTTTCTGATGAAAGAGTATGAACTCCGCGCAGAAGATATTGTTAAACAGGCTCTGGAGTTATGCCAATAACATAATTCCAATCAACCACCTCATAGAACAATGCAAAACGGGGATTTTCTAATTTGCCAATACATGCGAAAGCTATTTTTGCAAGAAATCCCCGTTTTTATTCCGCCGCGTGCTCGCCCAGTCCCATTAAAATGGAACAATCCGGACTGTCGTTGCCTTTGCAGGAGCAATGCCAGCGTTGCAATAATGCGAGCATACCCTGTAAATCGGCAATTTTTTCTTTAAGTTCAAGAATATGTTGTTCGGTGAGTGCTTTTACTTCGCGGCTAGTGCGGTGCGGATCATCGTTAAGTTTCAACAATTGCGCGATTTGATTTAAGGAAAAACCGACCTTACGCGCATTGCTGATAAAGGATAACCGCGCGAGATCCTGTTCCGAGTAAGCGCGATAGCCCGTTGCCGTGCGCCGGGTGTTCGGCAATAAGCCCGCTTTTTCATAATCGCGGATCTGTTTTGCCGATAAACCGGTTCTCTCCGCTGCCTGACTGATATTCATATTCCTTCCTTTGTGATTAATCGGAACTCAGTCTAACCAAACCGACACGATTAAACAATCATTAAACTGGGTGAAAACGACCATACTTGACCCACTGCAGCGTGCATTTCACCATGTTATTCGCTTTACAGTTCAAATTATTTCAAAGAAATGTGATCACCATCACATTAAATAATGATATTTTGGGAACGTTCCCATTGATAAAAAATCAGAACCTTTTATAATTTGACTAATTTTTATCACCCAGCACCGAGGCTCCTCCATGGCGAAACAACCAATCAATCCGCAGAACGTGGATAAACTTATTGAATATATCGGCGGACGCGAAAATATTGCAACGGTCACTCATTGCATCACTCGTTTACGCTTTGTGCTCAATGACGAAAGCAAAATCAATAGCAAGGCAATCGAAACCTTGCCGATGGTAAAAGCGAATTTTTCCACCGGCGGACAATATCAGGTGGTTATCGGTCAGGAAGTGGGCGATTACTACAACATTCTGCTGGAAAAGACCGGTTTAGCCAGTGTTGATAAAGAGCAGGTTAAAGCCGCGGCTCGTCGTAATCAAAAATGGTATGAAAGTCTGATTTCTCACATGGCGGATATTTTTATTCCGCTGTTACCGGCGCTGATTAGCGGCGGTCTGATTTTAGGCTTTCGCAATGTTATCGGTGATATTGCGCTGATCGACGGCAAAACGCTGACTGAAGTCAGTCCGTTCTGGGCCAGTATGCACAGTTTTCTGTGGCTTATCGGCGAGGCCATTTTTCACTTTTTGCCGGTAGGCATTTGCTGGTCTATCGCGCGCAAAATGGGCACTTCGCCGATTCTCGGTATCGTACTGGGTATTACGCTGGTTTCACCGCAATTAATGAATTCTTATGCCTTGGGCTTGCAGCTGCCAGAAAGCTGGAACTTTGGCTGGTTCGCCATTGAGAAAGTCGGCTATCAGGCGCAAGTGATCCCGGCAATTATGGCGGGCTTGGCGCTGTCTTACATTGAACGTTTTATGAATAAAATCATACCGGATTTCCTAAATCTGATTATTGTACCGGTAGTGTCTATTATTCTTGCGGTATTTCTGGCGCATACGCTTATCGGTCCAATCGGTCGTGAAATCGGGAACGGCGTTGCTTTTGTGGTGCGACACGCAATGACCGGCAGCTTTGCGCCGATCGGCGCCGCCTTATTTGGTTTTCTGTATGCGCCGTTAGTCGTCACCGGCGTACATCAAACCTCTTTGGCCATTGATATGCAGATGATTCAGAATATGGGCGGCACACCGGTCTGGCCGCTAATCGCGCTGTCCAATATCGCGCAAGCTTCAGCCGTTGTTGCGGTGCTGATTATGACAAAAAAAGCCAGCGTGCGCGAAATCGCCTTGCCAGCCGCGCTGTCGGCATATTTGGGCGTAACCGAACCGGCGATGTATGGAATTAACTTAAAATACCGTTTTCCGATGCTGTGTGCGATGACAGGTTCTGCCTGCGCGGCGCTGGTGTGCGGGTTGGCGGGCGTTCTGGCTGGTAGTATCGGTGTCGGTGGATTACCGGGCATTCTGTCTATCCAGCATCAATACTGGAGCGTTTTCGCTATAGCAATGCTGATCGCCATTATTGTTCCGCTGATTCTGACTATGACGGTATATAAACGTAAAGCGGTGAAAGGCGAAATCGAATAAGCGGCGTATTTCCGCCAAGTGCGGTGCAAAAACGCGAGAAAAAAGCACCGCACTTTTTACTGACCATCAACTTTTTAAGGAACACAATATGCACACAAACTGGTGGAAAAACGGGGTCATCTATCAGATTTATCCGAAATCTTTTCAAGACAGCAACGGCACCGGAACCGGCGATATTCAGGGTATCATTCGGCGTCTGGATTATCTGCAACAGCTCGGCGTTGACGGCATCTGGCTGACACCGATGTATGTTTCCCCGCAAATTGATAACGGCTATGACATTGCCGATTACCGCAATATTGACCCGAGTTACGGCAGCATGACGGATTTTGAACAGCTTATTGCCGCCGCCCACCAACGCAATATTCGCATCATCATGGATATGGTGTTTAATCACAGTTCAACCTCACATCAGTGGTTTAAGCAGGGCGAAGACCCGCACAGCGAATATCATGATTATTATCTCTGGCGCGAACAGCCTACAAACTGGAACTCTAAGTTCGGCGGCAGCGCTTGGCAATGGTCAGACAAAGCTCAACAATATTATCTGCATTTATTTGCCCCGGAACAGGCAGATCTCAACTGGGAAAATCCGAAACTACGTCAGGAACTGTATGACATTTGCCATTTCTGGGCGCAAAAAGGCGTGGACGGTTTGCGCTTGGATGTCATCAATCTTATTTCCAAGCCGGCGGTGTATGAAGATGATTACGACGGCGACGGTCGCCGTTTTTATACGGACGGTCCAAATATTCATCAATATTTGCAGGAACTGAATAAAAACGCACTGAAACCTTATGGCTTAATGTCGGTAGGTGAAATGTCCTCGACCAAACTGGCGCACTGCCAGCAATATGCCAATTTGGCAGGCACGGAACTGTCCATGACCTTTAATTTTCATCACCTGAAAGTGGATTACCCGAACGGAGAAAAATGGACGTACGCCAAACCCGATTACATACAACTAAAAGCCATTTTCAATTATTGGCAGCAAGGCATGCACAACCGCGCCTGGAATGCGCTGTTTTGGTGCAACCACGATCAACCGCGTATTGTTTCCCGCTTTGGCGATGAAGGCGCGCTGCGCAATCCGTCCGCTAAAATGCTGGCGATGCTGTTGCACGGTATGCAAGGCACGCCTTATATTTATCAGGGTGAAGAAATCGGCATGACTAATCCGAACTTTACGGCTATCGAGCAATACCGCGATGTAGAAAGTCTGAATGCTTACCATGAATTAAAGGAAAAAGGCTTTGATGAAGCCGATATTTTGAACATTCTGGCGCAGAAATCGCGCGATAACAGCCGCACCCCGATGCAATGGTCGGCCGCAGCTCAAGCCGGTTTCAGCACGACAACACCGTGGATCAATGTAGCGGAAAATTACCTGCACATTAATGCCGAAAACGCCTTAAACGATCCCGATTCCATTTTCTATTGCTATCAAAAACTCATTCGTCTACGTAAAGAATACGCTATTTTCACCGACGGCGATTATCAGGATCTGGATCCGGCCCACCCGTCCCGCTGGTGTTATTTGCGGCAGACAAAAGGGCATAAATTATTGGTATTGGCAAACTTAAGCGCACAGCAAAACGCTTTTACCTTGCCTGAAAATTTGCGCCAGGAAAACTGGCAAACGCTAATGAATAATTACGACGACCAAGGTCAGTTCAACAGGACAATCACCTTAAAGCCTTATCAGGCGTTGTATTTGTATTGTTAAAAACTGACGAAAAAACGACCGCACTTTATATTGCATAAGTCTTGTATCTATAGGTTGAGCCAAGCTGTTCGACCTTTTCTTCATTCACATCGTTAAAATCCATTTTATTTCAATAAATTAAATTATCAACAAACCCATTATCTTCTTGTCAAACACCGCTATTACCACGGTGGATAAAAATTTTTTATTTTTCACTTGCATTTTTATTTTAGAACGATATTATTTTAATTGTATGATACAACTTAAACAACCCATATCATAAAGAGGCTACTATGAAAACTAACACATTATATCTATTTGACATCAATGCCATTATCCAGCATAACGACATCAACAGTACAACTAATCCATTCGTTATCGGCTTTCCAGAATTTCTGGCTAAAATCGGGCGTGACAACATCAAAATACTTGTACCGCCGAGTAATATTGCACAACTGCCTGCCATTGAAGCCCGCCTGGCCGAATTGAATATCAGCGACAAAATCGCGGTATTGCATACAGATCGCGATCTTGAACACTATATCAACCATTCCTATGCAGCCAATCGTTATTTGTTTACTTATCACTTCACAATAGACGAACCGCACTTTAAAAAACCAACGGCATTGATTGTGATCGATAAAAATAACGATCTGCTGCCGCCAAAAAATGCGATCAGCGTGCAAAACTATAAACAAATAAGCTATTTATTTTAAGCATTGCGGATGATTTATTTGGGATAACGGGATAGAATAACTGATATCTTTCAACATCCTGAACGCAAAAAATAAACCATGGCAGATATTTATCAACATTTTAAACATCATTTTATTCTGAACTATACGAGCGACGTACCGCTGTATAAACAGCTTGAAAATTACATTGTGGCGCAGATCAGAATCGGCACTTTTAAAGAAGGCGACAAAATGATTTCCGAAAATGAGATTTGTCAGCTATTCGACATCAGCCGGACTACGGTGCGTCAGGCAATGAACGGATTATACGAAAAAGGTGTGATTGTACGCATTCGGGGCAAAGGCACATTTGTAGCAAAAGAAAAAATTCAATTTAATATCAATAACTTGTTCTATTTTACCCCAAGTATTATGGCACTGGGTTTAGAACCGTCTTCTGCGGTTATCGGCTGTGAGGTTATCGAACCGACGGAAGAGATTATGGATAAACTGAAATTGAGCGATCACACGCAAAAGGTGTTCAAGCTCACACGGGTCAGAAAAGCCGATAATATCCCGGTGTCGCTGGACATTGCCTACATGCCTTATTATCTCTGTCAAGGTATTGAAAAAATTAATTTTGAGCACCGCTCTTTATTCAATGTACAGGAAAAGATCTATCAATTGACACCGAAATATGCCAATTCCAGCATTAACGCCATTTTAATCGATCATCCACAAACCGCTAAACTTTTGGAATCTAAAAAAGGCGCAGCGGGGTTTAACATCCAGCTTACCTACCATTTGGAAGACGGCACCATTATGGAGTTTACCGATACCATCACTCGCGCCGATAAATGCTCTTTTCAACTGACCATCACCAATGGTAAGAAAGAAGATCTATCATTCTCACAATCATTTCATATTTAAGGGAAATTTATGGCTTTACAGTGCTGCCCCGAATGCCGCCGAAAAATCAGCGAAAGCGCCGTCCTCTGCCCGCACTGTGGTTTTTCATTTAAAGAAGAGGACTTAGCGCTTTACCGCCAAAAATTAGAACAGCGCCGCCTACATAATCAAGAAATCAACCGCAAAAGCGTAAAACTCCAGCTTTTCTGGCTGATTATTTTCTCACTGGTCATCGGCATAGCCGCCTGGTGGCAGAACTGAAAAACACTAAGTGCGGTAAAATTTTAACGATTTTTCACCGCACTTTTATATGCCTTATTTTTGCATATCTTCCGTTTTATGCAGTTTCTGTTTATAGGCGTAACTGCCCCATAACGCATAGGCTAAGGCTTCTTTCTTGATTTGTGCAGAAATATTCGCGCTGCTCAATTCACCGCTGCGGTTATCGTAAGTAAAGCCTTGCGCTGGTTGTTCCTGCTGTAAAATTGCAACTTGATTGCCGCGCATGTAAGCTAAGGTTTTATCAAACTGCATTAACGCGCGGTTCGGATCGGCGGCTCGGGTGAGATCATAGCCGATCATCGGGTAATCAGCGCTGATGCCGATTAAAGACAGCAGCGTGGTCGGCATATCAATTTGGCTGACCAAGCGCGGATCGCGTTTTGCCTCAATGCCCTCGCCTAAAATCAGCGCCGGGATATGAAAATGTGAAATCGGTACAAGGCTGTTGCCGTAAACCCGCGAATCATGGTCGGCGATCACTAAAAAGACGGTATCCTTCCAATAATTGGCCTGTTTAGCCAAATTGAAAAAATAACCTAACGCATAATCCGCATATTTCGCCGCATTATTGCGAGTGGCTTTCGGCTGTTCGTACAGCTTGATTTTGCCCTCGGGAAATTCAAACGGATCGTGATTGCTGGAGGTAAATACTAAACTGAAAAACGGCTTTCCCTCCTGATACAATCGGTGAAAAGTCGCATCGGCTTTATCAAACAGATCTTCATCGCTTACGCCCCAAGTCGCGACGAATTTCGGGTTCGTATAATCTTTTTCATCAATAATCTGCTGAAAGCCGTTGCCGTAGAAAAAACTCGCCATATTATCGAAATGTTTTTCACCGCCGTAAATAAACGAAGTATGATAACCGCGTTTTGTCAATAAATCGGCAATGGTAAAAAAGCCGTTCTGACTGCCGGACAATTTCACCACAGAGCGTGCCGGGGTAGGCGTGAAACCGGCGGTGACCGCTTCAATACCGCGCACTGAACGAGTGCCGGTGGCATACAGGTTTTCAAACAACCAGCCCTGTTGCGCCAGTTGATCGAAATTAGGCGATAACGGTAAACCGCCCAGCGTGCCGACGAACTGCGCGCCCAGACTTTCTTCCAGAATAATGACCAAATTTTTCGGTTTGCCCTGATAAGTCGCCTCATTTCGGGTTAAGGTCGGCAACGTATCGGAAAGATAATCGCTTTGCGGGCGTCCGCGCGCCTGTTTTAAGGTATCCACCACCTCGGACAGCGCCATTTTGCCATAAATTTCCGATGATTTATCTTCGTCTTTCATTTGCTGAAGCGCAAAAATCACTGAATAACCGGAATTCAACACCAGCGAATTCACCAGTGGATCAGAAGAAAACGCCACCATGGCAGGGTTAATACCGCGATGTTGAAAACTTGAACGCGCACCGATAAAAGTCAATGCCGCCGCCACAACAAATAACAGCGGACGCCAGCGCCATTTCGGATAAACCAGATTTTGAGTGACTTTGCCTGACAATTTCCAGCACAGCAGCGCAAAAAGTGCGGTCAGAATCGGGGTTAAAATTAATGCGGTCGGATGACCATTCGCCAACATAGTGAACACTTCTTTCGGGCTAACCAGATATTCTACGAACAATCGGTTCGGGCGGAAGTCGTAAGTGTCGATAAACGCCGGCGTGGAAAGTTCCATAAATAGAATAAACACGCTGCATAAGGTCAGCCAGAAACGGAGGAAAAAGGTGGCGATGCGCCCGGTTTTCCCCGTCCCAGAAAACAGGCAAGCAACAATAATTGCGACCGAGAACAGCCAGCACAAACCGGCGACATCAATCCGCACGCCCTGTAAAAACAACTGTCCCCAGCCGTTTACTGCATCAACTCGAGCTGACTGCCAGAGCGATAAAGCAAGCCGGCTGAAAGAAAGAATAATCAGATTAAAGAAGAAAAAAACAAGAATCGGATACAGCGGTCCGAAAGATTTTTTAAACGAATGCATGAAGGTGTCCTGTATAATTGTTATTAGGCACCGGCTTAGACGAATAAACGGAATAAAAGTTCTGAAATCAGCAATAATATTTTGAGGCATAAAAAAAGATTTCCACTAAAATCAGAGGAAATCTTTTCGTTACTTGGCACAGGTAAACGCTTAATTTTTATCCACTTCCAGCCGTTCAAACGCTAATACACGGCGCTCTAACTTACGCAGCAACAACGTCGCAATGCCGGTAATCAGTAAGTAAATCGCACCGGCGATACCATAAATGGTCAACGCATCGTATTCCGTTCCGTATAGTTGTCTGGCATAGCCCATAATATCCAAAATAGTAATGGTCGATGCCAGCGACGTGCCCTTAAATACCAGAATGATTTCATTGCTGTATGAAGGCAACGCACGTTTTAAGGCATAAGGAATGAGAATTTTCAGGGTTTGCCAGCGGCTTAATCCCAATGCCGCACAGCTTTCCCACTGCCCTTTGGCGATGGCTTTCACCGCGCCGTGAAATAATTGTGCTGAATAGGCCGCACTGTTTAATGCCAGCGTCAGCATAGCGCAAAACCAAGCGTTAGATAACAAAGACCAGAACGGACTGGCAACAATCCACTGAAACTGCCCCGGACCGTAATAAATCAGAAAAAACTGCACCAATAACGGTGTACCAGTAAATAAAGTCAGATAAATATTGACCGCACTTTTCACCACGCGGTTTTCCATGGACAGCAAAAATGTCAGGCCGACCGCCAGTACAAACGCAATCGCCAGTGCCACCACAGTTAACAATAAACTGGTCGGAATCCCTTGTGCGATGGTAACAAAATAATCGTGAATCATTGTTTATCCTCGCTCAAAACGGGTAAACCGCAATTCCAGCTTGCGGATGATAAATTGGCTGACCAGCGTGACCGCTAAATAAATCAATGCGGTAAAACCGTACCAAGTAAAGGGTTGGTGCGTGTTGGTATTGATTAATTCCGCCTGACGCATTAAATCCTGCACGCCAATTAGTGAAACCAACGCCGTATCTTTCAGAAGCACCAGCCATTGATTGCTCAAACCGGGCAAGGCATGGCGCCATACCTGCGGCATGATGATATTGACGAAAGTATAACCGCGGCTAAGCCCTAATGCTGCGCCGGATTCCCACTGTCCCAGCGGAATTGCCTGAATCGCGCCACGCAAGGTTTGTGACGCATAGGCGGCAAAGATAATCGATAATGCCACCACCCCACAGCCGAAGGCGCCGAATTCCACATAGCTGCCGGTAATAAGCTCGACCACTTCCGGCGCCCCGAAATAAATTAAAAAGACCACGAGAATTTCCGGCAGTCCGCGCAATAAGGTCACCAGTACAGATGTCGGCTTACGCACACACGCCCATTTACCGGTTTCCAGTACCACAAACAGTACCGACAGCAGCAGTCCCAATAATAACGAACACACCGCTAACCCTAGCGTCATCAGGGTTGCGGTGTACATTAAAGGCAGATAATCAAAAAACATACTGATTATTTCGTCATCCATTTATCATAAATTTTTTGATATTCGCCGCTGGCTTTAATGGCGGAAATGCCTTTATTCAGGCTCTCCAGCAGTGCAGTATTGGATTTGTTGACCGCAATACCCAAGCCGTTATTGAAATAGCGTTTATCCGTTACCCGTTCGCCGACAAAACCCAGTTCCGCATTTTTATCAAGCATATCTCTTAATACGTCGGTATCGCCGAACAGCAGATCAATACGTCCGTTTTTCAAGTCGAGAATAGCATCCTGCACGCTGGCATAAGATTTTGTATTATATTGTTTGGCTTGAGCATTCACATATTGCTGATAGGTCGTTCCGTTCTGTACGCCAACGATTTTCGCACTGGCTAAATCGCCCTTGCCTTTTACCGCAATAAAGCTGGCGGAACTTTCATAATAAGGATCAGAAAACGCCACTTGTTTGGCGCGCGCTTCGGTAATGTCGATGGCGGAAATCGCTGCATCAAAACCGCGTCCTTTGATAAGGCTTGGAATCAAAGCGTCAAAAGCTTGCGCTTTAAACTGACAATTCGCTTCAATGGCTTGGCAAATTGCATTGGCAATATCCACATCAAAGCCGACAATGTCGCCTTTTTCATCTGTTGACTCAAACGGCGGATAGCTGGGTTCCATCGCAAAAGTAATGTTCTGGGCGCTGGCGCTCAACGCTGAGCCGGCTAATATGGCTGCTAATAATAATTTCTTCATAATCAATTCCTTAATTTGAATGAGACAAATACTGTTTAAACCGTTCTGTTTGCGGATGATCAAAACAACCGGCATCGCCGATTTCTACAATATGACCGCGTTCCATATAAACCACTTTAGTGGCTACCTTTCTTGCCACCGCCACCTCGTGAGTGACAATAACCTGTGTAATGCCCGTTTCCTGCAATTCCCGGATAATCGACACGATCTGTGCCGTAATTTCCGGATCCAGCGCGGCGGTGGGTTCATCAAACAGCAAGACCTGTGGTTTCATCATCAAGGCACGGGCAATTGCCACGCGCTGCTGCTGTCCGCCAGATAAATGCAGGGGGAAGCGCGCGCCGAATTCGTCCAAACGCAAACGTCGCAGCAATTCCATCGCCTGTTGTTGCGCCGTTTCTTTGTCCAGCCCCAATACCTTAACCGGCGCCTCGATCAGATTTTCTATTACGCTTAAATGCGGCCACAGATTATACTGCTGAAACACCATGCCCACATCCTGCCGCAAATGGCGCATTTGCTTCGGATTTGCCGTCGCGGCGGATAAATCAAATTTATTGTTAGCGATACTCAATTCGCCCGATTTCGGCACTTCCAGTAAATTTAAGGTGCGGATCAACGTGCTTTTGCCCGCCCCGCTGGGACCTAACAATACCACGGTATCACCGTCTTCGGCGGTCAAATTAATATTGAATAACGCCTGCGAAGCACCATAGAAAAAGTTCAAATTCTTAACACTGATTGTCATCTTTAATAAGCTATCTCTGTCTTTTGCAAAACTGAAAGAATATTAATGTTTTTTGCATAAATATGCAATAAGATTTTATCCGACAACAAAAAAGTGCGGTGGAAATTTTCTTTTTTCCACCGCACTTTCGAGATAAAGAGAATGTCTGACAAGAAAAGAATTATTCAGCTTGCGCCATTTCAAATTCAATAATCATCATTAAAATATGAATAACCTTAATATGAATTTCCTGAATGCGGTCGGCATAACGGAAATGCGGTACACGAATTTCCACATCTGCTAACCCTGCCATTTGTCCGCCGTCTTTGCCGGTCATGGCGATGACTTTCATGCCTTTTTCTTTTGCCGCTTTGATCGCATTCAGCACGTTTTTCGAATTTCCCGAGGTGGATAAGCCAAACAGCACGTCGCCTTGTTTGCCGACCGCTTCAACATAGCGAGAAAACACATACTCATAGCCGAAGTCATTGCTCACACAACTTAAATGACTGACATCGGAAATGGCGATGGCCGGATAACCCGGGCGGTTTTCACGGTAACGACCGGTCAACTCTTCGGCAAAGTGCATCGCATCGCAATGCGAACCGCCGTTACCGCAGGAAAGCACTTTACCGCCTTGTTTAAAACTGTCCGCAATCAATAACGCGGCTTGTTTTATCAGTCGAACATTGTTTTCGTCCGCAATAAACTGATCCAGCACATCGCGCGCTTCCTCCAGTTCGGCTTTAATTTGTTCTAAGTACATTGTTTGTCTCCTTAATATCACTTTTTTCAGATTGGAAATGCGAATAATTCTAAACTATTCCGCTTGCTTAAGCCATTAAAGATTGCACCAGATCCGTCAAAAATGTTAACCGCACTTTGTTGTCGCTCAGATCCGCAGTGAACCGAAATCGAGTCGGTCCGTCAAAGCGATAAACCGTCGGTTGCGCTTTAATCAGCGTTAAGAATTTGACTGGATCAATGTCTGCCGTCGGGAAAAATTCAATAAAGCCGCCCTGTGATGCCGCATCAATGCGGCTGATTTTCAGCGCTTTTGCCTGTTGGCGTAATACCGCGATGCGCAGCAGGTTTTTGGTCGCCTCGGGCAGCAGACCGAAACGATCAATCAGCTCGACTTTCAGCTCGTCAAGCTCTTGTATGTTGTGCGCACCGGCAATGCGCTTATAAAACGACAGGCGCATATTCACATCGCCGAGGTAGTCCTCCGGCAACAGCGCCGGCAGGCGCAAATCAATATCCACCTGTTGCTGAGTCAGTTCGTCCAGCGATGGTTCGCGTCCTTCTTTTAACGCGTTTACCGCACTTTCCAGCAATTCCATATATAACGAAAAACCGATACTTTCAATTTGTCCGCTTTGTTCATCGCCCAGCAATTCACCGGCGCCGCGAATTTCCAAATCGTGCGTCGCCAGTACAAAACCGGCACCAAGATTATCCAGACTTTCCAGCGCTTCCAGACGTTTTACCGCGTCTTTAGTCATCATTTTCGGATGCGGCGTCAGCAAATACGCATACGCCTGATGATGAGAACGCCCAACCCGCCCGCGTAGCTGATGCAGCTGCGCCAAGCCGAAATGATCCGCCCGTTCAATAATAATAGTATTTGCCGTCGGCACATCAATGCCGGTTTCGATAATGGTAGAACAGACCAGTACATTGAAACGCTGATGGTAAAAATCTGACATCACTCGTTCCAATTCGCGCTCACGCATTTGTCCGTGCCCGATCACAATCCGTGCCTCCGGCACAAGTGCGGTCAGTTTTTGCGCACAATTTTCAATGCTCGCCACATCGTTATGCAGGTAATAAACCTGCCCGCCGCGCAAAATTTCACGCAGAATCGCTTCGCGGATAATTGTATCATCCGCCTGACGTACAAAGGTGCGAATACTCAAGCGGCGCGCCGGCGGAGTCGAAATAATCGACAGATCACGAATGCCGTTCATCGCCATATTCAAGGTGCGCGGAATCGGTGTCGCCGTCAGCGTCAAAATATCCACATTGGCGCGTAATCGCTTAATTTTCTCTTTCTGGCGCACGCCGAAACGGTGTTCTTCGTCAATAATCAATAATCCCAGATCATGAAATTTCACTTCGGACTGAATCAGTTTATGCGTGCCGATCAGAATATCCACCTTGCCCTGCGCCAGATTGTCCAAAATCTGCTTTTGTTCTTTCGCCGTGCGGAAACGCGACAGCATTTCCACATTAACCGGCAGATTGGCAAAACGATCCTTAAAATTGTCATAATGCTGCTGCGCCAGCAAGGTGGTCGGCACCAATACGGCAACCTGCTTGTGATTCATCACCGCCAGAAATGCCGCGCGCATCGCCACTTCGGTTTTACCGAAGCCCACATCGCCGCATACCAAGCGGTCCATAGCTTTTGCTTGGCACATATCGGCAATCACCGCGTTAATCGCAGTTTTCTGATCAAAGGTTTCCTCAAAAGGGAAGGTGGCGGCAAACTGCATAAATTCGTCGCGATCATAACGAAAAGCAAAGCCTTTCTGCGCTTCACGCCGGGCATAAACATCCAGCAATTCCGCCGCCACATCACGGATTTTCTCCGCCGCCTTTTGACGCGCACGCGCCCACGCCTCACCGCCCAGTTTATGTAGCGGCGCAGTTTCATCGCTGCCGCCCACATAACGGCTGATTAAATGCAGCGACGTGACCGGCACATAAAGTTTGGACTCGCCGGCGTATTCCAATAATAAAAATTCCGCCTTAATGCCGCCGTTTTCCAACGTGACCAGCCCGGTATAGCGCCCGACACCGTGTTCCAGATGCACCACCGGCTGCCCGATTTTCAGCTCCGCCAGATTACGGATTAATGCATCCGGATTAACGGATTTTCGTTTGTCGCGACTGCGCTGCTGTACCCGTTCGCCAAGCAAATCTGCCTCGCAGATAATCGCCAGTTCGCCCTGTTCACACTGAACAATAAAGCCGTGTTGCAAACTGCTGATCAACAGGCTTTGTGCGCTTTTATGCGCATCCAAGTGCTTGATTTGCTGCGGTCTCAACTTCAGCGGCGCAAGCAAATCCAGCAGCGTTTCCCGTCGCCCCTCGCTTTCTACCGCAAAAATAATCTGTCCGCTAAACTGTTCGGTAAACCGGCGCAACGCCTGCAACGGTTCTTTTTGTTGCGCTTGAATGGTAAGCGGCGGCAACGCCCGTATCGGCAGATTTTTCTGTCTGACCGATGCGTGAGCGACTTTATCGCTGTTCAGGCTGATGCGCGGATAGGATCTAATTCGTCGGTTGATTTCATCAGTCGGCATCCATAGCTGCGCCGGCGGCAACAACGGACGCATAGGATCAACCCGACGGCTTTCATAACGGCTTTGAATATCCTGATAGAAACGTTCCGCTTGCGCCTGATTATGCGCCATCTCCACAAATAAGCAGTCAGCCGGCACATAATCAAATAATGTCGCCATGGCGCTGAAAAACAGCGGCTGCCAGTATTCAATACCTGACACCATGGTGCCTTTGCTGACTTGTTGATAAATATGTTCGGGATCACGCCGGATTTCGCCGAAAGTTTCGCGAAAACGGCTGCGAAAAAATTCAATGCCCCGGCTGTCGCTCGGGAATTCCTGCGCCGGCAATAAATTCACCGCGTCAATTTCCTGTGCGGTACGTTGAGTATCGACATCAAATGTACGGATACTGTCGATTTCATCATCAAAAAAATCCAGCCGAAACGGCACCGCACTTCCCATTGGAAATAAATCCAATAAGGCGCCGCGCACCGCATATTCACCGTGTTCCAGCACCTGTTCCACCGCACGATAGCCCGCATTTTCCAACTGTAGGCGCAGATGATCGATCACCAATCGGTCGCCTTTTTTAATCAACAGCACGTTGTGATGTAAAAACTCCGGCGGACACAACCGCTGCATCAGCGTTGCGACCGGCAGAATAAAGATGCCTCGTTTACTGTTCTGCAAGTGGAACAAGGCGCTTAAGCGGGCGGAAATAATTTCCTGATGCGGTGAAAAATTGTCATACGGCAAGGTTTCCCAGTCAGGGAAAAAAGTGACCTGTTGCGCACTGAGTTCACGCAAAATTTTCGCCAAACGCACCGCACTTCGGGTATCCGGCGTAACCACCACGGTCATGCCGTTATACTGCTGCGCAATTTGGGCAATCGCAAGGGCGTCGCTGTCGGCAAGAACGTTGGCAAGAATTTTGTGATCATTGGGGCGAGTCGGAATATCAAGATTAAAATACGTCATAAAAGTGCGGTCGTTTTTTTCAGCATTGCTGCAAATTCAAATGAGTGATAGTGTAACGGAAATTAAAAAACTTGCAAAGAAATACCTGTTTTTATACACAGGTATTTCGATTTGTTGTCATTCGCTATTGTGCTTCGAATGCGCGGATCTTGCGGTAAGTCACATCCAGATTGGCACTAAAAATAATTTTTTTGATTTCTTTCACACCGGTAGATTTGACAATCATACGCAGTGGCTGAAACTGCATATTGCACATATAAAGTTGCTGATGCGGCAGCATATTCTGCACGAAACGGGTCAGCGCATGGATCCCCCCCGCATCCAGCACGGTCACGGCGTCGCATTGCAAAACAATATGTTTGATTTCGTGATCCGTATGCACGGTTTTGTCATGCAAATCGGCAAATAAATTATCCGCCGCAGCGAAGAATAACGGACCGCTGATACGATAAACCAGAATATCGTCCAGATCCTCCGGATGCGCCATTTCCACCGATTTCGTCATCTCCGCCACGGTGCGGATAAACAGCAGACTTGCCAGTAAGACGCCAACGGTAATGGCAATCACCATGTCGAAAATAACGGTTAAGATTAAACAGGTCAGTAATACGGCGATTTCATTGCGTCCGGAACGGCGCACCAGTTGAATAATCTGCGATACGTTCGCCATATTCCAAGCCACCACCAGCAATAACGCCGCCATTGAGGACAACGGCAGATAGGACAAGGCCTTGGCAAAAAATAACAGGGCGAACAATACCAATAACGCATGCACAATGGCGGCTATCGGCGACACTGCGCCGGCCTTAACATTGGCGGCGGAACGGGCGATTGCCGCAGTTGCTGTAATCCCGCCCAAAAACGGTGACGCGATATTGCCCAGCCCTTGTGCTAGCAGTTCATTGTTGGAATGATGTTTAGTGCCGGTCATATTATCCAGCACTACCGCACACAGCAAGGATTCAATCGCGCCCAACACCGCCATGGAAAACGCGGCGGGCAATAATGCCTGCAACGTTTCGAAATTCCAGTTGAGCAGCTCGCCCTGCGCATTAGGAATATTCCACGGCAACACCAGTTCCGGCAGCACGTTGGGAATACCGTATCCGGTCGTGCCGTCGGATAAAGTATAAGTAAACGCTGAACCGATCGTGGTGATATGAACATCAAAATGCAGTAGAAGCAGCGCAAGCAATGTGCCGATAATCACCGCCGGCAGATGCCCCGGCACCGGTAAACGCAATTTATGCCATTGCGTCAGCGTCAATAAGGTTACCACGCCGACCAAGGTATCCGCCCACTGAATACTCGGCAGCGCAGCAAAAATTGTCTGCACTTTACCGATATAATGTGCCGGCATGTCGGCGATCGTCAAACCAAAGAAATCTTTAATTTGCAGTGTGGCAATAACAATACCGATACCGCACGTGAAACCGAGCGTTACCGGCAGAGGAATATATTCGATCAAACGCCCCAGACGAAATAGCGCCATCAGTACCAAAATAACGCCCGACAGCAACGTCGCCATTAGCAACCCGCTTAAGCCAAACTGCTGTGTGATCGGATATAGGATCACTACAAAAGCTGCCGTCGGACCGGAAATATTAAAACGCGAGCCGCCAGTTAACGCAATTAGCGCTCCGGCAATAATCGCAGTGTACAAACCGTGCTGCGGCGGTACCCCACTGGCAATCGCCAACGCCATAGATAACGGAATGGCTATTACACCGACGGTTAACCCGGCGATAATGTCTCTGATTAAATATTGTTTGCCGTAACCGGCGCGAAAACTATCTTGTAGCGCACTGAAGGGTTTTACTGCAAGAAACACATTTTTTGTTAAAAACCATTTTTTTAACATAACTATCCTAACAGCCTGAGCAGAAAAAAAGAGTGCATATTTTAGCTTAAAATTAATCAAAAAATGATGTTTTAGCGCAATAAAAACAAAAAATACTTGACGAAAGGTCACGAAATCTTTATATTTTCGCCCTGTCCGGAACCGGTGAGATGTCCGAGTGGTTGAAGGAGCACGCCTGGAAAGCGTGTATGTGCGAAAGTGCATCAGGGGTTCGAATCCCCTTCTCACCGCCATTCATTTTATAAACAATTCTGTTACTTTGCTGAAGTTCACTTTCAAATAATCTTAAAATTATTTTATTTTTTGTATTTATTATCGTATGTTTCATTCGGCTGGCTATCAGTCAGTTTCAAGATCAAAATAAAGTGCTTCTTACCGCACTTTATATCATTTCGTTTTTATCTAATGAAGAAAGGAGCATGCCAATATAGCGATATGTTACTGTACCACGATTACGCCGAGGCAGCCTTTGTCTGCCAGCATTAAATCTGATGCGCCGAAAATAAACGGATAATTATTCGACGATAGATTGTCAAATTTAATCAAGATCTGCACTTTTCCTTCAACTAGAACAGTATCTTTCCAGCCGATTTCATGCTGTGCCAGCGGCTGTCCGTCAATACTTTCAATAATGAATTTAGCGCCCTGCACTTTAAATCCCACAGGCGACGACGCCGTCAGCGTCCAGCGCTCAGTGGAACCCAGCACGGCGTTGACATCCACTCTGCGGGGGTCAAAACGCTGTTGATTAAGCAAGGCATTTGCGGCATCAATATGAAATGTCCGTTCATCGGCGATGTGCTGATTCAGCAATGCCGGTGCATCGGTAGTAAATTGTGCAACCGGTTTGCCGTTAAAGGCGGCAGCCAGCCCTTCCGGTCGCAGTTCAAGTACCGTATTATCAATCAATTCGTCATCAGTGCTAAAAAACTGACTGATTTTATTGATAAAATTTCGTTTTTTGCCGGTAATCAGCGTGGCGTTGCCGCCCTCGTTCAAATCTACCAGTAACTCAATACGTTCGCCCGGCGCCAGCATTACCGCATTCACGGTTTTAGCCTGCGGCAGAAAACCCTGATCCTGCGCGATAATCTGAAAGTCCCGTTCATCATCAAAACGTAAATCATAGCGTCTTGATAAGGAGGCATTCACCAAACGCAAACGAATCCAGCCGCGCGTCACCGTCATATAAGGTGCTTCCTGTCCGTTTACAAACAGGCGCTCGCCGAAAAAGTGCGGTTGATTTTGATGAAATAATTGAATACCTTCCGCGTTAAGCCGCATATCCTGCAAAATCAGCGGAATATCGTCTATCCCGTATTTGTGCGGCAAAGACAGCTTGCGACTGTCTTCATCTTCAATAATCCAAAGCCCTGCTAATCCGCGATAAGTCTGATAAGCCGAACTAGCCAGCGTACAGGCATGATACCAGCAGGTTGCGGCGGGTTGGTTTATCGGCACAATCGGCGCCCAGATTTCATTCGGTTTAAAGGCGCGCGCCACCCCGCCGAATAACTCGGCACTTGCTTGCAATCCCTGAATATTGAGCGCTACGATCTGCGCTAGATTATTACGATAATTTAATTTGGCAAAATCACCGCGACGAATCTTTACCGTTGGTCCCAGATAAGCGCCGTTAAATCCCCACACTTCGGTATATTTTCCGGGAATAAGCTGGGTTTGTGTGCTTTCCATGCCGAGAAACAGGGGTTTGCCGCGGCGGATTTCAATTAATCCCGGAATAGGCAAAGGTCGGCGTTCAGCCGCCAGCAACGGTGCCGGAATCGCAGAGAATGCGCCGGCTAGCAGTGCGGTTTTCAAAAGCTGACGACGGGAATAATGCATCATGCGCTACACCTGTGAGAATTAAACCTGCGGCTTGGACTGCGCCAGTTCCGCATCCAGCTCGGCGATACGACGCTGCATAATCTGATAACAATGTTCCGCCAACTCGCGCACATTTTCTTTGGTATAACCTGAGGTATCAACCGGCGCTAAAATCTCACAAATCACTTTGCCGTTATGCAGACGGTTAAGATCCACCTGATTATGGGTAGTGGAACACACGACCGGCACAATCGGCACGCCGGCGGCGATAGCGGCATAAAAGGCGCCGGTTTTAAACGGCAGTAATCCGCGCCCGCGGCTACGGGTGCCTTCCGGAAACATCCAAATGGATAAATTGTCGGCATGAATGCGACGTGCCAGTTCGGTCATTGTACTGTGCGCTTTGGCGCGGTTATCGCGATCCAGAAAAATATTGCCGGTCGCCCAATATAAAATGCCGAAAAACGGCACCCAAATCAGGCTCTTTTTTCCGACACTCACAGTGCGCGGCATCACCATATAGGAAATCGTCACCATATCATAGTTATTCTGATGATTACCGATATAAATGCAGGGACCGACATTGTCAGCATCCGACGGGAAACGATGTTCCACTTCCAGCCCGAACAACGGGTATAAACGCCCGAACCAGCGAGCCACCACCCCAACATTGCTCGGATTTTTAAAGCGGATAAAAGAATAAACCGTACCTAATAGGCAAATTAAAATACAACAAAAAGTAATGACAATAATTCTGAGAATTTTTAGCATAATTCAGCACTCGAAAAAAATTTGCTCAAGTATAGCGAAAATAGCTAAATATGTGTAGAAATCAGGAGAAAAAATGATACTCTACGGAAAAAAATCAGATCACCGATATTTATGAAAAAAACCTATTTTATTGCGGATTTACATCTCAGCGAAAACCGACCGCACTTAACCCGTCTGTTTACCGATTTTATGCAGCAAAAAGCGCCGCAGGCAGAAAAGCTGTATATTTTAGGCGACTTATTTGATTTTTGGATCGGCGATGACGAACAATCGACACTGATCGAACTGGTCAAACATCATATCAAACAACTGACGGATAGCGGCGTTGCATGTTATTTTATTCATGGCAATCGAGATTTTCTGCTCGGCGAACGCTTTGCCCGCAGCTGCGGTTTACAACTGCTGCCGACCTATCAGCTCATTGATTTATACGGCACGCCGACATTGCTTTGTCATGGCGACACACTTTGTACGGAAGATACCGCCTATCAACAATATCGTAAGAAAGTGCAGCAAAAATGGCGTCAGTGGCTGTTTTTGCACCTACCGTTAAAAGTGCGGTTGAAAATCGCGGAAAAAATTCGTGCCAAAAGCCAGGCGGATAAAAAACAAAAAGCCGAGCAGATTATGGATGTCAGCGCGGATTTTGTGCTACACATTTTCCGACAGTTTAATGTCTGCCAAATGATCCACGGGCATACGCACCGGCAAAATATCCATAAAATCGAACCGCACTTTACCCGCATCGTACTGGGCGATTGGGGCGAAACCAACTCCGTTTTGGAGGTTTGCGCGCACGATTTGCACTTTATCAACGAACATTAAATTAAAAAGGAGAACATAATGGCAGATCCGCATATTAAATCCCCGATGGATTTCTGGGATTATCTTACCGTGATGTTATACCGCAGCGGCTTCGTTTTAGCTGCGATTAGCACCGCACTTTTGCCCTATTACACCGAATTCGCCTATCCGGGACTGTTAATCGCCGCCATGCTATGTGCCTCATCCCTACACATTTATCTGAAACACTTTCGTTTATTGTTACAATTCGCCACATGGAGTGCCCTGTTGTGCCACTTATTCGGCTTGCATGAACTGGCGCTGGGCGCAGCATTCGTAACGCTGGGCGGGCTGGCATACAAAGAATATTTTTGTTTTAAGGTATTCTGCCTGAACCTGCAACCGGTATTTCTGGCATTATTGTGGTTTTGTGCGCTATTTGAGTTGACCTTGGCTGCACAACTGCTGGCTTTAATCAGCGCTGTTTTATTCTTACTACTGGCGATACAGAAATGGCGCATGCCACTGCATTTTGACATTGGTGATAAGACGAAATATCAGGTTTAAGCGAAAGCGACAATCCCTCCCTGACCTTGTTTACTACGCAGTGCTTGGTTAGTAAACGCGCCGACAAGCGGTGGCGGCGAGTTTGCGCTCAGAAGAAATAAAAGCAAAAAAGTGCGGTCGTTTTTTATCATGTTTTTGTCCGCTATCCGCATTAACTGAACAAAACCGGCGCAATATCCACCGCACTTTTTCTATCGGCTTCTATCGGCGAGGGCCGACTTAATATTTTACAATATGGCCGTAACCTTCCAGAATTTGCTTGATATGCTCAAGGGATTCTTTTGTCGGCGGTTTGACATCTTCCAGCTCATATTTTTCGCCCATAGCTTCCCATTTATGTGCGCCCAGACGATGATACGGCAGCAATTCGACTTTTTCGATATTTGTCATGCCTTGAATAAACTGCCCCAGCATATTTACATCGTGATCGTTGTCCGTCCAGCCGGGTACCACAACATAGCGGATCCAAACTTTTTGATTGCGTTTTTGCAGATATTTGGCAAATTCCAATGTGCGTTTATTCGGTACGCCAATCAGGTTTTGATGAATTTTGTCATTTAATTCTTTTAAATCCAGCAAAACCAGATCGGTCACATCCAGTAATTCATCAATGACATGATCATAATGACGCACAAACCCGTTGGTATCCAGGCAGGTATGAATTCCGTTCGCCTTACAGGCTCTGAACCAGTCGCGTACGAATTCCGCCTGCAAAATCGCCTCGCCACCGGAGGCGGTAACGCCACCGCCCGACGCGTTCATAAAATGGCGATAGGTCACCACTTCTTTCATAAGTTCTTCGACGGTAATTTCTTTGCCGCCGTGTAAATCCCAAGTGTCGCGATTATGGCAATATTTACAACGCATCAGACAGCCTTGTAAAAACAGGATAAAACGAATTCCCGGACCATCAACGGTTCCGCAGGATTCATAAGAATGATAACGAGCCACAACAGACATAATGTTCCTTATTAATAAATAGCTGAGTAGAAAATAAAGTAAAAATCGATAGCATAATACGGGAAAATTCCCCTCTGTTGGAATAAAGGGGAATTTTCAAGGTAATGCGGGCTAAAACTCGCTGATATTATTTACCGTCCCACGCTTTAATGGCATCATGGCGAATTTTGACACGACCTTGCGCGTCGTTTTTATAATAATCTTTCGCCAGCCCACCTTCCCAGTCGCCGTAATTCGGGTTCGGCAGCACAATAAATTTTTTCCCGAACGCTTTACTGTTTTGATCAACGAAAGCGCGGCGTTCTGCATTGGATTTGCGATAAGTCGCATCGCCGAAATCGTTTAGATTATCACCGATATATAAGACGATTTCATAGCCTTGCTGTTCGATTTCGGCAAAACGAACGGATTTATTGGATTTATCTTTTTTCAGATATAGGGTTTCATCACTCACGCCGGTAAACCCTAATTTTTTCATATCATCCACGGTGCCGGCTTTTTCGCTTTCATCTTTGCGGTTAGAAACATAGAACATTTTGCCGCCGTGCGCATTAACATAATTATTGAATTCAACCGCACCGGCAATCGCTCCGGTTTGACGTGCCTCAACCCAGCGCGTCCAGTCTGCGCCGTCAAAGGCTTTACCGTTTTTAACCTGCCAACCGGCATAAGCGCTGTTATCCACCATGGTTTCATCAAGATCGACGACAACCGCTTTTTTCTTTCCTTTGCTGACTTTGGCATTATCAAAAGCAACTTTTGCAATATTGAATGCCTGGTACGCCAATGCCTGATATTCACCGGACTGCTGGACCCAGTTCAGCCCCAATACGGCTTGCTCCTGCAATTGCGCATCGCCTTCAATCTTATTGCTACAGGCGGCTAATGCAAACGCGGATGCCATAGCCAGTACGGTGAATTTAATCTTGATGTTTTTCATTCGATGTCTCCTTACATTAGTGGGATATTAGTGTGATGAATAATAAATGGACAACTGAATACAACGTTTACAACTTACATAAATGTAAGGGAACAATATATTTCATATATGTTCCCTTAGCAATAAATTATCTTATTCGGTGATGAGCAGTGCCGAATATACCGCCTCAGCACAAGTCATTATGATAAAACCGCCTTACATAATTAACACTCATCACCTTATCATCAACCGATTACATTGACTGAGTAAATGTACGGGTAATGACGTCTTGCTGTTGTTCTCTGGTCAAGGAGTTGAAACGCACAGCATAACCGGAAACACGGATTGTCAGCTGAGGATATTTCTCAGGATGATCGATCGCATCCAGTAAGGTTTCACGATTTAATACGTTCACGTTCAGGTGCTGACCGCCTTCTACTGTCGCTTCGTGATGGAAGTAACCGTCCATTAAGCCAGCAAGATTGCGTTTTTGCGCATCAATATCTTTACCTAATGCGTTTGGAACGATAGAGAAGGTATAAGAAATACCATCTTTCGCATAAGCAAACGGCAGTTTGGCCACAGAGGTCAGGGATGCTACCGCACCTTTCTGGTCACGTCCGTGCATTGGGTTTGCGCCCGGTCCGAATGGTGCGCCGGCACGACGACCGTCCGGAGTATTACCGGTTTTCTTACCATACACCACGTTAGAGGTGATTGTCAGCACAGATTGTGTCGGAGTCGCATTGCGGTATGTTTTGTGAGTCTGAATTTTCTTCATGAAACGTTCGACCAAATCAACCGCTAAATCATCCACCCGGCTGTCGTTGTTACCGAATTGCGGATATTCGCCTTCAATTTCAAAGTCAACCGCTACATTGGACGCAACAACATTACCGTCTTTATCTTTAATATCGCCGCGAACTGGTTTCACTTTAGCGTATTTGATTGCCGCCAGTGAGTCGGCCGCTACGGAAAGTCCGGCAATACCACAAGCCATGGTACGGAATACATCACGATCATGGAACGCCATTAACGCCGCTTCATAGGCATATTTATCGTGCATAAAGTGAATGATGTTCAGTGCGGTCACATACTGAGTTGCCAACCAATCCATAAAGTGATCCATCCGATCCATAACGGTATCGAAATTCAGCACTTCATCAGTGATAGGTGCTGTTTTCGGACCAACTTGCACGCCGGATTTTTCATCAATACCGCCGTTGATTGCATATAGCAACGTTTTCGCCAAGTTTGCACGGGCGCCGAAGAACTGCATTTGTTTACCCACAACCATCGGGCTTACGCAGCAAGCAATCGCATAGTCGTCGTTATTGAAATCAGGACGCATTAAATCATCGTTTTCATATTGTACAGATGAGGTATCAATAGAAACTTTGGCACAGAAACGTTTGAACGCTTCAGGCAGCTGTTCCGACCACAGAATAGTCAAGTTCGGTTCAGGTGACGGTCCCATTGTGTACAGGGTGTGCAGCATACGGAAGCTGTTTTTAGTCACCAGCGTACGACCGTCTAAGCCCATACCAGCTAAGGTTTCGGTTGCCCACATCGGGTCGCCGGAGAATAATTGATCGTATTCAGGTGTACGCAAGAAACGTACCATACGCAATTTCATGACTAAATGGTCGATTAATTCCTGCGCTTGCTGTTCAGTGATTTTACCGGCTTTCAAGTCACGTTCGATATAAATATCCAAGAAGCTGGATACACGACCGAATGACATCGCCGCACCGTTTTGCGATTTAACCGCCGCAAGATAAGCAAAATAAGTCCATTGTACCGCTTCCTGCGCGTTAGTTGCTGGATTGGAAATATCACAACCGTAAGACGCTGCCATTTCTTTGATTTTGCCTAATGCACGATGCTGTTCAGCAATTTCTTCACGCAGCTGAATAGTTGCCTGAATATCTTCGCCGCTTTCCAGACGAGACTGTAATGAAGTAAATTGTTTGAATTTATCTTTCATTAAGAAATCTACACCATATACCGCCAAACGACGATAGTCACCGATAATACGACCACGGCCATAAGCATCAGGAAGACCGGTAATCACGCCGGATTTACGGCAGCGCAGAATATCTGGTGTATAAACGTCAAATACCCCTTGGTTGTGAGTTTTGCGATATTCGGTAAAGATATGTTCGATTTCAGGTTTCAGCTCGCGACGATAAACCTGACATGAGCCTTTCACCATTTTAATACCGCCGAACGGCATAATTGCGCGTTTTAACGGAGCATCAGTCTGCAAACCGACGATTTTTTCCAATGCTTTATTGATATAACCCGGTTTGTGTGAAGTAATGGTTGATGGTGTGTCGGTATCAATGTCATACGGTTCGTGTGTTTGGTTCTCAACTTTAATTTTTTCCATAACATCATTCCACAATGCGGTGGTCGCTTCGGTGGCGTCCGCAAGGAATGATTCATCACCCTCATAAGGCGTATAGTTTTTTTGGATAAAATCACGTACGTTTACTTCGGTCTGCCAGTCTCCCGGAACAAACCCTTCCCACGCTTTCTGTTGAGCTTCTGTTAATTGAGTCATTGCTATAACTTCCTTCTCTAGTAGATAAATTTCAACAATGTAAAAACGGCGCAAAAATCAACCGCTCTTACCCCTAAACTAATGTGCATGCGGTTTATTAGTAAACCACTGCAACAATGCGATACAAACTCCGCCACCGACGATATTGCCCAAGGTAACGGGAATGAGATTTTTTACAACAAAATGATAAACGTCCAGATCCGCAAACTGCGCCGGATCCATGTCAATCGCCTGCCAGAATTCCGCCGGACTGCAATGCGCAGTGAATATTCCCATCGGAATCATAAACATATTCGCCACGCTATGCTCAAAGCCGGACGCCACAAACAATCCGATCGGCAAAATCATAATAAAGGCTTTATCGGTTAAGGTCTTGCCCGCATACGCCATCCAAATAGCGATACACACCATGATATTACACAGAATGCCTAAACAGAAGGCTTCAAGCCAAGTATGGTGGATTTTGTGCTGCGCGGTGTTCAAAATGGTCAGTCCCCATTGACCGTCAGCCGCCATCGTTTGCCCCGCAAACCATACCAGCAGGACAATTACCGTAGCCCCCACAAAGTTACCGCAATACACAACGACCCAATTGCGCAGCATCTGAAAGGTATTAATTCGTCCACTGGCGCGCGCCACTAAGGTCATGGTTGAAGAGGTGAATAATTCGGAACCGCACACCACGACCATAATCACGCCGATTGAAAAAACCAAGCCGCCAACCAGTTTAGTTAATCCCCAAGGTGCGCCGGCACTGCCGGTTTGAGTTGTAGTGTAGAAGATAAATGCGAGGGCGATAAAGGCGCCAGCTGAAATGGCAGATAAGAAAGAGTAGAATTGGTTTTTACTGGCTTTATAAACACCGACATCTTCGCCGATTTGAGCCATTTCTGTCGGGGTCGCCATTAGGCTAATTGAGTTTTCCGTTTTCATTATATATCCCACAAGAATTCACTGCGTCCATTTTAAGGCATTCGGACAAAACTTTAAACTAAAAAATTTTTTATTTTTTATAAATTTTTTTAGAAACAGCCTTATTTAACATTCACTTAACATTAAAGATCGAGTCCGATCTTTTGGTTAACATTACGTTAACGAATATTTTTCTCAAATTGCTATTTTACTGATTTTCTGTTAAAAATATTCTTCGCAGCTCCCGCTATAAACAAAGGATATTACCATGGCAGAAGAAACGATTTTCAGTAAAATCATCCGTAAAGAAATCCCCGCCGATATCGTCTATCAAGACGAGCTGGTCACCGCTTTTCGAGATATATCGCCACAAGCCAAAACGCATATACTGATTATCCCGAACAAACCGATTGCGACAGTTAACGATGTTACCGCACAGGATGAAATCAGCTTGGGACGACTGTTTACCGTTGCCGCCCAATTGGCGAAACGGGAAGGCATTGCCCAAGACGGCTATCGCTTAATCGTTAACTGCAACGAACACGGCGGACAAGAAGTATTCCATCTGCATATGCACTTGGTCGGCGGTGAACCCCTAGGCAAAATGCTGGCAAAATAATGATTAAATCACTTTCCTGTATAGCACTCGGTTTACTGCTGACCGCTTGCGGTTCGACCCCGGCGCCCAATCTGGTACATAGTACAAAACCGATTCTGAATATGGAATCCGAGCTGGCGGCGTTAATCGACGCTGCCGCCGAGCCGGATTCCGCTTGGATAAAAAACAAATCCGCTCAGCCGGTTACCGTCTCTTACACTTTTTTCTGGTATGACAAAAACGGAGTCACACAAAATGCGGACGACACTGCGGCATCCTCACCGTCCGTCACACTGCAACAAAAGCAACGGACGGAACTGGAATTGCTCCGCCCGACCACTGAAAGTGTCAACTATCGTCTGTATTTACGCTTAAAATAAGGATTATCATGTCCACACTGCTTATCGACTTAACAGGTCAGG
The DNA here is from genome assembly GCF_000827595.2 of Necropsobacter massiliensis. Taxonomy (GTDB): domain Bacteria; phylum Pseudomonadota; class Gammaproteobacteria; order Enterobacterales; family Pasteurellaceae; genus Necropsobacter; species Necropsobacter massiliensis. The sequence goes on along the minus strand of NZ_LN776178.1, from coordinate 287,145 downwards.
AATTGACCCGGGAAGACGCGGAATTATTATCGCACCCGCTGGTTGCCGGGGTTATTTTATTCAGCCGTAATTTTCATGATCGCACGCAAATTCAAGCGCTGGTCGATTCAATTCGCCGCGTTAAACAAGATCTGCTTATCACCGTCGATCAGGAAGGCGGACGTGTTCAACGTTTTCGTCACGGTTTCACCCAACTGCCCGCCATGCAAGCATTCGCAGCACTGCTTGACGATCCGGCAGCACAAAATGACGCGGCGTTACAGGCGGGTTGGCAAATGGCGACCGAAATAACCGCACTTGGCATTGATTTAAGTTTTGCGCCGGTATTGGATCTCGGCCATCAATGCAAAGCCATCGGCGATCGCAGCTTTCATACCGAATGTGAACCGACAATTCGCCTTGCCACCCAGTTTATCGCCGGAATGCATCAAGCGGGTATGGCGGCGACCGGCAAACATTTTCCCGGGCACGGTCATGTATCGGCGGACTCTCATCTGGAAACCCCTTATGACAATCGCACTCGGGAGACAATTTTTAACCGCGATATACAACCGTTCCGCCAATTGATTGCAAACGGTTGTTTAGATGCGATAATGCCGGCGCATGTGATCTACACGCAATGCGATACTCAACCTGCCAGCGGATCGCGTTACTGGCTGAAACAGGTGCTGCGCGAACAACTGGATTTCCGCGGCGCAATTTTCTCCGATGATTTGGGCATGCAAGGTGCTGGTTTTATGGGCGATTTTGTCAGCCGCTGCGAACAAGCGTTGCACGCCGGCTGCGATTTACTGTTGCTGTGCAATGAACGGGAAGGCGTAATTCAGGTGTTGGATCACTTCAACGTGCAGGAATCGACAGAACAAGCGGCATTACGCCATGCGCGCCGACAAGCGTTATTTAAACAAAAAACATATCGTTGGAATGACCTGCAACATTCTGCCCGTTGGCGAGAAAATCATAAAAAATTGACCGCACTTCAGCAAAACTGGCTGGCAACAAAGGAATAATAATGCCGCTTACAATTCCCTGCCGTCATTACCGGCAACAGGACTGCCGCTCCTGTCAATGGTTGGAAAAACCCTATGCACAACAGTTGGCAGACAAAACCGTCCACCTACAACAGCAGCTCGCCACACTGGATCAATCCGCGCTGATTTGGCATACACCTTACTCATCGCCGCTAAGCCGATTTCGCAACAAAGCCAAAATGGTAGTGAGCGGCACGGTCGAACGCCCTGTGCTGGGCATCTTACCGGATCCGACACATCCACACAGTGCGGTAGATTTATGCGATTGCCCGCTTTACCCTGCCGCTTTCGATGCGGTTTTTCCAGTTTTAAAGGATTTTATCGCCCGTGCCGGGCTGGTTCCTTACAATACGGCGAAACAAAAGGGTGAGCTGAAATATATACTGCTCAGCGAAAGCAAAAGTAACGGTGATCTGATGCTACGCTTTGTCCTGCGTTCGCAAGGCAAACTACCATTAATCCGACGAGAACTGCCCGCTTTGCAGACAAAACTGCCGCAACTGACAGTGATCAGCGTGAATATTCAATCTCAGCATGCCGCCATTTTGGAAGGCGAAACGGAAATTTTTCTCACCGAAAAACAAAACCTGCCCGAGTGTTTTAACCATATTCCGCTATTTATGCGCCCGCAAGGGTTTTTCCAGACCAATCCGAGCGTAGCCCAGGGATTATACGGCAGCGCACAGCAGTGGGTCAAAGATTTGCCCATTCGTTCGATTTGGGATTTGTTTTGCGGCGCTGGCGGCTTTGGGCTGCATTGCGCTCATATATTGCAACGGCAAGGTAAAGAGGTCGAACTGGTAGGTATTGAAATCGCGCCTTCCGCAATTTTTGCTGCCGGTTTATCCGCTCGCCAGTTGAACCTGAAAAACGTCAGCTTTCAGTCATTGGATGCGGCACAGTTCGCCCTCGCCCAAAAACAAACCCCGGATCTACTTATCGTCAACCCGCCCAGACGCGGTCTCGGCACACAATTAGCACAATTTCTTAATCAATTACAACCGCACTTTATTCTTTATTCCAGCTGTAACGCGGTTTCAATGGCAAAAGATCTTGCCCACTTGCAAGCATACCGCATGCAGAAAATACAGCTCTTCGACATGTTCCCACATACGGCGCATTATGAAGTGTTGACGTTGTTAACACGCAAATAGTAAGTGGCAGAAACAAATAAGGCATCCCACTCGGATGCCTTGATAATACAGATGAAACAAATCAGAATAAGCGTTTTGACATCGCCATTAAATCCGCTTTAAATTCGCGGCGCATGTTATTAATGGCGTCAATAATATCATGGTGAACCAGCTGTTCATTTTGGATGCCGACACAATAACCGCCTTTGCCCTGTAACAGTAAATCCACTGCATACACGCCCATACGGGAAGCCAGAATACGGTCGAAAGCACAAGGCGTACCGCCACGCTGAATGTGTCCCAGCACAGTGGCACGGGTTTCATGATGTACACGCGATTCAATTTCTTTCGCCAGCGCATTCACATCGCAAATTAATTCGGTAATTACAATTAAAGCGTGACGTTTGCCGTTTGCAATGCTACGTTCAATCTGTTGGATCAATTCTTCGCGATTAAATTCCACTTCAGAGGCGACAATATATTCACAGCCTCCGGCAATGCCAGCGGAAATGGTTAAATCGCTGCAATGTCTGCCCATGATTTCTACAATGGAAATACGCTGGTGGGAACTTGAGGTATCGCGCAAACGGTCGATTGCTTCCACTGCGGTCTGTAATGCCGTTTGATAACCGATAGTATAATCCGTCCCCGCAACATCGTTATCAATGGTGCCCGGAATACCCACACAAGGAAAACCGTGTTCTTCGGTTAATAATTTGGCGCCCATATAAGAACCGTCACCGCCGATCACCACTAACGCGTCAATACCGTGTGAACGCAACACTTCCGCACATTTGGCACGTACTGCGGGATCTTTAAATTCCGGAAAACGCGCCGAACCTAAGAAGGTGCCGCCGCGATTAATTACATCGGACACGCTATAACGGCTCAATTGTTTGATTTTATTGTGATATAAACCATGATAGCCGTCATAAATTCCATATACTTCCAGCCCTTCCGCTAAGGCAGAACGGACCACCCCACGAATGGCGGCATTCATGCCGGGGGCATCGCCGCCGCTTGTCAATACAGCAATTTTTTTAATCATAAATATACCTTATTTAAAGTTGCAATATAAAAACTGTCGCTAAGATTACACTATTCACCAAACCGTCTCTAGCAAAATTTTGGTGAATTATCACATATTTTGATTTAAGTCTAATTATTCCATATGCGGTTCGACACCTTGGGTTTGCCGCTGCTCCGTTTGTACTACGCTGGTCGGTTCGTGATGGATCACAATATCCACCTGCGGGAATAATTCCCTTAAACGGCTTTCAAGGTGATCGGTAATGGCATGCGCCTGCACAAAAGAAAGATGATCATCCAATTCCAAATGAAACTGGATAAAACGCACTACTCCAGAACGTCGCGTGCGCAAATCATGAAAACCGAGGATTTGCGGTGTAGATAAAATCACCGCTTCAATGCGCTTGATTTCCGCCTCCGGTAATGCCTGATCAAGCAGTAACTGCGCCGCATCAAATAACATTTTGCCAGCGTTAAACAAAATATAAACGGCGATGAGAATGGCAAACAACGCATCTGCTGCGATAAAGCCGTATGCTGTCAGCCCGAGAGAAATAAGAATCGCGACATTCATTAGCAAGTCGGTCTGATAATGCAAGCGATCCGCTTTAATTGCCGGGCTGTCAGTCTGCCGAATAACCCGGCTTTGATAAAAAACCAACCCAAATGTCGCGGCAATGGAAAAGAGCGTCACCGCAATGCCCAGTGAGGTATCGGTTAAAGGCTGGGGCGCGTTCAGACGGTGAATGCCCTGCAATAATAAAAAAATGGCGGAACCGGAGATAAACGCACTTTGCGCCAACGCCGCCAGAGATTCCGCTTTACCGTGTCCAAATGAGTGATTGTGGTCGGCGGGCATTAATGCGAAGCGCAGAATCAGCATATTCATAAAAGAAGCTAATAAATCCAGCATAGAATCCGTAATAGATGCCAACATACTGACCGAACCGGTCCGCCACCACGCCGCGCCTTTGCTCAACATCAGCACCAACGCAGTAAACACCGCCAGATTGGCAGCTTTTTTTACCTGTAATGAATAATCACGCACTATTTTTCACAACTCCACGGCCAGTTTGCCTGCTTCAGCTGCGTCATTTCTTTATCGGCGACATATTTTTTCAAATAATTGATGATTTTACTTTTATTCATATTCATCAATTTTTTATTCTTCGCAATTTTTACGGAATATTGATACTGCACAAAACCGCACAACGGAATATCTTTTCCTTTCGATACATCGACCCGCCAGTCCTTATTCTGCGCACTCGGCTGATAAATCACAAAAGAATACAGCACATCATCCTGGCGATAAATATCAAAGCGCGGCACAGCCGTATTTTTATATACTCGCCGGCGCAATTGGATACGGTCATCCAGAGTACGCTGCTGGCGGTTGCGATCTAATAATAATTCCACCGCACTTTTCCACTCTTGCGGCGAATCCTCTTTCATCACATAAAAATAACGCGCCATACTGCCTAAATCCTGCTGCGCGGCAAGGTAGTAAGTATGCTTGTTATGACTGACAAACTGCGGCGCCGATAACTCGGGCTGCGAGGCACAGGCGGCAAGGAAAAGTGCAGTGCTAAAAAGCGCTATTTTTTTTAACCGCACCGTCAAATGCGGCAATCCGCCGTTCTTGAATAGATCGATCATGTTATTCTCTCAAATCCCGTTTAAATACCAGTTCATTATCGCTCGATGCGGCGCTGTCAAACCAATAGCCGCCCAAATCAAACGCTTTCAGCTGCTCAATTTCCGTCAACCGATTTTGAATGATGTAACGGCACATTAAACCACGAGCTTTTTTCGCATAAAAGCTGATCACTTTATATTTCCCGCCTTTATTATCCAGAAAAATCGGTTTTAGGATTCTGGCTTTCAACCCGCTTGCTTGCACGGATTTATAATATTCATCGGAGGCCAAATTAAGCAGAATATTGTCGCCCTGCTCATCTAATGCGGTCTGCACGCTGCGGGTAATTGTATCGCCCCAGAACGCATACAAATCCTTGCCTTGCTTATTCGCAAGCCGCGTGCCCATTTCCAAACGATAAGGTTGCATCAAATCCAGCGGACGCAACAGTCCATACAGACCGGATAAAATGCGTAAATGTCGTTGTGCAAACAGCACCTCTTCCCGCGTTAGGCTGTCCACATCCAGCCCAGTATAGACATCACCCTTAAAGGCATAAATCGCCGCGCGGGCATTCTGTTCATCATGCAGTGGCTGCCACTCAGCGAAACGGGCGGCATTCAGTCCGGCCAGTTTATCACTGATCGACATCAAAGAGGCGAGCTGTGCGGGAGAAAGCCGGCGACAAATAGCAATCAGTTGAGTACTGTAATCGGTTAAGTGCGGTTGAGAAAATTCAAATTTCGGCACCGCACTTTTAAAATCAAGGGTTTTCGCCGGAGAAATTATCGCGAGCATACATCTTCCTTTTATATGTGTTATTCGACAGTTAACGGCAACTGCCAGTTTATCACCGGTAAATTATGTTGTTGCAAATACTGATTGGTTTTTGAAAAATGCCGACAGCCTAAAAAACCGCGATGCGCAGACAGCGGTGATGGGTGCGGCGCCGACAAGACGCAATGTTTCGCGCGATCAATAAACTGCCCTTTGCGCTGCGCATGACTGCCCCATAACAGAAAAACCAAATGTTCCCGCTGCGCATTTAGCACGCTAATCACCTGATCCGTGAAGGTTTCCCAGCCGAAATTGGCATGGGAATGCGCCCGTCCGCGTTCCACCGTTAATACGGTATTAAGCAATAACACGCCCTGCTGCGCCCACGCCGTCAAATAGCCGTGCTGCGGAATCTGAAAATTCGCGATGTCGGCGACAAGCTCTTTATACATGTTCAGCAGCGAAGGCGGCGGTACAATACCCGGTTTTACCGAAAACGCCAGCCCGTGCGCCTGATTCGGTCCATGGTACGGATCTTGCCCTAAAATGACCACTTTAACCTGCTCGAATTCAGTCAGTTTAAACGCATTAAACACATCGGCAGCAGGCGGATAAATCATCTTGCCCATGGCTCTTTCACGATGCACCTGCTGTAAAATATGCTGAAAATAGGGTTGTTCTTTTTCTTTGCCGATAACGTCTTTCCAGGTTTTCATATTGTGTCTTATCCATTTATAATCGTGGGAAGATTATAAATAACCTGAGCTTAAATTAACAGGTTGAATTCGGACTAAATTGTTAATTCAAAGTTAAATAAAAGTTAACAAAACAAGAACAAACCAAGCCCATCACGCACAACAATTGATGCAAATCAAAATAGTCATTTTTCTTTCATTAAGTCAACCTGATTTATATCAAAACAATTGAAAAGATAAAATTTCTTGATAAAATTTATCCCAACTTAGCTTAATTAACACACAGCCAATCAGGAGGCACTTTATGATTAAAGGTATTCAAATTACTCAAGCCGCTAACGACAACTTATTAAATTCATTCTGGTTACTGGACAGCGAAAAAGGTGAAGCCCGTTGTCTGGCAGCAAAAGCACAATATGCCGAAGACCAAGTCGTCGCAGTCAGCGAGTTAGGTCAGATCGAATATCGCGAATTACCGGTTGATGTCGCACCGACCGTTAAAGTTGAAGGTGGTCAGCACTTAAATGTTAACGTATTACGCCGCGAAACCTTAGAAGACGCCGTGAAACACCCGGAAAAATATCCGCAGCTCACCATCCGCGTTTCCGGTTATGCCGTACGTTTCAACTCATTAACTCCGGAACAACAACGCGATGTAATTACCCGTACTTTCACTGAAAGTTTGTAATTTTATCGACTTCACTTTTTTAGATTGAAATGACACCCTAAAGTATTTACTTTAGGGTGTTTTTTGTGCGCTTAAAAACGCGTGATTTTCGTACCGCACTTTTTGCAATTTTATTGCCTGATATAGCATATCCGTACATATTCAGGTACAATCCACCAGTTAAACTTTAGTGAAATCATTCTAACTGAAATATGAAGAACATACGTAATTTTTCTATTATTGCACATATTGACCACGGTAAATCCACTTTGTCGGATCGCCTGATTCAAACCTGCGGCGGGCTGTCCGATCGCGAAATGGCAGAACAGGTGCTGGATTCCATGGATTTGGAACGCGAACGCGGGATTACCATTAAAGCCCAAAGCGTCACTTTAAATTATCGGGCGCACGATGGGGAAACTTATCAACTGAATTTTATCGATACGCCCGGGCACGTTGACTTTTCCTATGAAGTTTCCCGTTCACTGGCAGCCTGTGAAGGTGCGCTACTGGTGGTTGACGCTGGTCAGGGAGTGGAGGCACAAACGCTGGCAAACTGCTATACCGCCATTGAGATGGATCTGGAAGTGGTGCCAATTTTAAATAAAATCGACCTGCCTGCCGCCGATCCGGAACGGGTGGCGGAAGAAATTGAAGATATTGTAGGGATCGATGCGCTGGATGCGGTGCGTTGCTCCGCCAAAACCGGTGTCGGGATTGAAGATGTGCTGGAAGAAATCGTGCGCAAAATTCCTGCCCCGCAAGGCGATCCCGCCGCACCGCTGCAAGCACTGATTATCGACTCTTGGTTCGACAATTATCTCGGCGTGGTCTCATTAGTGCGGATCAAAAACGGCACGTTACGCAAAGGCGACAAGATCAAAGTGATGTCCACCGGTCAATCCTATAATGTGGATCGCCTCGGTATTTTCACGCCGAAACAAGTGGATACCGACCGATTAAACTGTGGCGAAGTCGGCTGGGTGGTATGCGCGATTAAAGATATTTTAGGCGCGCCGGTGGGCGATACGCTGACCTTACACAACACCCCGGCAAACTCGGTTTTACCGGGCTTTAAAAAAGTTAAACCGCAGGTGTATGCTGGTTTATTCCCGATCAGCTCCGATGATTACGAAGCCTTCCGTGATGCGCTGGGTAAATTAAGCCTGAATGACGCCTCGTTATTCTATGAACCGGAAAATTCCAGTGCGCTCGGCTTTGGTTTCCGCTGCGGTTTCCTCGGCTTACTGCATATGGAAATCATTCAGGAACGTCTAGAGCGCGAATACAATCTGGATCTGATCACCACGGCGCCGACCGTCGTTTATGAAGTGGAGCTGACCAACGGCGATGTGGTTTATGTGGACAGCCCAGCAAAACTGCCACCACTCAACAATATTGCGCAAATCCGTGAACCGATTGCCGAATGTAATATGCTGCTGCCACAGAACTACCTCGGCAACGTCATCACGCTTTGCGTGGAAAAACGCGGCGTGCAGACCAACATGGTGTATCACGGCAATCAGGTAGCGCTCACATATGAAATTCCAATGGGCGAGGTGGTACTGGATTTCTTTGATCGACTGAAATCCACATCACGCGGTTACGCCTCGCTGGATTACGGCTTTAAACGTTTTCAGGCGGCGGACATGGTGCGCGTGGATATTATGATTAACGGCGAACGGGTGGATGCGCTGGCGCTTATCGTACATAAAGACAATGCGCCATACCGCGGTCGTGAGTTGGTGGAAAAAATGCGCGAGCTGATCCCCCGCCAGCAATTTGATATTGCCATTCAGGCAGCAATCGGCAACCATATTATCGCCCGTTCAACCGTCAAACAGCTGCGCAAAAACGTCTTAGCAAAATGTTACGGCGGCGATGTCAGCCGTAAGAAAAAGCTGCTGCAAAAACAAAAAGAAGGCAAAAAACGCATGAAATCCCTCGGCAATGTGGAAGTGCCACAGGAAGCGTTTCTGGCTATCTTACATGTGGGCAAGGATAAGTAAGGAACAACAATGTCTAAATCAAATCTCGCTTTTATCATTTTGATTGCAGTCGGTTACGCTGTTTGGAAACTGCTTGAGCATCTGGCGTTACCGAACACTTTCACCATTTTATTGATTTTATTGACCGCACTTTGCGGCATATTATGGTGTTATCACCGCTTTGCCGTCTTGCCAAAACGCGCCCGACAAATCGCACGAGCAGAACAGCGTGGCGGAAAACCCTTAACGGACGAAGAAAAAAATCAAATCGAACCTATTTCCGAAGGCGCAGAGTTTTTAGCGTCGCTGTTCCCGGTGCTGGCATTCGTACTGATTCTGCGCTCCTTTTTGTTTGAACCGTTCCAAATTCCTTCCGGTTCCATGGAACCGACCTTACGTGTCGGCGATTTCCTGCTGGTGGAAAAATATGCTTACGGGATCAAAGATCCGGTATTCCAAAATACCATCATTGAAACTGGCAAACCGCAACGCGGTGATATTATCGTATTCAAAGCGCCGCCGGAACCGAATGTAGATTATATTAAACGCATCGTCGGCATTCCCGGCGACCGCATTCAATACAACGAAGTGGATCGCCATATCACACTGACCTACGGAAAAGACGGTAAAGAATGCACCGCCGACTGCACTACCAAAGAATTTGATTACAGCACCGCACAAGAAGATCCGGATTTCAATATTATTGTCGGGCAAGATAGTACCGGGCTGCCGATTTACAGCAATCTGCACCCATTGAAATTGACCGAAAGCGGTGATGTGGAACATCAGATTCATTGGGATCCGCAGCCGCCGAACGCGACCTATATGTACCGCGATTACGATACGCAACAAAATTACATTACCGAATGGGTAGTGCCGGAAGGACAATATTTCGTGATGGGCGACAACCGTAATCACAGTGCAGACAGCCGTTTCTGGGGCTTCGTACCGGAAAAAAACATCGTCGGTAAAGCCTCATATATTTGGTTAAGTCTGGACAAAAAGCAGAACGAATGGCCGACCGGCATTCGAACTGAACGTATGTTCAGCAAAATTCGCTAATATTTATGAAAAATTTAGAATCACTACAACGTAAAATCGGTTACCAATTTAACCGTGCCGCACTGTTAAAACAGGCACTGACGCACCGCAGTGCGGCGAAAAATCACAATGAACGGCTGGAATTTTTGGGTGACGCCATTCTCAATTACACCATCGCCGATGCCTTATATCACCAATTTCCGCACTGCAATGAAGGCGAACTCAGCCGTATGCGCGCCACCTTAGTGCGCGAACCGACTCTTGCCGAACTGGCGCGAGAATTCGAACTGGGCAATTACATGCTGCTTGGACCCGGCGAGCTGAAAAGCGGTGGCTTTCGCCGCGAATCCATTCTTGCCGACTGTGTGGAGGCAATTATCGGCGCCGTTTCGCAAGACAGCGATCTTAATACCGCTACGGCAACGGTGCGCGGCTGGTTCCAATTACTGCTGCGGGAAATCAAACCGGGCGATAACCAGAAAGACGCCAAAACTCGTTTGCAAGAATATTTACAGGGCAACCGCCTACCGCTGCCGAACTATAACGTAGTCAATATTCAGGGCGAAGCGCACTGCCAAACTTTTACCGTGCAATGTAACGTGCAAAATATTGACCGCACTTTCAGCGCAACCGGTTCAAGCCGACGTAAAGCGGAGCAAGCCGTGGCAGAACAAATACTGAAACAACTGGACATCAAATGACATACATGAACCCAACTGACACAGCGCCGGCGCTTGATACCTACTGCGGTTTTATCGCCATTGTCGGGCGCCCGAATGTGGGCAAATCCACATTATTAAACAAAATTCTGGGACAAAAAATCTCGATTACCTCACGCAAGGCTCAAACTACTCGTCACCGCATTGTCGGCATTCATACCGAGGGCGTCTATCAGGCGGTTTACGTGGATACGCCGGGGCTGCATATTGAAGAAAAACGCGCTATTAACCGCCTGATGAACCGTGCGGCAAGTAGCGCTATCGGCGATGTGGATCTGATCATTTTTGTGGTGGACGGTACGCACTGGAACGACGACGATGAAATGGTGCTCAACAAACTGCGTCAGGCAAAAGCCCCGGTAGTATTGGCGATCAATAAAATTGACAATATTAAAAATAAAGACGAATTGCTGCCGTTTATTACTCAAATCAGCGCAAAATTTGACTTTAAGGATATCGTGCCGATTTCAGCCCAGCGTGGCAACAACGTGCAAAATCTGCAACAAATCGTGCGTAACTCCCTGCGCAAAGGCGCACATCATTTTCCGCAAGATTACGTGACCGACCGTTCGCAGCGCTTTATGGCATCGGAAATTATCCGCGAAAAGCTGATGCGTTTTATGGGCGAGGAATTGCCTTATGCCGTCACCGTGGAAATCGAGCAGTTTAAAACCAACGAACGCGGCACTTATGAGATCAACGGTCTAATTTTAGTTGAGCGTGAAGGACAGAAAAAAATGGTTATCGGCAATAAAGGGCAGAAAATCAAACTGATCGGCACCGAAGCGCGCGCAGACATGGAACGTTTGTTTGACAACAAAGTGCATCTGGAGCTGTGGGTGAAAGTCAAATCCGGCTGGGCGGACGATGAACGTGCGTTACGCAGTCTGGGTTATATGGATGAATAAACGGTTTTTCGATTTTCAGCGGCGGGAATTTCCCGCCTTTTTAATCGGCAACCGCGCGCAACACGGCAGTTAATTCAGCAGCAAATGCTGGCGGGTTTTCTTTATGCGCATTATGTCCAGCGTTCGCAATCAGCGTTAGCGGTAAACCGCTGTCTTCCGCTATTTGACGGAATTTCTGATCCTTTTCGCCGCAAAAATAAAAAAACGGCAATAAATTCGACCGCACTTTAGGGCGAAAATCCGGCTGTTTAGCCAGCGAAGTAACGCGCAGCATATGACCGATATTGGCGCCACAATGCGGCGTCCGTTCAGCAATTAATGCGGCGCGTTGTTTTTCATCCAAATGCGCAAACACGCCTTGCCGATACCAATCTTGCAGCACCTGCTGCGGCGCTTGTGTAGCAAAGCGCTGTGCCCAGCGACAATCATGCTGCCAGCGCGCCCGCTTTTCCGCTGCCGATTGCAATCCCAAATTTGCCCCCTCTAAAATCAGCCCTTGTAAATTGCCTTTTTCACATTGCGCCTGTAACGCATAATAAAGGGCTATTCGCCCGCCCAGTGAATAGCCTATCAAAAAATAAGGACGCGGCCCGATTGACCGTCGAATGTAATCCGCCACAAAGCCCGCAGTTTGCTCAAAATCGGCGACGCCAGTATTTTTCTCCCTGCCGTGATAAGGCAAATCGGGCGCAAAACAGTCAAAGTGCGGTAGTTTTTCAATCAGTTTTTGCCAGTCGGCACCGCTGCCGAGCAAGCCGTGCAGAAAGACCAAACAAGGCATATCAGGCTCCGATAACGGCGTAACTGATCTGTTCAATCAAGCGTTTATAAATATTACTGCCATCGCTGGAAGCCACTTTGATTTCAATTAAGGTGGTTTCACGGCGCGAATAGGCATGTTTCAGCACTGAACTTAAATCTGCCCAAGTATAAGGACGGGCATATTTCAGATCAAACATCGACGCCGCCTGTGAAAACTCAAGATTGTGCGGCATGCGGTAAAAGCGGTCTTTGACTTCGGTGTCCACCGGTAACATATCGAAAATCGCCCCGCCGTTATTATTAATAATAAAAATAATCGTCGGTTGATTAACGTTTTTAAACAATGCCAGCGAATTCAAATCATACAGCGCAGAGGTGTCGCCGATCATCGCCACTAACGGCTGATTGGCGCCAACACCAATTCCGGCGGCGGTAGCCAGCAAGCCGTCAATACCGCTGGCGCCGCGATTAGTGTAGACAGGATAGCCCTCCGGCAGCTTGGTCAACGCATCAACCAGACGCACAAATAAACTATTACCCAAAAACAAAATGCCGTTATTTGGCAATATGCGCTCAATATGGTGGGCCAGAGAGGCTTCATTCAAATTACCGCCTACCTGCTGTTCCACAAAGGTGGCGCAGAATTTCGCCAACGCCAACGGCTCAAGCAGCCAAGGTTTTTGCCGCAGTGGCGGATGCGCGCGCAACCAATGGTGAATTTTGGCATTAAAGCGGGTGTGAGCATGATGATAAGGATCAACCGCATTGTGGCTGTCTTCAACAATCCAGTATTCACCGTGGAACTCGCTTAAAAATTGGTTAATTCGTTTACTGATAAAGCGCGAACCCAGTTGGATCACAATATCCGCTTCCAGCAATTTTTTTCTCACCGTTTGATTGGCAAGCCAAATATCCGCATAAGGCAGGCTCGGTTCCACTCCGGACTGAACATCCGTCAGCAAAATCCACCCCATCGTATTCGCCCAAGCGCTGATCCCCATGGATTGTGCTAAGGGCATTTTACCCGCCACGATCACGCCGCGTTTAGTGCGCCAGTGATCCCAGTGTTCGTGCATCAAGACTTCCTGTTGCAAAGGCGAATACACGGTGCGCGCCTTATGCTGAGCCAGCCAGCGCTGCACCTTAGCCAACCAAGGGTGAGTATCAATCTCATCGGTTTGCGCGGCATACAACGGTTCGGCAAACGGCACATTGATATGCACCACGCCCGGCTGTCGTTGTTGCCGGTAACATGCCTGTTCCAATACGGAAATCAGCCAATCCGCCGCATAATCCTCACTCGGTCGCGGCAAATCCAGCGTGGAAACCGGATAATCGGCAAACAGACGTTGCTGAACGATCGCCTGATTCGCACCGCATTCCAACAATTCCGGCGGGCGATCGGCGGTCAGCACGATTAAATTCACCGCACTTTGGCGCGCCTCCACAATAGCGGGATACAAATTCGCCGCGGCGGTACCGGAGGTGACAATCACCGCGACCGGCGCGTTGACGGCTTTAGCCAGTCCCAGCGCGAAAAAACCGAGTCCGCGTTCATCAAAATGTGTGTGGCAAACTGCACGGCGCCCGTCCTGCAAACGGGCTGCCTCTAGCGTTAACGGGGTGGAACGGGAACCCGGTGCGATACAGAAGTGGGTAACGCCTTGTCGTACAAGCGTTTCTAAAATCACTTTTGACCAACAACGATTAAATACACTCACAGACATAGTTGTTCTCCGTTTTTCATTCTTGTAATAATGAGACTAATCCTAACGCTTTACGTTCGATCTCCTGCCATTCTAGCAAGGGAACCGAACCCTCAACAATACCCGCACCGGCAAATACACGAATTTTATCCCCTTCCACAAAAGCGGAGCGAATTGCAACACAAAACTCCGCTTGCGCCGTTTCCATGATCCCCAAAGTACCGGCGTACCATTCGCGGTTAAAACATTCCGTGCGGCGTAAAAAATCCAGCGCCGCCCGCTGCGGCAAACCGGCGACCGCAGCGGTTGGATGCATTGCCTGTAGGCAAGTCTCATCGCCATAACCGCAATGTAACTCGGCAAATATATGGCGTCTTAAATGCTGCACCTGACGCAATTGTTTTAAACCCAGCTCGGACACCGTCAGCTGTCGGACATAGGGTTGCAGTTTGTGCCGAATATCATCCGCCACTAACTGATTTTCATAAATATTTTTTTGATCCTGCAATAGCCATTGCGCCTGCTGACGATTAAACTGCGCATCTTCCGTCATCAGCGCCGTTCCCGCCAGTGCTTCGGTCTGTAACTGCGTACCCTCACGCCGATAGAGGCGTTCCGGCGGCGAACCGACAAACGCATGTTCGGCATCCTGCGCCCATAAAAAATGGTAACAACCTAAATTCCGGCGTTCGCTTTCCGCCAGAAAATCCTTGGCGTTCAGCGCACTTTCGGTTTGAAAACAGGTTTCGTTAGCCAATACGCTTTTACGCAGCTCGCCGCGGCGAATCGCCGCCAGCGCCTGCTCCACCCATTGACACCACTCAGTCTGCGTCGCCTTTTGTCCGTATAAACGGATTGCCCGGTGAACGGAACAAAGTGCGGTCGTGTTCGCAAAAGTTTCCAAACAACTTAACGCCGCATCACATTCCTGCCGCAGCGGTTTGCGATTATCAATAAACAGGCTGACGGTCAAATGCGTTGCATGCCGGCGCAGTAGCAGCCGCGGCAGAAAAAACTCACCCTCATCATAAAATTTTAGCCCGCCGAGCAACGGCAGCGACAAACGACGGACAAAATCCTGCGCCTGATTCGGTGCGGAAAATGACCGCACTTTGCCTAACGCCGCAAGCTGGCATCGACTGTCGCGAAAATTAAAATAGAATTGGGGATAACTCTGCTGTGCTTTCAACCAACTCAGCATTGTCACCGTCATTACGCTTTCTATGCGAAACTCGCTGATTTCCTGCGTTTGCGGCTGATGAAAGCGAATCCGTTCAATTAACCGATTTTTGATTGATTGCAAATTATCCATTGAGAAAAGCGTTGTTTTTAGCGATAAAATAAGTTAAAAATAAGCGTTAATTCTACCGCACTTTATCGGAATTTTTTACAAAATCTTTTCATCTTCAAAAAATAAGCGTAAAGTGCGGTGACAAAAGCGCCGTTTCAGCATGCGAAGCGCATCAGCCGTTGTATAACACATCATCGATGACCGTAAATGCAGTTTTCGTTTTCTCAATCACAACAAGATAATAAGGATTATCACCATGAATATATTTCCTAAATCAGATAAATTGGAACATGTCTGTTATGACATCCGCGGACCGGTACACAAAGAAGCGCTGCGGCTGGAAGAGGAAGGAAATAAAATTTTAAAACTGAATATCGGTAACCCCGCACCTTTCGGTTTTGAAGCGCCTGATGAAATTCTGGTGGATATTTTACGCAATCTGCCCGCCGCACAGGGATATTGCGATTCCAAAGGGCTGTATTCGGCGCGTAAAGCTATCGTGCAATATTATCAGTCCAAAGGCATTCACGGCGCCACCGTCAACGATGTGTATATCGGCAATGGCGTTTCCGAACTGATTATGATGGCTATGCAGGCCTTGTTGAACAATGGCGATGAGGTGTTGATTCCGATGCCCGATTATCCTTTATGGACTGCGGCGGCAACCTTGGCGGGCGGTAAGGCGGTGCATTATCTGTGTGACGAACAGGCGGATTGGTTCCCGGATATTGACGACATAAACGCTAAAATCACCGCTCGCACGAAAGCCATTGTGATTATTAATCCGAATAATCCGACCGGTGCGGTGTACAGCAAAGCGCTATTAGAACAGATTGTCGCCACCGCGCGCCGGCATAATCTGATTATTTTCGCCGATGAAATTTACGACAAAATTCTCTATGACGATGCGCAACATCATCATATCGCGGCACTGGCACCGGATTTGCTCACCATTACCTTAAACGGTCTGTCAAAAGCTTATCGGGTCGCCGGTTTCCGACAGGGTTGGATGATTCTCAACGGACCGAAAAAACAGGCTAAAGGTTATATTGAAGGGCTGGATATGCTGGCGTCCATGCGTTTGTGTGCCAACCATCCGATGCAGCATGCCATTCAAACTGCGCTGGGCGGCTATCAAAGTATTAACGAATTTATTTTACCCGGCGGGCGTTTGCTGGAACAGCGCAACAAGGCATTTGAACTGATTAATCAAATTCCGGGTGTTAGCTGTGTAAAACCGATGGGCGCGTTGTATATGTTCCCGAAAATCGACACGAAAAAGTTCAATATTTACGATGATGAAAAAATGGTGCTGGATTTGCTGCGTCAGGAGAAAGTGCTACTGGTACACGGACGCGGTTTTAACTGGCACGAACCCGATCACTTCCGTATCGTCACGTTGCCTTATGTGCATCAGATCGACGCCGCATTAACCAAATTTGCCCGTTTTTTACAACATTATCATCAATAAACGGGCGGTCTTCTTTGTGCTAACCGCCGCGTTAAAAATAAAACCGGCGGTTTTTTATTCACCGAAATCTGGCGGTAAATGATGGAGCATGGATTTCCAAATCCCGCTGCTGCGCTCGCGGTTTTCCATTAAGCACACCGCTGCCCGCTCAATATCGCCGAGGCGGCAGCTTTCCTGCAATTCCTGATAAAAACTTAATGTAAACGCTCTGGATTGTGCGTCGGAGAAAAATAACGAGGCAACTTGGTGATATAACGCTTTAAAGCTGTTTAGAATCAATCCGTACACCGGTTTATTTGCCACAAAGGTGAAACTGCGGTACAGATTATAATCGAATTCGGCATAAGCCTGTGGCGTATCTGCCAAGTGCGGTAGATTTTCAAACAGTTTCAATGATGCTGCCGCATCCAGCTGAATGGCTTCCGGAATATAATGTTCGCCCATACGGGTGCGTAATGACACGACGTTGGTAATAATCACCGGAATCACAGATTTGTCCAGTTGGATCAGGGTGTGGATAATATTCGGCCCGGCGGTTTCCCACACATTATTAACCCGGGTCGGTTTGCCGTGCTGAATCAACAGCCAACCGTCACGCGCCAAACGTTGCAAAACTTCGCGCAACGTCGTTCTGGTCACGCCGATTTTATCCGCCAGTTCCCGCTCCGCCGGCAAATCCGAACCCGGCGGAAAATGATTATTCCAAATACTTTTAACAATATATTCTTCCGCCAAACCGGCCGGACTCTGCGCTTTGAGCAGCGGTTGATTATTATTCATGCGTTTCTTCTGTATAATTCTGTATAATATTGAAAAAATTGTGATATAGATAACAAAATAAAGATTTCTTATTATCCTTGAAAGCAGTATATATTACAATTATATGGATGCATTTTTTTATATTAAGGTTGTAAATATTATGAGTTATACACAAGCATTTTTTAAAAATTTTTTAGGTCCCAGCCCTGATTGGTATAAATTATCTATTGTGGGGTTTCTTATTTTAAATCCGTTGTTATTTTTTTTCGTCAGTCCCTTTCTCGCCGGCTGGGTACTGGTAGCGGAATTCATTTTTACCCTCGCTATGGCATTAAAATGTTATCCGTTGCAACCGGGCGGGTTGCTGGCACTGGAAGCCGTAATCATCGGCATGACCAAACCGGAGCACGTGAAAGCCGAAATTATGGCTAATTTTGAAGTGATCCTGTTGCTGATGTTTATGGTCGCCGGTATCTACTTTATGAAACAATTGCTGTTATTCGTCTTCACCAAACTGTTGCTCAGCATTCGTTCCAAACTGGTTCTCTCACTTTCTTTCTGTCTCAGCGCCGCTTTTCTCTCCGCCTTTCTTGATGCGTTAACCGTCGTTGCAGTCATTATCAGCGTCGGCATGGGCTTTTACGGGGTGTATCATAAAGTGGCGTCAGGAAAAAATTTCGATGATTCCGATGATATTAACGACGATAAACATATCGGTAACCGAAAAGAAACGCTGGAGCAATTCCGAGCATTTCTGCGCAGCTTAATGATGCACGCAGCGGTCGGTACTGCGCTCGGCGGCGTAATGACCATGGTAGGCGAACCACAAAATCTGATTATTGCGGAACAGGCAAAATGGGCATTCGGTGAATTTTTCCTGCGTATGAGCCCGGTTACCGTACCGGTGCTGGTATGCGGCGTGCTGACCTGCGCATTGGTAGAAAAACTGCGTCTCTTCGGCTACGGTGCCAAACTGCCGCGTAAAGTCTGGGGCGTTTTAGCCAAATTCGATCGCAATCGCGAACTCAAAATGAACAAACAGGAACGGATCAAACTGGTTATTCAGGCGCTCGTCGGTATTTGGTTGGTTATCGGTCTGGCGTTTCATTTAGCCGCAGTCGGTCTTATCGGTTTAAGCATTATCATTTTGTGCACCTCGCTGTGCGGCGTAACCAGCGAACATGCCTTAGGTAAAGCATTTCAAGAATCGCTGCCGTTTACCGCGCTGTTGGTGGTTTTTTTCTCTGTAGTGGCGGTCATTATCGATCAGCAATTATTCGCGCCGATCATCCATTTCGTCTTATCCGCCAGCGAAAGCGCACAACTAATTCTGTTCTATATTTTCAATGGTGTCCTTTCTGCGATTTCTGATAACGTGTTCGTCGCAACGGTTTACATCAACGAAGCGAAAGCCGCGCTGGAACAGGGCGTGATTTCTCTCGGACAGTTCGAACTGATCGCCGTGGCAATCAATACCGGCACAAATCTGCCGTCTGTTGCCACCCCGAACGGACAAGCCGCATTTTTGTTCTTGCTCACCTCATCACTGGCACCGCTTATCCGTTTGTCGTACGGCAAAATGGTTTACATGGCGCTACCATATACTATTGTGCTGTCTTTAATCGGTTTACTTGCGGTAGAATATGTGCTGCCGGCGGCAACCCAAGTATTCACTCAGTTGGGGCTTATTATGCCGGTATAATAAACATATAAAGGAAAAATAATGCTCAACTACTTAAAAGACTTATCAATACACCGCGCCGGCTGGCTGCTGCTGTTGCTGTCCGCACTGGCGCTGGAAGGCAGTGCGCTTTACTTTCAGCACGGTATGGGGTTGGCGCCCTGCGTCATGTGTATTTACGAACGTGTGGCATTATTCGGTATCGCCATTGCAGGTCTAATCGGGCTTATCGCGCCCCGCTTGCTCATTTTGCGCCTGCTCGCGTTATTAGTCGGCTTGTGCAGCGCGCTGAAAGGGCTGCTGTTGGCGCTTAAACATGTGGATTATCAGCTGCATCCCGCCCCTTGGAATCAATGCTCCTATATGGTGGAGTTTCCACAAACGCTGCCGTTGGATAAGTGGTTTCCCGCCGTGTTTAGCCCTTACGGTTCCTGCTCGGATGTGGTCTGGGAACTCTGGGGGCTGTCAATGGCGCAATGGATTGCGGTTATCTTTGCCTTTTATAGTCTACTCTTTGTGCTGTTGCTTATCAGCCAGCTGAAGACGACAAAAAAACGTCGCCTGCTTTTTAAATAACCGCAAAAAAGTGCGGTGTGTTTATAAAAATTTTATAAAAACGCACCGCACTTTTTCTCTATTTAGGAGAATCAGCAACAAATATCCTGCACCACAAATTGTAAGGAATGTCTTGCCCATAATCGTGCCTTCCGCTGTTTCAGACGTTTCAAGCGCAGCGCGCGTCCCTGCGATAGACTGAACAATTTACGATTATTCTTTTTTAAAAACGTTTTTCTTTTTACTGCCATAACAACCTCTTCTGTCATTTATTTTCTATCTGGTTATGTTCTACCTGTTTATTGCTGATCCCGGCTTCTGCCGCCGACAGCGACGTTCGCATATCTGTGGACTCATGTTGCACTGTCGGCTGCGTATCATTTTGCTCGCTCTGATTCTGTCGGACACGATGATAATTAACGATACTGTTCATATAGCGGCGTATATTTTCCACATATTGAAAGGCTTCGTATCCCCGCGCATAGCCATATTTCAGCTGAGTATAATGCCGCTTTTCCGCCAATAGCGGGAGATTTTTTTTCACATCCAGCCAATTATCCGGATCACCGCCCAGATTTTTAGTCAGTCGGCGGGCATCCAGCAAATGCCCCAATCCCATATTATAGGCCGCCAAGGCGAACCAAATGAGATCTTCCGGCAAAATACTGTCCGGCATTTGCCCCAACAGCAAATGCAAATATTCGGAACCGGCTTTAATACTCTGTTCCGGATCGCGCCGGTTGCCGATTTTCATTCGGTCGGCGGTCGCTTTAGTCAGCATCATCATGCCGCGCACTCCGGTAGGCGAGGTGGCATCAGGATTCCAGTGAGACTCCTGATACGCCACTGCCGCCAGCAAGCGCCAATCCAGCTCGCCTTTATATTTTTCAAACAGCGGCGCAAATTTGGGCAATGTGGTTTCTATCGCCGCCAAATATGAACGGGTATCCACATAATCAAATTGCCCTAAATGGTTGAAATATTTTTCTTCAATGCGCGCAATTAAACCGGTTTCAATCGCACCATTCATAAAATCCAACAGCGCCGCCTGTAATTCGCTGTAGGAATTATTCGGCAAATACCAGTGTACGGTGGATTCATCGGTAACATCAAAGGCCACCGCAAGCTGCGGTTTAATCTGCTGAGTAATGGAGACATCAATGGAATTGGCTACCGTATAATCAATTTTGCCTTCCGCAACTTGCAATAATAATTCTTCCTGTGTGTTATCCGCCACCGTCCAGCTCAGCTGCGGATATTGTTCCTTAAATGCAGTTAACAGCGCGTCAAGCTCCGAACCGGCGGCAATCACCAGTTTGCCATTCAGCTGCTGGAGCGAAAGCGGGCGGTTCTCGCCTTTACGATAAGCCAGCTGCCAAGAAGCAGAATAATAAGCAGGACCGATTTGAAAATTTTCCAATCGGCTCGGCTGATACAGTAAATTCGCCGCGGCAATGTCGATCTGATGTTTGGCTAAGGCGGAAAATAATTCTTCGCCGGTCGCCATCGGGCGCACTTCCAATTCCACATTTAAATAATCAGCGAACGCCTTGCTTAATTCGTATTCCAGCCCAGATTGTCCTTCGATCCCAATAAAATACGAAATCGGGTTATTGATCGTGCCGACAATCAGCTTGCCACGTGACTGAATCGCGCCATAGCGGTTTTCTTCCGACAGCATAATTTTCTGCCACGGAAATACCATGTCGATCGCCCATAACAACAGCGCAACGGCACCGATAATGCGTAGAAATAATCCTTTCACATGACACCTGCCAGATTAAAAATCGTTAAAAATTTCACCGCACTTTTTATGCGTCTTCAGATGGCCAGGCGTGCACCACAGCTTTCACCAGCGTCGCTAACGGAATGGCAAAAAACACCCCCCAGAAACCCCATAACCCGCCGAAAATCAGCACCGCAACGATAATCGTCAAAGGATGTAAATTCACCGCTTCGGAAAACAAAAACGGTACCAACAAATTACCGTCCAGTATTTGAGTGACCAAATAGGCCGCCATCAGCCACCAAAATGTCGGCGTCGCGCCGAACTGAAATATCGCCACCAACACCACCGGGATGGTCACCAGCACCGCACCGATATAAGGAATCAACACCGAAAGCCCGACTGCCACCGCCAGCAACAACGGATAATTTAACCCGAAAAACAGGAAGATCACATAAGTGATGACCGCCACAATCAGAATTTCGACAATTTTACCACGAATATAATTGGCAATTTGCAGCTGCATTTCCTGCCACACTTTATATGCCAGCGTGCGGTTGCGCGGTAAAAAACCGCTGATATAAGTCATCAGTTCCTGCTTGTCTTTTAACAGAAAAAACACCATGAGCGGCACTAAAAACGCATAAATGCCGAGTGTCACCAAACTCAAAATAGAGGTGACGGAAAATTTCAACGCGGACTCACCAAAACCCAGAATTTTACTTTTAATACTGCTGAAAATCGCATCGACCATTTGATAATCCACCACTTCGGGATAATCTTCCGGCAAGGAAAGTAGCCATTCGTTCAGACGATTAAACATATGCGGTAAATCGCTGAATAAATTCACCGTTTGATTCACCAGCGTCGGAATTAATACCAGACTGGTCACCAGCACCAACCCGGTAAAGCTGCCCAATACCATAATCGTCGCCAGCAGCCGTGGACATTTCAGCTTTTCATTAAAAATGCGAATCGGCCATTCCAGTAAATAAGCCAACACAATCGCAATCAGCAACGGCGCCAGCAAATCACTGAAAAAATAAATCGCCACAAATCCGAACAACAGGATGGCAAGCAGCGCCATTGCCTGCGGATCACTAAAGCGGCGGTTATACCAATTTCTTAACATTTCCAGCATAAAATATCCTTATTACAAGCATTTCTGCTGATTATAAGGTAAAATTCCCAGGATTTGTATCTGCAAAGGAATTTTTCTATGAGTGTTAAAATCTATCATAATCCCCGCTGTTCAAAAAGCCGTCAGACCTTAGCCTTGCTGGAACAGCATCATGTTAAACCGGAAGTAGAACTCTACTTGCAGGAACACTACAGCGTGGAAGAGTTACAGACTCTCGCGGACAAACTACAGGTTGGCAGTGTACGCGAAATGATGCGAACCAAAGATGAACTGTACCGCACACTGGCGCTGGATAATCCGGCGCTCAGCGAATCTCAACTGCTGGCTGCCATCGCAGAACACCCAGCGTTATTGGAACGCCCCATTGTAGTCAATGGCGATAAAGCAAAAATCGGTCGCCCGCCAGAAAGTGTTTTAGCAATTTTATAATTTCGTTTATAATAGCGCCCGCCCAAAACCGGGCGTTTATTTTATCAGGAGAAGCCCATGAATAAGCAAAAACAGCTGGTTTTATCGGTTTGTGCCGAAGCCGAACATCAGCCCGCTGCCTATCAGCATCACAAAGGCACGATTCGCGATAACGCCATTCAGGCGTTGCTGCATGATCGCCTGTTCCGCCAACGCATTGAGAAAAAACGCAAAGGAAAAGGTAGCTATCAGCGTAAAGCAAAACACGCCGGGAAATTTATCGAAAGCCCGATTATCAGATTTTTGGCAACAAAGATTTTATAATCGGGCTTTTTTTTCATTATGCAAACAACAGAGGTCATTATTATGTCGATTAAAACGGAAGTCTTATTCAGCAACAACTGGAATGTACGTATCAGTGATCCAGGCGAAGAAGGCGCACGCAGCCACTTTTTTGAAAAAATTTATCTGACCTTAGAAGCTCATATCGACGGCAACGCGATTACTTACGAGTTCACCCGCAAAGTGGAAGATCAAGTAAAAATCAACCGCACTTTCACCGATTTGCATGAATTATTTAAATTTTTAGGCGATTATCTGGACCCGGTCTCTCTCGGTTTTTTAGGGGTAAAAATCGGGAAACTACGGCGTTAGGGCGCAATCTGCTCCGAATATTTTTAAAGATATATTCATTATCTAATCGCTAACCGTTGGTTCACATAAAATCCTTCTAGCTTAGCGAATTCTATGTTTCTTTAACAAATCAGATACTTAACTTATTGATATAACATAAATACAACTATGTTATACTTGCTATCTGCCTTTTTGTTGCAGATCAGCGAATTCTTGCATTTCAAGCCAGAACCCTCGCCTTTTGCCAACAAGGCTCCGGCTACCTACGCGTAGCCGTGTGTTGAAACAATTTCTTTAGTGACTTTATCCTCACTTTGTTCTTCCGGCTACCTACGCGTAGCCGTGTGTTGAAACAGTTAAAACAAAACCTATGCCGTCGTAGCCTTTACCGGCTACCTACGCGTAGCCGTGTATTGAAACCAATACACCATAAACGATCTTGTCGTCGGAGAACCCGGCTACCTATGCGTAGCCGCGTGTTGAAACTTTTCAGTTTGCGTGATGTAGTCAAAATCCGCTTCCGGCTACCTACGCGTAGCCGCGTGTTGAAACCATTATCAAGCGTCATAAAATACGGCGAATAGGACCCGGCTACCTATGCGTAGCCGCGTGTTGGAACCGCATTATGTGCGCTCCGCATCACGTTCGGACTTGCCGGCTACCTACGCGTAGCCATGTGTTGAAACAATGTGGATGCCTCACAAGCCAATAACGCGCTCAGAATTGAACAATGGAAGAAAAATTCCATTATTTCAAAAAATGCGGTAAAAATTACCGCACTTTTACTATCCTATTGAAATTAATGATTAAATTCCAGTTTTGGCGGGGTGTTTTCGGTTACGGTTTGTTCTTCTACCACAACTTTATGCAGCTGCTCTAACGACGGCAGATCATACATGGTATCCAGTAACAAACCTTCTACAATAGAGCGTAATCCGCGCGCGCCGGTTTTGCGTTCAAGGGCTTTTTTCGCCATTGCGCGTAGCGACTGCAGGGTAAATTCCAGCGCTACATTTTCCAAGCCAAAAAGCACTTGATATTGCTTGGTCAGCGCATTTTTCGGTTCGGTCAGAATTTTAACCAGCGCTTCTTCGTCCAGTTCGCTTAACGGTGCGATCACCGGTAAACGGCCGATAAATTCGGGAATTAAACCGAACTTCATTAAATCGTCCGGTTCGACCTGACTGAATAATTCAGTTAAGCTCGCCTTATCCGATTCGCCTTTCACTTCCGCGCCGAAACCGATTCCGCTACCGATATGGGTACGTTTCTCCACGATTTTATCCAAACCGGCAAAGGCGCCGCCGCAAATAAACAGAATTTTTGAGGTATCCAAACGCAGCATTTCCTGTTGTGGATGTTTACGCCCGCCCTGCGGCGGAATTGATGCGATTGTGCCTTCCACCAGCTTCAACAATGCCTGCTGCACGCCTTCACCAGACACATCACGGGTAATCGACGGATTTTCCGATTTGCGCGTAATTTTGTCGATTTCGTCAATATAGATAATGCCCTGCTCAGCGCGCTCAAGATCATAATCACAATTCTGTAGTAGCTTCTGCAACACGTTTTCCACATCTTCGCCTACATAACCGGCTTCGGTCAGAGTTGTGGCATCCGCCATGGCAAAGGGCACATTCAGCATACGGGCAAGGGTTTCCGCCAGCAGAGTTTTACCGCTGCCGGTCGGACCAATGAGCAAAATATTGCTTTTACCCAGTTCCACATCGTTATTCTGCTGCTGGCTGCGCTGACGTTTGTAATGATTATACACCGCTACCGCCAGCACTTTTTTGGCATAATCCTGCCCGATGACATAATCGTCTAAGTGGGCACGGATTTCGTGCGGCGTCGGCAATTTCATCTCATCGTCATTTTGCCGCTCATCATCGGGCTGCGGCGTCTCATGTAGCATATCGTGGCACAATTCAATACATTCATTGCAAATATATCCCGATGTGCCGGCAATTAATTTTTCCACTTCTTTTTGCTCTTTGCCGCAAAAAGAACAATGTAATTCGGTATCTTTTGTCATTTCTTCGTCCAGTTATCGTTGTAGCAAAACATCATCGATCAAGCCATAAGCCTTGGCTTCTTCGGCAGACATAAAATTATCGCGATCGGTATCATGCTCAATTTTTTCAAGCGGCTGCCCGGTGTGCAATGCCAGACGTTGATTTAAAGTATGACGAATTTTCAAAATTTCCTGCGCATGGATCTGAATATCGGACGCTTGTCCGCGGAAACCGCCTAACGGCTGGTGAATCATCACACGTGCATGTGGCAATGCCGCCCGTTTACCGGCAGCACCGCCCGCCAGCAAAAACGCGCCCATGGAACAAGCCTGACCGATACACAATGTGCGCACATCCGGTTTAATAAACTGCATGGTATCGTAAATCGCCATGCCCGCCGTTACCGAACCACCCGGCGAATTAATATAAATATTAATGTCTTTTTCCGGATTTTCCGATTCTAAAAAAAGCAGCTGCGCGACAATCAGATTCGCCATATTATCTTCCACTTCGCCGCTGAGAAAAATTACGCGTTCTTTCAATAGGCGCGAATAAATATCATAAGAACGCTCGCCGCGTGCGGTTTGCTCCACCACCATAGGAATTAAACTCATATCCACCTCGTTCGTTAGGTAAGCGATTTTGCTTACGATTTAGTTGTAAGCGATATTATATAACAAAAGTGCGGTCATTTTTTTAATAAAAACGACCGCACTTTAAAGTAAATTCAAGCGAACGAAACTACGCTTGCGGATTCATGATGTCATCAAATGAAGCCGCTTTTTCCGTTACCTGCGCTTTTGCCAAAACCGCGTCAACGGCTTGTTCTTCCAATACTACGTTACGAATATTATTCATTAACTCTTTGTTTTTGCTGTAATATTCGATAACTTCCGCCGGCTGTTCATAGGCTGAGGCAATATCCTGAATCATTGCTTTAGCACGTTCTTCATCCGCTTTCAGTTGGTTGGAGGCAATCACTTCCGCTAACAATAAGCCCACTTGAACACGGCGTTTCGCCTGTTCTTCAAACAATTCACGTGGTAACTGTGCCGCTTGCTGCGTGTTACCGCCGAAACGTTGTGCCGCTTGACCGCGTAATACTTCAATTTCCTGCTCGACCGCCGCTGCCGGTACATCAATCGGATTCTGCGCGATTAAGCCGTCAATCACTTGATTTTTGATCCGTGCAGTCAACGCATTTTTTAATTCACGCTGCATATTTTTTGCGATCTCAGCACGTAAATCCGCAACGGTTTTAGTATTCGGACCGAACTTCGCGACAAATTCGTCAGTTAATTCAGGCAACACCATAACTTCGACTTTTTTCAGCGTAATGCTGAATTTTGCTGCTTTGCCTCTCAGATTTTCTGCGTGATATTCTTGCGGGAAAGTAACGTCAATATCAAAGGTTTCGCCCGCTTTATGCCCGACGATGCCGTCTTCAAATCCCGGAATCATGCGACCTTGTCCCATCGCCAGCACGAAATCATTGGCTTTGCCGCCTTCAAATTCTTCACCGTCAACCGAACCGATAAAATCAATCACGACGCGATCATCAGCTTTTGCCGCATCCTGCGATTCCGTCCAAGTCGCCTGTTGCTTGCGCAATACATCAACCATTTTATCAATATCGCTTTCGGCAATGTCAACTACCGGTTTTTCCACTTTGATTTGATCCAATCCTTGCAGTTGCACTTCCGGATATACTTCAAACGTAGCGTTAAATTTCAACTCTTTACCGGCTTCAAACTGCTCAACATTAAATGTCGGGCGACCTGCCAGATTAACTTTATTTTCAAACATCACATTGAAGAAATGTTTTTGTAGTAAATCGCCTAATACATCCTGACGAACAGACGCGCCAAACCGTTTTTCAATAATTTGTGCCGGCACTTTACCTTTACGGAAACCGTCCACGCGTGCATTTTTTGATACGCGTTTTAATTCTTCACGCACAGCCTGTTCGACGGTTTCGGACGGAACGGTGATGCTGACACGACGCTCAAGACCTTGAGTTGTTTCAATATTAAATGACATTATGTTACCTCAAAATGAATTTGCACTCGGCGAATACCCGCACCGAACACGTTAATCAAAATTTAATTAAAAAGACGATGAATTATAGCGGTACAAATGCCGTCAGTCGAGAAAATGGCGTATAAAAAACCGCATTTGATTATTTTTTAGCCTAAATAAAACAAAAGCCTTATTTTATATCAACAAGGCTTTTGCGGTATTCACTGATTACAGCGATTTCGGTAAACGAATTTTTTGTCCCGGGAAAATTTTATCCGCGTCTTTGATGACTTCTTTGTTCGCCGCCACAATAGCGGTATATTTCGCGCCGTTGCCGTAGGCTTTCTCTGCAATTTTCCACAAAGTGTCGCCTTTTTGGATAATGTAAAACTCATCGTCACCAGCTAAACTTTCACCGTTTTGAATAGCGACATTATCTGCGTTTACGCTATTAATGCCGACCACATTGCCCGCCATCAAAATGGCTTTTTCCAGCGCTTCCGCCGAAACCGCTTTACCTTCCAGTTTCGCCACGCCGTCTTCCACTGTGACCGCCACATCTTCCACGCCCGGATTATCTTCCGCGATATGTGCGGTAACCGCCTGTGAGGCGTCTTCTTTTTTAGAGAAAATCTTTTTACCGATCTCGCCGACAAAATCAAATAAACCCATATGATGCTCCTTATATCAATACCCGTTGAGTTCGGCTGTAACATTAACCAATTCGTCCTCATAAGTCTATATCAAGTTAACAGATCAGCACAATCTTTACATTAATTGAAAAAACTCTGCGAAAAATCACCGCACTTTTCTCCTGTTTTATACTAAAATAGGCGCTTTAATAAAACAAAAGGATACAGATTATGCGCTGGCAGGGTCGCAGAGAAAGCACTAATGTGGAAGACCGTCGTTCGTCGGGCGGTGCGTTTAAAGGCGGTAAAAGCACCGGAATTTTCGGTATCATTATTCTATTAATCGGCGCCTATTACGGCGTGGACCTTTCCGGTCTGGTAGGCACGCCAGATTTCAGCGAGCAAGGCGGCACCTCACTTAATACACAGGAAGAACAGGAGCTCAACAGCTTATCGCGCGTGGTGTTAGCCGATACGGAAACGGTTTGGGGCAATTATTTTGCGCAACACAACCGCACTTACAACGCGCCGGTGATGGTGCTTTACAGCGGTGCGACTTCGACTGCATGCGGAACCGGACAATCGGCGATGGGACCGTTTTACTGCCCGAATGATCAACGGGTTTATCTGGATTTGTCTTTCTACAGCGACATGAAAAATCAGCTGGGTGCCGATGGTGAATCCGCCTTTGCCTATGTCATCGCTCACGAAGTGGGACATCATGTGCAAAATCTGCTCGGCATTCTGCCGAAAGTCAATCAGGCTCGACAAAAGCTCAACAGTACGCAAGCCAATCAGTTATCCGTCAAACTGGAGCTACAGGCGGACTGTTTTGCCGGCGTGTGGGGCTATCAAGCCTCCAAAAGCGGGTTATTTGAAAGCGGTGACATCGAAAAAGCCTTCAATGCCGCAGAAGCGGTCGGCGACGATCGCCTGCAAAAACGCAGTCAAGGTTACGCCGTTCCTGACAGCTTCACGCACGGCACCTCAGCACAGCGTTTGACCTGGTTTAAACGCGGGCTGCAAAGTGGCGATCCAAGCCGGTGCGATACGTTTAACGCCAATTAAATCGGAAAAGTGCGGTTAGTTATAATCGCATTTTTTATATTAAAAAGAATAAAACCAAAACAACTTATTGTGATGACAAACGGGATAAAATGGCACGCCCTATTGGATTCGAACCAATGACCTACGGCTTAGAAGGCCGTTGCTCTATCCAGCTGAGCTAAGGGCGCATTTCAAATGGATATATAAGACAAAATGAAGTGGTCGGCGAGATAGGATTTGAACCTACGACCCACTGGTCCCAAACCAGTTGCGCTACCAAGCTGCGCTACTCGCCGACGAATGTGAGCATTATAGTTTTCTTTTGTTTGCAGTCAATGAATTTTTTCTATTTTTCAGCCAATCGCTCAAATTTATCTCAATCGGACTTACATTACAAAGGGTTTTCTGCCAAAATAGCAACCGTTTACGTTTTATCTTTCACAAGGAACAATCCATGGTCGCACAAGTCATTTCCGGTACCGAATTAGCTAAAAAAATAAAATCCGAGGTCGCACAACATATTCAGCAATATCACAATCAAGGTAAACGCGCGCCCGGGTTGGCGGTGATTCTGGTTGGCGCCGATCCCGCCTCTCAGGTGTATGTCGGAAGTAAACGTAAAAGCTGTGAAGAAATCGGTATTTATTCCGAATCCTATGATCTGCCGGAAAACACTTCACAGCGGGAACTGCTTGAGTTGATCGAGCGCTTGAATCATAATCCGAAAATCGACGGCATTTTGGTGCAATTACCGCTGCCGCAACATATCGACAGTACCTCGGTGATTGAACGTATTGCGCCGGAAAAAGATGTGGACGGTTTTCATCCATATAATGTCGGACGCCTGTGCCAGCGCATTCCGACACTACGCGCCTGTACGCCATACGGCATTATGAAACTGCTAGAAACCACCGACATAGATTTATACGGTCAGCACGCCGTTGTCGTCGGCGCATCGAATATCGTCGGGCGTCCGATGGCGCTGGAATTGTTGCTCGGTGGCTGCACCGTAACCGTCACCCACCGTTTTACCAAAGATCTGGAAAGCCACGTGAGACAAGCGGATATTCTGGTGGTCGCGGTCGGTAAGGCGCAATTTATTCCCGGCGATTGGATCAAACAAGGCGCCGTTGTGATCGATGTCGGCATTAACCGAGTAAACGGCAAACTGTTGGGCGATGTGCAATATGATGCCGCAAGCCAAAAAGCTGCATTTATTACACCGGTACCCGGTGGCGTCGGTCCGATGACCGTGGCAATGCTGATGTACAATACGTTGTTCGCTTATGAGCGTCACCAAGCCGATGTGGCACAAAATCAATAACAATATTCCTGCGGATACCGCAACAATGCCGTAACGATGTAGGCTTCCGCATTTTTAACTGATTATCTATTGGGGGTTATATGGCTGAAATTAAAGCATTAATTGCAATTATCGGAATTATTGCAACCATTTATCTATTAATCAAAAAATATGAAACCCGTACCGTGCTCATCGGTGTCGGGCTGGTCATGGCAATTGTAACGCTAAATCCCATGGAAGCGCTGAACGCCTTTGCCAAGTCCATGACCTCCGGCGGACTGATTATGGCGATCTGTTCCAGCATGGGGTTTGCCTATGTGATGAAATTCACCGAATGCGACACTCATCTGGTGAATCTGTTGACCAAACCGCTCAGCGGGCTGAAATTTCTGCTGATTCCTATCGCCACGATGCTGACCTTTTTTATTAATATCGCGATTCCTTCGGCAGCAGGTTGTGCGGCGGCGGTTGGCGCCACGTTGATTCCGGTATTGCGTTCGGCGGGTGTTCATCCTGCTATGGCGGGCGCCTCGATCTTAGCTGGCACTTTCGGTTCGATGATGAGTCCGGGCTCATCCCATTCTGCCATGATCAGCGAAATGTCGGGCTTAACCATCACCGAAGTCAACTTATCGCACGCGCCGTACACCACCATTGCGGGACTAATCGGCGCACTCACGCTCACTGTCATTGCGATTATTCTGAAAGATTACGGACAGACGCACCGCGACAGCTATTTACGGGAAAAAGCCGATTCCGCCGCGCAATCTGTCGGAGGTGTTAACGTATTTTATGCGCTGGCACCTTTGATTCCATTGATTATTTTAATTATCGGCGGCACCTCGCTGCAACAAATGCCGGGGCTGCAATGGACGCAAATGGGCGTGCCACAGGCGATGCTCATCGGCGCAATTTACGGACTTATCGTCACTCGCACGGCACCGGCGAAAATCACCAACGAATTTTTTAACGGCATGGGCAATTCCTATGCCAACGTATTAGGGATTATTATCGCCGCCAGCGTGTTCGTCGCCGGGCTAAAATCAACCGGAGCGATAGACAGCGCCATTGATTTTCTAAAACATTCCAATGAATTCGTGCGTTGGGGCGCAACTGTCGGACCATTTCTCATGGGCGTGATCACCGGTTCCGGCGACGCCGCCGCGATTGCCTTTAATACCGCGGTCACTCCGCATGCCACGGAACTCGGCTATACCCATCTGAATTTGGGCATGGCGGCGGCGATTGCCGGCGCTATCGGACGTACCGCCTCACCGATTGCGGGCGTAACTATCGTGTGCGCCGGTCTTGCCATGGTCAGCCCGGTGGAAATGGTGAAACGCACCGCTCTCGGCATGATACTGGCAACCTTATTTTTGGCGTTATTTATGTTGTAAAACGCGCCAAAAACGCACCGCACTTTCGTGCTTGATATAAAAGTGCGGTGTATTTTCCGAGAGTTTTCTTCTTTCTTCACACATAAATGGGAGGCAATGATGAACGACTTAGCGCAACAATTAATCCATTGGCGACGAGAATTCCACCGTTTTCCGGAAATCGGCTGGGCGGAATTCTATACCACAGCCAAAATCGCCGATTATCTGGAAAATCTAGGATTTGAGGTTCTGCTCGGCAAGCAAATTATTAACCAACAATTTGTCCGCGGTCGACAAAAAGCGGTGGTCGAACAAGGGTTGAAAAATGCTCTTGCGCAGGATATAGAACGTAAATGGTTGGACAAAATGGACGGCTATACCGGTTGCGTGGGTGTGCTCGATACCGGCAAAGCAGGAAAAACCGTCGCGCTACGCTTTGATATTGATTGCGTGAATGTAACCGAAACCCATAATGCGGAACACATCCCGAACCGACTGAATTTCCGTTCCATCAACGACGGTTTTATGCACGCCTGCGGGCACGACGGGCATATCGCTATCGGGTTGGGCACGGCATTGTGGCTGAGCCGACATAAAGCACAGCTGAGCGGTAAAATCAAACTGGTGTTTCAGCCGGCGGAAGAAGGTGTTCGCGGTGCCGCAGCAATAGCCGCCAGCGGCGTGCTCGACGATGTCGATTATTTTGCCGCCTCACATTTAAGTTTTTGCGCCAACAGCGGCTGCGTGATTTGCAATCCGAAAAATTTTCTTTCCACCACCAAAATTGATATTCGCTATATCGGCAAACCGGCACACGCCGGCGCACAACCGCACGTGGGCAAAAATGCACTGCTCGCCGCCGCCCACGCCGTCACCCAATTACATGGCATCGCCCGTCACGGCGAGGGCATGACTCGCATTAATGTCGGAGTGCTACAAGCTGGTGAAGGGCGCAACGTCATCCCGTCAAACGCTACCATACAATTGGAAGTGCGCGGCGAAAATAAGGCAATTAATCAATATATGGTCGATCAAGTGATGCACATCGCCAAAGGGATTGCCATCAGTTTTGATCTAGCTTATGAAACGGAAATCATGGGCGAAGCGGTTGATATGAATAACGACGCCGAACTGGTAACGCTACTGCAAGAAATTGCCCGCGCCCAGCCGCAGGTAAAAACAACCGATGCCGATTATGCCTTCAACGCCAGTGAAGACGCCACGATCTTGGGGCGTCGGGTACAGGAAAAAGGCGGCAAAGCCATTTATTTTATTATCGGCGCCGACCGCACCGCCGGTCATCATCAGGCGGAATTTGATTTCGATGAAAACCAGCTTTTAACCGGTGTGAATATTTATACCCAGCTTCTCCAACGTTTATTAGCCGCTTAAATGTCGCCAACAGCTCCCCGTATCCTGTACGGGGATTTTGTTGTGCAAGACAATTTGCCATGTCGCCGCCCGCCTTCTATTGTCGATAGACATACCAAATGCCGTAAACACGTAACTTTTTCGCTCCTTCCAGTCAGTAAAGTGCGGTCGTTATTTTTTTAATTTTTTTAAATAATTTTCAAACTGTTACTTCAATAAATCCGACTTAAAAACGCTTGTCTTTAAACTGAATGATAATTAGAATAATTATCATTTTTATAACAAAAATGATTAAAAATCAACCGTTTTTTTTATTTATTTAAAGAGGCAACATGAATTATTTGATAAAACTCGGCATCGCGACCCTTGCAGTGGGCTGTTCACTGCAAGCCTATGCCGACACAGAACAATTAGAACAAATCAATGTAGAAGGCAAGGTAGGTACGTCTTCCGGGGAAACGGCAAAGAGAACCTTTACACAGGCAAAAGCCGTCAGCGTAAAAGAAAATCTGTATAATTCCACGCAAACACTCGATACGGTAATACGCAGCATGCCGGGCGCCTTTACCCAACAAGATAAAAGTTCCGGCGTGCTGTCTGTCAATATTCGCGGCGAATCAGGTTTTGGGCGTGCCAATGCGCTTATTGACGGCGTACCACAAACCTTTTATTCCGCTGCGGCAGACAGCAAAGGACGTGCCGGCGGCACCTCGCAATTCGGCGCTAATATCGATCCGAATTTTATCGCCGATGTGGAACTGTCGCGTGGCAGTTTCAGCGGTAAAAGCGGAATCAATAGTTTATTTGGCGCGGCAGACTTTCGAACATTGGGTGTGAATGATGTGGTTAAAGACGGCGATCGATTCGGTATATTACTCAAAGGTCTGACCGGTACTAATGCGACCGAACCGAATTATGCTGCCACCGCTGCATTCCGCCAGCCTTTAGATAACGGCGGTTATTTTGGGATCTTGTACGGCTACAGTCATCGTAAAATTTCACAGGATTATCGCTACGGCGGCGGTGAATTAATCCGCAACGCGGGAGAAAAATTCCTTGAAGATAGAAAAAAATTCTATTTCCGGGAATTAAGCGGATTAGAGTTTATCAATGGCAAATGGGAAGATATCAACGGCTGGTATGCACCAAAAGTGAAATGTTTAAGAGGGGTAAGATGCCTAACCGTCGAAGAAGCAGTTGCCGAGACGGAAAAAAGCTGGCAGGAAGATTTAGTGCATCAATTTGATGTGAAACCTATTGATCCCGATTCATTACGACAAAAATCACACAGTCATCTGGCAAAATTGGAATATATGGACGATCTGCATGCCCTCACGCTACAATTTCGTAGCCTACATAACTATGTTGCCGGACGCACCATTGATACCAAAAACTATCAGTTAAATTATGGCATCAACAAAGGAGATTATTTAGATCTGCACTTATTGCTCGCCCATAATGTTGGTATACAAAAATATGCAGCAGGCTCTCTGTTCGCCGGTAAAACCGTTCGTTCACCGCTGGAAACAAAAAATAATGCGGATCTGCTGGATATCAACAATAGCTTCAATATAGAATTGCCACAGGAAGTGCGGTTAAAAACTACCATAGGTTTCAATGTGTTGAAAAATAAATACAGTAAAAGCCGTTATCCTTATGAATTAGGATTGTTTTATGGCATGTATAACCGAGGAAATAAAGCCTTATTGCCACAAAAATCCATTACCATGCAGCCTTCCGGTAAACAGCAGTTTTACAGCTGGTACCTTGACAACAGCCTGGATTTCGGGCGCTTCAATCTCGCTTACAATACCAATTTCACTCGTTATAAATTTACCGGAGAACATGCCGAATATTATTTAGGTTCAGATTTACGCGATACGCTAGATAAAAATTCTTCGCTTTGGAAACAGCTTTGCTACACACCAAGCGAGGGCGTCGACGTATGTGAAAACTATGAACCGCTGGTGCATAAAAGCGGTAAGAAAAATGCGTTGAATCATTCTGTGACCTTAAGCGCTGATTTTCACCCGCTGTTTATGCCATTTATCAACTATTCCCGAACTCACCGTATGCCGAATATTCAGGAAATGTTTTTTTCACACTTAAGTGATCTCGGAGTAAAAACTGATCTGAAACCGGAACGTGCCAACACCTACCAATTGGGAATCAACGGCTTCAAAGAGGGGGTATTCCGGGATGATGATCTGCTGGGCTTTAAAATCGTCGGCTACCACAGCAAAATCAAAAATTATATTCATAATACATTTGGATTCTGGGGCGATTCAAAAATATATAACCAACACAATTACCATCCTGATTGGGCAAGAATGGTCGGTTTCAGCAAAATTATCCACTATCAGAATTATGCTAAAACAGTAACGAAAAAAGGGCTGGAGTTGGAATTTAGCTACGACATAGGGCGGGCTTATATCAACCTTGCCTATGCTTATCAGAAAACCAACCAGCCTACTAATTTCAGCGATGCCAGCCCGGCAGCTACGCCGAAGCTGAACTCCGGCAAACTGGAACTGGGTTACGGATTAAGCAAAATCACCATGCTGCCGCGCGATTACGGTCGAGTGGACATTGGTACAAGATGGTTTGATCAAAAACTCACGCTCGGCACTACCATGCGTTACTACGGCAAAAGCAAACGCGCCACCATTAATAAAGTCAATATCGGTGAACAAAATACCTATGACAACTATTTGAAAAAACAGGAAATTCGAGCAACAGAAACGATCGAGCGCCAGCCGCTAATCTGGGATTTCTACATCACCTACGAACCCATCGCAGATCTCACACTGAAAGTCGAATTACAAAATGCATTTGACAGAAAATATATCGATCCACTGGACTCTAACAACGACTCTGCCAACCAACGCTACTACACCATGTTTGCAGAAGACGGCGACGGCAATAAATCCGTTCTCAACAACTGGGCACGCGGACGTACATTCGTGCTAAGTCTAAGCTACAAATTCTAAGGCAATAGCTACATGTAACCAAGGCGACATTAATATGTCGCCTTTATTCTGCCTGCATCAACTGCACTCAAGCCTGCAATCGCCTTGCACTCCTCCGCTCGATGCCGTTTGTGATTTACCAACGTCTGTAGAAAAGATCTGATTTCCATCAGCTGCGCGATTTTTTCATCCACCCGTTGCAAATGGGCAATAATCATCGCATCAGCCACGCAATGTTGCTGCGGCGTCTGTTTCAATTGGTTAAGCTGCTTGATTTCATCAATAGCAAAGCCAAGCGAACGGCAGGATTTAATGAAATTCAGCCGAGCCAAACTGTGCGCATCATAGTCGCGATAACCGTTTGCGGCGCGTTGCGGCACTGGCAATAAACCGATTTTTTCGTAATAGCGAATAGTTTCCGGATGAATTCCGCTTTGTTTACTTAACTGATTGATTTTCATAATTTTCTTCCGAGTGATAGCTGCATATAATTACCTGTAACAAATTTTTCTTGAGCCCGTAGTAACTACAGAGTTTATAGTGATACCTAGCCTAACACAAGCTCAGCAGCGCACGCTTATTTACGGAGAATCACTATGCCAAATCGCCAATCCCAGTGCGGACAACAGGAACACCATCATACTCACATACCGAATAATAAAACCGTTTTAGCCTTGAGTTTGGCATTGATCAGCGGTTATATGTTGATCGAACTGCTCGGCGGTTATTATTTCAACAGCCTCGTCCTGATAGCCGATGCAGGACATATGGCAAATGACAGTCTGTCGCTTTTTCTGGCGTTGCTCGCTCTGTTTCTCAGCGCACCGATGCAAAAATGGTTTGCGCTGCTTAACGGCATATCATTGATCGCAGTTGCCGTCATCATTTTATTGGAAGCTGTCGAACGCTGGCAAAACCCGCCGACAATGGCGGTGCTGCCGATGCTGAGCGTGGCATTTATCGGCTTGTTGGTCAACATATTGGTGGCACGGATTATGCTGCATAGTGATCGGCATAATCTCAACATTAAAGCGGCTTACCTGCATGTGCTAGCGGACTTATTCGGTTCCGTCGTGGCAATTATCGCCGGCTTAAGCGCGTGGCTGTTGCACTGGTTGTGGGTTGATATTATCGCCAGCGCACTACTGAGCCTGCTGGTACTGAAAAGCGGATTCAGTGTCGCACGGCAAGCCATCAGCGCATTGCGCGATAAAAATCGCATAGAGGCGGATAGCCATTCCTGTGACTAACCGAATGGTGCAAAAGTGCGGTCGGATTTTACCGATTTTCAGTTATGCGACCGCTATAATAATATGTCGTGAAACACGCAAAAAAAATCACCGCACTTTTACCAGCAAAATATCTGTCATCTTGCGCGCATTTTATGCCATAACCGCGTACAATATACCGATTCCAGCGCAAACTATAAGGAACACAATAATGAAACTCGGTATTGTCGGTACGGGGATGATCGTACAGGAATTGATGCAGATTATGCCCGCCATCACACTTGAACGCCTCGCTCTTTTCGGTCGGGATCAGGCAAAAACTCAAGCGCTTGCCCGCCAACACGGCATTAAACAGTATTTCTTTGATTATCAAGCAATGCTGGCAAGCGATTTGGATACGATTTATATCGCCCTGCCTAATCACTTGCATTTTGAATTCGCTCGTCGCGCGTTAGCAGCGGATAAACATGTGATTTTGGAAAAACCGATCACCTCGAATTATGCTCAATTCCAGCAATTACGCGAACTGGCGACGGTGCGCCGGAAAATCCTGCTGGAAGCGGTGACGGTGCATTATCTGCCCGCTTATCAGGAAATTAAACAAAAAATCGGCGCTCTCGGCGAGCTGAAAATCGTCAGTTTAAATTACAGTCAGTATTCCTCACGCTACGATCGTTTTCAAGCCGGCGAGATTCTGCCCGCTTTCGACCCGCAAAAATCCGGCGGAGCGTTAATGGATTTGAACGTCTATAATCTGCATTTCGCGGTGGGCTTGTTCGGTGCGCCGCAATCCTGCATTTATGCGGCGAATATTGAACGCGGTATCGACACCAGTGGTATCCTGCTGCTTGATTACGGCGCCTTTAAAGCGGTATGTATTGGCGCTAAAGACTGCAGCGCGCCGGTTTTGCTGTCTATTCAGGGCAACAAAGGCAATATCAGTGTACCGATGCCCGCCAATGCCATGAACCAATTCAGCCTGCGCGATAATCAGGGCGAAACGACAGAATATCACTTTGAGGCACAGCATCGCATGCTATATGAATTTCAACAATTTGTGCGCATTATCGACCGGCAAGACAACGCTTTCGCCGAACATATGCTAGACATCAGCGCCACCGTGTGCCGCCTATTGGAACAGGCACGCAAACAACAAGGCATTTTATTTGCCGGCGAACAGTAAAATTAACTGACTGCTGAAAAGTGCGGTGATTTTTTTATTCTTTTTGAGAAAAAACCTTATCTTAACAAGGCTTTTTGTTACATGTTATCCAACAAAATCACAATCATTCCTTCGGTGTGATGATCACTTTAATATCTTCCGGCATCGCATAATAAGGCGCAGATGTGATAAATAAATGAATACCTAAGGCGGCATAGTGTTCGATATTATGTTTGTTGACTCCGCCAGCAACCGACAAGACGACCGGACTTTGAGCCGCATTAACAACGCGCACCGCCTCCTGTACATCGGTAACGCTGAATTTATCCAGCTGAATAATATCCGGCTGAGCCGCAAGCATGGTTTTAAATTGTGCAAGGTTATCCGCTTCCAGTGTCACTTTATTTTCCGGCGCCGATAAACGCAGCTGCTGTACAAGGGCACGGTAATCGTCCGGTTGCGCCAGCAAACGGCGATGATTGGTAAACACCAGTAGGGTTTCGCTCACGCCTTGACGATGAATATGGCCACCTCCCGCCAGCACGGCTGCGGTTGCCAGTTTACGGGTATTCGGAATGCTTTTACGGGTGCAAGCGATCACGGCACAAGGGTTGACAGCTTTTGCCCGATTAACCATTTCTGCCGTATATTGTGCTACGCCGCAAGACCATTCCAGCACCAACTGTACGACTTTCCAAGCCTGATGCAATTTATCAGCGCTTGCTTCAGCGCTAATTAGCGTTTCACCCGCTTGTGCCTGCGCGCCGTCTCGAATATGTACATTATAGGCAATCCCCAGTTTCGCCAGCAGCTTCTCCGCTACATCAATACCCGCCACCACACCGGCATTTTTACGCTTAAATATCATGCGGGCAGGCACCGCAGCAATATTTAATGCCTGAGTGGTTAAATCACCGCGGTAAATATCTTCCAGCAGCAGATCATCAAGTTCTTTGTCAGAAAAGTAAATCATATTGTCTCCCGATGTAAAATAACACGCCCCTGATGCAGCCGAACCGTGCGATCGGCAAGATATTCCGCTTCCTTTGGTTCGTGAGTAACGAATAACAAGGTCAGCTGCAATTCTTCACGCAGCGTTTTCACCACATCCCATATTGCCCGCCGAATTTCCCAATCCAGAGAAGAAAAAGGTTCATCCAAAAGCAGCAGTTGAGAACGAGCAATCAACGCTCGGGCAAGTGCCGCTCGCTGTCGCTCTCCTCCGGAAATCTGAGCGGGATAACGATCAATCAAATGCGCAATTTTCAGTTTATCGAGCCAGTGCAGCTGAACTTGTCGATCCGCACAGTTTCCCTGTGCCAACGCCAGATTGCCACCTATCGTTTTATGTGGAAAAAGATAAAGTTGCTGGTTCAAATAGCGGCATGACCGTTTCCATGCCGGTACGGCATTTAAATTTTGCCCGGCAAGAAAAATAGTTCCCCGATAGGGAATATAGCCGGCGATTGCATTCAGCAGTGTCGTTTTTCCGCTTCCTGAACACCCCAGAACAGCTACCGACTCGCCTTGCCGAAGATACAGATTAACTCGGTTTAAAATGCCCGCAGACAATGCTTCGATCACCAACATTCAAATATTCCGATTAATGACACGTAACAACAACAGCAAAAGCGCCGAAATCAGCAAAAGCCAGATCGCCGCACCGATTGCCAACTCAAAATCACCACTAGCAATATTTAAATAAATTGCCATTGGCAAGGTTTCGGTTTTAAAACGGGTTGCTCCCGCCAGCATTAACGTCGCGCCGAATTCCCCAATCGCTCGCGACCAGGCCAGAATCGCACCGCACAATAACGGTTTCAAACACATGGGTAATTCAATGCGGCATAAGGTGTTAAACGGTGAAAGCCCCAAATTATACGCTGCCAGACAATAGCCCGGATCAATTGAAGAAAACGCACCGCGCGCATTGCGTAGCAAAATAGAAGCGGCAATATAGGTCTGCGCGACGATAATACCGAGCGGACTAAAAATCAGTTCACGGATAAAAGGAAACCATTGCCCCACATAACCTTGCGCATTGAACAGCAACAACAGACTCAGCCCGATAACCAAAGGCGGCAGCACCATAGGTAAATCTAACAGTGTATCGATCACGCGCTGAAACGGCAGTGTTATCCGGCTCATTACCCAAGCGGACGGCAATGCAATCAGTACTGCAAAGCACAGAGATAACAACGAGGTACCAAGCGACATCGCCAGCGCAAAATAAAGCTCTTTATTCGTAAACGTTTGACGAAAAAAATGCCCGTCCAATTGATTGATTAATGCCAATACCGCACCGCCGATCACCGCCAAAAACAAGCACAGCGGAAGCAAAGATAAACGTTGTCCAAAACTGCTAGTTAATCGGTAAGAATCCTTCATCGGTGAAATATTTTATGCCTTCTGCAGATTTAAATAGTTCCAATAAAGCTTTAGCTTGAGTCGGATTTTCCGAGGTCGTCAGCAACGCAATGGTGACCTGTTCTTCCGGCGTACCGGCAGGATTTGGCAGTAACACAAGTTTTTCCCGCTGTTTCCATGCGCCAGCACGACCGACCACCGCAGCATCCACATCGCCGTTTAGCAGGTACAACATCAGCTGCTGGACAGTGCCGGCACGCACCACAATTTTTTCATTTAAGGCCTCACCGTATCCCGACAATGCCAGCATTTTTTCTGCACCTTTGCCGAGCGCCATCGCTTTGCTATCCCCGATCCCTAACCGAAGATCGCTTTGTGCAAGTGCCTTGAATGAATCAATACCCGCGCTTTTTTCTTTTCTAATCGCCATCACCGGGATGTGCCGCACAATAGGCGCAAATTCTTTTACCTCACCGGCTTTCACCAGTTTATCCACATATTCTTCAGAACCGGGCAAATACAGATCGCCTTTTTTCACCGCCTGATAACGCGCCAATAATTGCCCCGAACCGCCATATTCCACCGTTACCTGATTACCGGTTTGCCGTTCAAACTGCTTCACGATTTTGCTTACCGGCGATTTCAATCCCGCGCCGGCATAAAGATATAATTCTGCCGCCCAAAGCGAAAAAGTGGCGGAAAGTGCGGTTAAAAATATGATTGTTTTTTTCATAATAGAGCCTTTTAGTTATTCAAAGATGCCTTATATAACGAATAATATAATGAAGCCCAAAAAGCTGCAATTAAAAAATCAAATCATCACTTTCCGCGCCGTCTTTCAGTGATTTGTTTTGATTGCCTTGGCGTAGGACATCATCAAACCGTCATCCACTCAACGTAAAAAGCCCGCCAATATGGGCTTGATAACGAACGTTGGCGGAAAAGAACCAGATCGCACAGTCGACATGGTCTTATTAATTCAGTTTCCTTGGAATTCTTTCCGCCATGCCTGCGGGCTAATCTGATGTTTTAATTTAAATTGTTGACGAAATGCGGTTGCACTGCGATAACCAATTCGCTCGGCAATTTGTTCAATGCTCAGATCGCTGCTTTCCAGTAAATCCCGCCCTTTTTGCAACCGCACTTCCGTCAACCAATGGTTAAATGCCATGCCGGTGGCTTTGCGAAAGTGACGAGTAAAAGTACTGCGGCTCATGGCAAGCTGCTTGGCAAGGGTATCAATATGATAAAGTGCGGTCGGATTTTCCTGAATTTCCGCCAGCAGCCGATTAATTGAACGGTGAGATGTCATCTGCGCGACCGGCTGTTCGATAAATTGCGCCTGACCGCCTTCCCGATGAGGTGCGACAACCAGCAAGCGCGCAATTCGGTTGGCGATTTTCACCCCATAGCGCGCCCGCACAATCGCCAGACAACAATCCAATCCCGCGGCGACACCAGCGGAGGTAATCAACTGCGCCTGTTCCACATAAAGGGCATTGGAATCAAGCTGCACGGCAGGAAAACGTCGCTTGAAATCTTCCGCTCCCGCCCAATGAGTTGTGGCTTTTTTATCATTTAACAAACCGGTATAAGCCAGCACATACGCGCCGTAACACAAACCAACTAAGGTTGCCCCACGCGCGTACGCTCGCCGTAGTGCAGTCACCAGCGACGGGCAAGGCGGCTGGCGAATATCGTGCCAGCCAGGAATAATAATCACATCACTCTGTTGCAATAATTCCAAGCCGCCATCGGGTCGCACCGAAACTGCACCGGAACAAAAAGTTTGCCCGTCTATCGCAATATGGCGTAAAGCGAACAACGGCTTCCCCTCCGGCGCCGTGGAAAATACCGCCTGCGGAATGGTATAAATCAGTGGTTGGAAATCAGGATATAAAATCAATGCAACCTGAGGCAATTTCGCTTTACACATACAAAGATTCCATCAATGAAAACTGACCCAATTCTTTCGCTTATTGGTAAAAAAGTCAATATTACAAACACTATACTTCGCTCATAATATGCCCATCGACAGACACAAGTGCGGTCTGTTTTTTAACAATTTTTAACGAGGTACATAATGAAATTAACTAA
This sequence comes from Necropsobacter massiliensis, assembly GCF_000827595.2. Taxonomy (GTDB): domain Bacteria; phylum Pseudomonadota; class Gammaproteobacteria; order Enterobacterales; family Pasteurellaceae; genus Necropsobacter; species Necropsobacter massiliensis. The sequence continues at coordinate 243,801 of NZ_LN776178.1, read as the reverse complement.
ACTGGCTTTATCCGTATTACTCGGTACAAGTATCATCGGCAACACCGCGGCAGCAATGCAGTATCAGCATATTCGCAATGCCACCGCCAAAATCCAGTACGGCGATAAAACTTTTTTGCTCGATCCGTACTTAGCGCCGAAAGGTAGTTACGCTGGTTTTGCCGGCACGGTAAACAGCGCTGCGCGCAATCCGTTAATTGATATGACTCAACCAGTCGAAACCGTACTTTCAGGCGTGGATGCGGTAATCCTGACGCATACTCACGCCGATCACTGGGATGAAGCGGCACAGAAGCTGATCGCCAAAGACACGCCGATTTTCGTTCAGAACGCCGGTGATGCCGCCATTGTGCGCAAACAAGGCTTCACGGATGTGCGCGTAGTCGGCAAAAACACGGCATTCGGCACGGTAAAACTCAGTAAAACTGGCGGTCAACACGGCACTGATGGAATGTACGCTAATCCACAAATAGCAGAGCTGTTAGGCGATGCCATGGGCGTGATTTTCCAAGCGCCGAATGAGCAAATCCTGTATGTGGTCGGCGATACGATCTGGAATTCGGCAGTTGAGCAAGCATTAACAGATTATCAACCCAAAGTGATCGTGATGAACACCGGATATGCCAAACTGGCAAACATGGACGGCGGTATTATTATGGGCACCGCCGATGTAAGCAGGGTCTATCAGCGCGCTCCACAGGCGAATATTATTACGGTGCATATGGATGCGGTAAACCACACGACTGTTTCCAGCCGGGATATGCGCCAATATGTGCAAAAAAATAACATGACGGATCGGGTCAGCGTACCGAAAGAAGGTGAAACTCTGAAATTCTGACGTACTGTTACCAACACGGCGGTTATACCATTAAGGTATAACCGTTCTCTAAAGTGCGGTAAAAAAAGTGGAGAATTCTACCCGCGTGCCGGTATAAGGCAATACAGTTGTGCGTTTTGTTTTCAATGTGCGTTATCGCCATTCTGGTTCAGAATATACTCTTTGATATAGTTTGCTGATGCCGATAATCGTTTATTTTTATTCCAGACAAGATAAATATCATTACTTGGGGCAAGCGCCTGCGGCGTAAGATTAACTAACCTGCCGTCAATCAACTCTTGACGGCAATGATAATCAGACAATACTGTCCAGCCGGCACCTTGTATGACGAGCGCTTTAATGATGCGAAGATCAGGCACAATAAGGTTCGCCTGCACAGTCGGTGCAGTCCGGAATAATGCTATCCACAGATTGCGTACCAGTGGCAAATTTTCATCAAAGGCAAGCAACGGCGTTTGTGCCAGCAATGCTGGATCAAGCCGATCTTGTAATTTAATCAGCTGTGGCGAACAGACTAAATAGAATTTTTCCCGCATAAAATGGGCAAAATTGTAACGTTCGGGCGAAGGTGCACTGGCAGTAAACGCCAAATCTACCCCATCATTTTCCAACGTTTGATAGACAAAATCCCGATTACCGAGTTGAAAGCGCAAATTAATATGATGATCAAGCAGTGGTGCGATAATATTCAACAACCGATGGTGTAGAAAATCGGGCGAACAAGCAATATGCACCGTGCCACCGTTGGGAGAACCAAGCTTGATGCTGAGCAGCTTATTCTCAAGACTATCAATATGTGGCGCAATGGCACGCGCCAGTTCATCGGCTATCGGAGTTGCTAGCACGCCACGCGCCTGTCGCACAAATAATGGTTTGCCCATCAGGCTTTCCAACGATTGAATATGCAGTGATACCGTAGGCTGAGTAATATGTAGATTCGCTGCAGTCTGCGACATGGATCTGACCCGATAAACTTCAAGAAAAGTTTTCAGTTGCGAAAGATAAGACATAGCAATAAATTTTTTACTGGATTAACGGAGTGATATAGAAATATTAATAGAATGTAGCGTAAAATAAAAGAAACAGTGATAAAAAACTGCCCAACGAAATCTTTCAGGCAGCTTATAATTTCGATATTAACACGCAACAATTAGTTTTTATCGTCGCGAATTCAACACATTTGAGCATTGACGAATTTTTTGCTTTGCCAAAGCATCAGACTCAAACCGATAAGCGATAACACAACGGCGGCAAGATGAGTATAAGCAAAACCACCGTGAGCGATCACGACACCGCCAGTAAATGAACCAAACGCAACGCCCAGATTAAAACCCGCAATATTCAGACCGGCTGCGATGCCCTGAGCATTGGAAGAAAAACCGATTGCCAATTTCAGTAAACGGGCCTGTAATGACGGCACAACGGCAAAAGTGAAAAAACCCAGGCTCGCCACCAGCACACCCATTGCGACGATGGAAGACAGCGCAAACCACATTAGAAGTGCGGTAAGAATAATCCCTGAAATAATCAGAATATTGGCTTTATATTCACCTAATCGGTCAGTAAGATGACCTCCCCAGATATTGCCAATCGCAGCTGATATACCGTAAATCAGCATAAAAATACCGATGTGCTGCACTGCAACGCCTGTAATTTGGTTCAACATTGGAGCGATATAAGTATAGGCGCTGAAGGTACCCGCATAGGCAAACACTGTCACCAGCGCTGCTGACAATAAGAACGGACTGAACAGTATATGCAAATTCTCTGCCACAGATTGCCGCTCAGCGGTTGGTAAGCAGTCTTTCATACCACACAATAACCCAACTCCGCCAATAATGCCGAATAATGTCACCAGACTCATTACCCAGCGCCAGGAAATTATACCGCCCAACCACGTACTGAGCGGCACACCTACTGCCATAGCCAGTGTAAAACCGCTAAACACCACGGCAACAGCACGTCCAGCCCTTGCTTTGCCCGCCAGATCGGCTGCCGTGCTGGATGCGACCGCTAAAAATAAACCGTGTCCCACCCCCGCTAGAAAACGACTGGCCGTCATCACAGCTAAATTCCCAGCCAATACTGCCAATAGACTACCGACACTAAACAGCCCTGCCGTAGTTAGCATGACTGTTTTACGCGACCAGTTTGTGGTTAAAGCGGTCAAAATCGGTGCCGAAATTGTCGCGCCCAGCGCATACGCTGTAACATTCTTGCCCACTTGCTCCACACTCACACCCAAATCAACCGCAATCACATCAGATAAACCAATCGGCAGAAACTCCGCCAATCCTAGCGCAAACGCGCTAATTGCAAAAATATAAATAACAATGGGCATTTTCTACTCCTTTCATTCTGTATTTTGTGTTACGGAGCCTAAGTATAGAGAAACGCCTAAAATAAATATAATTATTAAATTTATCTAACTTATAAATATATTTATATTAGAAAAAGAAGAATAAATTTATTCAATAGCAAGAATGGTAAAATCACAGAAAAAACCACCGCACTTTTGTTGCGCCCGTTTTATTCCTAATAACGTTATTCTCTTATTGTCATTATGATCGTTTGTCATCATGCCGCGCTAACGCCACATCATATAAAGGGACAAAGTGGCGGAAAATGCTCCGGCGGTAATCGATCCGCCGTTGTAACATCGTAATATTAAACAATTCACTGAGATTTTCGCTATTCAGAATCTGACTGGTCTCACCGAATAAAAAACCGTCTTTTTTGAGTAGTAAGGTTTTATTCGCCAGTAACGCGGCATGATTAGGCTGATGGGTTGTGAAAATAATGGTCAATTTTCTTTGTTCAGCAAGTCGGCGCAGCAAAGATAATAACTGGTTTTGATTATACAAATCCAGCGCCGATGCGGGTTCGTCCAATAGCATAATCGGCGCCTCACTGGCAAGTGCTCTGGCAATTAATACCATCTGCCGTTGCCCGCCGGACAATAATCTGAAATCCTTATCTGCAACAGCAAGCAATCCCAAACTGTTTAACGCGTCTCGGGCAATTTCCCGATCTGCCGCTTTAGGGGTGGAAAACATTCCGATATGCGTCGAACGCCCCATCAAAACAATATCCAACACACTATATGCAAAAGGCGGTGTAAAAAACTGAGGCACAAAGCAGCACGGCTTGTCAGCAACCACTTCGCCGGTTAGTGGCTGACGAATTTTCAGCAGAATATCCAACAGCGTACTTTTGCCGCAGCCGTTCGGCCCTAAAACCGCTAGAACATCGCTTTGGGCAAGCGCAAAAGAAAGCGCGCGGAACAGCCACGGCTGTGCAGTATAAGCAAAGCTTAAATCTCGGCAAAAAATCACCGCACTTTTATTCATTCCAGCCGTCCCGTTTCAGTTTATACAGTAGAAAGCCGAATAACGGCGCACCGATCAGCGAAGTTAAAATACTGATCGGAATTTCCGCATCAGCCGCGGCGCGCGCAAAACAGTCGACAACGATCATATAAATCGCGCCGATTAACATGGAACAAGGTAATAAACTCTGATGATTAGCACCAACCAGCATACGACCGATATGCGGAATGATCAACCCCACCCAGCCGATACTGCCGCTGACCGCAACCTGACAGGCAACAATCACTCCGCTGCAAAACAGAACACACCAGCGCAGCGGTGTCACTTTGATGCCCAGCGCTTTGGCTTCCTTATCCCCCAAAGACAACAAATTCAAGCGCCAGCGCACCCCTAACAACACAGCGCTGCAACAGATAAAAGGCAGAAAGAAGAAATACAGTTTTTCGTCGTTGGCGGTGGCGAAACTGCCCATTAACCAGAACACAATACTCGGCAGTTTTTCTTCAACGTCGGAAATATACTGTAACAGGCTGACCAACGCGGAGAAAAATCCGCTTAACATCATACCAGTAAGGATAAGCATTAGCAGACTTTGTTTCATCAATTTATAACTGAGCAAGAAAACCGCGAGCAAGGTGCCTACCCCGAATATAACGGTATTAAAAAATAACCCTTGAATACCGAATCCCAGAAAAATCGCTAATGTACCGCCAAAGGCCGCACCGGAAGTTACTCCGATAATATGCGAATCGACCAACGGGTTGCGAAAAACGCCCTGCAATACACAGCCGCTTAACGCCAGCCCGGCGCCCACTAGTGCAGCAAGCAGAATCCGCGGCAGGCGGACTTGAAAAATTATCTGCTGTTGAATCGGCGCCAAAGGGAGACCGCTGACTTTTGCCAACAGAATATGAATGACTTCTGGCACAGAAAGAGAATACCGCCCGATCCCCAACGCAACCAGAACGGTAATAATCAGCAATATGATCAGCGGATATATCCGTTTATTATGATGCGACATACCGCCTCAGTCAGTCTTTATAGTGAGTGCGGTAGAATGTAACATAATAATCGTCAACCAGTTTATCCAGATCGATATCCCCAAACCGCTGCGGATACAGTTTCTTCGCCATCCACAATTCGCCCAAAGCCAGCGCTTCCGGCATCGGATAACCCCAAGCCTTGGCATATTCCGGCATCAGATAAACTCGTTCGTTTTTCACCGCGGCTATATTTGCCCATTCGGCAGAAGTACGAATTTGGTTGACGACATCGGGATACCGGTTCTGCACAAAAATAACCTGCGGATTCCAACTTAGTACATTTTCCAGCGAAACCTGTTTATAGCCTTTAATTGTTGCAGCAGCCACATTATAGGCGCCGGCATGTTCCATCATTAAGCCGGTATATTTGCCTGAGCCGTAAGTGGTTAAATCCGGATTGGCCATATAAACTTTTATTCTGTCGGCAGGTTTGATATCGCCCAGCCGCTGCGCCAGCAGCTGACGGTTGGCAAAGGCTGCTCGGATTAACGCCTCGCCCTGCGCCTGTTTTTCAAACACTTCGGCAATTAAACGAATTCCTTGTTTTAACCCGTCATTATAGGCTTCATCTTCATTTTCCAAAGTGGGATTTAATTTTGCTTGCTCGCGTTCATCACCGCTACGCAGCGAAATCGCAATAACCGGCAAACCCGCATTAGAAATTTGTTCAATCATTTGCGGCGGCGCATAATTAGTGACAAACACCACATCCGGTTGCAATCGCAACAGGCTTTCGATATTGACTTCGTTAAGATCACCGGGTGTCGCCATCTTTTCCAGCTCTGGTGCCAGCCGAACATAGTTCGCTCCCAGTTGTTTTTTCCATTTGGATAACACGCCCACTACTTGTTTAAGCGCATCCAACTGCACTGCAATATTCAGTGTTTGATGTTGCAGAATAACCGCTCGCTGTACGTGATCAGGAATCACGACCGCGCGGTTTAACTGATCGGTTACGGTACGTTCGGCAAAGGAAGATAATGCGATACAACAGGTAAACATCACCAACAAAAAACGTTTAAATTTCATAAGATCACCTCAATTAAAAATTGGTTATATAATAATATGCATAACGTTTTTATAAAAGAGGTTTATTTATTCTGCAAAGATCAAATTCAATGATAGCCGCCAATAGACGTTGCCGGCGGCGAAATGCGCAATGTAATCATATTCACTTGCCAAAACCGGCTATTGCGAATCACTACTAAAGGAGGAATACAAAAATAAAAAGAACTGAGCCCAACATAATATCGGTATCAGTCCTTCAATTACATCTCTAACGCGATGAGGTTAAACCTCAGCTTCTTTTTCCAGCCGTTTTAAAGTCTGCGGCCGAAAAGTAGAGACAATACCGCCAAAACCAAAAATGCAATAAACAGGATTTTGGCAATACCTGCCGCGCTGCCGGCGATGCCACCAAAGCCCAATGCCGCAGCAATAATGGCAATCACGAAAAAGATAACGGAATAACGTAGCATAATAATCTCCTTTGCTTTCATCGTTAAATCAGGTTGAACGGCTGCCAGAGCAGGCTCGGTTTTAAACATATCACAAAAATGGCTTACCATGCAAAATAACTCAATACAAAATATCACCAGCATAACCTTAAGCACCATACAAAAGAGAGTATTAGCTATCAAGATAAATAAAAATACAGAGAGACTAGCCTAAAAGTGCGGTCGATTTTCAATCCGTTTTTTAGCGTATTAAAAATATCGTTAAAACCCACCGCACTTTTATATGGTGAGATTATATGGCGCGATGGCTTAAATAAATTTTTTCCAGCAATTCATACACCACCAGTACCCGTCTAGCGGTAATGGTCTGTCTGGGACGATATAAATAATACGCCCATTTTTGTGACTCGCTGTAAGGAAACACCTTTACCAATTCGCCCGTTTCGAAGTAATGCCGGCAATCCATATAAGGAATCGGGGCAAATATTCTGCCTGCCAGAACAGCTTGCAACAAGGCTTTCGTATCATCAGTCACTACATTGGCCTGATAAATGGGGATCAGTTCATCATTGACATACCAATGCCAAGGTCGATTGGTTTTGTTATTCAGCAGACTTCCGAGCGGAAAGCGCGCCACCAAATCAGTGATATTTTCAGGCTGCCCAACCTGTTCAAGCAGTTTAGGCGAAGCCACAATTGGTTCGTTCAGCATGCGGATTTTTTTCGCGATCCAGTTTTGTTCCGGCGATTGCGTAATTCTTACACCGATATCTATTTGATCTTCCACCGTTTTTAGTACATCAAACCCAGTGCGCCAATCAATACGAATATCAGGATAGGGCGTTAAGGCAATCAACAGTTGCTTCAGCACCCAATCACTGTAGGCTGACGGCGGCGCGGTGATCCGCACGATACCGGACAATTCGTTATCATTCACCCTAGGCGAACCGAATAAGGCGTGTTCCTGCTGCAAAAACTGTTCCGCTTTGGGCAACCATTGCGCACCAAAATCCGATAAGCGAATAGAACGGGTATTGCGTTTAAATAATTGTTCGCCCAATTCATTTTCCAATTCACCTATCACGCGGGTAATCACTTGCGGCGAAACAGAAAACCGCTCTGCCGTTGCCCGAAAACTTAAGGTTTCAGTAGCAACGACAAAATATTTTAACGCATCTAATCGGTTCATAATCTCATTTTTCGGAATTGTGTTTTCTATATTTATTCATTTTAATGAGATTAAAATGGAATTACAATCCAACCATTCGCTTATTAGTGTTTAACATAATGAAGAAACAACGGCGATTTTGACCGCACTTTTGACATGCACAATATCCGAAACCGCGGCGCAAAATATCGTGCAAACGCCGTTCAAAAATCAACAAGGAGTCAGACAAATGGCACTTTCCAATAAACAATACAGCCTCGCCCAGATCGGCGCGTTTAGCGCAAAGGGGGATATTCCTCGCCTGAATGCCGCCATCGATCAAGCATTGGATAATAATTTAAGCATAAATGAAATTCAGGCTGCGATAGTACAACTTTATGCTTATGCAGGTTTTCCGCGCAGTTTAAACGCCCTATCCGCGTTATCAGAACGTGTTGCAGCCCGACGCGCGCAAGGGTTGAAAACCGAACAAGGGCGTTCTGCACGCCTGTTGCCGGGAAATACCGATTTACTTGCACTCGGCACGCAAACACAAACCCGTTTAGTCGGACAAACCGTCGACCTCTCCGCTCTTTCGCCGGAGATCGACCGCTATCTGAAAACGCATTTATTCGGCGATATTTTTGCCAACGATTTGCTTAACTGGCAGGAACGGGAAATCATTACCGTTGCGGCGTTAAGTACAATGCAAGGGGCAGAAAATCAATTACACGCGCATATTCACATTAGCCAGCAAAACGGTCTGAGCGATGAACAACTCACAGAGATTCGCCAAATATCAAGACCGGCGATAAGCCCATTTCCGCTAGGGGAAGAAAATACCGCTTATGCGCAATATTTTGTCGGCAAAAGCTATCTGAATATGCTGTCTATGGAACAACTGCCTATCGGCAATGTCACTTTTGAACCGGGCACGCGGAATAACTGGCACATTCATCACGCCAGCAAAGGTGGCGGACAAATGTTGATTGTCACCGCAGGACGCGGCTATTATCAAGAATGGGGCAAACCGGCTCAAGCCCTAAAAGCCGGTGATGTGGTGCATATTCCAGCCGGTGTGAAACATTGGCACGGTGCGGCGTCAACCGCATGGTTTCAGCATCTTGCTATCGAAGTACCGGGTGAAAATACCCGTAATGAATGGCTGGAGCCGGTTTCTGATGCCGATTACGCTAAGTTAAAATAATTTTTCATTGTTAAAGAGGAACATACCATGTATTCATTCAGTTTTCGCAATCCGACCCGCATTGAATTCGGTGTCGATAAAGAAAAAAATATTGGCGCTTATATGCACCAATTCGGTGTCAAAAAAACGTTGCTGGTGTACGGCAGCGAGCGGATTAAACAATCGGGCTTGTTTGACGATGTCGCCGCCAGTTTGAACGCCAACGGTATTGAATTCGTTGCATTCGGCGGCATTAAAAGCAATCCGATTTTAAGCAAAGTAAACGAGGGAATTAAACTTGTTCGCCAACAAGGGATAGACAGTATTTTAAGCGTCGGTGGCGGTTCCTGCTTAGACAGCGCCAAAGCCATCGCCGCAGGCGCATTGTATGCCGGCGATGTATGGGATTTCTTTATTGACAAAGCAGTGGTTGAGAAAAACCTGCCGATTTTCGACATCATGACCCTTGCGGCAACAGGTAGCGAAATGAATAACGGCGGCGTGGTGATGAACGAACAAACTCAGCAAAAATATGCCATTAATGGTGAGGATTTGTATCCGAAAGTCTCGGTCATCAATCCTAAATTACAGGCGACTGTCAGCCGGGATTATTTGGTGTATTCAGCAGCGGATATTATTGCCCATTCTATTGAGGGCTATTTTACCGCCAGCGTACAGCCTGAGCTCATCAACATGCAGGTAGAAGCTAATATCAAAACCGTCATCCGCACTACGGAAATCCTGCTCAACGACCCGAACGATTTGGATGCCCGCGGTGAATTCGCTTGGGCGGCGACCATGGCACTGAACGGTTTAACTTACGTGGGAACTACCGGCTTCAGCTATCCGAATCACATGATTGAACATGCGTTAAGTGCCATTTGCGATGTACCGCACGGTGCCGGACTGTCTGTGGTGATGCCGGCATGGATGACATGGTGGAAAAAACGAAACCGACCACAGTTTGAACGTTTCGCCCGCGAAATTTTCGGCTTGCGAACTGCCGAAGAAGGCATTGCCGCGCTCAAATCTTGGTTCGCCAAAATCGGCACGCCGACTACACTGGCACAACTCGCTGTCAACGACAAACAACTGAGCGCCGTAATTGATAATGCGGTTCAAAATGCGAAAGATTGGCAAATGAGCGACATTTATACCAAAGCGGCTATTACGGAAGTGTTTGATTTAGCCAAATAATCGCCTTATTTTAAGTAAAAAGGTCAGGTTTGCCAAAACATCGGCAAATCTGACCGCACTTTTGTTGTATCAAATTGAGCTATTGGAGAGGCAATAACCAATCGGCATCAGCACATATTTCGCGTGTTTGCACACACAGTTGAGTTCATAATCTCATATCACACAGTTGCTTGTCGGAGCATGGTATTTCGCTATCAATACGACTCAACAAAAAATACACTAAAGTAAATGTAAAAAAGAGAAGCGTTCTAAACAACGCTTCTCTTAATCATTCTCTGGTTTATCGTTTTGCAATCAGTTAAAACGGAATATCATCGTCAAAGCTGTCGTTTGCCATCGGCGGTTCTGCAGTCGGGGGGGGGGTTTTGGGTTTGGGGGGGGGCCGGGAATTTGCAAGACGTCACCCTGAATTTCCGTGGTATAACGATCCTGACCGTTTTGATCCTGCCATTTACGGGTTCTTAAACGCCCTTCCACATACACTTTAGAACCTTTACGCAGGTACTCGCCTGCCACTTCCGCCTGACGGCGATAAAATACAATACGGTGCCATTCAGTCACTTCACGGCGTTCATTGGTGTTTTTGTCCAGCCAGCTTTCGCTGGTCGCTACGCTGATATTGGCGACTGCTTCGCCGTTTGGCATGGTGCGCACTTCTGGGTCGTTACCCAGGTTTCCTACAATAATAACTTTATTTACTCCGGCCATACTGTCCTCTGCTCAATACTGTGTGATGTAAAAATTCCGCTTATTTTGCCTTAAAATGACAAAAAGATCTATCTCTTAACACAATTTTTACTGGATATTTGCACAGTTATTTAAGAATATGCGATAATGATCGCAATTTTAACTCGGTTTCATCCGAATTCACCTATCTGCTATTATCATGGAAAAAATCGACATTCGTGGGGCAAGAACCCATAATTTAAAAAATATCAACCTCACTATTCCGCGCGACAAATTAATTGTGATCACCGGATTATCCGGCTCAGGAAAATCCTCCCTTGCCTTTGACACGCTGTATGCGGAAGGTCAGCGCCGCTATGTGGAATCACTGTCCGCTTATGCCCGCCAATTCTTATCTTTAATGGAAAAACCGGATGTGGATCATATTGAAGGGCTGTCGCCGGCGATTTCTATTGAGCAGAAATCCACCTCGCATAACCCGCGTTCCACCGTCGGGACAATTACCGAAATTCACGATTATCTACGCCTGCTATTCGCGCGAGTCGGTGAACCGCGCTGCCCGCACCACAATGTGCCGCTGAGTGCGCAAACCATCAGTCAAATGGTAGATAAAGTGCTGTCGCAGCCGCAAGACAGCAAAATGATGCTGCTTGCGCCAGTGGTGAAAGAGCGTAAAGGCGAACATATCAAAATGTTGCAGCATATTGCAGCGCAGGGTTATATCCGCGCACGAATTGATGGTGAGATCTGCGATTTATCTGATCCGCCAAAGCTGGAATTGCAGAAAAAGCATACTATTGAGGTGGTGGTGGACCGTTTCAAAGTGCGGTCGGATCTCGCCACGCGATTGGCAGAATCCTTTGAAACCGCGTTGGAGCTTTCCGGCGGTACCGCGGTTGTGGCAGATATGGAAAATCCGCAGGCGGAAGAACTGCTGTTTTCCGCCAATTTTGCCTGTCCGCACTGCGGCTATTCCGTACCAGAACTGGAACCGCGCTTATTTTCCTTTAATAACCCGGCGGGTGCCTGTCCGACCTGCGACGGTCTAGGTGTGCAGCAATATTTTGATGAAAAACGGGTGGTACAGAATCCGTCGATTTCTCTTGCCGGCGGCGCAATCAAGGGCTGGGATCGGCGTAATTTTTATTATTACCAAATGCTGACATCGCTCGCCAAACACTACGGCTTTGAGATTGAAAGCCCGTTTGAAGCCTTACCGAAAAAAATTCAACATATTATTTTGCACGGCTCGGGCAAGGAAGAAATTGAATTTCAATATATGAACGATCGCGGCGATGTGGTGGTGCGTCATCATCCGTTTGAAGGGATTTTGAATAATATGGCACGCCGTTATAAAGAAACTGAATCGCTGTCCGTGCGGGAAGAACTGGCGAAAAACATCAGCACTCGTCCCTGTGCCGATTGCGGTGGTTCGCGTCTGCGTCCGGAAGCACGCCATGTATATATCGGCGAAACCAATCTGCCGGAAGTATCGGAAAAAAGTATCGGTGACACGCTACAGTTTATGGACACTCTGACGCTCAGCGGGCAAAAAGCGCAGATCGCAGATAAAATCCTGAAAGAAATCAAAGAACGTCTGCAATTTTTGGTGAATGTCGGACTAAATTATCTGTCGCTTTCCCGTTCCGCCGAAACCTTATCCGGCGGCGAAGCGCAACGTATCCGCCTTGCCAGCCAAATCGGCGCCGGGTTGGTCGGCGTGATGTATGTGCTGGACGAACCCTCGATCGGTCTGCATCAACGCGATAACGAACGCCTGCTGAACACACTGATTCACCTGCGTAATCTCGGTAATACCGTTATTGTGGTGGAACATGACGAAGATGCGATTATGGCGGCCGATCATATTATCGATATCGGTCCCGGCGCGGGCGTACACGGCGGCTATGTGGTGGCGCAAGGCACGGCGCAAGAGATTATGGCAAATCCTGACTCGCTGACCGGCAGATTTTTGTCGGGCAAAGAAAAGATCGAAATTCCGCAAAAACGCACCGCACTTGATAAGCAAAAAATCCTGAAATTAAACGGTGCGGCGGGCAATAATCTGCAACGAGTTAATCTGGAAATTCCGGTGGGATTGTTTACCTGTATCACTGGCGTGTCCGGCTCGGGCAAATCCACCCTAATCAACGATACCCTGTTCCCGCTGGCACAAAATGCGTTGAACCGCGCCGACAACATTGATTTTGCGCCGTATCAATCTATTGAAGGGCTGGAGTTTTTCGACAAAGTGATCGATATCGATCAAAGCCCGATTGGGCGTACACCGCGTTCCAATCCCGCCACCTATACCGGGTTGTTCACGCCAATCCGTGAGCTGTTCGCCGGCGTGCCGGAATCGCGCGCGCGCGGTTATAATCCGGGGCGTTTCAGCTTTAATGTACGCGGCGGACGTTGTGAAGCCTGTCAGGGCGACGGTGTGATCAAAGTGGAAATGCACTTCCTGCCCGATGTGTATGTGCCTTGTGACCAATGTAAAGGCAAACGCTACAACCGCGAAACGCTGGAAATCCGCTACAAAGGCAAAACCATCCATCAAGTGCTGGATATGACGGTGGAAGAAGCGCGCGAATTTTTCGACGCCATTCCGATGATTGCACGCCGCCTGCAAACCCTAATGGATGTGGGCTTATCCTATATCCGTTTGGGTCAATCCTCCACCACGCTGTCGGGCGGTGAGGCGCAACGGGTGAAACTGGCAACGGAGCTGTCGAAACGGGATACCGGCAAAACCCTGTATATCTTGGACGAACCCACCACCGGTCTGCATTTTGCGGATATCAAACAATTGCTTGAAGTCTTGCACCGCCTGCGTGATCAGGGCAATACCATTGTAGTCATCGAACATAATCTGGATGTGATCAAAACCGCCGATTGGATTGTGGACCTCGGTCCAGAAGGCGGCAGCGGCGGCGGTCGGATTATTGCAACCGGCACGCCGGAGCAGGTTTGTCGCGTAAAAGGCTCGCACACTGCACGCTTCCTGAAACCGATTTTAGCGAAAGGCTAAGCGACAACGGCGCAGTTTCGGGCTGCGCCTCATTTCCCCAGTAGCCCTGCGCGTTGCGCCAAAAGTGCGGTCGGATTTCACGCAGTTTATGTAAAAATTTCTGTCCTAACCCCCGATTTTTTGATACATTTAGCACAATTTTTTCAACACTCTGGATTGAGTATTTCTTATACAATTTATTTTACGGAATTCTTATGTTATTCAAAAAAATTCGCGGTCTGTTTTCAAACGATCTCTCCATCGATCTCGGTACAGCAAACACTCTTATCTATGTTAAAGGTCAAGGCATCGTATTGGATGAACCTTCCGTGGTCGCGATTCGCCAAGACCGTTCCGGGTCGCTGAAAAGCATCGCGGCGGTCGGTAAAGAAGCGAAACTGATGCTGGGTCGAACCCCCAAAAGCATTCTGGCTATCCGTCCCATGAAAGACGGGGTGATCGCCGACTTTTTCGTCACGGAAAAAATGCTGCAATATTTTATTAAACAAGTGCACAGCGGCAATTTTATGCGCCCGAGTCCGCGCGTGTTGGTGTGCGTACCAGCCGGCGCCACTCAAGTGGAACGCCGCGCCATTAAAGAATCCGCCATCGGTGCCGGTGCGCGCGAAGTGTATTTGATTGAAGAACCTATGGCGGCGGCAATCGGCGCCAAACTGCCGGTGTCCACCGCAACCGGTTCGATGGTGATTGATATCGGCGGCGGCACTACAGAAGTGGCGGTGATTTCATTAAACGGTATCGTTTATTCCTCCTCCGTACGGATCGGTGGCGACCGTTTCGACGAAGCCATTATCGCTTATGTGCGTCGCACATTCGGTTCCATTATCGGCGAACCCACTGCCGAGCGAATTAAACAGGAAATCGGCAGCGCCTATATTCAGGAAGGTGATGAAATCAAAGAAATGGAAGTGCACGGGCATAATCTCGCCGAAGGCGCGCCGCGGACCTTCAAACTAACCTCGCGCGATGTGCTGGAAGCCATTCAGCAACCGCTCAACGGCATTGTCACTGCGGTACGTACCGCGTTGGAAGAATGCCAGCCAGAACATGCCGCGGATATTTTTGAACGCGGTATGGTGCTGACTGGCGGCGGCGCCTTATTGCGCAATATTGATATTCTGCTGTCGCAGGAAACTGGCGTGCCGGTGATCGTTGCCGAAGATCCGTTAACCTGCGTGGCACGCGGTGGTGGCGAAGCGCTGGAAATGATCGATATGCACGGCGGCGATATTTTCAGCGACGAAATTTAATTGCGTGGCATCATAGAAAAAGTGCGGTTATTTTCACCGCACTTTTTGTCCCGGATAACGATATGAAACCCATTTTCGGCAAATCGCCCCCCATCGGTTTACGGCTTATTATGGCGGTTATCGCCTCCATTGCGCTGATTTTATCCGACGGTCAGACCAATACCATGATTAAAGCCCGCAGTGTAATGGAAACCGCGGTAGGTGGGCTGTATTATCTCGCCAATACGCCGCGTACGGTACTCGACGGCGTTTCAGATAATCTGGTCGATACCAATAAACTGCAAATTGAAAATAAAGTGTTGCGTGAGCAATTGCGAGAAAAAAATGCCGATTTATTGCTGTTGGATCAGCTAAAAGTGGAAAACCAGCGGTTGCGCCTGCTGCTGAATTCTCCGCTGCGCACCGATGAATACAAAAAAATCGCGGAAGTATTAACCGCCGAAACCGATATTTACCGCCAACTGGTTGTGATCAATCAAGGGGAAAAGGACGGCGCTTATGTCGGTCAGCCGGTGATTGACGAAAAAGGCGTAGTCGGGCAAATTATTTCCGTCGGCAGTGATACCAGCAGAGTTTTGCTGTTAACCGATGTCACCCATTCGATTCCGGTTCAGGTATTGCGTAATGACGTGCGCGTAATCGCCAGCGGCACAGGACGCAGCGACGAGCTGACGCTGGACAACGTACCGCGTTCCGTAGATATAGTAAAAGGCGATTTACTGGTTACCTCCGGGCTGGGTGGACGCTTTCTAGAAGGCTATCCGGTTGCGGTGGTGGAAAACGTCTCACGCGACGGCAAAAACTATTTCGCCACGATTACGGCAAAACCGCTGGCTTCCATGGAACGCCTGCGCTATGTGCTGCTACTATGGCCGACCAACGAAGATATGCATAAAGCGCAATCCATTACGCCGGAAGAAGTAAGAAAAGCGGTGCAGCAACGGTTGGAAAATCAAGGTGCGGAAGCCAACAAAGTGAATAAAACGCCGGTAACGGAAGAAACGGACAGTCAAACAACACCGCTACCGGCAGAAGAACCGCATGCCGAACCGCCGGCAGAAATTGCGCCGGAACCGGTAACGCCGGAGTTACAGCTATACCGGGAGGAAGACTGATGCGAAGCCATTTTTTACTGCAATGTCTGATTATCGTGTGCATTTTTATTGTGGCAATGGTGTTGGAAATTGCTCCTTGGCCGGCCGGAATGCAGAGCTTCAAACCGGCATGGGTTGTGCTGGTCTTGTTGTATTGGGTACTGGCGATTCCGACGAAAGTCAGCATTGGCTCAGCATTTCTGCTTGGTGTAGTGTGGGATTTGGTGCTGGGCTCAATTTTGGGTGTACATGCGCTGGTACTGTCCGTATTCGCTTATTTAATCGCGCTGAATTATTTGATTTTGCGTAATCTGTCCTTATGGATGCAAAGCCTGTTGGTCATTCTGTTTGTATTTGCCGTGCGATTAGGTATTTTTTTCATCGAATTGTTACTGCACAATGCTAATTTCAACTCGCAGGAAATTTTCGGCGCCATTGCCAGCGGTATTCTGTGGCCGTGGGTATTTTTGCTGTTGCGTAAAATCCGGCGCCAGCTAAATTTACGCTGAAAAACGGGCTAACCAAATGGTTAGCCTTATTTATTGCAATTAACGTAAAAATGTTGGGATCGTATTTTCGTATGCGGCAATATCCTGTTCATGCTGTAATGTCAGCCCAATATTATCCAGTCCGTTCAGCAAACAATGGCGCCGAAACGGATCAATGTCAAAATGATAGATTTTATCCCCCACCGTCACCGTTTGGGTTTCCAGATCCACATCAATCGGCTGCCCCTGATGCGCCCATACCCACTGGAAAATATCTTCTACTTCTTCCTCGCTTAAACGGATCGGCAGTATATGATTATTTAAGCTGTTGTTGTAGAAAATATCGGCGAAGCTCGGTGCAATCATCACTTTAAAGCCATAGTCCGCCAACGCCCAAGGCGCATGTTCACGGGAAGAACCGCAGCCCAGATTTTTACGCGCCAGTAAAATGCTGGCACCTTGATACTGCGGATAATTCAGCACGAATTCGGGATTCGGCTGCGTACCTGCCGCATCCAAATAGCGCCACTCATGAAATAAATGTTTACCGAAGCCTAGGCGGGTAATCGCCTGTAAAAACTGTTTCGGGATAATCGCATCGGTATCCACATTCGCCGCATCCAGCGGCACCACTAAACCTGTAAGTTGTTTAAAACCTGCCATTGCGCGCTCCTTAATTTAATTTCACATGACGAATATCGACAAATTTTCCGAATACTGCCGCCGCAGCCGCCATTGCCGGGCTAACCAGATGAGTACGTCCATTACGCCCCTGCCGCCCTTCAAAATTGCGGTTACTGGTCGAAGCGCAGCGTTCCCATTCGCCCAAACGATCATCATTCATGCCCAAACACATGGAACAGCCTGGATTACGCCACTCGGCACCGGCAGCAATAAAAATTTTATCCAGCCCTTCTTTTTCCGCCTGTTCTTTCACTAAACCCGATCCCGGCACCACTAACACGCGCTTAACATTATCCGCTTTTTGGCGCCCTTTCATGACGGCCGCTGCGGCGCGTAAATCTTCAATGCGCGAATTAGTGCAGGACCCGATAAACACCTGATCCACCGACACTTGGGTTAAATCCGTATCCGGCGCCAAACCGATATAAGCCAGCGCTTTTTCTGCCGAGGCGCGCGCCACCGGATCGGACATCTCCGCCGGATTCGGCACATGCCGATCAATGCCGATCACCTGACCGGGATTGGTTCCCCAGGTTACCTGTGGCGCAATTTCACTGGCATCCAGAACCACTACGCTGTCAAATTGCGCATCCTCATCGGATTTCAACGTTTTCCAATACGTCACCGCATCATCCCAATCTTTGCCTTTCGGCGCATACGGACGCTCTTTCAAATAAGCGAACGTCGTTTCATCCGGCGCAATTAAACCGGCTTTTGCGCCCAGCTCAATCGCCATATTGCACACCGTCATCCGTCCTTCCATAGATAAATCGCGAATCGCCTCGCCGCAGAATTCCACCACATGTCCGGTGCCGCCCGCCATGGTTGTTTTACCGATAATCGCCAATACGATATCCTTTGCCGTAATGCCCGGCGCCACTTTACCGCGCACTTCGATTTTCATATTTTTTGCCCGCGCCTGTTTTAAGGTTTGGGTTGCCAGCACATGTTCCACCTCGGAGGTGCCGATTCCGAATGCCAATGCCCCGAACGCGCCATGGGTGGCAGTATGCGAATCGCCACATACAATGGTCATGCCCGGCAGCGTTAGCCCCTGCTCCGGTCCGACGACATGCACGATCCCCTGCTGTTTAGTGTTCATATCGAACAGAGTAATGCCCGTTTGCCGACAGTTTTTTTCCAGTTCCTGTACCTGAATTTTGGCTTGCCCTTCCAGTTTATTCACATCACGGATTTGGGTTGAAATGCTGTGATCCATCGTGCCGAAAGTTTTACCGGTCTGACGTACTTGACGATGTGCTGTGCGCAACCCATCAAAGGCTTGCGGGCTGGTTACTTCGTGAATCAGATGCCGATTAATATACAAAATCGGCGTTTCGCCTTCCGCTTCATAAACAACGTGTGCGTCGAACAATTTTTGGTAGAGTGTTTTTTTCATGCTGTTCTCGTAGGGTAATCAATGATGTTTAATCTCGCTCAAAAGTGCGGTTAAAAATCGGTAAAAATCGACCGCACTTTTATGTCGTCGCTAAATTGCCTGCGCAATCAATGTGCCCATTTCGGCAGTGGAAACCGGCTTGCTTTCATCCGCCAGATCCGCGGTACGATAACCGTCAGCAAGCACTTTTTTCACCGCCCGTTCGATGGCATCCGCCGCTTCGTTTAAATTAAAGCTGTAACGCAACATCATGGCAGCGGACAAAATCTGCGCAATCGGATTAGCAATACCTTTGCCGGCGATATCCGGCGCACTACCACCTGCTGGTTCGTATAAGCCGAAACCGTTTTCATTCAAGCTTGCAGACGGTAACATCCCCATGGAACCGGTAATCATCGCACATTCATCGGAAATAATATCGCCGAACATGTTGGAACAAAGCAGCACGTCAAAAAAGTCGGGCTGTTTAATCAGCTGCATGGTGGCATTATCAATATAAATATGATCCAGCCGCACCTGCGGATATTGTTTCGCCACCTCAATCACGGTTTCGCGCCACAACACCGAGCTCATCAGCACATTGGCTTTATCCACAGAAGTGACATGTTTGTTGCGTTTCAGCGCAGTTTCAAAGGCGACTTTCGCAATTCGTTCGATTTCATTGCGCTGATACACCTCGGTATCATAAGCTTTTTCCTGCGCGCCGCTGCCCTCACGCCCTTTCGGCTGACCGAAATAAATCCCGCCGGTCAGCTCGCGCACCGTCACCATATCAAAGCCTTTTGCGGCAATATCGGCACGCAACGGGCAAAATTTTTCCAAGCCGGTATAAAGTGTCGCTGGGCGTAAATTGCAAAATAATTTGAAATGTTTGCGCAATGGCAACAACGCTCCGCGCTCCGGCTGCTGTTCCGGTGGTAGGTGTGTCCATTTGGGTCCACCCACCGAACCGAATAAAACCGCATCGGCTTGTTCACAACCTTGCACCGTTGCCGCCGGCAACGGCGTTCCCTGATGATCAATGGCAATGCCGCCGACCTCAAAAGTGCGGTAATGTAATTTAAAATGATATTTTTGCTGCACCGCATCCAGCACTTTAATGGCTTCCGCCATAATTTCCGGCCCGATACCGTCGCCGCTTAATACTGCTACGTTATAATTCTGCATTTGCATTATTCCTTATTATTAATGTGAAATTTTATGCGATTTTAAATCCGCCACTTTATGCGCCCGATAAATGGCATTGATCGCGTGGATCAACGCGCGTGCCGAAGATTCGACGATATCTGTTGCCAAACCAACCCCATGGAAGCGGCGACCTTCATGTTCCACCACGATGTCCACCTGCCCCAGCGCTTCGGCGCCTTCACCTTTGGCGGTTAAATTATAGCTCAGCATCTTCAGGTCGATGCCGGTAATTTTCAAGATCGCGTTAAACACCGCATCCACCGGTCCATTGCCGCCGCTGGAAACCTGACTGATCCGCTGACCGTCCAGTTCCAGCTGCACAAAGGCGGAAGCCGGCAAATGGCTGATCATCTGCGAGGTAATCACATCTAGCGTTAACCGATCTTCATCGCCCTGCTGCATATCGATAAAGGCCAGCGCCTCCAGATCATAATCAAAAACCTGCCCTTTTTTATCCGCCAGTTTCAGGAAGGCGTCATATAATTTATCCAAATCGTATTCGCTTTCCTGATAGCCCATGGCGTCCATGTGATTTTTCACCGCGGCGCGACCAGAACGGGCGGTAAGATTCAGTTTCTCTTTTTTCAGCCCAATCGTTTCCGGCGCCATAATTTCATAGGTATTTTTGTTTTTCACCATGCCGTCCTGATGGATGCCGGAAGAATGGGCGAAGGCATTGGCGCCGACAATCGCCTTATTCGGCTGAATCGGCATATTGCAAAGCTGGCTCACCATTTGGCTGACACGATGAATTTCCTGCGTATTGATGCGGCTGTCCGCGCCGAACAACGGCTGACGAGTTTTAAGCGCCATCACCACTTCTTCCAACGCCGTATTGCCAGCACGTTCGCCGATACCGTTGACAGTACATTCGATTTGGCGCGCGCCCTTTTGCACCGCAGTTAGAGAGTTTGCCGTCGCCATGCCTAAATCATTATGACAATGCACGGAAATGATCGCTTTATCCACGTTCGGCACGCGATTCATGACGTTGGCGATAATCTCGCCGTATTCCAACGGCAGGCAATATCCCACGGTATCGGGAATATTCACTGTGGTCGCGCCGGCCTTAATCGCCGCTTCTACCACTCGACAGATATTGTCGATACCGGTACGACCGGCGTCTTCACAGGAAAACTCGACATCGTCGGTGTAACGGCGAGCACGCTTGACTGCATTTACCGCCATTGTCATCACATCTTCAAAGGTGCGCCGCAGTTTGGCTTCCACATGCAACGCCGAGGTGGCGATAAAGGTATGAATACGAAATGCCTCCGCTACATTTAACGCCTGCGCCGCGACATCAATATCTTTTTCGATGGCACGCGACAACGCACACACCCGGCTGTTTTTAATATTACGCGCAATAGTCTGCACCGATTCAAAATCGCCGGCGGAAGATACCGGAAAACCAACTTCCATGACATCCACTCCCAAACGTTCCAGCGCAAAGGCGATCTGGAGTTTTTCTTTTACGGTTAAACTGGCCTTCAACGCCTGTTCACCGTCACGCAATGTGGTATCAAAAATAATTACCTGGTCTGTCATATCGTTATCCTTACATAGATTGAGCCGGTTTAAAGTGCGGTACTTTTTCGCCCGATTTATAACAAAAAAACCCGCCTCTTTTTTAAGTGCGGGTTTGTATTCCGGTTTTGTCGTTAATTTCTTTTATCCACAACCTATCCGCACAACGTCTGTGAGAGGAGGAGAAGGTCGAGGGATAAAATCATATTCAACATCACATGCTGTCCTGTCGGTCAAAAACGTTTTTAATCTTACGCTTTAGAATTTATCTGTCAAATAGTTTTTCAGCATTTTATCTCAGATCAAACGATTGACATAATTACAAAACAAAATAATACTTCAACAAATGCACATAAATTAAAATTAAATCCTAATTTAATAAAAAACTTTATTTTTTTATACCGCACTTTTCCGCAAACACCCGTTATAAAAATATTTACGGCACTGCTGCGCCCTAAGGGGAATTTTGCGCTAAATCAATAAGGCGCCGATTTACAACTAAAGAGGTAGGAATTTCCGTCTATCACGCCTACGCCATTGCATAACCTTATGATAGAATTCGATAAGTTTATTTCAGCAGGGACAACGATGACGGCATGTCGAAAATCAATCAATTACAAACGGAGCAACTTGCCTGCCGACGCGGCGATAAAACCCTGTTTACGGCGCTGAATCTGCACTGGCAAAGCGGAGATTTCGTTCAGATTGAAGGGCACAACGGCATCGGCAAAACCAGTCTGCTGCGCATTTTGGCGGGGCTGGCTCAGCCGTTACAAGGCAAAGTGCGGTGGAATAATGATGAAATTTGCAAAAACCGCGAGGAATATCAGTATAATCTGTTGTATCTAGGACATCAGGCGGGCATTAAGCCGGAACTGACCGCGTGGGAAAATCTGCGTTTTTATCAGCACACCGGACATTGCCGTCAGGGCGAGGAAATCCTATGGGAAGTGCTGCACACTGTCGGGTTGCTCGGTCGCGAAGATATTGCCGCCGCGCATCTGTCCGCCGGTCAGCAAAAACGGATTGCGCTGGCACGCCTTTGGCTATCACAGGCACCGCTGTGGATTCTAGACGAACCTTTTACCGCCATTGATAAACATGGCGTACAGGTGTTGACCCGTTTATTTGAGCGCCACAGCCAGCGCGGCGGCATGGTGATTTTAACCAGCCATCAGGAAGTACCGAGTGATTTACTGCAAAAAGTGCGGTTGGAACAGTATCGGTTTGCGGGAGAAACGGAATGATCTTTAGCCGAATTATTGCACGAGAAATGCAGATTGCGTGGCGCAAACAGGCAGAAATATTGAACCCGCTGTGGTTTTTTTTGATCGTGCTGACGCTGTTTCCCTTGGTGATCGGGCCGGAACCGAAACTGCTGGCGAAAATCGCCCCCTGTATTGTGTGGGTGGCAGCCCTGTTATCCGCGCTACTTTCCTTTGAGCGTCTGTTTCGCGATGATTTTACCGACGGCTCGCTGGAACAGTTAATACTGACTGCCCAACCATTGCCGTTAACCGCACTGGCGAAAGTGATTGCGCATTGGCTGCTGACCGGGTTGCCGCTGATTTTATTATCGCCGATTGCGGCATTATTGTTATCACTGGAGATACATATGTGGTGGGCGCTGGTACTGACTTTGTTAATCGGCACGCCGATTTTAAGCTGTATCGGAGCGATTGGCGTGGCACTGACGGTAGGCTTGCGCAAAGGCGGCGTATTGCTAAGTTTATTGGTGCTGCCGCTGTTTATCCCAGTATTAATTTTCGCCGCCTCCGTGCTGGATGCCGCCGGATTAAATTTGCCCTATAACGGACAGCTTGCCATTTTAGGTGCTATGCTGGCGGGCGCATTAACGTTATCGCCGTTTGCCATTGCCGCGGCATTGCGAATCAGTGTGGATCAATAGCGCATTTGCCACAACGCACGGACGGCAACAGCGTTATGCGGGCATATTTCCCAAACCCTAAATGCCGGGAACATTATGCTGCGCCATATGACAATACATCAAAGAAGGAATAAACAATGTGGAAATGGCTTCACCCTTATGCCAAAGCGGAAACCCAATATCGCCTGTGCGGAAAATTTATCCCTTGGTTTGCACTGTTGACCGCGCTATTGCTGATTGTCGGCATCGTGTGGGGGCTGGCCTATGCTCCGGCAGATTATCAGCAGGGTAACAGTTTCCGTATTATGTATGTGCATGTTCCCAGTGCAATCTGGTCAATGGGCGCTTACGGGTCGATGGCGCTTGCCGCGCTGATTGCCTTAGTATGGCAAATCAAACAGGCACATCTGGCGATGATTGCCATGGCACCGATCGGTGCGGTATTCACCTTTTTGGCACTGGTCACCGGTGCGATCTGGGGTAAACCGATGTGGGGAACATGGTGGGTATGGGATGCCCGATTGACCGCAGAATTAATTTTGTTTTTCCTGTATCTGGGCGTACTGGCGTTATATTCTGCCTTCCAAGACCGTACGATCGGCGCCAAAGCCGCGGGTATATTGTGTCTGGTGGGCGTGGTGAATTTACCGATTATTCATTTTTCCGTAGAATGGTGGAACACGCTGCATCAGGGCGCCAGCATTACTAAACTGGAAAAACCGTCCATCGCCACGCCGATGTTGATTCCGCTGATTCTGTGCATTTTCGGTTTTATGGCGCTGTTTATCTGGTTGACACTGGTGCGCTATCGCACCGAACTGCTGAAAGAAGATCAGAAACGGGCATGGGTTAGAGATTTAGTCGGTTAAATACGTAAAACGGATCAAAAACGCACCGCACTTTTTTCGGTTTTGTCTGCGATCACCGCTAACGAATTTATCATTTTTACTTTTAAAGGATAATATATGTTTTTTCAATCAGTTAACGACTTTATCCGAATGGGGGGATACGGCTTCTATGTGTGGCTGGCTTACGGTATTTCCTTTTTTGTTATTCTGGCGCTAATTATACAAAGCGCCGCGGGAAAAAATGCGCTGTTTAAAGACATTAAACGTCAGCAGCAGCGGGAACAGCGCCGACAGTCGGCAAACACTGGGGGAATACTATGAATCCGCGACGTAAATCACGATTATCGATTATTATTTTTGTGCTACTTGGCGTTGCCGTGGCGGCGACCCTGGTGCTGTATGCACTGCGCCAGAACATTGATTTATTCTATACGCCGTCGGAAGTTATCCACGGCAAAAATAACGACGCCTCAACCAAACCGCAGGTCGGGCAGCGTATCCGCATTGGTGGTATGGTAGTGGCAGGCACCGTGCAGCGCGATGCCGACAGTTTAAAAGTAAAATTCGATCTCAATGATATCGGACCGTCCGTCAGTGTGGAATACGAGGGCATTCTGCCTGATTTGTTCCGTGAAGGACAAGGCATTGTGGCGCAAGGCGTGTTGGTACAACCGACCTTATTACAGGCCAGCGAAGTGTTGGCGAAACACGACGAAAACTACGTACCGCCGGAGCTGGATGCGCAAATGCAAAAAGTGCATAAACCGATGGGCGTTTCCGATCTGAAAGGTGAAAGCGAGCGCGATCGTCAGCAAATACATACACAAGAAGGTCAGCAATGATTGCCGAACTAGGAAACTACGCCTTAGCCTTAAGTCTGGCGATTTCATTATTGCTTGCCGTTTTGCCCTTATGGGGCGCGGAAAAAGGCAATGCGCAGTTAATGTCGCTTGCCCGTCCGATGACTTACGGACTGTTTGTCAGCCTAAGCCTTGCCTTTGCGGCACTGTTCTATTTGTTTGCCGTCAATGATTTTTCCGTGCAATATGTGGTGAATAACTCCAATACCAGTTTGCCAATAGTATATCGACTGTCCGCCGTGTGGGGCTCTCATGAAGGTTCGTTGCTGTTATGGATTTGGCTGCTCACGCTGTGGAGTGCCGCGGTTGCGTTATTCAGCAAGCGCCTGCCGCAGGAAGCGGTAGCGCGGGTATTGGGCATCATGGGCATCATTACCATCGGTTTTCTGATTTTTGTCTTGTTTACCTCCAATCCTTTTGCGCGGACATTCCCTGATTTTCCGGTGGACGGACGGGAATTAAATCCGCTGTTGCAGGATGTAGGGCTGATCTTTCACCCGCCGCTACTTTATATGGGCTATGTTGGCTTTTCCGTTGCGTTTGCCTTTTCCATTGCGACCCTGATGACGGGCAAATTGGACACCGCCTGGGCGCGCTGGTCACGACCGTGGACAATGGCGGCGTGGATCTTCTTGACGCTGGGTATCGTGCTGGGTTCTTGGTGGGCCTATTATGAACTGGGCTGGGGCGGCTGGTGGTTCTGGGATCCGGTGGAAAACGCATCTCTGATGCCGTGGTTGGCGGGCACCGCCTTACTTCACTCCCTTGCGGCCACCGAAAAACGTGCAGCATTCAAAGCGTGGACGGTATTGCTGGCAATTCTGGCATTTTCACTGTGTTTACTCGGTACCTTTCTGGTGCGTTCCGGCATTCTGGTTTCCGTCCATGCGTTCGCCTCTGATCCGACTCGCGGCTTGTATATTCTGGCTTATCTGGTGGTGGTTATCGGCGGATCGCTGGCGCTGTACGCTTATAAAGGCAGCCAGATTCGCGCACACGACAATTATCAACGCTATTCGCGCGAAAGCCTGTTGCTGCTAAATAATATCTTATTAATGACCGCACTTGCCGTGGTCTTGCTGGGTACCTTGCTGCCGCTGGTACACAAACAATTGGGATTCGGCACCATTTCTGTCGGCGCGCCGTTTTTCAACCAAATGTTTATGCTAATTATGATCCCTTTCGCTTTTTTGCTCGGAGTCGGTCCACTGGTCAAATGGCGGCGTGATCAAGTCTCAGCAATCCGTAAACCGGTGCTCGTCAGTTTGGTTATCATGCTGTTTGCCGGCTGCGTGCTGCCTTATATTTTGCAGGATAAGATCACGCTCAGCGCAGTACTCGGCGTAATGATGACGGTATTTATTCTGTTGTTGTCGCTCTATGAATCCTATCTGCGCGCCACTCACCGTAACAGCTTTTGCAAGGGTGTGCGCAAGCTGTCGCGCTCTCATTGGGGCATGTTGCTCGCCCATTTGGGCGTGGCGATGACCGTATGGGGCATTGCATTCAGCCAGAATTACAGTATCGAACGAGATGTGCGCATGAACGTAGGCGACAGCGTACAGATCGCCGATTATGAATTTAAATTCCAAGGCATCAGCGATGCCAACGGCCCGAATTATCTGGGCGGCAAGGCGCAGGTCGAGATATTCAAAAACGGCAAGCTGGAAACGACCCTCTATGCGGAAAAACGCTTTTACACCGTCAGCAAAATGTCGATGACGGAAGCGGCAATTGACTGGGGATTCAGCCGCGATCTCTATGTGGCATTGGGTGAAAGTCTGGGCAACGGCGCTTGGGCGCTGCGTTTATACTATAAACCTTTTATCCGCTGGATCTGGCTAGGCGGGCTGTTTATGGCATGTGGCGGGCTGCTTTGCATGCTTGATCGCCGCTACCGTTTCGCCGCATTGTTAAACAAAGGCTCTAAAGCCCGTAATAAACCGGATACATCCCATGAATAAAAAACGTTATCTTCCGCTCATTGTTTTTTTACTGTTAATCGTCGCATTTTTCGTGCAGCTGCAACGTAATTCCCAAGGCGACGATCCGAAAGCACTGGAAAGCGCCTTAATCGGCAAGCCGGTACCGGATAAAATGTTAATGGATCTGTTGGACAACAAACAACATGACGGTAGCCTGTTTAAACAGGGCAAACCGCTGCTGGTTAACGTATGGGCGACTTGGTGCCCAACTTGCTATGCCGAACATCAGTATCTGAACGAACTGAAACGGCAGGGAATCGACATTATCGGCATCAACTATAAAGACAACAGCACAAAAGCGCTCAAATGGCTGAAAGATCTGGGGAATCCTTACCAAACCGTGGTTAAGGACGAAAAAGGCGCGTTCGGGCTTGATTTGGGCGTTTATGGCGCGCCGGAAACCTTTATTATTGATGCCAACGGCATTATTCATTACCGCCATGCCGGCGATGTCAATCCGCGCGTCTGGCAGGAAAAACTGGAGCCGGTTTACCGTAAATTGGCGGAGCAGAAAAAATGACAAAAACTTTTTATTTTTTAACCGCACTTTTGACCTTTGCTATCAGCTTTGCCGCTGCGGCAACAATTGATGCGCTGGATTTCAGCTCTGCCCAGCAGGAAAAAGATTATCAGATTCTAACGCAGGAATTACGCTGCCCGCAATGTCAGAACAATAATATTGCCGATTCCAACGCCACCATTGCAGTGGACATGCGCGCCAAAGTCTTTGAGCTACTACAGGAAGGCAAAAGCAAGCAGGATATTGTGGAATACATGGTTGCCCGCTACGGTAATTTTGTCACCTATGATCCGCCACTAACCGTCGCCACCGTGATTTTGTGGGCAGCGCCCGCCGCATTGATTATCTTCGGTATTTTCTTTATCGTGCGACGCAAGCCGCAACGGACAGCAACCCGCACTCAATGTGACACGGACAATTCGGCACTGAACGCCGAACAACAGCGTCGTTTGCAGGCATTACTTAACGACAAGGAACAATAAATGAATTTCTGGTTAATCGCATTATTGCTGACATTACTTATTGCGCTGCTCTGCTTTTATCCGCTGTTGCGCTGTTCCACCACAAAACACAGCGCAGCCAAACGAGATGAGTTAAATAAAGCCTTTTATTTCAACAGATTACATGAAATTGAAAACGAAGCACAGCTGGGATTGTCGGACAATGCCGACCAGCTGAAAACCGAGTTGCAGCAATCGTTGCTGGAAGATATTCCGACCGAACACGCAGATACGGCAGCCGATAAAAAACGCTACGGCAAAGTCTGGTTCGTATCCGCCTTCCTGACACTTGTCATTGTCTCCGCACTGACCTATATGCAGGTCGGTGCTTGGCAGGCGGAAACTATGCTGGAAAAAACCTACGAAAAACTACCGCACTTTTATCAGCGTCTGAAAGAAGAGCAGACCAACCCTTTAAATGAAAGCGAATTGCAGCAATTCGCCACCGCCTTGCGTGTAAAGCTACAGAAAGAACCCGATGACGCAGAAAGCTGGTGGCTGCTCGGACAAACCGCCATGGCGGCCGATAAAGCGCAGCTTGCCTTGGACAGTTACGCCCGCGCCAACCAACTGGCGCCGGATAACATCGAATATAAACTGGCTTATGCCCGCGTTTTAATGTTTTCCGATGACCAGACCGACAAATCGAAAGGCATGGAACTGCTCAAAGCTGTATTACGACAGGATCATACCAATATGCAGGCGCTCAGCCTACTGGCGTTTCAGTATTTTGAAACGGAAGATTATAAAATGGCGGCGGTAACCTGGGCGATGATGCTGCGCCTCATGCCGAAAGATGATCCGCGCGTGCCGCTAATCGAAAAAAGCATTCGCGCCGCCCGCGACGCTATTGCCGAGCAGTCGGATAAAACACAGAACTAACTTATTGAAAATAATCTTTATTCAAGATCAAACGAATTGCCTATTCGCCCTTTTTTTAATCAAAAAGGGGGTAAATTTCACTCAACTAAATGAATAAAAGATGCTATATTGAGTGCAAATATTCAGCGCAGCGGAGTAGAAAAATGGATTCGTTCGTTTCAGGATTTCACCATGTCGCGATTATCGTTTCGGATTATAAAAGGTCAAAGGCATTTTATACCGAAACCTTAGGTGCAAAGGTTATCGAAGAAACTTATCGCGTCTCAAGAAACAGCTATAAACTTGATTTACGTTTTCCCGATAACAGCCGGATTGAGCTGTTTTCTTTTCCTGCTCCGCCGCCTAGGTTGACTGCACCGGAGGCTTGCGGGCTACGCCATCTGGCGTTTAAAACCGATAATATTGAAAATGCCGTTGCCCGTTTGCAGGCAAAAGGTATTTCGTGCGAGCCAATTAGAGTCGATGAGTTGACAGGAAGGCGCTTTACTTTTTTCCGCGATCCCGATGATTTGCCTCTAGAGCTTTATGAATTTGAATAATCTTATTGAAAAATGAGTCAAAATGAATAGAAACTATCTAATTACTGCTATCACCTCAACCCTAATAGCGAGCAATTGCATAGCGCAGCCGCCTGTGTCCATTCATATTTCCGAATCCGGTACGGTCATTAAAAATAACGAACAACGCAAAACAGACCACCCTAACGGCTTTTTCAGCTTTGCCGAAAACAATAAGCCGCAATCGAAAACCTATCTCAGTAAAGCCGAAAAACATCAGCTAGATCCGGACAATGTCAGCGATGTCAAAAAGCTGGCGAACAGCATTGAGTTTGAAATTTATGAACTCAGTGAAAATCAAACCGCGCATACCGTGTTTGAATCAGGCGCCGGCATCTGCCGTGGCTTTAAATCAAATACCGGTGTTGAAGTTACCGATTCCCGCACTTATTATATCAATCAGGGCAACAACGATTATTACGCCAGCATTGCCGGTGCCACGGTATATTCGGAGCAACTACCGAATAATATTCAGTATGCGCCAGTATTTAACATTCAGGATCTTGGACTAGCTAAACGGGTTCAGGAAGAAGAACATAAATACGGTAAGAAAATTGCCACACAGAATATTCAGAAAAATTCCGATATTCTTTCCAGCACCATTTGTAAATAAGCGAGAAGAGCATGATGTATAAAATCTCTTGGATTATCGGCTGTGTACTGGCGCTAACAGCCTGCCAGTCCGCACAACAGCAACCGTCCAACGCACCGTTGGATATGCAAACCGTCGCGCAATATAACGCCAAAGTCTATCACGGCAACACGGTTACGGCGGCGCAGAAAAACCAACCTCAGGTCGAAGCCAATATGCCGCTTAACGCCAGCGACTACCAACCGAAAACTGCGGTGATCAACCAGCCGCCGCGCCTGATTCTAGCACCGAGTATCGGCTACTATCACGGCTACCGACACTGGCATCACTGGTAAACGACATCACATACCGCACTGGCAAAAGTGCGGTATTTTTTCATCAATTTATAGGGCTAAAATCTCTTTCACAAACGGAATGGTGAGTTTGCGCTGTGCCTGCAAAGACGCCTTGTCCAGCTTAGCCAGTGCGTTGAACAAGGTTTTCATATCGCGATCCAGCCGTTTTAACAAAAAATTCGCCGTTTCTTCCGGCAGCTCAATGCCACGTGCACGGGCATTTTGTTGCAACACTTTGATTTTCTGCGCATCATCCAGCGGATGCAACTGATAAATTTCGCCCCATGACAGGCGGGAAGCAAGATCCGGCAAATTCACCGCCAGCGCGCTCGGCGATTGATCCGCGCTGATCAGCAACAGGCACTTTCCGTGTTCGCGAATACGGTTAATCAAATCAAAAATCGCCAGCTCCCATTCCGCATCGCCGATCACCGCCTGAATATCATCCAGACAGACCAACGCTTGCTGCTCAAGATTATCCAAAACAGCGGGCGAAAAATATTGCGATTTACTCAGCGGAACATAAATAGACGGGCGCTCATTGAGCAGAAAATAATTGGAACAGGCTTTTAGCAAATGGCTTTTTCCACTACTTTTTGCGCCCCAGAGATAAAAAAACGGTTGTTGCAGAGAGTCGAAATTTTTATACAACGAATTCAATAACAATAAATTATTGTCTGTATAAAAATTCTCTAAGGTATCGTCCTCAATCTGATGAATCGGCAACGGCAGCTGAAAATTTGACAACCCATTTTTCCCTGAAAAAGCTAAAAGTGCGGTAAGAATATACAAAAAAAACAGGGATAAATAAAGATTATCCCTGTTCTTCGGTTAAATATTAATCTTCAATCTGATCTTTCGCTTTCGGCAAAATCAGATTAAGTACAATCGCCACTACCGCGCATAGGCTGATGCCTTTTAAAGACACTTCGCCGAAATTCACAAACATACCGCCGATGCCAAAAGTCATCACTACGGAAATAATGCACAGATTGCGCGCTTCGGTAACATCCACCTTACCGCGAATTAAGGTGCTCATGCCCACCACGGCGATTGAGCCGAATACCAGCATCATAATACCGCCCATTACAATTGTCGGAATGGTGGATAAAAATGCGCCGACTTTGCCGCAGAAGGAAATGACAATCGCCCATACTGCCGCCCAAGTCATGATTGTCGGGTTAAAGTTACGGGTCAGCATCACCGCGCCGGTCACTTCGGCATAAGTCGTGTTCGGTGGACCACCCAGCAATGAGGCGGCAGACGTTGCAATACCGTCGCCCAGCAAAGTGCGGTGCAGCCCCGGTTTTTTTAGGAAATCTTTCCCCGTCACCGAACTGATCGCCATGATACCGCCCACATGTTCCACTGCCGGTGCAATAGCGATCGGCAGTAAATACAAAATCGCTTCCAGTTTAAATTCCGGCGTCGTAATATGCGGCAGACTGAACCAAGGCGCCGCCAGTACCGGTTTAAAATCAATTAATCCCAACAACAAACACAACACATAACCGACTGCAATGCCGAACATAATCGGGATTAACTTCATGATACCTTTGGAAAAAACCGCAACCGCCAGCGTGGTCAGCAAGGTCGCCATGGAAACCAATACTGCGTCGTTATACTGATAATCGCTGCCTTTGCCTAATGCCATGTCCACCGCAACCGGCGCCAATCCCATACCGATAATAATAATCACCGGTCCAACCACGACCGGCGGGAAAATCCGTTGCAATGCACCAGCGCCTTTCAATTTAACCAGCGTGCTCAGTGCCAGATATACCAAACCGGTACAAGCCAGACCGCCCATGGTAACGGCAATGCCCCAAGTCGCCACGCCATATTGGATCGGGGCAATAAAAGCAAAGGAAGAGGCAAGAAAAATAGGCACTTGCTTACCGGTGCACAGCTGAAACAACAGCGTGCCAATACCGGCAGTCAATAAGGCGGTGTTGGCGTCCAGCCCGGTAATCAACGGCACCAAAACCAACGCACCGAAGGCGACGAACAACATTTGCAGACCGACAAAGGCCTGCTTGGCTTTACTTTGCACCTCAACGGGCGCAGTTTGATGAATTTCTGTCATGTAAGTTTCAACTCTCTGTCTGAATTAACTTAAAAGTGCGGTCGCTTTTTAGCATGGAACGCACGGAAAAAAACGGCATCGAATGCCGTTTGAATCGGGGTTATTTCGTCCCGAAAATCTTATCGCCCGCATCGCCCAGCCCCGGGATAATATAGCCGTGTTCATTTAAATGGCTGTCGATAGACGCAGTATATAATTCAATATCGGGGTGCGCTTTTTCCAGCGCGGCAATCCCTTCCGGCGCCGCCACCAATACCAGTACTTTAATCTGCTGGCAGCCTTTCTGCTTTAACAAATCAATGGTGGCAATCATAGAACCGCCGGTCGCCAACATCGGATCCACCACAATCGCCAGACGCTCTTCCAAATCGCTCGCCAGTTTTTGAAAATAAGGCACCGGCTCGAGGGTTTCTTCATTACGATACATGCCCACCACGCTGATACGTGCGCTCGGAATATGCTCCAGTACGCCGTCCATCATGCCCAGCCCGGCGCGCAAAATCGGCACCACTGTAACTTTTTTGCCTTTAATCCGATCGATTTCCACCGGTCCGCACCAACCGTCAATAATCACTTTTTCCGTTTCCAGATCTTCCGTTGCTTCATAAGTCAGCAGGCTGCCGACTTCCGTCGCCAATTCACGAAAATGCTTGGTGCTGATATCAGCGGCACGCATAAGCCCTAATTTATGCTTGACCAACGGATGTTTGACTTCGACAATTTTCATTTTATACCCCTTATTTTTGAGAAAAAATTATAAATCGGCAAATTTTAAATCAGAATCCGTAAAATTGACAGTGATTTACCCGAAATTTGTGATACGGAACAAAAATCGAACGGCATTCAGTCGGTTATGTGAGCAAAATCAAAATCCGCTAAAAACAATTCCCGAATTTCCAACGGGTAACCCGCCAGCAAAAATTCAGAACGCCGCGCATATAATCCTGTCGCCCCATCGCAGCGCCAATCCAAGCTAAGCCGTTGTGGTCGTTGGGCAAACAACCAAGGACCTATCGGCTGATCGGCAAGATGAATCACATCCTGCGCCACATTTTCTACCGTGCGTTGCGGCAAACAAGTGCGGGCAAAAATCCAATTGTTTCCGTCTCCTTGCAATAATACCTCACGTCGCCACACCGGGTGACAAAGTGCGGTGCTTTTTACTGATGTTTTTGCCGTCGTCCAGCCTTCGTACACCACTTGCACCGTTAAACAGTGGCAGAGTTGGCGTAATTTTTGCGTCAACGATCCCTGATGCAGTAGCCACGCTCGTATTTGCGCCGGTGGCATTGCATGCGCCGCCTGCCATTGTTTGGCAGATAATATGGCGCGGTAACACTCAATCGTTGCCGGTTCAACAGTGACACCCATCTTTTACTTATTCGATCCTTCGGGATGTAAGCCGATTCCGCGGTGGCGTGCTTTGAGTTTTGCCTGAACATCCGCCCAACATAATCCCGCGTTATGCAGCAATACGGTTAAATGATACGCCAGATCCGCCGCTTCGCTGACTATTTCATCTTTATCGCCGCTCAAGGCGGCAAGTGCGGTCTCAACCCCTTCTTCACCGACTTTCTGTGCTATTTTCTTGGTGCCTTTGGCATATAAAGTCGCGGTATAGGAACTTGCCGGATCTGCACCTTTACGCGCGGCGATCAGAGTTTCCAGCTTACTGAAAAACGTCCAATCCGGCAGCGTATCGCGCTCAAAGTGATGAAAGCAGCTTTCTGCGCCGGTGTGACAGGTTGGACCGACTGGATCAACCAAAATCAGCAACGTATCGTTATCACAATCCAGACTCATATCCACCACATGCAAGAAATGCCCCGACGTTTCGCCTTTGGTCCATAACCGCCGCTTAGTGCGGGAAAAAAAGGTTACTTTATGCTGCGCTAAGGTTTTTTCCAGCGCCTCTCGGTTCATATAACCGAGCATCAGCACTTCGCAGGTTTGATAATGCTGCACGATCACCGGCAGCAGATCAGCAACTTTTTGCCAGTCGATAGTTTGTATATTGATTTGCATATTTTTCCTCATTTTTTACTGCGGGGAAATCGATGATTTACCGACGAACTGCCACACCTTCGCTGCTAAGATATGCCTTCAGCTCACCGATATGAATGAGCTGCTTATGAAACACACTTGCCGCCAACGCGCCGTCTACATTCGCCGTAATAAAAGCATCACGGAAATGTACCATTTCTCCAGCACCGCCCGAAGCAATAAGCGGCACATGGCACACTTCACGCACCATTTTCAACTGCGTTAAATCATAGCCTTGACGCACGCCGTCTTGGTTCATCATATTCAGCACGATTTCACCCGCACCGCGTTGTTGCACTTCGCGCACCCAATCAAGCAGCTGCCAATTGGTTTGGCGGGTACGTTTTTCATCGCCGGTGTATTGATTTACCCAGTATTTGCCCGTTTCCTGCTCAAACCAACTGTCGATACCGACAACAACGGCCTGTACACCGAACCGATCCGCAAGCCGCGAAATTAAATCCGGATTCGCAAGTGCGGGTGAATTAATGGAAATTTTATCCGCCCCGAACGCAAAAATTTGCTCGGCGTCCGCAACCGTTTTAATCCCGCCCGCCACACAAAACGGAATGTCAATCACTTCCGCCACACGCTCTACCCAGCTTTTATTCACCGTGCGACCGTCCGACGAGGCGGTAATATCATAAAACACCAGCTCATCGGCACTTTCCTGCGCATAACGCTGAGCAAGGGGAACAATGTCGCCAATAATTTCATGATTGCGGAACTGCACGCCTTTCACCACCTGCCCGTCACGCACATCTAAACAAGGAATTATCCGTTTTGCCAACATTTGATTGCCTCCGCCACATTAAATTTACCTTCCAACAACGCACGTCCGATAATCACGCCGCCGACGCCCGTTCCTTTTAAGGCTTTTACATCATCCAGCGAACCGATACCGCCTGATGAAATAAAGCTCACTTCTGGAAACGCTGCGCATATTTCCTGATATAAATCTACATTTGAACCGGCTAATGTGCCGTCGCGCGAGATATCAGTACACAGCACATGCTGCAAACCAACTGTGCGGAAATCCTGAATCAGCGCCTCCAGCGATACTCCGCTGTTTTCCTGCCAACCGCTGACAGCAATTTGTTTCTCGCCTTGTTGGTTGATATTCACATCTAACGCCAACACAAATTTTTCTGCGCCATAGCAGTTAAACCAGCTTTTCACCCGCTCAGGCTCTTTTACCGCCGTCGAACCGATCACCACGCGATTCGCCCCAACTGCCAGCAAATCCGCCACATCCTGCTCGCTACGAATACCGCCGCCCACCTGAATCGGGCAGTTTACTTGCGCAATAATCTCACCAATCAGCTTGGTTTGGCGCGTAGTCGGGTCTTTTGCCCCGCTCAAATCCACCAAATGCAGCTGCTGCGCGCCCTGTTCCACATAATGTTGAAATTGCGCGACGGGATTATCGCTGTACAACGTTTTCTGCGCATAATCGCCCTGATACAGACGAACGACATGCCCGTCGATCAAATCCAACGCAGGAATGATAATTGATGTTTTTTTCATAATATTTTCCTGTATTACCTACCGTATTTTATTTACCCCATTCCCCTCGCCCGCGTGCGGGAGAGGGGGGGGAGAAAACCCGCCAAGGGTTTTCGGAGGGAGAGGGGAAGATACATCGTATTTCCCTAAAATTCTGGGGTATTAAAAAACGCACTCTCACTAGAATTCAATGCCATTTTTTCCGCCTGTTTACGCAGAGTTTTCTTATAACCTTCCGCCAGCGGAGGGCAACTCAGCGCCTGCATTAATACTGAGCTATCCAGCGTTTTCGCCGGTTGAGAAAGCAGCCGATGTACCACCGCCACCGTCATTGTCGGATAAGGTCGTACCAACAGCCGCAGCAAATCGCCCTGCCTCACTTGCCCTGTTTGCAGCACGCGCCCATACCAACCTACCAAGCCCTGCTCCACCACTACTTTGCGGGTTTGAACTAATTCAGTATTTTTCGATAGCATATTGCACGGCTTACGCGGCTGACAGACTTCTATGATAATGCTGCCAATTTGAAATTGATCACCGATACAAACTGTCTGCTCATCCAACTCGGATACCACAAAATTTTCGCCGAAACGGGAATCCAGTCGATAATCATAATCCAGAGCTAAAAGTGCGGTCAGTTTTTCCAGTGTTTTTTGCCCATTGAAAAACAAGGCTTTATCCACGCCGCCGTGATGTTTTTTATCACCCACAGCATCGCCAATCGCGCCAAGCCGATTGACCTCCACTTCCTGCACGGCCTTTTTGCGGATCGCGGTCTCAACCACCGAACCGTCTGCTAAGCTTAATCGCTCAACCTGTGAGATTTTAACAGCTAAAATTTGCCCCA
The DNA here is from genome assembly GCF_000827595.2 of Necropsobacter massiliensis. Classification (GTDB taxonomy): domain Bacteria; phylum Pseudomonadota; class Gammaproteobacteria; order Enterobacterales; family Pasteurellaceae; genus Necropsobacter; species Necropsobacter massiliensis. Next base: position 206,807 of record NZ_LN776178.1, on the reverse strand, counting down.
TTCACATTCTCCACACAATTTTTCAGCAGCCCATATATCCTTTGTCATATAACATTGAAACCTCTACCGTCTTTACTTTCCCTCATTCCCCTCGCCCGCTTGCGGGAGAGGGTGGAGAAAACCCGCTAAGGGTTTTCGGAGGGAGAGGGCTATATATTTTGCACAAAATTTTTCAGCAGTTGTGCGCCGTTTTTGCCTGAGCGTTCCGGGTGAAACTGCACACCGTAGAAGTTTTTGCGCGCCAGCGCGGCGCTAAACGGTGCGCCGTAATCGCAGGTGGCAATGGTATTAGCATTCGGCATCACCGCATAGCTATGTACAAAATAAAAGTGGCTGTCTTGCTCAATGCCGGCGAACAGCGGGTGATCCGCTGCATAACGCACCTTATTCCAGCCCATGTGCGGCAACGGCAAACCCGTATTCGGAATTAAATCCGTATGTCCGTCCATCAAGTTTAAGGTCGATACATTGCCTTCGCCGGAATATTCGGTCATCAGCTGCATGCCCAAGCAAATGCCGAGCATGGGTTGGGTAGCGTGCTGGATTGTCTCGATCAACTTGCGTTCTTCCAGATTCCGCATCGCAGCAATCGCCGTACCCACGCCGGGCAACAGTAATTTATCGGCCGCTTGGATTCGATGATGATCGCAGCTGATCTCAGCGCGATAACCCAATCGGTCAAAGGCGAATTTGACGGAAGATAGGTTGGCGCAACCTGTGTCGATGATGATGATAGTTTGCATGATTTATTCCTATTAACAATGTCCATTTGAAAACAGCCATTTTTATCATTAAAAGCGCCCTTAACGCGATGATGATTAATGCGTATTGAGGCACCACAACAACGCTCAAGGGAAGATGCTGCGGTATGCAACATTTACCAGATAAGTTCGGTGCCAAGGTTCAACACAATTGAATCTTAGCGACAAAAATGTTGCCGAAACCGACCGCACTTTCGAACAAATCGCCTTGATTGCTACGGTTATAGCACGCCTTTGCTGCTCGGCAATTCATTTCCTTCAATCCGAATCGCTTGTCTGAGCGTTCTGCCGAACACTTTAAACAGACTTTCGATTTTGTGGTGGTCGTTGTCACCCTTGGCTTTGATATGCAAGGTTGCAAACAGAGTAAACGCAATGGACTGAAAGAAATGCTCGGTCAGTTCGGTGCTGAAATCGCCGACTTTATCGCGTTTAAAATCCGCTTTAAATTTGATAAACGGACGACCGGAAAGATCCATCGCACATTCGGCTTTGCATTCGTCCATCGGCAGCACGAAGCCAAAGCGAGCAATGCCGCGTTTATCGCCGATAGCTTGTTTAAGTGCACTACCGAGCGCAAGTGCGGTGTCTTCCACGGTATGATGTTCGTCGATCCATAAATCCCCTTTGCAGCGAATGTTCATTCGAAATCCGCCATGAGTGGCGATTTGGTCGAGCATGTGGTCGAAAAAGCCGACGCCGGTATTAATTTGATTGATACCGGTTTCATCTAACCAGACCTGCACGCTGATGTCGGTTTCTTTGGTTTTGCGCACTACTTCGGCATAACGCGGTGTGCGCTCGCCGATATTCGTGACAGGTTCGCCAAGCAGCTTTTCGGCAATTAAATCCCAGTTTAATTTATCAGGGTGATACTGTAAGGCGCGAATGCCCAAATTGTCCGCCAGCTGTACGTCCGTTGCACGATCACCGATGACAAAGCTGGTCGCCGGATCAAACAGTTCGTGTCGGATATATTTTTCCAAGAGTTTCACCTTCGGCTTGCGGCAATCGCACTGTTCTTCCGGTTTATGCGGGCAGATCAAGACATCATCAAATTCAATTCCTTGCGAGCGGAACAGTTTCATCATCGCATGATGCGGTTTGTCAAAATTTTCTTGCGGGAACGAATCCGTGCCCAAACCGTCTTGATTGCTCACCATCACGAAACGATATTTTTGCTTCAGTTTAAGCAAGGCGGGAATGACATTCGGTTCAAAGCTCAGCTTTTCCAGACTATCGATCTGAAAATCGGTTTTCGGTTCGTCAATTAACGTGCCGTCGCGGTCAATAAATAGGATAGATTGTGCTGTCATTTCGGTATTTCCTACGGTTTAATCCAATACATCATATACTAAGCAAGCTCGCGGAGCGCTGCAATCACTTTGCGGTTTTCGTTTTCGGTGCCGATCGTAATTCGAATACAGTTCGCTAAGCCCAGCGCTTTGTGTTGATCGCGCAGGATAATGCCTTGCTCCCACAATGTGTTAAAGACCTTCTCGCCGTCCCGGAAGCGTACCAGCACATAATTGGAGGCAGTCTCAAAAATCGTCTCCACGCAAGCCAGTTGAGCAAGGGCATCAATCAACCAAGCGCGGTTAGTCAGTACACTGTTCACGCGCGCTTTCATTTGCACAATACCCTGTTCGGTCAGCGCCTGCGCCGCAATATCGGAAACGGGTACGGGCAGCGGATAAGGCGCGATCACTTTTTGCAACACGTTAATAAGTTCAGCATTCGCTAGCGTGAAACCGCAACGCAATCCCGCCAGCGCAAAAGCTTTGGACAGAGTGCGGATAATGGCTAAATGTGGGAAATTCGCCAATTCATTAACCATTGTTGCTTGCGGGCAAAATTCGATATAGGCTTCATCCACCACCACAATCGCACGACCGGCGGTAAGCTGCAACAACTTAAGCAAATCCGACCGCTTGACAAGATTGCCCGTCGGGTTATTCGGGCTACACACGAACAGCACTTTCACACCGTCCAGATTTTTCTCAATTTCAGCCAGATTCAGTTGAAAATCTGCGCGAAGCGGCACGGTTTTCAGCGCAATGCCGCAGGTTTCGGCGCTGACCGAATACATGCCATAAGTTGGCGGGCAATACAGCACCTTGTCCGTCGTCTCGCAAAAAGCGCGGATAATCAGCTCAATGCTTTCATCACCACCGCGGGTGACAATCACATTTTCCGGTCGCACTCCGGCATAAGCCGCATAACCGTTAATCACATCCGCGGGCTGGGCTTGCGGATAGCGGTTAAAAGTGCGGTCGGTTAAATCAAAATTCGGTGAAATCGGGTATTCGTTGGCATTCAGCCATACATCGCCGCTACCGCCCAAACGACGCGCGGATTGATAAGGCGTCAGCGCCTGTACATTTTTTCTGGAAAGTTGTGAAATTGTCATGTTGTGTTTTCCTTACATTAGACTTGTGTATCTTTTCATAAGACGAGCGTCTTTCCGCCGAACTATCCGAAATTTCCGGATAGTTGAGCACGGTGCTAATTCGCCTGTGCTAAAAACCTTTCCGAGGTGTTCATTAATCGTTCTAACATCCTTCCCCAACAAGGCAGCCATTTGCACTTGTGACAGCCACGCAGTTTCCTGTTCAAACCGCACTTCGACCTGCGTTTGCCCGTCTTGGATTTGGTAAATTTCAATCAGATTATTCATGATTTTCACCTTAATTAAACGGTCAAAATCGCTATTTGATTTTCGCCAGTCGAATGCTTACTGCCTGTTTATGCGCCTCCAACTGCTCCGCACTTGCCATTAATTCAACGGTGTTAGCCAGCGCTTTAAAGCCTTGCGGGGTGAGTTCCTGCACGGTCATGCGTTTGCTGAAATCCGCCAAACCGAGGCTGGAATAAGTGCGGGTGTAACCATAAGTCGGCAGCACATGATTGGTGCCGCTGGCGTAGTCGCCCATGCTTTCCGGCGAATAAGCACCGAGGAAAATGGACCCTGCGTTATCTAACGACGGCAGTAAATCACGAGCATTTTCTACTTGCACAACCAAATGTTCGGGTGCATATCGGTTGCTGATCGCAACACATTGCGACAAATCTTCGGCGATAAACGTGCGGCTGTGAGACAGCGCTTTACGCGCAGTTTCGGCGCGCGGCAGCAAAGTTAGCTGGCGTTCGATCGCCCGTTCGGTTTGCGCGGCTAATTCTCGGCTCGGCGTAACTAACATCACCTGGCTGTCGGCGCCGTGTTCCGCCTGCGAAAGCAGATCGCTGGCGACAAACTCCGGATCGGCACTGCCGTCCGCCAACACCAAGACTTCCGACGGCCCCGCCGGCATATCGATATTCGCGCCGTTAATTAACTGGCTAACCTGCCGTTTTGCTTCGGTGACAAAGGCGTTGCCCGGTCCGAAAATTTTATCCACTTTAACCACAGTTTTGGTACCGAACGCCATTGCCGCAATCGCCTGCGCACCGCCAATCGCATAAATGGTTCCCACGCCGCACAGCTTAGCAGTATAAAGAATTTCATCGGCAATCGGTGGCGGGGAACAAAGTACGACTGTTTTACAGCCGGCGATATTTGCCGGAATCGACAACATTAACACGGTGGAAAACAGCGGCGCCGAACCGCCTGGAATATACAGTCCGACCCGATTTATCGGGCGGGTAACTACCTGACAGCGTACGCCCGGTTGCGTTTCCACATCAACGGCTTGCGATTTTTGCGCTTGGTGAAAAGCGGTGATATTACGTTTCGCATTTTGAATCGCCTGTTTCAACGCCTCGGGAATGCGCGCGCTTGCCTGTGCAATTTGCTGTTCCGACACGAGCAAGCTGTCGAGCTTGGTGTTATCGAACTTTTCGGTTAACTCAAACAGCGCGCGATCTCCCTCAGCATTAACTAAATTTATAATATTTTCCACCGCACTTTTTATATCGTCGGAGGCGGAAATTGCCGGGCGAGTCAGCGCTTGTTGTTTTTCGGTTTCGGTAAGGTTGTTCCAGATTAAGGTTTGCATCTTATTATCTCTTATGTTGCGGGCGGATTACGCCATCATTTTTTCAATCGGCAACACCAGAATCGAGCTGGCGCCGGCTTCTTTTAAACGTTCCATGGTTTCCCAAAACAGGTTTTCCTGACTGACTACGTGCATAGCGACTCTGGCATTATCATGCGCCAGCGGCAGAATGGTCGGATTTTCCACCCCCGGCAATAGTGCGGTAATCTGTTCCAGCTTATCTTTCGGAGCATGCAGCATAATATATTTGGATTCGCGCGCCTGCGAAACGCCTTGAATGCGAGTCAACAGACGGTTTACCAGCAGCTGTTTATCTGCGCTTAACGGTTCTGCACGCTGAATCAAACAAGCCTTGGACCGATAAATCACCTCCACTTCTTTCAAGCCGTTCGCTTCCAGCGTCGCTCCCGACGACACCAAATCGCAAATCGCATCAGCAAGTCCAGCGCTCGGTGCCACTTCCACCGAACCGTTCAGTAAGGTGCTTTTAAACGGAACCTGTTGCGCCTTCATATAACGTTTGAGCAAATTCGGGTAAGAGGTGGCAATGCGCGCATCGGCGAAATCCTGCACATTGTGATATTGATGATCGCGATCCACCGCCAGCGACAAACGGCAGCCGCCGAAATCCAGTTGGCGCAATTTTTTATAGGTGACACATTCGCCCGCGGCAAGGCGTCCCAGTTCTTCCTCTTCCAGCACGTTTTCGCCGATGATACCGAGATCCACCACGCCGTCGAACACCAAGCCCGGAATATCATCATCGCGCACGCGCAGAATTTCAATCGGCATATTTTCCGAATAGGCAATTAGGCGCTGTTCGTTCCAGTTGATTTTTACCCCGCACTGACTAAGCAGTTCGGCGCAGTCTTTACTTAAACGACCTTTTTTCTGTAGTGCGATTCTTAAGCGTTTGTTGTCTGCCATATTTTTTCCTTATCTGCAAATTTAATGATAAAAAAACCTCTCGAAAGTTGTCTTCCGAGAGGTTTGAATGGGTTTCTACTGCACTGGCTCGGAAGGTTATCTTCCAAGCACCACGACACGCCTGAAAGATTAATCAGGGGAATGATGGTGATGATGAGAAGTGCGGTTGAAATTCATGTTGTTTGCTCCAAAATTGCTTGACATTTAATCTACTCGGAAAATTGTCGCCAAGCAAGACTTTTTTACTCTTTTTTTGCCTTGACAAAAAATAATAGCGGGCGATGCTGTAAATCCTTGAACTCCGCCTGCCATTGCGGCTGCTGCGTTAGCATCGGTTCGGCGATATGTTCAATCCGAAAACCGGCGGCAATCAAATTATTCATAATGGTCGCCACGGTACGGTGATAGGTGTTAAAAGGTTGGCGAAACCAGCGCCGGGTGCGCTCGCCTTCTTCGCGATAATAATTCAGGCGATAGGCAATCTGACGTTTGTTTTCATCCTTTTCCCAGCGCTCACCGTCGCGATAACAGGTGACAATAGGATGTTCCTGAGAAAACACCAGCTCGCCGCCCGCCTTGAGCTTGGCGTAGATTTGAGCTAACAGCGCAGAAAAATCCTCAACATAATGAAAGGCAAATGAGCTGGTGATCACATCAAACTCCGCTTGCGGCAGTGCCGAAAGATTTTCCATCGGTAAATGATAAAGCGCAAAGTGCGGTCGATTTTTCGCCAGTTTTTCCAATTCGACTTGCGCCTGTTTGAGCATGGTTTGTGATAAATCCATGCCGACCACAAAAGCGGCGCCGCGCTGTAGATAAAGACACAAATGCTCGCCCGTGCCACAGCCCATGTCCAACACTTTTTTGCCGTTTAAATCGGGCAGTAACGCCAACATGGTCGGTTTCTCGACGATTTCATTTACACTGTGCGGATTGCTGCGTAATTTTTGATATAACGCGAAAAACTCCGCGTGATCATAAACGGATTGCTGCAACATCTTATCCTTTAAACACCGGCAACCAGCCGAATTGCATCGCCAACTGTGCAAAAATATTCAACAGGCCGAATAAAATAATGAAATAAATCATCACATTACCACCATACACCGTATAACTGCGGTGCGGAAATTTGCGCCGGCAGGCTTTCGCCAACAACGCCGGCACAATCGCCGCCCAAATGGTCGCCGCCAGACCGGCATAACCGATCGCGATCACAAAACCGAAAGGGAACAGCAAACTGAGAATTAACGGCGGTAAAAAAGTCAACAACGCGGTTTTCGTTCTGCCTGCGGCACTGTCGTCCAGTTTGAACAAATCGGCAATATAATCAAACAACCCGAGCGTTACGCCGAGAAACGAACTGGCAATCGCCATATAAGCAAAAAAGCGTAATATCAAACCGATATAATCCGTTTGTACGTAACTGCTCAGCGCATCCAGCAATACCGCAATGTCACCGCCTTTTTCAATCACCGGTGCGAATTCGGCTCGCGGCAGATTCCCCTGAACTGCCAACTGCCATATGATATAGATAATTAATGCAATCAGCGTGCCGACAAACACCGACTTCATCACCCGATTACCGTCGCGATGATAATATTTCACCAGGCTCGGAACATTCTGATGAAACCCGAAAGACACCAGACATACCGGTAATGCAACCCACACATAAGACAGATAATGCGGCTCGCCCTGCGCGATGCTGTCGAACAGCACCTCAGGTTTTACCGAAGACACCAGACCGGTAATAGACAGCACGAAAGAAATCACCATGCCGGCAATCAGTAATGTGCTTACTCGATCCACCGCTTTAGTGGACAGCCACACAAACGCCGCCAGAATAATACAGAAAATCAGCGAGCCGAAAGTACGCCCGATTTCTACCGCACTTTGTTCGGAACTGAGCAATTGATTGAGAAAACTTTCTGTAATCCCGCCGCCTGAGGTGATATAGGCATAGGTCAGAATATACAACACAAACGCCACCGATAACCCGTTGATCAGATTCCAGCCTTTACCGAGCAGGTCTTTCACAATGGTATCAAAACTGGCGCCGGAGGGATAATGCAGATTGGCTTCCAGCAGCATCAGCCCTGATGTGGTCATGCAAAACCAAGTATAAATCAACACCATTATCGAGCCGATAAACCAAACGCCGGCAGTGGAAGTCGGATTAGCCAACATGCCTGCACCAATCGTGCCGCCGGCGATAATCATGGCACCGCCGAACAGCGACGGTATTTTGTTATGAATCATATTTTATTTCCGTTACAAATTAAAAGTTGAACTATTATAATAGTACAAAATCAAAAGAACAATGGCGTGCAACGGAAAATATCGGGCAGACTTTTTGCCTGCGCGAGCCAGCACAACTCGACAACGGCTGGCGAATAAAGCTATAATTGAGCCGTTTTATTCACACTTAACTTTTTAAGAAGGAACACACAATGGGTTTAGAAAACGTACCGGCGGGCAAAGCATTGCCGGATGATATTTATGTCGTAATTGAGATTCCAGCGAACTCGGATCCGATTAAATATGAAGTCGATAAAGAAACTGGCACCTTATTTGTTGACCGTTTTATGGCAACGGCGATGTTTTACCCAGCAAACTACGGTTATGTCAATCATACGCTTTCTTCCGACGGTGATCCGGTCGATGTACTGGTGCCGACACCGTATCCGTTACAGCCGGGTTCGGTGATTCGCTGCCGTCCGGTAGGCGTATTGAAAATGACCGACGAATCCGGCGGCGATGCCAAAGTTGTGGCGGTACCACACAGCAAATTAAGCAAAGAATATGATCACATCAAAGATGTGAATGATTTACCAGCATTATTGAAAGCACAGATTCAGCATTTCTTTGAAAACTATAAAGCGCTTGAAGCAGGCAAATGGGTAAAAGTCGAAGGTTGGGGCGATGTGAACGAAGCCCGTAAAGAAATTGTGGATTCTTTTGAACGCGCCAAAAAATAATCACATTGTTAACATACCGTTCTGTATGGGACGGTATTTTTTTGTCTGAATCAGCAAAAGAAACGAATAGGAACACCATCATGCGCAATACGGTAACAACATTGACTTTCGTCTCAGTGCTTGCGTTGCTGGCTGCCTGCGTCGATTCCGCCAGCATCAATCAACAAGCGGCATTAAGTTATACCCAAACCGTCAATCAAGCCAAAACGCAAGGCATCGTGGATACCACCTCAGCAACCGCCAAACGTATCCGTAACGTCTTCAATACCATACGCCCTTACGCCGACAAAGAAAATCAAACCGGACAAGTATTCAACTGGCAGTTAACGGTCATCAAATCGAAAGAGCTTAATGCTTGGGCGATGCCGGGCGGCAAAATGGCGTTTTATACCGGTCTGGTGGACAGCCTGAAGCTAAATGATGATGAAATTGCCACGGTTATGGCGCATGAAATGGCGCACTCGCTAAAAGAACATGGCAGAAAACAGGCGAATATGGGGCAATTTACCAATATACTGGCGCAGGTTGCTCATGTTGCGTTATCAACTCAAATCGGCTCCGATGGCAGCGCCATGGTAGTCGGACTCACTAAAGACTGGGCGCTGGACAAGCCTTATTCGCGCAGCGCAGAAACCGAAGCCGATGAAGTGGGCTTATTTCTAATGGCAGAAGCCGGCTATAATCCTCAAGCGGCGCCGGGATTATGGGACAAAATGCAAAAAGCCTCCTCCGGTTCAAAAAGCGTACTGGCCGCCTTATCTTCAACCCATCCGAGCGATGCCGAGCGACAAGCCAATTTGCTGCGCTTAATGCCGCAAGCCACGGCAATTTACCGTGCCCGAAAATAAGTCAAATAATAAAATAAATCAGATAAAAAGTGCGGTCGGTTTTGATAACATTTCGGTGTGGCTAATGATCGTCAACAATGACCGACCAACGCCCCATGTATAGTATTTCTACGATATGGTTTAGGTTGAAGCATTAATGAACCAGTGTTTTCTATGCAAGCCTTATCTTTCCATACATTTTTCATAGCCACACACTGACTGCCATTTTGTTCAATAGTGATTAATGATTATTGAATGAGATTGTTTAGGTTAAGATTTGATTAGACATAAACCACCGCCTTTTGGTATTTCTTTCTATATTGAGATTCCCCCATATATCAAACACTACCAAAAGTCAGCCGAACGTATTCCCTCTCGGATATTATTAGTCGCCCCCTCGACATAAATAAAATTATATTTATGCGTATTAAGTCTTAATCAAAACCTACACATAAAAAACCGCACGTTTTACGTGCGGCTTGCTATGCTTTTCCTTATTTAAAAGCAACTCTTGCATTTCTAAACAAGCGCATCCAAGCACCGTCTTCGCCCCAATCTTCCGGATGCCATGAATTGCTGACGGTGCGGAATACGCGTTCCGGATGCGGCATCATGATAGCGATGCGGCCGTCAACATTAGACAAGGCGGTAATTCCTTCTACGGAACCGTTCGGATTGGCTGGGTAGACTTCCGTCGGCTGCAGGTTGTTGTCGATATATTGCGCGACAATCAGTTTCTGCTCGCGCAATTGTTGTAACTGTTGCGCGTTTTTGAACTCTACCCGACCTTCACCGTGCGATACCGCAATCGGCATGTGGGAACCCGCCATTCCGTTAAACCACAGGGAATTGCTGTCATTAATGCGCACTAGCGCGGCACGGGCCTCAAAGCGTTCGGACTGATTACGCACGAAACGCGGCCAAGCTTGTGTGCCAGGGATGATATCAGTGAGGTTGGAAAGCATTTGGCAACCGTTGCACACGCCCAGCGCTAGCGTATCTTGATTCTCGAAAAAGGCGGCGAACTGGTCGCGAAGTGCGGTATTAAATAGGATAGATTTTGCCCATCCACCGCCGGCACCAAGAACATCACCGTAAGAGAAACCGCCGCAAGCAACAAGTGCATTAAACTCGTTCAAATTGCGACGGGCGGCATGTAAATCGCTCATATGGACGTCAACGGCTTCAAAACCGGCGCGGTCAAATGCCGCCGCCATTTCCACATGGCTGTTAACCCCTTGCTCGCGCAAAATAGCGATACGCGGTCTGGCTCCACCGGCGATATAAGGGGCGGCAATATCTTCGTTCACATCGTAACTCAGATGTGCAGAAAAGCCCTTATCGGACGCATCTTTCTTGGCGGCAAACTCCTGATCGGCACATTCCGGATTATCGCGCAGACGCTGCATTTGATGGGTAAGTTCCGCCCATACGCCACGCAATTCGGAACGTTTTTCGCTGATTAATACTTTATTACCGCGGCTAATTTCAAATTCATCATTTTCAGTTACATCGCCCAGCTCTTTGGTTAAATGAATCAAACCATGCTGAGCCAACACTTCACGCACTGCTGCCAAATCGGTTTCTCGCACCTGAATCACGGCGCCGAGTTCTTCGCTAAATAACACGCTTAAATCGTTGTCACCCAGCGCACTGATATCCACAGAAACCCCGCAATGACCGGCAAATGCCATTTCCGCCAGCGTCACTACCAGTCCGCCGTCGGAACGGTCATGATAGGCCAACAGTTTTTCCTGCTCTACCAGCGTTTGCATGGCAGCGAAAAAGCCTTTCAAGCTGGCGGCACTGACCACATCCGCCGGTTTGTCGCCCAGTTGTTTATATACCTGCGCAAGTGCGGTTGCGCCCAAACGATTTTTGCCCTCACCCAGATCGATGAGTAATAGACGGCTGCTGCCTTTATCAGTGCGTAATTGCGCAGTGACGGTTTTACGTACATCTTCCACGCGGGCAAAGGCACTGATGATTAAAGACAATGGCGCGGTAACGGATTTCTGCTCACCGTTTGCCTGCCATGTGGTTTTCATGGACATAGAGTCTTTGCCTACCGGCACGGTTAAGCCAAGCTGCGGGCACAGTTCTTCCCCCACCGCTTTCACTGCGGCATACAGCCCGGCGTCCTCACCGGCATGACCGGCCGCCGACATCCAGTTCGCGGATAATTTAATTCGTTTAATATCGCCGATATCCGTTGCCGCAATATTGGTAATGCTTTCGGCGACAGCTAACCGGGCAGAGGCGGCGAAATCCAGCAGCGCTACAGGAGCACGTTCGCCCATCGACATTGCTTCGCCGTAATAGCTGTCCAGACTGGCGGTTGTTACCGCACAATCTGCCACCGGAATTTGCCACGGACCGATCATTTGATCGCGCGCTACCATGCCGGTCACTGAACGGTCACCGATCGTAATCAGGAAGGTTTTTTCCGCCACCACCGGCAGGCGCAATACGCGATATAACGCGTCTTTTAAGCTGATGTCATCCTGCGAAATCGGCGAATTTTCCACCGCACTTGAGCGCACATCGCGGGTCATTTTCGGCGTTTTGCCTAATAATACGCCCATCGGTAAATCAATCGGATTATTGTCGAAATGGTTATCATGTAAAGTCAAATGCGCCTCTGCCGTAGCTTCGCCGATGATGGCATAAGGCGCTCGCTCGCGACGACACAGCTGTTCAAATAAGGCTAACTTATCAGCGGCAACCGCCAATACATAACGCTCCTGCGATTCATTACACCAAATTTCCAGCGGCGACATACCGCGCTCATCACATAAAATATTGCGTAATTCAAACTTGCCGCCGCGTCCTCCGTCGTGCACCAGTTCAGGCATGGCGTTGGACAAACCGCCCGCCCCCACATCATGAATAAACGCGATAGGATTATCCTCACCCAGCTGCCAGCAACGGTCGATCACTTCTTGGCAGCGACGTTCCATTTCCGGGTTATCGCGCTGCACGGAGGCAAAATCCAAATCCTCTTTCGATTTGCCGGAAGCCATGGACGATGCCGCACCGCCGCCCAGACCAATATTCATCGCCGGACCGCCGAGTACGATAAGTTTTGCACCGACCGGAATCTCACCTTTTTGTACGTGTTCGGCGCGAATGTTACCGATGCCGCCCGCCAGCATAATCGGTTTATGGTAGCCGCGCACTTCTTCCCCGTTGAAGCTGTTCACTTTTTCTTCGTAGGTGCGGAAATAACCCAACAATGCCGGTCGACCGAATTCGTTGTTAAATGCGGCGCCGCCCAACGGACCTTCAAGCATAATATCCAGCGCGGATGCAATGCGATTCGGTTTGCATAACGGCGCTTCCCAAGGCTGCTCGAACCCCGGAATCAACAGGTTGGACACCGAAAAGCCGACCAGTCCCGCTTTCGGTTTGGCACCGCGACCGGTGGCGCCTTCATCACGAATTTCACCACCGGAACCGGTCGCCGCGCCCGGAAACGGAGAAATAGCGGTCGGGTGATTATGGGTTTCCACTTTCATCAAAATATGCGCGTCTTCATTATGGTAGCGATACTGACCGTCTTGATCCGGGAAAAAACGACCGACTTTCGAGCCTTCCATCACCGCCGCATTGTCTTTATAGGCGGAAAGTACATAATCCGGAGTCTTTTCAAAGGTATTTTTAATCATCTTAAACAGGGATTTTTCCTGTTTCTCGCCGTCAATCACCCAATCGGCGTTAAAAATCTTATGCCGGCAATGTTCCGAATTGGCTTGCGCGAACATGTACAGTTCAATATCGTGCGGATTGCGCCCAAGTGCGGTGAAATTTTCCACTAAATAATCTATTTCATCCGCTGCCAATGCCAGCCCTAAATCCACATTCGCCGCCTCCAGCGCCTGTCGCCCGCCGTTTAAAATATCCACCGAGGTAAACGGTTTCAGTTCCTGATGACGGAATAATACCTGCGCCTGTTGTGGCGTGCGGATCACGGTTTCCATCATGCGATCATAAATATGCGCAACCAGTCGCTGTTCTTCGCTGTCACTTAATGCACGCGTCGTTTCAAAATAAAACGCCAAACCGCGTTCCAGCCGCAGCACTTTATCTAAACCGCAGTTATGCGCAATATCCGTCGCTTTCGATGACCAAGAAGAAATCGTGCCCACACGCGGGATCACGATAAAACACTCGCCCGCCGGCTCGTGTTGTGCCAATGTCGGACCGTAGTGTAACAATTGTTCTAATTTCTGCGTTTCATCGGCATTCAGTGCGCCAGCAAGTTCGGCAAAGTGCAGATATTCCGCATAGCAGGATTTAACCGGCAAATCGGCTTTCTGAAAACGTTGTGCCAAGTGATTTAAACGGAATGAAGACAAAGCGGGCGAACCGCGGAAGACCTGTAACATAAACTTTTTACCATGGGTTAGAGTTAACAAAAAACGGGCATATTATAAAGGAATTTAGACGGAAACGAAAACGTTTGCGCCGGATAAAATAAAAAACGCCCTCATTACTCAACAAGGGCGTTTCAGCGTATCGGTCAGCAATTAACCCATACCATATTTTTTTAATTTTTTGCGTAAGGTACCGCGGTTAATACCCAACATGGTCGCAGCACGGGTTTGATTGCCGCGAGTATATTGCATAACCATATCCAGCATAGGATGTTCAACTTCGGCTAAAACCAATTCATAAAGATCGTTCACGTCCTGACCGTCTAACTGTGATAAATAGTTTCTTAATGCCTGTTTCACCGAATCACGAAGCGGTTTGTTGGTGACCTGAGATTGTGAATTTAAAACTGAAACCGTTAAGGCCTCAGCCGGATTACGTTGTTGTTCTAACATGTCTCTCTATCCAATTGAATCAAATTAAAATAATCTTCCAATGCGGCGAGCTGCCCTGCGGCGGTCGTAATCGCATTAAAAGTCTGTTTAAAACCGGAATTAGGTTGAATTCCCTGTAAATACCAAGCTACATGCTTGCGCGCTATGCGATATCCTTTTTCCTCACCGTAAAAACGATGCAGCTCACGGATATGACGCAAAATTACACCGCACTTTTCCGCTAAGTTAGGCGCTGAAATGACCGAATTCGCTTCGACTAAAGCCGCCACCGATTGAAAAATCCATGGTTTGCCCAGTGCGCCACGCCCGATCATTATTGCATCCGCCTCGGTATAATTCAGCACATCAAGTGCTTTACGGGCAGATGTAATATCGCCGTTTGCGATAACCGGAATAGAAACCTGTTGCTTCACCGCGCTGATATTATCGTATTCGGCTTCCCCTTCAAATAAACATTCGCGGGTACGCCCGTGAACAGTCAAAGCCTGAATACCGGATTGCTCCGCTATTTTCGCGATTTCCACGCAATTTCTATTTTTCCGATCCCAGCCTGTTCTAATTTTTAGTGTTACAGGCACATCCACGGCATTGACTACCGCCTCAAGAATCCGTCGAACCAAATCGGGATACTGCAAAAGCGCCGAACCGGCCATCCTGCGGTTTACCTTCTTGGCGGGGCAGCCCATATTAATATCAATAATCTGTGCCCCGTATTCTACGTTGACTTGTGCCGCCTGTGCCATTTCAGCAGGATCGGAACCCGCTATCTGTACGGCGTTTATCCCTGCGTCCTGATGATGAGACAGACGCAGTTTCGACTTTTCGGTATGCCAAACTTGTGGATTGGCCGACATCATTTCGGAATAGGTTAAACCCGCGCCGTAATGAGCGCAAATCCGCCGAAACGGTTGGTCGGTAATGCCTGCCATCGGAGCAAGAAGAATACGGTTTTTCAGTTGATAAGACCCAATCCGCATTTTCACTTCCCCGTCACACATTAATCCAATCAAAGCCAAACATGCCGTCAGTCGCCTATCAATCGACAAGGCGTGCTATCATACGCACTTTTACCCCATTTGAAAAGCATATTTTTTATACAAATTATAAATTTTTTTCAATTGTTTAACCGATGTCTAAATTTCGATAAATTAATTGCTAAAAAATATACTTAAGCCTTGACAAGGTTAGCTTAATTTTCCCGTAATCCGGCACCATTCTTCCCTTACTTCGACAGGTGCGAGCATAAAACGTTCAGCATACGCCTCACAAACCGACGGCGCCTGTGTCTGCAAAATGCCGGATAAACAAAGCAATCCGTTCGGCTTCACCAATTGGCTGATCAGCGGATACAGCTCTTTCAGCGGTCCCGCCAGAATATTGGCGACCACCACATCCGCTTTTAAATCCGCCGGTTTATCGGCGGATAAAAACAACTGCAAACGCGCCGCCACGCCGTTATGTTGCGCATTATTGCCGCTGGCTAAAATCGCCTGCGGATCAATGTCAATACCGACCGCACTTTTTGCGCCCAATTTCAGTGCCGCAATTGCCAGAATGCCGGAACCACAACCGAAATCGATCACTGTTTTGCCGCTTAAATCCAAACCGTCCAGCCATTCCAGACACAACGCAGTGGTCGGATGTGTACCCGTGCCGAATGCCAGACCGGGATCCAACATTACATTGACCGCTGTTTCATCCGGCACCTCACGCCAGCTCGGGCAAATCCACAGGCGTTCGCCGAAACGCATCGGATGGAAATTATCCATCCAGGCACGTTCCCAGTCTTTATCTTCAATTTGCTCAATCTTATAAACGAAGTTTTCTTCCAGCAGTGCGCTATGCTCAAGTGCGGTCAGAATTTGTTGCATATCAGTTTCGGCATCAAACAGCGCCATAATATCCGTATTGCCCCATAATCGGGTTTCGCCCGGCAACGGTTCGAAAATCGGCGTATCCTGACTGTCCATAAAGGTCACGGACACTGCCCCGATTTCCTGTAAATAATCACTAATGCGTTCTGCCATTCGATCCGTGCTGTTTAACCGGATTTGTACCCAAGCCATTGTTTATCCTATTTATTTACCAATTCTTTGATTAATTTCAATACCGGCGGAAATTCCGTGCAACCTTCTCGATCCAAAAAATGCCCGCCGCGCGGCAGACGAATATACACTGCCTGCAAATGTTTTGCCAGTTCGTCGCTATAACGATGCGGCACGATAGGATCATCCAGCGCGCTGATCACATAACACGGAAACGGCATACAAGGCGGGGCGATGGCATACAGATTGGAAAACGGCATTAATTCTTCCAATCCCTCAACCGGTTGATAAAAACCGGATACGAAAATCGCTGCCAGCGGTCGGGCATATTCAAAAGCTAGCAAATTCAGCGTTGCGATTGACCCCAAACTATGCCCGATAATAATCGTCTTCTCATCAATCACTACATGATGCTTTAAATAGTCTAACCATTCCTGTGCGTTCGGCGTTTGCGCATTCGGCATAGCCAGAATATGACATTCAATCCCGATGTCACTCAGCTGTTGCCCCAGCCATGGAAACCAATGTTTTTCGGGAGCGGCCAGATAACCGTGCACAATATAAACTCTGTTCATGATTTCTCTCTTACAGTTATGATTTTTTCACCGATTTTATTCGTCGCCAGAAAAGCCAGCAAACCGAATACCAAGGACGGCACGATAGCATGAAAATCAAACAATTTGACACCCGCGGCGGTTAAGGCAATATAACTGCTGAGCCCAACCAGCATAGAGCCGATGGCGCCGTAGGCATTGGCTTTATCCCAGTACAACCCTAAGATAATCACCCATAAAAACGCCGCCTCCAAGCCGCCGAAAGCGAACAGATTCAGCCAGATTATCATATCCGGCGGATTCAGCGCCGCCAGAATCAGCAACGCGGTCAAACCCAGTGTAATCAATGAAGAAAAGCGACCGATTTTTTTCTGATTATGTGCCATTTCCGGTTTGGCGGATAAATAGAGGTCTTTGACGAAAATCGATGAGGATTGAATCAGCTGAGCATCAATGGTGGACATGATCGCCGACATCGGTGCTGCCAGAAAAATCCCGGCGACAATTGGCGGCAACACTTGTAGCATTAATGTCGGAATAACCTGATCCGGCACGTTCAGCTCAGGAATGATCGCTCGCCCCAACGCGCCCGCCAAATGCATACCCAACATAATCACCGATAACACCAGCGTGCCGATCAACATGCCGCGATGCAGTGCCCGACTGTTTTTAAACGCCATACAGCGCACTGCCGTGTGTGGCAAACCGACCACGCCGAAACAAACTAAAACCCAAAACGATGCCATAAACTGAAAATCCAGCATATCGTTCGGTCCATAAGGACTGACCAGCGCGGGATCAATTTCGGTTAATTTTTGCACCGCACTTTCCACTCCGCCAGCAGCATAAATCGTGCCGACCAGCAAAATAATTGTACCCAGAATCATCACCGTGCCCTGAATCGTATCGGTCAGCACCACGGCACGAAATCCGCCGATAAAAGTATATAATCCGACGGTTAAAGCGAAAATCAGCAACGATTGCGTGTAAGGAATGCCGATCGCGGTTTCCAGCAAGCGTGCACCGCCGATAAACTGTACTGTCATCGCGGCAAAAAAAGCGATCAGCAATGCCAATCCGGCAATCCAGACCAGATATTGATTTTTATAGCGATACAATAATAAGTCGTTAATGGTTAACGCATTGGTTTCGCGCGAAAGCAGCGCGAATTTTTTCCCCAACGCCCCAAGTGCAAGCCAGACTGCCGGTACCTGAATCATCGCCAGCAAAACCCAGCCAAGCCCGAATTTATACGCCGCCCCCGGTCCGCCGATAAAGGAACTGGCACTGGCATAAGTGGACGCAGTAGTCATCGCCAGCACAAAGCCGGTCATCGAACGGTTACCCACATAGTATTCAGTCAAAAAATCGCCTTTCGTACGCTTTACATAAGCATACACCGCTGCACCGAAAATAAAGGTAAGATAGATGATCAGCGGAAGTACAATACCTAAATTCATTTGTCCTCCCGATTTTGAATATCGCTTTCAAGGCTAATATCCTGATATACAATTTTAATCACCCAATAGGCGACTACAATAAATAATACGGGTAAATAAAAACAGGATAATTCAAACCAGAGCGGGAATCCGAGCGGACCTCGTGTTTCTTGCGGCAAATAAGCACACAAACACCAGCCGATCACATACAGAATGGTTAAACCCAACGCCCAGCGGGCTTCTTTACTGGCCTGCCGATAACGCGGATCGCGGTTTATTTTCTCGTTTTGCATGATTGATACTTTTTTATCCATAAAAAATCCCTTCCTCCGTCGCCGGAAGAAGGGAAATCAGTCATTAATCGCGCATACCTAATTTCTTTTCAAGGTAATGAATATTCGTGCCGCCACGTTGGAAATTTTCATCGTCCAGAATCAATTCATGCAGCGGGATATTGGTTTTGATTCCGCTGATAATCGTTTCTGCCAACGCATTTTGCATGCGACGAATCGCCACTTCACGGGTATCGCCGTAAGTGATCAGTTTCGCAATCATAGAATCATAATGCGGTGGGACAGTATAACCGGCATACACATGGGAATCCCAACGTACGCCTAAACCGCCCGGTGAATGCAGATGCGTCACTTTACCCGGCGACGGCAGGAAAGTGTTCGGATCTTCGGCGTTAATTCGACACTCGATCGCATGACCTTTTACTTTAATATCTTCCTGCTTAAAGGAAATCGGCAAACCGGCGGCAATACGCAGCTGTTCTTTAACTAAATCCACACCGGTGATCATTTCGGTCACTGGATGTTCCACCTGAATACGAGTATTCATTTCGATAAAATAGAACTCACCGTTTTCATACAGGAACTCAAAGGTACCCGCCCCGCGATAGCCGATCTCTACACAAGCTTTGGCACAGCGGGAACCGATGTCGCGCCGTACTTGTTCGGAAATACCCGGCGCCGGCGCTTCTTCCACCACTTTCTGATGACGGCGTTGCATGGAACAGTCGCGTTCGGCCAGATACACCGCATTGCCGTGGGTATCCGCCAATATCTGAATTTCCACATGACGCGGATTTTCCAGATATTTTTCCATATACACCATATCATTATTAAATGCCGCTTTGGCTTCCGCTTTGGTCATCGCAATGGATTCTTCCAGCGCACTTTCGCTGCGTACCACGCGCATGCCGCGTCCACCGCCGCCGCCGGAAGCTTTAATAATAACCGGATAACCGATACGTTTGGCAATTTCTTTATTTTTCGCCATATCGGTTCCCACCGGACCGTCAGACCCCGGCACGCAAGGCACACCGGCTTTTTTCATGGCATGAATGGCAGACACTTTATCGCCCATTAGGCGGATCACATCAGCGGTCGGACCGATAAAAATAAAACCGGAACGTTCCACCTGCTCGGCAAAATCGGCGTTTTCCGATAAAAAACCATAGCCCGGATGAATGGCATCGGCACCGGTCACTTCGGCGGCGGCGATAATCGCCGGAATATTCAGGTAACTTTTTGCAGAAGGTGCAGGCCCGATACAAACCGTTTCATCCGCAAGTAAAACGTGTTTCAGCTCACGGTCTGCGGTAGAATGTACCGCGACGGTTTTAATGCCAAGCTCTTTGCAGGCGCGCAGAATACGTAATGCGATTTCGCCGCGGTTGGCAATAACAACTTTTTCTAACATAAGAATGTACTCTTAGCATATTATTGCGGGGCGCCAAGCGCCCCACACAAGACAGGATTATTCGATTACGATTAACGGTTCGTCAAATTCGACCGGTTCGCCGTCATTGACTAAAATGGCTTTCACCACACCCGCTTTGTCGGCTTCAATACGGTTCATCATTTTCATCGCTTCAACGATACACAGCGCATCACCAATTTTGACGGTTTGACCAAGCTCAACAAACACTTTGGCGTCCGGGCTAGGACTGCGATAGAAAGTGCCCACCATCGGTGAGCGCACGATATGCCCAGATAATTCATCCGCAGCCGGTGCAGGCGTTGGTGCGCTCGGCGCGGTAACCGCAGGTGCTGACGGCGCTGCAACCGGTGCCGCAGGAACGGTATATTGCAGCGCAGTTGCCGCTGGCGCCCCGCGATTAATACGAACGGATTCTTCACCTTCGGAAATTTCAAGCTCCATAATGCCCGATTCTTCCACCAATTCAATCAGTTTTTTAATTTTACGAATGTCCATAACGATTTCCTGAAATACTAAAAAATTCGACCGCACTTTTTGCTCACATAGGCAAATTGATAAAAGTGCGGAGGGTTAAAATGTAATTCCGCCCGAGAGATTACCTGAAAATCACGCTGTTGGCGACAAAATTCTGTTAAATGCGTTAAAATTCAGGCTAATTTCGGCTTTTTTGCCAAATAATCCAGCGCATAATGCAGTGCAAATTCATAACCCAGCGCGCCCAGCCCGCAAATTACCCCTTCGGCAACATCACTGAAATAGGAATGATGGCGAAACGGTTCGCGCTTATGAATATTGGATAAATGAATCTCAACAAACGGAATCGCAACTGCCAGCAACGCATCGCGCAATGCCACGCTGGTGTGCGTATAAGCCGCCGGGTTAATAAGAATAAAATCAATTTGACCAAAACTGCGGTGAATACGCTCAATCAGTTTTTCTTCACTATTTGCCTGAAAACACTGCAATTCCACCTGATTATGCGTGGCAATTTCCTGCATACGGCGTTCAATTGCCGCTAAACTCATGCTGCCGTAATGATGGGGTTCGCGTTTGCCCAACATATTCAAATTCGGACCGTTTAATAACAAAATCCGTGCAGATTGCGCCATAATTCTATCCTTTTTCTTTCAATAGCCTGCATTATAGCGGTTTTTAAAAAAACCGCAGTACAATAACCTGTGGTCAAACCAATTCGCTTTGCTGTTGGCTTGTGCCAAAAACGCAGCGCAATTACCCGCGCGGAATTTCAACCTCAGTAATAAACGTCGATTCAAGCCCCACCAACGGCAAATTCGATCCTTGCCATTCGCGCATTACCTGATAATCCATTAAACTTAACGTATCCAGCCCCGGTGTCACATGCGGTGTATATTGCTGCGCGATGCGAGCCAATTGCGTTAGCCCCAGACTGCTTTCAATTGATGAGCTGATCACCGCTTTCAGCCCTTGGCGCTGTGCCTGTTCAATTAACGCGACACAACGTTGCAGCGAACCGACTAACGTAGGTTTAATAATAATCGCCGCCACATTCGGTTCCGCTGCTACGCAAAAATCCGGTTCGCGCACAGATTCGTCCCACGCAATAGCAATACCGCTTTCGCGGGCGAATTGACGACTTTCTTCACGGGTTTTGCAAGGTTCTTCCAAAAACTGAATCCGGCTGCGATGTTCCGGTTTCACATATTTGGCAAATAACAGCGCTTTTGCTGGCGTCCAGCTGCGATTGGCATCCAGACGCAAACACAAATCGGGAATCGCCTCCAGCAGCATATCCGTAATCATGCCGTCACGATTGGCTTCATACATGCCGACTTTAATTTTCGCCACTTTTTCGCCCTGCATTCGGTTAAGCGGTTCATACAGTTCATCGGGATCGCCGTAACATAACGGTGCGACCTGATAATTACCCTCGCGCATTAAGGTGCCTTTCAGCTCGGCAAAGGCGCAACTTAAACCGAATGCCACGGAAGGATACAATCCGTCTAAAGAGAGCTTTTCATTTTTGCTGCGCGCTGCATCCCAGTTTGTTAACCAAAGTGCGGTCTGTTTTCGTGCCATTTCCAGCGTTTCTTGGCTAAACTCCGGCAACGGCGCAATTTCGCCCCAACCTTCATTCTCACCGCATTTCACCTGCACCAACAACCCCTCGCGCCGTTTTAAAAAACGGTTACGCAAAATGAGTTGGCTGTCCACCGGAATTGAGTATTGATAAAGATGATATTCACGCACTGTCATTGTCTTACTTATCTTGGCCGTACTGAAATAAAGGGTGGACACTTCCACCCCGTTATATGATTAATCCACTACGGATTACGTTTAAACTTGCTGAAATCCGGCGCCCGTTTTTCATTGAAAGCATTGCGTCCTTCCTGACCTTCTTCGGTCATATAAAACAACATTGTCGCGTTGCCCGCCAGTTCCTGCAAACCGGCCTGACCGTCGCAATCGGCATTCAATGCAGCTTTCAGGCAACGCAAGGCAATCGGGCTGTTGCGTAGCATTTCGCGACACCAGCGTACGGTTTCCTTTTCCAGTTGCGCATAAGGCACAACGGTATTGACCAAACCCATATCCAGTGCTTCCTGCGCATTATACTGACGGCATAAAAACCAGATTTCGCGCGCTTTTTTCTGTCCGACAATGCGCGCCATATAGCTGGCCCCCCAACCGCCGTCGAAAGAGCCCACTTTCGGTCCGGTCTGCCCGAAAACGGCGTTATCCGCGGCAATCGTCAAATCACACAACATATGCAGCACATGCCCGCCGCCGATCGCATAGCCTGCGACCATCGCCACCACCGGCTTCGGACAGCTGCGAATATCTCGCTGAAAATCCAGCACATTCAGGTGATGTACGCCGCTTTCGTCTTTATAACCGCCGTAATCGCCGCGTACTTTCTGATCCCCGCCGGAACAGAAGGCTTTTTCCCCTTCTCCGGTTAACACGATCACACCGATTTTTTCATCAAAGCGCGCATCAGCAAACGCCCGAATCATTTCTTTCACAGTCTGCGGACGAAACGCATTGCGCACCTGCGGGCGGTTAATCGTGATTTTGGCAATGCCATCGGCAGATTTGTGATAAAAAATATCTGTATAGCCGTGGCTGCAATCCACCCACTCAATCGGTGCATAAAGCACGTCGTCTTTTGGATTTTGCATAATAATTCCTTTGTTTTAATCGGTTGCTGAAAACGGCTCATTATATCCCAATCTGTGCACGACTAAAAGTGCGGTCGATTTTTTCACCGTTTCAAGCAAACAAAACGGGAACCGACCCGCGCCGATTCCCGTTAATTTAGTATTCAATAGACTTATTTCGCCAGTTTCGCCTTATAAGTCGGGTTCATCAGGTTTTCTACCGAAAGGATATCATCCAATTCCGCTTCGGTTAACAGCCCCATTTCCAGCACCACTTCACGCACGCTGCGACCGGTTTTGGCACAGGTTTTACCAACAATATCGCCGTTATGGTGACCGATAAACGGATTCAGATAAGTGACGATACCAATGGAATTAAACACATAGTTTTCGCACACTTCTTTGTTGACGGTAATGCCGTCGATACATTTTTCCCGCAGGTTCACACAGGCATTGGTTAAAATACTGATACTTTCAAACATTGCCTGCCCGATCACCGGTTCCATTACATTTAACTGCAATTGTCCCGCTTCCGCCGCAAAGGTGACGGTGGTGTCGTTACCGATCACTTTAAAGCAAACCTGATTAACCACTTCCGGAATAACCGGATTGACTTTCGCTGGCATAATAGAAGAACCTGCCTGCAATTCCGGCAGATTGATTTCGTTCAGCCCGGCGCGCGGTCCGGAAGACAATAAGCGCAAGTCGTTACAGACTTTAGACAATTTCACTGCGGTACGTTTCAGCGCGCCATGCACCATAACATAAGCGCCGCAGTCGGAGGTGGCTTCGATTAGGTTACTGGCGTTCACACAAGGCAGACCGGTGACTTCCGACAAACGTTTAACCACCAGTTCGGAATAGCCTTGCGGGGTATTTAATCCGGTACCGATGGCGGTTGCGCCCAGATTTACTTCCAGCAACAATTCGGCGGTACGTTTTAAATTGCGCACTTCTTCGTCCAGCAACACGGAAAAGGCTTGAAATTCTTGCCCCACCGTCATCGGCACTGCATCCTGTAGCTGCGTACGTCCCATTTTTAGTACATTGGCGAACTCTTTCGCTTTATTTTCAAAACTTTGCTGCAAATACAACACTTCGCTAACCAGATTCATGATGCTGTTGTACACCGCAATACGGAAACCGGTCGGATAGGCATCATTGGTGGATTGGCTGGCATTAACATGATCCATCGGATTCAGATACTGATATTCGCCTTTTTTATGCCCTAAAATTTCCAGCGCCAAGTTGGCGACCACTTCATTGGTGTTCATATTCACTGAAGTTCCCGCCCCGCCCTGATACACATCAGACGGGAACTGATCCATACATCTGCCATCAACTAAAATCGCATCGCAGGCATTGACAATGGCTTTGGCGATCTTTTCCGGAATCGCGCCCAATTCACCATTAGCCAGTGCGGTGGCTTTTTTCACCATCACCATACCGCGCACAAATTCCGGTATATCGGAAATCTTCATGTTAGAAATGTTAAAATTTTCCACCGCTCTTAAGGTGTGAATCCCCCAATAGGCATCCGCCGGCACATCACGTTCGCCCAGTAAATCAACTTCTTTTCTTGTATTCATTGTTATATCCTCGCTTTTTCATTAACAACAGATAAGAAACCGTTCCTGCACAGCCTTCGCCCGCGCCCGAAGATTCCCGTAATCGTTAGTATTATAGGAAAGATAATCGGGAAAAAATGTGATCCAGATCATTCTTTACATTTTGTTCACACTCATATAACTAATTAAATTGATTAGTTTTCTTATTGCAAATTCAGCTTGAAATTTGCCGTTACGCCCTTATACAGAGCATAGTTAGTGTTACGGAGAATCATCATGCCGGCTGTTTTATTTATCTTGAGCATATTGCTGTTTATTTATGCGGAATTATCCGTGTTAATCTGGCTCGGCACGCATATCGGCATTATCGGCGTTCTGCTTTTGTTGGTACTTGCCTTTCTGGCGGGAATGTTGATAATCAGAATGCGTGGCTGGTACAGCCTGACCAGTGTACAACGTCAACTAAGCCGCGGTGAAATTCCGACCCGCGCGCTGATTCGTTCGGGCATTTGGATTTTTGCCGGTTTGCTGCTGATGCTGCCGGGATTGGTCAGCGATATACTGGCACTCGCATTACTGACGCCATGGGGCAGCGGTTTGCTGGAAAACGCCGTTAAACATAAAATCAGCCTGTTTAGCAGCGGATTTGTGCGCAAAACCTACCGCACTTTTCATCGCCCCTCCGAGAGCGATATTTTCGAGGCAGAATATGAAAAACAAGTAGATGAGGACAAAAGAATAAAATAATTTTATTTTTCTCTTGAAAGGGAAAAATTGTTCCCCATATTGTTTCTGCGTTTAATTAATTAACACTCTAAGAAGGAAATGAAAATGAATATTCGTCCATTACATGATCGCGTGATCGTAAAACGTGAAGAAGTCGAAACCCTTTCCGCCGGCGGTATCGTGTTAACCGGTTCGGCAGCAACCAAATCCACTCGTGCCAAAGTGCTGGCGGTGGGCAAAGGTCGCATTCTGGAAAACGGCACCGTTCAGCCGTTGGATGTGAAAGTCGGCGATACCGTTATCTTTAATGACGGTTACGGCGTCAAAGCGGAAAAAATCGACGGCGAAGAAGTGTTGATCGTCTCTGAAAACGATATTTTAGCAATCGTTGAATAATCTTTTTTAATCAGTGAATTACAGAAGGAATACATAACATGGCAGCAAAAGACGTAAAATTTGGTAACGACGCACGGGTCAAAATGTTAGCGGGCGTAAACGTACTAGCCGATGCAGTAAAAGTCACCTTAGGACCAAAAGGCCGTAATGTCATCTTAGATAAAGCGTTCGGCGCACCGACTATCACAAAAGACGGCGTATCCGTTGCACGCGAAATTGAACTGGA
The DNA here is from genome assembly GCF_000827595.2 of Necropsobacter massiliensis. Lineage (GTDB taxonomy): Bacteria > Pseudomonadota > Gammaproteobacteria > Enterobacterales > Pasteurellaceae > Necropsobacter > Necropsobacter massiliensis. The sequence goes on along the minus strand of NZ_LN776178.1, from coordinate 180,674 downwards.
AGATAAATTTGAAAATATGGGCGCGCAAATGGTGAAAGAAGTCGCGTCTAAAGCCAATGATGCCGCAGGCGACGGTACCACAACCGCAACCGTGTTGGCTCAAGCTATCGTCAATGAAGGTCTGAAAGCCGTCGCCGCGGGTATGAATCCAATGGATTTAAAACGCGGTATCGATAAAGCGGTTAACGCGGTTGTCGCCGAGTTAAAAGTATTGTCCAAACCGTGCGAAACATCCAAAGAAATCGAACAAGTGGGTACCATTTCCGCTAACGCCGATAACGTAGTTGGTCAGCTGATTGCGCAAGCGATGGAAAAAGTGGGCAAAGAAGGCGTGATCACCGTTGAAGACGGCACTGGTCTGGAAGACGAATTGGATGTGGTTGAAGGTATGCAGTTCGACCGCGGTTATTTATCTCCGTATTTTATCAACAAACCGGAAACCGCGACCGTTGAACTGGATAATCCTTATCTGTTATTGGTCGATAAAAAAATCTCCAACATCCGCGAACTGTTACCGGTATTGGAAGCTGTAGCAAAAGCCGGCAAACCGTTGCTGATTATTGCCGAAGATGTGGAAGGCGAAGCACTGGCGACATTGGTAGTGAACACTATGCGCGGTATCGTGAAAGTCGCTGCGGTGAAAGCGCCGGGCTTCGGTGATCGCCGTAAAGCAATGTTGCAGGATATCGCCATTCTGACCGCCGGTACCGTGATTTCCGAAGAAATCGGCATGGAACTGGAAAAAGCTACACTGGAAGATCTTGGTCAGGCTAAACGTGTGGTGATCAATAAAGATAATACAACGATTATCGACGGTGTGGGCGATGAAGCGCAAATCAAAGGTCGTGTGGCACAAATTCGTCAGCAAATTGAAGAATCCACTTCAGATTATGACAAAGAAAAACTACAGGAACGCGTAGCCAAACTTGCTGGCGGTGTCGCCGTGATCAAAGTGGGTGCGGCAACCGAAGTTGAAATGAAAGAGAAAAAAGACCGCGTGGAAGACGCACTGCACGCAACCCGTGCCGCAGTGGAAGAAGGCGTAGTAGCCGGCGGCGGTGTAGCATTAATCCGTGCTGCAACAAAAGTGGCGACCAGCGTTAAAGGCGATAACGAAGAGCAAAATGTAGGTATCAAACTTGCCTTACGCGCGATGGAAGCGCCATTGCGCCAAATCGTCGCCAACGCAGGCGAAGAAGCCTCTGTCGTGGCCAGTGCGGTGAAAGCAGGCGACGGCAACTACGGTTATAACGCCGGTACTGAACAATATGGCGATATGATCGAAATGGGTATTTTGGATCCGACTAAAGTGACTCGTAGCGCATTACAATTCGCCGCGTCTATCGCCGGATTGATGATCACTACCGAAGCCATGGTAACTGAGCTGCCGAAAGAAGAAAAAGCTGATTTAGGCGGCGCCGGAATGGGCGGTATGGGAGGCATGGGCGGCATGATGTAATGCCCCTAAGCGTACCCAAAACGCTTGATAAGTAACAATAAGTGCGGTGGTTTTTAAAAACGTTTCAAAAAACCACCGCACTTTTTTGTGCTTGTGAGAAGCGGAGGGATAGGAATTATTCATAAAGCCGAATATAATACGCGGACTTAATCAGCCAGCAGAGGACAGTATGGATTTTGCCGTTTATCTTCAATTTTTTATCGGGCTTATTGCATTGGTGAATCCGATCGGTGTCGTTCCGATTTTTTATTCAATGACCTCGGATCTTACCAAGGCGCAGCAAAACAGAACCGGATTAGTCACCAGTTTCTCCATTGCGGCGATCTTACTGGTGAGTTTCTACTTCGGTAACTTTATTTTAAATTCCTTCAATATTTCCATTGATTCTTTCCGCATTGCCGGTGGTACCGTGGTAGTGATGATCGCACTGACCATGATTAACGGCAAAATCGGCGAGCATAAAATCAATAAAGAGGAAAAAAACGAAAATATCGAAGATTACAACAATATCGCGGTCGTACCGCTGGCAATGCCGATTATGGCGGGGCCCGGTTCCATCAGTGCGACCATCGTGTTCGGTTCCACCCAACATAGCGCCATAGAATATCTCTATTCTTCCGTTACTATTATGCTGTTCGGTTTAGGCTGTTTTATGCTATTTCGTTATTCCGAACCGGTAATTCAGAAATTAGGCAAAACCGGTTCGAATGTCATCACCCGTATCATGGGGCTGCTGCTCATGTCGCTGGGTGTGGAGATCATTACCACCGGGCTGAAAAACCTAGGCGTGTTTTAAACGTCATCTAATAGTAACTGTTAAAGTGCGGTAATTTTTTAAAGAATTTTGAAAATAGCCGCATTTTTATTACATTCTTAGCCATTATCATAAAAATAACCATCCTGTTCGCTTGGCGCCCAATCAAAACTAAATAAAATTCAATAAAAGCCTATTTTTTTAAATAATTTTTAATGAAATTTCATTTTCATAAAATTTAACCTTAAAAAATTTGCCTTTTGAGGATATTTTATTGCATATTAATGACGAGCCGGTCATCGGTACATATTTTTATAACAATTGCAAACTCTCAATATCCAGCCAAGAAGGAAGTTTATATGTCAACAGTCGCATCTTTAGAAGCGTTTTTAGCTAAAGTCCAGCAGCGTGATCCGAATCAACCTGAATTTCTGCAAGCAGTGCGCGAAGTCTTAACCTCGCTGTGGCCGTTTCTGGAAAAAAATCCGCAATACCGTTCCGAAGCATTACTCGAACGTTTAGTCGAACCTGAACGCGCGATCCAGTTCCGTGTCGCATGGCTTGACGACAACGGTCAGGTGCAGGTAAACCGAGCTTTCCGCGTACAATACAACAGCGCGATCGGACCGTTTAAAGGCGGCATGCGTTTTCATCCGTCGGTCAATCTGTCTATTTTAAAATTTTTAGGATTTGAACAAACTTTCAAAAACGCCCTGACTACTTTACCGATGGGCGGCGGCAAAGGCGGTTCCGATTTTGATCCGAAAGGTAAATCCGATGCGGAAGTGATGCGTTTCTGTCAAGCCTTAATGATCGAATTATATCGCTATGTCGGTCCGGATACCGACGTGCCGGCCGGCGATATCGGCGTCGGCGGTCGCGAAGTAGGCTATTTAGCAGGGATGATGAAAAAACTCTCCAATCAGGCGGCCTGCGTATTTACCGGACGCGGTCTATCCTTCGGCGGCAGTCTGATTCGACCAGAAGCCACAGGCTACGGTTTGGTTTATTTCGCACAAGCCATGCTGGGCGAAAAAGCACAATCTTTTGCCGGCAAAACGGTGGTCGTTTCCGGTTCCGGCAACGTCGCCCAATATGCCATTGAAAAAGCGCTGCAATTAGGTGCCAAAGTCGTTACCTGTTCCGACAGCGCCGGCTATGTATATGATGAAGCGGGTTTCACCACAGAAAAATTAGCGGCGTTAATGGAAATCAAAAATGTAAAACGCGGTCGGGTGAAAGATTATGCCGAACAGTTCGGTTTACGCTATGTCGCAGGCGAACGTCCTTGGGGCGTAAAAGCGGACATCGCCTTGCCTTGTGCAACACAGAATGAACTGGAACTGACCGATGCGAAAAAACTCATCGCCAACGGTGTTCAATTGGTGGCAGAAGGCGCTAACATGCCGACAACTATTGACGCGACCGACGCATTCTTAGAGGCTGGTGTGTTATTCGGTCCGGGTAAAGCGGCTAACGCTGGCGGCGTAGCGACATCCGGTCTGGAAATGGCACAAAGCTCACAGCGCTTATATTGGACATCAGAAGAAGTGGATAAAAAATTACATCAGATCATGCTGGATATCCACGCCAACTGTAAAAAATACGGTACTGTCGAAGGTCAGGCGAATATTAACTATGTTGTTGGCGCAAACGTTGCGGGCTTCGTGAAAGTGGCCGATGCGATGTTGGCACAGGGTGTGTATTAAAGCGCACCGCCACAGGGCATAAAACAACAAAGGCATAACGAAACGGTCCGTTATGCCTTTTATTTGCACTACATATCAATAACGATAATTAAAGAAATTTCGCCTTTAATGCTTTTGCCACTGCTAATTGCTGTTCGGTGGCTTTGGCGGTCATCGGTTCGCGGCAATAGCCGGCATCAACGCCTTCAAGCTTTAATAATTCTTTAATAGTTAAATATAAGCCGTTGGCCAAAATACCTTCAATAAGATCGTTAGTGACGTGCTGAACCGCTAACGCTTCTGCCAGTTTACCGGCTTTGGTCAGCTCAAAAATCTGTCTTGCGCGGATACCGTTGACATTAAATGTACTGCCGATTGCGCCGTCAACTCCCAAGGCTGCCGCCGGTAACATCATTTCGTCGAAACCAGCCCAAATCAAGTGATTCGGATAGGCTTTTTTCAGGCGCTCCAGCAAATAGAAATCACCGGCGGTGAATTTAACCCCTAAGATTTTCGGATTTTCATACAGCTCGCCAAACTGCTCAACGCCAATGTTCACGCCGGTTAAAAACGGAATGGAATAAACGATCATGTTGCTGCCGGTTTCGGCAATAATGGTATCGTAATACCGTTTGATTTCCACAAAACTGAATTTGTAGTAAAACGGTGTTACCGCAGACAAACAATCATATCCCAGTTCGGTGGCATATTTGCCCAGTTCAACCGCTTCGTGCAGATTTACACTCCCCACTTGTGCAATTAATGCCACTTCATCTTTGGCTTCGTCTTTTGCAATGCGGAAAATTTCTTTCTTCTCTGCAGTGGAAAGCATAAAGTTTTCGCCGGTACTGCCACCGACATACAAACCGTCCACTTTCATTTTATCAATATTATGACGAATAATTTGACGAACACCTTTTTCGTTGATAGATCCGTCTTCGTTATAGGATATTAGCAAGGCACTGAAAATGCCTGTTAAATCTTTCATTGTTTGCTCCTGACAAGATAGGGTTATTTAACCCGTTGTTCCAAAATAACATTTACCGTTTTTTGTTTCATTTCGACCGCATTTTCTTCTTCCGCCTGCACCAGCAGAGCGTAAATCAAATCCAGCACAAAAAGCTGCGCGATTTTAGTACCGATGGAATCCCCTTGCAGACGTCCCTGACGATGTCCGTTAATCAGCACATAATCCGCTACCTGTGTTATCGGCGAACGCAGATTATGCGTTAACGCCACGGTAACTGCGCCGTTTTTTCTGGCGATGCTTAACGCCTGCGTAGTTTCTTTCGAATATCCCGAATGACTGACACCGATAACCACATCATCCGGATCCATTAATGCCGCCTGCATATACATAAAATGATTGTTGCTGGTAGCATCGACCTGCAAGCCGATTCGCATGAGTTTGTGTTTGGTATCTTCTGCGGTAATGCCGGAAGAGCCCGCACCGAAAATGAAAATTCGCTTAGCGCGCCGTAATGCGATTACCACTTCTTCCAGCTGATTGAAATCCAACAGATTAATGGTCTCGGTAATCACGTTATTAATCGAATTGTGCAGTTTCTCTGCGATACTTTGCGCATCGTCAGCTTTCGTGATATCGCTTTCCAGCAAGGAATTCGGCTGTTTTTCTCTGGTCGCCAACTCAATGGAAAGCTGTAATTTGAAATCGGTAAACCCTTTAAATCCCAAGGTGCGGCAAAACCGAATAAAGGTCGCCTCCCCAACATCAAACTGTTCGGCTATTTCGGCCAAAGAACACTGACTTAATGAATGCGGCGAAGAGAGAATCGTCGTCGCAATTTTTTTCTCCGTTTTCGTCAGGCTATTATATAAAGCACCAATTGTGTCTAAAATATTTCCGCTCGCCGCTGCCATAATATGCCCTCTTTACTATCAATTTATGTTTTATTGGTCAATCAACGCCACAGGAATCTTAACCACCAGTTTTTTAATGTTTACGCCGTCGCCTTCCACGTTACAGCAAGGTTTATGCGGTTCATAAGGGAAAAAGACGGCGAACATCTTCGATTTCAGCAATACGCTGCTTTTATTCGGAATATCCGGCGTCAGCTGATAATCGTCCTGTTCATTATAATCACTATAAGCGCAAAGATCAGGATAATTTACGCCGTATTCAATTCGCTCCGCGCCGCAAATCAATAGCTGCACATCCACGTATTTACGGTGCAGTTCGGCCTGCTTAGTGTGTGGGTCGGCGGTGGCGGGTGTCATCACGTTCATATAAATTTCGTCGCGAATATCGTGTCGTCCGTTTTCCAGCGCCGCCAGATCCAAACCCTTCAGGTATTCACAAATATCCGCTATGAGCGGTGGCAATCCGCGTTTAAAATCCGCTCTGGTTAAATCCCCGAAAATCATCGTATCGTCCTCTTTAGTCTAGAATAAATTATCCTTCAGACGGTTTTCCATCCAGTATGCCGCACCGATCAATCCCGCATCGCCAGCGTATTTAGCGGCTTCCAGCGGACATTGATAAAATTGCGGCAGTTCACTTAAATACTGCCGAACCAAAGGCAAATAGCCCTCTGCCAAACCAACGCTGCCGCCGATAACGGTTTTCTGAATATCCAGACCGATTACCATATCCGCCACTAAATTCGCAATGGCGGAGGCTGAACGGCGCACAAGTGCGGTCGCTTTTTCATCATTTTTACGAAACAGCTCAAACACTTGTTTCGGCGTACATGGTGTTTCCCAACGCGAGGCGGCAGCTTCAATCGCACGCCCAGCGGCAACGGCTTCAATACAGCCCCGGCGACCGCAACCGCACAGCGGACCGTTCGGATCCGCCAGCGTATGCCCGATATGCCCGCTAACGCCGTTTGGTCCGGTGGAAAGCTGTCCGTCCAAAATAATACCACCGCCGACACCAGTAGAAACAGTAATAAATACGAAATTTCGAACCGCACTTTTATCCTGTTCCCGGTATTCCGCACACACCGCCGCCTGCACGTCATTTAATAAACCGATAGGTTTGTCCGTATGCCGAGCAATGGCGGCTTGCAGCGGAAAATCTGCCAACCCGCCTAAGTTCTTAGGGTTCAATGCGGTCAATACACCGTTATTGATAATGCCCGTCGAAGCTACTGCCACCGCATCAAATTGTCCTTGATAAGTGTGGATAATGTCAGCCAGCGCACGCTGCAAGCCGTCGGCCGGTTCCTGTTGCGGCGTGGCTATTTGGCAACGCTGCGTAATCTGTCCGTCCATCACTAACGCCGAGGCGAGTTTTGTGCCGCCGAGATCAAGAGCTAAACAACGCATATTGCCGCCACCCTATGATTTCGCCGATTTAACGGCATCCGCAAACCAGCTGACGATATGTTCCAAACGGGTCAGCGCAGATCCTACCGTAACCGCATCGGCACCGTTTTCAATAGCTGTTTTAGCTAATTCCGGCGTGTTATAACGCCCTTCCGCCATCACATAACAACCGGCGGCTTTCAGATCTTTTACCAGCTGATAATCCGGTTCCAGCGGAATGTCGCCACCGGTATACCCCGACATCGTACTACCGACAATATCGAAACCGAGTTGATGACAATACAACCCTTCTTGTAAATTAGAACAATCCGCCATGGCAAGACAGCCGACCTGTTTGATTTTTTTCAGCGCGCTTTCAATATCCACCGGGCGCGGACGAGCCGTACCGTCAACCGCAATAATGTCGGCACCTGCCGCAGCAAGGTCTTCAATATCCTGCAAAAACGGGGTAATCCGCACCGGACTGTCGGGCAAATCACGCTTAACAATTGCAATAATCGGTACATCCACAAGTTGACGCGTCGCTTTTAAGTTCTCTACCCCCTCAATACGCAATCCTGAAGCGCCGCCGATCACCGAAGCCTGCGCCATTGCCGCGACGATTTCGGGTTTATCCATGGGGCCGTCATCAACCGGCTGACAAGAAGCGATTAATCCGTAGCGAATGCGATTCAGAATTTCTTGATGTGATAGTTTTGACATACAAACTCCAATCTATAAATTAAAAAAGAAGTTAATCTTCATCATTAGCATAGTCGGATAAAAATAAAAAACAAGCGAAATAATCAAAAATTGAGATCTTGATCATAAAATCAGAGTAAAACTTCATACAAATAGAAACATTGCAATTTTTTTCCAATTTTATTACTAGCGTCAATTACATCAGCTTATCCAATGCCATTTGGCTGAATATGTGATCCCTTTCGCAATAATGAAATATTACTTTATTTCTAATGTAATAAACTGGAATTTACACTCCATAAATGCTTTAATAAGTGCATTTGAAACCATATCAACTAAAAAAGGACCGATCATGTCATCAGAAAACCCGCTTTCCGCACGCCTTCAATATATACAGCAGCAAGGGATGCTAAACGATCAGGATATGTTTAACCGCTATCAACAGAAAAAAGACGAGTTTACAAAACACGCCGATATTTCCTTAATCGGTCATTCATTATTTGATATGTGGTCAGATATCGCCGACTATCCGCCTTTTGCGCCGGAAAAAACGGTTGCCAACCTGGGCATTTCCGGCACCAGCGCCTATCAATATCTGCACATCATCATTAAGCGCAATCTGATCACGCAGCTTGGTAAAACAGTTTTTATCTTTCTTGGCGTCAACGATATTCTGAAAGAAATCGATTACAGCCCACAGCAGGTTGCCGACTGGATCAGCCAGATTTTCGCTAAACTGCGCGAAATTTCACCGCACTCGGCTTACTTTCTATTGGAAGCCACACCGGTTTTAAACCAACAAAAAATCCACAATGCTCAAATTCGCGAACTTAATGCTTACCTGAAAGCGCATTGTCCGGCAGGACTTGGATTTATCGACACCTATCGCGCCTTTAGCGATCCTCATCAGAATTTGCAGGCGGCGCTAACCACCGACGGCGTGCATTTTACCGCTGCCGGTTATGCACAACTAATTCAGCTGCTTACACCGCATTTAGGTTAACTGCTTGATTTTCCACCAGTCGTCCCAATAAAATACCGTATCCTTAAAGTGCGGTATTTTTTCTTCTCATTTTTAGCGGTTTCACGGTAAACTATGGACCTTAAATTGATTAAATGATGAAAATAACTTTATAGTATGCGTTTACTTATTTTTACCCTTGCGGCGTTTCTACTGCTGTTCCAGTATGATTTCTGGTTCGGCAAAAACGGCTATTTCGATTATCAGGATACGGCGAAAGAAATTGCCGTACGCCAGCAGGAAAATGAAAAATTATCGCAACGTAATCAAATTATTGCCGCCGAAATCAAAGACTTGAAAGAAGGCGTTGATGCCATTGAAGAACGTGCCAGATTGCAGCACGAGATGGTTAAGCCGGACGAAACCTTCTACCGTATTGTAAAAGATCATAAATGATGAGCACGCCGTTACGCCAATTTATCGCCGTTGTACCCGCCGCCGGTGTCGGCAGTCGTATGCAGACCGATAAACCGAAACAATATCTTGAAATACAAGGTAAAACTATACTCGAACACAGCTTAAACCGATTGCTGGCGCATCCTGCCATAGCGAAAATTATTGTCGTAGTCGGGCAGGAAGATCCTTATCCCGCACAACTGGATTTTTTGCAGCAGCCGAAAATTCAACTGACTGTCGGCGGCAATACACGTGCGCAATCGGTTTTCAACGGTTTATGTCAGATAGATTGCCCGACAAACACCTGGGTTTTGGTACATGATGCCGCGCGACCATGCTTAAACCGACAGGATTTAGACCGATTGCTAGAAATTGATGATGAAAACGGCGCCATTTTAGCTGTTCCGGTAGTGGACACAGTGAAACGCGCCACCGCACAGCAGCAGATTCAGCATACGGAAGATCGTAGTCAGTTGTGGCTGGCACAAACCCCGCAGCTGTTTCGCGCAGACTTATTAAAAACCGCATTACAACAGGCTTTCGCACAGGGGCTTTCGGTCACCGATGAAGCATCAGCCATGGAACTGATGGGATTTCGACCGCACTTGGTGGTAGGTCGGGGCGATAATATCAAAATTACCCGACCAGAAGATCTGGCATTAGCCGAATTTTATTTAAGCCGAACGCAATAAACCGAGGAAATACTATGGCAGCAGAAGGTGCAAATCAACTTATCAGTGTCGTTACATTACTTGCCGCAGCAGTGATTGCCGTACCATTATTCAAACGTTTGGGATTAGGCGCGGTGCTCGGTTATCTGGCGGCCGGTCTGGTTATTGGTCCTTTCGGTTTCGGATTATTTACCGATCCTGAAGGAATTATCCATATTGCCGAATTGGGCGTGGTCATGTTCCTGTTCATTATCGGTTTGGAAATGAAGCCGTCTCATATCTGGGGACTGCGCAATCATATTTTTTGTCTGGGCGCCTTTCAAATCGGATTATGTACCACCGCCCTGACTGCGATAACTATCGCTTACGGTTTTGACTGGAAAGTGGCGTTTGTCAGCGCCGCGGGATTCGTATTAACCTCCACTGCCATTGTAATGCAGGAACTGAGCGAGCGCGGTGATATTGCCTCCCCGCGCGGTCAGAAAATCGTATCCATTTTATTATTTGAAGATTTACTGATCGTGCCGCTGTTGGCATTTGTCACCTTTCTGGCACCGACGGATCCGAATATGGTCAACGACCAGCCGTTATGGCAGAAAATCGCAATCGCCGGCGTATCGGTTGCGGTCTTAGTCGCCGCCGGGCTATGGCTGCTTAATCCATTGTTCAAAATGCTGGCAAAAACCAAAATCCGTGAAGTGATGACCGCCGCCGCATTGCTGGTGGTGCTGGGTTCAGCGCTGTTAATGGAACAGGGCGGGCTGTCCATGGCAATGGGCGCTTTTGTCGCCGGCGTATTATTATCCGAGTCCAGTTTTCGCCATCAATTAGAAGCGGATATCGAGCCGTTCCGCGGTCTGCTGCTCGGTCTGTTTTTCCTCGGTGTCGGTATGTCGCTGAATCTATCGGTTGTCGCCCAGAACTGGTTTTTAATTATTTTCGGCGTATTAGCGTTCATGCTGGTAAAAGGGCTTTGTATTTATCTCATTGCACTCATCACCAAAAATAGTAATGCCAATGCCATTGATCGCGCTATTATTATGGCGCAGGGCGGTGAGTTTGCATTCGTCCTTCTTTCCGCCGCCGCAACGCAGGGTGTAATCAGTGCGGAAGTACAAGCCAATATGACAGCGATTGTAGTGTTATCCATGGTATTGACCCCACTGTTTATTATTTTACACAAAAAATATCTTATCCCGCGCCTATCCCATAAATATGATAAACAGGCGGCAGATCATATTGAAGAACAACATCCGATCGTACTAATCGGTCTGGGGCGGGCGGGGCAGATCATCAACCGCTTGCTGGTGATGACCGGGCATCATCCGACGATCATTGATAAAGATGCGGCATTAATCGCCGGCATGAAGAAAATGGGCACCAAAAGTTATTACGGCGATGCGACCAGACCGGAATTACTGCATGCCGCCGGCATTGAAAATGCAGAATTGCTGATTGTCGCGATTGATGATAAAGCGCAGGCGACTCATATCGTCGAAATAGCACGCGCAATGAATCCGCAACTTAAAATTATTGCGCGCGCCTATGACCGCATCCACGTTTATGAACTGTACCGCGCCGGTGCTGATCTACAGGTGCGCGAAACCTTTGATTCTTCGGTCAGAATGGCGAAAAAAGCACTGCGCATCTTAGGCATGGATGAAGAAATGGCAGAAGAAATCGCCCGCACTTATTTTTACAAGGATCGCCATAGCTTAAAACGCACCGCCGAAGTGTATGATCCGAAGATTGATCGCTTTGAAAACAAGCAACTGATTCAAACCGCCTTGGAAGTCAATCAGGAAATCATGGCTGAAATCCAGCAAATTATGCACAAAGAGCGTTGAGATCATCTCTCAACGCAGAGGTTGTGCCGGTGAGAGCGTTAATGCCGATTACCGAACGGCGGTTTGGCAAACCAGACAATAATAAACAATAACATAAACATAACGGCGGACAACCAGAAAATTTCATTCGCCCCAATAATAAATCCTTGTGCGGTAATTTTCTGCGCAATGGAAACCGAGGTTTGCGTGTCGCTCAGACCAAGTGCCGACATATGCTCATAATACGCCTGCACATTGGGATTATAAGGATTAATCACCTCGCTTAATTGCGTATGATGTACCGCCTCACGGTCATACCATAAAAAAGTCGTCAGCGATGTGCCTACCGATCCTGCCAGAGTACGCAGAAAGTTGAACAGGCTCGAGGCGGAAGCCATTTTCTGCGCCGGCAGACCGGACAAGGTAATCGTCGTCAACGGCATAAAGAAACAGGCGACTGCCAGCCCCTGCACCAATTGCGGCAGCGCAACGTCCGCAAACGCCATGCCGGGTTCAAACGTGACTGCGCGCCAGTGAAAAGTCAGCGCATATACGATAAAACTGACGGTCACTAAAATCCGCATATCAATTTTATAGCCGAAACGCCCGATAATCGGCGACAGCAGAATCGGAAACAGCCCCACCGGTGCGGCGGCAAGCCCCGCCCATGTGGCGGTATAGCCATATACCTGCTGCAACAACAGCGGAATCAGCACCACCGAACCAAGATAAATCAAAAATGCCAGACTGGTACATAAGCAGCCGACACTGAAATTACGCGATTTAAACAGAGAAATATCCACCACCGGGTTATCATCGGTGAGTTCCCAGATAACCAACGCGGTCAACGCGATAGCGGAAACCACGGTCAGCACAACAATTTCGGTAGAATTAAACCAATCCTGCTCTCTGCCTTGATCGAGCATCAGCTGCAAGCAGCCGACACCGACCACCAGCAGCACTAATCCGACCATATCAATCGGCTGATTCTGGGTTTGCGTTTCCCGTTTACCAAGCACCTTCCAAGTTAGAAACACTACCAGCAAACCGATAGGCACGTTAATAAAGAAAATCCAGCCCCAATGCAGATTGTCACTGATCCAACCGCCCAAAATCGGACCAAAAATCGGCGCCACCACCACGGTCATCGACCAAAATGCCAGTGCCATACTGCGGCGCTCCGACGGGTAATTATTCAATAATAAACTTTGCGACAGCGGAATCACCGGGCCTGCCGCCAGTCCCTGCAAGACGCGACAGACAATCAGCATTTCAAGGCTATGGGAAATGCCACACAGCCAAGAGGCAAACACGAACAGCCCGGTTGCAATTAAAAACAACCGCACTTCGCCAAAACGCTTGGCAAGCCAGCCGGTAATCGGAATGGAAATCGCATTCGCCACCCCGAAGGAGGTGATAACCCAAGTACCCTGACTGGACGAAGCGCCCAAATCACCGGCGATAGTCGGGATCGCAACATTAGCAATGGTCGAGTCCAACACCTGCATAAAGGTCGCCAACGACAGCGCTAATGTCATCAACACCAACGCCATTCCCTGCACAGATTTTTGCATATTGATAGCGACCTTAATTTCGGTTATCACGAATAATATTTTCGATCAATTTTTCCACCGCACTTTGATCATATCTCAGCACATCAGTGCTGTAGCGAACGGCGGCGTGCGGTTGTCGACGCAATACTTCGCCGCTGTTATCGGAAATATTCACTTCTGCGCTTGCCGACAAACCAATGCGCAGCGGATGCTGCGCCAGTTGCTCGGGATCCAGTTCAATTCGCACCGGTACGCGCTGCACCACTTTAATCCAGTTACCGGTGGCATTTTGCGCCGGCAGCAACGAAAAGGCGCTACCGGTACCCATTTCAATACCGGCGACTTTACCGTTAAATTTCACTTTATCGCCGTATAAATCAAACACCAGCGCCACCGGCTGACCGAGCCGCATATTGCGCAGCTGGGTTTCCTTAAAATTGGCATCCACCCACATCTGGCGCGGCGATACCACCGCCATTAATGCACTACCGACAGCCGCTTTCTGTCCCACTTGCGCGCTGCGGCGGGCAACATAACCGTCAATCGGACTAACGATTTTCGTCCGTTGTAAATTCAGCCATGCCTGTTTTAAAGCGCTCGCCGCTTTCCGCACTTCCGGCTGTTCGGTCAACGGCAGCGCTTTCAGCAACGCTTGATTTGCCGCCAATTGATTCTGTGCCGCATCCAGTTCCGCCTGTGCGCTTACAACCGCATCTCTGGCATGGTGCAGTGTTTCTCGGTCAATCGCACCGCTTTTATCCAGCTGTTCACGACGATTCAAATCGCCGCGCGCTTTGGATAACGCAATCGCTTTAGCTTTCACTGCCGCTTCAAGCTGTTTGACCGTATAACCTAATTGTTCGATTTGGCGCACCGCACTTGCCAGATTGTTCTGCGCTTGCGCAAAACTGAGCTGCGCGTCTTCATCGTCAAGTTCCAGCAGTACATCACCGGCGCGCACAACATCCATATTATCCACGTGAATTTTTGCGATGTTGCCGCTCACCTGAGCAGAAATCATCACCTGATTACCGCCCACATAAGCATCTTCGGTTTGTTCGTAATCCTTAACGAAGAAAAACCAATACAACCCGACGCCAATGGCAATAAGCAATAAAATAAATACAAAATAGCCTAAGGCTTTCCGTCGTTTCTGCTTTTTAGCGGTGGAATTGCTGCCGCTTGCAACTGCCGCGCCCGCCGCACTGACTGCCGCGGTTGCCGCAGTCGTATTTTTTGATGGTTCGTTCATAAGCGTCCTTTTATGTTATGCTTTTTGCAGATGTTCCAAGCGAGTAGAAAGTTTTAGCAGCAGATGAGTTAGTTCCACATGCTCTTGCGGTTTCAAAACGGAAAAAATCTGATCCAAACGATGCCATTGATTAGGCAACAATTCCTCAAAAAAACGAACACCCTGTGCGGTTAATTTCAGCAAAAATGCTCGTCTGTCGCTCTCCAGCGCCACACGTTCGACCCAACCGTTTTCGACCAGCACATCCGCAACTCGGGTAATATTGGTACGTGACAATCCCAACATTTCACTAAGCTGGGAAGGCTGCAAGGCCTGTTCTGACTGGCAATACAGCACAATCAGCGCCATAAACAGCGTATCGTTCAGCCCATGTTGTTTTAATAACCGGTTCCGATGTTCCAAATACAACCCGTTCACATGCAGCAGCAAACGTACCAAGATAATGTTGTCCACCGGCATGGACGGATTATCCCGAGCAAAATCACGAATACATTGCTGCTGCTCAGAAAAAGAAATTGGCATAATATGCTCCTCCAGGCAAAAAGTAAGGTGCGTAATAGTAACGCCAGTGATTAATTAAGTCAAAAATAAAGCGCCAATTTTTCACTTTCATGTGCGAATAATTTATTTTTTCAGCATCATCCTGATGAATGATATAATCGGCAGAATTTCAGCTGAATACGGAAACAATATTATGATAAGAATAGGTCACGGTTTTGATGTACATGCCTTCGGTGGAGCAGGTCCACTTATCATCGGCGGCGTTACCGTTCCTTATGAACGGGGGTTGCTGGCACACAGCGACGGCGATGTGGCGCTGCATGCGCTGACCGACGCGCTGTTAGGCGCCGCGGCTCTCGGCGATATCGGCAAACTGTTTCCCGATACGGATATGCGCTATAAAGGCGCCGACAGCCGCGCACTATTGCGTGAAGCCTATCGGCGCATTCAGGATAACGGCTATCACGTCGGCAATGTGGATGTCACCATTATCGCCCAAGCGCCGAAAATGCGCCCGCATATTGATAACATGCGCGCAGCAATCGCACAGGATCTTGCCTGCGACATAACGCAAGTTAATGTGAAAGCGACCACTACGGAAAAACTCGGTTTTACTGGTCGCGGCGAGGGCATTGCCTGCGAGGCGGTGGCGCTTTTAGTGAAATCCTAAGGAATGCGCATGACAGAGCTCGCGTATTTACAAAAAACCGCACCGAAACAGACCGCACTTTTAAAAGCCCAACCCTCGGATTTTATCGTGCGAGAACAACTCGGCTACGACCTGTCCGGCAACGGAGAATTCGTCGCGCTGAAAGTCCGCAAAACCGGCTGCAACACGCTGTTCGTCGGCGAAAAGCTGGCACAATTTGCCGGTATTGCGCCGCGAAATATGAGTTATGCCGGCTTAAAGGATCGTAATGCCGTCACGGAACAATGGTTCTGTCTGCATATACCCGGGCGAACAACACCGGATTTTGGCACCTTTCGGCTTGAAGGCGTAGAAATTCTACAGGTTACTCGCCATCATCGGAAAATCCGCATCGGCAGTCTGGATGGTAATGCGTTCGATATTCTGCTGCGCAATGCAGTCGTCAGCGATGAATTAATCCGGCGACTGAATAATGTACGCCAGCACGGTTTTCCCAACTATTTTACCGAGCAGCGTTTCGGTCGTGACGGAGACAATTTAACGCAGGCGCGACGCTGGGCAAGCGGCGAAATCAATATAAAAGATCGCAAACGGCGCAGTTTTTATCTTTCTGCTGCCCGCAGCGAAGTCTTTAATCAGGTGGTCTCGGCACGGATCACACAAAACACGATTGATCAAATATTGCCCGGCGATATTCTACAATTGGCGGGGTCGCACAGTCACTTCACGGCAAATCACGCAGAAGACTTGGCGGCATTAGAAGTGCGGTTAAAAAAGCGGGATATTTTACTCACTGCGCCGTTGATCGGTGATTCCATAACGCCTGCGACGACACTAGAACATGACATTGTGCAACAGCATCAGTCGCTCCTTGCGCTGATGCGACAAGCGCGCGTAAGTCCCGCCCGCCGTCCAATGATTATTCAGGCGCAGGATTTAAGCTGGGAATTTAATCCGGCGGGGCTGAAATTGCATTTTTATCTGCCGGCAGGCAGCTACGCCACCGCCTTAATCAGGGAACTGGTGCGAGTTGACGAACCGGCATAGCGGCCATATCCGCCGGACGAAATCAGCGCACTAAAATAACAACAAACAATAAGGATAAGCCCAATGCATATACTTCTTTCCAATGACGACGGTATTCATGCCGAAGGGATCAAAGCCCTCGCCTACGAACTGCGAAAAATCGCACAGGTTACGGTCGTGGCGCCGGATCGCAACCGCAGCGCCGCCTCCAGCTCGCTGACTTTGGTCGAACCGCTGCGCCCATTAAAACTAGATAGCGGCGATTACTGCATTAACGGCACGCCAGCGGATTGTGTACATCTGGCATTGAACGGTTTTTTATCCGGGCGGGTGGATCTAGTGGTCTCGGGCATTAACGCCGGGGTCAATCTCGGGGATGATGTAATTTACTCTGGCACCGTCGCCGCCGCGCTGGAAGGACGTCATCTCGGCTTGCCGGCAATTGCCGTATCGCTGGACGGTCGCCAGCATTATGAAACTGCGGCCAAGGTTGTTTGCGAATTAGTGCCGAAATTGCACAATCGACTGCTGAAAAGCCGGGAAATCCTGAATATTAACGTACCCGACATTGCGTATGATCAGTTAAAAGGCATTAAAGTCTGCCACTTGGGCTACCGCGCGTCCGCTGCGGAAGTGATCAAACAACAAGATCCGCGCGGTGAACATATTTACTGGATCGGACCATCCGGTTTGGCGGAAAATGAAGGGGACGGTACCGATTTTCATGCAGTCAAAAACGGTTATGTGGCAATCACGCCACTTCAAGCCGATATGACAGCCTATCACTCAATCGCCGCTTTACAAGATTGGTTAAAAAGTGAATAATGTTGCGCTTTCGCAAATAAATTGAGGAGAAATCCATTGAACATTTTTGGTGCGATGTATGACAAAACCATGCAATGGTCAACTCATCGCTACGCGACATTCTGGCTGAGCTTTGTCAGTTTTATTGAAGCAATATTTTTCCCGATTCCACCGGATGTGATGCTTATTCCGATGTCCATGTCAAAACCGAAAAGTGCGGTCAGATTCGCGCTATATACCGCCGTTGCCTCGGCTGTCGGCGGTATGCTCGGGTATGCGCTAGGCTATTATGCCTTTGATTTCGTGCAGCACTATATTCAGCAATGGGGCTATCAGGCACATTGGAACACGGCAATCTCATGGTTTAAACAATGGGGCATTCTGGTGGTTTTTGTCGCTGGATTTTCGCCGATCCCCTATAAAGTATTCACTATTTGCGCCGGTGTAATGCAAATGGCGTTTTTACCTTTTGTGATTACCGCCTTCGTTTCTCGCGCCGCCAGATTCCTTATCGTGGCGAAACTGGCTGCTTGGGGTGGTGAAAAATTCGCCGCAAAACTGCGCAAATCCATTGAGGTTATCGGCTGGTCGGTGGTTGCGCTGGCGGTTATCGCTTATCTAATTTTAAGATAATTCGGGTGTGAAAATGAATAAATTGTGTTTCTTGTTGTCTATACTTTTAACGCTTACGGCTTGCTCATCCGCCGATACGCCGCCTGATGAAAATAGCCTCCCTCCGGGAATAATGGAACCAGTGCCTGAAACGGGCGCGGTGGCGGATGCCGATTGGTCGCCGCACATCGAAAAACAACAAATGCCTGAAAATATGAATGAATAGAAGGAAGAAAAAAGAAATGAACAAATCCTTTTTACTTTTACCTGTCAGCCTTGCTGTGCTGGCAGCTTGTAGCTCGAATGCTCCCGCGCCGGTCGAAAATGCCGATAACGCACTCACCCCTGGCATGATGCAGCCGGTGGATAGTAACGGCGATAATAATACTTGGAATCCGCAGATTCAGCAGCAAAGCATGCCGGAAAGTATGACTGTACAGCCTGTGACTTCAACAACCGCACCGGCATTACAGACCCAAGCGGTACAACCTCAAATACAACCTGCGCTACAAACCCCGGCGCAGCCGCAAGTGCAACAACCGGTGGCACAACCGACTCAAAACCGCCAAACCGCCGCGGTCAGCACGACAGCGGTAAAACCGGCAAGTCAGAATTTTGAAATTCCGCGCAACCCGCAAACTAACGCGCCGGATTACAGTAAAATCGACAAAGGTTTTTATAAAGGCGAAACCTACACTGTCAGAAAAGGCGATACCATGTTCCTGATCGCTTATATTTCCGGTATGGACGTCAAAGAACTCGCCGCCTTAAATAATATGTCCGAACCCTATAATTTAAGTGTCGGACAAACCTTAAAAATCACCAATCACAGCAATACCGCGGCGGTTGCAGCACCGACTGTTGCAGCCGCAACCAGCACCACACAGGCAGTCGCTAAACCGGTCGAACCAGCGGTCACTTACACACCGGGACCAAACGGCACACAATACGGTTCTGACGGCTCGATTATCGGTCCGATTAAATCAGGCGCCGGTACCAATCCGCCGCTAACGCAAACTGCCGCTCTACCGACAAGCAACACGACACCGGCGCAACCGACCGCACAGGCAGTACCGGTGCAAAGTACCGTGGTGGCGCCTGCAGTCTCCAATGTGCTCTGGCGCTGGCCGACCAACGGCAACATCGTACAAGGTTTCTCCAGTTCTGACGGTGGCAACAAAGGGATTGACATCAGCGGTTCACGCGGACAGGCGGTCAATGCGGCGGCAGCCGGTCGCGTGGTTTATGCTGGCAACGCATTACGCGGTTACGGCAACCTGATCATTATTAAACATAACGACGACTACCTAAGTGCTTACGCACACAACGAAAGCATTCTAGTTAAAGATCAGCAGGAAGTTAAAGCCGGTCAGCAAATTGCCAAAATGGGCAGCTCCGGCACCAATGGCGTAAAACTGCACTTTGAAATCCGCTACAAAGGCAAATCCGTTGATCCAGTACGTTACTTACCGAGACGTTAATTACGATGTACCTCAGATTTCTCGCGCTCGTTGCAGGCATAATGCTTACCGCAGCCTGCACAGCGCAATCCGATAATCCGCCGTTAACCGGCGCCGACAGGGATGCGCATGGTTGTATCGGCTCTGCCGGTTACAGCTGGTCGGTGCTGAAACAGCAATGCGTACAGCCTTTTTCAGCGGCGGATATCCGTTTAGCCGATCCAGACAACGCCGGGCTGGCAATTTATGTCATCGTCTCGGCAGATAAATCTGAAGCGGAACTCTTTGCCGCCGATCTGCCGCCGGGCACACGACTTCAGGCGGTAAAAGGCGGTTATGGTTCTGATGACGGAAACATACGCCTGCTGAAAACTCGACAGGGCTGGACATTGAGAAAAGCACAAAGTGCGGTCAAAAAATAACATATTTTCAACCGCACTTTTACCGCCAAGCGTCATGCAATTATTGCAACGCTTTCAGTGTATCCCGATATTCGACAGAATGCTGTAACAGCAGTTGCGCCGCCTGTTTCAGTTTATTCACATCCGAACGGGGCAAATAAAAGGAGGTGCTGATATTCAATACCTCTTTTTTCAGCGCCGATTCGGGTAAATCTTTCAGCCCCAGACTGACAAAATGCAGCTCGACCCGTTTTTCCGCCGGTACTTTTTGCATAAACTGATTCCAGCTGTCGGTAAACTCACGAAAACGGCGCAGCGTGGTTTGTGTGTTGCGATCAATCGGCACATTAATCACCGTATTAATCACATAAGCTGCGGTCGGCACATCAGCGGATTTATCAATTTCATTAGATACTTCGTTCTGGGCGTTGACATTAATCACAACAATACGCTTTAACCCGGATGCTATCGCCTTGCGATACATCAGCTCCTGCCCCGCCACATCATAAATATCAATTAATCCCGCCAATCCCAGATTATCGGTTAAACCGCCGTCCACCAAATGAATATAAGGTCGCTCACGGCTGTCGCCGTACAACGATAAGGCAGCCTTCAGTTCATTGATATTCTTAGCTCGCGCCAGCTCATCTTTATTGGCGGCAATAACCTGTTCCAGTGCCCCGGAGGAAAAATGACAATTGCCGGCATTATTATTTAAAGTCAGCGGACTGAACACTAACGGCACCGCGCTGGAAGCCGCCACCGCGCGGGCAATTTCCATATCGCTTAAATTCAAACATAAGCCGTCAAAAAATTCCTGCGTAAAAGTTACTTTTTGACCCACATTCATATCCGTTGCGCTGATAATGGCAAACGGTCCCTTGCGCTGTGTTGCCAGATCACCGAAAGTTTTCTTTTTATACAACGCAAGATTGAACTGTTCCTGCAACAAATCGCTGCGACCGAACTGCGGCGAGGTCAAACGCGGCAAATTGGACAAGGAGAAAATCTGGCTGATAATTTCACGCTGAAAGTCCTTTTTCAGAAAATTTTCCTCAAATTTCGGCACGACATCGCGCCCTTCCAGTGAAAAATAGGTTGCCAGCACCGAACCGCCGGACACACCGTACACCAGATCAATATTGTCTAGCAGGGTATCCCCTTTCGTGCTACGACGCACCGGCGTGCGTTTAAATTCTTCCAAAATACCGTACCCCAACGCAGCAGCACGGCTTCCACCGCCAGAAAAGACCAACACGACCAGATTGCCGTCATCCTTCTGTAGTGCGGTTTGGGTGCGATAGCCCGCCTGCGGATTAACCCGACTGATGGTCGCCACCGGCTGATAAGTCACTAAACTACAGGCGGACAACAACAGCGCACACGATAAAATTAACATGTTTTTCATATTATTTCGATATTATGACGTGCTCTCATAAAGATTTTAGCGATTAAAAACCATAAAATCCCTATTAAAACTTTAACTTAATGGGGGATTATTATGGCAGAAAGCCACTTAATCTCGCAACTTTAAGAAGCGCTCGAAAGGCACCACACAGAAAAAGCGATACCGTGCAAAATAAAGGAAATTAATTAAGCGATCTAGCATGCCGGCATCGCCATATGATTGCTGCTGACAATCATCAACAACACAATTTGTTTGCCAAGTGCTAAACGCGCAGGCGAACATTGTTATGCCATTAGCGACGCGGTGAATGTGGCATAATTCGCAAATTTTCCCTAAAATCTGCCCCTCTGTTCCATTTCATCAACATTTTCACCCGCACTTTTTCTTTTGAAACAAAAGTGCGGTCATTTTTTGTGCCGTTTTGAAAATATAAGCGGTCAAATTTTTTCTAATTTTATCCGCTCAACTCGCTATCAGTTTATCCAGAAATTGATGCAATTTCTCGTTCATTTCTCGATAATCGTAATAAGCGATTTCATCGGCACGTTGCACAAATGGATGTTGCTGGCTGAGCTGGTCTAGCTGCGGTTCGCTGGCGATTAACAAACTTGCCACTTCAGGCGTGATTTCCATATGGCATTGAAAACCATACACTTTTGAAGTGTAACGGACAATTTGACGTGGGCAGCCAGCACTGGTCGCAAGAATTTGGCAGTCGGCAGTTAAACCCGGCATATCGTTGTGCCAATGCCCAACGGCAAGGGTGTCGCCAAAATGGTTGATGAGCGGATCCTGCAATCCCTGCGCCGTGAGCTGAATCGGAAACACGCCGATTTCTTTTTCAGGACTATGTCCGTATGCAGCGCCCAAGGCTTCACCGATCAGCTGTGCCCCCAAACACACACCCACCACGGCTTTACCTGCATCAATGCAACGGCGAATCAACGCTTGTTCCGCTTGGCTATCAAAATGTGGAAACTCCGCTTTGCTGGAACTCGGGCTTTGCGGCCCGCCCATAATCAGCAGCAAATCAATGTGTTCCACGCTTTCAGGCAACGACTCGTTCTCATACACTTTGGAAAAACTGATCGAATAGCCACGTGCCTGCGCCCAATCTAAATATGCCCCCGGAGCTTCAAAACTCTCGTGTTGAATACAATGAATGTGCATTTTGCTTTCCTTTTGTTTGTGAAATTGGAACAAGTGTAATGGAATGCGAACGGTTTGTCGCTGAATTTCAATATATAGAATGGATACCCCGTAGGGGCGCGACGCTCGCGTCCGCTACAATTTCACTATTTCACCAATCTCATTTTACGCAAAAATGGGGATATTTTTATGAAAATTTGACCGTTTTGATTTTAATTTGATATTTGTGCGTATTTCACATTTTCGGACGCCAGCGTGGCGTCCCTACATGTTATCGGGGTAAAATCTCGATCGTTATTCTTCATTAAAACCTCGTAGGGGCGCGACGCTCGCGTCCGCTACAATTTCACTATTTCACCAATCTCATTTTACGCAAAAATGGATATATTTTTATGGGAATTTGACCGTTTAGATTTTAATTCAATATTTGTGCGTATGCGATGTTTTCGGACGCCAGCGTGGCGTCCCTACAACTTTAGTTAGGCGATTTTTACCAAAAATTGGCACATGCCTTGGGAATTGATTATCTGCCTGAAGATTTGGCGATAGATGGACTCGCCGGCATTGTGGGCGGTGATTGAGGCGTTGAAAGTATAATGCGGCAAAAAACACCCGCACTTTTTATTTGACGCAAAAAGTGCGGTCGAATTTTCTACCGTTTCGGTAGGTATGAACATTCAACCGCAATTATCGTATAGCCATTCTGTTAGGATTACGATTACGGCTGCCAGCCGCCCCCCAGCGCTTTATATAAATTAATCAGATTCTGTGCACTGTTTAATTGGGATTCAATAATCTGTGCACGGTAATTTAACGCTGAAATCTGCGCGCGCAATGCTACATCCAACGTTTTCTCACCATGGCGGAACAGCGCCTGCGCATCGCGCGCTTGTTTTTCCGCCTGCTGATAAGCGGTCTGTAACAATCGGGTCTGATTGGTCAGGCTATATTGCATCTGATAGGCACTGTCCACTTCGCTCAACGCCGTCAGCAGCGTTTTATCGTACTGAATTAACGCACCTTTCAGCCGCGCATCGGCGGCATCAATATTCGCCTGAATCCGCCCGTTGGTAAAAATCGGTAGCTGTACACCGAGACTCAGCAGGCTGCCCAACCCGGAAACGTGCGATAAATCGTTATTCAGCTCAATTCGTCCGCCGTGTCCTGCGAAGGTAATATCAAAGCGCGGATACAAATCCGCCTTGGCGCTAGCAACTTTTGCCATTGCCGCCTGAATTTGTTGCGCATTCGCACGAATATCAGGACGGCGTTCCACTAAATTGCCCGGCTGCTGTCCAGACGGCGCGGTAGGAATGTGTGCCAGCGGATCGCCCTGTTTCACTACCCGAAATCCCTGCGCTGGTTGCCCCAACAATACGGCAATATTGCGCTGATAGCTGTCCGCCTGCGCCTGCAATGTCGCCTGTTTTGCCTGTAAGGCGGAAATCTGACTATTGATTTCATTCACTTCATAGGCGGTGGCATCACCTGCGACAAAGCGTCCTTTGATATAACGTTGTAACTGCTGCAATGAAGAAATATTCTGTTTTAGCACCGCACTTTGTTGCTCGGTGGCGTAAATTTTAAAATAGTTTTCTGCAATCTGTGAGGCGACCAATAATTGCGCGGCGTAAACTTGCTCCTGATAACTCAAAGCAACGTGCTGCGCGGCATCGGCGTCACTGCGCTTTTGCCCGAAGAAATCCGGTTCCCAAGAGGCGACAAGCGCGCCGAAGCCGGAATAACTTCGAGATGACGACGGATTAACGCGCCCGCTATCCAGATCCGTTACACTCCATCCGCCCGAAGCTACCGCACTAACCGATGGTCCGCGATCCGCATCCGCCGCACGACTGTTCGCCTGTGCCTCACTTAAACGGGACTGCGCCAGTGCAACATCCAGATTATTTGCCAATCCCTGTTCAATCAAGCGGGTCAGCTGCGGATCCCGCCAGTTTCGCCACCATTGCAATATTTCACCGGCCCCTGTTGCCTTCTGCCCGTGTTCAAATTGGGGCGGCAGCCGCACGCTTGATTGCGCGCTCATGTCCGTATTCTGGCAGGCGGTAAGTACGGCAACAAGTAAGCTGATGGTCGTAACGCTCAATTTTTTCATATTCAAATCCTGATTAACCTTGTCTTGACAGCATTGATTTAAACTGCATCAACGCTAAACTTAAAAAGATAATACCTAAGCCAATCATTTTGACTAACTTATCCCATACCAGCTCAAAACCTGCACCGCGGAATAACACATCCTGCGCATACGCGCCCAATATGGTAGTCGGCGAAAACTGGGTGATTTGCTGCGCCAATTCCGGCATATTTTCCAGCGGTGAGTTAGTACCCGACAGCAGATACATCACCACATACACCGGAATACACAGCAGCCCGAACTGCGGCATAGTCGGTGCGATAATCGCCAGTAAAATCCCCAGCGCCGAAATGGAAAACAAAAAAGTAATCACGCCTAAGGCAAACAGCGGGATAGAGTTCAATGCAATCGGCACTTCCAGCACGCCTCTGACAATCAACGTCAGAGAAAGCATGGCGACACACAACAGCACCACGCCGTTAGCCAGAATCTTGGATACCGCAATTTCGCTGGAACCGACCGGCATCACCAATAAATGCTCGATAGTGCCTCGTTCCCGTTCACGAATAACCGCTGCGCCAACCAGTAGCAATACCAGCAAATTCAGGTTGCCCACAATCTGCATGGTGCCCATTAACCATTTACTGGAATAATTCGGGTTATACAGTACGTTAATGGCGGCATTAATCGGTGCGGACTGAACGGATGCAGTTTTCAAAAACTGCTGAATTTCCGCACTCAGCGTCTGATTAATATAAGAGCTGCCGATACTGGCTTGTGTCATCGCCGTGGCATCCACCAACAGCTGAATTTTCGGTGCCTGTCCTTTCAACATATCGCGTTGATAATTAGGTGGAATATCCAGCACGAAAGTATATTTTCCGGTATCCATTGCCCGATCAATATCGGCATAATTGATTTCTTCCACCTGTTTGAAATTCGGCGGAATCAGGCTATCGCGCAAACGATAAGACAGCACCGAATGATCATTATCCACCACCGCAACTGCTGCATTTTTCACTTCAGTCGTCGGCATATTGGCAATGGTAATTAACGCCACGGAAAACATATATACAATCAATACCATTAAAATGGGGTCAGTAAATAAGCTGCGAAATTCTTTCACGGACAAATAAGCCACATTTTTTAGCCAACGCATATTATTTCTCCTGTTTCTTTAGAAAGCGGGCTGCCAGCGCCAAATAAGCGGAGTAAATAATCAGCAGCGCCGCATAATTCGGCAGAAAATCGGTAAATCCCAGCCCTTTGGTAAAACCGCCCAAGCTGATAATCTGGAACCATGCGCCCGGGAAAATGTGAGCCAGTAAATACACATTCGGTGACAGCGTTGCGGTCGGGTACATCATGCCGGAGAAATTCATGGTCGGAACCATAATCAGAATCGCCGTGGCAAACAATGCCGCTACTTGTGAACTGACAAAGCTGGATACCAGCAGCCCGAAGCCTGTGGAGGCACAAATAACAAATACCGCACCTAAAAACATCGCCCACGCGGAACCTTTAATCGGCACGTCAAACAAGACAATAGCAATCCAGACCAACAACAGATAGCTGAAAAAAGACAACATAATATAAGGCAGCTGTTTTCCCAGTAAAAACTGCAACGGTGTTGCCGGTGAACCGTACAAATTCATAATGGAACCGATTTCTTTTTCTCGCACCACGCCAAGTGCGGTCATCATTGAGGGGACCATCATCATCGCTAGCATAATAATGCCCGGCGTCATGGCAAATACGCTGCGGAAATCCTGGTTATAGACAAAACGGGTTTCCAAAATAGAATTTCCCGCTACACTGATTCCCTGCGCGCGCAAGTAATCGCGGCTATATTGCGCAATCACACCGCTCGTGGAACCTTTCAGATTTTCCGCCATAGACGGAAATGCGCCGTCAATAAAAAACCCGACTTCCGGTTTTTGCCCGTTCAACATCTCACGCCCAAACCCGGCGGGTATCTCAATCACCATTTTTACTTGTGCGCTTTGTAGAACTTCATTAATTTCACTCACATGATAAATAGCGGGCTGACGAATAAAGTAATGTGAGCCGTTAAAATACTCCACCAGCTTACGGCTTTCCGACGTATTATCATGGTCCAACACGGTAAATTTAAGCGGATTAATATCAAAGGATATGCTTGACGCCATGGCAACCAGCATAACCGCCGGTCCGCCCAGTGCAAAGAACAGACGGATTTTATCGCGTAGTAATTCTTTGCTTTCGCGTACCGCAAATGTCCACACCATCGCAAACCATGCTGCAAAACCGCTCGAATATGCGGTTCGCGCCTGAGTCGGTGAGGTTTCAAGCGATGTTTCATGCTGTGGCGCAGTCACTTCGTCTTCCTGTTCTTCCAGATAAATGATAAATGCCTGTTCCAGCGTCTCTGCGTTTTTGCCCTCGCGCAACTCTTCCGGTGTGCCAACCCCAAGCACTTTACCGCGGTGCATAAACGAAATCCGATCACAGCGTTCCGCTTCATTCATGAAATGCGTGGTGACAAAAATTGTGATCTTATCTTCGCGCGACAGTTTAATCAGATATTCCCAGAACATATCACGCGCTGCCGGATCCACGCCCGAGGTCGGTTCGTCCAAAATTAACACCTCTGGTTTATGCAAACAAGCGGCGGCAAGCTGCAAACGTTGGCGGATCCCCAACGGCAGCGATTCCGGTTTTTGATCGGCGAATTCGGTTAAATGAAACTGTTCCATCGCTGTATTCACATAGTCATGCCACTGACTTTTCTCGATTTGATACAGCTTGGCATGCAGTTCCAGATTCTGACGCACGCTGAGTTCTTCATACAGCGAAAAAGCCTGCGACATATAACCTACTCTTTTGCGTGTGTTAATATCGCCAGCATCCACCGGTTTGCCCAATAACTGTGCCGAACCTTCCGTCGCATCCAGCAAACCGGTCAGCATTTTCATGGTAGTAGATTTACCACAACCGTTGGAACCTAAAAAGCCGAAAATCTCACCTTTCGGAATGGTAAAACTGACGTGATCGACAGAAACAAAATCGCCGAATTTCTTGGTCAGCCCCTCCGCCTCAATGGCGGGCGGCTCATCTTTATTCGGTTGAAAAGGCGGGATGTCCAAACCGTTTTCCGCACCGCGTTTTTCCGGCGGCAACAACTTAATATAAGCCTGTTCCAACGTGCTGCTTTCCGTCTCTTCCATCACCTGCTTGGTCGGCGCATCGGCAATTAATTTACCGTCATCCATTGCCAACAAATGTTCGAATTTCTCCGCCTCCTCAATATAGGCAGTGGCGACAACGACGGTCATTTGTGGTGATTCCTGCCGCAGATCCGCCACCAATTCCCAGAACTGGCGACGGGAAAGCGGATCCACCCCGGTCGTCGGTTCATCCAGAATCAATAGATCCGGATTATGCACCAAAGCACAACACAGGCTTAATTTCTGTTTCATCCCGCCCGATAATTTGCCTGCCGCACGCTCGGCAAAGGGTAACAAACCGGTTGCATTGAGCAGGCGCTGAATCCGTGCGTTACGATAATCTTTAGCCAAACCGAACAAACGGGCATGAAACTCAATATTTTCATAAATAGACAGGGTAGGATATAAATTTTTGCCTAATCCCTGCGGCATAAACGCCACTTGATAAGACAGACTGTCGCGCTGGGTTTTATCGCTGACATCTTTATCAAAGACCTTTATTGTGCCCTGTTGCAGCACTTTCACCCCGGCAATCAGGGAAAGCAGCGTCGATTTTCCCACCCCATCCGGACCGATTAAACCGACGCTGACGCCTCTGGGAATCTGCAAAGACACCCTATCTAAAGCCTGCGTCTTACCGTAACTGTGGCTTAGCTCCGTAACGGAAACCGCGATATCATTTACTTCCGCCATAACGCCTTATCCTATTGCTGTGCCTGTGGTAATTTTACCTGCAAATTCTCCGGCCACTGCGCCTGTCGATCATATTTCACATAACCCAATGCCGTCATACCGCCTTTTAACAACGCCTGTTGCTGTCGCGCAATA
Organism: Necropsobacter massiliensis; assembly: GCF_000827595.2. Classification (GTDB taxonomy): domain Bacteria; phylum Pseudomonadota; class Gammaproteobacteria; order Enterobacterales; family Pasteurellaceae; genus Necropsobacter; species Necropsobacter massiliensis. The sequence goes on along the minus strand of NZ_LN776178.1, from coordinate 151,943 downwards.
TCCTGCGGCACTTGTAGTTTCACCTTAAACATTAATTTCGCTCGCTCCTCCGTGGTTTCTACGGATTTCGGCGTGAACTGTGCTTCAGATGCCACATAGGTAATTGTCGCTGGAAACACCGCATCGACGCCATCCACAACGATACGCGCTTCATCATTGATACTGACTTGGTTAGATTGATAAGAAGGCAAAAACACATTGATATACACATCATTCAGATCCAACACACTGACCACTTTTCCACCCACGCCGAGCACATTGCCGACATCAGTGATTTTATACTCCACTCGCCCACCAATCGGAGATTTGATCACCATATCGGTATCCATATCGGCAATACGTTCAATATCCGCTTCAGCTTGTTCTACCGCAGCCTGCGCTTCCGCCTCTGCTGCTTTTGCTGCGTTTACCCCGGCAACCGCTGCCTGATAAGAGGATTCGCGACGTGCGACTTCAGTCGTGGAAACCAGATTATCCCGTTTTAACTTTCTTGCGTTATCCAGATCCAGTTTCGCTACATTGGCCTGTTGCTGATAAGAATCAATTTCCGCCTGACTGCGCACAACCGCTTCTAATGCCCGTGTTTTCTGCGCCTTTGCCGCATTCAACTGTGCCGTAACCTGAGTAGAGGAAAGTCGAGCCAGTGGTTGATCCTTTTCCACCAAGTCGCCTTCCTGCACATAAATTTCCTCTACGCGTCCCGCATATAGGCTTGCCACATCAATGCGATCGAGCTCCAGACGCCCGTTAACCACCGCAACGCCCTCCGGCGTGCCGGAATCCGCACGGAAGATTTTCCAATAGGCAATTCCCGCCAACACCACCACGACCAATATAATCACCAACAATTTTTTCATAGATTACTCCAAGATACCTCAATTAAACTGATTCAGTTTAGATAATGTACCGACAACCTGCAATCATCAAAGAACGATAAAATGTTGCTTAAACGGACAAATTAGATTATTTTGTTGCTTATCTTCACTAGAAATAATAAAAAAGCGGTAGCATGTTAAACAGAAAAGATATTCGGGTTATAAAAACCTCAAAAAATATTTGCGATGCGTTTTTGGAACTGCTGAAAACCATGGACTTTGATGACATTACCGTGCAGCATATTTTGGATCAGGCGCAGATCAACCGAACTACATTTTATAAACATTACGCCAATAAAAATGCACTCGCCAAGCACCTTATTGACGAATTCAAACAAACGGTCTTTCTGCCGGCGCTGGAAAAACGCTTTGCATACAGTTCATTAAAATTCAGCCGCGAAGTCTCGCCGCTATTACTGCAAAACCGGGAAAAAGTGCGGTCATTATGGAAAATCGAAACGCCTAAAATTCATTTACGGCAGGACATGTATCAGCTGATAAAACAAAAATATATTGAAAATTTACATCCGCAACACGCTGACGAATCAATCAATATCGAATTTCAGGGGCATATGTATGCTTCTTTTGCACTGGCTGCCATGACGTTTTCGGTAAACAGCGAACAACCGTTAGAACCGATACAGATTTTGGCCAATATGAAAATGTTGTTTGAAAAAGCTATTTTGTAAATAAAAATACATAGAAAAAGTGCGGTGAAAAATTCAATCGTTTTTTTCACCGCACTTTTTATCTCACCCTTATTTCAGTCGAGCTTTCGTTTCTGCAATCGCTTCTGCAACGCGCAGCGGCGAAACACCGCCTTTCGCACAACGTTTATCCAGACAGGATTGTAAGGATAGGATCGCATACACGTCCTCATCAACCACCGCACTAAAACGACGAAACTCCTCCAGGCTGAGATCTTCCAACCCTTTGTGCGCCTTAATCGCATACACCACGGTTTCGCCCACAATATGATGAGAATCTCGGAACGGCACACCTTTCGCCACCAGATAATCCGCCAGTTCGGTGGCATTGGAATAACCTTTCAGCGCCGCTTCTTTGCTGCGTTCCGTATTCACTTTAATATCTTCCAGCACGAACGCTGCCATATCCAGACAATCCTGCCAGCTGTCCAATGCGTCAAAAATACCTTCTTTGTCTTCCTGCATATCCTTGTTATAAGCCAGCGGCAGCCCTTTTAGCGTCATCAGCATGGCACTCAGCGCACCGGCAACCCGACCGGTTTTACCGCGGATTAATTCGCAGGCGTCCGGATTTTTCTTTTGCGGCATCAGAGAAGAGCCGGAAGTCACGCGATCGGACAATTCGACGAAATCCGCTTCACCGCTGTTAAAAATAATCATATCTTCGGCAAAACGAGAAAGGTGCACCATGCTTAACGCGGCGGCAGATAATAATTCGATAATATGATCGCGATCAGACACGCTGTCTAAGCTGTTGCGCGTTGCCGCCGCAAAGCCTAAGCCGTGCGCCAACTGCTCGCGATCCACTGCATAGGCGGTTCCCGCCAACGCGCCGCTGCCCAACGGGCAAGTGTTCATGCGCTGATAAGCATCGGTTAAGCGGGAATAGTCACGTTCCAGCATTTCCACATAAGCCATGCACCAGTGCGCAAAGGTAATCGGCTGGGCGCGCTGTAAATGGGTATAACCCGGCATTACCGCCTGTTGATTACGTTCTGCGGTTTCCACCAGTTTACGCTGCAAAGCGCGTACCGAGTGCTGTAACTCGGTAACTCGCTGTTTGCACCACATTTTAATATCCAGCGCCACTTGATCATTGCGGCTGCGACCGGTATGCAGCTTTTTGCCCAGATTACCGACTTTATCAATCAGTTTGCTTTCCACCCAGCTGTGAATATCTTCCGCATCATCCTGCAAAATTGCCTGCGGATTCGACCGCACTTCCAGCAATAACTGCTGCAATGCATTTTCCAGCTGGCGTTGTTCCTGCTCGCTTAATACACCGACACCGACCAGCGCTTTCGACCAGCCGATAGAGCCTTCAATATCCTGCTCCGCCAAACGATAATCAAAACGCAGCGAATCGTTGAAATTTTTAAACCGCTTATCCGCCGCTTGTGTAAAACGTCCACCCCAAAGTGCCATACTATTTCCTTTATCCTTGCTTGTTATCCAATACCCGCGCACGCCCGTCGCCTTACGGATTAATGCGCGTGCCGATGATCTCGCCGCCGAAAAGTGCGGTCAGTTTTTCCGCATATTTCCAGTTTGCAATATCTACACCGCGGTTGAGAATCTTCGCCGCATCCAGCGCTGCATTAACTTTTACGCTCATTCCGTCGGTTATAATACCGTCTTCAATCAAGCGATCAATTTGCGCACCGTTCAGTTGGGCGATCAGGCGCTTGTCGCCGTCCAGCACGCCGTCCACATCGGACAACATCACTAAATCCGCGTCGATCAGCGCCGCAATCGCCGTCGCCGCCTGATCGGCATTAACATTCATCAGCAGCCCGTTATCATCCACTGCAATCGAACTGATAATCGGCAAAAATGCCTCGCCCAACAGCGTATTCAACAGCGCCGGATTACGCGCCACGACCGTCGCTACATGCCCCAGTTCAGGGTCAAACTGCGCGGCACGGGTCAGATTACCGTCCGCCAAACACAGTCCGACCGGGTTCAGTTTAAATTTAGTCGCCTGCGCAATTAGCGTTTTATTGGCAATGCCCGCCAGTGCACCGACAATCACATCAATTTGATCATGCGGTGTAACACGCAGCCCGTTTTTCTTTTTCACCGGCAGTTGCAAGCGACCCATTAATTCGTCCACCACACAGCCGCCACCGTGTACAATCAATAAAGGGCGGTCGAAATTACGCTGATAATCCGCCAGCGCCGTAAACAGATTTTCCATTGCCGCCGGCGTATCCAGCAGCACGCCGCCCAGTTTAATGACTAAAGGTCTCATTCCATTTCCCTACATTAAGCCTAATGTTTCTTCAAAACCATAACGAATATTGGCACATTGCACCGCCTGCGCCGCTGCGCCTTTGAGCAAGTTATCTTCCGCACCGGCGATAACGATATAACCGTCTTTACCGACAAAACCGATATCGCAATAAGGGGTAAATTCCACCGCTTTAATGCTCGGCAAGCCTTCCTCGTAAACGCGCACCAGCGGTTTGTGTTGATAAGCATCGCGATAAGCGGCACGGATATGCTCATTATATACATCGGATTGCAGTTTCGCCGTAATCGTCGCCAGAATGCCACGTTTAAAATTCCCCAGATGCGGCGTAAAAATCACTTCCGTTCCCAAATGGGCGGCGATTTCCGGCTGATGACGGTGATTAAACACGCCGTAAGGATTTAAGCTGACTTCACAAAAACTGGAGGTTAAAGACGCTTTCCGTCCCGCACCGCTGACCCCGCTGACCGCATTAATCACCGGCAAATAGGAGACATCCAACAGGTTGCGCTCAATCAACGGTTTTAGGCACAACTGCGAAACGGTCGGATAACATCCGGGCAGCGCCACCAAATCCGCGTTTCTAACGGCATCCGCATTCCATTCCGCCAAACCGTAAACCGCATTTTCCAGCAATTCCGGATACTGATGCGCAAAACCATAATAGTGCGGGTAAAAATCAGCATTATTTACTCGAAATGCGCCAGATAAATCAAACACTTTGCAGTTATTCTGTAAAAAGATCGGCGCCAAATTATGACTGACCTCGTGCGCTGTCGCCAGAAAAACCAGATCATTAGCCTGCGCCAGTGGTGCTAAATCCTCTTCCAACGGACGCAAGGGTAAATCGGCAATGTGTTTCAGGTGCGGATAAAGAGAAGAAATGGGTTTGTTTGCATCCTGACTGGCGGCGGAAACATATAAGCCGTTCAGTTCAAATTCAGGGTGAGAGGCAAGAATACGCGCAAGTTCAGCTCCGGTATAACCGCTTGCGCCGATAATAATCGCTTTCTGCATAGTACATTGTGCCTTATAATTAACGATAAACCAGTCATATTTGATTAATTATGCTATTATTATGCATAATTAATCACAGATCAACGTTTATTTGTTTATAGGATAACACAAATGAAAAAGCTGCCGCCATTTCTTGAGATGTATTCTCGCTTAATTGCCCTGCCGACGATCAGCAGCGTCGATGCCTCATCCGATCAATCCAATCAAGCGCTGATTGAACTGCTGGCCGACTGGTTGCATAATCTGGGGTTCAATACCGACATCATACCGGTTGAAGGCAGTCGCAACAAATTCAATTTACTCGCCACTTACGGTACCGGCGAAGGTGGACTGCTGCTGGCGGGGCATACGGATACCGTGCCTTTCGATCAGGGACGCTGGAATTATGATCCGTTTAAGTTGACGGAAAAAAACAGCAGATTTTACGGGCTGGGCAGCGCCGATATGAAAGGCTTTTTCGCCTTTGTGCTGGATGCAATCCGCAATATTGAACTGAACAAACTGACTAAACCGCTGCGAATTCTAGCGACCGCCGATGAAGAAACCACATTGATCGGCGCCAGAACTTTCAGTAAGCATAGCAAAATCCGCCCCGACTGCGCCATTATCGGCGAACCCACATCCCTCAAACCGGTACGCGCTCATAAAGGACACATTGGTCAAGCACTGCGAATTACCGGCAAAACCGGGCATTCCAGCGACCCGGACAAAGGCATCAATGCCATCGAATTAATGCACGAGGCCACCGGTTATTTAATGCAAATGCGCAATGAGTTGAAAGCGAACTACCATCACGCCGCCTTTGATATTCCTTATCCAAGCATGAATTTCGGCGCGATTCACGGCGGCGATGCGGTCAATCGGATTTGCGCCTGCTGTGAACTGCATTTTGATATTCGCCCGCTGCCGCATATGCGCTTAGAAGATCTTGATGAAATGCTGCGCGAAAAACTCACCCCGATGTTTGAACAATGGGGAGATTTAATCAGTATCCGTGCCTTACACGAACCGACACCGGGTTATGAATGCGAACATTCGGCGCAGATCGTGCAAGTGGTGGAAAAACTGCTGGGAGAAACATGTGAGGCAGTCAATTACTGTACCGAGGCACCGTTTATTCAGCAACTCTGCCCGACATTGGTACTGGGCCCCGGTTCAATTGAACAGGCGCATCAGCCGGACGAATACCTTTCCGCCGAATTTATTCAGCCGACTAATGCTCTGCTGACCAAACTGATTAGCCATTTTTGCGGATAATCGGTGTAAGCAGATAATAGATGCCAAAAGTGCGGTAAAAATTTTTGACGTTTTTTTCTTATAACATCAATACAATTCGTTAAATTTCAAAAAATAGGCGGACATCACAGTCCGCTCGGTAAACTAAGTTTATCGCCGTTAATTTATCGGCCGAAAATTCGCCTATTTTCGACCGCACTTTACCACGCTATTTCAACAAATCTTCATTTTTGGCGTGATTCCATTTACCGCGTTTTTTATCCATATACTGAAAATATTCGTTGGTAAACGTCCCTTGTGAACAAGTTAATTTATCCCGTCTGGCATTGACCCGCTTGCCCGCCAGCGCCTGATTTAGGGTATCCGGTCCGGTCAGACAGAACACGCCGCCGTCAATGCGACGTTGCTCAATATTATCAATAATAATATCCAACGTATCTTTCAGAAACGAACTGCCTTTCGCTGCGGCCAAAAAGAAATTGGTGTACTTATCGCGGCGGGTAATTACCACTTCGCTATCTGCCGGCTCAATAATTGACGACAGACACCAAACCAGATGCCCGTCAATATCCATATATACGCCACCTTCATGATACAGGGTAAAAATCCGCCAGAAATCCGCCTGCGCCGCACCGTCGGTCAACTTGCCGTATGCCTCGAAAGTACGCGTATCCGCATTGGCTTTGATATACTCGGCACGCGCTTCGGTGCTAACATAACGATAATCATAACTCAGCGCCAGCACACGGTTGAGCAGGTAATTGCAATACACCGGCAAGGTCACTTTATTGCTGTAATTGGTTTGCCAGATAGTGCGGTTGATCTTGCCGTGTTGTGCGGATTTTCGTTTCGCCGGACTGAATTCGGGAATAGTAAAACGCGTTTTCGGAAAAAGCAGATGAAACGGATAGCTGAGCATTTTGACGATATTGCCGGTCAAACGCAGCAAGCCGTTACTGAGCAAAATCAGATTTTCATATTTGACAGGTTTATTCATTGATACACCTAAACTAACAGACAACTGTGCGTACTTTACCAGTTTATTGATAAATAACAAGATTATTCTGAAATGAGATTGAAGTGAGTGGTGGGCGATACCGGTCTCGAACCAGTGACCCCCTCCTTGTAAGGGAGGTGCTCTCCCAACTGAGCTAATCGCCCGACAACGGTCTTTAGACAAATGTCTTTTGACTATCGGTTTTGATGTTCGACACATCAAATGGGAAATTAAACTGAGAGTGGTGGGCGATACCGGTCTCGAACCAGTGACCCCCTCCTTGTAAGGGAGGTGCTCTCCCAACTGAGCTAATCGCCCTCGTCAGTTTAAGCATCACAACATAAGCCACTAAAAAAGTGGTGGGCGATACCGGTCTCGAACCAGTGACCCCCTCCTTGTAAGGGAGGTGCTCTCCCAACTGAGCTAATCGCCCTTATGTTGTGGAGTGGCATTATAAGTGTTATGGCATGACAGTCAACAGATTTTTACATAATTTCGCCCAATCGACGTAAAAATAGGCATAAATTTTGATTTTCTATCGTGCGACGGGTAAAGTCATAGTACAATATTGCTCATTTATTTTCAGGCAAAACAAAGGCAATATAATGAAATCAGAATCCCTATTTGAATTAGATCCGAATGTTAAAGTGCGCACCCGCTTCGCACCAAGCCCGACCGGCTATTTACACGTCGGCGGCGCAAGAACCGCGCTGTATTCTTGGCTTTATGCCAAACACAATCAGGGCGAATTCGTGCTGCGTATCGAAGATACGGATTTGGAACGCTCAACCCCGCAAGCCACACAAGCGATTTTAGAAGGCATGGCATGGCTGGATCTGAGCTGGGAACACGGCCCTTATTATCAGACCAAGCGGTTTGAGCGCTATAATCAAGTGATCGATCAAATGCTGGAGCAAGGTCTCGCCTACCGCTGTTATTGCTCGAAAGAACGTCTGGAACAATTACGCCATACGCAAGAACAACATAAAGAAAAACCGCGCTATGACCGCCATTGCCTCAATGATCACAGCCATTCGGCGGACGAACCACATGTAGTGCGCTTCAAAAACCCGACGGAAGGTTCTGTCGTGTTTGAAGATGCCGTGCGCGGGCGAATTGAAATCAGCAACAGCGAACTGGATGATCTGATTATCCGCCGTACCGACGGCTCACCGACTTATAACTTCTGCGTCGTCGTCGATGACTGGGATATGGGCATTACGCACGTGGTACGCGGCGAAGATCACATTAACAACACACCGCGCCAGATTAATATTTTGCAGGCATTGGGCGCGCCGATTCCGACTTACGCTCACGTGTCCATGATCCTCGGTGACGACGGTCAAAAACTGTCTAAACGCCACGGTGCAGTCAGCGTCATGCAATATCGTGACGACGGCTATCTGCCGGAAGCGCTGGTCAATTATTTAGTGCGTCTGGGCTGGGGACATGGCGATCAGGAAATTTTCAGCCGCACAGAAATGATCGAGCTGTTTGATTTACATTCCGTCAGCAAATCCGCCAGTGCTTTCAATACAGAAAAATTGCAATGGCTGAACCAGCACTATCTGCGCACGCTAGATCCTGCCTATGTGGCGCAGCACCTTGCCTGGCACTATCAGGATCAAGGCATCGACACCACAAACGGTCCGGCGCTGACAGAGATTGTCAATATGCTAGCGGAACGTTGTAAAACCTTAAAAGAGATGGCTGCCACAAGCCGTTATTTCTTTGAAGATTTTGACCATTTCGATGAAAGTGCGGTGAAAAAACACTTTAAATCTGCTGCTATCGCACCGTTGCAAAAAGTACAAGAAAAACTGACCGCACTTGAGCTCTGGGATTTGCACAGCACTCACCAAGCCATTGAACAAACTGCCGCCGAACTGGGCGTCGGCATGGGGAAAGTCGGCATGCCACTAAGAGTAGCCGTCACCGGCGCTGGACAATCGCCGTCTATGGACGTGACACTGGTGGCAATCGGGCGCGAACGCACGCTGGCACGGATTCAGCGCGCCATTGACTTTATCAAACAACAAAACGCTTAATATTTCGGCTGCCGAACGAATATTTGCGATTTAATATTGACAGCTTAACTGGCGGAATTTATCATAGCGCCACAAACAGCATTTCGGGGATATAGCTCAGTTGGGAGAGCGCTTGAATGGCATTCAAGAGGTCGTCGGTTCGATCCCGATTATCTCCACCAAATCACTAAAGCAAGGTAAATCACCTTGCTTTTTTTACGCCTAAAATAGCGCATTCTAGTGAATTTAATCGTTTATTTTGGTTTATTCTAAATCATATTGACCGCAAATTTTGGTAACACGTTTAGTAACACCATGATATAGTAACAAGAAATCGTGTTACTAAATGGGGGATTTATGCCACGTATTACCAAGCCTTTAACTAATACAGAAGTTGAAAGAGCAAAGCCAAAAGATAAAGAATATAATTTATCAGACGGGCAAGGCTTGCACTTACGGATTAAGCCCACTGGGGCGAAAACATGGACTTTTAACTACTATCACCCCACCACAAAGAAGCGCACCAATTTAACCGTAGGCAATTACCCTGAAATAACGCTTGCACAGGCGCGCCAACAGCGAGAAGAATGGCGGGCTTTACTTGCACAAGGGGTGGATCCGCAAACGCACAGGGCGCGCATAGCGCGAGAATTAGAGCTTGCCGAGGCTAATACCTTCCTAGCTGTAGCCGAAAAATGGCGCGCCAAGAAGCAAGGCGAGATAACCAAGAAAACATTAGATAAATATTGGAGTAGCTTACGCCTTCATATCTTCCCGTTTATTGGCGCGTACCCAATTAGTGAGATAGTACCCACACTAGCCCTAATCCCACTACAACGCGTAGAACAGCGTAACAATATTGACATGGCAAACCGTCTAGCGAGCTACATTAATGAGATATTAAACTATGCCGTGAACGGTGGACTTATTCCGTTTAACCCTTGCTTACGAATGAATAAAACGTTAAAACAGCACAAAAAAGAAAATAACCCGCGTATTAAAAGTGAAGAATTACCGGAATTTATGCAAGCCTTATCACAAGCCAAGATTGAGCCACAAACCCGCGCTTTAATTCAGTTTCAGCTTTTAACTATGGCAAGACCGGGCGAGGCAAGCGGGGCGCAATGGTCGGAAATTGATTTAAATAAGCGATTATGGACGATTCCGGCAGAAAGAATGAAAGCGAGAGAAGTGCACGTTATTCCGCTATCTTCTCAAGCCGTTCAACTATTGGAAACCTTGCAACCAGTAACGGGGCGCTTTGAATATGTATTCCCTAAACATGGTGATAACCACGCGCCTATGAGTTCATCAAGCGCCAATATGGCTATAAAGCGAATGGGCTACGCCGGCAGACAAACCGCCCACGGCTTGCGGGGATTAGCTAGAACTTACTTAGCCGAACAGAACACCAACCACGAACACGCAGAGGCTTGCCTAGCCCACAAAACAGGCGGGAACGTAAGCCTAGCCTACAACCACGCCACCTACTTAGAGCAACGCAAGGCAATAATGCAAAAATGGGCGGATTATGTAGAGCAATGCGCACAAGGCTCAAGCCTTTTGAGATAATCTTCCACCACCAACAAGGGCGAACAATCGCCCTTTTTTTTCGCCTTATTCTCACCTTTCATCATTTTCTATAAAACTTTTTAAAATTTTTTCCACTTTTCCACTTAACTAAAGATTTTTTATCTTATCTATATGAAAATAAAGAAAAATAATTAAGTGGTAAATTAAGTGGTTTAAAGTGGTTAAGTGGAAAAAAGAGAAGAGTAAGAAAAAAGGCAATTTTGCCAACTGTTTAAAATCTATCCAATCGAAAAATATTTTTGTTTCTTTCAAGTTCTAGAAAGAGCCTTATTATGTTAAATAAACCCGCAAAAGTTCCTAAAAAGCCCACCCGTTCAAACCACGTTTAAATTTTCCCCGCTTGCTTTAAATAATTTTAGGCGCACCGTTGGGATCACTTCAAAAATTTAAATCAAATTTAAGCGATTTAAACCGCATTTAAAGCAATTTCAAATACTATTTAAGCATACAAACTCTTTTCTTTTTACGTTTCTCATTTTAAGTGGTTTTTAACCATTTAAAATGAGAAATTGGCGCTTTTCGGCGCTATTGACAGCACGTTTGCAACAATTTACGCTAAATAACGCATGATAAATCAATTTAATCTAAGCGGAGCGATTTAATATGAACGAACAACAAAACCCAATCAATGACAAACACTACACCGTGCGCGAAATGGGCGAGCTTTTTGGCGTATCCCGGAGCAAGTTAGACCGTTTGGCGAGAGAAGGGAAAATCAAGAAAACCAAATTTGGCGCGACTACGCTTTATAAAGCGACGGAAATTCAACGTTATTTAGCGAGTATCAACCAATGAGGACACAGAAACAGGCAGGGCTTTTCAGTGCGCCAACACCAAAAAGCCCCTTATCATCATTTAGCCAAGCGAGCAAAACAATGACTAATTCACATTTTAGCAAAATATTTTGCCAATTTGCCAAAAAACACTTTACAAAGTGCGGTGGCTTTTGGCATTATTTTGCCGTGGTTGCAAAATCAACCGCCGAGCCTGAGAACTCGAATCATTTATCAGTGGCGCAGAACACGCCTATTGCGTGTTTTTTTATGCGTAGCGCACACGCACCCCAAGAACGCCTAGCGCGTCCGTCTATGGTAGCGTGTAGCGGGAAAGGTTTCGCCCTTTGCTGTTTTCCACTGATGACAGTTTCTCAGCCCGTTACACGTTACCGCCCAAGCCTGAGAACTTTAGCGGTAACTTCCAATCAATTTTTCAGTGGAGTTACGCAAATGTATCAATTCATTTTTGCCGGCATACGCCGAACCGACCTTACAAACCGTATTCAAAAAATCCGCATTCAAGCCGAAAGCGAACTACAAGCCCGCGCTATTTTAGCCCGTGAATTTGTTTTAGTCCTTGCCGGCAGAATTAACCTGAAAAACCTTTCCAATTTTGACCGCGCTTTAACGGGGAGAATTTATGCATAATATTCTTCAAAATGCCCTGTGCGAACATTTAGACCAAAACACAAACGACCCTAAAAAACTCAATGAATATTATCAAACGTTTAAAGACAGCGAAGAAAGAACGGCGGAAGCCTTGGCTATTTACGCCGATTTAGTTTTTGATTATGGCGTAGATAAAGATAGTACGTTATCTAAGATAGATGCGCCCGTAGTCATGGGGATTGGCATGGTACTCAGAAGCCTAGCTAATGATTTAAGCCTTGCGCAATATGGGCACGAATACACAAGCATGGCATTGGATCGCTTAACTCAAGGTGGCAACAATGAAAACTAAACTTAAAAACGCCCCGCATTTAGCCGACCAAGCGCAGGACGGGGCGGAATTGATTATTTTAGTCGGTTCCAAAGCGTGGCAGGCATGGGATAAAGGCAACGGGATAGAATGGAGCTTATTAGCGCAAGCGATTGAGACCGACCCGAAACAAAAGCCCGTGATTCTTGGCTCAAGCCAGTTAGAGGAAATCAACGCCTTAAACCTTGCCGAAAACGACCGCACTTTTGTGCGCCTTTGCCAATTCGGAAAATTTTCGCATTCCGAGGAATTGCCGGCGGTGGTGGCGAACTTGGCAAAGAATACGAACGTTCAAACCTTGACCTTGTGCGATAGTTTAGGGCACTTACAAGAAGACGGAGATTTATCGGACTGGCTAAAACGCACACGGGCGCAAGGCGCGGAAAGCGTGGCGGAGATGTTGGCGGAAACCTTAACCCCGAATGCGCCATTATTGGATTTTGAAAGCGAAAAACCGACACAGCCGGAAATCGCCGAAGCCTTTTTGAACTGGAATGCCAACCCGCTAAGAACGGACGGCAATTCAGGTGAATCCTTTGAATATAACGGGCTATACTGGGAAAAATTGCCAAGTATGGAACTTCAACGAAAAGTGCGGGAGTTTTACAGGGCGCACGGCTATAACAAGTACACCGCCAACAGCTTAAAATCTATCGCGGATTTAATTGCGATTGAAGCGGAAAGAATACCCACACCAAGCCCCGATTTTATCGGCTTTCAGAATGGCGTATTAAATAAGAAAACGGGCGAGTTTATGCCGCACAAAATTGACCATTATTTGCGCTCGGCAGAAAAATTTGAGTGCAATATTCAAAGCAAAAACACACCACATTTTGATGACTGGCTTGATTTTGTATGTAATGACAACGACAACAAGCGCAATGCAATCTTAGCGGGGCTTTATATGGTACTCACCAATCGCAACGAATGGGGACTATTTTTAGAAGCAACCGGCGCGGCGGGCGCGGGAAAATCCGTATTTTCGCGCATTGCGTCCATTATCAACGGCGAAATCAATACGGCTTACATCAGCCTACAAGAATTAGAAAAAGACGAAAAGCGGGCAATGCTTATCGGTAAAAGCCTAGCCATATCACCGGATCAGAAACCTTACACCGGAAGTGCGGACGAATTGAAAGCGATTACCGGGGGCGACAATGTAGGCGTAAGAATGCTTTATGTTGGATCATTTTCAACAAAACTTAGCCCAGTGTTTATGCTTGTGACAAACAACCCGCTAGAATTTACTGACCGTAACGGCGGAATATTGCGCAGACGGATTATTATCCCGTTTGAGCGGGAGATTCCGAAAGAGAAAAAAGACGTGCATTTTACGGAAAAAGTGCAAGCGGAAGTTTACGGCATTGTGAATAAACTATTGGCACTGTATCCGAATTCGGATACTGCCCGCCAAATTTTAGAAGACTACCGCGAATTAGATGAAGGGAAAGAAATAAAACGCGAATCTAATCATTTAATTGATTTTGCGGGAAATTTTGAATTAAGGGAAAAACGAAATGAGCAAGCACTAAGACCAGGCAACGCGCGAGGCGGATTTTTTCCGCATGGAAAACAAGACAAACCCGACAGCCTTTATTCAGCTTATTTATTTTATTGCGAATGCAATGGGATAAACCCAATAAACCGCCGTTCCTTTAATTATGCAATTATTGATATATTCAAGGAGAGTGGCGAAAAAATAAGATTTGAGATTAAAGACTATAACGGCAACCCAACAACCAATGCATTTTGGAAAAATCGTAGCTTATCTATACGACAATGGGAGGGATAGAGTAAAATATTATTGCGGTGGGGTTTCCTACTGGAAAGGTTGCGGTTCCGCCCGTATTATCCTGTTCGAATCAGGCAAACCACCGCACCTAATTAGGCACAACAAGGCGACTTTGTCGCCTTTTTTTCGCCTAAAATTTGTCTTTTTTATCTGTTTTCACTTTAAAAAGTCACTTGAGTGATTTGCATCACTGAATCTAAAGCCTTACGCCACAAGGCTTGAGCGCGTTTAAGTGGAAAAGTGGAAAAATTTTTCAAAAGTTTTTTTCTTTTTTTACGTCACACTTTTTTCTTTATTTATCTTTAAACTCCTTTAATAAGATTCTTATTTCAATTTCCTTAAAATTCTCCCACAACAACCAAAGGAGGAAAAATGAAAACACCAAGAAGAGAGCGCATTTGGAATGATTTTATTGAAGGACTAGACGGCGCAATTCTCACCGCACTTTCTGAAAATTTGGACAATGAGCAATTAAGAGTTCGAATTATTGAACTTATGCAGGAAGCTTTCGGGGGCTTATTAGTTTATATTCCGAAAGGCTTTACAAGCAAAGTTAACGCCAGAAATTCACTAATTAGAAAGGAATTTACAGGCGATAACCACTATGAACTTTCAAGAAAATATGGCGTAAGCGTGCAATGGATTTACATGATTTTGGAGGAAAAAAATGAATCAAATTGAAATATTCCGCGCCGGGAAGCGACCGGACGCAAACGGGCAGATGATAGAAATCAAGCCCAGCGACTTGTTGCAAGCGGTTAATGCTTATGACCCTAATTTACACGAAGCCCCAGCGGTAATTGGGCACCCGCAACACAACGCGCCCGCTTACGCGTGGGTAAAACGTTTAACCACCACCGGCGACATTTTAAAAGCTGAATTAGCTCAGGTTGACCCAAATTTTGCGGAAATGGTGGATACCGGGCGGTTTAAGAAAGTTTCCGCGTCTTTTTACCTTGCTGACAGTCCGCACAATCCTAAGCCGGGTTTCTTATATTTGCGCCATGTTGGATTTTTGGGGGCAATACCACCCGCAGTTAAAGGCTTACGCAATCCCGAATTTTCGGAAGATGAAAAAGGCGTGGTGAATTTTTCCATAGAAATGGAAGATAACGCGGAGATTAATGCGTTACGCGCTGAAAACGAGCAATTAAAGGCAGAAGAACGCACGCGTAAAAATCTTGAGTTTGCAGAAGGACTAGTATCCGTTGGCAGACTTGCGCCAATCGCGAAAGCAAAAGCCCTAGAGATTTTGAATTATGCTGAAGAATGCGACCAAGCGGGCATTATTAATTTCAACGAAGGCGAAAGCATGGCGCAGAAAGTGCGCGAGTTTTTAGCCCTTCAACCGAAAGTAGTGAGTTTTGGGGAGTTTGCCACAAAAGAACGCGCCGTAAGCGGTCAATCTTCCGACGTAGTAGAGTATGCTGAAAATACTCCAGCAACGGTCATAGAGCTAGACCAACAAATCCGCCATTGCATGAAACAACATAACGTGGATTACAGCACGGCATTCAACCTTATTCACAAATCAAAATAGGAGCTACAAATGAGCTTATCAGCACAACGAATCCAAGACCCGATCTTAACCGAACTTGCACAAGGCTATCACAATGCAGAATTAGTATGCGAAAGCCTTTTTCCTGTGGTGGAAATTGAGAAAGAAGCGGGAAAAATTCCACAATTTGGGCGTTTAGCATTCCGCCAACAATCCACAGTGCGCCAAGTTTTAGGCGAAAGTAACCGATTAACACCGGAAGACGTAACGCAAATTAATGTAGAGCTTGAAGAACACGATATCGAATACCCAATCGACTACCGTGAAGACAACGATGCAAGCTATCCACTGAAAAAATACGCGCTAGGCGTAGTGCAAGATATTATCGCGCTCGGGCGTGAAGTTGAAACGGCTAAAATCGCACAAGATGAAAGCAATTACAGCCAACATAACAAAATCACCCTTTCTGGCACGTCTAAATTGACGAATGCTAAAAGCAACCCGTTACAGTTGATTGATGACGGTTTAAACGCGGTTTATTCAACGATTGGGCGCAAGCCGAATGTTTGCGTTATTTCTTCTGATGTTTGGGCGGTATTAAAGCAAAACGAAACGCTTTTAGAGCGTATTAAATATACCCGCACGGGCATTCTTACCTCCGCCGTGTTTGCCGAGCTAATTGGCGTTGATGTGGTGAAAATTGGTGCCGCACAGCAAGAAGTAGAAGGCAACTTAAAACCAATTTGGACAGATTGCATTATTTTGGCTTACGTCTCACCGAAGAGTAAAGAAAAGGCGGGCAATATCTTTGATCCGTCTTATGGTTACACCGTGCGCAGAAAAGGCGGACTATTTGTTGATACTTACCAAGAAAAAGGCGGGAAAGTTCAGATTGTGCGTTGCACTGACATTCACAAACCGCACTTAGTGGGAAAATCCGCAGGTTACCTAATCAAGGGTTGCGTAACGCCATAAAAACCGACACAATAGCCCAAGAAAAAGCGATTTTTCATTTTTTGGCATAATCCCGCCCTCCTTGTGGCAGGAAGAAAAAATAAGGCGGGATTATGCTAAATTATGTTGAATTTGGCGGAATAACTAAATAATTATTGATGACTTTTTTATTTGGTAACACGTTTAGTAACACAATTAAAATATACCGCATGAGATATTAAATAAAATCAACTGGTTGTTCTTTTAATTTGATTGTGATTATCGTACAGACAAAAGTGCGGTCGGATTAAAAACAGTTTAAAAATCGACCGCACTTTTCGTTAATACGCTGAATTATTGCAGCTTAAAACTAATCGGCACCGACAGTGATGTCCCCATTCCGGCAGGACGTGGGCCGATTGAGCGGGCGCTTTGTACCGCCGCCATTGCGGCTTTATCCAGATCGTCGGCGCCGGAGGTTTTAGTTACGCCCACGTTAGTCAGTGAGCCGTCCGCACCAATACTAAACTGCACCGTAACAATACCTTGTTTACGCATCATTTTCGCCCGTTGTGGATAACGTTTGTGCCGCTCGATTTCGCGTCGTAACGCTGTGCGGTAAGCGCTTAACTCATCGGCACTGGTTCCACTGCCGACTAAATTCGGGTTATTGGTTGTCACCGCGCCCGGTCCAGTTGCTACCGAATTGGCTTTCGCCTCGGAATTTACCGTGCGATCACCTCGCGGCAAATCCTGTCGAAGTGGTTCTTTCGGTTTGTGTTTCGGTTTCTCTTTCGGCTTTTGTTTCGGTTTTTCCTTTTTCTTTTCCGGCTCTTTCGGTTTTTCCGGTTTCGGCGGTTCCGGTTTCAGTGTCGGATCGGCGACAATCTCTTTTGCGACAGGTTCCGGTTCGACAACCGGCGCAGGTTCCGGCTCCGGTTCCGCTTCCACCATTCCCATAATCATTTCCATGGAAATATTGGTGTCTACCAGCTGAGCTTGATGTCCGTTCGCGCTGTCATCACTTTTCACCGCATACCACAAGGCGCCAATTAACGCGGCATGGAACAATAAAGAAAGGCAAAAACCCAGCCCGGAATGATATCGATTTGCCATTTACTCGCCTTTTTCTTTCATGGTGACAATGGCAACATTTTTAATCTCATTTTTCGCCATTAAATCGGTTAACGTCACGAAATGCTGAAACGTTGATTGGGCGTCTACTTTTAAGGTCACTTTTTGATCTTTCGGCCAGCCGGCGATTTCTTTTTCCAGTGCGTCCGGCGAAATCGGTTTATCGTTAAAATAAATTTCGCCGGTTTCCGTTACCGTCAGCAGTTTAGCCAGATCGTCGGATTTAAACGCCACCGTACTGCTGGCTTTCGGCACGTTTACCTGAATTTTGCCTTGCGAAATAAAAGACGCGGTAATCAACACGATTGCCAACAATACCAACATAATGTCGATAAAGGGAATAATATTGATTTCATCAAATTTTTTCACATTACGCCCCTACATTTTTTTGCCCGTTCAAGGCTTTCCATTTCAGGCGGTTCACTTCCACCTTGCGCAATAAACCGTTATAAAACACCATAGACGGAATCGCCACTAAAATCCCTACTGCGGTTGCTTTCAGCGCCAGAGAGAGGTTCAACATAATTGCCGCGGCATCAATATCGCCACCGGAATTCCCCAGTTCATAGAAAGTCAGCAAAATCCCGATAACGGTTCCGAGCAACCCGACATAAGGCGCATTAGAACCGATGGTCGAGATAATGGTTAAATTGCGATTTAAATCAATATCAAGTTCGTGGATGTTGGTGTAACTGGCGACTTTAACCCGGCTTAAAAAAATAAAACGTTCGATCACAAACCATAACATGAGAAAACTCATCAGGCCCAATAAGCCGAGAATAATGTAATCGACATAGCTTTGTAAAAATGCAAATAATTGCGGCATTTGATATATCCTTTCCAAGGTGACTTGCAATAAAGTTAATAATAATGTTGATAGCATTAATTGCTATTGAGAATTAATCTCAATTAGGCTCAAAATTGTAGCAAATTTGCGATAAGAGGTCAAAAGCTAGTTAACGAAAAAGAGCGGTATTTTTTACCGCTCCTTTCTCATGTTGCCAATATTAGAATGTATAGTTTACATTGACGCGGAAATCACGTCCTGCCGCCGGTAAGCTTGTGTTGCCCGCCCGTTGGCTATGTGGTCTGTAATATTTATTAAACGCATTATCTATCGCAAAATTAATCGTCAGATTATCGTTTGCATTCCAGCTTGCATAAAAATCACTTACCCCGTAACCCGCTTTTCTCGTTGAGTCACCGCCGCCACGGTTGCTTTCGCTGCTTGAAACGTATTCTTTACCTTCCACAAAGCGACCTTTCCAACCGATTTCCAGATTCGGCGCTTCAAATTTATAAGAAATTCCGGCTGTCCAAGTACGTCCCATAGGCACTGCCGTCACAATCGCGTCATAAGTCGTACCGTTTAATTTCGGCTTACTATAAGCAACACCGGCACGCACGGTCAAGCCGGAATATTTATAAGCCGCGCCTAACTCATAACCTTCATTTTTCAATTTGCCGGAATTAAAATAACGATAAGTATGCGTAGAACAGTTTCTACCTTGCATTACCCCTGTACAAGAATAGTTCTGTAAATCCTTAATATTCTGCCAGAAATAACTCCCTTCTAATGCAAACGAATCATTAAAATCATAGTTGAAGCCAACTTCAATATTACGTGCTTTTTCGGCTGCTAAATCATCATCGACACTACTGATGCTTCCGCCTGACAACGCTACTTCATACAAACGTGGACTGCGGGTGGCATAGTTTAAGCTGGTATTAAAGCGTAAATCTTTTGTCGCCTCCCAAATTAAACCGACACTCGGATTAAAATATCCCTTGCTAACCTCGGTACCGTTACCGGCTTTGAATTTAAAGTAATCGTAACGGGCGCCAGTTGTTAAGGTAATAGGACCAAATCCCCAGATGCCTTCGGCATACAAACCGAGATCGTCTTTTTCCTGATTACGCGCACCAGCGACAGTAATTGAATTCGGCTTGCCTTCTTGTGTGCGGTAATTTAAACCGTACTTAATCAAATGACTATGTCCAATAGCCGAATCAAAATCAAGATTAGCGCCTGATGTTATCACTTTGGTTTCGGAGTCCGTATCAGTTTCTTTCCGGGATACCTGCATACGATATAAATTCGCTTTTACTTGTGAGATAAAACCGAGGTTTTTGCCTGTCCATTCCAAATTTGTCGTATCGCTGGTAGTAATACGGTAACGCGGATCATTTCTGGATTCATCGCCACTCTGAGTAAAATCAAATTCTTCGCGCAAATTACGCACGCCATGATAACGTTCCTGACGATGGCTTAATACCAAGCGATGATTCTCATTCAGATCAACCCCTAATTTTGCAAGTAATCCCCGTTCACCCAACGCGCTGCCTCGCACTTTTGTACCGTTACCGTCTTTATACATTTCCTCAGTAGTCCAATTGCCGCTTAATAACGCGTCAACCGCACCTGATTTACCATAAACGGTTGCACCCTGTGAATGTCCCTTATTGCTGCTTACGCCCGCATTCAGTTTAAACCCAACATCCTGCCCATCTCTCAACAAGTCTTTAGCATCGACCGTTGTCGCAATAATCGCGCCGCTGGTTGCGCCAATACCCGCACTTGCAGATCCCGAACCTTTCTGAACATCTATCCGTTTAATTAATGAAGGATCCAACATAAAACGGCTCTGATGGTGGAAAATCTGCGAATCGGAATAGGTGTTGTCCACTTTAAAATCAATCTGATCCTGTCCCATACCGCGAATCGTCACCCATTGTGATGTGCCGCCATTACCGCCACCGAAATTGATTGAAGGTTCCGACGACAATAAACCTCGCAAATCAGTTTCTGTACTTTTCTTCGTATCGGCTAATGTAACAATATTAGTCTTGCTCTTAGCACCGGTATTTTCAGATACAACATTGATCACATCCAGCGTTTCAGCCTGTACAGCAGTGGAGACAAATGCGGCTAACGGTAATAATATAAAGTGTGTTTTTTCATGATCTTTCCTATAAATAACTACCTCAACAAAAACGGGAACAATTATCATTTATATGACATTTTATTGTCAAGGCTAAGCAGGAAAGAAAATCATTCTTTTTAGCAAAATACCCTAATATCCTAAAATTCGCCCATAAAAAAAGCGAGGCATCAACACCTCGCTTCATCCTGTGCAAAAGATAAATTTAATCCGTTGTCTCTAAACGGGTGATTTTTTCCACTTTAGCCTGTTTAACCATATTGTCCGCCACTTCCAGAATGGTAATGCGCAAACCGTCAATCTCACAGACTTCGCCGACATCGGGAATTTCCTCCAAATGTTCCAAAATCAAGCCGTTAAAGGTACGCGCATCTTCCGTATCCAAATGCCAGTCAAACAGTTTGTTCAGATCACGAATATTTGCTGAGCCTTCAATAATCATTGACCCGTCCGATTGCTGGGTAACTTCCTTATCAATGGAAGGCGCGGTGGAAGTGGTAAACTCACCGACAATCTCTTCCAAAATATCTTCCAGCGTCACTAGTCCTTTAATATCACCGTATTCGTCCACCACCAGACCGACACGCTCTTTTTTATTGCGAAAATTAAGTAATTGAGCGTTCAGCGGTGTACCTTCCGGAATAAAATACGCCTCGTCCACTGCGCGGATCAGCGTTTCTTTACTGAATTCATTTTTATCCATCATCAACCGATAAGCCTCGCGTACCCGCAAAATGCCCAGAATATTTTCGTCCATGCTCTCTTTATACAGCACCACTTTACTGTGCGCCGCATGATTGAGCTGGCGCATAATCGCTTTCCAGTCGTCTTCAATATCAATACCGCCGATATCATTGCGCGGCACCATAATATCGTCCACTGTGACTTTTTCCAGATCCAAAATAGACAGCAACATTTCGTGGTGAGCGGAAGGAATAAATTTACTCGACTGATTGACAATGGCGCGCAGTTCTTCGGTATTCAGCGAATTGCCCTTCACTTCGCTTTTTACCCGGAAAACCTTCATTAACCCGCGAATAATCAGATTCATCAAATACACAATCGGGCTGAACAGTTTAAGCAGAATCGTCAGTAAATGGCTAGAAATAAAAGCAATCCGTTCAGGATAAAGCGCCGCAATGGTTTTCGGGAAAATTTCGGAAAAAACCAGCATCACAAAGGTCAACACGCCAGTGGCAATCGCCACGCCCACATCGCCGTACAGCCGCATCCCGATAATCGTCGCAATGGCCGAGGCGGAAATATTCACCAGATTGTTACAAATTAAGATCAGGCTTAGCAGAATATCGGTTTTTTTCAGCAATTTTTCCGCTTTCTGCGCACCTTTATTGCCTTTTTCGGCAAGTGCGCGCATCCGATAACGGTTGGCTGACAGCAGCCCGGTTTCAGAACCGGAAAAATAGGCAGACAGAATAAGCAAAATAACTAACGTAATGAATAAACTGCTAAGGGGGATACTATCCAAAATAACATGATCCTTATATTGATTAAACGTAAAAGTGCGGTAATTTTGACCGCACTTTTTTCGGGCCGGCGCGGCTTTTATTGCCGACGGCACCTGAACTTAGATGTCAAACATGACTCGACTGCCGAAATACCCCACAGTCAGCAGAATCATACCTGAAATTGTATAAATTATCATCCTTTTTCCACGCCAGTGCAGCTTCCAATGGCCAAGCAGCGACAGCCCGAACACAATCCACGCCAGAAAGGAAAATATCGCCTTCTGAATATTCTGGGCAGCAAAAAAATCCGCCAGATAAAACGCGCCGGAAATCAGCGTGAGAGTCAGCAGCAATTCACCGCTGAACATTAAACGGAAGAAATGCCGTTCCACAGTCATCAGCGGCGGAATAATCGGCGAAAGAGGCAGGGTTTTGTTTTTCAGATTGCGATCCAACCACAGCAGCTGAATGGCATATAATGTGGCAATAAAGCAGACCGCATACGCCAACAGCGCCAGCGCAATATGAATTAATAAGCCGATATTCTGTACCAAATGTTGCACCACGGCACTGGGCAGCAAGGTTTGCAAAATCAGGCTGATCACCGAACAACAATAGACAATCGGCAACAAAAACCACAATGTGTTCACGCGCAGCAGCATTGCCGCCGTTGCCAATGCGGCAATCATCGCGCTGATCAGCGAACCGATTTCGATCAGCGTGAAACTCTGCCCTGCCAGCAAATGCGCAAATAAGGCGGATAACGCCGCAAAATGAAAAACAATGGCGAAAAGTGCGGTCAGAAAAAACAATGTTTTATTCGGTTTTCCCGTCTGCCGTTGTTCGCCGGTCTGCGCTTTCAGCAACAATGGCGTTATCAACAGAATACTGATTAAATACAGCAACATTGAAATGATTGCAAACCACATGACATTTATCCTTTAACGAGCAAGAATGGTTTTATTCTAGCCTCGGCGCCGCAAAATCGCTATAAATTTCTTGCAAATGATGAAAATCATCCAGATTTCAGTATAATTGGGAAAATTTTTGCAATGAAAATCGATTAGGAAAAAGCATGTTTGAAAACTTATCGGATCGCCTGTCCAAAACCTTACGCAACATTACCGGAAAAGGCCGTTTAACCGAAGATAATATCAAAGACACGCTGCGCGAAGTGCGTATGGCGCTGCTGGAAGCCGATGTGGCACTACCGGTGGTGCGGGAATTTATCAGCAAAGTAAAAGAACGCGCAATCGGTGAAGAAGTGAACAAAAGCCTGACGCCCGGTCAGGAATTTCTCAAGATCGTACAATCTGAGCTGGAAACAGCAATGGGCGAGGCGAATGAAAGCCTCAACCTGGCCGCACAACCGCCGGCAGTAATTTTAATGGCGGGTCTGCAAGGGGCGGGAAAAACCACCAGCGTCGGAAAACTGGCGAAATTCCTGCGTGAGCGACAGAAGAAAAAAGTCTTGGTGGTTTCCGCCGACGTATATCGCCCAGCAGCGATCAAACAGCTGGAAACATTGGCTCAAGCCGTCGGCGCGGATTGTTTTCCGTCCGACAGCGGGCAAAAACCAGTTGCTATCGTACAGGCTGCGCTGGCGGAGGCGAAATTAAAATTTTACGACGTGTTAATTGTGGATACCGCCGGTCGCCTGCATGTAGACGGCGAAATGATGGAAGAAATCAAACAAATTCACACCGCACTTAATCCGATTGAAACCCTGTTTACGGTAGATGCCATGACCGGGCAGGATGCCGCCAACACGGCAAAAGCCTTCGACCAAGCCCTGCCGCTGACCGGCGTCATTCTGACCAAAGTGGACGGTGATGCGCGCGGCGGTGCGGCGCTGTCTATCCGCCAGATTACCGGCAAACCGATTAAATTTTTAGGGGTCGGCGAAAAAACCGATGCGCTGGAACCGTTCCACCCCGATCGCGTCGCCTCGCGCATTCTCGGCATGGGCGATGTACTGTCGCTGATTGAAGATTTACAACGTTCGGTGGATCAGGAAAAAGCGGAAAAAATGGCGAAAAAATTCAAGAAAGGTGATGAGTTCACCCTTGAAGATTTCCGCGAACAGCTGATCGAAATGAAAAAAATGGGCGGCATGATGAGCATGCTGGAAAAGCTACCGGGTGCCAAAAATCTGCCGGATCATGTGAAAAATCAGGTTGACGATAACATGTTCAATAAAATGGAAGCGATAATTAACTCCATGACACTGAAAGAACGCGCCCACCCCGATATTATCAAAGGTTCGCGCCGGCGCCGTATCGCATTGGGCTCCGGCACGCAGGTGCAAGACGTCAATAAACTGCTCAAACAATTTGATGAAATGCAGCGCATGATGAAAAAAATGCGCAAAGGCGGCATGGCAAAAATGATGCGCGGTATGAAAGGCATGATGGGCGGCATGGGCGGTTTAGGTAGCTTCGGCGGAATGTTCAAACGCTGATTAACGGGCAAAAGTGCGGTTGAATTTCACTGCATTTTTTGTGCCGCAATATTCCGTTTCCCGTGATAATCAACAATTATTAAGCGCAGCTCTGCGACTGCGCTTTGCCAGTCAATTATTCTTCCCCTTTTTCCACCGCACTTTTGATGGTGAGGCAGATTTCGGTTGAAATCATATGCGCTAAAATGGTGCTGAGTCCGCCCAGTTTTTCAATATCTGCATGATTGTCCTCGGTGAAATAGCCATTTTGTTTTAAGCTGGCGATAAATGCTGAGAATACTGCTTTATCAAAAAACTCCGGCGCATTAATGCCGTGTAGCACGGATAAACGCTGTGCTACCGATTGACTTTCTTTTTCTAATACGGCGCGCGGAATGTCAGGATCTTTTTGCAAAATGCTGACGGTGATGTAATAGCGCTGTAAAATTTCACGTACACCAGCAGACCAGAGTTGCAAGGTTCTGACATGCGCTTTGTTAATTGCCAGTACGTTTTCATTACATTTAATGATCTCCTGACGCTGTAACTCGGCGATAACATTTTCTATCTTGGCTTGCAGTTCATCTTGCGGGAAATGTAGAAACAGTTCACCTTTCAGGAACGGGTAAATTTTGCTGACCGCATCCAGCAGCAATCCTTTCTGAATCGCTTCATAATGCAGTACAACACTCGCCACCAATGATGGCAACACGAATAAATGCTGAATATTATTGCGATAATAAGTCATCAATACCGCATAGTTGCGCTCCAAACGGATGATTTCCCCGAAGCTGTCCTTTTCTACCAGCACACCGACGCGATCCAATCCCAGCACATGTTCCAACATTTCCTGCGGTGTTTCTGTCGGAATAATAATGTCGTCGGAATAAGGCACGTTTTGTAAAAACTGCTGATAGCTTGCCAATTGTTCCAATAATTGCTCGCGGGATAATGCACGCTGACGGGAAGAAAGCAGCGCGGTGCCGGTTAAATTCATGGCATTGACCGCCGCCGCTTTGTTAATATTCACCATTACCTGCTGAGACACCGAATCTACCGCTTTGCTGAACCATAGCGAACGCTCTTCGTCATCATTGTCTTTCCATTGCGGGAAATACTGATTTAAATAGTTGCTCAACACGATAGGTTCGCCGAAATTCACATAGCCTTTGCCTAAATTGCGCAGTTTTTTAATCACGCGCAGTACCAGACCGGCGTTTTCCTTTTCCTTCGCTGCGCCACGCAGCTCTTTCGCGTAAGTATCCACTTCCAGTACATGTTCATATCCCACATAAACTGGCACAACGGAAATCGGACGGGTCTGACGCTGGCGCAGTGCCTGTAACGTCATTGACATCATGCCGGTTTTCGGCGCCAGTAAACGCCCGGTGCGCGAACGTCCGCCCTCAATAAAGTATTCGACAGAATAACCACGATGGAACAATTCCGCCAAATATTCACGAAAAATGGTTGAATATAAGCGATTGCCTTTAAATGTGCGGCGAATAAAAAACGCGCCGCCGCGACGAAACATAGCGCCCACCGGCCAGAAGTTCAAGTTAATGCCAGCAGCGATATGCGGCGTAACCAGCCCTTGATGATATAAAACGTAAGACAGCAGTAAATAATCAATATGGCTGCGGTGACAAGGTACATAGACGATTTCATGCCCTTCCAACGCCAGTTTACGCACGCGATCGGCATTTTGCACATCAATGCCTTGATATAATTTATTCCACAGCCAGCGTAAAAAACGATCCGCCATGCGCAGCCCTTCATAACTTACATTGGCGGCGATCTCGTCCAACATTTTGTAGGCTTCTTTTTGCGCTTTGTCACGGCTGATTTTTTTATTTTTTGCCTCATCATCAATGGCGTCTAAAATAGTCGGCAGCTGTAATAATTTATTAAACATTGCTTCTCGATTCGGCAAACGCGGACCGGTGGCGGAAATTCGTTGCTTGGAAAAATGGATTTTCGCCACCCGCGCCAGTTTATTGGCGATTTTTTTGTCGGAGCCGTGTTCGTTTACCATATAACGCAGAGACACTGCCTGTGAAAAACGCACAAAGGTGTCGCGTCCGAACCAAATCGCCGCGGCGGTTTTCTGAATGCCGTTTAGCAAGCGCAGATTCGGCAACCCTGATTGATCCTCATGCCCTGGCGAGCGCCCCCATAATACTGAGCCCGGAATCAATTGCACGTCAAGACCGGCACAAGTGCGGTGCAATTCAAGGTATTTATTAAAAATCGTGGCAGTTTCCTGTTTAGCGCCCTTGCTTTTGAAAATCCGACGCCCTTCATCCAAAAACACGAAACGCGGTAATTCAATGCCGTTAATCTGATTATTTTCAAAAGGATCCGGCAAACCGACGCTCAAACAGTTTTTACGGAAAATCACCAAATCGGTCTGCGAAGTGTAAGGCAGCACATAAACAATAGGTTGTGCAATGTTCAGTTTTAGTTCTTCGATGGGATTATGGGGAATCGGATTGTCTTTCACCAGCAAAGACAACGGTAATTCAAGTAATTTTCTGTATAAATTAAGTACACCAGACATATAAATTCCATTAACTGATTAACTGGTTTAAAAATTTAACGCATTTTAGCATAAAAACAGCATATTTCTTTTATGTAGATCACAAAAGAAAGATTGCAACAATCCTTGTTCTGTATATAATACCAGTTATCATGTATATAAAAACAGGGGATAACTATGGCATTCACGAAAGCACTGACCGCACGCCAGCAAGAAGTTTACGATCTTCTTAAACGCCATCTGGAAACCACCGGCATGCCGCCTACCCGCGCAGAAATTTCAAAAGAGCTGGGGTTTCGTTCACCCAATGCCGCAGAAGAGCATTTAAAAGCTCTTGCCAGAAAAGGTGTGATTGAAATTATCTCCGGCGCATCGCGCGGTATTCGTTTACTCGCCAATGAAGATGAACATGAAGAAGAAGGCTTGCCGCTGATTGGTCGTGTCGCCGCCGGCGAACCGATTCTCGCCGAACAGCATATTGAAGGCACTTATCGGGTGGATGCCAATATGTTTAAACCGCAGGCGGATTTTCTGCTCAAAGTTTATGGTCAATCCATGAAAAACATCGGTATTCTGGACGGTGATTTACTTGCCGTACACAGTACCAAAGATGTGCGCAACGGTCAGGTTATCGTCGCCCGTATTGAGGATGAAGTCACGGTAAAACGTCTGGAACGTAAAGGTTCGATCATTTATTTGCATGCGGAAAATGAAGAATTTGAGCCGATTGTCGTTGATTTAAACCAACAACCCAATTTCGAAATTGAGGGAATCGCGGTGGGTATTATCCGCAATAACGCGTGGATGTAACCGTTTAACGGGAGAGCACACAGATGCGAAAGCGTGCCGAGCATTTTTACTTTTCAGCTTTATTCTTCCCGGCATGCAATAACAAGCTACAGCATGGCAATACAGGGCAAATATTCCCCTTGCCCTTTATCCGCGTTCTCTGTATAATCGCACGCCTTACAGTCATATTCAATTTTCGTTCCTTGCTTCCGCAAGATTGGTGACTGGTCTTATCGTCGGAGGCTGATTAACCCGTAAGGAGCAGTAATGCGTCACTACGAAATCGTGTTTATGGTTCACCCGGACCAAAGCGAACAAGTACCGGGCATGATTGAACGCTACACAGGTTCTGTAAAAGAAGCCGGCGGTCAAATTCATCGCCTAGAAGATTGGGGTCGCCGTCAATTAGCTTACCCAATCAACAAATTACATAAAGCACATTATGTGCTGATGAATGTAGAAGCGCCTCAAGAAGTCATCGACGAGCTAGAAACAACGTTCCGTTACAACGACGCCGTTCTTCGTAACGTAATTATTCGTACTAAGCACGCCGTAACCGAAGCGTCCCCAATGGTTAAAGCGCGTGATGAACGTAAAGCTTTAGCTGAAGTTGAAAACAACGATTTTGAGGATGCTGAAGAGTAATTTGGACATTAATAACCGTTTATGGTTAATTGGGCAAGTCAGCGATTTTCCTAAACGGACCATAAGCCCTAACGGCGTTGAGCACTGCCGCTTTTATTTGGAACATTGTTCCGAACAGCAGGAAGCTGGGTTGACGCGTCGAGCATGGTGTAAAATGCCGGTTCAAGTTAGTGGCAAGCAATTAATGAAAAACACTCAAAGCATTACGGTCGGCAGTAAATTATTGGTTATGGGGTTTATTACCTCGCATAAATCGGCAAACGGTTTAAGCCAGCTGGTATTACATGCCGAGCAAATCGAATTTATAGATTAGGAGACTAGCCAAATGGCACGTTATTTCCGTCGTCGTAAGTTCTGCCGTTTCACAGCGGAAAATGTTGTGGAAATCGATTACAAAGATATCGCGACATTAAAGAACTACATTACAGAGAGCGGCAAAATTGTTCCAAGCCGTATTACCGGTACTCGTGCGAAGTATCAACGTCAGTTAGCCCGCGCTATCAAACGCGCACGTTATTTAGCGTTGATTCCGTACACTGACAATCATCAGTAATCAAGAGAGGATACGGTAATGCAAGTAATTCTTTTAGATAAAATCGTTCACCTCGGTAACGTAGGTGATCAAGTTAACGTTAAACCGGGTTATGCTCGTAACTTCTTAATTCCTCAAGGAAAAGCAGTTATGGCAACCAAAGCTAACGTTGAACATTTTGAAGCGCGCCGCGCTGAATTAGAAGCCAAAGTTGCAGAAGAACTTGCTGCGGCACAGGCTCGTGCGGCTCAGTTGACTGAACTGGCAAGCGTCACTATCGCGTCTAAAGCGGGTGAAGAAGGTCGTTTATTCGGTTCAATCACTACACGCGATGTAGCTGAAGCCGTGACTGCGGCAGGTGTTGAAGTTGCAAAAAGTGAAGTTCGTCTGTCAACCGGTCCTATTCGTACAACCGGCGATCACGAAGTACGCTTCCAGCTTCACGGTGAAGTATTCGCAACATTAAACGTTGTTGTTGTCGGCGAATAATCCCCCGCGCTGTTGATAAAACCCGGTCTTTCACCGGGTTTTTGTTTCTTCCATGAGACAAAATTCTTTCCTTGCTTTCCCCTGTCCGGGGTGTCAAACTTACACTACTCTATTCCACACAAGGGAATTGCTATGGCTCGCAAAACAACTAAAAAAACCACCGCACTTAATGATCCGAACTATCAGCAGGAACGGGAAAAATACGCAAATCCGATCCCCAGCCGAGAATTTATCTTGAGCATTATCCGCGAACATAATGCCCCAATGTCACGCGAAGAAATTCAAACGGCACTGGATATCCACAATGACGCGCAACAGGAAGGTATGCGCCGACGTTTACGGGCGATGGAAAATGACGGTCAGCTGGTATTTACCAAACGTAGCCGCTACGCCCTGCCGGAAAAACTTGATTTGCTCAAAGGCGTGGTCGTCGGTCATCGCGACGGCTATGGTTTTTTGCAGGTGGAGGGCGCGAAATCCGACTGGTTTATTCCCAACACACAAATGCAACGTGTACTGCACGGTGATTACGTGCTGGCACAACCGAACGGGTTTGATCGCAAAGGTCGGCCGGAAGTACGCATTGTGCGGGTGCTGGAAAATCGTAAGAAACAACTGGTCGGTCGCTTTTTTGTGGAAGAAGGAATCGGCTATGTGGTTCCTGACGACAGCCGCATCAACCGCGATATTTTAATTCCCGATGAGCACCGCAAAGGTGCCAGAATGGGGCAAGTTGTGGTTGTCGAGCTGAAACCGCGCACCGCTTCGTTCAATCGACCGGTAGGTATGATTACGGAAGTGTTGGGTGATAATATGGCAAAGGGAATGGAAACCGAAATTGCCATTCGCAATCATGATATTCCCCATGTATTCCCAAGTGCGGTCGAAAAACAGGCAAAAAAATTCAGTGAAGACGTGCCGCAGGAAGCCAAGCAGGATCGCATAGATTTGCGCCATTTGCCATTGGTTACCATCGATGGCGAAGATGCGCGCGATTTTGACGATGCCGTATACTGCGAGCCAAAACGCGGCGGCGGTTGGACATTGTGGGTCGCCATTGCCGACGTCAGCTACTATGTCCGCCCGCGCACTGCGCTGGATACGGAGGCCTATAACCGCGGCAATTCGGTGTATTTTCCGAATCGCGTAGTGCCGATGCTGCCGGAAATTTTGTCGAACGGCTTATGTTCGCTGAATCCCCAGGTTGACCGCCTTTGTATGGTGTGCGAATTGACGCTGTCCGCTAAAGGGAAAATCACTGATTATCGCTTCTACGAAGCGGTAATGAATTCCCATGCCCGTCTTACTTATACCAAAGTGGCGCGCATTCTGGAAGGCGATGAAACGCTGTGTCAGCGTTATCAAACACTAGTGGCACATTTGCAGGCGCTACACGCTATGTATCAGGCATTGATTAACGCTCGTCATCAGCGCGGCGCCATTGATTTTGAAACCGTTGAAAGCAAATTTGTGTTTA
The DNA here is from genome assembly GCF_000827595.2 of Necropsobacter massiliensis. Taxonomy (GTDB): domain Bacteria; phylum Pseudomonadota; class Gammaproteobacteria; order Enterobacterales; family Pasteurellaceae; genus Necropsobacter; species Necropsobacter massiliensis. Next base: position 120,809 of record NZ_LN776178.1, on the reverse strand, counting down.
ATGCTATGGGGCGCATTGAACGTATTGAACCGGCAGTACGCAACGACGCGCACAAAATCATTGAAGAATGTATGATTCTTGCCAACATTGCGGCGGCAAACTTTATGCAACGCCACGATGAACCGGCACTTTACCGCATCCATGCCGGTCCGAGCGAAGAAAAACTGCTCGCATTCCGAAGTTTCTTAAATGAATGCGGTTTAAGCCTAGGCGGCGATAAAAAACCGACGACCGCAGATTATGCCGCCTTATTGGATACCGTGCGGGAACGCCCAGATCACGAACTGATTCAAACCATGCTGCTGCGTTCGCTCAGTCAGGCGGTGTACGATCCCGACAATATCGGTCATTTCGGCTTGGCGCTGGAAGAATATGCCCATTTCACCTCGCCGATTCGCCGCTATCCGGATTTAACCCTGCATCGCGCAATCAAATATCTGCTTGCCAAACAGCAAGGCTCAAAGCGTAAAACCACCAATGGCGGCGGTTACCATTATTCCGTCGATGAAATGGATATTCTGGGTGAACATTGTTCAATGACCGAACGCCGCGCCGATGACGCCACCCGCGAAGTGGCGGATTGGCTGAAATGCGAATATATGCAAGACCATGTGGGCGAGGTATTTGATGGCGTAATTTCCTCAGTCACCGGCTTCGGATTCTTCGTTCGGCTGGATGATTTATTTATCGACGGACTGGTGCATATTTCCAGCTTAGATAATGATTATTATCAGTTTGATTTGGGAAAACAACAACTTATCGGCGAAAACAGCGGTATGCTTTATCGTTTGGGCGACCGCGTCAGCATTCGCGTCGAAGCCGTCAGTCTGGAACAGCGGCAGGTGGATTTCTCACTGGTTGCTAGCGCGCGCAAACCACTGCGTGCCGGTAAAACTGCAAGAGATAACGCCAAGAAAAATCTGCGTTATGCAGAAAGTATTAAAAAACAAAAAAGCAAGGCAAAGCCGGCGCAAAAAAGCACGAAAAAAGCCAATACCAAGAAAAAAGTGCGGTGAAAAAATTAAGTGTTTCCGGCAGAAAATAATCTTTGCGAGCACCCAAAAACCGCGGGCGGCATTCATTACCGCCCGTCAGATGACAAGCAAATTATTGAATCTCAACTGACAGTCAAAGGAAAATATGTCTGAAAATATCTATGGCATTCATGCCGTTAACGCCTTCCTCGCCACTGCGCCCGAGCGTTTGATCGAGGTGTACGTTCTTAAAGGTAGAGCGGATAAACGCTTGCAACCGGTACTTGACGCACTTCAGCAGCTTGGTATCGCAGTGCAGTTTCTCAACCGCGACACGTTGGATAAAAAAGCCGGTGGCGAAGTGCATCAAGGTATTATCGCCCGCGTACAGACAGCAAAAGAGCTGAATGAAACCGATCTCGACAGCCTGTTGCAGCACACCACGACACCGTTATTGTTAGTGTTGGACGGCGTTACCGATCCGCATAATTTAGGCGCCTGTTTGCGCACGGCGGATGCGGCAGGCGTGTGCGCCGTCATCGTACCAAAAGACAAATCGGCTCAGCTGACCGCCACCGCGCGCAAAGTTGCCTGCGGCGCAGCGGAAGTTGTGCCGCTGATTCGCGTCACCAACCTTGCCCGTACATTGCGGGATTTGCAGCAAAAACACAATATTTGGGTGGTCGGCACGGCAGGCGAAGCAAGCGAAACGCTTTATCAAAGCAAACTGAACGGCGCACTGGCGCTGGTGATGGGAGCTGAGGGCGAGGGTATGCGCCGTTTAACCCGCGAAACCTGCGATCAGCTAATCAGCATCCCGATGGCGGGCTCGGTTTCATCGCTCAATGTTTCCGTCGCCACCGGCGTTTGCTTGTTTGAAATTGTCAGACAACGACTCAACACATAATCCCTGTACAGCCGGGCGGCAAATGCGTTGCCGTCCGTTTTTCTTTCCCTGATTTTGGATAACCCCTTTATCAATCACAATGTTATTGTTAAAATTCGCAGCAATTTAATGCTATCTATTCAGGATTTAATATGTTAAGAAAATGTATATTAGCCGTTATGCTTTGTGCTGTTATCGGCTGTTCGTGGCATACCCAACCGGATACGATGCCGGGCGAGTTCGCCAATGCTGACTACCTGCTTTCCGATGACGACGCGCAACGCTGGGTTGCCGCCAGCCATCAGGCGGAACAATGTGTTTACCCGAATTTAACTCGTATCCAGCAGGAACATTTCTCCAAAGAAGACGCCTATATTCACTCGCAATATGTCTTCTTTTATCCGTTAGAGCGAATCATCGGTGCCGACTATGTCAAGATGATTCAGACAGATGCAAAATCCATGGGTTATGCGCAGTATCAATATAAAAAATTCAAAGATACCGAATTCGAACCGCTCGCAGGCGCGCAATGTGCGGTACTGCGCCAGAAGGCCCGTGATGATCTCGCGGTGGTAAAAGGGCAGTATAAAAGCGGCATGGTGGAAGAAACCAACAGCGATGGCAGCAAAAACACCGACGGCGTCGCCACCAACCAGAACAAATTCTTCTTTGACATTATCAAATGGGGCTCGGCATTGTTGCTGTAAATCGGAAAACATGCCCTATTGCAACAACTGCTGCCACAAACCTAAAAACCGCTAAGCCTTGCGCCGCAATGTTGCACTACTGCCACGGCATACGCGTAAAAACGCATAAAAAAACGACCGCACTTTTTGCCTATCAATAATAGATTTAAAGTGCGGTCGGATTTTCGCTGTTTTTTCTTGTTGAGTCAGGTTGAAGCAATACCGTTGCGGTTACCATATTCAAGATTTTGTTTAATTATAGCAATAAGCGCTTTAACTGTATCAAACTGTTGAGAGAAAAACGTTCCGTGTTCAACCACCCAAAAAAGCACTCTATTAAGTCACCCAGCATCATCGCCAACGCAAATCCAAGATAAATGGAAAGAAAGAAGAAAAGCGAAATGAAACAGGGTTATCTAAAATCATTCCCGTAGGTTATTTTATGTAACATTTTAATCTAACGGTAAGCTTGAATTTCCGTACATTATCGTGTTAAATCACACCTAGTTAGATAGATTTTACACAGGTCAGAAATATTATGTGCCAACTACTCGGAATGAACTGTAATACCCCGACAGATATCGTTTTCTCCTTTGAGGGATTTCGCCGTCGGGCGGGGTTGACGGACTGCCACTCGGACGGTTTCGGCATTGCCTTTTTCGAAGGCAAAGGGGTGCGGATTTTCCGCGATAATCATCCCGGTCATTCCTCGCCGATCGCCGATTGCGTTAAGCAGTACAACATTAAATCCTTAAACGTTATCGCTCACATTCGCAAAGCAACGCAGGGTGAAGTCAATATTGAAAATACGCATCCGTTTATCCGCGAGATTTGGGGAGAAAACTGGGTGTTCGCGCATAACGGCAACCTCACCAGCCTGCCAGATATGTCGGAAAGTTTCTGCCAACCAATCGGTTCCACTGATTCGGAAACCGCATTTTGCTATATGGCAGAACAGTTGAAAAACCGTTTCCGCAAAAAACCGACCGAAAAAGAAATCTTCACCGCGATCCGTGAAATTACCGAAGATCTTTCTTCGCGCGGAACTTTTAACTTTATTTTGTCCAACGGCGAATGGATGATCGCCCATTGCTCGACCAATTTGCATTATCTCACCCGCAAAGCGCCTTTCGGTACGGCGCAGCGGATTGATGACGATAGCATCATTGATTTTCGGGATTATGCCAAAGATGGCGATCAGATTACGATTATCGCGACTTTCCCGATTACTAAAAATGAAGTCTGGACCAAAATGGAACACGGCGGTTTCGCCTTTTTTAAAGACGGCGAAAAAGTCTATGAAATACTCGGAACACCGAAAGAAGCCATTGACGACGGCACTTTAGGCAATCGTAAAGCGGCATAAAAACGGCAGGATACAGCGCAAGTTATTGCGCTGTCATATTATCTTTATTCCTTTTCTTTATATCATTTATTCATGCCATTTAGCATTACAATGTTAAAATTCGGTAAATAACGAACCATTCTTTAACCAACTTTAAAATAAAAATGCGATCGTTTTCACAAATCAGGCATCTTTATTTGAAATATTTCTCCAATCAACATATTATTCCGCACCGAAAATCGGCATATTTGTCAATATGTCGTTTTAGACTGGAAATAAAACATAAAAAACCAAAATAAATACAAAATATGGGGATGTATATGGTTAATAATTCTTCCGTTAAATGGAACAAATTTGATTTGCTTTGGGCGTTAAATTTATTCGGTACCGCCGTCGGCGCCGGCGTGCTGTTTTTACCGATTAACGCTGGGATGGGTGGCTTCTGGCCGTTAGTCGTAATGGCAATATTGGTCGGACCGATGACCTATTTTGCGCACCGAGCGCTGTCACGTTTCGTCTTATCCTCTTCCATCGAAGGCAGCGACATTACCGAAGTGGTTGAAGAGCATTTCGGTAAAAATGCTGGCAAGCTGATCACGTTACTGTATTTCTTCGCCATTTTCCCTATTCTGCTGATTTACGGCAACGGTATCACCAATACAGTAGACTCCTTTATTGTGAACCAAATGGGCTTAGCTTCACCGAATCGCGTGATCTTATCTTTTGTGCTTATCGCATCATTAATTTCGGTGATGTTGATGGGCGAAAAAATCATGCTGAAAATCACCGAATTTCTGGTGTATCCGCTGGTGCTGATTTTATTTGTGCTGTCCATTTATCTGATTCCCGAATGGAATACCTCAATGCTGCACGAAATGCCAACTGCACAAGGATTTATTACTACATTATGGATCACCATTCCGGTGTTGGTTTTCTCTTTTAACCATTCGCCGGCAATTTCTTCATTTTCGCAATCACAGCAGCGCCAATATCAGGACAGAGCGTTAACCGAAAAACATGCGGCGCATACGTTAAAAGGCACTGCGACGATTCTGTTATTTTTTGTGATGTTCTTTGTGTTCAGCTGCGTACTGACGCTAACCCCGGAAGAACTGGCATTAGCCAAATTGCAAAATATCAGCATTCTCTCTTTTCTGGCTAACAAATTTGAAAATCCTTATATTTCTTATTTAGGACCATTGGTGGCGTTTTTAGCGATTACCAGTTCTTTCTTCGGACATTATTTGGGGGCTAAAGAAGGATTGGAAGGTCTTTTCGTTAAAATGACCGACAACCACCGCATTAATCGTAAAAAACTCAATTATATGACCGCACTTTTCTTCTTGATAACCCTGTGGGGCGTGGCGATCATGAATCCGAGCATTCTGGGCTTAATCGAATCCTTCGGCGGTCCGATTATTGCGGCAATCCTGTTTATTATGCCGATGTATGCCATTCGTAAAATTCCGGCAATGCAACGCTATCAAGGGCAGCTCAGCAACGTTTTTGTAACGGTCATGGGTATTATCGCTATTTCCGCGGTAATATATGGCTTATTCTAGAAATTAATGTAAAATAACGCGCTTTTTTATCATAATAAAATAACCGGCCCTTTATCGCAAAGGGCCCTTACATTAGTAGGCACAAAATGATTAGCGTTTTTGACATCTTTAAAATAGGTATCGGCCCTTCCAGTTCTCACACCGTCGGGCCGATGAAAGCCGGCAAACAGTTTATCGACGATCTGCTCGAACAAGGTTTGCTTGACCGTGTCAGTCAAATCAAAGTTGATGTTTACGGTTCGCTATCAATGACCGGTCTGGGGCATAACACGGATATTGCGATTATTATGGGGCTGGCGGGCTACCTGCCGCATGATGTGGATATTGATCTGATTCCGTCATTCATTGCTGAGGTAAAACGCACCGCACTTTTACCGCTGGCGCAAGGCAAAAAAACTGCGCAATTTAATTATGAACAGGATATGACATTCCACCAAACCTTTTTACCGCTGCATGAAAACGGCATGACGCTGACGGCGTTAGCCGGAACGGAGTTGCTCTACAAACAGACCTATTATTCTATCGGCGGCGGTTTTATTGTTGATGAAGCACATTTTAATCAACAAAGCGAGGATCAGGCTGAAGTGCCTTATCCTTATCACAGCGCCGCGGATATCCTGCGCCATTGCAGCGAAAACGGGCTGACCTTATCCAGCGTTATGCTGCAAAACGAGATCGCGCTGCACGGCAAAGCCGCCCTAAGCGAGCACTTGCAATCGGTCTGGGCAACCATGCGCGCCTGTATCGAACATGGTATCAACACAGAGGGCATTTTGCCGGGACCGTTAAAAGTCGCACGCCGTGCCGCCACGCTGTATCGCATTCTGCAAGCCAATAACGGGCTGTCTAATGATCCGATGAAAATCATTGATTGGGTGAATATGTTCGCCTTAGCGGTAAACGAGGAAAATGCCGCTGGCGGGCGAGTCGTCACCGCACCGACAAACGGCGCCTGCGGCATTGTTCCCGCCGTATTGGCCTATTATGAGAAATTTATCTCGCCGCTAACGCCGGAAATTATTGAGCGTTACTTACTCGCCTGCGGCATGATCGGTTCGCTGTATAAAATGAACGCGTCCATTTCCGGTGCCGAAGTCGGCTGTCAGGGCGAAGTGGGCGTCGCCTGTTCCATGGCGGCAGCAGGATTAGCTGAAATCATGGGTGGCAGTCCGGAACAGGTGTGCACCGCGGCGGAAATTGCCATGGAACACAATCTGGGATTAACCTGCGATCCGGTCGGCGGACAGGTACAAGTGCCCTGCATCGAACGCAACGCCATCGCTTCAGTCAAGGCGATTAATGCCAGCCGTATGGCGCTGCGCCGCACGACCATCCCGCGCGTTACGCTGGACAAAGTGATCGAAACCATGTACGAAACCGGCAAGGATATGAACGCCAAATACCGAGAAACCTCTCAAGGAGGACTCGCCATTAAAGTGGTCTGCTCATAAACCAATATAGCCCCATACCAACCATGGGGCTATATTTTACAGTGATTGGCAAATGCCTATTCAAACTCTAATTCCACCGCACTTTCGCCAAGCATTTCCACCAACTCGGCCAACAATTCATCAGTGGGATTAATCGACCATTGCACACCGAAACGCAGCAACGCTCTGCCCTGCGGGCTTTGATAATAAATATGAATCGGCAACGTCCCGCCGCTGTAAGGAATAATCAGTTGCTTGAATTTTTTGATAAATGGCGCCGTAATCTGTTCCTGTGACAAGCTCAACGCTAAGCTCTTAGCATAACGACTGCGGGCTTCATCCAACGTCATCAGCTCACGAACCGACATTTTCAGCCCTTGTGAAAAATCATCAAAACTCACCTGCCCGGAAACAATCACCACCGTATCTTTCTGCAATTTATCGCCGAAACGTTCCAATGCCTCGGCGAACAAGGTAATGTCTAAACGCCCCGAACGGTCGTCCAGCGTCGCAATTCCCAAACGGTTGCCCTTTTTAGTCACGGCAAAACGAGAATTGACAATTAAACCGCTGGCGGTGCTGATCTGACCGCGATAATTCGGCACCAGATCTTTCAGACGGGTTGAACTGTAATGGGACAATTCTTTTAGATAACGGCTAATCGGATGGCTGCTCAAATACAAGCCGAGCGTTTCCCGTTCGCCATCCAGAATTTGCTTTTCGCTCCAGCGCGGTGTATTGGCGTACGCGGTTTCCACATCTTCCGGGCTTTCGGTCAGAACACCGAACATATCCGCCTGTCCGATGGCTTCATCTTTAGCATGTTGATCAGAGGCGCGCAGGGCATCTTCCAGATTTTTGGACAATGCGGCACGGTGCGGTCCCAGTTTATCGAAAGCTCCCGACATAATCAGGCTTTCAAAGGTGCGACGGTTAATTTTCTTCAAATCCACCCGCGCGCAAAGATCAAATAAATCTTTAAAAATGCCGCCTTTGTTGCGAGCTTCCACTAACGCTTCAATCGGACCTTCGCCTACACCCTTGATCGCGCCGATACCGTACACGATTTCCCCGTTGTCATTCACACTGAAATGATGTTTACCGGTATTAATATCCGGCGCTACCACCGTCAGCCCCATACGCAGACATTCATCATAAAAACCAACGATTTTATCGGTATTATCCATTTCCGAGGTCATTACCGCCGCCATAAATTCCGCCGGATAATGGGCTTTCAGCCACAGCGTTTGATAAGACACCAGCGCATACGCGGCGGAATGGGATTTATTAAAACCGTAACCGGCAAATTTTTCCACCAAATCGAAAATTTTCATTGCCAGCTCGCCGTCAACTCCATTTTTAATCGCCCCCTCTTTAAAAACGGAACGCTGCTTAGCCATTTCCTCCGGTTTTTTCTTCCCCATCGCACGACGCAACAAATCCGCACCGCCCAGCGTATAACCCGCCAGCACTTGTGCAATCTGCATGACCTGCTCTTGATACAGAATAATACCGTAGGTCGGTTCCAAAATCGGTTGCAAAGAAATATGCTGATATTCCGCATCGGGATAGGAAATTTCTTCTTCGCCATGTTTGCGTCGAATAAAATTATCCACCATGCCCGATTGCAACGGACCGGGACGGAACAACGCCACCAAGGCGATAATATCTTCAAAACAGTCCGGTTTCAGACGTTTAATCAAATCTTTCATACCGCGCGATTCAAGCTGAAATACCGCGGTCGTTTCCGAATTCAGCAACAGATTAAAAGAGGCAGGATCATCCAGCGGAATACGGTTAATATCCACCGGCGGCTTGCCCTCTTTCGCTTGCCGAGCGTTGATCATATCCAGCGCCCATTTAATAATGGTCAAGGTGCGCAGCCCGAGAAAGTCAAATTTTACCAGCCCAGCATATTCCACATCGTTTTTATCGAAATGAGTCACCGGATGTTTGCCTTCGCTGTCGCAATATAAAGGTGAAAAATCGGTAATCAGGGTCGGCGAGATCACCACGCCGCCCGCATGCTTACCGGCATTGCGCGTGACGCCCTCAAGTTTGCGCGCCATATCGATCAGCGCCTTGACTTCTTCATCCGCTTCATAAATTTCCGGCAGCCGCGGTTCCGCTTCAAACGCTTTCGCCAACGTCATTCCGGGATCTGGCGGCACCAGTTTGGAAATTCTGTCGACAAAGCCATATGGATGTCCGAGCACTCGTCCCACATCGCGGATCACCGCTTTTGCCGCCATGGTACCGAAAGTGATAATCTGTGATACCGCACCGCGCCCATAAGTGTCCGCCACATGTTCAATGACGCGGTCACGCCCGTCCATACAGAAATCCACATCAAAGTCCGGCATGGAAACCCGCTCCGGATTCAGGAAACGCTCGAACAGCAAATCAAATTCCAGCGGATCCAAATCAGTGATTTTTAACGCATAAGCCACCAGCGACCCTGCCCCCGAACCACGCCCCGGTCCGACCGGAATGCCATTGTCTTTCGACCATTGGATAAACTCCATTACGATCAAAAAATAACCGGGAAAGCCCATTTGGTTGATAACATCCAGCTCAATCTGTAAACGCTGGTCATATTCTGCCCGGCGCTGCGCGCGCACTTGCTCGTCGGGGAACAAAAATTTCAGTCGTTCTTCCAGTCCGTCGCGGGATTTTTTAATCAGATACTCTTCGGTGCTTAACTCGCCGGTCGGAAACTGCGGTAAGAAATATTCGCCCAGACGAATCGTGACATTACAGCGCTGTGCAATCAGCACACTGTTTTCCAATGCGGAGGGAATATCGGCAAATAACTCGCACATTTCCTGCTCCGAGCGAAAATACTGTTGTTCGCTGTATAATTGCGGTCGTTTCGGATCATCAAGGGTGAAGCTGTCATGAATAGCCACTCGGATTTCATGAGCTTCGAAATCTTCCTGTGCTAAAAAACACACGTCATTGGTCGCCACCACCGGCAAATTCGCCCGCTCCGCCAGCGCTACCGCCGCCTGGATATAACGTTCTTCCTCGGCTCGCCCGGTGCGGGTCAGAGTTAAATAAAAATGCTCGGGAAAATATTGTTGATAAAAACCGACCGCACTTGCCAGCTCATCGGCGGCTTCTTTCAGCAGCTTTTTGCCCACATCACCGTTGCGCCCGCCGGAAAGAATAATAATCCCCTCCCGATGTTCAATCAGCCACTGCTGATCGATATAAGGCAAATCGGTGTAACCGCGTTCGTAGGCTTTAGACAGCAACAATGTGATATTATGATAGCCGGTATTATTTTTCGCCAGCAGCGTCAGCTCAAAATGTTCGTCGCCCATTAATTCGCTGTTTACCAGCACATCGGCGCCCACAATAGGTTTGATACCGCTCGATAAGGCTTCGCCGTAAAACCGAACCAGACCGCAGAAATTGGTAAAATCCGTCAGCGCCATCGCCACCATATGATGCTGCGCACAGGCTTTGACCAAAGGCTTGACTTTGGCAATGCCGTTAATCATGGAAAAATCACTGTGAACGCGCAGATGCACAAAACGGGGGTGCGACATAAAAAATCCTTAATTCGATGCGGAAAGTGCGGTCTATTTTAGCGGGATTTTACGCTCAGTCAAAGGGATAAAAAGCGCGCTCGCGCCTGTGCTTATCCGCCTTGTGTCGCAATAGCCTGCGCACAAACATAAGCGGAACTCCACGCCCATTGGAAATTATATCCGCCCAGCCAGCCGGTGACATCCAGCACTTCGCCGATAAAATACAGTCCGCCGATTTTGCCGCTTTCCATGGTTTTCGACGAGACCTCCGCGCAATCCACACCGCCCATGGTCACCTCCGCGGTGCGATAACCTTCGGTACCGTTGGGCTGCAACTGCCAGCGATGGATCAAATTCACCAGATTTTCCGACCGCACTTTGCTTAACTGTGCCACCGCTTCATCCTGAAACATGCCGTGTTGCAGCCAGAGTTCCACCAGCTTAGTCGGCAGCAGACGGGATAATGCGGTTTTCAGCTGCATTTTTGCCGAAGACGTGCGCAATGTTTGCAAATATTGCGCAATATTCTGGGTCGGCAGCAAATCAATAAGCAGGCGCTGTCCCGGCTGCCAGTAGTTAGAAATTTGCAAAATCGCTGGACCAGAAACACCACGATGGGTAAACAACAGATTATTGCTGAAAGACTGACCGGATTCGGCGGTTACCGTCACCGGCAGCGCAATGCCAGCAAGTGCGGTGTAAAATTTGTCGCTTTCCCGCCAGGTAAACGGCACCAGAGAGGCGCGCGGCGCGATAACGTTTAAGCCGAACTGTTCGGCAATCCGATAACCGAACGGTGTAGCGCCCAGCCCCGGCATCGACAGACCGCCGCTGGCAATCACTAACTGACGACAACGCCATTGTTGCCCGTTAGCTTGCAGCCTGAAACGTGCCGAATGATCGTCGGCAAGTACGTCAACCTCTTCAATCTGCTGGCGCAGCCGAATATCCGCGCCATATTTCGCACATTCTTGCGCCAGCATGCTGACAATATCCTGCGCTCCGTTATCGCAAAACAGCTGCCCTAATTCTTTTTCGTGATAAGGAATGCCGTAATCCTGTAGCATGGCGATAAAATCCCATTGGGTAAAACGCGCCAGCGCCGATTTGACGAAATGCGGATTGCGCGACAGATAATGCTGCGGCGTTACCTCAAGATTGGTGAAATTACAAAAGCCGCCGCCGGACATTAAAATCTTGCGCCCGATTTTTTTGCCGTTATCAAGCAGCGTCACCTGTTTTCCCCGTTTTGCCAGCTGCCCGGTACAAAACAACCCTGCGGCGCCAGCACCGATAATCAGCGTGTCGGAAAAATATGTGCTCATAAACTCGTCCGTATAACAGAAAAATGCGGCGGGATTGTAACAAGATCCGCGGACTTTGCCTACCGGCAAATATCGCGCACAGAATGATAAAAAAGCGGACGCCAACTGCCGCCCGCCGTTATAGAAAGCGAAAAGTGCGGTGCTTTTTTGGGTATTTTTGTCAACGGGTTCTAACCTTCCGCCTTCCGGTATTTATCCAGCAACCGGATGTTCACTTTTGCCAACAAATCGCCGTACAGCCGATAATAACGGAAATACACGAATAATTTAACGGCATAAAAGACTATCGGCAAACCGATCATGATCACTTTCATGTAAAAAATCGTGTCATCGGTTTGTTCCACATTCGGCACATAATGAATCGCCGTCAACAGCACGCCGATTAAAAATGCAGAAACTGCCGAGCCGGCTTTTACTACCATAGTTTGCACCGCATAGGCGATACTTTCCGAACGCACGCCCAGTTTGTATTCGCCGTAATCCACCGTATCCGCCACCATAATCACCTGCAACGTCCAAAACAGCGCGGTACCGATATTCATCAACACACCAGCGCCAATAATCAGCAGGCTGTTTTTGGCATCAAAAATGCCGGCATAAGCCAACACCAGACAGCTTAACGCCGGCGCAATCGACGCGGTCGCCCACAGTACTCGGCGGGAAAACAGTCTTGCCAGCTTCGAAAACAGTACAATCACGGTCAAATTGGCAATGCCAGCATAGGACATATAATAGGGGAACAAATCCTTATCGCCCACCACGTAGGTAAAATAATAAATCGCAAAAGTGGAAATAATATTGCTTGCGATGTTATAGCACAGCGCCATGACCAGCAAACTGGCAAGTTGATCATTGCGCGGGATCAGCATAATCAGTTGTTTTAACGGTAATTTGACGGCGGATTCATTGCAGCTGACGTTATCGGAAGAATATTTTTCTTTTACATTGACCAATGTAATAACGGTCGAGGCGACAAAAAACGCAATAATCACCAGTGTAAACATGCGAAAGCCGAAACCTTTATCTTCGCCGCCCACCGCATCAACAAAAGGTAAGCAAATACCGGCGGTAACAAATCCCGCCAGACTGGCGAAAAAGCGCGGATACGGCACTAACTGCTCCCGTTCGCGTTGGTCTAAAGTCAGAGTCGGGGTCAGCGACCAAAACGGGATATCCATTAAAGTATAGGTCATCCCCCATAAAATGTAAGTGACGGCAATATAAACAATTAATGCCGTGCCGCTGAAATAATCGGCGCAAAACAGGGAAAACAGGACAATCGAATTCAGCACGGTGCCGATCAGAATCCAAGGTTTGAATTTTCCCCAGCGGCTACGAGTGTTATTGACAATCCAGCCCATAATAGGATCGTTGACAGCATCCCAGATACGCGCCACCATAAAAATCGTTCCGACCGCCGCCGCGGAAACGCCAATCACATCGGTGTAATAGTACATCAAATACATATATACGATGCCGATGGCAAAATCCTTGCCGTAAGCGCCCAGCCCGAAACTGATTTTCGTTTTCATCGACAAACTCATACAGCCTCCTTTCTAATATGCGAAAAAGCACGGCGGCATGCTTGCCGCCATGGGTTCAAATTAGCAATTAATCCATTGCGGTAACCAGTCTTTATGGGCGATCAGCAGCTCATCCACCAACGCATAGATTTCCTCCAAACTTAAAGCGGCGGCAGTATGTGGATCCAGCATCGCGGCATGATAAATACGCTCGCGGTTTTCCGTTAACAGTGCCTCGGTGGTTAAACGCTGCACATTAATATTGGTCTGCATCAATGCCGCTAGATGATTCGGAATCGCCCCTACTTTGGTTGGTGTAATACCATTAGCATCCACCAGACAGGCGACTTCGACACAGCAGTCCTGCGGCAAATTATCAATCAGCCCGGCATTTTTCACATTGCCGTAAATCACGCTCGGCGTCCCCGTCCAGATTGAGTTAATAATAATACTCGCATATTCCCGCGATTCCGGTACGCTCAGGTTTTCCGCCCGTTTATAAGCATCCAGATCCCGTTTCCAGCCGGCGATTTGCTCCACACAACGTTTAGGGTATTCATCCAGCGGCACCTGATAACGTTGGATCAGATCCGGGCGGTTCGGTTTAATAAAATATGGCGTATATTCGGCAAAATGTTCCGACGATTCGGTCACGAAATAGCCGAGTTTTTTCAGCATTTCATAGCGAATAATATTATTACAGCGCGGATTATCGGCTCTCGGCTTCGGCGCCCGTCCTTCTGCATAAGCTCGCAACAAATCGGGATAAATGCTAGCATAACCGCCGTCCGGCAGTTTTTTCTCCAGATGCAGATAAAACGCCATGTGGTTAATGCCGGCGCACACATAACGTAGATCATGATGGTCCAAATCCAGATCGCGCGCCAGCTCTTCCGCCGTGCCTTGCACCGAATGACACAATCCCACCTGTTTAATTTGCGGATATTTTTCAAACATTGCCCAGCTGTTCATCGCCATCGGATTGACATAATTTAGCATAGTGGCATTCGGGCAGACTTCCAGCATATCATCACAGATTTTCCACAAATGCGGCACCGTACGCAACGCCCGCATAATGCCGCCAACCCCCAGCGTATCGGCGATAGTCTGCTCCAAACCGTATTTTTTACAGATCTCGAAATCTGTCACGGTGCAAGGTTCATAACCGCCGATCTGAAACGCCACAATCACGAAATCGGCATCACGCAGCGCTGCTTTCTGGTCCGTATAACAGTCGATTGTGCCGTTTGCGCCAACCGACTTCATTAATTTTTCGATCACAAAGTGTGATTCCGCCAGACGGGTTTCATCAATATCCATCAATGCAATCCGTGCCTGTTTTAACGCGGGTTTATGAAACACATCGCCTAAAATATTTTTTACGAATACGGTGGAACCTGCGCCGATAAAGGTAATTTTCGGGGAATTCATAGCATTGCTCCTCTCAATATGCAATAAACCGATTAAAAAACAAATAGCGTTGTCAGCAATCATCATGACACAGAAACACGCTGAATTGCGTTTCGGATTTAACGGTAAAATTCCCGAAAACTCATTTTTATGGATCGAACAGACATAATCTGAGGTTTCAGGAATTTTTAGATAAAAAATGCTATTTTTCCCCTCCCGTCGGTGTTACTCTTAAGACGCAAAATCACAAATGTTCAATTGCACGGTTATTTAACCGATAACGACATGCACAAAAGTGCGGTGGAATTTATGCCTGAAATTAAACCGGAAACGGCGCACGCCAGTAATACCAGATACGGCAAGAAAATCGTCAGTCCGTTATCGTTGTACTCCGATCAACAATCACTCAATGTGGAATTGCAACAACCGCCCAATATCATGGACGGCTACCACTGGCACGGACATATGGAAATCAATATTCCGTTTGACGGTGATGTGGAATATATTTTTAACGAACGGCATGTGACCTTAACTGCCGGACATATTGCCCTGTTCTGGGCGTCAGTACCGCATCGGGTCATAGATTGCAAAAACTGTCGCACCATGGCGGTGCTGGATATTCCGGTGCATTTGTTGCTGTCATGGCCGTTGCCGCACGCACTGATCAATCAGCTGACGCACGGCATTGTGATTCAATCGGCACAACCAAATCTGGTGAGCGTGTTTGAAGTGCAGCGCTGGGAAAACGAACTAAAATCCGCCAATCTGAACCGTCAGCAACTGGTTTATGATGAAATTCAGTTAATGATTAAACGCCTCAGTTTAGACGGCTGGACGCTGCTGCTGGAAAACGTTTATCATTCAAATCAACATGTTAAATCTTCCCGTCACGGACAGCATTACGTCAGTCTGATGCTGGATCATATCGCCAATCATCATAGTACGCCGCTTACCGTCGCCGATGTGGCAAACGCCGTCGGACTGAACGCCAACTATGCGATGGGGCTGTTTCAAAGCGTGATGCAACTAACCATCAAACAATATATTACGATGATGAAAATCAACCATGCGAAAGCGCTGTTAAGCGAGACGGACAAAACCATGTTGGATATTTCGCTGACAGCCGGTTTTAATGCCATCAGCCGCTTTTATGATAATTTTCAGAAATATACCGGCACGTCGCCGCAAAATTATCGCAAACAGGTTCGCGCCAACGACAGTGTTATCGGTAAAAGCAGCTGTTAAGCACACACGGAAAAAAAGTGCGGTGCAATATTCACGCGTTATTGCCTGCCCTGTTGCAGCATTTCCGCCATTTGCATACTCTGAATAATCGCACGCCGATCTACATCGGGTTTGCCGCTGTCTAGCAGACGCTGCCATAAATTGAGCGCTTCGGCATAATCCGCATGCAAAAATGCCTCTCCGGCCAGCAAAGATAAGCTGGCGGTTTCCTGCGGATCCTGCTGTAGCGCGCCGTCCAGCAAACGGCGAACTTGCGCGGTGATCCGCTGTCCGGACTGATAATACCGCGCGGTTGCCGCCAAGCCCAGAATTGATGCCTTGCTGCCACTTAATTTTTCTGCATTGCCATAGGCGATCAGAGCGTTATCAAACTGATTGTTCAGCATATATGCCCGCCCCAGCTCAAGCCATTGCTGCGCATCATTGGGATCACGCCGCAGCCGGTTTTGGATCGTGCCGATATAATCATCATTTTTTTCCACCGTATCGGCGTCCGCCAGCCGCTGCCGCTCGGCGGTTAGCGCTCGTTCACCCTGTAACACGGCGTCGAAACGGTCAAGCGCAAAATAGCCGCCCAGCGGTAACAGGATCACCAGTGCCAATAACAGCAATTTCAGCGGAAAACCGACCGCTCTTTTCGTTCCATCGGCAAACGCATTAAAGTGCGGTTGATTTTCCAACAGTTTTTCATCCGCCAATAAACGCTGAGCTAACTCATCGGCAAGTTCGGCATCCGCGCAGCCGACCGCCTGTCGCTGATAAAGAGTGATATTCTGCTGGCGGCGATAATTTTCGTGCCAATGGATTTCCGCCCTCAGCGGCGCAAAAATCAGTAGCGCCAGCACAATAAAAATCAGGATACCAATAAAAAATACTGTCATTCGTCATTCCGTTGTTGCAATAAACGTTGTAATGCCTGCCGCTGCGCTTCGTCTAACGGTGCTTGTCGGGCTTTCATACCGCGCCGCGCGGTATAACGCCAGATAGCAACAGCGCCTGCCAACAGCAGCACAAAAGGCAATCCCCATAACAGCGCCGTAGTCCATTTAAACGGCGGATTATAGCGGACAAAATCGCCGAAACGCTCGGTCATCTGCGCAACGATTTGTTGGTTGGATCGCCCTTCATCCACCATGCGATACACTTCAAGGCGCAAATCATAGGCAATCGGCGAATTGGACTCCACCAGATTTTGGTTCTGGCATTGTGGACAGCGCAACGACTTTGCCAGTGCCACCGCACGCAGACGATCTTCATTATTTTTAAACTGATAAGTGTCCACCATTTCGGCGCGCAAACCCACACTCAGCGCCAACAATATCAACAAAACATAGCGTTTCACGGCGTGCCCTCCGTTAACGTAGCGATAAGCGGCGCAAATTCCTGCTGCCAGATATGTTCATTCAGTTCGCCGGAATAGCGATAACGAACAATCCCGCGCCCGTCTACCAGATAGGTTTCCGGTGCGCCGTCTACGCCGAGCTTCAACGCCAGCGTACCTTTGCTGTCATCAATCGACAGGACAAAAGGATTGCCGCGCTTAGTCAGCATATCCAGCGCACCTTGCCGATTGTCGCGGTAATTCAGACCGACGATTTTCACGCCCTGCTGCGCCAGCCGCATTAAAAACGGATGTTCCTGCTGACAATACACGCACCAGCTGCCCCATACATTGAGCAGAAATAGACCCTGCGGCAAATTTCGGTTATTCAACATTTTTCCTGTCTCAAACAGATCCGCCTGATAAAACTCCGGTATCGGCTTGCCGATTAATGCCGAAGCGATTTTTTTCGGATCTTGCTGTAACCCGGAAAGCAGTAAGCCGCACAGAGCAAGAATCAGCAATAACGGTACGGACAGAAGAATTTTTTTATACATCGCCTTGCTTCCTTAATCCCAATGCGCCGCACAACGCCCCCAGCGCCATCAATATGCCGCCCAGCCACAGCCAACGCACAAAGGGTTTGTAATGCAAGCGGAAAGTAAACTCGCCATTGCCGAGTTTATCGCCCATAACAATGTACAAATCGCCCAGCCAGCCCGATGCCAGCCCCACTTCCGACATCGTCATAGCGCGCGCGTCATAATAACGCCGTTCGGGATAAAGTGCGGTGATTTTTTTGCCGTTTTTTATAATATCGAAATGCGCTTTCTCGCTGGTATAGTTCGGTCCTAGTTCATTGCTGAAGCCGAGGTAACGAAATTCGTAACCGCCAAGCTGCCGGCTTTGCTGCGGCGCCAGACGAACACCTGTCTCACTGCCGAAATAACTCGACATCACCGCGCCGATTACCGTCAGCGCGACTCCGCCGTGAGCAAACAGCATCGCACAGCCTCTCAGGGTCGGTTTATGCCGCAAGGCATAACAACCGGTCAACAACAGCCAGAACGCCAAACTGAGCAAGCACCACGCCAATACATTAAAATGCAGGCTGTCTTCCTGCCGCAGGGTAAACTCAATCAGCAGGTACGCCAATATCAATGCCGGCGGTGCAAGCAGCGCATATTTCAGCAGCACGGGGCGGCGGATATGTTTCCAACCTGTCGCCGGCACCAGCAACATGATCACCAGCAGAACAATAAACAGCGGCAAAAATACCGTATTAAAATAAGGCGGACCGACGGAAATGGAACCCCAGCCCATAGTGCTGAATAGCAGCGGGTAAAAGGTGCCGAGAAACACACTGGCGGTAGCGACGCTGAAAATAATGTTTGCCGCCAGCATTGCACTTTCACGCGAAAATAAAGAAAAACGCACCGCACTTGGCGGGGCTTTCGCCTTCAGGGCAAATACGCTCAACGCGCCAACACTCAGCAGGAAAAACAAAATCAGCAATGCGGCACCACGCTGATTATCCATGGCAAAAGCATGCACCGAAGTCAGCACGCCGGAGCGAATAATAAATGTACCTAACAGGCTGAATGCAAAGCTGAACAGGGAAAATAAAATCGTCCAGTAGGAAAAAATCCCGCGCTGTTGTGTTACCGACAGGCTGTGCAACAAAGCCAGCCCCAGCAACCAAGGCATTAAGGAAGCGTTTTCTGCCGGATCCCAAAACCACCAACCGCCCCAGCCGAGTTCGTAATATGCCCACCACGCCCCCAGCACAATGCCTAAGGTCAAAAACAGCCATGCCGTTAATACCCACGGGCGCATCCAACGGGCAATTGCCGCATCTAAATGACCGCTCACCAATGCCGACAAGGTTAACGCGAAATTGACGGCAAAGCCCACATAACCGAAATAAAGCAACGGCGGATGAAAGATCAAGCCGATATCCTGTAGCATCGGATTTAAATCACGCCCTTCCGGCGGTGGCGGGAACAAACGCAAAAAAGGATCGGAAAAAAACAAGATAAATATCGCCAAACCGGCACAAATCAGCCCCAGCAACGATAAAGTACGGGCGGCAAGCAGCGGGTCAATCTTACGGCTGAACAAAGCAAACGCGCACATCCACAGGCTTAAAGAAAACAGCCAAAACAGCATTGAGCCTTCATGTCCGCCCCATGTAGCGGCAAGTTTGAACAACAGCGGCAGGTGCGAATTGGAATGTGCCGCCACATACTGCACAGAAAAATCGTCCGTGGCAAACGCATAGGCTAGCAATGCAATGGAAAGTGCGGTGAAAACAGCGAATAAATAGCTGAAATGCCAAGCCAGCCGAATTAAACCCGGGCGGCGACGCATGATCCCGATATGCGGTATCACAGCCAGTAATACCGAACAGGTTAAAGCGATAAGTAAAGCGATAAAGCCAAGTTCCGGCAGCATAATGTTCCGTAATATTCAAATCAAAGCGGATAACCGACACACTACAATAATGCAACGGACGGTTTTTATTCGCAGAGTTCGCTGATGACATATCGGGCGGACACAATGGCCCGCCCGATTCTCGTTGATTGCGCAGATAACGGTTTTAGGCCAGCGTCATCTGTCCTGCATACAGGACAAAATAACGCAGACAGAGTACACCGATTAATCCCAGTACCGCAACCAGTATCATAAACCCTTTATGGTGTTTCAGATTATCCGTCGCTACAGCATTGAGCAGTAATGGTAACACAATACCGATGCCGACAACACCAATCCAGAACACATTTGCCCAGAAACCACCTAAAAGTGCGGTCTCAAATGCCACGGTTTTCTGACCGCCGCCGAGATATAGCCCGACAAAAAAAGCAAACAGTAGAAAGGCTTCGATTAATACCACCGGCAATTCAAATTTATGCAGAAAAGCGATGGATGCCGAATGCGTGCTTTCTTTTGTAAACAATAGCGTACATAAAATCAGCGCCGCAATCCCCGAGGAGGTGCCGGATGCCAAAAAGAGTGCCGGCAACACCGGGTTATTCAGCATCGGGTAGCTGACCAGCGCGGACAACAGAAAACCAGTATAAGCACCAAGCGCGATACTTAACAGCAGCGTAATGATTTCAATCGGACCGGTGAATTTAGCGATCATATCAATGGTTTTGTCCGCAAAATCGGTCAATTTCGGGATAAAACGCTTAATCAGATTTAATACCTGATATTTAAAAATTACCGCCAGCCATAAAATCAAAAACAGCATGTACACTTGGAATAACATCACCCCCATCGACATAATCGAAGTGTGGTGATAATTAAACATCAGATACCAGAATGTCCACGGTTTAGTTAAATGGAAAATCAACAGCAACAAACCGGCAATAATGCTGATTGGTGCCAACCACGCGTTACAGCACAGCACATTGCTTTCTTCCGGGCGCTCACCGACAATACCGCTGCGTTTCAGCAACACTGCCAGCATGGTGGCACCGGCGGAAATCCCTAACAGAAAGAGATAAATGGCGATAGGACCGTCCCATACCAGAGACGGAAAATGAAACGGACTATTCATCGTCTTATCTCCCCCGGTCGTGCTGGCACATGGTAGAGGTTCGGATCAGTACCGAGTTCTACTTTTGTGCGGTAAACTTGTTTTTCTTTCAATTTCAAGGAAATTGCGCTGTGCGGATCATTAGTGTCGCCAAAGGTCAATGCCTTGGTCGGACAGGCTTCCACACAGGCCGGTTGTTTTCCTTTCGCCAGATTGGTATCACGGCAGAAGTTACACTTATCGGCGGATTTATACACCGGGTGAATAAAACGCACTCGATACGGACACACCGCAATACAATACTGGCAACCGACACAAAGGTCTTTATTTACATCAACAATTCCGGTCGAGGCATCAATATAAGAGGCCCCCGTCGGACAGACCGCAACGCAAGGCGCATTGGTACAATGCTGACAAGAATGGCGGAAAAATTCATATTTCACATCGGGAAATTCACCGTAAGGCTTGCTGCGAATAATTTCCAGACGCGAAACCCCTTGCGGCACCTGATTAGTTTCACGACAAGCATCCATACAGGCCGTACAACCGATACACGCGCTTTCATCGTGTAACATTGCATAGCGAATAGGCTGTTTCTCCGTTCCGCTTTGTGCCGCCGATTTCATTGTTGTTCCCGTCATCAGGATTAACGCTCCCATGCCGGAAACAAAACTACGGCGTGAGCAGGCTGTCATTTTTTATCCTTTTGTTCGGTGGCTAGGTCTTCAGTTTTCAACTGTTGCGCTTTACGTTTCTGTTGTTCGCCGTGGCAATCCACACACAGTTTCACCTGAGCTTTCGGCGCAATACCTTTCATTTTATCTTTTTCCGGATGCAGAGTATGGCAGCTGGCACAAGGCAGTTTCATTGCGTGTACATCATGCGCCCAGAGTTTTTCGCGCAGTTTTTCCGGCTGATGGCAAGAAAAACAGACTTTATTTTGTTCCTGAACCGAATACATCGGCGGCTCATCGCTGAAAATATCGCCGTCAAAACGCATAACGTCTTTGGCGCCGCGCCGGTGATCTTCGGAAATATTACCGTGACAGCTGACGCAGGTAATCGGTTTTCCGGTACTCGGATTAGTTTTTGATAAATGCAAACCGTGGAATTTGCCGAAATGCAATTCGCCACCGGATTGTTCATCATTCGCATCCAATTTATGACATTTGGCGCAATATTCATTCGGATTACGCTGATTTTCCAGCGTAGGCTCGTAGGTGAGCTGATCGGTCGGCGCGGCGGTTTGCGCCGCCGCAGGCAGCGCCAATAACATCGCGCCCGCCAACGCTGCCGTCTTCACCATTTTTATTAATACAGAATTCATGTTTATTACCTCAATTCGTTGCTCGGCCGAACCGCACTTCGGTTAAAAGTGCGGTCATATTTTTGATTATTTTGCGGGAGGCGCTTCAAAAATTAAGCCTTTGTCAATGGCCTCTTTGTTCCATTGCGGCACAATTTCTTTGAGGAATTTTTCTTTATCTGCACGTTCTTTCTCAATATCAATGCCCATCGCTTTCCAAGCATTTTCCGCATTAGAAATATCAGGCACTTTAACCGGAGTCTGAACGCCGTGTTTTACCAGAATCACAGCCAGTTTGGCACGGGCGTCCGCGGCGCGATCCAGACCGGAAGCAATCACTTTCAACAGCACATCCGGTGCGTGCATGTGACCACCATGGCCGGCTGCCGAGAAATCCCAACGCCATTGCGCATGACGAATCGCCTGCAATGCCTCTTTCATTTCGGCTTCGGTCGCCCCCGCATCCCACGCGGCTTTGGCTTCAAAGTGGGCGCGGACTAGCTGATCTTCCAGTTTCAGCATCACATCTTTAATATCATGCTTACGGGAATCAACGATAGCGCGTAATTTTTCTTTGCTTTGATCATGACAGTTGGCACAGGTATTTTCAAAGGCATCAAACGGATTACCGATTTTATGATCAGTATATACCTTGCCGTCGGCCCCCTGTACTTTCGGCATATGACAATCGATACAAGTCACGCCGTTTTTACCGTGAATCCCCAGCGACCAAGTTTCATAATCCGGATGCTGCGCTTTCAACATTGGCGCTTTGGAAATAGAGTGAACCCAGTCTTTAAATTCAATGTCGTCATAATATTTTTCGATACTGTCTACATCCACGCCGTTAAACCACGGGAATACCACGTTATTGGTGACGTTTTTATCGAAATAATATTCAACGTGACAGTTGGCACAAATGGCTGCGCGTTGATCGGTTTTGTCCAAACCGGTGAAGTCTTTGTTAATCGCATCCAAGGCGCGCAACACATGCGGACGAGCGATGCGCAGCGCCGGTTTACCCTCGGCGAAATCTTTCGAAGTGGTATCGTGACAGTCGGCACAACCGATCGAGTTCACTACTTCCGGCCCGCCTTTTGCCCATTTTCCGTTAAAATAACCCTCTTCGCCCCACTCAGCGATTAAACGTGGCACATCCGGACCTTTACAAGTCCAACACGCCATCGGCTGCGGTCCGCTGTTGGCATCCATCGGCGCGCCGGTACGCAAAATGTTGCGCACATCGGTAACGGCATAAAAGTGTCCGCGCGGTTTGTTATATTCTTTGGCGAACGCATAACCGCCCCACAGCACGATCATACGCGGGTCAACCTCAATTGCCGGTACGATTTCCGTTGATTCCGCAGTGCCTTTCCAGCTATTGTACTGGCGCGGATACTTCTCTGCAAAACTGTCGTTATTCGATTGAATCTTCACATCGTTCGGTTTTGTCAACTCTTGTAAGCTCGGGGCATGCTTACCACTTTCGGTCGTCACTGTTTTCGTTTCGGCAACCGCACTTTGGGTCATTGCCAAACTTAATCCGGCAAGCGCCAGAGAAGCCAGCGTTTTTCTGAAAATGTTCACGATAATTACTCCACTAAAAAATTAACCGGTCTGTCCGTTGATAAAAAAATGAATGCTCGTTATCAATCCGCTCCAACAATAAACTAATGATAATTTTTATCATTAAAATCTATTAACTGATTGATAAAAAGGGGGTTATTCGAGGGTAAAAATAGCAAATAACGGTAATATTTTCATGGTTATTTAATGATTTTTTGCGTTTGATCAAGATTCTGGCAAAAAGTTAAACATTAAATTTATTTTGCTACATGAAAATAATTAGAAAGGGGTACAAAAATACGGTAAAACAGGCTATTTTTCAGTATGTTATCTAAAAGAATCGGATGATCAAATCAAAATATTATGCAATACCCACAAAGAGGTATAGCAAAATTTATGCTACATTTTGAGCAAAATAACATCGCACAAAAGTGCGGTCAATTCCGACCGCACTTTCTCAAATGTCGGCTATTTCACCAAGCCACCGCTTGCTTGCAAATCCGCATGATATGAAGAACGCACGAAAGGACCGCAGGCGGCATGTTCAAATCCCATGTGCTGCGCTTTGTGGCGGAGTTCATCAAATTCTTCCGGCGGAACATAACGCGCCACCGGCAGATGATGACGGCTTGGCTGTAAATATTGTCCCAATGTCAGCATGGTGACACCGTTAGTGCGCAAATCCTGCATCACCTGTAAAATTTCTTCATTGGTTTCGCCCAAGCCGACCATTAAGCCGGATTTAGTCGGAATATGCGGAAACATGGCTTTAAATTCGCGCAATAATTTCAGCGACCACGCATAGTCGGCGCCCGGACGGATTTCTCGATACAAGCGCGGCACGTTTTCCAAATTATGATTAAACACATCCGGCGGGTTGTCTTTCAACTTATCCAGCGCCTGTTCAATGCGCCCGCGAAAATCCGGTACTAAAATTTCAATTTTAATTCCCGGATTTAAGGCACGAATTTCTTTCACGCATTCGGCAAAATGCCCGGCACCGCGATCCGGCAAATCGTCGCGATCCACTGAGGTGATCACCACATAACGCAATTTCATATCCTGAATGGTTTCCGCCAATTTACGTGGCTCCTGCGGGTCCGGCGGTAACGGTTTACCGTGCGCCACATCGCAGAACGGGCAACGGCGGGGACAAATGGCGCCCAAAATCATAAAGGTTGCGGTACCGTGATTAAAACATTCGTGCAGATTCGGACAAGACGCCTCTTCGCAGACGGAATGTAATCCATGGCGGCGCATGCCGTTTTTAATATGATCAATCTTCGCTGAATTTGCCGGTAATTTGATCTTCATCCATTCAGGCTTTTTCAATAATACCTGATCGGGATCAATATTTTTTACCGGAATAATGGAGGTTTTCGCCGCGTCGCGATATTTAACGCCACGTTCCATTTTAAAGGGAGTAGCCATCAACAAATCCTATACTTGTTAAAAATTTGTTACATTATACTCTAATAATTGGCTAAAGTATGTAACTAATTTCGGTGCTACTTTATCGCACTGTGCCTCTTCGGCGCTGACAAAGTCGGCCAGCTGGCACATTTCCAGTCCGGCATAGCCGCAAGGGTTGATATTCAGAAACGGGGCAAGATCCATATTGATATTTAACGCAAGACCGTGGAAAGAACAGCCTTTACGAATCCGCAACCCCAGCGAACAGATTTTTTTACCGTCCACATACACGCCCGGCGCATCGGCTTTCGGGTAAGCCTCGATGCCGTAATCCGCCAGCGTTTTGACTACCGCTTGTTCAAGTGCGGTCACCAGCTGACGCACATTCAGCTCGTGCCCCTGCGCTTTACGCCGTTTAATGTCGATGAGCACATACATTACCTGCTGACCCGGTCCGTGATAGGTAATTTGCCCGCCACGATCGGACTGTACCACTGGAATGCGGGTAGCGTGCAGTAGATGTTCCGGCTTGCCAGCCGATCCTTGCGTAAAAACGGCAGGATGCTGCACCAGCCAAATTTCATCGGCGGTATGTTCATCACGAGTGTCGGTAAAATGCTGCATCGCATGCCAGATTTCTTGATAATCGCGCACGCCAAGCTGACGAATAATTATGTCTGAATCGGTTGTCATTGACATTAAAGTACCATTCTTACGCCGTCGATTTTAGCCAGTTCGACGTACAATGTTTCCACCTGTTCGATATTTTCCGCAATAATATCCACGGAAACGGAATTATAGGTGCCTTTTGAGCTGATATGTTCACGCGGGATGTAATCGCCCGGCGCGTATTGTTGGATCACCGCCAGCGTATCGTCCGCCAAGTCGGCACGATTTTTGCCCACCACTTTGAAAGTAAAAGAACAAGGGAATTCCAGCAGATCCTTGAGTTGCTTTTGCGGAATATCTTCCAGTTTTACGACTTTTTCCGTCATGTCATCTCCTGATAAAATCAATTCGGACGCCAAAAGGGCGTCCTTGGTAGGTTAAAGTGCGGTTGATTTTCGCTTAATTCAAGGTTAGTCGAAGAAACTCTTCACGGTCAGCACCAGCCAATCCCAGATTTTACCGAAAAATCCGCCCTCTTTAACCTCTTCCATAACTTGCAAATTCACCTTTGCCACATCTTTGCCGTCTAACTGATAAATCACCTGACCGACAACCTGCCCTTTCGCCAGCGGCGCTTCCAGATATTTTTTCTCCAGTTCGTAACGCGCTTTCACTTCTGCCTGACGACCTTTTGGCAACGTAATAAATTGATCCTGCAACACGCCTAACTGCACTTTGCCCGCATCACCGTAATAAACGCTTTGTTCGGACACGCTTTTGCCCGCTTCCAGGGTTTTAAAGGTTTCAAAGTTCACAAAGCCCCACTGCAATAATTTTTTGCTCTCCACTTCACGACCTTTATAAGTCGGCACGCCCATAACCACGGAAATTAAACGCATACTGCCGTTACCGGTGGCGGACGCCACCAAATTATAGCCGGCTTTATCGGTATGACCGGTTTTCATGCCGTCCACATTCATACTTTTATCCCACAACAGACCGTTGCGGTTAGGCTGTTTGATATTATTGAAAGTGAAATCTTTTTCGGCGTAGATTTTATATTCCTCCGGCAAATCGCGAATCAGATGGGAACCGATGATTGCCATATCGCGGGCGGAAGAGTACTGATTATCATCGTCCAAACCGTGTACTGTGGTGAAGTGAGTATTTTTTAAGCCGAATTGCGAGACAAATTTATTCATTGCCTCGATAAAATTGCGTTCCGAACCGGCGACATGCTCCGCCATTGCCACGCAGGCGTCATTGCCGGAAACGATAATAATGCCACGGTTTAAATCCGACACTGAAACTTGCTGATTGAGGTTTAAAAACATTTTCGACGATCCCGGAAAATTCTTGCCCCATGCGCTCTCACCGATAGTAACCAGATCCGTATTATGAATTTTGCCCTGCTTGATGGCATCGCCTACCACATAGCTGGTCATCATTTTCGTTAAGGATGCGGGATATTGACGCTGATCCGGATTCAGTGCGGCTAACACCGTACCGGAATTATAATCCATCAGAATATAAGTCTGAGCATTGAGTTCCGGTGCGCTAATACCGAATTGGCTATCTTCCGCCATAGCCGGCGCAGCCGACAGCGCAAGCATACCGGCAATCAGCGTTAATTTTGTGTTCTGAAAAACTTTGTTAAGCATACCTCTACATCCTAAAATCAGTTTGTGGTTTATTTGTTATAACTGTACACGATGAGTTGTTTCGCACCGTTGAGTTTTTGTAACTGTGCTTTCAATCGATTCACTTCGTTCTTTGTGGTTAAAGGTCCGAAGTGAATATCGTATCGTTTACCGTTGCGCGCAATTTCTGTTTTCACATTATCCAACGCCAGTCGCTCAATGACTTTTTCCGCCTGCTGCTTGCTGTTGACATTCAGCATACGAAGTTTATAAGCCGCCGAATCGGGCGAATTTTTCACCGCACTTTTTGCGTTTACCTGTGCCGTCAGTGCCGGTTCAAGACGCTGTACGGCTTCCGGCGTTTTCGCAATTTTTGCCAGCGAACTGACCGCTGCACCGGAAAGTTTGCCTTCCGAGCTGACATGCAGCGCTTCCACCCGTACGGTACCGGTACCGCGTCCGATAATGCCGATTTCTTTTGCCGCCGCACTGGACAAATCAATCAAGCGCCCTTTGGTGAAAGGACCGCGGTCATTAATCCGCACAATCACCTTTCTGTTGGTACGCAAATTCGTCACCAAAGCATAAGAGTTTATCGGTAAAGTTTTATGCGCTGCAGTATAAAGCAACGGACTATATGCCTCACCGCTGGAAGTGCGACGCCCGGTGAATTTTTTATGGTAGTAGCTGGCAACCCCTTCATGAGAATAATGCTTGGCATTGTGATGCGCCCTGGTGGTATAGGTTACACCTTTTACCACATAAGACGCGGACTGCGTACTCGGCTGCCGATAAGTTAGCTTGGGGCCTTGTACGCCGTACAGCTTTTTAGTTTCGGCATGTGCCGATAAGCTGCCAGCGACTGCCAGCAATGCCAGCGTTAATGTCAATATTTGAGTTAATTTCATCTTAAATATGCTCAATTTTTACAAAGTACTGTGTTTAAGATTCACAAAATCTTATTTAGTTCCCTTGAAAAAATGCTCTTTGTGGGTATGTATCGACATAATCAGCCCGAACCCCGCCATTAATGTGACGAAAGACGTGCCGCCGTAACTGACCAACGGCAACGGTACGCCGACCACCGGCAAAATGCCGCTTACCATACCGATATTAACAAACACATACACAAAAAAGATCAGAGTCAACGCGCCGACCAGAATTCGCCCGAAAGCCGTTTGTGCATTCACGCCGATCATCAGCCCTCTTGCCACAATAAACAAATAAATCGCCATGAGCACGGTAAAACCGATCATACCGTGTTCTTCGCTTAATACGGCGAAAATAAAATCCGTATGCGGCTCCGGCAAAAACTCCAGCTGCGACTGAGTTCCCTGCATCCAGCCTTTTCCCCATATACCGCCTGAACCGATAGCAATCTTTGATTGCAGAATATGATAACCTGCGCCAAGCGGGTCTTTTTCCGGATCAAGCAAGGTCAGTACGCGGGTACGCTGATAATCATGCATTAAATAAAACCACATTATAGGAATAAAACCGGCTAACGCAATAATCGCGATCAAAATCAGCCACCAGCTCATTCCCGCCAGAAAGACCACAAACACGCCGGAGGCGCTGACTAAAATAGATGTGCCTAAATCCGGCTGAATCGCCACCAGCAGCGTCGGCACGATAATCAGCAACAAGGCAATAAAAGTGTCGGTTAATTTCGGTGGCAATGAGCGTTTGCCCAAATACACTGCTACCATTAAAGGCACCGCAAGTTTAACGATCTCCGACGGTTGAAAACGGAATAAGCCCAGATCCAACCAGCGTTGCGCGCCTTTGCTGGTAGTACCGACCAAATCTACCAGAATCAGCAAAATAATACCGATGCCGAATAAATAAGGCGCAATGCGCTGATAAAACTTCGGCGAAAACTGCGCCATAACCAGCATAACGGCAAAACCCAGCGCAACTTGAATAATGCGGCTGCGAAACATTGCCTCATTAGCGCCGGAAGCGCTGTACAGCACTAGCAAACCGTAACCGGAAATCACCAACAGCCCAATAAACAGCCAGAGGTCAATATGTAAACGGCGCCATAATAACAGCCAGATATTTTTTTCGCCCATTATTCTGTTACCTCATTATTGTGCGGTAAAGATTCCGGCAAATCGGACCGACTACGCTCACCGTTTTGCTCAGGCAGGCGGACATTCAAATAATAATCCATAATACTTCTCACCACAGGTCCGGCATTGCTTCCGCCGCCGCCCGCATTTTCCAAGATGACCGCCACCACAAGTTTCGGATCTTCATAGGGCGCATAACCGATAAACCACGCATGGTCATGCAGTTCTTTCACCAAAGAACCCGCATTATAGGTTTGATTTTCTTTCAGACTGAATACCTGCGCCGTGCCTGATTTTCCCGCCACATGATAATTGGTTCCGGCAAATGCCTTGCGCGCCGTACCGTTTGCCGCGTTCACCACATTATACATGCCCCGTTTCGCCAAATCCCAGTAAAGCGCCTTCGGTTCGCTAATATCTTCATACAACAGCGGATCCTGATAAGGCTCAACGCTTGAACCTTCGACCGATTTCATTAAATGCGGCGTATTGACTTTACCGTTATTAATCAAAATCGCCAACGCTTTGGCAAGCTGTAACGGCGTCGCAGTCCAATAACCTTGCCCAATCCCGACCGAAATGGTATCGCCTTGTACCCAAGGCTTTTTGTAACGTTTCTGCTTCCATTCGCGACTTGGCATAATTGCCGCCGTTTCTTCACGAATATCAATGCCAGTCGGCATACCGAACCCAAAACGTTTCATCCACTCGGACAGGCGATCAATGCCCATATTATAAGCCAGCTGATAAAAATAAGTATCTGAGGATTCGGTAATCGCTTTATTCAAATCCGTATAACCGTGACCACTGCGCTTCCAATCACGAAAACGCTTCGTGCTGTTCGGCAGCACCCAATAACCCGGGTCAAACACCGTGGTGCCGGGAGTAATCACATTTTCCTGTAACCCGGCTACCGCAATAAACGGCTTCACCGTTGACGCCGGCGGATAAGCGCCCTGAGTAACGCGGCTGTACAACGGGCGACTCGGATCGTCCAGCAAACGTTTATAATCGCCGCCGGAAATACCGCCGACAAACAGATTATTATCGTAACTCGGCGTCGAAACCATCGCCAGAATACTGCTGTCTTGCGGGTCCAGCACCACGACGGCACCTTTATGCCCACCCAACAAATCCAGAATATAACGCTGCAATGCCAAATCAATGGTCAAATGAATACTTTTGCCCGCAATAGCCGGCTGTTCGCGCAGTTTTCGGATCACTTTACCGCGGTTGTTGATTTCCACTTCTTCAAAACCCACCGTGCCATGTAGCTGATCTTCGTAATAACGTTCAATACCGAGCTTACCGATATCGCTTGAACCGGCATAATTGGCGATTTTCTCTTCTTTTTTCAGCCGTTCCACATCTTTATCGTTGATTTTCGCCACATACCCCAAAATATGCGTCAGCGGTTCACCATACAAATAATGACGCTTAAAATAAGGTTTAATTTCCAAACTCGGAAATTTATACTGATTCACCGCAAAACGCGCAATTTGCTCCTCGGTTAAATCCGCTTTCAGTAAAATTGAAGTATAACGGGAAGCGCGGCGACGTTCTTTGTTAAAACTCTCAACATCCTCATCGCTCAGCCCCACAATCTCGCGCAACTGGGCAAAAGTGCGGTCTAAATTTTCCACTTTTTCCGGCACAATATATAAACCGAAAAAGGTCAGATTTTCCGCCAATAACTGCCCGTTGCGATCATAAATTAACCCGCGTGTCGGCGGCAGCGGCAGCAATTTGATTCGATTGCCATTGGAACGGGTCTGATAGGTATCATAATTAACGACTTGCAAATGATATAAATTGGTAAATAAAATTGCCGACAACCCGAGTACTGCCAAAAAAGACACCAACGCGCGCCGGGCAAACAGATTACGCTCCGCCTTTTTATCTCGGATCGGCTCGTGCGCGGGTTGAGAAAGCAATTTTTTCAGCTTCATGACTTACTCTCGATGATAAGGATGATTCACATTCAGCGACCAAGCGCGATACAAACTTTCCGCCACCACAACCCGCACCAACGGATGCGGCAGCGTTAATGGCGACAGCGACCAGCTTTGTTCCGCCGCCGCCTTGCATTCCGGTGATAATCCCTCCGGACCGCCGACCA
Source organism: Necropsobacter massiliensis (assembly GCF_000827595.2). Classification (GTDB taxonomy): domain Bacteria; phylum Pseudomonadota; class Gammaproteobacteria; order Enterobacterales; family Pasteurellaceae; genus Necropsobacter; species Necropsobacter massiliensis. The sequence continues at coordinate 89,297 of NZ_LN776178.1, read as the reverse complement.
ACAGACAAACATCGCGCCCGTCGTTTTTCCAAACCTCTAGCTGCTGCGCCAACTGTGCGGTCGTCCACGGTTTGCCGGGAATATCCAAGGTCACCACCCGACTTTTTCCGCAGGCTGCCAGCATCGCCTTGCCTTCCTGTTCCAAAATGCGTTTAATATCGGCATTCTTACCCCGTTTACCGGCGGCAATTTCTACTAGCTCAAAGGGCATCTCTTTCGGAAAACGGCGCTGATATTCCTCAAACCCGGTTTTCACCCAATCAGGCATCTTAGTGCCGACGGCAATCAGTTGAATCTTCATAAAGTGCGGTCTGTTTTTCGTGCGTTTTACTTACGCCCACAATTTTTCCAGCTGATACGTCTCACGGCTTTCACGCTGCATAATATGCACAATCGCCTGCCCGAAATCCACCACCACCCAATCAGCGGTCGCTTTTCCCTCTTGCCCGAAGGTTGCAAAGCCCGCCAGTTTGCTTTCATCAATCAGCTTCTGCGCCACCGCAGACACATGCCGCCCCGATGTCCCGGTACAAATAATCATATCCTCGGTAACCGACGATTTACCGCGCACATCAATCGCTAAAATATCCGTTGCCTTTAAATCGTCCAATTTATTAATCAGAAAATCCACTAAATTCATAACTACCGTTATCGTTGGTTAAACTAAAAGTGTGTGATTTTAGCATGAGACAAGACAGATAGAAACAATGATTAAAACCACCGCACTTTAAAAAGTGCGGTCAAAATCAGTAGCGTTTTTTAAATGTGCGTTGGTTATTGCGCTTTTGTGGTGTGGTGGCGCGTTTAATGCGATAGGGTTTGGGCAGGTCGGTCAGCAGGGAGTCGGCGCTATATTGGCTGACGGGGATGCTGTGTCCGATATAGTCTTCTATCGAGGGTAGGTTCATGGCGTATTCTTCGCAAGCGAAACTGATGGAAACGCCACTTTCGCCCGCGCGTCCGGTGCGACCGATACGGTGCACGTAATCTTCGCAATCATCCGGCAAATCATAATTGAACACATGAGTGACATCCGGAATATGCAGACCGCGCGCGGCGACGTCGGTTGCCACCAGAATATCCAGTGCGCCGTCGGTAAACTGTTTCAATAGTGCCAGCCGCTTTTTCTGCGCCACATCGCCGGTCAGCAAGCCGACGCGGTGTCCGTCCGCCGCCAGATAGCCCCAGATTTCCTCACAACGGTGCTTGGTGTTGGCAAACACGATGCAGCGCTCCGGCCATTCTTCTTCCAGTAACGTCATTAACAACGCCATTTTATCGCGGTTGGACGGATAAAATAATTCTTCTTTAATACGGTGTCCGGTTTTCTGTAGCGGCTCAACTTCAATGTATTCCGGTTCATTCATATCTTCAAACGCTAGTTCGCGCACTTTGTAGGATAACGTAGCGGAAAACAACATCGTCAGACGCTGTTTTGGTGACGGGCATTTGCGCAGTAAGTAACGGATATCCTTGATAAAACCCAGATCAAACATGCGATCCGCTTCATCCAATACCACAACCTGCACCCGCTCCAGACGGATAATACCTTGTTTCACATAATCAATCACCCGCCCGGTGGTGCCGATCAAAATATCCACGCCCTGTTCAATGGCTTTGATCTGTTTATCATAGCCGTCACCGCCGTAAGCCAGACCGGTTTTCAGCCCGGTCGCTTGTACCAGCAGTTCGGCGTCATTGCTGATTTGCACCGCCAGTTCACGGGTCGGCGCCAAGATCAGCGCTTTCAAATAATGAGGAGCGGTGTCAGCACATGGATTCTGTAATAAATGGTGGAAAGTCGCGGTTAAAAACGCCATGGTTTTGCCGGTACCGGTCTGCGCTTGTCCGGCTACATCCCGTCCGCTTAACGATACGGGTAAAGATAAAGCTTGAATCGGGGTACAGTAATCAAACCCCTTTTTTTGCAACGCTGCCAAAACTTGCGGATGTAATGCTAAATCGGCAAATCGCTGCTGACTTAAATGATTATTTTGCATAAGGAATTAACTGACTCGGTAAAAAATTGGGCTAAGCATAGCACGAAGTCAAAAAATCCCCAAAAAAACAACCGCACTTTTTTGCAATTTTTTCTCTCGCCACCATGATTGGCGGGATTTGCTTGCGAATGCTCCGCTGTCGGTTCACTCTACATCGCCGCTCAATCCCAATTCTGTGGTACAAATGAAAATAAATTCGCAATATCCCCTAGACAGTCTGCGGATTTAGTGATAACGTTACGCCCATTCACGGGATCTTAAAAATCATATCCAACTAACTCACAATCCAACTCTAATAAACATTATTTTCAATTATGCACTTAACAGAACTTAAAAATACGCCGGTGTCCGATTTAGTGGCGCTGGGCGAAGAAAAAATGGGTCTGGAAAATCTGGCCCGCTTACGCAAACAAGATATTGTCTTTGCTATTTTGAAACAACATGCTAAAAGCGGTGAAGATATTTTCGGAGGCGGTGTGCTGGAAATTCTGCCGGACGGTTTCGGCTTTTTGCGTTCGGCAGACAGTTCCTATTTAGCCGGACCGGACGATATTTATGTGTCGCCAAGCCAAATCCGTCGTTTTAACCTACAAACGGGGGATAAAATTGAGGGTAAAATTCGCCCGCCGAAAGAAGGCGAACGCTATTTCGCTCTCCTCAAGGTCGATCAGGTCAATGACGACAAACCCGAAGTTTCCCGCAGTAAAATCCTTTTTGAAAACTTAACTCCGCTACATGCCAATTCGCGTTTAAGAATGGAACGCGGCAACGGTTCCACCGAAGATTTAACCGCCCGTATTTTGGATCTCGCCTCACCTATCGGTAAAGGTCAGCGCGGTCTGATTGTGGCGCCGCCAAAAGCGGGGAAAACCATGTTGCTGCAAAACATCGCACAGAGTATCACGCATAACTATCCGGAATGCGAACTGATCGTGCTGCTGATTGACGAACGCCCGGAAGAGGTTACGGAAATGCAGCGTTCGGTAAAAGGCGAAGTGATTGCCTCCACTTTCGACGAACCGGCGGCGCGCCATGTTCAGGTGGCGGAAATGGTTATTGAAAAAGCCAAACGCTCGGTCGAGCACAAAAAAGACGTTGTGATCCTGCTCGACAGTATTACGCGTCTGGCACGTGCCTATAATACGGTTACCCCGGCTTCCGGTAAAATTTTATCCGGTGGTGTGGACGCCAACGCCCTACATCGTCCGAAACGTTTCTTCGGTGCGGCGCGTAATGTGGAAGAAGGCGGCAGCCTAACCATTATCGCCACCGCGTTGGTGGATACCGGCTCAAAAATGGATGAAGTGATTTTTGAAGAATTTAAGGGAACCGGGAATATGGAATTGCATCTTTCGCGCAAAATTGCGGAAAAACGCGTCTTCCCTGCCATTGACTTTAACCGCTCCGGTACCCGTAAAGAAGACTTGCTTACCACCGCTGACGAATTACAGAAAATGTGGATCCTACGCAAGATTCTTAATCCTATGGGTGAAGTGGAAGCTATGGAATTCTTGATTGATAAACTGATGGTGGCAAAAACCAACGAAGAATTCTTCGAAATAATGAAACGTTCATAATCCGTTCAAATGCCCTGATAAACATCAGGGCATTCATTATGTTATTCAATATTACAGCCAGAAACTGCTTTCTTCTTCACCTTTCACCACTTCTGAGAACAGTTCGTCTAATCTAGCGGCAGATTCTTCCAGATTTCGCTGCAAGTTCAAATGCCATGCGTCATCTTCCTGCACCCCTTCCTGTGCACGTTTTGTCAAGCGTTCCACTTCAATCGGATGAGAACCGCCGACTCCGACATAACTGTTGATCATCCGATTCGGATCAAGCAGACTGAAAAACGCCTCTTCCGTCAGCCCCAACTCAGACTCAACGCCATTCATTTCCTGTGAAACCAGTTTAAAAATTCGCACAGCTTCAGTAAAAGGCAGTTCTGCCGGTTTTAAACGGTGTTCACGTCCGTAGTTTACCAAACGGGAAGAAAACTCATGGGTGACTTTAAACGGAATACCCAATTTTCGCTGCAACGCACCGGCAAGCTCACTGGTAACGGAATAATCGGCGTTGACCTGCTCCAGCGCGGCTGCTTTATCGACCCGAATACCGCCCAACACGGCATTTAATTCATTCAGCATTCTGCATGCGCGTTCCAGGGTTTCGGCGGCATTTTCGCGTTTATAATCGGTTAACCCCGAATTGACATTATGTGCCGCCATGATCGCCTTCACAGCATCGCCGATAACTTCACTGGCAAGCAAACGGGTGCGGTTTAACGCCACTGGATTTCGCTTTTGTGGCATTAAAGTACTCGGACTTTTCAGTGCCTCATCATCAAGTAACAGCCAAGGTCGCACATGATGAAACTGTATATGCAGATCCTGCACCAGCGTACCGACGGATAACGCCAGCAATATTGGCAGCTTCCGCCCCGACATCAATCACTGCCAATTGCGCCGCATCGAACGCATTTTCCACAATGCCGTGAAATCCCAACAGCTCCGCCAACAGAATTCGATCAACAGAAAAACTGGACGTCGCCAACGCCGCCGAGCCTAACGGCGATTTATTTAGGCGCGGAAAAAATTCTTTTAACCGTTTTGCTGAACGGGCAATCGTCGCCTCATAGCCAAGTAAAAGATGCGCCAAGGTTACAGGTTGCGCCTGCACGCCGTTGGTGTAAGAAGGCACCACCGTGTCAATATTGCGTTCAGCAAGTTTAAGCAATAATTTTCTTGTCTTTAAGGACAGAAAATACACATAAATAAACCGATCACGAAGAAACAGACGGTGCAAGGTTGCCAATATATCCTGACGACTTCTGCCCACATGGATCATCGAACCGATATGCCCGACTCGTTTCAGTAACATCGGTTGAATATCAATATAATCCGTCGGGCGCAGCTCGCTTTCCGTCAGTTCGGCAATTGCCTGTGCGATGTCTTTGGCGGCGCTCTCGTCGATAAATCCCTGCTTCAACGCCGCAACGGTCGAGGCTTTATCCATTCGATTTATCCAATAAAACGCATCATGTTTAAACATAACTCTTCTCCTTCTGTTTTCTCCAACCAATCAATGCCAAGATACAACTGAGTAAGATCATAATCATCAACAAATACACGCATTCCGCCCAGCCGAAAAGATAATAAACCTTACCCGGAATAATGCCGCCCAGACAGCCGCCCAAATAATACGAGAATAAATACACGCCGACCGACGTCGCCCGCGCATAAGTGCTATTTTTCGCAATAAACGACGTGCCGCACGCCTGACCGAAAAACACCGAGACACAAGACAGCGTTAAGCCAGTAATCACCAGCGAGAGCGTATCGGATAAGGTCAGATAGAGTCCGCACAAACCTAACGCACCGGACAATAAAAACGCATAAACATAGCCAAACCGATTGATCATCATCGCTGTCATCGGCGTAAGCAACGACGGAATTAAAAACACCACAAAAATCAAACCGACTTGTATGGAACTTAAATAAAACGGCGCGCTGGCAAGATACAGGCTGCCGAACGTAAACGAACCGACCTGTTGAAACAATAAAGAAAAGGCGATAACACAGCTGATCAGCATTTTGTAGTCGGTCAGAATCTGTTTCAGATCCGTCACAAAATGGCTTGTTTTTCCCGTATATTGCTGTTTTTCCTGCGGTAAATATTTTATTGTCAACCAGAAAGTTAATAATAAAAACAACGTCAGCGTAATAAAGGTCAGCTTCCATTCATGAAAAAAATCCACCGTAATCCCCGCCAACAAACGCCCGGAAAATCCGCCGAATGCTGTGCCGGCGATATACAGACTATTGAATCGTACCGCTTCGCGTTTTTCCCACTGCTCGGCAATATACGACACCGTGTTGGAAAAAATAAACGGAATACATATTCCCTGTATAAAGCGGAAAAACAGCAAAGAAAGGAAATTCCAAGACAGCACGGAAAGCAATGTGGTCAGGCATAAGGCACCGACAGCAATAATAATCGTTTTTCGCCGCCCGAACGCGCCCGACAACATACCGGAAAACGGCGCAAACAGTGCCACGCCTAAGGTCGTCGCACTAATGGTTAACGCCGCACTCTCCACCCCGACGCCACCCCAATCGGCGATATTTTGCAAAATTGGCTGGGTCGAATACAAACACACCAGCGCACAGGCACCCAACAAAAAAATCGTAAGGTAACATTGATATGGTCTGAGCATAAATTTTCTCTATTTAATAGGCTAAAATTGCATCGTTTTTCTGAATAAAATATATCATTGCTGACTAGTCGATATAGTTCAATCAAAAATATAACATTTTTTTAACAATTCTATCAGAGCATAAGGTGAAAAGATGTGATCGATCTAACAGATAAACAAAAAATACAGTGGAAATCTCCCCTAACCCCTCTTTAAAAAAGAGGGGGATTCGGAACAATTGCTACAGCTAATTAAGTTGCTCTTATTAACTCAAAGTGCAGTAAAAATAACCGCACTTTGGGTATCAACCACAGAGAAATGAAACTAAACCTCACGCCCCCTCTTTAGCAAAGAAGGGCTGGGGGAGATTGTACAAAAAGTGAGATAAAAATAACCGCACTCTGGGCTATCAAGCACTGAGAAGTGAAACTAAACCTTACGCCCCCCTCTTTAGCAAAGAGGGGCTGGGGGAGATTGTACAAAAAGTGCGGTAAAAATAACCGCACTTTGGGCTATCAAGCACTGAGAAGTGAAACTAAACCTCACGCCCCCTTCTTTAGCAAAGAGGGGCTGGGGGAGATTTGGTAGAAGTCATTTACCTGAATATCAGTTAAAAACTGAACAAATCAGCGAATGACAATCTGTGCTACGATATAACCGACGATACAAGCGGTGGTAACACCGATTAAGCCGGGAACCATAAAACTGTGGTTAAAATAATATTTACCGATTTTGGTGGTGCCGGTTACGTCGAAGTTGACGGTAGCAATATCCGACGGATAGTTAGGAATAAAGAAATAGGCGTAAGTTGCCGGGATTAAACCCACCAATAACGGCGCCGGTAGTCCCAAACTAATCCCGACCGGTAGCATCATAACTGCGGTTGCCACTTGGCTGTTAATCACGACCGATACAGCAAACAATGCAAATGCAAATGTCCAAGGATAGTTTTCTACCATTGAGGTTACGGCGGCTTTAAATTCTGGCATAGCATATTGGAAATACGTATCGCTCATCCAAGCAATACCGAATATGGCTATCGCCGCCACCATGCCGGATTTAAACACCACGCCATTCGGTACAGTCTGAGGATTAGTTTTGGTGGCGAGTAAAATAACTCCGCCGAAACACAACATCATCATCTGAATCACCAACGACATAGAAATCGGTTTAGCATTACCGATAGTACGAATTTCCGGGAACATGGCGATAAAGACCACAGTCAACAAGGAAAGCAGGAAAAGATAAACGGAAATTTTAGCAGAACGCGGCAGTTCATCGTTTAAAGCGGTAGTTGTGGTGTTTAAAATACGTTCACGCCATACCGGGTCTTGCAAACGGCGTTGATATTCCGGATCATCTTCCAGTTCTTTACCGCGACGCAAGCTATACAGAGACAATGCCAGAGTGCCGAGGAATGTTGCCGGTATGGTGACGGAGATAATATTTAACAGAGAAATATGTTCATAACCCGGAATTTGTGAAATCTGAGTCAGATAAAACGCAATAGCGGCAGCCAGCGGGCTGGAGGTAATGGCTAATTGCGAGGCAACGGAGGCAGCCGCCATCGGGCGTTCGGGACGGATTTTATTTTTCAGCGCCACATCGCCAATAATCGGCATAATGGAATACACGGAATGTCCGGTACCTAGCATAAAAGTCATAATATAGGTTACCAGTGGCCCTAATAATGTGACCCGTTTCGGGTTGCTGCGCAGTATTCTTTCGGCAATTTGCAGCATAAATTTTAGACCGCCGGCAGCCTCAAGCACGGAGGCACAGGTCACCACCGCAAGAATAATCAGCATCACATCAATCGGCGCCTTACCGACCGGCATGCGTAACACAAAAACTTCAATCACCAAACCGATACCGGATACCACCCCCAAACCGATACCGCCGAAACGGCTTCCGATATAAAGCATTAACAGCAGAAATAAAAATTCCAAATAAAGCATAGACAATCCTCAAAAAGAGTTAGAAGTAAAAACAAAAATTATGATACTTTATTTAGAAATTAGCACAATCGTTTCAACAGGAAATCGGCAAGTTTCTGATGAAAAGCTAATTTAAATCAATTTTTAATCGGAAATAAGAAAGTGCGGTCGTTTTTAGGCGAGAATCAGACAAAAGACAAAATTAAAGCGGTGATTTCACCGCCTTAATACTGATTACTGGTTGTTCTGAACGTAATCAATTGCTGATTGAACGGTAGTAATTTTTTCAGCTTCTTCATCAGGGATTTCAATATCGAATTCTTCTTCCAAAGCCATTACCAATTCAACGGTATCTAAAGAGTCTGCACCCAAATCTTCTACAAAAGAAGCTTCAGGTTTTACATCTTCCTCTTTAACACCTAATTGCTCAACAATGATTTTTTTTACGCGTTCTTCAATGCTCATCTTGCTTTTCCTATTATAGTTAGCCATAAAATAATGGTTTTATAGTGTATGTATTTTTGGCGAAGTTGCAACCTGTTTTTGCAAGGTCAAACCACAAACGGAGACAATTCAAACACATACCATAAAGTGAGTTACGTTACTCTGCTAACGCAACAGGCAACGTAATCCGATTACATCGCTGGGCAAATTTTAACATTATCACTCTGCTTTGGCTATGACTTTGTCGCATAATTCCCCTAACAGGTTAGGGATATAACCTATACGGAACCCAGCGCCTTAAACAGATTCCGTTTGCTCAAATCCGGCGTTTGCTGCTTTACCGGCAAAGACAACATCATCTGCAAACAGTCCTGCGCCAGACGAATCGCCTGCGCTGGCATCAGAGATTTATCCAGCGGCGACAACAGCGAACAGGTCAAATACTGCGTAACGGCATCCAAATGACCGACGGTAAAAACCAGATCTTTATAGGGCAAACGCAGCACCCGCTTTTCACCGACAACCCGATGTTGCCAATATTGTTCAGGCCCCGGCAAAATCACCGCACTTAGCATCCAAGGCGTTAACACCGTGCCCAACCACTGCCCTTCGAATAATACGAAATTCGGGCAAAAACAGGGAATATCTTCACGAAAAAACGGCAAATCGCGCATCTGCGGAACAACAGCCTGCATAGATTGCCGTAATAACGCACAAGGATCTTGACTAAATCCCATGCAAGATAAATCAAGTGCGGTGTCTTTTGCGCCAGTTTGCATAATTGCTGATTTCCTTTATTGATAATGCGTTTGAAAGCCGTATTGCTGTAACTGGTCAACCACGCAGCGACAAACCTGTGGCAAGACTGCGCGCAAGCTGTCGCTTAGTCCGATCTGCGCCGCCAGACTTTGCGGTTGAACGCCGATTAAGCACAGATGCCGCGGGAATTCTTCGGTTAATTGCAATGCCGATAACACATCGCAAAGACCAAGCTGGTGCGGTGAAATTTTACGCGCAAAGAAAACCGGCACTTGTTCATCATGCAATACAATAATCTCACCGGCAGACTTGCCCGCCAACACGGCATCCACCACAATAATATGGTCGCGCTTTGCCATCACATCCAGCAGTTCCATTCCGCAAGTGCCGCCGTCAACCAGATCAAAGTGCGGTGCAAAATACGGATCTTTTTCCAACGCCTGCACCGTGTAAACACCGATGCCTTCATCGCCCAACAAAATATTGCCGATACCTAAAATTAACGGTTTCATTATAAAATTTTCACCTGTGTGACTGCGCCGTTTTCCAGATTCACCACATGCACCGCACAAGACATGCACGGGTCGAACGAATGAATGGTGCGCACCACTTCCAGCGGTTTGCTCGGATCCGCTATCGGCGTGCCGATAATGGAGAGCTCATAAGGTCCCATTTCGTCATGCTGGTTGCGCGGACCGGAATTCCACGTAGACGGCACTACCGCCTGATAATTGGCGATTTTGCCGTCTTTAATCACCACCCAGTGCGACAACATACCGCGCGGCACTTCGCCGAAACCGACACCCTTAAATTCGCCCTGTGGCGGAATCTCCGCTTTCAGATATGCCACAGTATCGCCTTTGCCGATATTTTCCACCAGCTTATGCCATTGCTCGCTCAAAATATCGTTCAACACGCAGCAATGGGTAGTACGCCCGATAATCCGTCCCAGCGTTGAATGTAGGTCATCGGTTTGCATATTCTGCCCGCTAAGTGCGGTGTAAATTTCTTTAATTTCGGTAAAATGCTTCAGCGTGCGTTGCTCCTTCGCCGCCAATCCGCACATCAGATAAGCCAACGGACCGACTTCGACCACTTTGTCATAAAATGTCGGCGCCTTCACCCAAGAATATTTGCCGTCATCCTGCCAGCCGGTATAATTCGGTCGGGTCAAGCCCGCCCATGGCGCCAGTGCCTCGTCATCCTCATACCAAGCATGTTTGCCGCTTTCTTTAATGCCCTGAATCACATAATCGTCTTTGTGATTTTTAATCGGACGGAAAGCGGATAAATCGCCGTTTTCAATATAACCGCCGTACAGCTCAAAGACCGTATTTTTCTCATCAATCGGATATTCCGGCACGGACAGATAATTGCGCGATGTGCCACCCAGCGCCAACCATTCCGGATAAAATGCCGCAATCACCGCGGTATCCACTTTATATACTTGATTGACAAAATCGTTCAGCTTGTCGATACAGGCTTTGACAAACATCAGTCGTTCCAGATTCAGTACCGCCTGCGAATCAAGATTAATCGGATTAGCAACCCCGCCGATGGCCAAATTCTGAATATGCGGTGATTTACCGCCAAGCAGCGCCACTACGCGATTGGCGTCACGCTGACATTCTAGCGCCTGCAAATAATGCGCCACGGCGATTAAATTTACTTCCGGCGGTAGCTTCATTGCCGCATGCCCGAAATAACCGTTGGCAAAAATACCGAGCTGTCCACTGTCTACCAGCGCGCGAATTTTTTTCTGTACGTTACGGAACTCATTGGCGCTGTTTAACGACCAGCTGGAAATATCCTTCAGCATGGCGGCGGCTTTTTCCGGATCGGCATTCAGCGCAGCGGTAATATCCACCCAGTCCATCGCAGAAAGCTGATAAAAATGCACAATATGATCATGCATGCTGTGCGCCGCCAGAATCATATTACGAATATACTGTGCATTAACCGGCACTTTCGCACCGATGGCATCTTCTACCGCCCGCACGCTAATAATGGCGTGCACGGTGGTACAAACGCCGCAAATCCGCTGCATAATCATCCACGCATCACGCGGGTCGCTGCCTTTTACAATATTTTCCATTCCCCGCCACATGGTGCCGGATGACCACGCGTTAGTGACTTTGCCGTCTTCAATTTCACAATCAATACGCAAATGTCCTTCAATGCGCGTAATCGGGTCGATTGTGATGCGTTTTTTTTCTGTCATGCTTTTTCTCCACTAAATTTTTCACTGCGCGCGGCTTTTTCGGCAATAATATGCTGCGATTCTTCGCTGGACGCTTCTTTCAAGACCGGCAATACCGGGAACAGGCGGATAATCAAAATATACGCGCAAATTTCAATCGAGACGAAACCAATTGAAATCAACAACTCTTCCGCCGACGGAAAATATCGGTAACCATTGCCCGGGTTATACATAATCAACGAATAATTCATCCGCCACAACGCGGCGCCGAGCAGCATGCTTAACGCTGACACGAATAGCCAGCGACCGTCGGAACGTTTTTCCCCGAGAAACAAAGTCAACAACGGCAATACCATCAACCAGACTTCCAGCCAGAACATCCATGCCTCGAATTTATCCAGTTTATCGAGACCGAACACATAATGTAGCTTATTGTTATAAATCAGTTCGCCGAAACGACAGAGCAGGAAAAGCGCGATTAAGCCCGCAGTAACCTTAATCAGCTGCGTGAACAGTTGACGCTCATCCGGCGTTTTACCCGCCAATCCGGCTTTAACCAACGAGCCTTCAAAAATCACAATGGAAAATCCCATAATAAAGGCGGTGAATAATGAAAAAATCGGTAACATTTCATAACTTTGCCACACCGGATGAATTTTCTGTCCGGCAACAATCATCAGCGATCCCATTGAAGACTGGTGCATCATCGGCAACAGCGCGCCGAGGGCAATCACGAAAAACATAATTTTATTGAGTTTTTCAAATAATTTTTTAAAGCCGAAATAGCCCAACCAGACCGGCGCGAACTCAAGAGTGACGACAAAAATGTAGATGGTCATGCACACTGCGGTTTCAAACAATACCGAATTGGTATTGAACTGACCGGGCAGGAAAAAATACGGCAAGTGCCAGTAGCGCCCCATATCAATGGTAATCGACAACCCACCGAGGGAATAACCGAACAGGCTTGCCAGTAGCGCCGGGCGCACCAGCGGATGATATTTTCCTTTGTTGAACACATAAACCGTCCATGCCAGCGCCCAGCCGCCGCAAGCAAAGCCGGTGCCGACCAACAGATCAAAGGCAATCCATAAACCCCAAGGATAGCCGCCGTTTAAAGCGGTGACCGAGCCAATACCGAAAAACAGGCGCTTGACGATCAGTAATATGCAGATCACCGCCAACGGAGCAAAAAACAAAATAGGCGTAGAAATTAATTTTCCGCCCACCGGACGTATCTTACCCATGATGTTTTTCCTCCTCTTTATCCAGCTCTTCCTGCATTTGCTGACGGGCGATTTTCATTTCGCGCAATTTGGCTTCAATTTTATCGCGGTGCATATTACGGAAAGTCATTGCGGTCAATCCCGCCAAGGCGACCAACGGCAACGCCATGCCGCGGTAGAGAAAATGCTGTAAATGCGCCGCACGGGTTCCTGTCGAATGTTCGTCAAGAACCGGTAATCCGAGGTTTTCCTGCGGTACGCCGCTTAAAACCAGCACCTGCGTGCCGCCGGCTTCCTGTTCGCCGTAAATATGTTGATAATAACGCGGCACTGTCGCGCGGTAGCGATCTTGGCTGTCAACCCGTTGGCGCGGATAATCATAATCCGTACCGCGTAATAACCCCAGCCGGTGTTTAGCTTCTTGCAGTAAATCCTGACGACGACCGAAAATCACCGCACCGGTCGGACAAACATGGCAGCAGCCCGGCAGTTCGCCTTTATCAATACGGGAAACGCCTTTCTGATTGCATAATTCGCATTTACTGATTTCGCCAATCGGATTGTCATAATCGTATTTCGGCACATCAAACGGGCAGGCTATCATGCAGTAACGGCAGCCGGTACAAATATCCGGATCATAGCCTACAATGCCGGTGTCGGGATCTTTCGTCAACGCCTGCACCGGACAAACAGTCACACAGTTGGGATCCACACAGTGCATACATTGTTTTTTGATATAGGCATAACCGTTTTCGCTTTGATCTTTATTGTTGCCCTCACCATCGGACCACACCTGAATAATATTTCGCGTAAACGGTGATAATTTATCATTATTCGACCATGTCTGTTCGCCCGCCGGGTTCAGTGCGGTGCGGTTGATCTGCTGGCATTCCGCCACACAAGCCTGACAGCCGACACAGAGCGTGGAATCGTACAGCATACCCAGCGCCTCAGGGGCCGCCTCCCGCACCTCCGAAGCCGCACTGACTTCGCCCACAGGCAGCGCGGATACCGCACCGCCCAGCAGCCCGGCTTTGATGAATTGACGTCTATCCATGATGATTGTCCCGTGTCATTATTTATCCGAGTGAATGTCTGTTGCCGCCGGTGTATCCTTTGCTCTATTCGCTTTACGCTGGCTGGTCAGTTCGCGCAGCGTTTCCACCGTCACCCCTGCCAATACCGCTGCCGCCCCGCCCAGCAAGCCGATTGCAGTCAGCGACGCACCGCTGCCTTCCGTGTTATTCACATCGGGTTTATCTACCCGCGGCGTTGGGTTTTCAACCGATGCCAACTGGAAAATACCTTTGGTAAAGCCGACCCCTTTTTCATTACAGCCATAGCAAGGATGACCGATTCCCACCGGCCAGTTATTGCCGCCCACATCGCAAAATTCCAAGGTCGAACAGTTACCGTAGGTTTCCGGTCCTTTACAGCCGAGGTGATACAAACACCAACCGTGTCGATGACCGTAATCGCCGTATTCGCGCGCAAAACGCCCTGCATCAAAGTGCGGTCGACGATAACAGTTTTCATGAATTAAACGATCATAGGCAAACAGCGGACGGTTCTGTTTGTCCATTGCCGGTAAGGTTTTATAGGTAATAATATGGGCGACCGTAGCCAGAAAATTATGCGGATTCGGCGGACAACCCGGAATATTAATAACCTGGGCGCCCGGCAAAACCTCCGCCAAACTGACCGCACCGGTAGGATTGCCGCCGCTTGACGGCACCCCGCCCCAGGCTGCGCAAGAACCAATAGCGATAATCGCCGCGGCATCTTTCGCCGCCATTTTGATATGTTCGACAATCGGCTTGCCCGCCACCATACAATACACGCCGCCGTCTTTCAGCGGAATGGAACCGTCTACCACCAAAACATATTTGCCTTTATATCGATGGATCGCATTATGTTTGTTTTCTTCCGCCTGCTCACCAAACGCCGCGGATAACACTTCATGATATTCCAGCGAGATCACATCCAACACTAAATTTTCCAGCGTCGGATGAGTTGCCCGCAGCAAGGATTCAGTACAACCGGTGCATTCCTGCGCGCCAATCCAGATAACCGGTGGTCGCTGCGGATCGGTCAGCGCCGCGCCGATTTCCGCGCCCGCTTTTGCACTCAGCCCCATGGTCGCTGCCATCGCGGTGCATAATTTCATAAAATCACGACGGCTTACATCGTTAAGTGAGAACAGTCCGTCCAATGTTTTGTTCATAGTGCGCTCCATATTCACCCATAATTTATATGGCTATTTTGATTGTGGCATATTACTCTTGTTTGGCAGGAAATAAATTGATCTTCATCATAAACAACAATATATTTACAAAATACTTACAAATAGGTAGATTTGTTAACAAATTTGAGAATTGTTCTCATTAATAAATAAAAGATAAAGAAAACACAGAAGAAAGCGGAAAAAGGGAAAAGGCAACGAAAAGAAAAAGCAATATACCGACCACCAAACTCGGCGACGTAAAAGTGCGGTGTAAAAACCCACAAAATCGCCACACGACGATAAAATACCATAAAAAAAGCGGGATAACTCCCGCTTAAACACACATAATCAATTCGCCGTTTGCAGACGTTATTCCATATACAGCCCGCCATTTACATGCAGCGTCGTGCCGGTAATATAGGCGGCGTCATCCGATGCCAAAAAGACAACGGCGTTAGCAATATCTTTAGGCGAGCCCAAACGTCCGGCGGGTACATTGGCTAAAATACCGGCTTTTTGTTCTTCGCTTAGCACTTCCGTCATATCTGTCGCAATAAAACCGGGCGCCACCACATTCACCGTAATGCCACGCGCCGCCACTTCTTTTGCCAGCGCTTTACTGAAACCGACCAAGCCGGCTTTCGCCGCACAATAGTTGGTTTGTCCCGGATTGCCCATCGAACCGACCACGGAACCGATTGTGATAATGCGTCCGCAGCGTTTTTTCATCATGCTGCGCAGCATGGCTTTTGACAGACGATACACCGAGGTCAGATTGGTCTGCAAAATATCCAGCCATTCCTCGTCTTTCATGCGCATTAACAGATTATCGCGGGTAATGCCGGCATTATTCACCAAAATATCAATATCGCCGAACTCTGCTTTGATCTGCGCCAGTACTTCATCAATGGACGCCTGCTCCGCCACATTTAATACCAGCCCTTTGCCTTTGTCGGCTAAATAAGCGCTGATGCTTGCGGCACCGTTTTCCGAGGTTGCGGTGCCGATAACAAACGCGCCCTTCGCCGCCAGTTGTTCTGCAATGGCACGCCCGATACCGCGGGTCGCACCTGTCACTAATGCAATTTTTCCCTGCATTGAAATTCTCCTTTATACTAGTCGGTAATTTTTTATGCTAATAATTCCTGTGCGCCGGTCAGTGATTTCACATCATTCACGGCAAGCGCCTGTAATGTTTTTACGATACGCGGAGTTAAACCGGTCAACACTTTGTTTGGACCGATTTCGATCAACACTTCAATGCCGCTTTGTGCCATTTTTTCCACCGTTTCCGTCCAGCGCACCGGGCTGTAAAGCTGACGCACAAGTGCGGTGCGAATTGCCTGAGTTTCGCTTTCGGTTTTCACATCCACATTGTTAATCACCGGCATTGTCGGCGCTTTAACCGCAATGCTTTCCAGCGACACCGCCAGCTGATCTGCTGCCGGTTTCATCAAGGCGCAATGAGAAGGCACGCTGACCGCCAACGGCAGCGCACGTTTCGCTCCGGCGGCTTTACAGGCTGCGGCGGCACGCTCCACTGCCGCTTTCGCACCGGCGATCACCACTTGCCCCGGCGAGTTGAAGTTCACCGCGGACACCACTTCACCTTGTTCTGCATCTTTACAAGCGTTAATGATACTTTCATTATCTAGACCGATAATCGCATACATTGCGCCACTGCCTTCCGGCACGGCCTGCTGCATTAATTTGCCGCGCAGCTCCACTAATTTTACCGCATCCTGAAAATCCATCGCGCCGGCACAAACCAAGGCGGAATATTCGCCCAAGCTATGCCCGGCCATCAACGCCGGTGTTAAGTGCGGGTATTTTTCCTGCCAAACCCGGAAAATCGCCACCGATGCGGTCAAAAGCGCCGGTTGGGTTTGCCAAGTTTTATTCAGCGCTTCAGCCGGCCCTTGCTGCACAAGCTGCCATAAGTCATAACCGAGTGCTTCTGACGCCTGTTGAAAGGTTTTTTCCACGATCGGAAATTCGGCTGCCAGCTCCGCCAGCATGCCGACGCTCTGTGAGCCTTGTCCCGGAAAAACCATTGCGAATTTTTTCATTGTCATTTCCTTTATTTCTATTATTTTCCGAGCATTATGCAACGTTCGGTATCATCATTCATTAGTTTGGTTGAGAACAAAAGTGCGGTCTTTTTTACCGCACTTTTTTGCCTGTCGGCGATTGTAACAGATCGATTAAAATCTCACTAACGCCGAACCCCAAGTCCAACCACCGCCGAACGCTTCCAGCAGCAATAATTGCCCGCGCCGGATTCGCCCGTCACGCACCGCTTCATCCAGTGCAATCGGTACGCTGGCGGCACTGGTGTTGCCGTGGCGGTCCAGCGTCACTACCACTTGCGACATTGGCATATCCAGTTTTTTCGCGGTGGCGGCAATAATACGCAGATTAGCTTGATGCGGCACCAGCCAGTCGATGTCGCCTTTTGCCAGATGATTTGCCAACAGGGTTTCTTCCACAATCTGTGACAGTTCACGCACGGCAACCTTAAAGGTGTCATTACCTTGCATCTGAATAAAGCCCGATTGCGCCTCTCCGCGCCGTGGATAAGTTAAGCTCAGCATATTTTTGGTATCCGGCGAAGAATGCAGATGTGTGGAAATAATCCCCGCTTGCTCGGCGGCTTCCAATATTACCGCACCGGCGCCGTCACCGAATAACACCACTGTGCTGCGATCCGTTTCATCCAGATTGCGGGAATTCAGATCCGCACCAATAACCAGCGCTTTTTTCACCCGTCCCGTGCGAATAAACTGATCGGCAACGCTCAAGGCATACACAAAACCGGTGCAAGCGGCCGCCAGATCAAAAGCGATCGCGTCCGCAATATTCAGCATGCCCTGAATCTGACAGGCAGCGCTCGGATAGCCGTGGCTGTTGCTGGTCGTCGCAACCAGAATCAAATCGATATCATCTGCTGCAATACCTGCCGCAGCAAGACAATTTTTGGCAGCGACAAACCCCATGCTGGCGACGGTTTCGTCTGGCGCCGCAATGCGACGCTCTTTGATCCCGGAACGGGTTGTGATCCATTCGTCTGAAGTATCCACCATTTTTTCCAGATCGGCATTGGTTCTGATCTGTGCCGGTAAATAACTCCCGGAGGCTAAAATTCTACTATACATAACAATCTCGGATTATTTTATAAACTCTGGTTATTAATATTTTTCTAAGCCGGCTAAAATTTTTGCCGGAATCCGGTGACGCACCTGTAATGCGGCATCGGCGATTGCATAAGCGAAACCGTCGATATTGGCGCCGCCGTGGCTTTTCACCACCACGGAAGTCAATCCCAGCAGAGAGGCGCCGTTATATTGATCCGGGTTAATCTGTTGTAAACGCTGATAACTGCCTTTTAAAAAGAGTTTTTTCATCAGCCAAGTAAAAACCGGTTTTAACATACTATTGCTTTTATTTAAGGCGGCATTGCCCTTAAATAAAGCAATAACATTTTTTGCCGCACCTTCCAGCGTTTTTAATGCCACATTGCCGACAAACCCGTCATGCACAATCACATCCGCTTTGCCGTTAAGCAGTAAATCCCCTTCAATAAAGCCGATATAATTTATGCTGGTGTTGCGGCTTAACATATCGGCGGCATCACGTATTGATTTATATCCCTTGATTTCTTCAATACCAATATTCAGTAAAGCAACCCGCGGAAATACCAGCCCCAGACTGTTTTCGGCAAAGATCGAGCCCATCACAGCAAATTGATACAGATTTTCCGCACTGCATTCGATATTAGCCCCCAAATCCAGCATTACACTGCGTTCACCGGTCATGGTGGGGATCACAGAAATCAGCGCCGGACGCTCGATCCCCGCTAACGGTTGCAGGATAATTTTTGACAGCCCCATCAACGCCGCGGTATTGCCCGCGCTGACACAGCCCTGCGCCTCACCTTTTTGCACCGCTTCAATCGCCAGTCGCATAGAGGTTCCCTTGCTGTGACGCAACGCATACGCAAGCCCTTGCGTGTTTTCGATCTCGCGCGCGCAATGACAAAGGGTAAGGCGTTGTCGCAGATTTTCGGGTACGTGTTTAAGTAAAGGAGTGATCTGTCGGCTGTCACCGAACAATAATAAAGAGAGCATTGGGTCTTTTTCCAACGCTTTCAGTGATGCGGGGATAGTAATACGGGGACCAATGTCCCCGCCCATCGCATCTAACGCTAGGGTTAGACGACTCAAGTGATTACCTTTAAGTAACGGATTACTTATTGATCACTTTACGACCGCGATAGTAACCGTCAGCAGTTACGTGGTGACGCAAGTGAGTTTCACCGCTTGCTTTATCAACGGATAATGCTGCGGTAGTTAAGGCATCATGTGAACGGCGCATATCACGACGTGAACGAGATTTTTTATTTTGTTGAACAGCCATTGGCTATACTCCTGAATTTACTTTTTCTTTAAACTAGCTAATACAGCGAACGGGTTCGGTTTGTTTGCCAATTCCTCAGGCAATGCGCCAAAAACCTGTTCAGCCACGGACACTTCACAGTGTTCAGATGAATGCATCGGTACAATCGGAAGACTCAACATCAATTCATCCTCCACTGCACCGATTAAATCTATTTCCCCGAATTCATTAAACTCAATCGGTTCATAAATTTCCGGTAATTCATCGGCCTGATCCGAATTAGCCACGGGGCTATAACAGAAATCACAGCTCAGTGTTTGTACAAAAGGCTTACCGCAACGCTGACATTCCAATTCGACTTCAGCCGTCGCCCGACCTTTCATCACCACTAATTTTTGCGGATCAATGAAAAACGATAATGTAACCTGTGCATCGCTGAGCACTTTACTTACCGATTCCGTAAGACGTGCAAGTTGGGCGGCGGCATAATAACCGTCATAATCCAATCTACGCTGCGCATCTTTTATCGGATCAGTAGTTAGGGGTAGTTTTACCTTTTGCATAGGGCGTGAATATTACCTTTTGATCGTCGATTAGTCAAAGGAAATTATCATTTTTTACGCGCAAACCCCGGCGGATAGTCGACCATACGGATTTGGTCTGCCGGATTTAGTCACTTACGCTGAAAAAAAATAAAATACCGACCGCACTTTAGGTTTTATTTTACCTCAGTCACAAATTCATTTTTTGCGCCTTTACAGCTTAAAGATTTTGCTTTATTAATAGAATGCAAACCTTATTTTTGTCACTTAAAAAGGAAAACAAACATGGCAAACACAACCCCAAAAACCTTTCTTCACCTCGCACTCAGCGCCGCTTTCGGCGCCCTAGTCAGCCAAAGCGTAAACGCAGCCGAAATTCCGGCCGGAACCGAATTGGCAGAACAACAGGTTCTGCGCATCAATAATGGTTCCGATCCGGCGTCTTTGGATCCGAATAAAATCGACGGTTCGCCCGAAGGCATGATCGCCCGCCAATTGTTTGAAACACTGGTCATCTCCGATGAAAACGGTCATATTCTGCCGGGCGCGGCGGAAAAATGGGAACACAGCCCGGATTTTAAAATCTGGACATTCCATTTACGCCAAGACGGCAAATGGTCAAACGGTGATCCAGTTACGGCAGATGATTTCGTCTTTTCTTTCCGCCGCTTAGCCGATCCCAAAACCGCCTCGCCATATTCCAGCTACCTGAACTACTTGAAACTGCTCAATGCCGCTGACGTCGCCGAAGGCAAAAAACCCGCCGCCGAGTTAGGTGTGAAGGCGCTTGATGCACACACCTTGGAATTAACCCTCTCTGAAGGCGTGCCTTATGCAGATAAACTGGTTGAACACTATGTATTGGCGCCGGTAAACCGAAAAGTCGTGGAACAATTCGGCGATAAATGGACGGACGTTAACAATATCGTGGGTAACGGTGCGTTCAAACTGACTAACTGGATTATCAACGAAAAACTGGAAATGGTGCCGAATCCTCATTACTGGAATCATGCCAAAACCGCCCTGACTCAGCTCACGTTCTATCCAATCGTATCATCAAACACCGACGTATCGCGCTATCGTGCCGGCGATTTAGACATCACCAATCATGAGCTGCCGGTCGAACTGTTTGCCAAACTAAAAGCAGAACAACCAAACGAAGTTTACACGCCGCCGGTGCTCTGTACTTATCAATATGAAATCAATCAGACTAAAGCGCCGTTTACCGATGTACGGGTAAGGAAAGCGCTTTCCATGGCGGTGGATCGCGATATTATTACCGATAAAGTCACCGCACAAGGGCAGGTGCCCGCCTATAGCTTCACACCGCCTTACATTAACGGCGGTGAAAAAAACACCCCCCGCCGCAATGGGCGAAATTATCACAAGCCGAGCGCAACCAACAGGCTGTCGAATTGCTGAAAGAAGCAGGCTTTGATAAAACCAATCCGCTGAATCTGAGCCTGTTATACAACACCTCGGATAATCACAAAAAAATCGCCATCGCCGTAGCCTCGCTGTGGAAGAAAAACTTAGCCGGCGTAGTCAACGTGAAGCTGGAAAATCAGGAATGGAAAACCTATTTGGATTCACGCCGTCAAGGCAATTATGACATTGCCCGTGCAGGCTGGTGCGCCGATTATAATGAAGCCACCACGTTCTTAAACTATTATCTGTCCACCAGCAGCAACAATACCGCATTCTACAAAAGTCAGACCTATGACGATTTACTCGCCTCGTCATACCGGCAGGAAAGCGATGAAAAACGCGCGGAAATTTATGCCGCACTTGAACGGCAATTGGATCAGGACACTGCATTAATTCCGCTCTATTACTACGTTGCACCGCGTATGGTAAAACCTTACGTGAAAGGCTTTGCGGTCGGTCATCCGAGCGAAACCTATTATTTAAAAGACGTATATATTGTTAAGCCGTAAGGCTGAATGTGATTTCAGTGCGGTCAAAGCAAAACCGTGATAAAACCGACCGCACTTTTTTTATTTTTTTGCGCTTTTGTTGTTTGGATTGACGATTACTATGTTGAAATTAATTCTCCGCCGTCTGCTGCAAGCGATTCCGACGCTGTTTATTCTAATCACTATTTCGTTTTTTATGATGCGTTTGGCACCGGGCAGCCCGTTTACTGGCGAAAAAAACTACCCGCCCGAAGTCATTGCCAATATCGAGGCGAAATACCATTTAAACGAACCGCTGTATAAGCAATATCTGATTTACCTCAAGAATCTGGCACACGGTGATTTCGGGCCGTCTTTTAAATACAAAGATTATACGGTAAACCAGTTAGTCGCCGCCGCCTTTCCGGTTTCGCTGAAACTGGGCGTATCTGCCTTTATCGTGGCGCTGATATTGGGGATCAGCGCCGGCACCGTTGCCGCGTTAAAGCAAAATAAATGGTTGGATTATCTGATTATGGCGTTCGCCATGACCGGCGTGGTCATTCCTAGCTTTGTAGTGGCGCCACTGCTAATTTTATTGTTCTCCATTACGTTGAAATGGTTGCCTTCGGGCGGTTGGGAAGGTGGCGCAGCGCAATTTATGCTGATGCCGATGTGCGCCTTATGTTTGTCTTATATCGCCAGTATCGCGCGCATTACCCGCGGTTCGATGATCGAAGTGCTGCATTCCAACTTTATCCGCACCGCCAAAGCCAAAGGTCTGCCGATGCGCCAAATCCTGCTGAAACATGCATTACGTCCTGCGCTATTGCCGGTTATTTCCTATATGGGACCGGCATTCGTGGGCATTATTACAGGCTCCATGGTGATTGAAAGCATTTTCGGTTTACCGGGCATCGGGCAGCTGTTCGTCAACGGTGCGCTGAACCGAGATTATTCTTTGGTGCTCAGCCTCACCATTTTGGTCGGCGCGCTTACTATTATTTTTAACGCGATAGTCGATATTCTATATGCGGTGATTGATCCGAAAATCCGTTATTAACCGCTCCGTAAGCAAATTAAAGGAATGATTATGTTAACCAAATCCAAAGACAGCGCATTGTTGGAAAAGCTCACGACACAGCCACAAGCCATTGAAGGGCGCAGCCTGTGGCAGGATGCGCGCCGTCGTTTTCTGCACAACAAAGCTGCACTCACCAGCCTGTGCGTGCTGTTTGTTATCGGGCTATTTGTGATTTTTGCTCCGCTGCTGATGCCCTATCCCTACGATGAACTGGATTTCAGCGCCATTGCTATCGCGCCAGAATGGGAAAGCATGCACTACTTCGGGACCGATTCTTCCGGTCGCGATTTATTGGTACGCGTGGCTATCGGCGGGCGCATTTCGCTGCTGGTCGGCATTGCCGGGGCGTTAATCGCGGTATTGGTCGGCACCCTTTACGGCGCCACCTCGGGTTATATCGGCGGTAAAACGGATACCGTGATGATGCGTTTTCTGGAAATTCTGAACTCCTTTCCTTTTATGTTTTTCGTTATCCTGCTGGTGACCTTTTTCGGGCGCAATATTTTCTTAATTTTTGTGGCGATCGGCATGGTGTCTTGGCTGGATATGGCAAGAATCGTGCGCGGGCAAACCCTGAGTTTGAAACAAAAAGAATTTATTGAGGCTGCCGTCGTATGCGGCGTATCTGCACGCCAAATCGTCTGGCGGCATATCGTACCCAATGTCTTGGGCGTTGTGGTGGTATATGCCTCGTTGCTGGTTCCCGGCATGATTTTATTCGAATCTTTTTTAAGTTTTCTTGGCTTAGGCACTCAAGAACCGTTAAGCAGCTGGGGCGGCTTGCTAAACGACGGCGCAAAATCGATGGAAGCTGCGCCTTGGCTGTTGGTTTTTCCGGCACTCTTTTTAGTCATTACCCTGTTTTGTTTTAACTTTATCGGCGACGGATTACGCGACGCGCTTGATCCGAAAGAGCGCTGATCAAACGCCGTTGGAGTGAATTATGACCACATCACCTTTATTATTAGACGTGCAGGATTTACGCGTCACTTTTCAAACCCCTGACGGCGAAGTCACGGCGGTCAACAATTTAACCTTTTCCCTTAAAGCGGGCGAAACGCTGGGTATCGTGGGCGAATCCGGCTCGGGCAAATCGCAGACCGCTTTCGCGTTAATGGGCTTATTGGCGGATAACGGACGAATCGGCGGTTCGGCAACCTTTAACGGACAGGAAATTCTCAACCTGCCTGAGGCACAACTGAATCGTCTGCGCGCGGAACAAATTGCCATGATCTTTCAAGATCCGATGACCTCCCTGAACCCTTATATGAAAATCGGCGCACAGCTGATGGAAGTGTTGATTCTACATAAGGGCATGGATCACAAAACCGCCTTTGAGGAATCGGTGCGCATGCTGGATGCGGTGAAAATGCCCGAAGCGCGCAAACGCATGACGATGTATCCGCATGAGTTTTCCGGTGGAATGCGCCAGCGCGTAATGATCGCCATGGCGCTGCTCTGCCGCCCCAAATTACTGATTGCCGACGAACCGACTACTGCGTTGGATGTCACCGTGCAGGCACAGATTATGACCTTACTGAACGAACTGAAACGTGAATTTAACACCGCCATTATTATGATCACCCATGATCTCGGCGTGGTCGCCAGCATTTGCGACAACGTGTTGGTCATGTATGCCGGTCGCACCATGGAATACGGCAGCGCAGAACAGATTTTTTATACCCCCACTCACCCTTATTCAATCGGCTTAATTGGCGCTGTGCCGCGAGTGGATAACCAAGCGGACAGTTTAATCACCATCCCCGGCAATCCGCCGAATTTACTGCATTTGCCCGACGGTTGTCCGTTTCAGCCTCGTTGCACCTATGCCTCGGAACAATGTCGTAAAGCACCAAACTTAGTGCGCCTGCCCGATCAACGGCTACGCGCTTGTTTTATTCCCGCCGAACAATTACTCCGAGGTCATGCCGTATGAACACCGAACAACACGCCATTTTGGAAGTCAACGAATTAAGCGTTCACTTCAGCATCAAGCCCAATAAATCCGCATGGTTTGCTAAACCGCAAACCTTAACGGCGGTCAACAACGTGTCATTTAAACTGTATCAAGGCGAAACGCTGGGCGTAGTCGGCGAATCGGGTTGCGGCAAATCTACACTGGCGCGTGCGATTATCGGCTTGGTGAAAAGCAGCGCCGGCAATATTCTCTGGCTGGGCAACGATCTCACTCGGCAATCGGAAAAAGACTGGAAAAAAGTGCGCAGCGATATTCAGATGATCTTTCAAGACCCGCTCGCCTCGCTCAATCCGCGCATGACTATCGGCAGTATTATTGCCGAACCGTTACACATTTATCAGCCCCACCTCAGCCATGCGCAGGTAAAAGAAAAAGTGCGCGCAATGATGATGAAAGTCGGTTTATTGCCGAATCTGATTAACCGTTATCCGCACGAATTTTCCGGCGGACAATGTCAACGCATCGGCATTGCGCGGGCGTTGATTGTCGAACCGAAACTCATTATCTGTGATGAACCGGTCTCTGCCTTAGACGTTTCAATTCAAGCGCAAGTGGTAAATTTGCTGAAATCCCTACAACGTGAAATGGGACTATCCCTGATTTTCATCGCTCATGATCTCGCCGTCGTCAAGCATATTTCCGATCGTGTGCTGGTGATGTATCTGGGTAATGCGGTGGAACTGGGCGATTATCAGCAGGTTTATCACCACACTCGGCACCCTTACACCAAAGCATTAATGTCGGCGGTGCCGATTCCCGATCCAAAATTGGAACGCGACAAACAGATTCAACTGCTTGAAGGTGAACTGCCGTCGCCAATTAATCCGCCGTCAGGCTGCGTGTTTCGCACCCGTTGTCCGCTGGCGGATCAGCATTGCATTGCCGAAAAACCGCGGCTAAAAGGGCAAAACAATCATTTCGTTGCCTGTTTTAAAGCCGATTAAAAAAGCCGCGCCCAAAAGTGCGGTCGATTTTTTAACAGTTTTTAACAGACCATTTCCCCACTGTTTCAAATATGCAATCAAACTGGCGGCGGGACGGATAACGCTGCCAAAAACACCGGGGATTGCAAGCTAATGCTCGCATCTGCCGTCGGATACCACAGCAAGGCGTACGGCTTGTCGTTGCACAAGTGAAATAAGTTGTTATAATCCCAACTCAAATTTCATTGAGGGACTATTTATGTACAACGCTGAAAACAAACGACCGAACTATTGGCAGCGCGTTAAAATCGCCTTTCAATATGTCATGCCGCAACTGTATTTAACCCGCTTGGCAGGCTGGTTTGCGAAACAAGAATGGGGCGCGCTGACACATTTTGTGATTAAACTTTTCGCCAAAAAATATCATGTCGACATGGCGGAAGCGGCAAAAACCAAATTTACCGATTATGCCAGTTTTAACGAATTTTTTATCCGCCCGCTGGCAGACGATGCGCGTAAAATCGATCAAAATCCGACCGCACTTTGCCTGCCCGCCGACGGGCGTATCAGCCAGCTTGGGCATATTGATGATAATCTGCTGTTGCAAGCTAAAGGTCATTATTTTCGGCTGGAAGATTTACTGGCAGGAGATCAGGAATTGGTCGAGACCTTTAAAAACGGCGCATTCGTCACCACATATCTGTCACCGCGCGACTATCACCGCGTGCATATACCTTGCGACGCCACATTGCGCAAGATGATTTATGTGCCGGGAGATTTATTTTCGGTCAATCCGTTTTTAGCGCAGCACGTGCCTAATTTGTTCGCTCGCAACGAACGGGTGATCTGCCTGTTTGATACCGCTTTCGGCAGTATGGTACAGATTCTGGTCGGCGCCACCATTACCGCCAGCATCAGTACCGCCTGGGCGGGCGTGATTAATCCGCCGCGCGCAGACGAAGTAAAAACGTGGACTTATAGCGGCGACAATGCGCTCAGTTTGCGCAAAGGGCAGGAAATGGGCGCGTTCCAGCTGGGTTCAACAGTAATCAATCTGTTCCAGCGCGATCAAGTCGTGCTGGCGGACAATTTGGACGTTGATGTGCCGGTACGCGTGGGCGAAGTGTTGGCGTATAAAAAATAACATTCAATCAACAAGGAAAAACAATGACAAAACAATTTTTTGAACAGGTAACATTAGACGATGTGTCAGCCAAAGGCAGCTACGGTATCGGATTACAAATCGGTCAGCAACTGACGGAAAGCAAACTTGCCGTCAAAGCCGAAGCGGTCGCCAAAGGTATTTATGATTCACTGAACAACAATGCGCCGGCGCTGGATCTCAACGAAGTCAGCCAAGCATTGCAGCGATTGCAACAACAGGCAGCGGAAGCCGCACAAGCGGAATTCAAACAGGTTGAAGAAGCTGGCAAGCAATTCCTTGCAGAAAATGCGAAAAAAGACGGCGTGAACATCACCGACAGTGGTTTGCAATATGAAGTGCTGACCGAAGGTAAAGGTGCGGTGCCAAGCCGGCAAGATCAGGTACGCGTACATTACACCGGCACATTAATCGACGGCACGGTATTTGACAGTTCGGTTAAACGCGGTCAACCGGCAGAATTTCCGGTCAGCGGCGTTATCGCCGGTTGGGTCGAAGCATTACAATTAATGCCCGTCGGCTCTAAATGGCGTTTAGCCATTCCACACCACTTAGCCTATGGCGAACGCGGTGCAGGCGCCTCAATCCCGCCGTTCAGCACGTTAATCTTTGAAGTGGAATTGCTGGATATTCTATAAACCGAATCCAACTGACCAAAAAGCAGCCTCGCGCTGCTTTTTTCGTTTTTGGCTTTCCAAATTATGCCATCTGCCGATGCGGCGGTGTTTTATTAACCGGCGCTCAAATCCTCCGCTCAGCATGCACCGTGCAACGCCAATAAGTGCGGTGAGATTTGCAACAATATCCTAGAATACAATCATATCGTCGCGATGAACTGCAACCGAGCCGTATTCGTAGCCGAGAATCCGTTCTATTTCCTGCGATTTCCGCCCCTTGATCAAGGATAACGCATCGCTGTTATAACGCGGCATGCCCAGTGCCATATCCTGACCGCTACGGCTGCGGATCTTCACCACTTCACCGCGGGAAAAACGCCCTTCCACCGCGACAATGCCCGCCGGCAATAAGGATTTGTGCTGATCCAGCACCGCACTTTTGGCGCCCTCATCAATAATCACCACGCCTGCCGCCGGCGCGGCAAACAGCCATTGTTTACGACTCTCCAGCCGATCGGTCTGAGCACAGAAACGCGTGCCGACAGCTTTGCCGTGAGCCAAATCCGTAATCACATTCGGTCGATTGCCCGGCGCGATGATGGTTTCCACGCCGGAGCGCGTCGCCACATCGGCGGCGGTAATTTTAGTCAACATACCGCCGGTTCCTAAATTCGTTCCGCTGCCGCCGGCAATCGAGCGAATATGTGGGGTGATTTTGTCCACCAGCGGAATCAATTTCGCCTGCGGATTACTGCGCGGGTCGCTGTCGAACAATCCTTGCTGATCGGTCAGCAAATACAGCTGCTCCGCTTGCGCCAAAATTGCCACTAGCGCCGACAGATTATCATTGTCGCCGACTTTAATTTCCGCCGTCGCCACCGCGTCGTTTTCATTAATCACCGGAATAATACGGTTATCCAGCAACGCGTGCAGGGTGTCGCGGGCGTTTAAAAACCGTTCGCGATCCTCAATGTCTGCACGGGTCAACAGAATCTGTCCGATATGAATATCATAAATGGCGAATAATTGTTGCCAAGTTTGAATCAGCTGGCTTTGCCCCACGGCGGCAAGCAACTGTTTTGAGGCGATGGTCGGCGGCAGCGACGGATGATTCAGATAATCCCGCCCCGCTGCCATGGCGCCTGAAGTTACAATAATCACGCGAAAGCCGGTCTGATGTAGCTGCGTAATCTGGCGTACGATTTCCATCATATGTGGGCGGTTCAGTTTCGGCGTTCCTTGCGTTAAGGTGCTGGTGCCGAATTTCACGACGATAGTTTTGCGGCTGTGTGTATTTTCCATAATGCGATTACCTGTTAATTGTAATTCGCCATAAATTAGCATTAAACCGTTAAAAAATCATCTGATTTCCACCGCACGTTGCCCATTTGAGCGGCTCAAATACCACCAACGGCACCTATTAATTGCGCTTTTTAGCCAAATAAAGGCTGTGGTAAATAGCATCAAATTATCGGCGTAGCCTATGATTTAGAACAAATTTTATTTTGATTAAGCGCAATATAATATGGCGCAGGTTTATCATGATAAGGTTTGACTATGGAAACACAATGCGAACAAAGTGCGGAACACCAGCGTGAAGTCACTCGGCTGTGTGTTCAGGTCGCTTTAATGCTGCTACAACACGGCGCGGAAAGCACGGTGGTAGTGCAAATGGCGCATCGCTTGGGGTTGGCGCTGGGGATGGACAGTGTGGAATGTGCGCTGACGCCGAATGCGATTATTCTGACCACGTTATATCAAGGACATTGTATTACGACCGCACGCAAAAATACGGACAAAGGCATTAATATGCAGGTGGTGACCGAGGTGCAGCGTATCGTGATTATCGCCGAACACAAAGTTTACGGCATTGATCAGGTGCGGGAGCGCTTAGCGCGTATTAAACCACTGAAATATCAGCGTTATTTCGTAGTGCTGATGATAGGTCTGTCTTGTGCCAGCTTCGCCCATTTGTCCGGCGGCGATGCGGTGATTGCGCTGATTACCTTTTTCGCTTCGGCCACCGCCATGTACGTGCGCCAAAGCCTCGCTCAGCGCCATTATAACCCTTTAATCGTATTCTCGATTACCGCGTTCGTCGCCTCAATTATCGCCGGTATGGCGCTAAAATACGATCTCGGCAATGATCCGCAAATCGCACTGGCATCCAGTGTATTGCTGCTGGTGCCCGGATTTCCGCTGATCAATTCGCTGGCGGATATTCTGAAAGGACACGTCAATATGGGACTGGGGCGCTGGACTATCGCCACAATTCTGACTTTCGGCGCCTGCTTAGGCATTGTGTTCGCCCTGAGTCTACTAAATATCACAAGCTGGGGGCGTTAAAATGATTGAGTTATTATTGCGCTTAGCGGATGACATGTTTTTCGCGGCCATTCCGGCAGTTGGTTTCGCGTTGGTGTTTAACGTGCCGCCAAAAGCCCTGAAATACTGCGCGGTTCTGGGTGCCTTAGGTCACGGACTGCGCACGTTGCTGGTGCATTTCGATATGCCGCCGGTATTCGCCACCTTTGCCGGCGCCAGCTTAATCGGTTTTATCGGCGTACAGCTGTCGCACCGTTATCTGGCACATCCTAAAGTGTTCACCGTCGCGGCGATTATTCCGATGATTCCGGGAGTTTACGCCTATAAAGCAATGATCGCGATCGTACAGATTCATCACTATGGTTTTTCCGATCTGCTGTTCACCCAGATGATCGATTATTTTATTAAAACTGGTTTTATTTTAGGCGCAATTGTTTTCGGTTTGGCATTGCCGGGATTATTATTCTATCGTCAGAAACCTGTGGTATAGTAACGGCTCATTATTACAGACAGAGAAACATCATGACGTTAAGCCTAATTGTCGCCATGACCCGCAACCGCGTTATCGGCAAAGAAAACCAAATGCCTTGGCACCTACCGGCGGATCTTGCCTGGTTCCGCCGCCATACCACGGGCAAACCAATCATTATGGGGCGCAAAACCTTTGAAAGCATCGGGCGTCCGTTGCCAAAGCGTATTAATATCGTACTGTCCCGCACGCCTTATCACACAGAAGGCGTTATCTGGAAAAACAGCCTTGAAAGTGCGGTGGATTTTGTTCAGGATTCACCAGAAATTATGCTCATCGGCGGCGGCGAACTGTTTCGGCAATATTTACCTCACGCCGATAAATTATATCTGACCGAAATCCAAGCCGAACTGGAAGGTGATACCTACTTCCCCGCGCTACATTGGCAAGACTGGCACATAGAATCGGAAGAATACCGCCAAGCCGATCAAGACAACCCTTACGCTTGTCGATTTCTGGTGCTGACACGCAAGAAATAGTCTTGCGGGCGTCTGCCCGCAGTCTCAAAAACGCTTTTCCAGTGTAATAAAGATGGCTTTATTGGTGCGTGAATAAAAATCCGGAATATTACTGTCAATATGTTGCCATTTTAAATTCAACTTCGGCAAAATGCCTTTCCAGCTGATTTTTTCATGCCATAGAGAGGCAATCGCCTGATGTTCCTTATCCCGTCGCTTATAACCGTACAGATAATGTTTGCCCTCAAAATGCCGATCCGTATAACGCAGCGTCAGCTGCCCACCCCACCAAGGTGCTTGATAAACCATTATTAAAATGCTAAACGAATTTCAAAAATAACGAATTCAGTGAAATGATAGCGTTAATAAATATCATTTTACTCTTGTTTGATTTTTTTATTTTATTTCTTTTGACATTTCGGACAGAAAAAGCTGTTGCGCTGTCCGATAATTAAACTTTCGATTTTTGTACCGCACTTTGGACAAGGCTGATCTTTATGCCCGTAAACTAGCAATTTCTGCGCAAAATATCCCGGTCGACCGTCTGGCTGTAAGAAATCTTTTAAGGTGGTGCCGCCTTGCGCAATGGCGGTGGTCAGCACCTGTTTGATGGTATCCGCCAGTAATTCGCATTGGGCTTTGGTTAATTTTCCGGCGGGCTTTTGCGGATGTATGCCACACAAAAATAGGGTTTCATTGGCATAAATATTGCCGACGCCAACAACCACGGCGTTATCCATTAAAAAGGTCTTAAGTGCGGTCGTTTTTTTGCGAGATTTTTTAAACAGATAATCCCCATTAAATTCTTCGCCGAGCGGTTCGGGACCGAGTTTCAAAAACAAATGAAAATCCGCCAGCTTTTCCGTCCACAACCAGGCGCCGAAGCGACGCGGATCGTTATAACGCAGCAGTTTGCCGTTATTCATGACAATATCCAGATGATCATGTTTATCTACCGGGCTGTTATGCGGCACAATTCGCACTGAGCCAGACATACCGAGATGCCCGATAATATAGCCTTGCGCGGTGTGAATAATCAGATATTTGGCACGGCGTGAAAGTGCGGTGACTTTTTGCCCGGAAAGCGTCAACAGTTGCGGGCTGACCGGCCAACGCAGCTTTGCTTGGCGTACAACAATTTTTTCAATAACAAAACCGTCGAGATAAGGACGCACGCCATTAAGCGCAGTTTCAACTTCTGGAAGTTCGGGCATAGTTTCTCTTACTCAATTCAACAAAAGTGAGCGCATTATAACGCATCCCAAGATGCTTGTTCAGCGATTTTCAGACAATAAAAAACCCGAACGCGTCGGGTTTTTTAAATTGCTGAAAGCTAAATTATTTGATTTTAGCTTCTTTATACACAACGTGTTTACGTACAACCGGATCAAATTTTTTGATTTCCATTTTTTCCGGCATGTTGCGTTTGTTTTTTGTCGTTGTATAGAAATGACCGGTTTCAGCAGTTGAAACTAAACGGATTTTTTCACGAGCACCTTTAGCTGCCATGTTTTAGCTCCTTAGATTTTCTCGCCACGAGCACGGATTTCAGCTAACACTGCATCAATGCCTTTTTTATCAATAATACGCATACCTTTCGCCGTTAAGCGCAAAGTTACGAAACGGTTTTCACTCTCAACCCAGAAACGGTGAGTGTGTAAGTTAGGTAGAAAACGACGACGTGTCGCGTTCAACGCGTGTGAGCGGTTGTTACCGACTGCCGGACGCTTGCCTGTGACTTGACAGACTCTAGACATACTAATCTCCAATAAATCAAATATAAGCTCGAGCTTAGGGTTCGGATTACCTCGAAATCATGGGATTTCGACAGCTACCTCGTCAGGCCGCGATAACCGACCCGTACTATATTAAAGGTGGCAAATTATACTCACTTTATTCATGATTCTCAAGTTAAAATACGCCGTTGCGTTAAATAAATGGCAAAAATTTGCCCAAAAGCATTGCAAGATCAGAAAAGGATCTCAGATCCAGCCGTTTTCGGAAAAGGAAAAATAACCGCCTTTGCCAATTACAAAATGATCCAGCACCCGAATTTCCACCAATTCCGCCGCCTGCTTAATGGTTTCGGTAATTTTACGATCCGAGGCACTGGGTTCCGCCACGCCGGAAGGATGATTGTGCGCCAAAATCAACGCCGCGGCATTGCAAGCCAATGCGCCCTTGATAATTTCGCGCGGATAAACCGCGGCGCTGTTAATTGTGCCTAGAAACATTTCTTCTTTTTTTAGCAAACGATGCTGATTATCCAAAAACAGTACGATAAACACTTCCCGTTCTTTATGTTCCAGTTCCGCCTGCAAGTAAGTGCGCACCAATGCCGGCGTGGTAAAGGCATGCTGGCTTTCCAATTGCTGAGATAAATAACGCTTGGTCATTTCGGTGCAAGCGCGCAACTGAATAAACTGGGTAATCCCCAAGCCCTTTACCGCACAAAAGTGCTGTCGCTCGGCACTGATTAACCCACGCAAAGACCCGAAATGCACCAACACGTTGTGCGATAACTGCATCACCGGACAATGTTTAATTCCGGTTCGCAGGAAAATTGCCAGCAATTCTGCATCATCCAATGCCTCGGCACCAAAACGCAGCAGTTTTTCGCGCGGCATTAATTCCTTCATCATTATTCCCTCAAGTGCAGCAAAGGCTTTACTGTGGCGGAAAGCCTGCTGCGCGGACAGATTTTCGGTTTAATTTTGCGCGACGGATCGCAAAATAAATTTTTTCTTAATAAAAATTACAGTAAAATGAACCGCACTTTTTTATTGTGATTAAGGGCTAACAATGCAACATCTTCAGGGAAAACGGATTGTAGTCGGCATTACCGGCGGTATTGCCGCTTATAAAACCATTGAACTGATCCGTCTGCTGCGCAAAAGCGACGCCGAGGTCCGCGTAGTGCTGACTGCCGCCGCGGCACAGTTCGTTACACCACTGACTTTGCAGGCAATTTCCGGCAACGCGGTGGCGCAATCGCTGTTGGATCCGCAGGCAGAACTGGCAATGGGGCACATTGAGCTGGCAAAATGGGCGGATATGGTGGTTATCGCGCCGGCAAGCGCGGATTTTATCGCCCGTCTCAACGCGGGAATGGCGAATGATTTGCTTGCCGCGCTCTGCCTTGCTACCGCCGCACCGATTTTGTTGGCGCCGGCCATGAATCAGCAAATGTTCCGCCAGCCGGTCACGCAGCAGAATTTACGTCACTTGACCGAACGCGGCGTACATACCGTAGGGCCGAACAGTGGCGAACAAGCCTGCGGCGATGTAGGATTCGGGCGCATGTCAGAACCGGTGGAAATTTATACCGCACTTTGTGAACGGCTCGCCGCCCGCCAGGATTTAGCCGGTCTGAATGTCGCCATTACCGCCGGACCGACCCGCGAAGCTATTGATCCGGTGCGCTATATCAGCAATCACAGTTCCGGCAAAATGGGCTTTGCGATTGCCGAAGCCTTTGCCGCGCGTGGGGCAAATGTCACCCTGATTGCCGGTCCGGTCAATCTGGCGACGCCGGCAAATGTTAAACGCATCGATGTCACTTCCGCCCAGGAAATGTGGCAAGTTGCGCTGGAAAGTGCGGTCAAAAATCACATTTTTATCGGTTGCGCGGCCGTCGCCGATTATCGCGTGGCCGAGGTCGCCACACAAAAAATCAAGAAATCCGCCGACGATATGTCGCTGACGCTGATCAAAAATCCCGACATTATTGCCGATGTCGGACATTTGGCACAACACCGCCCGTTTGTAGTCGGTTTTGCCGCGGAAACCCAGAACATCGCGCAATATGCCAAAGACAAGCTGTTGCGCAAAAATCTGGATTTGATCTGTGCCAACGATGTGTCTAACGGACAAGGGTTCAATGCCGATCAAAATGCGTTGCATTTATACTGGCGCCAAGGCGACGGCGCACTTCCTTTTACCGACAAGAAAACGCTGGCGCGGCTGCTGGCAGACAATATACTCAAACATTTTAACGCCTCGGCACAACATAACTTGAAGGAACACTATGAAAAAAATTGATGTCAAAATTCTCGATCCGCGCCTAGGAACGGACTTCCCCTTGCCGACTTACGCCACCCAAGGCTCTGCCGGTTTGGATTTACGCGCATTGATGCCGGAACCCCGCACGATTCAACCGGGCGAAACGCAACTCATTCCGACCGGATTGTCGATTTATATTGCCGATCCGAATTTAGCGGCAGTCATTCTGCCACGTTCCGGCTTGGGCCACAAACACGGCATTGTGCTGGGCAATTTGGTGGGATTGATTGACTCCGATTATCAAGGTCCGTTGATGGTTTCCGTCTGGAATCGCAGCACTCAGCCGTTTAATATTGAAGTGGGCGATCGCATTGCGCAGTTGGTTTTCGTGCCGGTGGTGCAGGCGGAATTTAATCTGGTTAAGGAATTTGCCCAAACCGAACGCGGTGAAGGCGGTTTCGGGCATTCAGGTAAGCAATAATGGATAAACCGGTCAAACGCAGCGTTAAAGAACGTCGCCAGCAGGTTCTCACGGTTCTGACCCACATGCTACATTCGGAACGGGGCATGGAACGGATGACCACCGCACGTCTGGCGCAGGAAGTCGGTGTGTCCGAGGCGGCGCTGTACCGCTATTTTCCGAGTAAAACCGCCATGTTCGAGGCGTTAATCGACAACATCGAAAGCAACCTGCTCAGCCGCATTACGCATTCGATTAAAAACGAAACCAATACCATGCAACGCATACGTGATATTATGCAGATGATTTTGGATTTCGCGCGTAAAAATCCGGGCTTAACCCGCGTGCTGACCGGGCATGCCCTAATGTTTGAGAACGCACATTTGCAAGCGCGGGTGGCACAATTTTTTGACCGTTTGGAGTTACAGTTCGTCAATATTCTGCAAATGCGCAAACTGCGCGAAGGCAAAACCTTTGCCGCCGACGAACGCACGATCGCCGCATATTTGGTGACGTTCTGCGAAGGGCAATTTATGCGCTATGTACGTTCCAACTTTCGCCATAGTCCGAACCAAAGTTTTGATCAGCAATGGAAACTGATCGAAGTGCTATTTGCATAATCCGAATTTTTAGGTAACATTATGATTATTCCCTGGCAGACACTGGAAGAACAAACTTTACGCAATATCGTGGAAAGTTTTGTGCTGCGCGAAGGTACCGATTACGGCGCCGAAGAACTGTCTCTGGCACAGAAAACGCAGAATCTGCTCACGGCGATCCGTCAGGGCGAAGTGGTGATTGTCTGGTCAGAATTACATGAATCCATTGATATTAAAAATAAAATGGAATTTCTTAAGTAACGGAAACACAATATTACGGGGGCTTCAGTGCAAGAACAGCAAGGTCAAACGACACAATCAATGGATCCAACCTTAGAGTGGTTTCTTTCACATTGTCACATTCATAAATATCCGTCGAAAAGCACCTTAATTCATGCCGGCGAGAAAGCGGAAACCCTTTATTATTTAATTAAGGGTTCCGTCGCTGTGTTGGTTAAAGATGAGGACGGCAAAGAAATGATTCTGACTTACCTAAGCCAAGGCGATTTCTTTGGTGAAGCCGGTTTGTTTGAAGAAGGTCAGTCGCGCTCCGCGTGGATAAAAGCGAAAAGCTCCTGTGAAATTGCGGAAATTTCTTACAAAAAATTCCGTCAGTTAATTCAGGTAAATCCTGAAATTCTGATGTATTTGTCCGCCCAACTTGCCCGTCGCCTGCAAAACACCTCCAGACAGGTCAGCAATCTGGCATTTTTAGACGTAACCGGGCGAATTGCACAAACTCTGTTAAATCTCGCCAAAATGCCGGAAGCCATGACACACCCCGACGGCATGCAGATTAAAATTACCCGTCAGGAAATCGGACAAATGGTCGGTTGCTCGCGGGAAACCGTCGGTCGTATTTTGAAAATGCTGGAAGACCAGCACCTGATTTCTGCTCACGGTAAAACCATTGTGGTGTACGGCACCCGATAAATCGGTCGGCGATAAACGTAAAAAGTGCGGTAATTTTTACCGCACTTTTGTCGTTTTAATCCCCGTTCGGCTGTTCGGTCAGCGCCACAAACGCCTCTTCCGTAAGCACCTGCACACCCAGTTCCAATGCTTTGGTTAATTTCGATCCCGCGCTGTCGCCGGCAATCACAAAATCGGTTTTTGCCGACACACTGCCGCTGACTTTGGCGCCCAGTTGCTGTAGCATGGCTTTCGCCTCATTGCGCCCCATTCGGCTTAACGTACCGGTCAACACTACGGTTTTGCCTTTCAGCGGATTTTCCGTAATCGTGCCATGTTCCACCTCGTCCCAATGCACGCCCTGTGCAATCAAGGCATTTACCACCTCCACATTATGCGCTTCGCGCCAGAACACATAAATCCGGTTCGCCACCACCTCGCCCACATCGGCGACTTCGCGCAACTGCGCAATTTCCGCCGCTTTCAACGCATCAAGCCGCTTAAAATGATTCGCCAGATTAAGTGCTGTCGCCTCACCTACATCGCGGATACCCAACGCGAAGATAAAACGCGCCAACGTGGTTTTCTTCGCTTTTTGCAAACTGTTAAGCGCATTTTCAGCGGATTTCGGTCCCATACGATCAAGCCGCATTAAGATGGTCGAATCCAGTTTAAATAAATCCGCCGGTGTGTGAATCAGTTCGCGGTCAACCAACTGTTCAATTAATTTTGCACCGACACCGTCAATGTCCATCGCCCGGCGCGAAACAAAATGCTTTAACGCCTCTTTGCGCTGCGCGGCGCAAATCAGCCCGCCGGTACAACGCGCCACCGCTTCGCCTTCAATACGTACAATCTGCGACCCGCACACCGGACATGCGGTCGGAAACACAATCGGTTCGGCATCGGGCGGGCGGCGTTCATGTAAAACGCCGATAATTTGCGGAATCACATCGCCAGCACGGCGAATCACAACGGTATCACCGATAGCAATATCTAGCCGGGCAATCTCATCGCCGTTATGCAACGTTGCGTTGCTGACCGTCACGCCGGCGACAAATACCGGTTTCAGCTTCGCCACCGGGGTAATCGCGCCGGTGCGCCCCACTTGAAAATCCACCGCATTTAATACAGTCAGCTCTTCTTGCGCCGGAAACTTATAGGCAATCGCCCAACGCGGCGCTTTTGAGATAAAGCCCAATTCCTGCTGTAGCGCGATATCATTGATTTTCAACACCGTACCGTCAATATCATAGCCCAATGTAGTGCGCTTTGCGGCGATAGTGCGGTAGAAATTCAGCGCATTTTCCGCACCGTTACACAGGCGAATTTCAGCGTTGATCGGCATTCCGATCGATTTCAGCCATTGCAAACGCTCAAAATGCGTACCCGGCAGTTCGACGCCCTCGGCAATGCCGATACCGTAAGCATTGAGTACCAGCGGGCGACGGCTGGTGATTTTCGGATCCAACTGGCGCAACGAACCGGCAGCGGCATTACGCGGGTTGGCAAAAGTTTTCTCGCCCTTTGCCAATGCCTCTTCGTTCAGTTTTTCAAATCCCGCCTGCGGCATAAATACCTCGCCGCGCACTTCCAATCGGACGGGCGGCGTATCCGTTAACAATCGCAGCGGAATATTGCGCACCGTGCGAATGTTTGCGGTAATATCTTCTCCCGTGGTACCGTCGCCGCGTGTCGCCGCCTGCACCAGCTGCCCGTCAACATACAAAATGCTCACCGCCAGCCCGTCCAGTTTCGGTTCACAGCAAAATGTCAGCGCTTCAGGCAATAGGCTCAGACGTTCTTCAATCCGCTTGACGAAAGCATAAAATTCCGCATCGGAAAAAGCATTATCCAGCGACAGCATGGGAATTTCATGGGTAATTTGGGCGAACCCGGACAAGGGTTTGGCACCGACTCGCTGGGTTGGCGAATTGGCGTCGGCAAATTCGGGATGCGCCTGTTCCAGCGCTTTCAGTTGATGAAATAAACGGTCATATTCCGCATCGGGAATCACCGGATTATCCAGCACGTGATACTGATATTCGTGATAACGTAAGCTGTTTCGCAAGGCTTCGATTTGTTGTAAAACCGACTCGGGCATAATACATTCCTTATAAAAAACTGCCGCTATTCGCACCGCACTTTGGGATTGTCGGCGGCGCGCATAACGGATTGCGGCACAAACAGGCAAGGGCTTATTATAGCAATTGAATGGGCGAAGACCTATCGCAGTTTGCGGCAAATAATAATCCGCACCTAAGGCTGCGCCTCAACATGCGGATTATGCGAATTAAAAGTGCGGTGGAAATTTTAACGGTTTTCAGTCTCAAGCGGAAACTCGGTTTAAATACGCTTTTTCCGCTTGTTCGTTGAAAATTTCCTGCTGATCCGTTAATACGAATCCGCCCAATTCTTCAGCAATGGTTTTTGCCGCGCGGATCATCATACGCAGGTTGGCAAGATCATTACCGTGCGACGGCAACTGCATAAACAGGGCGATCCCGACGGTATAAAAATCCGCCATATTATCCACATCAAAGGTTCCCGGCTGCTGAATATTCGCCGCGCTGAATAACACCGGACTGGCGACACTGAGATCCAAATGGCGATGATAAATCTGTTGCCGACCGAAAATAAAACCGAGATCATCTAATACCTGCGCAAGATTGGTGCCGTTAAACTCACGATTTTCCGGCGCCACCACATACAGCATAATAAAGGCATTGTTGTCCTGACGGTTTTGCACCGGCTCACTGTGTTGTACCGGCTCAGGCGCGCGCGCTGACGACACTGTTACGGTTTCGCTCGGCTGCGCGGAAAGTGGCTTTTGCGCCGCTTCGGCTAATTGTTCACGCAACAATACCGACGACGAATTAATTCCTTCATTTTCATCCACGGAAGATTCAATATCCGCAATAGTGCGGTTGCCAAAATTAGTATTTTGCGCATAAACCGGCGGCTCGACGCTCGCATTGACCGGTTCGGGCGAATCCGGCAGGCTGATTTTAATCCGGCTGACCGCCTGTTCCACATTGCGATTTTCCTGCACGGCGGAATACTGCGCTTGATCAAAATCCAAATTCTGTTGGGTCGGCTGAGACGGGCGGGATTCGGTTTGTGCATAATCCGGCACGGGAGTTTGCTGATTTGTAGGCGAGTTCAAGTTTTCCTGCGCCTGACGAATACGGGAATCTTTAGTAAAGGTATTGGCATTTTGGAAATAGCGGGATTTTTCACGGCGGTTTGCCCATAAACCGTGAGCGACTAAAATAATTAACGCGATTACACCTAAAATAATTAAAATCGTATTTAAATCCATTATCTCTTCTCCCATTGCGACTGGCGGGCGAAACATTATAAATTGCGGTTAGCTTACCATATTTTCTTAATCCGATGATATGCAAAAATTGATTTTTTTCACCGCACTTTGGTATTCTTAAACGCCGAATTTACTCAGGAAACTTATTATGTTACAAACAACCGAATTCAAGCAGGGATTCCATTATTTTGTGCTGGGCTGGCACCTAATTACCCAGCAAGGGCTGCGGCGTTTTGTGATTATGCCGATTTTACTCAATATCTTGCTGTTAGGCGGATTATTCTGGCTTTTTCTGACGCAAATGGAAACGCTGATCGACGGCATCATCGGCTATATTCCAGACTGGCTGAGCTGGCTTGGCGCGGTCTTGCTGGCGTTATCCATCTTTATGGTGCTGATTTTGTTTTATTTTATTTTTACTACCTTGTCGGGTTTTATCGCCGCGCCGTTTAACGGTCTGCTGGCGGAAAAAGTCGAAAAAATGCTGACCGGAGAAAATCTGGTAGAAATGAATATGCTGGATTTTATCAAAGACATTCCGCGTATGCTGGGGCGCGAATGGCAGAAACTGATTTATAGCCTGCCTAAACTAATCGTGCTGTTTCTGCTCAGTTTTATCCCGCTTATCGGGCAAACGCTGATTCCGCTGCTGACCTTTTTATTCAGCGCATGGATGATGGCGATTCAATACTGCGATTATCCCTTTGATAACCACAAAATTCCGTTTTCCGTTATGCGCGAGGCACTGAGCAGCAAACAAACGTTGAGCATTACATTCGGCACTTTCGTCACGCTCTGTACGTTAGTGCCGGGTATCAATCTGGTGATTATTCCAGTGGCGGTGTGTGGTGCGACCGCCATGTGGACGGAACAATATCGCGCCCAGTTACTGCATACGGGTAACAACGGTAAAAGTCACAGCGCTTTTCCGACCGCCTCGGGCGCATCTGATTCGATGTCGGTTAAATAGCATTTGGTTATAAAATATAGCGAATAACTATTTTTTGATTATTAAGCCTTATGCTAAAAATAACATCCACCTAATACAAAAAACCAAAAGGGGAGAAAACATGACAATCTATGCAGACAATTCTTATGCTATCGGTAACACACCGTTAGTCCGTTTAAAACACTTTGGTCAGAACGGTAATGTTGTGGCAAAAATTGAAGGTCGTAATCCGAGTTTCAGTGTTAAATGCCGTATCGGCGCCAACATGATCTGGCAGGCAGAAAAAGACGGTACGCTCACTAAAAATAAAGAAATCGTCGATGCCACCAGCGGTAACACCGGTATTGCACTCGCTTATGTTGCCGCCGCTCGCGGTTATAAAATCACACTAACTATGCCGGAAACCATGAGCCTTGAACGGAAACGCTTACTACGCGGTTTAGGCGTGAATCTCGTGCTGACCGAAGGCGCGAAAGGCATGAAAGGCGCCATTGCCAAAGCGGAAGAAATCGTAGCCTCCGATCCAAGCCGTTATATTATGCTAAAACAGTTTGAAAATCCGGCTAACCCGGCGATTCATCAGGAAACCACCGGTCCAGAAATCTGGCAAGGTACCGACGGCAAAGTAGATGTCGTTGTCGCTGGCGTAGGTACCGGCGGTACCATTACCGGAATCAGTCGCTATATCAAACAGGATCAAGGCAAAAAAATTATCTCTGTTGCAGTAGAACCGGAAGAATCACCGGTTATCACGCAAACCTTGGCTGGTGAAGAAGTGAAACCAGGTCCGCACAAAATTCAAGGTATCGGCGCAGGATTTATCCCTAAAAATTTGGATTTATCGTTAATCGACCGAGTTGAACGCGTTAACAGCGACACAGCCATTGCCACAGCGCGTCGATTAATGGCAGAAGAAGGTATTCTGGCGGGAATTTCCTCCGGTGCGGCGGTGGCTGCGGCGGATCGTCTGGCCAAACTGCCTGAATTTGCGGATAAATTAATTGTCGTTATTTTGCCTTCCGCAGCGGAACGCTACTTAAGTACCGCGTTATTTGAAGGCATTGAGGGCTAATGATTTTCCCCTTTACGGTTAGCTTTCCGAGGTGGAACTAACCGTCTTTTTATTCAGTCGAAAAGTGCGGTGCGTTTTGTGAAAGTTTTCGCAAAGTCGAAAACACAGCCAAGAAATACCGCACTTTTCTATATTTATCCGCCGTTGATTTGCTTTAACATTATGACGGGTTATTCGTTATCTTTCGGATATCAGTGGAATGATTCGATAAATGCCTCTTATTTCAAACAGTAAACCGTCCCGTTCACTGCAATTTTTCTGTATAATGCAAAACTTTATTGCACCTCAACCCTTAACGATATTATGAACACAAATCTCATCACTATTACTCTATCGCTTTCCCTGTCGAGCGTAGCCGTTGCACAAGATGCGCAAACGGAACTCGCCCCAATAAACGTTTACTCCGCCTATGCCGCACCGGTCAATCAAGACAAAACAGCTTCGTCGGTTACCGTACTCACTGAAAAAGATTTCGCCGAACGTAACGCCGTTTATGTCGCCGATGTGTTGAAAACAGTACCGAGTGTCGCGATTTCTTCCAGCGGCGGACGCGGTACGTTAACCAATTTTTATCTGCGTGGCGCAGACGCAAACCACAGCGCCGTGATTATTGACGGCGTAAAAGTCAATCCGGTGACAGGCTACGGTTTTGATTTTGGCGGTTTGTCATTAAGCAACATTGAACGTATTGAAGTGCTACGTGGCGAACAATCGGCACTTTGGGGCAGCGACGCAATGGGTGGCGTGATTTACATCACCACTAAAAGTGGCTTATACAAAGACAAAGCCTTTAACGTCGATTTCGATTTAGGCACAGGTTCAAACCGCACGCGTGATGCCTCTGTCACTCTTTCAGGACACAACAACGGTTTCTATTATGCTGTTCACGGCGACAGCCACCGCACGGCGGGCATTTCTGCGTTAAGTAAAAATACTTTTCGTTATACCGGCGAAGATGGTACGCAAGTCAGCACAGGTGGCGCAAAAGAAAAAGATAAATTTCACCGTGATAATGCCTCTTTAAAAGTCGGTTATGACGACAGCCAAAAAGGGATTGAATTACTGGCATCACACTTCTCCCAAACTGCAAACTACGATGATTCATTAAATAATGAAGCCAACAACCGCACTCGTACACGTGAAACCACGTTTCGTTTAGGCGGTTATGTAGGCAGCGACAACGATTTATTCAAACACAAAGCCAGCATCAGCCACACCAAAGCAGACAGCGACACGTTCAGCTCGTGGGCAAGCGATTATGATGCGAAAAAACTCAACGCAAATTATCAATTAGACATCAACTTTGACCGCGAAGGCTATGTAACCCAAGCGTTCTCTGTGTTAGGCGAATACCAAAAATCCACCTATAATTCCAGTGCGTACTTCCCGCGTCACGACAAAGTCTTGAAAGAGAAAAGTGCGGCAGGCGAATACCGTTTATTTACCGAAGACGATCACAGCTTATCGGTCAGCGGTCGTTTCACAGACAGCTCGGAATACCAAAATGCCTTCACAGGGCGTATTGCCGGGGCTTATCGTTTATCGCCAAACGTCAAAGCACATGCGAGTTTCGGCACCGCAATCCAAAACCCAACGATTACCGAATACTTCGGTTATGACGGTAAGTACATTGGTAATCCAAATTTAAAAGCAGAAAAAAGCAAAGGCGGTGACGTGGGCTTGTTATTTGAAAGCAATGACAAGCGCCATAGCTTGGATGTGACTTATTTCGCGCGCAATGTGAAAAACTTTATCAGCAGTGAAATGGTTGACGCGACAAACTTTATCTCTCGCGCGATCAACCTTGACGGCACCACCAAAATCAAAGGGGTAGAATTGGCTTACAACGGCAAATTCAGCGAAAACCTCACCGGTTTTGCGAATTACACCTACACACGCGGTAAAGACAGCAAAGGCGTTGAGCTGGTTCGCCGTCCAAAACATTTGGCGAATGTGGGCTTAGCTTACCAAGTCACCCCAGAATTTGGCACGCACGCAAGTCTTTCTTATGTTGGTAAACGCAAAGACAGTTATTTTGATAACATCACTTATGCTTCAACGCGGGTCAAAATGCCGTCTTACACCTTGCTTAACCTCGGTGTGGACTATACACTCAATAAAAACGTCACGCTTTATGCCAACCTCAACAATCTTTTCGACAAAAAATATGAAAACATTGTTGGTTACGGGCAAGACGGGCGCAACGTTTACGTTGGGTTAAAAGGCAGCTTCTAATAGCTCGATCAAATGTAGGGACGCGACGCTCGCGTCCGAAATCTCTCTTGCCCCTCTTTACAAAAGAGAGGGGGGGCGGACGCCAGCATGGCGTCCCTACAAATTCGAACATTTATCTCAAAAATGCAAAAAACTCTCTTTTTCCTCACCGCACTTTTACTCGGCATTGCCCCTTTTTCTCGTGCCGAACAA
Source organism: Necropsobacter massiliensis (assembly GCF_000827595.2). Lineage (GTDB taxonomy): Bacteria > Pseudomonadota > Gammaproteobacteria > Enterobacterales > Pasteurellaceae > Necropsobacter > Necropsobacter massiliensis. The sequence goes on along the minus strand of NZ_LN776178.1, from coordinate 44,658 downwards.
TTCGTCTCGCTCACAATGTGCAGCGACCGTTTATTGCTTGAACTTGCTCGCCCTGAACAAATTGCGGCAATGTCGCCTTTTTCCGTTAAACCGTCGGCGATGTTGAATAAAATCAACCACGACAAACCTATTCTCAAACCGCAATTAAGCGAACTGTTGCCCTATTTGCACAAGACCATTCTGATTAACGAAAGGTTCTACCCCGAACTGACCGAACAGCTCAAAAAGCTCAAGGTTAAAATCATACCAATCAATGACAGCCCACAAACGCCCGACGAGCTTTTTGAGCTGATATTAAATTTAGGCAACATTACCCAAAACGACGCACACGCCAAGCAGCTGGTAGACACATTAAAATCGCAAAACAGTAAGCTAAATCAATCGCTTACCGATACCTTGATATTAACTGAAACAGGCGTAGCGGAAATGCGTTTTCCACAATACCAAATTTTACTCAATTTGCTCGGCTTAACACCGCTCAAAACCACGCTGACACCGCAAAATTTCTCGCTGGAAAAAGTCCTTTTAGCCGAGCCGAATGTGCTGATAACACTTGTCGATCAGCGAAGCTATAATGAACAAGCGGAACTGCTGCGACATCCCATTTTGCAAAAACACTTTAACAATCGACCGCACATAACGCTTCCGCTAAAATACACTTATTGTTTCGACCACGGCGTATGGCAAGGGGCGGAGCTAATTTATCAACAACTAAAATAATATGAACAAAACCAATCAATTAAACCTTATTCTCGGCACACTCATTTTCGCTATTATCGGTATATCAAGCTGTGCCAACCTTGCGAATTTTGCCGAGCTTAAAAACGCCAACGGTATTCTTACCGATATGCGAACGCTGGTGTTATGGGATATTCGCCTGCCGCGGCTGTTACTTGCAGTGCTGACCGGTGCTTGTTTGGCATTGGCGGGCAATGCGATGCAGGGCGTATTTCAAAATCCGTTGGCAAGTCCGGGGTTGCTGGGCAGTGCGAACGGAGCAACCATGGCGAGCGTGTTCATTCTTTACTATTTTACTGCGCCTTTTGGTGTATTGCTGCTTGGTGGCGTGCTGGGAGCCTTGGTGAGTTTCTTGTTGGTCTATTTAATCGCCAAAAATCACGGCACGGCAATGATGATTTTAAGCGGTTTGGCGGTGAATATGTTACTCGGCTCAGCTATTGCGTTGCTGCTTTCCAACGCTGACAGCCCGTGGGCACTGGCGGAACTATACCGCTGGCTGCAAGGCTCACTGGTTTGGGCAAAAATGGAGACGCTTTTGCTCTCGCTGCCCTTTATTGTGCTCGGCGTTTTTTGTTTGTATGCACAACGTCGCTATCTTGATTTGCTCCCCTTCGGCGAAGAAACCGCCGCTACCATGGGCGTCGATCTCAAACGCAGCTTTTTTATTGTGAGTTTCGGCGTGGCATTACTCGTCGGCGCAACCATTCCGCAAACAGGTTCCATCGGGTTTATCGGCTTGATCGCCCCACATTTGGCACGTATTTTGCTGAAAAAACGTCCGTCGCAACTTTATGTAACCAGCGCTTTATTTGGCGCTTTGTTACTGCTCGTGGCGGATTTAGCCATTTTGCACCTGCCGTTCTTCTCAAACATTTATCTCGGCACGCTCACCGCCATTCTAGGCGCACCGTTTTTGATTTGGATTTTGCTCACCCAACGGAGAAGCTACCATGATTAAGATTGAACATCTTACGCTCACCTATGGCTTGACCGACGTCAGCTTCCACATTCCACAAGGGAAATTGGTGGGCATCATGGGCGCAAACGGAGCGGGAAAATCCACATTGTTAAAAGCCATTGCGGGCATTTTGTCGCCGACAAGCGGTCAAATTGTGCTGGGAAATGACGAACTAAGCACACTTTCCGCCCGACAAAAAAGCCGAGAAATCGCCTATCTCGCGCAAAATCAACAGATTTTTTGGAATTTAACGGTTTATGATGTGATCGCGCTCGGCTTGCCTTTTCCCCATAAAAATACCGATGAGCAAGCAAAAGTGCGGTCGGTTTCTGAACAGTTTTCTATTATGCATTTGCTTGAAAAACCGTTCCAACAACTTTCAGGCGGTGAAAAAACACGAGTACAACTCGCCCGTTGCGGCATTAAAAACAGCCCGATTTTACTCGCCGACGAACCCATCGCCCCGCTTGATCCGTATTATCAACTCGATATTATGGAACAGCTTAAATCGCTTACGCCCGAAAAAACCTGTGTAGTGGTGATTCATCATCTTTCCTTGGCATATCGCTTTTGCGATGAAGTGATTTTATTGGAAAAAGGAAAAATTCTAGCCGCTGGAGAGACGGAAAAGGTATTAACACAGAAAAATTTAGGCAAAGCCTTCCGTATTTGCGCCCAAATTAATACGAAAGAAAAAGAAATTTACCAAATTGAAAAGTTAGAAAAATAATGCCTCAATTGAGGCATTTTGCAAAATAAAAAACTCAATTGATTGTAATAAATTAAGCCTCTCGACATTCCAACCAAGGCACTTTGACACCGTTATAATTTTTATAATAAATCGAACGATGTTCCCGCGCGATTAAATCAATATAACTACCTTCAATTGGATTATAAGAGCGATAAATCACTTCAAATTTTGAACCGCGCGCATTTAACGCTTTATTTTCAATATGATCAAACGGCTGAACAGTACCGCCATCAAGTTGAAAATAAAAACCGAAATTATCTTTTAAACGACTTTCACGAGAAAGCGGGAAATAACTCATTAACGAAGTATATAATCCGGTCCCCGCATTATAACAAGAATAAAAATAGCGCTTATAGTTTACAGGATTATATAATTCCGCCTGACTAATATTATCCTTTAAATAACCTTTCTTGATTTCTGCTTTTTTAGTTGAAGTACTCGTGCAAGAAAATAGTACGACGAGAGACAAAGCGAATAACATAAACTTAAATTTGTTCATATAAAATACCGAGTAAGTGATAGCAAAAACTTTAAGTTGCGTATCATAGCTTAATTAATGAATCAGTTCTAGATATACTCTATTTTATATTGCCATTAGATTTGATCCAGTATACCGTTCAAGCTAAAACAAACTCTGTTGCCCCGTTAAAAATTCAGGGGACGGTTTTATCTTAACACCATATTCTTTCAAAGAATTTTTCAGGCTTTCAATATTATAGAAAGCATGGCTTTTGGTGGTGTTTTGAAAATAAAGATAAAGCCTGTCAAATTCGTTTTTTCGTTGGTTGAGCAAAGCCGCCAGCCGCTGTAATTCTATTTCGCTATAACGATAATCATGCCGTTCTTTGGCAGATTGCGCTTTCCACCAATTTGGGTTACGACCGTGCAATCGCAAATAAGCGGTGCGTTGGTTGGCGTAGAATTGAAAACTCGGCAAGCCGATATTTTGCGGATAATCCACATTGCACCAAATCAGATTTTCCTTGCCGTGAAAATAATCCAACACCGATTGTGTATGCCAACTGGCGTGGCGGAACTCAATGGCGAGGGGATAATCGTGAAACCACGATACCAATTCCGCAAGATAATAGCGGTTCGCGTGCGTGCGTTCAAAACTGCTAGGAAATTGCACAAGTAAATTCGCCAAGCAACTCTGTTCTTGCAAGGGTTGCAAAGCGTGTAAAAAGTCATCGGCTTGCGCTTTGGTTGCAGTGCGAATGTGGCTAAAATCTTGGTGGAGTTTGACCGAAAATTGCAATCTGCCTTCTGCTTTTTCCACCATTCCCTGCAACGCTTTTGCTCCAATCGGAGCGTGAAAAGTGCTGTTAATTTCAACGGTGTCGTAAAACTGGCTATAAATCGACAAAAAATCGGATTTATCTGTGCCAAAGGGGTAAAGCGTGCCGACTAAATCTGTGTCGCTGTATCCGCCAGTGCCGATGTGGATGTGGGGTGTTTGCATTGTTTTTATATGCCCTATTTTCATTTAGAATATTCCGAATAACTCAAAATTGGATATGATATTTTCGTAGGGGCGGGGTTTATCCCCGCCCCAAAATTACGAATAAAATCTATCCAAATGCCATTGTAATGGATTATTCTCAATATATTCCCAAATTCTTAAAAAATCTTCATCATTGCGAATAATGTGTTCATAAAAACTTCGTTGCCACAATGGCTCATAAACCTGTGTTTTCATTTTGTCTCTATATTTTTTTGCGGTTATTCCTTTAAATTGCCTGATCAAATCAGAAAGTAAAACATTATCTTGATTAAACCAAATAAAATGTAAATGATTAGGCATAATAACATAATGTGAAAATTCACTTTTGGGATAATCATTTAGTAACGATTTTAATGTTTCCTCAATCATTATGCCCAAGTCATTTAATTGCATTTTCCCATTAAGAATATTACCAAAAAGGCATTGCCTATTTTTGGTACAAATCGTCACAAAATAACAGCCATATTGAGAATAATCGTAATGGGGTAATCGCATATTATTTCGGCGGCGGTGAGTGATCACTCTTATATCCTTATGGTATTGACATGGGCGGGGATAAACCCCGCCCCTACGAATGGTATTTGCAAATTCCTACAAAAAATAGACTGCTTGTTAGATAATTATAGGCATAAACCCTAGATTAGAAGGTGCTTAAATGTTTGCCTTTTGGTAAATCGATACTCGGCACACGACGACATTTACGCGGTTTATCTTGGTTGTATTGGGCAGACACAATCTCATTGTCTTTTAGCGAAATATTTAATGTCTGAGCTTCGTCAGTCACCACCAAGAGATTGTTTTCAAAGTGATAATTTTTCCATTACTGAAGCAGAAACACCGACGGCAAATGTGGCAGTCGCTAACCATTTAAATGTTTTCATTTGGTTTTCCTTCTATAAAACGTTAGCTTATTTTACAAGGAGAGCAGAATTTCGCAATAAAGTGCGGTCGGATTTTGGTTATTTTGGGAAATGTGACCATTTTCCTTAAAACAAACTCTGTATCCCACTTAAAAACTTAGGAGATCAACTTAGCACAAAACTCTATTTTTAAGATTCTCCTAGTCACGATTGTAATTAAAATGATTTATTATATTGTTTATTTCTGAGAAAACTATAGAAAAATTTGTAAAATCAAATCTTTCATACTCTTCAAGCACTATTTTTGAAAACTCATTCTTAGATAACTCTTTCCCTTGAAAGCTAACCCTCTCATTTGAGACTGCAATTTTCTCACCATCAAAAGATATAAGATTTTCGATACAAACCTTATTATCTTTTTTAAAATCTTCACCATCCCCAAACTTATTTAATAGAAGAATATAAATATTTCGTTTTATTTGAGAAAACCGTTTTCCTTCTGAAAAATTTTTCTTTAAAAGATTTTTAACTTTATCTAAACCATCATCATAATCAAGAATAAAGATTACAGGAGACTTCGGCTTGACATTAATCTTGTGAAAATCAACAAAATTATTATCATTATATACATATTTAAAAAAAGCATTTATTGGAGCAGTCCCCCCAGTAAGCCCAAGTTTATCTAACTCACCATTTTTCTTATGCTTAACAAAGTATAAGTCATTACTTATCAACAGTTTTTTCATTGCAGCCTTGAAATATAAAGCATCTGTTTTCCCTTCCGTAATAATTACTGGTTTATCCATAGATAAAAAATACTTATAAAATAATACATTTCTTAACAACCTTATATTACAATCTGGAATAATTAATCTATCATCTCTTTTTTGAACAAAAGATAACAGGTATTTAGCCTCATCCTTTTCAATATTAAAGGCTTTTTCTATTTTATCCAACCCTATATTTTTAGGTAAAAAGGTTGTATTCTCTTTATATTGAATAATCTTTATAAGATTTTCTTTTATTTTGTTTTGAACTTCAATTCTCACGTCTCTAGGTAATCTAGGATTTAGAACTCTATCTCTATATTTTATTGATATAGAATGATTTAACCTACCAATTAGTTGCTCTATGGTTCCTTGTATTTCATTATTATCTCTATCAAGAATTTTAAACTCTCCCTTACTCAATAGACTATTAACCATAGCTCTAGTGTTTTTTCTATATTTTTTATCGGTATTAAGAAATTCATTTACAATAACTCCAGTAACAACCCTTTTGTGATTTTGATCTGAAAATCTAGTTTTCTTATGGTTAATCTTAAAGCCACAATGATTTATCGCAGAAATTAATTTCTTATTTGCTACCCAAATGCCATCCTTAAAAGTTAATAAATCGGTAGAAAAATTCCTATTAGATGAAAATGTTATATCATCGGCATATCTTGTATAAGTCAATTTATATTTTCTAGCTAATTTCATTAAGCGAGAATCTACTATATTACCGATAAGAGATGCTAAGATCGGTGAAAGTGGAGAACCTTGTGGTAATACTCCTTTGTGTGTCGCTAACTTCGCAATAATCTTAGATGTTTTTTCCGATAATGAAAAATATCTATCATTTTGTAAGAAACCAACAACTCTTCCATAATGAATGGAAGAAAAGAAATTCTCAATATCTATATTTAAAATATATCTTTGCTTTTCATGTTTATAAGCGTTAGATGCTATTGATTTATATTTTTCAAACGCATGATTACCTATTAAGTAAGATGGATTTTTATGCTGTATCTCTATCACGCAATCGTTTATTATCTTGCTAAATTCTTTTTGTAGATACTTTAATCTTGGCTCGGGACACGAAATAGTTCTAATTGAACTATCTGATTTTGGAATAGTAAATTCTTTATATTTATCATTATCGGATAATATATAAAGAATATAAGAGAAATTTTTAGGGCTTATATTTAATGAAAATGATGAAATAATGTCTGCAATAGAATTACAGTTCTTTAATCTAGATAATGCATTCATAAAAAATCATATTAAATATGTGGGTACAAGCACTCTTATGTGATGTTAGCTAGCTAAGCTATTAAAATAGTTTAAAATCTAAATTTATTAGATGGTACAATAATTATTAACAATTACGCCAATATTATCAATACTTGCTCCGAAACAAAGCAAAAAATCTGCTTATACCCACGGATATAATTATACCACTTTAAGATATATGGCTCAAATACTTAACCACTTCCTAATCATCTCCGCATCCCAGCCTTTGCGTTTGGCGTAATCTTCCGCTTGGTCTTCGTCGATTCTGCCAAGGGTAAAATAATTACTCGCAGGGTGGGTGAAGTACCAGCCGCAGACGCTTGCGGCTGGCCACATTGCGTAGCTTTCGGTGAGTTTCATTCCGATGCGTTTTTCCACTTCGAGTAAATCCCAAATCACTTGTTTTTCGGTGTGTTCTGGGCAGCTTGGGTAGCCTGGGGCTGGGCGGATGCCGACATAGTTCTCATTGATTAAACCTTGGTTGTCGAAGGTTTCATCGGAGTAGCCCCATACTTTGGTGCGGAGTTCAAAGTGGAGATATTCCGCCATTGCTTCGGCTAAGCGGTCGCCAACGGCTTGGAGTAGGATAGCGTTGTAGTCGTCCCCTGCGGTTTTGTAGCTTTCGACCAATTCCATTTCTTCAATGCCTGCACAAACGGCGAACATACCCAACCAATCTTTTCGACCGCTTGCTTGGTCGGCAATGAAATCGCTCAAGGCAAAGTTATAAGGGCTTTTACTGTTCTTACCGCGTTCGCTTTGTTGGCGTAAGTGGTAAGTGGTTGCTACCACGTTTTGGCGATCTTCGCTGTCGAAAATCACTACATCATCGCCACGGCGTTCCGCTGGGAAAATCCCCATAATGCCGCTTGGGTTCATTTTGTGTGTTTGTTCCAAATCGTCTAGCACTTTTTGCGCGTCGTTCCACACACGGCGTGCTTCTTCACCGCTTTCTGGGTGGTCGAAGGCGTCTGGGTAGCCGCCTTTTAAGCCCCAAACCATAAAGAACGGCGACCAGTCGATAAATTTACGCAAGGTTGGAATTGGCACATTTTTGTACTCCACAATGCCTGTCTGTTTTGGCGTTGGTGGCACATAATCCGCCCATTCGCCGCTGAAACCATCAAAGCGATTTTGGCGTGCTTCTTCAATCGGCAGCTGTTTGCGTAGCGGCTTACGGTTGGCAAACGATTGCTGGATTTTTTCGTAATCGGCTTTAAGTTTCGCCCAGAGTTCCGCCTTGGTGTCGGGGTTCATCAATGCCGCACAAGCGGAAACCGCCCGAGACGCGTTGGTGGTATAGACCACTTCGTATTTATATTTTGGATAAAGTTTAATCGCGGTATGCTCTTTGGACGTGGTTGCCCCGCCAATCATCACAGGCAGGTTCAAATTCAAGCGGTTCATTTCGCCTAAAAAATACTCCATTTCGTCCAGCGACGGCGTAATCAAGCCACTTAGGGCGATCACGTCCGCTTTTTCACGAATGGCAGTGTCGATGATTTTATCCGCAGGCACCATCACGCCCAAGTCAATCACTTCAAAGTTATTACATTGCATTACCACGCTCACGATGTTCTTGCCGATGTCGTGTACGTCGCCTTTCACAGTGGCAATCACCACTTTGCCGTTCGATACGCCTTTTTGTTTGGTGGCGTTGATAAATGGCTCTAAGTAAGCCACCGATTGCTTCATTACACGGGCGGATTTCACCACTTGCGGCAGGAACATTTTGCCGTCGCCGAACAAGTCACCGACTACGTCCATTCCGTCCATTAGCGGACCTTCAATCACTTCGAGCGGCGAGTTAAATTTCAAGCGAGCTTCTTCGGTGTCTTCCACAATGTAAGTGGTAATGCCTTTCACCAGCGCGTGTTTCAGGCGTTCTTCCACAGGCAAGTTTCGCCATTCGGCAACCTGATTTTCGTCAGTAAGTGCGGTCGAATTTTTTAACGTTTCTGCAAAATCGAGCAATTTTTCCGTCGCATCTGGGCTACGGTTAAGCACCGCATCTTCCACCACTTCACGCAGTTCTAGGTCGAGATCGTCATAAATCGCCAGCTGCCCTGCATTGACGATCCCCATATCCATTCCTTGCTTAATAGCGTGATATAAGAAAACAGCGTGGATCGCTTCACGCATTGGGTTATTGCCACGGAATGAGAACGAGACATTCGACACACCGCCCGAAATTTTGGCGTGTGGCAACGAACGCTTAATTCGCCCTGTGGCGTTGATGAAATCGACGCCATAGTTGTTGTGTTCTTCGATCCCTGTGCCGATGGCAAAAATGTTCGGGTCGAAAATAATATCTTCGGGCGGGAAGCCGACTTCGTTCACGAGAATATTGTAGGCACGAGTACAGATTTCGACTTTGCGATCTTCGGTATCCGCTTGCCCCACTTCGTCAAACGCCATCACGACCACCGCCGCGCCGTATTTACGCACGAGCTTGGCTTCACGCACAAATTTTTCCACGCCCTCTTTCAGGGAAATCGAGTTGACAATCGGCTTGCCTTGCACCACTTGTAAGCCTGCTTCGATCACTTCCCATTTGGACGAGTCGATCATAATTGGTGCTTTGGCAGCGTCAGGCTCGGTGGCAAGAATATTTAAAAATTGGGTCATCGCCTTTTTGCCGTCAAGCAGTGCTTCGTCCATATTCACGTCGATGACTTGCGCGCCGTTTTCTACTTGGTCGATGGCAATTTCAATCGCATCGGCATAATTTTCCGCCAAAATCAATTTTTTGAATTTCGCTGAACCTGTGACGTTATTTCGCTCGCCAACGTTTACAAACAGGCTGTTTTCGTCCACGTTTAACGGTTCTAACCCTGATAAACGCATTGCAGTTTTGATTTCAGGCAGTGGACGCGGTTTCACGCCTTGGGTGACTTCGACAAAGGCTTTGATATGTTCAGGCGTGGTGCCGCAGCAACCGCCAACGATGTTCAAAAAGCCGCTTTCCGCCCACTCTTTGATATGCTCTGCCATTTCCGCAGCATCTAAATCATAGCCGCCAAAGGCGTTCGGCAAGCCTGCGTTCGGGTGAACAGAAACATAGGTTTCACAAATGTTGGACAGGGTTTCTACATAAGGGCGAAGCTCCTTCGGCCCTAACGCACAGTTTAAGCCGAAGGTGATCGGTTTGGCGTGACGGAGCGAGTTGTAAAAGGCTTCGGTGGTTTGCCCTGAAAGGGTACGCCCCGATGCGTCGGTGATGGTGCCTGAAATCATCACAGGCAGACGCACGCCCAATGCTTCAAACACATTTTCAATGGCAAACACTGCGGCTTTGGCGTTGAGCGTGTCGAAAATGGTCTCGATCATAATCAGATCCGAACCGCCTTTGATTAAACCTTTGCAAGCTTCGGTGTAGGCTTCTACCAACTGCATAAAGGTGATGTTGCGAAAACCGGGGTCATTTACATCAGGCGAAATTGATGCGGTTCTGTTCGTCGGTCCTAAAATCCCAGCCACAAAACGCGGCTTGTCGGGCGTAGAATATTTATCCGCCGCCAAACGTGCCAATTTCGCCCCTGCAAAGTTGAGTTTATAGGCGTAATCTTCCAGTGCGTAATCCGCTTGGGCAATGGTGGTGGAGCTAAAGGTATTGGTCTCAATAATATCCGCGCCCGCTTCAAGGTATTTTTCGTGAATGGCAGAGATTAACAGCGGCTGGGTGAGCGTGAGCAAATCGTTGTTACCACGCAGATCAATTTTGCTCTCTTTAAATTGCTCGCCTCGGAAATCGGCTTCGGTGAGTTTATATTGCTGGATCATCGTCCCCATCGCACCGTCTAAAATCAAAATGCGTTGGGCAAGGGCGTTTTTCAGTAGTGTGTTTGCATGTTTCACAGTCAGAATTCCTGCTTACAGATGTGTGTGTTCAATAACAAAGATAATAGGAAGATGAAAACAGGCGGTCAAACATTATCATCGCGCTCTCAACAGCTTATCCGCCATATTAAAATTGACAAGCATTGGCTTTTTTCGGGTTCAATACGAAACAAGCATTTTCCTGTCCCCGGCATCAATGCCGTTGTCTGGCAACAGAAAAACGCCTGTATTGATAACCCAGTGCTGGCGTTAGCGTTTATAAACGAATAATAAGCTTATCATAAGCTCGTTTGGCTTTTTCCAGCGCCTGTTGTACGGAAATATCACGTGCCAACACAACGCCCATCCGACGATGACCGTTCACTTCGCCTTTGCCGAACAAACGAAGGTCGGTATTCGGCTCTGCCAGCACCTCAACCAAATTGCCAAATTGCACTTGCGTAGATTGACCGTCCACCACAATCGCCTTGGATGCCGACGGGCTGAGCAGTTCAATGTGCGGAATCGGCAGACCTAAAATCGCACGGGCATGTAAGGCGAATTCCGACAATTGTTGTGAAATCAAGGTAACCATGCCGGTATCATGCGGTCGTGGCGAAACTTCATTGAAGATCACTTCGTCGCCACATACAAACATTTCCACGCCGAAAATACCGCGTCCCCCCAATGCCGAGGTGATTTTTTCAGCGACATATTGCGCATTTTTCAATGCCGCATCCGACATCGCCTGCGGCTGCCACGATTCACGGTAATCACCGTCCTGCTGACGATGCCCAATCGGCGCAAGAAACGAAGTGCCGTTAATATGACGCATGGTCAGCAAGGTAATTTCATAGTCAAATTGCACAAATCCTTCGACAATCACGCGCCCGGCTCCGGCACGTCCGCCTTGCTGAGCATAATCCCAAGCCGCCTGTATTTCATCCGCCGAGCGCACCACGCTTTGCCCGTGACCGGAAGAAGACATAATCGGTTTTACCACACAAGGAACGCCAATTTTTTCGACCGCACTTTTGAAGTCCGCAAAATTATCCACAAACTGATAAGGCGATGTTGGCAAACCGAGCTGTTCTGCCGCCAGACGACGAATGCCTTCACGATTCATGGTCAGTTGCGTGGCTTTCGCGGTCGGCACCACATTAAAACCGGCCTGTTCCAGCTCAAGCAATGTTGCCGTAGCAATGGCTTCCACCTCCGGTACAATATAATCCGGTTTTTCCTTTTCTACCAAGGCTTTCAGTGCCTCGCCGTCCAACATGGAAAGGGTGTAGGCGCGGTGCGCCACTTGCTGTGCCGGCGCGTCGGCATAGCGATCCACCGCAATAACTTCTACCCCTAACCGCTGTAGCTCAATCGCCACTTCTTTGCCGAGTTCGCCAGAACCGAGCAGCATTACTTTGGTTGCCGTCGGCGTTAATGCCGTGCCTAATGTTGTCATTTGCCTTATCCTTATTAATTATGGGTTGAGTAAACGGTCATCTAATAATAAATCGGCATTTTTATTGATACCGACGCCACGCGCTAAAATATGTTCGGCGATCTCATGTGCTTCCGGCAACGAATGCTCCGTATAGGTGCCGCATTGATATTCGTTCAGCTCGGGAATGGCATTCTGATCAGTGACGGACAGCACGTCCCGCATAGACGCCAGCCACGCATCGGCAACCTGTTGTTCATTCGGCGTGCCGATCAGCGACATATAAAAACCGGTGCGACAGCCCATTGGTGAAATATCAATAATTTCCACCTTATCGCTGTTTAAATGTTCGCGCATAAATCCGGCGAACAGATGTTCCAGCGTATGAATGCCTTTAGGCGGCAAAATCTCTTTATTTGGCATACAAAAACGCAAATCAAACACTGTAATATCATCCCCTTTCGGCGTGCGCATCGTTTTCGCCACACGCACCGCTGGCGCATGCATTCGGGTGTGATCCACTTTAAAACTATCCAGTAACGGCATAACTTTTCCTCAATAATAACATTTAATTTTCTTTCTGAACTTTTCTGCTCATATCCTGTCTTAACATACAGCAACTTGCAGTTGTTTTAATAAAATTGGTTCCTTAGGTTATTTAGCCATCCATTTTGGATGGCTTTTTATTACATATCGTACGATGTAAATTTATGTAAATAACACGATATCAAGCTGACAAATAGCATACTCTAAAACGAAATTAACTATTTGATAAATTTTATTTTTTACCCTATTTTTAAAAAGAAAAAATCCACCTATGAATTTATTTCTATAAATTTGTAAATTTTTGTAAAGATTCGCTCAGTTTTATGCTAGACTACAGTCTCTGTAAAAATAGCAACTTGCAGTTGTTCAATAAAAATTGGTTCCTTAGGTTATTTGACCGTCTGTTTCAGACGGTCTTTTTTTCTTCTCAGTTCCTACCACTGAACAAAAGTGCGGTAAAAAATAGGCAAGAATCCGCGCTTGCTTTCACCTTAATCCTGCATATATTGCCGTATGTATGCATCGCGATCCCGCTGTGTCACGGTGCGTACCACTCGACAAGGATTGCCTAGCGCCAAACTGTCGGCGGGAATATCTTTCGCCACCACTGCGCCCGCGCCGATCACCGCATTATCGCCGACTGTCACGCCGGGCAGTATCACGACATTACCGCCGACCCACACATTATTGCCGATCACAATCGGCTTTGCCTGCTCCCAGCCCTCATTGCGCAGTTGCGGGTGCAACGGATGCCCGACCGTATAAAGGCTGACATTCGGCGCAAACATCACATTATCGCCGATTTTGACCCCGCCGCTGTCCAATATGGTGCAGTGATAATTAGCAAAAAAATTCTCGCCGACTTCAATAAAACAACCGTAATCGCAGAAAAACGGCGCATTAATGTGTGGCGTATTTTTAGTTTTGCCCAAAATCGCTGTGATCAAACGTGCTTTTGCCGCCTGATCCGACGGGCGGATTTGGGTATTATAGTCGAATAAGCGTTCTTTGTTTTCCCGGCGCAATTTCACTAGTTCGTCCGAAGCAGGCTGATGTGCCATTCCTGCTAACATTTTTTCTTTTTCCGACAACATCTTATCCTTCCACGATCCGTCCGATGCGCACATCAAACACATCCATGCCTGCCGCCAACCCCGCCTGCACGCCAAGATCGGCATCTTCAAACACCAAACAATCCGCCGGTTTAACCGCAATCAGTTCAGCACAACGTAAAAACGTATCCGGCGCCGGTTTATGTTTTTGCACGTCTTCCGCCGTCACAACCGCACTGAAACACCTGTGCAGCTGAAACTTATCCAACAATATTTCCGTTATTTTACGGTGCGATCCGGTGCCCAGCGCCAACGGTTTTTTCCCGACGAACGTTTTTACCACTTCTGCCGCCGGCAGCAGCGAGGAATGCTGCATAATCAATTTAACACCATACTCGCGTTTCAGGCTGATCACTTTATCAATCAGCTCCGCCGGCATATTGGCTGCGTTCATCATAGCTTGAGCAATGGTGCGTACCGGCGCACCGCCAAGCTGATACATAATCTGCCCATCCAGCGGATAGCCCATTTGTTCGCCCACCATATCCCATGCTTTTTTATGGCTCGGCATGGTGTCGATCACCGTTCCGTCCATATCAAAGATTAATCCTTTATACCGCTCAAAAAGCCGTTTATCCAACATGCCGATACCTTACACAAAAAATTTTAGATATTTTGCTATAAAATTGTGATCTTCGCACTATTTCATTTGCAAATATTCGGTTAAAGTAAAATCTTATTAATTAATGGTAATCACGGACATGGATCTGCAACAACGCCTTATTTTTTTACAACAACGTCGGCTGATTGATGACAGCGTATGCCGGCTGGTGCTGGAAATTCGCACTTATTTGTTTGAACACTGGCATGCTGATGTTCAAACCAAACAGGCCGGAATGCTGTTTGTTCATCTGGCGATGGCGCTAGCCAGAATTAAGCGTGGTTACGCCGCCCAAAGTCTGCATCGGGATATGCTGGCGGAGATAAAAAGTGCGGTCAGTTTTCCCAAAGTTTTACAACGTCATCAGGAAATACTGGCACTGATTCCCTTTGCCGTGCCGGAAAGTGAACAAACCCATTTCATCGCCAATATTTACGCGCTGTCACTGGCACAGCCGACTATCCTGCCGGATTGATGAATAATATTCAGCATGACCTAATGCTGAAATTGCACGCGCCGGGCTACACATAACGCTTCAAATGAATACTGGTTTCAGTTGTGCGGATAGATTTATTCGCGCGTATTCTTTCAAGGGCTGAACCCAGTTCTTCCAATGTCGGTGCATTGAGTTCGGCAAGAATATCCCAGCGCCCGTTGGTGTCGTAGATCGCTTTCACGCAAGGCTCGCCACGCAGGGCTTTCATGACATCCAAGGTGGTACCGCCCTCCACAAGAATGGAACACCACGCGCACACGCCGTTTAACGCCACTGTAGGGCGTATTTCCACCGAATAGCCTAAGATAATCCCTTCTTTTTCAAGGCGTGTAATGCGGTTTGTGACCGTCGCGCGCGAGACCCGTAATTTTTGAGCCAAAAAAGCGATGGAATAGCGGGCGTTTTCACGTAATAAGCTAAGTAATGCCTGATCGGTTTTATCTAAAACTGACATAATGTCACTCCTTGCTTGCAAAATGCCTAAAAACTGACGAAATATTAGCAAATTTTAGTATTTTAATTAACAAGAAATCTTGTACACTAAACACGTTGCAACAATTCATTAACGTATCATTAACTTTAGTGGAGGAAGGCTATGTCATACTTATCATCTATTGCAGGAAGTTTACCGACTATCATCATCAGCCCGCAAGACATTGCAAACGTAGTGCAACGCCAAGGCATAAAACAAACGCTGGCGGGAATGATGCAATATATCCTTGAGGATTTTCTGCATTGGGACGCTTTTGATAAAACACCGCGCATCGGCAACTTGGTGCCCGACGGTGTGTTGGAGTTGATGCCGATTGCCAATCAAAAACAATACAGTTTTAAATATGTGAACTGCCACCCCAAAAACCCGCAGCTCGGGCTTTCTACCATTCTCGCTTTCGGTGCGTTAGTCAGCAACGATACCGGACAACCTGAAGTGATCAGCGAATTTACCCTAACCACCGCATTGCGCACGGCGGCAACTTCGGTGCTGGCGGCAAAATACCTTGCTCGTCCAAATAGCAAACGGATGGCAATTATCGGTAACGGCTGCCAAAGCGAGTTTCAAGCCTTAGCGTTCTATCATTTACTTGGCGTTGAAGAATTGGCGTTATACGACATCGACCGCGCCGCCAGTGAAAAATTGACAAAAAATTTGGCAGACACCGATCTGAAAATTGAGATTTTCGACAGCGTAGCGCAAGCGGTCAAAAATGCCGATATCATCACCACGGTTACGGCGGAATATTCGCGCGCCAACATTATTACGCCGAAAATGATTGAAGCAGGAATGCACATTAACGCCGTGGGCGGTGACAATATCAACAAAACCGAATTGCATATCGATGTGGTGAAAAATGCAACCACCTATGTAGAATTTGAACCGCAAACCCGCATTGAAGGCGAATTACAAAATATGCCGGCGGATTTTCCCGTATTCCCGCTGTTTGAAGTGTTCCAATCGGGCAAATCGGCACGCAAATCCGATGATGAAATCACCTTATTCGACTCCGTAGGCTTTGCGATTGAGGATTTCTCCGCCATCCGTTATATGCACGACACCGTGATAAAACTTGGCTTAGCGCGCCCGCTTTCGCTCACTCCAGACTTGACAGATCCGAAAGATTTATTTAGCTACCTCAGCGACTATGCAAACACGTAGTCTATTCGAAGAAAAAGGAGATGTGCCGTTATGTGTTAACCATAACCACGTTCTAACTCAATGAAGTGCAGCGGACGTTGCACTTCGCATAGGGAGGCTCTATGTCCACAGCAAAATCCGACAAATCGACTCAAAGCATCGATATCCCCTTTTTTTATGCCTTATTGCCTATTCTTGTGATGATTACGGCAATGGCGATTTCCATCATTAAATTTGAAGCCTCACCGCACGTTCCGCTGCTTATTGGCGCCATTACCGCCGCCCTGGTTGCGGTCAAATTCGGCTATCGCTGGGAGACAATTGAACAAGGCATTTACCGCGGTATTAAAATGGCGCTGCCTGCCATTGTGATCATTATTATGATTGGGCTAACCATTGGCGCATGGCTCGGCGGCGGCATTGTAGCGACAATGATTTACTATGGTTTGAAGCTCATCTCACCGTCACTTTTCTTGTTTACCATTTGTATTATTTGTGGCTTGGTTACCCTTGCCATAGGGAGTTCATGGTCAACCATGGGAACGATCGGCGTAGCGGCTATCGGGATTGGATTGAGTATCGGCATTCCGACACCAATGGTCGCAGGTGCGGTGATTTCCGGAGCATATTTCGGCGACAAAATGTCTCCGCTTTCCGACACCACCAACCTCGCCGCCGGCATTACCGGCACGGATTTGTTTGAACATATCAAACATATGTTCACGACCACCGTGCCCGCTTATATCATCGCCTTGTGTGTGTATTGGTATCTAGGCATGCAGTTCAATGCCGCCGATACGAATTTTTCCCATATTGAAAGCGTAATGGACAACATCAGCAAAAACTTTGTCATTAGTCCGTGGTTGCTGATTGTGCCGGTAGTCGTAGTGATCTTAGTGATGAAAAAAGTCCCTGCAATTCCTGCATTAACGGTCGGTATTTTGCTCGGTTCACTCTGCCATATTGTAGTGCAAGGGGCGGATGTTGGCGTGGCGGTCAAAACCTTACACGACGGCTTCCAAATCGAAAGCGGTCATGAAATTATCGACACGCTCTTTAACCGCGGCGGTATCGAATCCATGATGTACACCATTTCGCTAACCATCGTTGCAATGAGCTTCGGCGGCATTGCCGAACAAACGGGGATGCTCAAATCGGTCGTGTCCACCATCTTACACTTTGCCCGTAACGCCGGTATGTTGATTATCGCCACAATTTTCTCTTCCGTAGTTACCAACTGCACCACCTCCGAACAATACATTTCCATCTTACTGCCGGGCAGAATGTACGTTACCGCCTACAAAGAACGCAAATTGCATTCTAAAAATCTCTCCCGCGCCTTGGAAGACGGCGGCACAGTAACTTCCGTCCTCGTGCCGTGGAACACCTGCGGCGTATATGCCTACTCAATGCTGCAAGTCAGTGCCTTTGAATACGCGCCCTACGCCGTATTCAACTATGCGGTACCAGTTTTGGCAATCTGCCTTGCGTTGTTCAATATCAAAATCGAACGAATTGAAGATGCTCATCAGGCTTCTTAACCTTGATAAAAGTCGGGGCGTGAGTTTGAAAAAACGCGCGCTCAGACGGTAAATTATTTGAATAAAAATCTCCTGAGAGGTTTACTCAACTTCAGTATTATGTAGTAAATACACCAAACGGCTACTGAGACGCTCATTAAGTATATTGAAAACGACAGAATATCTACAGGGTGGAATAAAAACAGTATGGAATGAGAAAGTTAAATGAATGGCGCACCCGAAAGGATTCGAACCTTTGACCGCTCGGTTCGTAGCCGAGTACTCTATCCAGCTGAGCTACGGGTGCGCATAATTGTGAATTTCAGACCTGTCATTTGACCATTTTAATCTTATTGTAGAGTTCAATAAGATGGCGCACCCGAGAGGATTCGAACCTCTGACCGCTCGGTTCGTAGCCGAGTACTCTATCCAGCTGAGCTACGGGTGCCCTGAGCAAATGGCGGTGAGAGAGGGATTCGAACCCTCGATGGAGTTTTTGACCCCATACTCCCTTAGCAGGGGAGCGCCTTCAGCCTACTCGGCCATCTCACCACAATCGGTTTGTGGGCGGTATGATACGAATAGACCTGTCATAAGTCAAATTATTTTTTCTAAATCCCGGCTTAGTTGCATGATTTATCTACAACCTAATCATAAAACCGATTTAGCCGCGCAAAATCGCCCGCAAATTAGCAATATGAGTTTTTGTCACCTCCTGTTGATGCGCCTCGCTTAACGGCGGCTTATCCCGCTCCCATTGCACATCATCGGCGGGCAGCTCGGATAAAAAACGGCTCGGTTCGGGTTTTATCAGTTCACCGAACTGGCGACGCGCTTTACACAGCGAAAAGGTCAGCGTTTGTTGCGCACGAGTAATGCCCACATAAGCCAACCGCCGTTCTTCCTCCACGTTATCTTCATCAATACTGGTTTGATGCGGCAGAATATTTTCTTCCATCCCCACCAGAAAAACATGCGGAAACTCCAGCCCTTTCGAGGCATGCAACGTCATTAACTGCACCTGATCGGCTTGTTCATCGTCTTCGCCACGCTCTAACATATCACGCAGAGCCAGACGGGTCACCACCTGATTTAAATTCATCGGCTCATTAAATTCATCGCCTTTCAGCATATCGCCGACCCACTCGAACAACGTCGCCACATTTTTACTCTGCATCTCCGCCATTTTCGGGCTGGCGGCATGTTCGTACAAATATTCTTCATAATTCAGCTGCGCCAGCATACGCCGCACCGCACTTTGCGGCTCCGCGCGCAGCAATTCGTCGTTCAACTCCACTATCCAACGAGCAAACCCTTGCAGCGCGTTATAAGCTTTCGGCGTCACCCGCTGCATCAGTTCAAACTCAAATATCGCCGCAAATAAACTCACCCCTTTCTCCTGCGCCAACATACCAAGTTTTTCCAGCGTCGCCGTACCGATTTCCCGTTTCGGCGTGTTAATAATGCGCAGCAAGGCCGAATCGTCATCCTGATTAACCAGCAAATGCAAATAAGCCATCATATCTTTGATTTCCACCCGTGAAAAAAACGACGTACCGCCGGAAATTTTATACGGAATCCGGTTTTGCATCAGCACTTTTTCAAACAACCGAGATTGATGATTGCCACGGTATAAAATGGCATAATCACGATACCGAGTCTTACGCATAAAGCGATGCGCAATCAGCTCACCGACCACGCGTTCCGCTTCATGTTCCTCATTTTTCGCTTCGATAACCTGTAGCTTTTCGCCCTCGCCCAGCGTAGAAAACAGTTTCTTATCAAACACATGCTCATTATTGGCAATCAGAATATTGGCACAATGTAAAATTCGTTCGGTGGAACGGTAATTCTGCTCCAGCTTAATCACATTCAGACGCGGAAAATCGTTTTTCAGCCGCACCATATTTTGCGGACGCGCGCCGCGCCATGAATAAATGGACTGATCATCATCGCCGACCACCGTAAAACATGCCCGTTCACCGACTAATAATTTAATCAGCTCATATTGGCTGGTGTTGGTATCTTGGTATTCATCAACCAGCAAATAGCGAATTTTCTCCTGCCATTTCGACCGCACTTCGGCATTGCGCTTAAACAATAACGTCGGCAGCATAATGAGATCATCAAAATCCAGTGCATTATACGCGCGCAGCTGATTGGCATAGCGTTCATAACAGCGGGCGAAAATCTGCTGTTTCGCATCATGTGCCTGCGCCAGTGCCTGTTGCGGCAATAGCAAATCGTTTTTCCAATTGGAAATGGCAGCCACCAACCCGCGCAGCATGTCTTTATCGTCCGGCGGCAAAACATCCGTCGTCAACGCCTTTAATAACGCCATCTGATCATGTTCATCAAACAGCGTCATCCCCGATTTAAAGCCTAAATGCCGATACTCGCGCTTGATAATATCAAATCCCAATGTGTGAAAGGTGGAAACCAACAAGCCGCGGCTTGCCGCCCTGCCGATAGAATGCGCCACCCGCTCTTTCATCTCGCGCGCTGCCTTATTGGTAAAAGTCACCGCCGCGATTTGCTTCGGTAAATAACCGCACTTTTCCACCAAATACGCAATCTTATTAATAATGACGCGGGTTTTGCCCGAACCGGCACCGGCTAACACCAAACAAGGACCGGACACATATTCCACCGCCTGCTGTTGCTGATTGTTCAACTTCATTCTTTATTCCTGTAGCCAAGTGTAAGGCAGCAACGCCGTATCCAATAAAAACGACAACGGCAAATCCAAAATCGGCAAGCCCCACCGCTGCGTCATCTGCCAGTCATATTTCGTCCCGGCATAAGCCGTATATTGCTCCGTCGGATCAATCAACTTAACCACCGTCCCGCAACCGGACAAACCGCAAAGTGCGGTGAAAATAATGAGTGTTTTTTTCATAGCGTTCTAAATGTTAAATTTTTTGAATTATAAACCGATTTTAATAGATTTCTAAAAAAAGAAAAATCGCATAAAAAACTACCGCACTTTTCGCCAACATCCCTTCCGCAAATCATACCGTTGTGGAATTAGGCTAAATGGCGCGTTTGGTCTATAATGTGGGGTCAATAAATAACGCATAAAACGAGAATAGTATGGCTAATATCGCAGAAAACCCGCTTGTCCTAGTGGACGGTTCTTCCTATTTATACCGCGCGTTTCACGCTTTTCCGCCGCTTACCAATTCCCTCGGGGAGCCGACCGGGGCGATGTACGGCGTGTT
Source organism: Necropsobacter massiliensis (assembly GCF_000827595.2). Taxonomy (GTDB): domain Bacteria; phylum Pseudomonadota; class Gammaproteobacteria; order Enterobacterales; family Pasteurellaceae; genus Necropsobacter; species Necropsobacter massiliensis. The sequence continues at coordinate 23,404 of NZ_LN776178.1, read as the reverse complement.
GAATATGTTGAAAAGTCTGATTTCGCAGGTACAACCGAGCCATATTGCCGTCGTGTTTGACGCCAAGGGCAAAACTTTCCGCGATGAAATGTTTGAACAATATAAATCGCATCGCCCGCCCATGCCCGATGATCTGCGCAAGCAAATCCGACCGTTGCACGATATTATCCGCGCACTGGGTATTCCGCTACTGGTTGTCGAAGGCGTGGAGGCGGATGATGTGATCGGCACGTTGGCGGTACAAGCCTCAAACAACGGGCAACATGTGCTGATCAGTACCGGTGATAAAGATATGGCGCAACTGGTCAATGACAATATTATGCTAATCAATACTATGAACAATACGCTGCTTGATCGCGATGGCGTGATTGACAAATATGGCATTCCGCCGGAGTTGATCATTGATTATCTGGCGTTAATGGGCGACAGTTCGGACAATATTCCCGGCGTGTCCGGTGTCGGTGAAAAAACCGCCTTGGGTTTATTGCAAGGAATCGGCAGTATGGCAGAGATTTACGCCAATTTGGAAAAAGTGGCGGATTTACCGATTCGCGGCGCCAAAAAATTAGGCGAAAAACTGCAAGCCGCCAAAGCGGATGCGGATTTATCTTACTTGCTTGCGACCATAAAAACCGACGTGGCGCTGGACATTCAGCCCGCGCAGCTGACGCTAGGCGAGCGCAACAACGATCAATTAATTGAATATTTCGGTCGCTACGAGTTCAAACGCTGGCTGACGGAAGCCATGGCGGGCGAAAGTTCGGTCACCAGTGGCAACGTTCAGCCGGCTAAAATCAATCCTTATCAGGCAACGCCGGCGGTCGGTGATAATAAAAGTGCGGTGAAAAATCCGGTAAAAATCGACCGCACTTTGTACCAAACGGTGAATACGCCGGAAAAACTCGACCGTTGGATCGATAAAATCAAACAGGCAAAACTGATTGCCGTAGATACGGAAACCGACTCGCTGGACGCCATGCAGGCAAATCTGGTGGGAATCTCTTTCGCGCTGGAAAACGGTGAGGCCTGTTATATTCCGCTTGCTCACACCCGCGAAGTTGCCGTCGATGCGGAAAATGCTCAAGCGGATTTGTTTGCTGAGACCGCAAGCCCGCCGCAAACTCGAATTGAACCGGCGCCGGATCAACTGGATAAAGCCGATTGTCTGGCGCGTTTAACTCCGCTACTGGAAGATGCGCAGATCCAAAAAGTTGGACAGAATATTAAATATGATCTAACCATTTTTGCCAATCATCATATTAATTTGCAAGGCGTCGCCTTTGATACCATGCTGGAATCCTATGTGTTAAACAGCACCGGACGTCATAATATGGACGATTTGTCGGCGCGTTATCTCGGTCATCAAACCATCGCATTTGAAACCTTAGCGGGTAAGGGCAAAAATCAGCTGACATTCGATCAAATCGATATCGCCCAAGCCACCGAATATGCGGCGGAAGACGCGGATGTCACCATGAAGCTGCACCAAACGTTATGGCACGAGCTGACACAAATTCCTGCGCTGACGAACCTATTTACCCGTATCGAATTGCCGCTCATCGGCGTGCTATCGCGCATGGAACGCCACGGCGTGCTGATCGACAGCCAAACGCTGCGAAATCAATCGGAGGAAATCAGCGCAAGATTGACCGCACTTGAAGCGCAGGTGCATGAGGCGGCAGGCGAACCGTTTAATCTGGCGTCCACCAAACAGTTGCAGGAAATTCTTTTCGGCAAACTGGGACTGCCGATTGTCGCCAAAACCCCGAAAGGTGCGCCGTCCACCAATGAAGATGTGCTGGATGAACTGGCGCAGCAAGGGCATTTGGTGCCGAAGTTGCTTATTGAACACCGTGGGCTGGCGAAGTTAAAATCCACTTATACCGATAAATTGCCGCAGATGATCAACCCACACACCGGACGGGTGCACACCTCTTATCACCAAGCGGTCACCGCTACCGGACGGCTGTCATCCAGCGATCCGAATCTACAAAATATTCCAATTCGCAACGACGCCGGCCGGCGCATTCGTCAGGCATTTATCGCACGCCCCGGCTACAAAATCATCGCCGCCGACTATTCTCAAATTGAGCTACGGATTATGGCGCATCTGTCCAAAGACAATGGCTTAATCGGCGCATTTAACGAGGGCAAGGATATTCACCGTTCCACCGCAGCGGAAATTTTCGGTTTGGCACTGGAACAAGTCACCAGCGAACAGCGACGCAGCGCTAAAGCGATTAATTTCGGGCTAATTTACGGCATGAGCGCGTTCGGACTTTCCCGCCAACTCGGAATTGCGCGCGGCGAAGCGCAGAAATATATGGATTTGTATTTCCAACGCTATCCCGGCGTGCAAACCTTTATGCACGATATTCGTGAAACCGCCAAAGCACAAGGCTATGTGGAAACCCTGTTCGGACGTCGTTTATATCTGCCGGATATTGCCTCTTCCAACGCAATGCGGCGTAAGGGCGCGGAACGGGTGGCGATTAACGCACCGATGCAGGGCAGCGCTGCCGATATCATTAAACTTGCCATGATTGCCATTGATCAAGAAATCCACAACGATCCCGATATTCTGATGATTATGCAGGTACACGATGAACTGGTGTTTGAAGTGCGGTCGGAAAAAACGGAAAAATACGCCCGCAGGATTAAATCCTTAATGGAAAGCGCCGCACAATTGGTCGTACCGTTAATTGTCGATGTCGGCATCGACGATAACTGGGATGAGGCGCATTGAGCCGTATATTTTGGGCTTAGATGAGAAAAGCGATTAATCCTAAGCCTAACTTTACTGCTCTAAGAACTGAAATTGTGTGGAAAAAACCTTGAACTAAAGGGGCTGAGATTAAACTACCCAGTCATTACGCAATCTCAACGAAATTTTTTAGCCATTATCAAGAAGAAATCACTATTATTCATTTAATCAAATTCAATTTGATTTAGTTTTTATAAAACACTCTTTTTCTCGGTTTCTCCAAAGTAAATGTATTAACAACAGTATAAATAGTATAACAATCGGAATACATAAAATGTATAAAGGGTTTTCTGAATTAAAGAAAAAATATACATTTATAAGTAGGATAAAAGAGAAAAATCTTGATATTGAAGACAATGTGCTTAAACAGGTTGATATTTTATCTTTAATTTCGCCGTTAGACGAAACTAATTTATTATGCAATATAGTTGGGCTCATTGTTAATGTACCCATTGATAAAACATAAAATAAAACACCGCCTATAATACCTTCGTTATTTTTCATCAGAGCTAAAAGCAGAATAAATAATATAGATAGAACATAAAGATACTTTTGCATATTAAAATAATTATATTGTTTTAATCTTTTTATTTTTTCGTTTATTATAAATTGAGATAAGAATACGCCTACATAGCAATAAATTAAAATACTAGAAACATTTTCATATTTATAGCTCATAACAGGTTGCCAAAAATAGAAGAATACTTGCATTACCATAGTAATTAAGGAAGAGGTAATTACATAGAAAGGGAAATTGCTTATAGAACTTAATAATGAAAATGCGTTTTTAAAGGTCACAAATAAAGATTCCCCTTGTTTTTCATATTGTTGATTTCCATTCCTTTCCTTTACCAAAAGAAATATAAATATATTTCCTATCGTTAGAACTGCTGCTAACAAATACATTATCTTATAATTTTGGTATTCTCTATATATTATATAGCTTAATATTCCAGCCAAAAAACTTCCTAAAGACGATAACTTAGCGATTAAATGAATATAACCTGGATAGTCTCCATTATCATCTAAACTATGTAACAAAACGCCTTCTATTGCTCCAGATATAAAGCTGGATGCCATACCATATAAAAAATATGCAATACAAATATAAAAAATATTTTGAGGAAAAAGACATATCAAATAAAAGAATACAGTCGATATCATTCCTAGTAAAACCGACAGTTTTCTACTTTTCGTATCAGCGAAAATAGAGATGGGTATTTCAGATAATGCTATAGTTACGGTAAATACAGCACTAAACAAAGCCAAGTCATTAAAACTAAAACCTTGTTCCAATAAATATATCGCACTATAAACCCCTATAAGCATTCTACTCGAGGTATAAATAGAATAGCTTATAGATATTAATTTTGCATTATTTATTCCATTAAAATACATTTTATTTTTATCTCATCAGTCCAAATTCCAACTCGCTTATCTATAGATAAAGGAGTCGAATATTTACCTATATACTTAATAACATCACCGGCACAAAATGAAGCAGCTATAGAATTTACTGTTGGAAATGTCGCCACTTTAAAGTTTTGATTTATTTTATTGATTATCTCTGATTTATTTTCATCAGATGGATATTTATTTAGGTTATAATTATTCGATATTCCAGGTATATAAAATGGACCATATATAGATATATCATTCAAATAACAACCTCTAATATAAGCTTGCTTATTTTTACAACAGTATGAATGAAGCATCTTTCCAATAGATACAGGTTCATCAGCAGAAATAACCCAAACATCTGCTTTTGGTATTTTATTTAAATCTGATTCACTCTCTATTCTTAAATCTATAGCTGTTATCTTTATATTACTATTTCTTTTTGTTAGTTCTCTTTTTAAGATATGTGCTTTTTTATGCCCAATATCTTGTTCAGTAAATAATATTTATCGTGTTAAATTGCTTAATTCAACAATATCATTGTCGACAAGAAAAATTTCACCTATTCCAACTCCGGCAAGAATTGCAGAAACATGATTACCTATACCTCCGCAACCTAGAATAACAACTTTTGATTTTCCTAAACTAGATTGGACTATAGAAGGATCTGCTCCATAACTAATATAATGATTATTATTTCTAGAATATCTTGTCTCAAGATATTCAGTTTCTTTTATCAAAAAATTATTCTTTAAAAGAAAAGATATTATTTCATAAAAACGAACTTCATCCCCACGGAAAATAACTACTGCGTCTTGAATAGAAGTTCCTTTATAAAATATATCAATAACCTCAATAAGACTCTCCCATTCTTCCTTGCTTTCTATAAATTTTTGTTTAGACCCAAGACCAATAAATCCGCCTTGTTCACATGGATCCAAAATTAAAGATTTTGAAATAGAATAATTATTCATAGTCATCATCCATAGAAGAATAAGTAAGCGATATGATATGAAATAAAATCATACCACTTACTTAGTTAAGTAGTAAATTATAATGTGGTTTTAATTAAAACCGCCACCTATACCAACTGAACCACCCATAGCAATCTCCTTAATGTATTCCAGTGTAAAATAAATGATAAGCATTATACTTATCATCTATAATGATGATATTTATCAAAGAGCATTTCTGTGATTAATATCACATTATTAAAATATAGTTGAAACCAAAAGCCCTCTGTTCATTCAATAGAAATGGGTATAGCAAAATTCGCCGTTCAGAAAAAAGCTAATTGAATATCATTGTCTGACAAGCTAAATCTCACTTATACCGATAAATTGCCGAAGATGCTTAACCCATATACCGAGCGGGAGCATACCTCTTATCATCCGGCGGTCACGATCGACGTTTATCCAACGAGCCGAATCTACAGAATATTCCAATCTGTAACGAAGCCGCGTTGAAAAACAATCAAAAATCTCACCGCACTTTCCGAAAGAAAGTAGAGAATAGCGCTATTTTCCAGTATAATTGTTCGCATTTTATCTAAACTAATTTCATCTAAAGAGTCATTATGAGTTCAACATTTGATATTAAAACCTTTCAGGGCATGATTCTCGCCTTGCAGGAATACTGGGCGAATCAAGGCTGTACGGTGGTCCAGCCGTTTGATATGGAAGTGGGTGCTGGCACATCACATCCGATGACCGCTCTGCGCGCACTGGGACCGGAACCGATGGCGTTTGCTTATGTGCAGCCGTCGCGTCGCCCGACAGACGGTCGTTACGGCGAAAATCCGAATCGTCTGCAACATTATTATCAATTCCAAGTGGTGATCAAACCCTCGCCGGATAATATTCAGGAACTTTACTTAGACAGCTTGAAAATGCTCGGTTTTGATCCGACTCAAAACGATATTCGTTTTGTCGAAGACAACTGGGAAAACCCGACGCTGGGCGCCTGGGGACTGGGCTGGGAAGTGTGGCTAAACGGTATGGAAGTCACCCAATTCACCTATTTTCAACAAGTCGGCGGTCTGGAATGTAAACCCGTCACCGGCGAAATTACTTACGGCTTGGAACGTCTGGCGATGTATATTCAAGGCGTGGACAGCGTGTACGATTTGGTCTGGTCCGACGGTCCACTCGGCAAAACTACTTACGGTGATGTATTCCACCAAAATGAAGTGGAGCAATCTACCTATAACTTTGAATATGCCGATGTGGATTTTCTGTTCCAATGCTTTGAGCAGCACGAAAAAGAAGCGCAATTTTTGCTTAATCTGGAAAAACCGCTACCGCTGCCAGCGTACGAACGCATTTTGAAAGCCGCACACAGTTTTAACCTGCTGGATGCCCGTAAAGCGATTTCGGTGACTGAGCGCCAGCGCTATATTCTGCGTATCCGCGCCCTCACCAAAGGTGTGGCGGAAGCCTATTATGCCAGCCGTGAAGCCTTAGGTTTTCCGGGCTGTAAGAAATAATTTTGCAAAAATGTAAAAAATCGACCGCACTTTTTATGCACAGAAGGAGATGGTAATGAAACAACACAACTACCCTGCCGATATTTATACCGAAGCCGAAGCTGATGTTAATACTTTGGCAAATCTGGGACCGCTTGCGCCGTTGGCAGGTATTTGGGAAGGCAAGCGCGGGTTGGATACCAATCCGAAAGAAGACGGTGCGGAGAAAGATCCTTATATCGAACATTACGAATTACAACCGATTGATGCTCAAACCAACGGTCCACAACTGTTTTATGGCTTGCGTTATCACACGCATATCGTTGAACCCGACGGTGTGGAAACCTTTCATGATCAGGTGGGTTACTGGCTGTGGGAACCAGCTACCGGCAATATTTTGCTGTCGCTGAGCATTCCACGCGGACAAACGGTGATGGCGACCGGCAACGCCCCGGCGGACGCGAAAACCTTCACTCTGACGGCGGTACGCGGTTCATTAACTAACGGCATTATTTCTAATCCGTTTTTGGAACAATCTTTCAGAACGGAAAGCTATACTATTACGGTGAAAATCAATGACGACGGGACCTGGTCATACGAACAGGATACGGTAATGGTGATTCCAAATTATAAAGAACCGTTCCACCATATTGATCGCAACCGTTTGACTAAAATCGGCGAGCCAACACCGAACCCGACCGCTTTAGCCGCACAAAAAGGATAAAAAATGAATAAACCCGTGTTATATTTCGCGCCATGGTGCCCGGATACCGAGCCATTCGTCGCAAAACTGCAAGCGTTAAACGTCACATACCACGCCTGTGATATTGTGAACGAACGCGCCAATTTTAAAGCGTTCCTAAGATTGCGCGACACTCACCCGGCATTTGATAACGCCAAAGCCAACGGCTATATCGGTATCCCGGCGTTGGTGTTGGAGGGTGAAAAAGTCGTACTGGATATTGAGGAACTGACGGCGATTTTTGGGTGAATATAAATAATAACGTAATAGCGCTATTTTGTGTAAATGCAATAGGTTGAAAGAATAGAAGTTTATGCAACCTTACTTAAAATCCCTAAAACAGCTGTCTCAGAAATTACGTTCAAACCAAACGGACGCAGAACGGAAATTGTGGCAGCGAATAAACAGAGATCAGCTGTTAGGATTTCGGTTTAATCGACAGAAGCCGTTATTAAACTACATTGTAGATTTTTACTGCTTAAAAGCAAAATTAGTGATTGAGTTAAACGGCAGCCAGCATTACGAACCTGAACATCAGGAAAAAGACGCTTTGCGTGATGCACAATTAAATTCTCTTGGTTTCACTGATGCGTTTTAGTAATGATGAGGTATATTTTGAAATTGAAGCTGTAGTAGAACAAATTTATTTATTTTTGGAGAATGTGAAATGACAAATCTCCCTACCCCCTCTTTACTCAAGAGGGGAATGAGTTCATCTGTAACTTCAATTTCATTGTTCTTCTAAATGAAAAAGGAACACATAAAAGGTAATTAACTTAAAGCTCAATTGTTAAAGTAAAAACTAGTCTGGCTAATAATGATTTATTGTTCTCTTAAATAAAAGAGAGGTACAGAAAAGATTATAAATTTGAAATTCTTTTCACCTAAAGTAAAAATTAGTTTGATTGATAGTGATTTATGATTCGTTTGAGTGAGATATTATAGATGGAATAATATACTTAGCGATCTGATCCCCCTCTTTAGTAAAGAGGGGTTAGGGGAGATTTGACAAACCGAGCAAAACACAAACTTTACACTTAACGAAAATTTGCAACTTTTCAAATATAAAGAAATAATTCAAAGAGATAAACAATGACAACACAAAACTTCCTCGCCGAGATCGGCACTGAAGAACTGCCGCCGAAGGCACTGAAAAAATTAGCGACAGCCTTTGCAGAGAATGTAGAACAAGAGTTAAATCAGGCGGGTTTGGCTTTTGACCGCGTTGAATGGTTCGCTGCGCCGCGCCGTTTGGCGGTGAAAGTATTAGACTTAAGCACCAGCCAACCGAGCAAAGAAATTGAAAAACGCGGACCGGCGGTGTCTGCGGCGTTTGACGCGGCTGGCAATCCGACCAAAGCGGCGGAAGGCTGGGCGCGCGGCTGTGGGATCAGCGTGGCGCAGGCGGAACGTTTAAAAACTGAGAAAGGCGAATGGCTGGTACATCGCGCGGTAATTGAAGGTCAGCCGACCAAAAATTTATTGTGCGGTATGATCAGCAACGCCTTAGCGAAACTACCGATCCCGAAAACGATGCGTTGGGGTGATAAAACGGAACAATTTGTGCGCCCTGTCCATACTGTCACGTTATTGCTGGGTGATGAGCTAATCGAAGGCAATATTTTAGGTATTAAGAGCGACAACATTATTCGCGGTCACCGTTTTCTGGGTAAACGCGAATTTCGCATTACCCACGCCGATCAATATCCCGCGCTATTAAAAGAAAAAGGCTCGGTAATCGCCGATTTCAATGAGCGCAAAGCCTCAATTTTGGCAAAATCGCAGGAAAAAGCTACCGCACTTGGTGGCACGGCGGATATTGAAGAGGATTTATTGGATGAAGTCACCGCGTTAGTGGAATATCCAAACGTGCTGAGCGCAAAATTTGAAGAACGCTTTTTGGCAGTACCGGCGGAGGCGCTGGTTTATACCATGAAAGGCGATCAGAAATACTTTCCGATTTATGATAAAACAGGCAAACTCTTACCGCACTTTATTTTCGTATCGAACATCAACCCGCAGGATCCGAGCGCAATTATTGAGGGCAACGAAAAAGTGGTACGCCCGCGCTTAACTGACGCGGAATTTTTCTTCAAAACGGATTTAAAACAGCGTTTGGAAGATCAACTGCCGCGTCTAGAAACCGTATTGTTTCAGCAGCAACTCGGCACGCTGCGCGATAAAACCGACCGCCTTGAACAATTAAGCGGTATTATCGCCGCCCAAATCGGCGCCGATGTGAACAAAGCGACACGCGCCGGTTTATTGTCGAAATGCGATCTCATGACCAACATGGTGTTTGAATTTACTGACACGCAGGGCGTAATGGGAATGCACTATGCGCGCCATGACGGTGAAGACGAAGAAGTGGCGGTGGCGCTGAACGAACAATATATGCCGCGGTTTGCAGGCGACAATCTGCCAAACTCGCCGGTAGCATGTTCCGTCGCACTTGCCGATAAAATAGACACGCTGACTGGCATTTTCGGCATCGGTCAACAACCGAAAGGCAGCGCCGACCCATTTGCGCTGCGTCGTGCGGCATTGGGCGTATTGCGGATTATCGTGGAGAAAAAACTACCGTTAGATTTAGAAGATTTAGTCAAAAAATCCACCGCACTTTTCGCTAATAAATTAACCAATCCGAATGTTGTCGATGAAGTGGTTGATTTTATGCTCGGTCGCTTCCGCGCTTGGTATCAGGACCAAGGAATTGGCGTCGATGTGATTCAGGCGGTATCGGCACGGCGCCCGACAAAACCGGCGGATTTCGACGCCCGCGTTCGTGCAGTGGCGCACTTCCGTACCTTAGATTCAGCCGATGCGCTGGCAGCAGCGAATAAACGGGTCGGCAATATTCTGGCGAAAACGGACGGCCAAATCTCGGAAAAAATCGACCGCACTTTGTGCCTAGAACCGGCGGAAATGGTTCTTGCCGAACAGGTTGAGAACCTACAAAGAGAATTGCAACCGTTGTTTGCCGCAGGCGAATATCAAACCGCGCTAGATCGTCTAGCTGCCCTGCGTGAACCGGTGGATGATTTCTTCGATCACGTCATGGTCAACGCCGATGACATAAACCTACGCAATAACCGCTTGGCAATTTTAAACACTCTGCAAAACCTGTTCTTACAGGTAGCCGATATTTCACTGTTGCAATAATCGTGTAACAGCTGAACGAGTGCATTATTGCAAACAAAGCGTCGGCTAATATTCCGGCGCTTTTATTTTAATAATTTTCCGACTTTCTATCCACCCGGCTTATTCTTATAACCTCTTCCTTTTTATTTTCGTGAGTATGATCACAATTCTAAGATCAATCTGTTGAAACTGATCAAATATTGATCAACAATCCCAAACATAAGTTTTATCTATAAACTTATGTTTATTTGGAGAATTAATTATGACCGAAAATGAACGTGCTATTTTTGATCTAATCCGTCGAAATCCATTTATTTCACAGCAAGAAATTGCCGAACAAGTAAATTTATCCCGTCCGGCCGTAGCCAATATTATCTCGACCTTAGTAAAACATGGTGACTTGTTAGGCCGGGCTTATATCATCAATACCCGCAATCAAATCGTATGTATCGGTGCAGCTAATTTAGATAAAAAAATTAAAACTGATCACGAATTGTATGGCTATACGTCTAATCCGGTAAATTCCACTGTCTCTATCGGTGGCGTAGTACGTAATGTTGCGGAAAACTTAGGGCGGCTGGAAAAAGATGTAGTATTAATTTCGACGGTAGGCAACGATCCAGAATGGGGACGAATTAAAAATCTGTCTTCCCCTTTTATGGATACCGAAAGCGTCATCATAATTGAAGGACAGTCCACCGGCTGCTATACGGCATTATTAGATCGTGACGGCGAAATGTATCTCGGTTTGGCCGATATGTCTATTTATGATGCCTTTACGCCGGAATTATTGGTGAAGCAACAGCATATTTTACGCAATGCCGGCTGCATCGTAGTGGATCTTAACTGCCCGAAAGAAACGGTGGAATTTCTATGTGCTTACTCGCTAAAACAACAGATCAAGCTGGCTGTTATTGCAGTATCCGAACCCAAAATGGCGCATTTACCGCAGCAACTGTCTGCTGTAGATTGCCTGTTTATTAACAAAGGGGAACTCGGCGCTTTTGTGAACTCAGTTTTGAATAGTGAGAAAAAACTTGAGCAGGCAATAGATACCGTACTGGATTACGGAGTAAAACAGATTATTTTAACTGCCGGTTCAAAAGGTGTTTTAGCAGCTTCGCAAAAAACACGCAAATGGTATCCGGTAAAACAAGTCGCCGCAGAAAAAATCGTGGATGTCACCGGTGCCGGAGATGGATTCAGCGGTGCTTATATCGCAGCATGGCTGAACAATCACCCTATAGATGATTGCATTCTCGCCGGAATGACCAATGCCTACCATACTATTCAATCAGAATTTACCGTACGTCCTAATCTAACTAAACACCAACTAGAACTCGAAATGGAGAATTATTATGAATAAATATCTTGTGTTATCCGAAGAAGTCCAAGCCGGTATGGCAGAAGGTTTACCTATTGTCGCGCTGGAATCCACGATTATTTCCCATGGCATGCCCTATCCACAAAATGTGGCTATGGCGCGCGAAGTAGAACAAATTATTCGTGATAATGGTGCTGTGCCTGCAACTATCGCTATTGTGGGGGGAAAAATTAAAATCGGACTATCTGATGAGGAACTAGAAATGTTTGGCAGTAGCAAAGGTATAGCCAAAGTATCACGTCGCGATTTAGCCGATGTTGTAGCATCCCAAAAACTAGGCGCAACCACTGTTGCCACAACAATGATTGCAGCTCAGTTAGCTGGCATTAAATTTTTTGTCACTGGCGGTTTAGGTGGTGTACACCGCGGCTGGGAAAATAATCTGGATATTTCTGCGGATCTGGATGAATTGGCACAAACTGATGTCGCTGTTATTTGCGCCGGTGCCAAGTCTATCTTAGATTTACCGGCGACGTTGGAATATTTGGAGACCAAAGGCGTGCCTGTTATCGGTTATCAGACGCAAAACTTACCAGCATTCTTTACTCGTGACAGTGGCCTACCATTAGCCCTTTCCTCTGATAATCTGTCACATATTGCCACGATGATAAAAATCAAATGGGAGCTGGGGTTAAACGGTGGCATCGTGGTTGCCAATCCGATTCCAGAGCAAGATGCGTTAAACCCTGATTACATTAATGGCATTATTGAAAGTGCGGTCAAAGAAGCGGAAGAAAAAGGCATTAAAGGCAAGGATATTACTCCATTTCTACTCGGCAAAATCGTTGAAATGACCGGTGGTAAAAGCCTAGAAGCCAACATTAAACTGGTGAAAAACAATGCCAAAATCGGGGCAATCTTGGCGGTGCAATATTTCAATCAACAATAACCGGAATTGGCAGTGAGCATTCACTGCCGGTTTTTTATCGAATTTATTTTAAGGAGGCACAACATGAGCATTTTAAACAGCCTGTTCGGTATTTTTATTTTGTTATTGATCGCCTTTTTACTCTCCAGCAACAAAAAAGCCATTAATTTACGTACCGTATTCGGTGCTTTTGCCTTGCAAATCGGTATTGGCGCCTTGATTTTGTATGTACCTTGGGGACGCGCAATTTTAATGGGCGTCTCTGACGGCGTAGGAAAAATCATCAGTTTTGGCGGCGAAGGGATAAAATTCTTATTTGGTGGCTTAGTCAGTCAACGAATGGCGGATATTCTCGGAAACGATAGCTTTGTATTTGCATTGTATGTGTTACCGTCCATTATTTTTTTCTCAGCCTTGATCTCACTATTATATTATTTAGGTGTGATGCAATTTGTTATTAAAATTTTAGGTGGTGCATTACAGAAACTGTTGAAAACATCCAAAACAGAATCCACCTCCGCCGCGGCAAATATTTTCGTTGGACAAACAGAAGCACCGTTATTAGTCAAACCCTATATTAAAAACATGACAAAATCCGAATTATTTGCGGTAATGACCGGAGGTTTAGCCTCTGTGGCCGGTGCCAATTTAGCCGGATATGTTGGCTTAGGTATTCCATTGCCTTATTTGATCGCCGCTTCGTTTATGGCGGCGCCCGGTGGATTATTATTCGCCAAAATCATATTGCCGCAAACTGAAACGCCACAGGAAAAAATATCAGATAATTACATGGAAGAAAAACCTGCTAATATTATTGATGCCGCCGCTGGCGGTGCTATTTCGGGTGTACAACTAGCCATTAATATCGGCGCCATGCTGATCGCATTTATCGCATTAATTGCCATGCTAAACTGGATTATCGGGGCTGTCGCAGGATCGGTGGGATTCGAGAATATCACCTTACAATCTATTTTAGGTTATATTTTTCAGCCGATAGCATGGGCAATCGGCGTACCTTGGGAAGAAGCACATTTATCCGGTTCAATGATCGGACAAAAATTAGTGCTGAACGAATTTGTGGCTTATATTGATTTTGTCCAATATTTAAATCCAACCTCTGCAATACAACTGCAAGCGAAAACTATCGCGATCGTAACCTTTGCTTTATGCGGTTTCGCTAATTTCGGCTCAATTGCTATTTTAATCGGAGGCTTAGGCAGTATGGCACCAAACCGTCGCAGCGATATTGCCAAGTTAGGTTTAAAAGCAGTCATCGCCGGTTCACTATCAAACCTCATGAGCGGTGCTATTGCCGGTTTATTTATTGGTATCGGCGGACAAATCATTTAATCAAAAAAAGTACGATGGAAAATGATCTGCCCTGCCAAAGTTAGATAACATTTCCACCGCACTTTTTTACTCATCCGCTCTTAGCCGGTGTAAAAAGGCTTTGGTGCGTTCGTGTTGGGGATTGGCGAATAATGCCTGCGGCGAGCCTTGTTCGACAATTACGCCGCCGTCCATCACCACCACTAAATCCGCCACTTCTAGGGCAAATTTAATTTCATGGGTCACCACTAACATAGTCCAGCCCTCATTGGCTAATTCCTTCATGGTGTTCAGCACATCCTGCACCAATTCCGGATCTAGCGCTGAAGTCGGTTCGTCAAACAACATTAATTCGGGCTGAATTGCCAGTGCGCGGGCAATACCGACGCGCTGTTGCTGTCCGCCGGAAAGCTGATAGGGATACAAATTGATTTTGTCCGATAAGCCCACTTTGCACAGCAATTGCTCAGCTTCCGTGCGCACTGTCGCAACATCGCGTTTCTGTACCTGAACCGGGCCTTCCATGACATTTTCCAACGCGGTTTTATGTGGAAACAGATTATATTGCTGAAAGACCATGCCCGAACGGCGACGCAGCGCTAAAATATCTTTACGCACGGATTTTGAGGCGAAATCAATTTTAAACGGTTGTGCGGTCTGAAACTCGATGGTTCCCTGTTCCGGCAATTCCAGCGCATTAAGGCAGCGCAGAAAGGTGGTTTTGCCCGAACCGGAAGGCCCGAGAATCACTACCACTTCACCTTTTTCAATATCCAGATCTACGCCACGCAACACCGGAGTGTGCTCAAAACGTTTATGAATATTACGGATCTTAATCATTATAGCCTTCCTCTTAGCGCGCCACGTAACGGTTCAGATGTTTTTCCACCCGTGCCTGAATCACAAACAAGACAAAGCAAAAACACCAATAAATCAACCCGGCTTCAATATACACCGGCAGAAAATCATAAGAGGAATTGGCGATTTGCTGCGCTACGCGAAACATTTCCGTCACGGTAACAACAGAGGCCAGCGAAGTATCTTTAAATAAGCCGATAAAACTGTTACTGAGCGGCGGAACCGCCACCCGAAACGCCTGCGGCGCAATAATACGGCGAAAGGTTTGCATATAATTCATGCCGATAGTAAAACCGGCTTCCCACTGTCCTTTCGGCACCGATTGGATCGCCGCCCGCACGGTTTCCGAGCCGTACGCGCCGACATTCAGAGAAAAACCGATAATTGCAGCGGGGATCGGATCAATAAACACGCCGATTGCCGGCAAACCATAAAAGACCACGGAAATCTGCACCAGCATCGGCGTGCCGCGGATAATGGAAATATAAATGTTGGCAATAGCGAGTAAAGTGCGGTGAAAAATACCGTTTGCCGGTGTCACCCGCAGCAACGCCACCGCAACGGCAATTATCATACCGAAGAAAAAAGACACTACCGCAAGCGGTATCGATACCAACACCGCCGCACTCAACATAGGAAAAAAGCCGTTTATCACCAAATCCGCACGGGCTTCGGTCATAAACGGCAAGGCAGTCAATATACTATTTAACACTGATATCCTTACCGAAGAATTGTTCGCCCAGGCGTTTTAAGGTGCCGTCCTGACGCAGCTGTTCAAGCGCCGCGTTGATTTTTTCCAGCGCGTCCTGATTACCTTTATTCGCAATTAAGCCTGCGCCGACTTTATCTTCGGATTCCCAAAACGGTTTCAGACCGGAATTCGGATTCTTTTTCAAATAATCCAATAATGCGAGCGAATCATTGAAAGTGACATCGGCACGGTTCTGTTGAATCAGCAGCAACCCTTGCGCCATACCGTCAATCGGTATGATTTTCGCACCGTATTTCACCGCCAATTCGCCATAATTGGAACTAAGCGTCTGTGCCGCTCTCAGATTTTTCACATCTTCGACTTGATGCAAACGGCTTTCATCGCTGCGCGCAAGCAACATTGCGCCCGACCAACTGTAAGGTTCGGATTTATCAAAAGTCGCCTGACGTTCCGGTGTGGTCAAGCCCACCTGATTGGCGACCAAATCAAAGCGACCGCCCTTTAAGCCTGCCAACATGGCATCCCATTGGGTTTCTTTAAATTCTACACGCACGCCTAATTTGTCTGCGATCGCGCGGGTCACTTCCACATCATAGCCGGTTAATTTACCGCTGGCGTCATGATAGGTGAAAGGTGCGTAAGTCCCTTCGGTGCCAACGGTTATCGTTCCTTTCTGATTAATACGCTCGAATAAACTATCGCCGGCAGCCTGAGTAACAGTCGAAACGGCGAAAACCGAGAGAGCTAAAACAGCTAATTTCTTCAACATAATTTTTCCTTAAAAACAAATAAAAAAGGGATGTACCCGTAAAAGATGCGGGAAATTGTAAAAGAAAAAATATTTTTTACCAATAACTTTCCGTAATATGTTATGAAAAGTAACGCTATTCAACCGGTTAAAATCTGTGCCAGCGGAATATCCCAGCTTTCCGTCGGCAGCGCTTCAACCTGTTGACAGCGATGTGCCAGCCCAACGGGAATAAAGCGTTTTTGCTGCCAATGCTGCAACGTGCGATCATAAAACCCGCCGCCCATGCCCAGCCGATTGCCGGCCTTATCAAAAGCGACCAGCGGAGTAAAAATAATATCCAGTTGATTGCTCGGCAACACATCCAGCACATTTAAGTGCGGTTCAATAATACCGAATTTATTGCGTGTCATGACACTTTCCCGCCGATAACGCAGAAACAGCAAATGCCCGCGGCAAAACGGATGCAGCACCGGCAAATACACTTGCATATGTTGCGCCCATAATTGCCGAATCAATAACGCGGTTGAGATCTCGCCGTCAAATGATAGATACAGCGCCACATGGCGCGCCTGCCGCTGTTTGATTAAGGCTAATGCCTGCTCGGTAACGCGTTGTTCCGCTTGTGTCTGCTCAAGTGCGGTCAATTTATTACGCGTTTCACGCATTTGTTCGCGAATTTGACGGCGCTGCTGCAAAATAGACTGAAATGAATACATGATTATCCGGGGATAGCAAAGAAGGGACCCGAGATGCCGCTGTGAATGGTCGGTCCTTGAACCCTACGGTTCAAGGGAATCAGTTGTAATCGTTTTCAGGCTTCTTACATCAGGACCGAAGGTCAAGTTAAGCATGCACACCAACAATAGGAAACCGATTCATAAAGTTTAAAGTATCGGCTCAGGGACGTAATCCACTGGCGAACACCTCAGGTAAACTTTGAAATAATACTAACTTAATTTGCACTGATTGACCAGACTAATTTTGAAATTCTGACGCTAAATCATCATTATTTATTCAAAAATTCGCTTTCTGCGCCAAAATATTTTCTAACGAACTGTCCAATTGCTGAATCCGTGTCGCGACAACATTTTCGATTAATTGCGCTTTTTGCTGTTCCTGAATTAATTCGTAACTGAGATTCAACGCCACAATCGACAACACTTTTTCCACCTGCAAAATGCCGGTACGCTCTTTCATCTCCGACACCCGCTGATCCAGCGCTCTGGCGGCCTGCCGCAGTGCCTCGTGCTGTTCTTCCGGACAATTGAGGCGCAACACCTGCCCCAATACGGGCAATTCTATACTTTTAGACGACATAAGCTCCCCTATTCGGTCTGTTTTCTCCGCCGGCTATTATGCCATAGCAAACATTTTTCGTCATAAAAAATCAAACTGATCGGTGGTTGCATAACCGGAACGGTGTTAAACTATTGATATCGTTACATAGGAAAAATAACATGACAGAACAGCGCCTTTCTTACACAGAATTACAACAAAAATTAACCCATTCGGGCATTGACCTTTCTTGTGCGGAACTGCACGGTTTTTTAAGCGGGCTCATCTGCGGCGGCGTTAATGATCAACGCTGGCAGCCGCTGCTGTATCAATTTACCAACGATAATCACGCCTACCCAAGCGCACTACTGCCGGAGATCGGCACTCTGTATCGGCACATCGGGCAAATGCTGGCGGACATTGACGGCTTTAATTTCGAGCTGTGGTTGCCGGAAGATGAAGACGTCTTTTTGCGCGCCGACGCCTTATCGGAATGGAGCAATAATTTTTTACTTGGCTTGGGGCTTAATCAGCCTAATCTGGACAAAGAAAAAGGCGAAATCGGCGAAGCGCTGGACGATTTACAGGATATCGCTCAGTTGGGCTATGACGAAAACGACAATCCGGAAGAATTAGCCGATGCGTTGGAAGAAATCATTGAATATGTGAGAACGGTGGCGGCGCTGCTTTACACCTATTTTTGTCCGCCGCAAAGCGCCACTAAGCCGCTGCTGCATTAATCTTCGGAGTACGGCTATGGATCTCGCATACGCAGCGCACATCCCAATTACGGAGTTTCAGCAACGACGCGAAAAATGTTTCACTCAAATGGAAAATAATGCGGTCGCCGTGATTTTTTCCGCCAAAGAACAGGTACGCAACAAAGATTGCTGTTATCCCTTCCGGCAGGACAGCTATTTCTGGTATCTGACCGGTTTCAACGAACCCGACGCTATTCTGCTGTTGTTAAAAAGCAACCATCAAACACGCAGCATAGTTTTCTTACGTCCGGCGGATCCCTTACAGGAAATCTGGCACGGTCGCCGTCTGGGCGTCGAAAAAGCGCCGTCCGCACTTGGTCTTGACGCCGCCTATGCAATAGACCAATTTGCAACGCGGTTTACCGAATTAACCCAAAATATCACCGCACTTTATCACCAAGCAGAGCAGCAAGTTTGGGGCGATCAACTGCTGGCGCCAATACTGGCGCAAAGTGCGGTGCGTTTTTCGCAAGTTTTATCCTGGTCGCCGATACTGGACGAACTGCGCCTGTTTAAATCTTACAGCGAAACGGCATTAATGCAGCAGGCGGGACAAATTTCCGCCCTCGCTCACATCCGCGCCATGCAACAAACCCGCCCTAATCGCCTGGAATATGAAATTGAAAGCGAAATCCTGCACGAATTTGCCCGTTTTGGCGCCCGTTATCCGGCTTACAGTAGCATTGTCGCTGGCGGTTCGAACGCCTGTACTCTGCATTACACGGAAAATGATCAGCCACTGCAAGACGGCGAGCTGGTGCTAATCGACGCCGGCTGCGAATTTGCCATGTACGCCGGTGACATTACCCGTACATTTCCAGTAAACGGCGTGTTCAATCCGCCCCAACGCGCGATTTATCAACTGGTACTGAATGCCCAAAAACGCGCCATCGAACTACTGGTGGCGGGCAATACTATTCAGCAGGCTAATGATGAAGTGATCAAAATCAAAGTGCGTGGTTTGATTGAGTTGGGCATTTTACACGGCGATGAAAACCAGCTGATTGAAAATCAAGCTTACCGCCGTTTTTATATGCACGGTTTAGGTCACTGGCTCGGTTTGGATGTGCATGACGTGGGCTGCTATCACAAGAATCAAGGCAATGACCATAGCAATAACACACAACGTGATCGCCCGCTGCAAATCGGTATGGTGTTGACCGTCGAACCAGGGCTATACATTCCTGATGATGCCGATATACCGGCGCAATACCGCGGCATCGGTGTGCGCATTGAGGATAATATTCTGATCACCGAATACGGTAATAAAATCCTTACCGGCGCAGCACCGAAGGAAATTGACGATATTGAACGCCTTATGGCAGGTTCAATCTAAAGTGGGTGGAAATCATTCCGTCCTAGATTAAATTAAAATAAGGGCAATATATTATGGATTTTTGGCACGGATTTTTTATTATTACTGGTATTCATATCTTGGCCGCCATTTCTCCCGGCCCGGACTTTATTTTTGTGTCACAGCAGACGCTCAGCCCCGGACGTAAAGCCGGCATGCTCTGTGCGCTCGGCGTCAGTTTAGGGTTCAGTGTGCATATTTTGTATTCCATTCTCGGTCTGGCGGCAATTATTGCGTCTGCAGCTTGGTTATTGACCATTATTAAAATCGTTGGCGGTGCATATTTAATTTATCTCGGCATTCAAGGGTTGCGCGCCAAGGCTAATAATGAGGTAATCGAAATTCAAAAACTACACCTCGCCACTCAAAGCAGTGCAAAAACCTTATGGAAAGGGTTTTTATGCAATGTACTGAATCCGAAAGCACCGGTATATTTGGTTTCCGTTTTCACCGTGGTGCTGTCGCCCACAATGCCCTTATGGCAGCTGAGTATTTACGGTGCTTGGATGATGTTCCTGCTGTTCGCTTGGTTTGCTACGGTCGCGTTTTTACTGTCGATTCCATCTGTCAATCACCGTTTTCAGAAAGCTGGACATTGGATCGACCGCGTTCTCGGCGCAGTTTTGGTTGGGCTAGGCATTAAAGTCGTCTCGGCTTAAACATGGTTTATAGTTAACCGGGGCCAATCGCGTTTACAAACACTTAGGGATAGTTCGATGCATTACGATCTTATTATTATGGGCGGCGCAATGACCGGCTCGACCCTTGCGCTGGCATTAAGTGCCCGGACTCAAGGTCGAATCAAGATCGCAGTGCTGGAAAAACAACCTCCACATCAACATCGACACGGCGGTTTTGATGCGCGCAGCATCGCGTTATCGCACGGCAGCTGCCATCATTTTGAGGCGATCTCGCTGCCCGACGGGCAAAATCTCTGGCAGCAACTTCAGCCGTTTGCAACACCGATCGAGCAAATCCATGTCTCTGATAAAGGACACAGCGGTATTGTCGAATTTAATGCCGATGAATTCGGCGTATCACAACTTGGTGCGGTGGTCGAACTTAGTCGGACCGGCGAGGTGCTGCTCAATGCCATGGCGCAATATTCAAATATAACCTATCTTGCGCCGGTAGAAATCAAGCATATCGCGCGTTCACAAAGTGCGGTCGAAATTTCACTCAAAAATGACCGCACTTTAACCGCACCGTTACTGGTCGGCGCTGACGGCACGCAATCAAGCGCGGCAAGTGCGGCGGGAATTTCCATTGAACTGATTCATGCCTACGCACAAACGGCGATCATCAGCAATATTCAGGTGCAGCAAGCGCATAATCAGCGGGCGTTTGAACGCTTTACCGCCGAAGGGCCGATTGCGTTATTACCAATGCGGGACAATCTCATGTCGCTGGTCTGGTGCGTGAAAAACCCACAGCCGTTATTAACTCTCAACGAGCAGGATTTCCTGACCGCATTGCAAAAACGGTTCGGCTGGCGACTAGGCAAATTACAGCGATGCGGACAGCGCTTGGCTTATCCGCTCAACCTCTATCGGGCAAGTCGGCATATTCAATCCCGCATCGCATTAATCGGTAATGCCGCACAAACACTACACCCTATCGCCGGACAAGGGTTCAATCTGGGAATTCGCGATGTCATGTGTCTGGCAGAAACGCTTGCACAACAATTTTTGCACGGACAGGACATTGGCGAATATCACAGCTTACAACATTATCAGCAGCGCCGTGGTGCGGATCAACAGCATATTATGCGCCTGACCGACGGTTTATTATCCGTGTTTGCAAATGATTTATTACCGTTTCAAATCGGTCGGAATCTGGGATTAATGGCATTATCGCAGTCTGCCATATTAAGACGGCGTTTCGCCAAATCGGCATTGGGATGGGTTTCAGCATAAAGGTGGCAAATAATGAAAAACTTTGAGCTCGCCATTATCGGCGGCGGTATGGTCGGTCTGGCACTGGCGGCAAGTCTGGAAAAAAGCAAAATCAATATTGCCGTGATTGAAGGCTATCCGCCTCAAACACCAATCAAACAGATGACACACCGGGTCAGTGCATTAAATTTAGCAAGTCAAACACTACTGCACGAACTGGGCGTATGGCAACAATTACGGCAATTGCGTGTCACAAGCTATGACCGTATGGAGGTGCGCGAAAAAGACAGCTTTGCCAATATCCGCTTTGATACGCAAGGATTAGGTGTTCCTCATCTCGGTCATATTGTTGAAAACCATCTGATTCGAGATGTGTTGTGGCAGAAAGTACAGAAGCAAAAAAATGCCGAAATTATCACCGCACTTCCACAAACCCTAGGAATCGCCGAAACCAGTGCGATACTGACGCTAAATAACGGGCAAATATTATCGGCAAAACTGGCGGTAGGGGCGGACGGCGCGAATTCTTGGCTCAGGCAACAAGCGGATATTCCGTTGATTTTCCGTGATTACGGACATCATGCATTGGTATGCAACGTTGAAACAACTGAACCGCATAATCATTGTGCGCGCCAGATGTTTGCCGCCGACAGCATTCTAGCATTCCTACCGCTGCATCAGCAAAATCTTTGTTCAATCGTATGGTCATTACCGCCAGAACGGGCACAAGAGCTGGTAAATTGCGACGAGGACGAATTCAATCAATGCGTAACCGTCGCCTTTGACAACCAACTCGGTCTGTGCCGCGTACAGTCAGAACGTCAAGCAATCCCGTTAACCGCCCGTTATGCGCGCGATTTTGCGAAAAATCGGATCGCGCTACTCGGCGATGCCGCACATACCATTCATCCGCTTGCCGGACTCGGGGTTAATCTCGGTTTTCAGGATGCACTTGCCCTTGCACAAGAAATTAATAAAAACTTGGAACTTGGCGTGAATATCGGCGAATATCGCCATTTGCGTCATTATGAACGCTGGCGAAAAACCGAAGCGGTAAAAATGCTGCTCGCCATGCAAGGGCTAAAAGACTTATTTACCGGCGACAATCCGCTGAAAAAACTTATTCGCGGCATCGGATTAACCACAACCAACCGCCTTGAATTCATCAAAGAACAGCTAATTAAACAAGGATTAGGCCTCTAACCCGTATTCTCGAGCAATCAAACGCACCGCACAACAAACAGTCGGTACGTTTCTAAAAGAAATAAACGACATGCTTGAACATATTTTTATACTAAAAATAAATAGAAAATACTAAGATGAGGATTAAATGGCAGGGGCGGAGAGGCTCGAACTCCCAACACCCGGTTTTGGAGACCGGTGCTCTACCAATTGAACTACGCCCCTAGAGAATCTACATAGAGTAGAACGGAATAAATTGGCGGAATGGACGGGACTCGAACCCGCGACCCCCTGCGTGACAGGCAGGTATTCTAACCAGCTGAACTACCACTCCGCTAAAAATGGTATTTGGCAGTGCCCTACTCTCACATGGGGAAGCCCCACACTACCATCGGCGTTACAGCGTTTCACTTCTAAGTTCGGCATGGGATTAGGTGGACCCACTGCACTATCGCTGCCAAAAAATTTATTTTGTTAGCCTGCTTGATAAAACAGACTAATAAAATAATTAAAACCCGGCGGTGTC